>NZ_CP197475.1:4800000-6565930 GCF_052180285.1 Pedobacter sp. AW31-3R | reverse complement strand
TTATTTGTTGGTCCAGTCGGAAGTTCAGGTGCTCACTGTTTGCTGTGTTCATTAGCCATTTGATCACCGTTCCTTGCGGCACCAACAGGTCTCCAGCATTCTCGATGCGCTCATTTTTTTTATTCAGATAAGCAGGATAGCTCAAATCTGCTCTTAGGCTTAGCATTTCCGGGCGTGGTTTAACGGTGACCTGGTACCTGGCTGAAGTAAAACCGCCGGCACTAAAGCTAAATACCTTATTTTTCTGGATATTTTTGAAGGTATAGTGGAAGTTCGTGTTATTCTTTTTTTCCAGCTTAAAGGTGTTGACTCCTTCCTGCAGGTATACCTCCTGTGGGATTTTGTCCCCGTCCAGCGAGAGGTCCAGTTTCAGGTCATCGCCCTGCAGCACTGTCAGCGACCGGTTGCGGATATTGAAATTAAAGGGGGCAGGGGCTAAAATTTCTTTATCATATTGTACGAAACTGCTGGTTCCTTCCCGGAGGATGGCCGGTGCGACCATTCCAATGATAAAGATGAGGAGAAGAGGGATCAGGAAATATTTAATGTACTTCTTGTTTTCTTCTAAACGGATGGCGCTGGAAAAGGGGATGGGTTTCAGCTCATTGATCTTCTGCTCAATACCGGCGAGGATCAGCTGGTTGTGCTGTGGTGAAAGGTCGGCAAGTTCCTTTAGTTGCAAAGTATTGATCAATTTATCCCTTACCTCCTGGAAATGATTGCCGATCATCGCCGCGGATTCTCCTGTGCTCAATGTTTTAGTTAACCTGAAATAGGAGAGGGCGGGTTTAATGATGCCTGCAGACACGGAAATTACGAATAGGAACAGGAAGGAGAAGAACAGGATTGTTTTGATGACTGTTCCGGGATGAAAATAATACACCAGAAGGAACAAAAGCAGGTAAACGGATAGTAACAATGCAAGAGCATAGATAATGCCTCTGAGAAGCTTATTCAGGTAAAACTTCTGCGTAAACTCATTAATTTTGGAAATAAGAAGTCCATAATTGTTATCCATCAGACAAATTTGAACTTAAAGATAAAAATTGTATTTACTTAATCCAGCAGAAGGGAAGAATAGTGCCGACGGATAACAGGGAGAAGCAAAAAAACAGGCTTAAAAAAAAAGAGGCTGTATCAAATTAGATGATGCAGCCTTTTTTATTTTAATAAGTTTTGTACCATCTCTGGACACCAACGCGTTCATTTGCATTTTAGTCATCTGATTTTGAAAAAGGTCAATGAAACAGCTCTTTTAGGCTGCTTTTTTTCTGATATTTTGTGCAATTGCGAGTAAGCCCCATTCGATGGCCACTTTTTCCTTTCCACGGAGCCTAAAGCGGCGGAACCCGTGGTTCTGTTTGATATTTCCGAAGACAGGTTCTACATCATAACATCGTTTCTTTCGCCGCTGTATTCCTTCTTCGCTGTTCAGCTTTTCGAATGCGTTTTGCTTAAGCCTGTTCAGGTTTTCATTGATTTCAATGATGCGGTTCTCTTTTGATTTATGGCAAACTGCTCTCATAGGACAGTTTTCACAATTCCTTGCCTGGTATCTTTTAAGGGTTTGCTTAAAGCCTGTTGTCGTCTTTTTTGTGTAAGACCCGATTGACAGCATTTGCTGGCCCATTGGGCAGATATAACAATCCTGCTGCTGGTTATAAAAAAGCTTGTCTGCCCCAAAAGGAGATTTGCTGTTGTACTTACCCTTCTGCTGTTTATCGAACATGCCATATTTCACAAAAGCCTCAACTTTCTGATCTTCCAGCAGTTGGTAGTTTTCCTCAGAACCATAGCCTGCATCTGCTGTAAGTTTCTTTGGTGCTTTTCCAAAGCTGCTTACGTGTTGTTCCAGGTGGATCTTCAGGGTAGTCGTGTCGGTTGGGTTGGGATGTATCGTGTAATTGACGATAAACTGGTTAGAGGTAGATATCTGTACATTATAGCCGGGCTTCAGCTGTCCGTTTTTCATGTGGTCTTCTTTCATCCGCATGAAAGTAGCATCTGTATCTGTCTTGCTATAACTGTTTCTCTCGCCCAAAATAGCCTCCTGAGCTTCATATCTGGCTATATTCTGCGGATAATTTTTAGTTACATAATTTAGCTTATCCTTCACTTTCTTGTCTATATCTTTCCGCCCGGCAAGCTTTTCATTCAGCTGCTCTACAGCTTGCTTTACCTTCTCACTATCAATCTGTTTAAAATCAGGCGGCTCAGGCATCTTGTCTTCATCACTGGCCACCTGTTGCGCATATTCCCAAATGTGGGTCAGCTGCTTTTTCATTTTTTCCTTATTGGTCTGAATGGATTTCTTCCAGACAAAAGTGTACCTGTTGGCACTAGCTTCGATCTTAGTCCCGTCGGTATTGATTTCCTCAATGCTTAATAAGCCTTCAGCGGCAAGTAGTTTTACCACATCCTCAAATACACTGCGAAGGGCATGTTTCAGGCGTACACCCCGGAAACGGTTGATGGTATTGTGATCTGGGTAGCTCATGGAGCTCAGCCACATAAAGTAGATGCTTTCACGGCAAGCGGCAGCCAGCTTACGGCTCGAATAGATATTGGTGAGATAACCATAAACCAGAACTTTAAGCAAAAGTTGGGGATGATAGCTGGAACTGCCTTTAATGTGGTAGGCTTTTAGAAGAGGTTCTATACTAATCTTATTAATCACCTCATTTACAACTCTAACAGGATGGGAATCAGGAATTAATTCATCAAGAGTGGGCGGGATGGCAAGAATCTGCTGTTGGTTATAGGGCTTAAATACGGGTTCTCTGATTGCCATATCTAGTGTGTTTTAATACATTAAATATATGAAAATCAAATAATTGTGTCAATAGTGCTGCGAAAAAATGTTATAAAAAATAAGCAGAGACAGAAGCTATAAATAAAAAAAGAGGCTGATCATGATTTATGATACAGCCTCTTGTACGAATTATGGTTATAATAATCTAGATTACTTTAACATTGATCGCATTCAAACCTTTTTTACCGCTTTCAACATCGTATTCTACTTTGTCGTTTTCACGGATTTCATCGATAAGGCCTGTTGAATGTACAAAAATTTCGCTATCGCCATTTGCTGGTACGATAAATCCGAAACCTTTAGTTACATTAAAAAATTTTACTGTTCCTTCTTGCATTGTATTAAGTATTAATAATAAGGCTGCAAGGTAGTAATTATTTTTTTATATCATGCAAATGCTTCATTTTTTGATAAATATAATTTTTTTTGGTCTATCGTGCTGATTTTTTGCCAGTAACGTTCACGGTAATTTCACTTGCATGGGGTATACCCAAGGTGCTTCCTGGCTTAATTTTAAGTAGATTTTGTAAGTAGACGTCAACAATTCCTGCCAAAACCTTTTTCCGGACTTCGTAGAATTCCGGCAGGTTAGTGTAGAAATAACCCAACCTTAATTTCCCTTTTTCATCGGCGATGATGTTAAATTCATAGGAAAAATCCTTGTAAGCACGGTTGATGACAATCTTATACCTTGGGTAGAGATAATCGTATGCCCTGGTCCGGCCCATGAGGGGATCCACAGAACTCAGCAGTTCTACGGAGATCATGTCGCTTTTCGGACTTAACACTGCAATTTGCCTTCCCGCAAATACGCTGTCCCGGTTATCGGGGTATAGGTTGGCCTTGGTGACGCGCTTTTTTATAAATGCAGTATCTGCAGCGGTTGGCTTTTGAAGCTGCGCTGCTGTGGTATGGAGAACATTTTCAATGTAGCTGTCTGCATAAAAAGTCATGTTTACATCCGAACGGATGTCATCTGCGATTTCTTTTTTGCTCACCTGCAGCCGCTGGAAAACCAGGCTGTCTTTGCTGATGACCTTGAACCGGAACCATTCCTTCGCAAAATTGTAGACATTGCCATGGTCGTAATGGAGGTGAAAGCCCTGCATGATCTTTTGCGCAGGATCATAGGCAAGGATGGTGTCCTTCGAATGCAGTTCAATAATCCAGCTGGGTTCCTGCTGAAAACCAGTGGTATCAAACGATAATCCGTTGCTGAACCTGCGTTTTACCTCGGTATACCTGATGCCTTTAATCGCATCAAATTCTGACTTACTTACGGGCTGTGGTTTTTCCTTTTCTTTTTTCTTCGCCGGCCCGGCATTACAGGCAACCAATACCAGACTTGTAACTGCTAAAACAAACAGGGAGTGTATTTCTCTCATACTCAAAACAACGCATTTTATTGGCAAATATATTAGCCTTTCTATTTTTTATCACCAAAGAACCCAAACTTTTGTAAAACAAGAGCCAATTTGTCCTGCCATTGATCTCTGTCAACTTTATCACCGGAGATATCGGCGGACCCATCATTTAAAGCCCCTAGGCTCTTTTCTGAATTTTATTCAAAATTATGACCGCATTTGAGCACTGAAACTCCTGTCTTCGCACAAGGCCCTGCAACGGTTCTGATACAGAAGGATACACATCCCATTCCGCTTCGGGTATACATGGTACGAATGAGACCCGGTCTAGACCCGGCTTAAAATAATGCAAAAGCAGAACGGTTACCGAGCCAAGGTAAAAGATGGGTCTGCGGAAAGACCACCTGTTTAACAGGCTTTCAATGAATAAGGGATGTCTTAAAAAAAGAGTGGTACGAAAAAGGGTGTCCTTTTATACGGGACACCCTTCTCTTGGTAAGATTTATACCCCGTACAGCGGAAATTATAACCTGCGGCTGGCCGCCCGCTGTACCTGGTATATCTTGTAAATAATTATTTTTTGGGATTCAGAATGTCGTTGATTCTAATCACCAGATCTTGGTAATGTGCTTTGGTGATGGCATCACCAGCAACAGCGCGGGCTTTCGCCGTAGCCATCAGTGTTTTTAATTCCACGCGTACCAGGGGTCTGATGTCTGACAGGGAAACATTGACCGGGGTCATCCCATATCTCGCATACGTATCAGGAGCAACACCGGGTGCCATTTCCATGTCTTTCGTCATCAGCAGTTCCAGTTTATCTACGTAAGAGCGCTGTAAATTGCGTTTAAAGGCATCTGGCCTTGCTGTAGAGAAAACAGTACCCTTTAAATCGGCGAATAGCTCCGGAAGTGTATACGCAGCAGCGGTTCCATTTTTTGTTTCATTATCCAGCATACGTGCTAAACGGGGGGCCGATAAAATATTGCCCAGCGTGTTGGTTTGAACCGTTTTGATCCTGTTCAGCAGGGTACCATTGTCAAATTTGCTGAGTTCCGCATTGTTGATCAGCCAAAGCGGAGTCGTGAACAGCTGTTGGTTAAAAAACTGAATGGCTTCCCTTTGTTTCGCTTTGGTCAGGTAAGTGTATACGGGTCCTTTCTGGTCATAGGTTTTGAAGTTCTCATTCATCCCCGCTACATTGGTGGCTACATGGCCCATATAACGGTTGAATTGTCCGATCACTTCCGTATAAATTTCTTTAAGGTCGCTGAAGTCCTGTCCTTTTTCATAAGTCCATTTTTCAATATTCGGGAGGATACGTTTCAGGTTCGCTATACCATAAGTACTGGCTTTCATGGCATTGTCGCCCAAATCTTCACTTTGTAGTCTCGGATCAAGGCTTGTGCCCTGCCTTCCATAATAATACAAGGGGTTTCCTGCTTTGGCAACCGTCCAGGCATCCAGTTTTTCACGTTCCTGTTTTGCGCTGAGGTTTCCAGGGAACCAGGTATATCCCCATTTAACAGACCATTTATCATATTCCCCAATGGAAGGGTGCAGTTTCGTTACCCCGTCTCCAGGCTGTGCAATATAGTTAAAGCGGGCGTAATCCATAATGGACGGTGCTGTTCCGTGTGCATCGGTAAATGTTTTGGAACGCAGGGAGTCTACAGGATAAGCGTAGCTGGATCCAAAGTTATGTGGAAGGCCCAGCGTATGGCCGATCTCATGGGAAGAAACAAAACGGATCAGTTCACCCATTTGTTGGTCATCAAATTTCGCTTTCCTTGCCCCTGCATTTACAGCCGCAGTCTGTACAAAATACCAGTTTCTCAGGAGGCTCATGACATTGTGGTACCAGCCAATATGTGTTTCCAGAATCTGTCCTGTACGCGGATCTGATACATGAGGGCCATAAGCATTGGCAATATCGGAAGCAAAATAACGGACTACAGAATAACGGGAATCCTCTACACTGAATTCAGGATCTTCCTGTGGTGTCGGGGCTTCCTTACCGATAATTGCATTTTTGAATCCTGCTTCCTGGAAGGCAATCTGCCAGTCATTAATTCCCTGAATCAGGTACGGTACCCATTTTTTAGGGGTTGCCGGATCAATATAAATGACAATAGGTTTCACTGGTTCCACCAGCTCCCCGCGGATATAGGCAGCGGTATCTTTGGGAACCAGGTTCCAGCGGTGGATGTAGGAAGTCCGCTCTGCTTTTTGTGCATCGGTACCATAATCTGTTTGCGACTGGCCAAAATAACCTACTCTTGGATCCATAATCCTCGCTTTTACGGGTGTTTTCGGTAACAGCAACATCGAAGTGTTAAACTCATAGGTGACTGCGCCGATACTGTTATCTATTGGCGATTCCGCTGTGCGGTAAGTTTTGCTGGTCACCACTTCAATGTTAAGGGGGAAGGTTTTAACCGTATCAATGTAAGAACGGGAAGGGTCTAAGGCGATGGTTTTATAGGCTTTTCTTAAATCATCGGTCGCACCGATCGCCATCACATCTCCGTTATAGAAATCTGTTACGTCAATCACCACCCCTGTCGTGTCTTTGTTATAGGCTTTAATGTCGAAGCTGGCAAGGATGGTAGACAGGTTTGAGTTTTTAACCGACTGGTACATATCCGAAGTACTGTCGGCCTTCACGCTATAGCTGGGTACGCGCACAAAAACCTGTTTTCCGCGGCGTTCCCATTGCCATACCTGTTCGTTTAATTGCTCCCCACCATATTGCTGGTTTCCTACTTTCACGCCTGAAGGCACCTTGTTGAGGCGGGATACCACCAGCATTTCACGGTTTAACAGGGTGTCAGGGATTTCAAAGAACCATTTGTCGTCTAATCTGTAAGTGACAAACAGCCCCGTCCTGGTCCTGGCTTTTTCAGTAATGATTTCCTTGAAGGGTTTAATCCCCTCTTTCTTTGGTGCAGGTGCTGCTGCGACAGGGGGCGTCCCTTTTTTGTTCTTTTTTGATTTTTTTTGTGCGTAAAGTGCATCGCTGCTAAAGGCACATAGAAAAAACATACCGGCAACAGCCAGTGATTTGGCGTTTTGATTCATTATATAGGGAAGTAATTTAATGTAGATTGTCTGAAGGGGTTAAAAATAGGGTGGAATGCTTCAATTCTGTATCATGTAATTAATAATTTACAATGATTATAGCTGTTATTATTCATAGAGGGTTACATTCTTTATTAAAAAATGATATTTTAGAGGAAAATCACCTTATTGATTGTGTAATGTACGGAAAACAATACCCTCATGGTTCTATTCTTTTCTGCTTATTTTTTCCGCTGCTGTATTTGTGCCAGGGTTGCAGTGCAGACCGGCAAATCGCCAGGAAAGTAAACAGGGTTTTCGAACATTCTGTATTGAATGATGCTGCTCAGGTGGGCTTTGCCTTAAGCGGCACAGAAAATGACCGGATCATCACAGACAGAAATAGCCACAAATATTTTACTCCTGCCTCCAATGCCAAGTTATTGACTTTTTATGCAGCATTGAAAATGATACCTGATACCATGCCCGCATTGAGGTATATAGAAAGAGGGGATTCCCTCATTTTCTGGGGAACCGGAGACCCTTCTTTCCTGCATACCCGTTTAAAAGGTGTTGCGGCATTAAATTTCCTGAAGAACAGTGGTAAACAATTGTTTTTTTCTCCCGGAAGATATACCGGCAATTTTTATGGACTGGGTTGGGCCTGGGATGATTACAACGATTTTGAGCAGGCAGAAATTACGGAGCTGCCGCTAACAGGTAATGTCCTTAATGTCCTGGCCGGCCATCAGGGAATAGTCGTTTCGCCCCGCTTATTCAAGGACTGCTTTATAAAAGACAGCCTTTCTGCTGCTGCAAATTTCAGGATTGTGCGCCAGTTTAACACCAATGAATTTAACTATCCTGCGGTATCCGTTCCGGAAGGTTTTTCTGCGGCTATTCCCTATAAAACCAGTACTGCAATTACCCTTAACCTCCTGTCCGATACCCTGAAATTACCGGTACAGCTTATTCATCTGGAAATGCCGCCTGACGCGAAAACGGTGTCTGGTCTGAAAACCGACGAAGTGTTGAGGGAAATGATGCTGCCCAGTGATAACTTCATCGCAGAACAACTGTTGCTGGTCTGCTCTAATCAGTTCCAGCAGGCACTGAGTGGGGATGATGCGATTTCCTATATCAAAAAGCAATATTTATCAACCTTGCCCGATCCCCCGCGCTGGGTGGATGGCTCAGGCCTGTCCAGGATGAACCTGGTTTCTCCCGCAGATATGGTCACGCTGCTGGGCATGATCTACAAAGAGGTCAACAACAGGGAACGCCTTTTCGGAATGCTGGCCGCCGGAGGCAAAACAGGTACCCTGAAGAATGCCTATCCGGCAACCGACCAGCCTTTTATATTTGGCAAAACAGGAACCTTGTCCAACAATTATAACCAGAGTGGTTATGTGGTGACTAAAAAGGGGAGGGTACTGGTTTTTTCCTTCATGAATAATCATTTTTTATTGCCTGTGGCAGAAGTAAAGAAGGAAATGGCCAGGATCATGACTTATATTCATGACCATTTTTAAAAGTTAAATAGCTACTTTTGCAGGGATATGCTAAATGCTGATAAATCGATTTATACCTTGCAATTTGCACTGGTCTGTTTAAGTTCCTTTCTCTTTTCTGCAAGCTTTAATATGCTTATCCCGGAATTACCGGCTTACCTGAGCGCCATGGGAGGTGCCAGCTACAAAGGGCTCATCATTGCACTGTTTACCCTTACAGCAGGTATTTCAAGACCTTTTAGTGGTAAACTTACCGATACCATTGGCCGTGTACCGGTAATGGCTGTAGGATCTATTGTTTGTTTTGTCTGCGGATTTTTATATCCGGTACTGACTACTGTTGCAGGCTTTTTATTCCTGAGGTTAATTCATGGATTTTCTACCGGGTTTAAGCCTACCGCCACGGCAGCCTATGTGGCAGATTTGGTACCTCAGCACCGCTGGGGAGAAGCCATGGGCGTGCATGGTGTCTGTTTCAGTACAGGATTGGCCATCGGCCCTGCCATAGGAAGCACGATAACTGATCATTTTTCTATAGATATCCTGTTCTATTGTTCCTCTGTATTCGCACTGTTATCCATTATTATCCTGGGCAATATGAAAGAAACACTGAAAGAAAAACAGCCTTTCAGTCTCCATCATTTAAAAATAAAAAGACAGGATATCATTGAATGGAAGGTCATTCCGGCCACCATTATTATTCTGTTGAGTTATGTCAGTTATGGTGCTATACTCACCGTTATTGGCGATTGGAGCAATCATTTGGGAACCAGTAATAAGGGATTGTTTTTTATGGTGTTTACCCTGACATCCCTTTTAATCAGGTTTGTGGCAGGGAAGGCATCTGACCAGTATGGGCGCCTGCTGATCCTTAAGATCTCCCTGGGCTTACTGGCCGTCTCCTTGCTCTGGATTGGTGTGGCGGGAAGTTCCTTTTCGTTGATGGCCGCATCAGCGCTGTATGGTATTGCTACCGGGATGCTCTCTCCGACGGCCAATGCATGGACGATAGACCTGAGCGATCCGCATCACAGGGGAAAAGCGATGGCCACCATGTATATTGCACTGGAAGCAGGAATAGGTCTGGGGGCTTTACTGGCAGGATGGTTATTTGTAGATGATATTTCAGCCATTCCGTTCACGTTTTATCTCTGTACCGGAATCACTTTAATGGCATTGGTTTACCTTCAGTTTATTTATAAAAGCTCAAAAGGGATATCCATTAATTCATAAGTCCGCCAGCCCTTATAGTCGAAATGCCACCATTCATTGGGCATCACGCTGAACCCGTGCTGCTGCATGGTGGAAATCAGAAAAGTCCGGTTTTTAAGTGCTTCGGCACTGGCTTTAGGATAGTTTGCGGCAGCAGCAGCGGAGAAACTGTCGTAAGGGGTTGGCATCACCAGATCTTTACCTGTTTTCAGGTCTACCAGTGTAAGGTCTACTGCGCAGCCCCGGTTGTGTATAGATCCTTTTGCCGGATTTGCGACAAAGGCTTTGTTGCTCGCTTTCTGATAAAATGCCACTGTAATACTGTAGGGGCGGTAACCATCAAAGATTTTAAGGCTGTATCCTTTTTTATTTAAAGAAGTCTGAATTTTTCTGAGCTGTTCAACAACTTCTTTACGGGCGAAAGCACGGGCCTGTTTATACATCACCTGTCCCATGAAGTTATTTTTTGTGGCGTAGCGGATATCCAGTTTCACTGAAGGGATAACTTTCCTGATCTCTACCAGGGTTTTTCTCCTGTCTGTGGCAATGGTGGCCTTATAAGCTTTTATTCCCTGAATGTGAAGGGCCTTTTTTGGAGGATTCGTCTGACCAAAAACGGACAGGGAGAAAGTAAAAAGCAGGAAATAAAGCGCAAATATTTTCATGGGCAGAACTTACTGGTTGGCTGCAACTAACAATTCAATATCTTTATAAGGGAGGTTGAACCTATCAGCAAGGTCTTTATTGGTCAAATGACCCTGATAGATATACAAGGCTTCCCGAATTCCCGGTCTGTTCCATACTACATTCATCAGGCCTCCCAAATCACCTATATCTACCAGGATAGGACTAAATATATTGGTTAAGGCATAAGAGGCAGTCCTGGGTACCCTGGATGCGATGTTGGGCACACAATAATGGATCACGTCATGTTTTCTGAATACAGGGTCTTTATGGTTGGTGACTTCTGAAGTTTCAAAGCAGCCACCCTGGTCAATACTGACATCAATCAGTACCGCGTCGGGCTTCATTTTACTGACTGTTTCTTCTGTGATCACACAGGGACTCCTGCCATGGGAAGCCCTGATCGCCCCGATCACCACATCGCAGGTGGTCACTGCCTTTTCCAGAACAATGGGTTGCATCACCGAGGTAAATACGCGGCTACCCAGGTTATTTTGCAACCTCCGGAGACGGTATATAGAGCTGTCGAATACTTTTACTTCAGCACCTAAAGATAAGGCAGTACGGGCGGCATATTCACCTACTGTGCCGGCACCGAGGATCACAATTTCTGTTGGCGGGACACCGGTGAATCCGCCCAGCATCAACCCTTTTCCGCCACTCACACTGCTCAGGTATTCTGCGGCAATAAATATAGAGGTAGCGCCTACAATTTCACTCATGGCGCGGACAACACTCAGGATATTTCCTTCATCGCGCAGGTTCTCAAAACAGAGGGCATTGATTTTTTTATTCAGGAGGGCTTTAAGGTAGTTCTCTTTCAGTGCCCCCATTTGCAGCGCAGAGATGAGTGTCTGTCCCTTGTGCATCATTTCCACTTCTTCCAGGGTAGGCGGGGCAATTTTTACAATGATATCGGCATCGAAAACCTCTTTTTTATGGTAGGTAATCTGTGCGCCCTGCTCACTATAGTCATTATCAGAGAAATTGGCTCCAAGCCCGGCACCACTTTCCATCACCACCTTATGTCCGTTGTTCACCAGCAATGCCACAGAAAGCGGCGTGAGTGCAATACGGCTTTCCTGAAATGAGATCTCTTTAGGGATACCTATGTAGAGGCTGTTCTTCCTTTCTTTCAATGCTGATAGGGTTTCCTTGGGCTGTAGCAAGCCCTTCTGAGCGATTGAGGCCATTCCTTCTCGTAATCCTGTAGCCATGTTTATCTAAAGATTTTAAGGACTGAAATTAATAAAAAATTATGGTCTAATCACTCAAACCGCTGTTTTTTTGTGGGATACCCCCAGCATGATCGTATAATAGGGGCAGAAAACAATCCTGCGCGGAAAAAGAAATCAGGAGGATTTGCTGAAGGAAAAAGTTCTTTCTTCAGTTCCCCGCGCAGTAATGGTGACGGTGATATAGTGTGCGGGAAGCAACTCCTCTATCCGTTCAGGCCATTCAATGAAGCAAAAATCACCTGAATAAAAATATTCCTCATACCCAATGTCATACGCTTCACGGATATCTTTTATCCTGTAAAAATCAAAATGGTAAATCGTTTGTCCGCCAGCGGTATATTCGTTCACAATGGAGAATGTAGGGCTGGTGACAACATCTTTCACACCCAGTTCCTGGCACAATACCTTGATGAAGGTGGTTTTTCCGGCACCCATATCGCCCCTGAAGACAATAATCCGTTCCGGACCGGAAAAATTAAGCAGTGCCTGTGCTGCACTGCCTAATGCTGTAAGGTTATTTACCTCAATGTTCATGTTTATTTTATCTGTTGCGCTACACCCTTCAGTGCAGCAATGGTGGCCTGTCTGTTCCCCGTTTTTGTCTGTTGGTTACCGGTTACTGTAGGTCGCAATCGGAATAATCATCTCTTCCAGGGAAATTCCTCCATGCTGGAAAGTCTCATTGTAATAGTTTACAAACTGATTATAGTTGTTCTGGTACACAAAATAACGGTCTTCTTTTGCAAAGATATAATTGGAACTGATATTTATTTTAGGCAATTGTGCCTCATGTGGGTTTTTAATCAGGAAAACTTCCTTGGCATTGTAATTCAGGTTCCTTCCCTGTTTGTAACGCAGGTTGGTATTGGTATTCCTGTCGCCGATGACCTTGCTCGGATGTTTCACCCGGATGGTTCCGTGGTCGGTGGTAATCACCAGTTTTACCTGTTTCTGTGCCAGTTTTTTCAATAGTTCCAGCAGTGGGGAATGTTCGAACCAGGAGAGGGTAAGTGAACGGTAGGCCGCATCATCGTTTGCCAGCTCACGGATCATCTGCATGTCGGTACGTGCATGGGATAACATGTCGACAAAATTGTAAACAATTGCGTTAAAGTTGTTTTGCAGCAGGTTGTTCATTTGCTCATTCAGGGCTTTACCATCATCGTAGGTAAGGATTTTATGGTAACTGAATTTGTAGTCTTTCTTTAAACTGCGTTTCAGCTGATCGGCAAGGAAAGCTTCTTCATGCATGTTTTTTCCACCTTCATCATCGTCATTCTGCCATAAAGCAGGAAAGCGTTTCTCCATTTCCAGTGGCATTAGTCCTGAGAAGATCGCATTACGTGCATATTGTGTCGCTGTTGGCAGGATACTGGAATAGGTATCCTCTTCATCCAGGCGGAAATACTCGGTGATGAGCGGATTGATAATTTTCCATTGATCATACCTTAAATTATCGATAAGAATGAAAAATACCGGCGTGGTATCATTGATATGGGGGAAAACCTTCTTTTTGAGCAGTTCATTGGATAGGAGCGGCGCTTTTCCTTTGCCGTTTACCCAGCTCAGGTAATGGTCTTCAATAAACCGTGAGAACTGTGTATTGGCCTCAGATTTTTGCATGGTCAGGATTTCATGCATCTGCGGATCGTCCAGTTTCTCGAGTTCCAGCTCCCAGAAGACCAGTTTTTTATAGACCTCAATCCATTCTTCATAGCTTAACTTGTCATTTAAAGTCATGCCCAGGCGCCTGAAGTCCTGCTGATAAGCCATGGATGTCTTCTCACTGATCAGTCTTTTGTTATCGATAATTTTCTTGATCGTCAGTAAGACCTGCTTAGGATTCACTGGTTTGATCAGGTAGTCGTCTATTTTAGAACCAATCGCATCTTCCATCAGGTTTTCTTCCTCGCTCTTGGTGATGAGGACCACCGGAATATCACTCTTGATATTTTTTATCGCGGAAAGGGTTTCCAGTCCGCTCATGCCGGGCATGTTCTCATCTAGGAAAACAAGGTCGAAACGTTCCTTTCCAAAGGCCTCGAGCGCATCGTTCCCATTGGTAAAAGTAGTGACATGATACCCCTTTTCGTTCAGTAATAATATATGTGGTTTTAATAAGTTAATCTCATCGTCGGCCCATAGAATTTTGGTTTCCTGCATTATTGATTGTATATGGTGTAAATAATATCACCAAAAAGGTTTATACCTTTTTAGTACGGATAAAAATAGCAATTTTTGTACCGTATAATTTTATTTTGCAAGGTATTGAACAAAAAGAAAATAATAAACGATCCGGTGTACGGGTTTATAAACGTGCCATCGGCATTAATATTTGATTTAATTTCACATTCTTATTTTCAGCGGTTGCGGTACATCAAGCAACTGGGAATGACACATCTCGTTTATCCGGGAGCACTACATACCCGGTTTCACCATGCCATAGGTGCCATGCACCTGATGAGCCTGGCGATAGAAGTACTGAAAGGCAAAGGACATGTGATTACCAAAGAAGAAGAAGAGGCCGCCACCATAGCGATTCTTCTCCATGATATTGGCCATGGGCCTTTCTCCCATGCGCTGGAACATTCACTGGTCAACGGCATCCACCATGAAGACATTTCCATGCTGATGATGGAAAAACTCAATGTAGAATTTGGAGGACAGTTGACCCTGGCTATCGCATTGTTTACCGGAAAATATCCAAAGAGATTCCTGCATCAGTTGATTTCAAGTCAGCTGGACCTGGACAGAATGGATTACCTGAACAGGGATAGTTTTTTTACCGGGGTAAGTGAAGGAGTAATCAGCTTTGACCGAATCATCAAGATGTTCAATATTATAGGTGACAACCTGGTGATTGAAGAAAAGGGAATCTATTCCATAGAAAAATTCCTGATTGCACGCAGGCTGATGTACTGGCAGGTTTACCTGCATAAAACGGTCATTTCAGGGGAACAGTTATTGGTGAAAATCCTGAAACGGGCGAAGGAGCTGGCTGTGCAGGGAACCACTCTCTTTGCTACCCCTGCGCTGGCACACTTCCTGCAAAACCATGTTTCCGAGCAGGAGTTTTTTGAAGACCCGCAGCACCTGCTGCAATTTTCAAAGCTCGACGACCAGGATATTTTTGCATCTGTGAAGGTCTGGGTCGACCATTCCGACCGGATCCTGTCCATGTTATGCCAGATCCTCGTTAACCGCAACCTGTATAAGATTGAGATGACCAATGAACCGGTAGCGGAAAGCCGTTTACAGCTGATGAGGGAGGATACAGCCTTCACGCTGAAGATCAGTACCGAAGAGGTGTCCTATTTTGTGTTTACCGACACCATTATGAACAGGGCTTATGACGCTGCGGGAGGAAACAGTACCATCAATATCCTATTAAAGGACAATTCCATGATAGATATTGCTAAAGCATCCGACTTGTCGAACCTGGAATCGCTGGATAAGACGGTTAAGAAGTATATCCTCTGTTATCCAAGGATAATTTAGCATTTTTTAACAAAATATCTGAAAACTAATGCCGTTTTTTAGTTTTTAAATTAAAGCGGGCAATTATCAGGTTGAGATAATTTGTTCATATCAATTTAACATTTAACTTTGTAGAATGCAATTTACTGCCAAGCAGATAAGCGACTTTTTAAGTGGAACGCTTGAAGGTGATGAAAATGTTACAGTTTCAGAACTTTCAAAAATAGAAGATGGTAAAAAAGGAACCTTATGTTTTCTATCCAACAGAAAGTACGAAAATTATATATATACAACGCAGGCCTCCGTGGTCATCGTAGGGAATGACTTTGTCCCTTCCCAGCCGGTCTCATGTACATTGGTTAGGGTTAAAGATCCATACAGTGCTTTTTCTGTGTTACTGGAAAAGTACAATGAAGCACTGAACTATGCTGCAGAACAGACAGGTATAGAACAGCCTTCTTTTGTACATCCCAGTGCAAAAATCGGGAAGAATGTGTTTATCGGCGCGTTTTCCTATATCTCCGCCAATGTGGAGATCGGAGACCACAGCAAGATTTCGCAGCAGGTTTTTATTGGGCCGGATTCCAGGGTAGGAGAAAAATGTACGCTATCTCCCGGGGTGAAACTCTACAACAGGTCTGTAATCGGGAACCGTGTGGTGATCCATTCCAACACGGTAATTGGCAGTGATGGCTTTGGTTTTGCACCACAGGCAGACGGCACGTATGCAAAGATTCCGCAGATAGGAAATGTGGTGATCGAAGATGACGTGGAAATCGGGGCGAATACCGCGATAGACCGTGCTACAATGGGCTCGACTTTTATCCGGAAAGGCGTAAAACTGGATAACCTGATCCAGATTGCACACAATGTGGAATTGGGCGAAAACTCTGTTGTCGCAGCACAGTCAGGAATTTCAGGAAGCACCAAGGTGGGAGATCGGGCTGTGATTGGCGGACAGGTGGGCATCGCAGGACACTTAACGCTGGCCAAAGGTACCCAGATCGGAGCACAGGCAGGAATTAACTTTAATACCATTGAGGAAAATAAACAATGGCACGGTACGCCGGCCCAGCCCTTGCGGGATTGGATGAGAGCTTCTGTGCTGTTCAAACAGTTGCCGGGCATTGTTAAAAGAGTATCCGTATTAGAATCGGAATTAAAAGATATTGCCAATCAAAAAGAATTTAGTACCACACCAAAACAATAATGAACGTTAAACAAAAAACCATAAAAAGTGAAGTTTCTGTAGAAGGTGTAGGCCTGCATACAGGAGCAATTGTTACTTTAACTTTTTGTCCTGCACCAGAAAACCACGGATTTAAGTTTCAGCGGATAGATTTACCGGGACAGCCGATTGTGGATGCCGACTGTGACAATGTGACTGACACTGCAAGAGGTACAACCATTACACAAAATGGCGCCAGTATCAGTACGGTAGAGCATGTAATGGCTTCTTTGGTCGGTATGGACCTTGACAATGTCCTGATGAAACTGGATGGCCCTGAGACCCCTATCATGGATGGAAGTGCAATTTTGTTTGTGGAAGCCCTGGAACGTGCAGGTGTGGTACACCAGGAAATTGACCGTGAATATTTCCAGATCCCCCACAATATCACCTATACGGAATCGGACCGTAAGGTGGAGATCGTGGCGATGCCACTTGATGATTACAGGTTTACCTGTATGATTGACTATAATTCTCCGGTATTGGGCAGCCAGCATGCCGTAATTTCCAGCATCGCTGAGTTTAAGGAAGAAATTTCTTCCTGCCGTACCTTCTGCTTCCTGCATGAGCTGGAATACCAGCTGCAGAATAACCTGATTAAAGGAGGTGACTTAAACAATGCCATTGTTATTGTGGATAAGGAAGTGACCAGGGATGAATTGGATCACCTGGCGAAAATCTTCAACAGGGAAAAAATAGAAGTTGCCCCGCAGGGAATTCTGAATAATATGGAGCTGCGTTACCAGAATGAGCCTGCAAGACATAAATTGCTGGACATGATCGGTGACCTTGCACTTGTTGGTATGCACCTTAAAGGCCATATTATGGCAGCAAGACCAGGGCATGCCGCTAATGTTGCTTTTGCCAAGAAAATCAAGGCGGCAATTAAAAAAGAAAAAAACAAAAAAATCCAGAAAGTATACGACCCATCTGTAAAACCATTGTATGATGTGATGCAGATTATGGAGATCTTACCGCACAGACAGCCGATGCTGTTTATTGACAAGATTCTTGAATTGTCAAAAACACATGTGGTGGGCGTTAAGAATGTAACCATGAATGAAGATTTCTTCAGGGGACATTTTCCTGGAGCACCGGTAATGCCGGGAGTGATCCAGATTGAGGCAATGGCACAAACCGGGGGAGTCCTGGTATTGAGTACCGTGCCTGATCCAAGGAATTATTTAACCTATTTCTTAAAAATCGATAAAGTAAGGTTCAGGGCACAGGTGTTGCCTGGCGATACTATAGTTTTCAGATGCGACCTGATGGAGCCAATCCGCAGGGGCATTGCACAAATGAAAGGTGTGGGTATGGTAGGAGATAAAATTGTTGTAGAGGCCGAAATGATGGCACAAATTTCAAAAGTAAAAGAAAGCGAACGCGTATCATGATACAACCTTTAGCATATATACATCCCGATGCGAAAATTGCGGATAACGTTATTATAGAACCATTTGCAGTTATCCACAAGGATGTTGTCATCGGCGAAGGTACCTGGATTGCCTCGAATGTGGTGATCATGGACGGCGCACGTATTGGTAAAAATTGCAGGATTTTCCCGGGATCAGTGATCTCAGGTGTTCCGCAGGACTTGAAATTCGCTGGGGAAGTCACTACAGCTGAAATTGGTGACAATACCACGATCAGGGAATGTGTGACCATCAACAGGGGAACAAAAGATAAATGGAAGACGGTGATTGGCAGTAACTGCCTTATTCAGGCCTATTCTCATATTGCACACGACTGTGAGGTGGGTGATTATTGTATTTTCTCCAACAGCACCACACTTGCGGGGCATATCACGATAGGAAACTATGTGGTGCTTGCAGGCCTGGTGGCAATCCATCAATTTGTGAAAGTGGGTTCACATGCCTTTATAACCGGAGGTTCCCTGGTGCGTAAAGATGTGCCTCCTTATGTTAAAGCTGCAAGAGAGCCGCTTTCCTATGCCGGAATTAATTCTGTGGGCTTAAGAAGACGCGGATTTTCTTCTGAGAAAATCAATGAAATACAGGAGATCTACAGGGTCTTGTTTGTCAAACATAACAATGTCACCAAGGCGCTCGATAAGATTGAAGCAGAATGTGCACCTACGGAAATCAGGGATGAAATCGTCGATTTCATCAGGAATTCCAACAGGGGCGTCATGAAAGGCTTCGGTTCAGGAAGTTAATCCGTTATAGGATGAAGATCGATTTAAAGGATGCCGGCAGAAGGTTTAACCAGGAGTGGATTTTTAGGAACCTCACCTATTCGTTCCATTCTGCCGGTAAATATGCTGTACTCGGACCAAACGGTTCGGGTAAATCGACCTTATTGGCGGTCCTTTTGGGCGTCCTTACGCCTTCAGAAGGAACCGTTAGTTTTATGGATGGGGAGGAAATCCCTGCCGATAAAATATACCACTACCTTAGCTTTGCTGCGCCTTATCTCGACCTCGTGGAGGAATTCACCCTTCAGGAGACGATCGATTTCCACTTTAAATTCAAAAAATTTCATCCAGCCGTTGATGCCTTGCAGCTGATGGACCTGCTGGGATTGTCGAAGTCACAGGATAAAGCCCTAAAATACTTTTCTTCCGGTATGAAACAGCGTACCAAACTGGCCCTGGCCTGCTGCACCGATACCCCGCTGCTGTTCCTTGATGAACCGACTTCAAACCTTGATAAACAGGGGATACAGTGGTATCACGGCCTTATGGAAAAGTTCACGGCCAACAAAATGGTTTTTGTGGGATCCAACCAGGAAAATGAATATTCTTTTTGTGACCAGCTGATCCACATTTCTGATTATAAAAACCAGTAAATTTTCCCTCCAATTGCAAGCGGATTGTCACGAATTTTTACGGAAATCGCCTGTAAAGATTTTTTTATTTTTCCTATTGTGAGATTGGAAAATAGTTTTTACCTTTGCGGCACGAAATAAGGCCGATTATTTAAGTCTTATTTTCATGAAACAATCTTTTTGGGGCACAGAAAAAAATCGCCTCACAGATATAATTTCAGACCGCATAAAGCGTTAATTTGTAAAAATGGCAAAAGCATCAGAAGTAAAAAGTGGTAATATCCTTCGTTTCAATGGAGAGTTAGTTGCTGTGGAAGAATTTCTTCACCGTACTCCTGGAAACTTAAGGGCATTTTACCAGGCCAGAATGCGTAACATCAAGACGGGCAAATTAGTGGAGTACAGGTTCCGCACAGATGAAGAAGTAACCATCTGCCGGGTAGAAACCAACGATTACCAGTATTTATATGAGGATGGTGAATTCCTTGTGGTAATGGATAACCATACTTTTGAGCAGTTTAATATCACTAAAACTTTGTTTGGTGAATCTGTGAAATTCCTGAAGGAAGGAATGAATGTGGTAATCGCATTCGAAAGTGAAGAGCCGATCATGGCACAGACTCCTGCTCATGTAGAGTTAGAGATCACTTATACAGAACCAGCGGTTAAAGGAGATACTTCTACAAATGCATTGAAATATGCAACAGTAGAAACAGGAGTAGAAATTAAAGTGCCATTGTTTGTCAACCAGGGCGATAAAGTGAAGGTTGATACACGTACTGGCGATTATATAGAAAGAGTAAAATAAGAATTTTCATAGTTTAGTTTTAGGTTTAGGTTGATTTTGGCTTCGGAGTGGTTCCCGAAGCCATATTTTTTTACGGACATTTTTTTTACCGGGATAATGAAATTTCTATATTCGGCCAATACACACGAAAATGAACAAAGCATCCATTCGTACACAGGAAACACTCCGCAGAAGAGCACTGAGCCAGGCAGAAGTGCTGGGACTCACAGAAAAATTACTGGAACAATTTACCAGGCTTGATTTCAGCGAGGTAAAGGTGCTGCATATCTTTCTGCCCATTGCAGAAAAGAATGAACCCGATACCTTCATGCTGATCAGGTGGCTGAAAACGAACCATCCTGCTATAAAAATCCTGGTGCCACGTGCAGATTTCAATACGAGTCTGATGACCCATCATCCCTATAGAGGCGAAGAAGACCTGCAGAAAAACCTGTTTAATATTCTGGAGCCCATGGAAGAGGAGCAACATGATGGAAAGATAGATATGGTGATTGTTCCCTTGCTCGCCTTTGATATTCTGGGGTATCGCGTGGGGTATGGAAAGGGGTTTTATGACCGTTTTTTGGCAGGTCTTGATACCCTTAAAGTAGGATTGTCACTCTTTGAACACGTGGATACCATTGCCGATACCCACGTGAATGATGTGAAACTCGATCTCTGTCTCACCCCCACGCAAATGATGAGGTTTTGACCCTGGATGTTTTAACCCAGGAGAATGCCCTATGCTTCCAGCTCTAACAGGATAGGGCAGTGATCCGAATGTACCGCATCGGGAAGTATTTTTACGGTTTTAAGCCTATCCAGCATGGGCTGGGTAGCCAGATGATAATCGATACGCCAGCCGAGGTTCTTTGCCCTTGAATTGGCCCTGAAACTCCACCAGGTGTAATGGTGGGGATCTTTGTTGAAATGCCTGAAGGTATCTATGAACCCGCTTTCCAGGAATAAGCCCATCCATTCCCTTTCTTCAGGAAGAAAACCGGAAGAATTTGCATTCGACTTGGGGTTATGGATATCCATGGCGGTATGGCAAATATTGTAGTCACCAGAAATTACCATATTCGGGTGTTGCAGACGCAGGCCTTTGATATAACCCTCAAAGAAAGTCATAAACTCATACTTTTTAGACTGCCTGTCGTCTCCTGATGATCCTGAAGGGAGATAGACGCTCATCAGGGAGAAAGTGTCAAAATCGGCCCTTAAAATGCGTCCTTCTTTATCTATCCACTCTTCACCGCAGCCATATTCTACATGATTGGGTTTAATACGGGTCAGGATCGCTACGCCGCTATATCCTTTTTTTTCAGCGCTGAACCAATAATGATGGTATCCAAGCTGTTCAATTAAGGCAATAATTTCCGGGATCTGAACGGCGAGAGCTTTTACTTCCTGCAGACAGATCATGTCTGCATCAGTAGCCTGCAGCCAGCCAAAGAAGTTTTTTGTGGTGGCAGAACGGATGCCGTTTACATTATAAGAGATGATCTTCATGGGATATGGGTGTTTGGGTAACCGGGCAGCCATTAGCCTGCTTTTTTAAGCCCGAATTCTTTTTCTATTTTTTTTGCCTCACGTCGTTTAAGCAGGGATATTTCCATCTTAACATCTGTCTGAGGACGGTCATTGGCATCTGTCGGGACAACCGCGATGGTGTCTACCAGTTCTATTCCTTTAATGACCTGCCCGAAGACGGTATAGTTTCTATCGAGATGGGGAGAGCCTCCGGCATTTTTATAATGCTCACGCTCCCAGGCAGGGATTTTAAAATGAAGCCGCTTTACCTCGATACTGTCCAACTGTGCATCAGTAAATTTTTTCCCCTGCACGATGTAGAACTGGCACCCGCTGGAGGCCTTTTCGGGGTTATCGTCACGTGCTGCACCCAGTGCCCCTTTCTGATGGAACAGGCTGTCACGGAATTCCGCAGGGACGGTGTATCCTACATCTCCGTTGCCCAGTTCTTTACCGGCCACTGCATTTCTGGAATCCGGATCCCCACCCTGGATCATGAAAGCCTTAATGACACGATGAAAGAGTGTGCCATTAAAGAAGCCCTGTTTGGTCAGTTTGACAAAGTTGTCCCGGTGTTTGGGCGTACTGTTGTACAACAGAATGATACATTCCCCCCGGTCAGTCCTGATCCTGACATACTGATGTGTCGGTTTAGCCGCAAAGGCCGTGCAGAAAGAAAGGGAGATGAGCAGTATAAATAGATATTTCATGGTTGATTCCGGTGCTTTTTATGGTCTGGTCTTGAGTTGACTACCGAGCAAAGTTAAGATACAAAATTGCTTTTTTTAATAAATTATTGGTTAGCTTTGTGATGAAATGAACTTCAGACAGAAAATAGCATTGGCACTTTCCGCCTTTTACCTCATCAGCGTTATTGGCGTTGCTTTGAGCCTGCATTTCTGTGGGGGCAAGCTTTCTGCTATTCATTTCACTGAGGTGGCCCATTGTCAAGGCTGTAAAGCAGAGAAGACGGTTAAGGCGGATAATTGCTGTAAAAACACGTCTGTTGAAGCTAAAATCAAAGACAGCCATGAGTCAGGCTTAAAAGTAAACCTGCCTAAGAACTATGGCACCCAGTTATTCCTTACCCCATTTCTTTCAGAGATTGCAGAACGTATTCTTCCGCGATTGTTCAGCACGAAAAAAACGGAGGCACCTCCGCTCTCTGCCCGCGTAGCCCTCTACGCCTATAATTGTGTTTTCAGGAATTAGACCAGGAAGGTTAAACTAAAGGCCATTGCCGCTATGTTGTGGCATGGTGACGTACGCCTGTATTTTTCTGGCGTTCAAAATTCATTTATAACTTCCTGAAAATCAAATTGACATGAAAACTATTCGTAATTTCATTACGCTCTCTATCCTATTGATCAGTGGCCATACCTTCGCCCAGCAAATTTCCAAAGCAGCCTTACAGGTGAATGGCCTGACCTGCTCGATGTGTTCTAAAGCAACAGAAACCTCTTTAAGAAGCCTTGGCTTTATTGAAACAATTACACCGGATTTGAACAACAATGTATTTCTGCTGACCTTCAAAGCAGGAGAACAGGTAAACGTAGACCAGATCAGGGACAAAGTACAGGATGCCGGATTCTCTGTCGGGGACCTTTCTGCAACCATTAATTTTGACCAGACCACAATTGATGATAAAGGAATGGCTGTAGCCGGTGGAACAGCCTTTCAGTTTATCAATGCCAAAAGTAAAACCCTTAACGGGCCTGTGACCGCACGCGTGGTCGACAAGGATTTTGTACCTTCTTCTACCTTTAAAAAGAATGCCTCAGCACTGAATTCCACGGCTTATCAGACAGGCAGGGGAGTGGTTCAGGGGAAAGAAACACGTATCTTTCATTTAAGCATCTAAGCAGAAATGAAGGGTATTCAACTGGCGGCAGTAATTATACTGACCGCCCTAAGCCTGCATACAACCGCCCAGGAATTGTATGTTTTTACCGAACCGGCGAGTAATATGGCAGCAAAATCTATTGGCATCAGGATGACCAATGAGGGGATTTTTAAGGGGGGAGCAATGAACAGGACTATTCCTGAAGTGATGGTTGGCTTCAACAAGAACCTGATGGCCCATGTGCAGGGATTTTTCTCTGATATGGATGGAAAATACCGGTTGGAGGGCGGAAGTCTGTATGCCAAATACAGATTTCTTTCCCTTGATGGCACGCAGCAGCATTTAAGGGCTGCGGCTTTCGGGCGGATAAGCACCAGTAAACGACCTGTATACACGGAGGATATTAACCTGGAAGGAGACAATAGCGGGCTGCAGGGTGGATTGATCTTTACCCAATTGCTGCATAAGCTTGCTTTGTCGGCTACACTGAGCTATACCAAGGCTTTTAACAGGGAGAGCGCTCAGGTTGCTGGAATGCCGGAACCTGATCAGCTGCTCGGATACAGCCTTTCCTCCGGTTACCTGGTATTGCCTGTAGTGTATAAAAACTATAATCAGCCGAATTTCAATGCTTATTTTGAAGTCCTCGGTAAAACAGATCCTTCGTCGGGCAGGTCGTATGTCGATTTTGCACCAGCAATTCAGACCATTATCAATAGCAGAACACGTATTGACCTGGGCTACAGGTTTCAGGTCGCCGGAGGGATAGCCAACCGGTATACCAAGAACATGTACCTCATACGTGCGGAGTTTAATTTCTTTAACATTTTATAATTTAAATCATGAACAGACTAATTTTATTGATTACACTTTTTACAGGTGTTTTTGTACAACAGGGAAATGCACAGCAGACCGTTTCTGCTAAATTCAATCAGGCGCTGGACAAATACTATGTGCTGAAAAATGCATTGGCAAAAGACCAGCCGGCAGCGGCACAACAGGCAGCGCTGGTTTTGTCAGCCGCAGTAAAAGAGGTGCCCCACAAAGGTTTTTCGTCCGATCAGCAGCACCAGTTATGGATGAAGGAATCGGCCGCAATGCAAACACAACTGGCCTCGATCGCAAAAAGCGGGGACCTAAAAGTTCAGCGCAAGAGTTTCGAAGGAGTGAGTAATTCTTTTGTGAAACTTGCGGAGGAACTGAAATTAAATACAAAGACTGTATTTATACAATATTGCCCAATGGTAAAAGCGAGCTGGCTGAATGAAGTGAAAGCTGTTCAGAATCCATATTATGGCAGTATGATGTATGATTGTGGGGAGGTAAAAAGTACCATCGCAAAAAAATAAGGCGAAACCTAATTTCTTACCATACATCAATCAGCCGGATCTGTTTGTCCCCTACATTTGCAGAGAACAAATAATCATCTTGAGTATTAAAATGAAAAAAGTATTTTTATTCTTTGTTGCCCTGTCAATCAGCGCAGCATCTTTCGCACAGACAAAATGGTCAACAGACCCGATGCACTCTTTTGTTAACTTTGAAGTTAAACATTCGGGAATTTCTTTTGTAGATGGTTCATTCAAGAAATTTGAGGGAACGATTGAAGCGTCAAAAGAAGACCTGACAGATGCAAAAATTAACTTCACGGTAGATGTAAACAGCATCAGCACCAGCGTTGAAATGCGTGACAATCACCTGAAAACAGATGATTTCTTCAATGCGGAGAAATTTCCTACCATGACTTTTGTGGGTTCTTCCTTCAAAAAATTAAAAGGGAACAACTATGAGCTGAGTGGTAAACTGACGATCCGCGACGTGACTAAAGAGGTTAAATTTGCCGTGGTGTATGGTGGAACAGCAAAGGATCAGCAATCCAATACCAAGGCTGGTTTTGCGGCTACGACAACCATCAACAGGTTAGATTACAATATCAAATATGATCCGACAGGGATGGGTGTAGGTAAAGACGTTAAAATCACCTTAAACCTGCAATTTGCTCAGGCTAAATAAATAAAAATTTAGATAGAAAGAGGGTTGCAAAGGGATTAAATACTTTTGCAGCCCTTTTTTATGACCAGGGAAATCATGGCAAACTTAAGAGAAATTAAAAATTTAACAGCCAGCCTGCCGCTGGAGGAAACAGTGATGCCTGTTTTGTTTATCGGGCATGGATCACCGATGAACGGCATTGAAGACAATGAGTTCAGCCGGAAATGGGCAGAGATGGGGCAGACGATTCCTGTTCCCAAAGCTGTAATTGTGGTCTCTGCGCACTGGTTCACCAGGGGCACTGCGGTGACGGCCATGAATTTCCCCCAAACGATCCATGATTTCGGTGGTTTCCCACACGCCTTATTCGATGCGCAGTACCCTGCACCGGGAAATCCTGAACTGGCTGAAGAAACGGCCGCCCTGCTTAAAAACATCCCTGTGGAACTGGACCACGACTGGGGGCTCGACCATGGTGCATGGACTGTTTTGAAGCACATGTTCCCCAAAGCAGATATTCCGGTTTTACAGCTGAGCATTGATTATACAAAAACACCCCAGGCACATTATGAACTGGCGAGGGAGCTGTATGTCCTGCGTAAGAAAGGAGTATTGATTCTGGGCAGTGGAAATATGGTCCATAACCTGAGGATGCTTAGCTGGGAGATGATCAATGGCGGTGGATACGACTGGGCCATCGAAGCCAATGAGCAGTTTAAAGACCTGATTCTTAATCGCCATCACCAGCCATTGATTGGCTGGGAAAGCCTTGGTAAAGCGGCGCAGCTGGCTATTCCTACGCCTGAGCATTATTTGCCGCTACTGTATACTTTAGGTCTTCAGCGGGACAGTGATGAGGTTTCCCTGTTTAATGATAAAGCTGTTGGCGGATCGCTGACCATGACTTCCGTACGCATCGGATAAGTGAGGGAGCTTCAAATAGCGCACTTCTGCTTATCAAAATTCAAATAGAAAACATCTACTTATCAAAAAATGATTATAGTTTTTGTCTATGGCCAGATCAATATTAATGATTTTCATTTCCTTTAAAAGGGTTGTGTAAGAACACTTGCCGCCGTATATTTGTGCAACGAAAACAAAAAACGAAAACAACAAAATATTATGATTAACATAGGTGAAAAATTCCCTTCATATGCTAAACCAGCTGTAGTTAGCATTGAAAAAGGTAAAGAATTTGAAACATTATCTTCCGATACTTTAGTAAATGAAAACAACGAATGGACTTGCATGTTCTGGTGGCCAAAAGATTTTACTTTCGTTTGCCCTACTGAAATTGCTGAGTTCAATGCAAATTATGGTGAATTCCGTGACCGTGATACTGTTTTAATCGGTGCTTCTACTGATTCAGAAAATGTTCACCTGGCCTGGAGACACAATCATGATGATTTACGCGGATTGAAATTCCCAATGCTTGCTGATACATCCAAATCATTGGCTGAAGCTTTGGATATTCTTGAGCCGACTGAGAAAATTGCTTACCGTGCTACATTTATCATTGACCCACAAGGAATCATCCGTTGGGCAAGTGCAAATGACTTAAGCGTAGGTCGTAATGTGAAAGAAGTATTGAGAGTACTTGATGCTTTACAGACTGACGAACTTTGTCCTTGTAACTGGGAAAAAGGTGAAGCTACCCTGACTGTTTAAATTTGATTTTTATATACTGAATCCCTGTAAATGCATTTTGCAGGGATTTTTTATACCCTGATTATCCTGAAATACGAATATAATGAGCGAAATTACTGAGACTATACAAGAATTATTAGCCATCGTTGGTCTGGATGCAGACTATAGAAATGAGAGTATCCAGCTATTGGAGAAAGGCAATTCAAGATACGTAAGAGACCTGAAATTGAACTTTACGAGCACGCTGACTTCGGCACACCTGTCTGAAAAAGAATGTGCACTTGTTGCCCTGAGCATTGCCGTAAATAACAACAATAAAATACTGACAGATTTTTACGAACAACAGGCACTGGCCAAAGAGGCTACAGCGGCTGATATCGCTGAAGCTGCCGGTTGTGCTTCCCTGCTGGCATTGAATAATGTATTCTACCGTTTCCGTCACTTTACGGGAAAAGAAAAATACACGCAGATTCCTGCCCGTGTGCGCATGCAATTGATGAGCAGCCCTGTGACAGGGAAAGAGTTCTTTGAGTTGATGAGCCTCGCTGTTTCTGCTGTTAACGGATGTGAAATGTGTGTGAATGCACATGAGAAGTCTATCCTGGCATTGGGAGCTACTGAAGAGCGTGTTTTTGATGCGGTACGCATCGCTTCCATCGTGACTTCTGCCGGAAAAGTAATCTATTAATACATTTCCCTCTATATAAACAAAGGCGGCCTTTCATCGGGCCGCCTTTTGTATGTCTGAATTTTCAGCCCTTTTTGTCAACAAGGCTGAAGAGTGGGCTTATGCAGAGTTTCTGCCTGCATTGACAATTCCATATACTGTCCTGATGGCCAGTTTTTCGTACGACTGCGATTCGGTCTCATCTAATTGCTGCTGCAGTTTCTCCAGGGCATAATGCTGAATCAGCACCAGTGGCAATACAATCTTTTCGCGTACTGCGATAGACCTTTTTTCCACCGGATAATTTTCCATTAAGGCACTGTGGCCGGCGAGTTTAAGCAGCATCTCTTTCGCGGTTTCATACTCATTGTTCAGCATTTTCCAGAAGTCACCGAAGTCCGGGTCTTTGGCAAAATGTGCAGTAATAGAAAAATCAGATTTACTCATGGACATCATACAGTTGTCGATAATCGTTTTGAAGTAGCCCGATTGCTGGTATGTTTTCACGATATTATCCCAGTTGCCAATTGCTTCCTGGTTTTTCAAGGCAGTACCAACCCCATAGAATCCCGGAATATTCTGTTTCAGCTGTCCCCATGAAGTCACAAAACTGATAGCCCTTAAATCTTCAAGACGGAGTTTCTCTCCGGAGCTCCTTTTCACAGGCCTGCTGCTGATCGTAATTTTCGATAACAGGGTCAGCGGGGAGAAACGTTCCAGGTAAGTCAGGAACAAAGGATGTTTCCTCAATGCCATAAAGGTATCAAAGCTGTCTTTAGCCATCATATCAAGAACATCTTTATGTAAGGGGTCGAGCAGGATATTGTGACGCTCTTTAATGCTGGAGGAAATCCCGGCATTGATCAGCTGGCCGATATTAAAGCCAGCGCTGTCCACAGATCCGTATTGTGAACTGATCGTTTGTCCCTGAATGGTCAATTGTATATTCTTATTGGCAATCTCTTTCCCCATTGATGCATAAAAACGGTGTGTTTTCCCTCCGCCACGTGAAGGTGGGCCTCCACGGCCGTCGAAGAATGCCAGCTGGATGTTGTGCTCTGCAGCGATGGCCGTTAAACCTACTTTTGCATTAAAGATAGACCAGTTGGCCATCAAATAACCCCCATCTTTGGTACTGTCAGAGAAGCCCAGCATAATATCCTGTTTATTGCCCCTGCTTTCCAGGTGTTTTCTGTAAAAAGGATGGCTATACAGTTTTTCCATGATCTTAGCCGCTCCCTGAAGGTCATTCACCGTTTCAAATAATGGTACAAAGTCTACGGTAAGCTTACTTTCATCCCATCCGTTCCACAGGAACAGTTCGATCAGCTGAAGGATGTCACTTGCCTGCTGGGTATTGCTGATAATAAATCGGTGGCAGGCCAGTTCGCCATTAGAATGCTGGATTTCCATTACTTTGGCAATGGTTTCCAGGGTGTCCAGAATGAGTGGTCCCGGCTCGCCGGTATAACTGAGTTTGGCGCTTTTAAAGGAAAGCTGACTGATTTTCTCTTCCTCCGGCAATTCATCGTAATTTTCGGGGAACAGGGATACAATGGGTTTACTTTGTCTGCAGTAGGCATGTGTTGCCCTCAGCACGCTGCTGTCCTGCCTGATATCCAAAGAAGCGAAGTGGCTGCCGAAAAGCTCCACTTTACGCAGTAAATCATCTACCAGGTCCGCAAAAAGACCATCGTGTGATTCAATCAGGGTAGATTTGATCAGGTGCAGGTCTTCAATAAGTGAGGCCGATATATTTTCAGGCACTACATTGATGTCAAATGCATTTCTGTACAATACGTCCTGCACTTTATTGACGGTTTCTTCCACGCCCCTGAAGGTAATCCTGCGTTTCAGCTTTCTGAAATCCCTGTAATAACAGCGGAATAAAATCTGACGCAAGGTCTTCGCTACCTGTAGCGTATGCCCTGAATTGACATTTGGATTTCCGTCCCTGTCTCCTCCGGGCCAGAAGCCGAGTTCTATGATCTTTTTGGACAGGATATTAAATTCATGCAGGTCCTGGTCAATTTCTGACTGGATATTGGCGGCTGCAAAATAAAATACATTCTCCAGGAACCAGGCCAGGCTCATCGCCTCATCTACCGGTGTTGGTGATTTTTTATTAAAAAAGGGTGTTTTGCCCAGTTGCTGTAACAGTTGGTTGATGCTGACGATATCATTTACTTTAATCGCAGCAGTAAGGTCCGTAATAATGGACAATACCGTACCCGGATAAAACTGAGTAGGGTGGGCGGTAAGCACCAGCCGTAATGAAAAATCCTTGATCAGGTCTTCAATTTTCTGATGGAGTTCGGTATTAAACTCACTCTTTTTTAACATTAAACGAAGCGTGTGCGTATCTTCATCAACATTTAATTTGCTGAATGAAGCATCTTCAACGGCATCAAACAGTACGACCTGGCGCTCGATATATTGTATAAACCGGAACAATAAATCGATGACATCCTTCGCTCCTCCTACTTGGGTGTACTTGGCAAAAAAGGTATCAATAATTTCAGAAGGCGCTAAATGCGTCTTGACTCCATCTTCACAATGTTTAATGAAAAGAGGCAACAAAGTACCTGTATCCTTGATTTTGTAAAATGGGAGCGTTAGAAACAGGCTGTTATACAATTCAAATCTAGAGACAACCTCATTGTTAAAAATGGATTCTCTATGGCCCGCTACACGTGGTTTCTGCATCATATCATTTAGAAATTTTTCGGGTTCAAGCTAGCAAAAATGGAGCGAACATCTATAACTAATGTTAATAAAATTATTTTGGTTAAAATGTAAATAAATTTTAAATTGCTGGCATAAAGGTTTTCTACATTTTTAAAGGTACTAGCGGTTTATGTGTAGTAAACAGCTATTTGTTACGATTTTTTTGAATAAAAAAGCCGTTAAGCAAAACTTAACGGCTTTTTTTATAGAAAAACTGACCTGAGTCTAGTGCACATCGGCTGGAATATCCACATTCTTTTTGAATTTCTGCAGGTAAAGCAGTGGAATGGAACATAACATGACCATTCCTGCTACCCAATATGCATCACTGTAGGTTAATAACAGGGATTGCTTGGTCAGCGTCCCTTCAATGGCTTTTGTAGCCATCATTTTGGCATCCAGGTAGGTATAGCCCTTGCTCATGAAATTATTGATAAAAGCAGTAAAGCGCTGCGTAAATGCCGGATTATATTCATTGATATTGACCAGCAGGTTACTGCGGTGAAATCCCTGACGGGTGTGGATCAGCGTCGTCAATGCCGCGATCCCAAATGATCCGCCCAATTGTCTCATCATGTTGTTCAGTCCGGAACCCTGACCGACTTCTTCCCCTTTAAGGTCCTGAATAGCCAGGGTAGTCAGCGGAACGAATAACAAGGCCATACCGATACCCCTGATCACCAATGGCAGGAAGAAATCGGAAGTTCCTGAGGACAGGGTTGACTTGCTCAGCATATTACAGAAGACAAAAAAGAGAAACATCCCTATGGTGGCCATAAATTGTGCAGGGATTCCTTTTTTAAGGAATATCCCTATAAATGGCATCATCATGATGGTACATAATCCCCCAGGGAACAACAGTTCTCCGGTCTGCAGTGCCGAGAATCCAAGCAGGTTCTGACAGAACACGGGAAAGACGAATACAGAACCATACAATCCGAAACCCAGGACGAATGAGGTAAACATACCTATGGCGAAACTGCGGTGACGCATGATCTTGAAGTTCACAATAGGGTGGTCTGTCGTTTGCTCGCGCCAGATAAAAAGCAACAATCCCACAATGGAAGCCACCATTAATGCTGTGATGTAAGGGGTGGCAAACCAGTCCTCGCTCTCTCCTTTTTCCAGGACAGTCTGTAAGCTTCCGACAGCTATAGCCAACAGGGCAATCCCCCACCAGTCGACCGGTTTCCCCTGTCCGTCTTTAGGCGTAGCCTTAATGAAAGCATAGGTACAGTAGGCGGCGAGGATCCCGACGGGAATATTCACATAAAATATCCATGGCCATGAGCTGATATCAAGGATATAGCCCCCAATTGTTGGGCCTACAGTAGGTCCTACGACTGCACCGAGGCCAAACAAGGCTGTGGCAATACCAATGTCTTCACGCGGCCAGGTCTCGATTAAGATCGCCTGTGCGGTAGAGATTAGTCCCCCGCCGGCAAGTCCCTGCAGCACCCGGAACAGAATCAGTTCTTCCAGTGTAGTGGCATTCCCACAGAGGAAGGAGGTTAAAGTGAAGACAATAATAGACGTAAGAAAATAATTTTTTCGTCCGAAGCGGCTGCCCAGCCATCCCGACATGGGAAGGATAATCACATTCGCGACGGCATATCCTGTAGATAACCAGGCCACATCCTCTAAGGTTGCACCCAGGTTACCCTGAATCTGGGGTAAGGCCACGTTTACAATCGTGGTATCAATCAGCTCCAGCAGGGAGGCTGTGATCACTGTAAACGTGATTACCCATTTTTTTAAACCTTGTTCGGCCATTTTATTTAATCTTTGGTAATAACAGAGACTTTAACACTCATACCCGGACGTAATTTATCCAGCATTTCTTTTGAGGCTTTAATCTTAATTTTCACAGGAATACGCTGTACAACTTTCACGAAGTTACCTGTCGCATTATCCGGAGGAAGCAATGATCCTTTGGCGCCGGTGATAGGAGAGAAGTTATATACTTCACCTTCCAGTTCCTGATCAGGATAGGCATCCACTTCAATATTTACTTTTAAACCTGCACGGATATCTTCCAGTTGGGTTTCTTTAAAATTTGCAGTAACATACAGGCTGTTTTCGTTTACAATAGAGAAGAGTGACTGTCCTGCCTGTACCAGCTGTCCTTTCTGTACATTCTTTTTCGACACGATCCCTGTAGCTGGTGCTTTAATATCCGTGTAGGAAAGTTGGAGCTTCGCAAAGTCGACATCTGACTGGTGCTGGGAAACACCGGTATTGCTTACTGCAAGCTGTGACTGTGTGGTCCCTACCTGTTTCAATGCGGCAGTATATTGGTCCTGGGCAGCTCTAAATGAAGCCTGGGCAACATCCCTAGTGGCTTTGGCCTGGTCAAATTGTTGCTGGGTAATCGATCCGTCTTTAATCAGGTTGGCATAACGGTCATAATCTTTTTGTGCCTGCCATAATTTAACCTTTGCAGATTCAATGTTTGCTTTTGCCGTGCTGGTATTTGCTGAAGTCGCAATGATCTGTGCTTCAGATACGCCTACCCCCGCGCTGGCACCTTTCTGTCCTGCCATAGCCTGCTCCAGTTTCACCTTGAAATCCCTGTCGTCCAGGGTAACGAGCGACTGGCCTTCGGTTACTTTAGTGTTCTCTTCGAATTTGATTTCATTTACATAACCACCCACACGGGCAACAACAGGGCTGATGTCACCGTCAATCTGGGCATCATCTGTGTCTACGTGTACGCTGTAATATAAATATTCTTTTACGCCGAATACGGCACCTATAACCAGTAGTACAGCTAGTATGATAGGGACAACCTTACTTTTCTTTTTAGTTTCGATTGTCGTTCCTTGTGTTGATTCTGTTGCCATTATATGTTGTTGTTATGATCTTATTGAGAAATTTTGCCGGTTGATTTTAATAAAGTGTAATAGGCCATGCCTGCATCGGCTTTGGCGATTTCCAGGTTGATTTTTGACTGGTATAAAAGGGTTTCTGCATCAATCCTGTCTATTGCAGAAGCTACATTGTTTTTATATTTTGATTCCAGTAACCTGTCATTTTCTGTCGCCTGGGCAATGGAAGTTTCCAGGATACTGATTTTGTTCATCGCAACCTGATACTCCTGGAAGTTCTTGTTGATTTCTATTTTTACCTGATCATTCAGGATTTCTTTTTCTATCACTACACTTTTTTGCTGGATACGGGCATCGCTTACTTTATTTTTATTGGTCCAAAGGGTGCCGATATTCCAGGACAGCGTAGCGCCCAGGGTCATAGGTACAATATACTGGTGGTTGGAAGGGATAAAATCACCACTTGGATTGATGTAATATACGTTTGCACCTACACCTACGGTTGGCAGGGTATTCGCTTTAACAGATTTAATGTCTATTTCCGCTACCTGGTTGCGCAGGTCGAGTGTTTTTAATTCCTGACGATTGGCGAAGGCCATGTCCATATAGGTACTCAATGGCGCTTTGACCATCCCATCAGCTGCAGGATCTGTAATTTCTATTTCTGTATCTTCTGCAAGTCCAAGCAAAATATCAAGGTTGTAATTGATGACTTTACGGTCGCTCTCAATTTCCAGTGCGGTAAGTCTGATATTGGCCTGTTGCAGCTGGAACCTTAGGACATCATTTTTTGTAACGATTCCCTGCTCGAAGAAACGCTGTGATTGTTTGAGCTGACTTGCTATTGAGGCCAGGTTCTGGTCGACCACCTTTTTACTTTGGGCAACTTTATATAAGGCATAATAAGTATTGATCACGGCATAACTTACTTCCTCCTTATTTTTATCTGCATCCAGTCGTGCGACATCTGACAGTAACCTGGTCGATTCCCGGGCATACTTGAGTTTACCTCCGCCGTATACCAGTTGTTCAACTGCGGCTGTTGCGAGGTAAGCATCTGCTCTTTTCGGTAAATTGATGGCCTCTGCACCGCCGATCACCAGTTTGTTGGTGGGTATTTCTGCGTGGTTATAGATCAGGCTCGCTTTTGCAGTGGGTAAGGCATTGTCTTTAACAATCTCCAGTTGAGACAGTGCCTGATCAATTTTGTTCTGAGATAGTTTTAAGTTCTTGCTGTTTTCAATTCCCAGCTGGATAGCTTCCTGAATGCTTAGCTTTTTCACATTCTGGGCATAGAGTATGCCCGGCAGCAGGAGAGCGAAGCAACTCAGTTTAATTGTTTTGTGTATCATTAGTTGGCTGTTAAATACGTTTTTATCAAATCTTTTAAATGGAGGATTAAGCGCTGACTGATAATTTCCCGGTCTTCTGCATTGTTGATCTCCAGCACGGAACCTGCCGTCACTTTCGATGGCATAATGGCTACATTGGAAATCGTTCCCATAATGGTTGCAATGAGCATTCTTACGTCTACCTGTTTGGATGAACCTTCTGCAACCACTTCTTTAATGATATTCTCTATCACAGTCAGGTTCGCGGTCATGGCATCTTTCAGCCGGCAATACATTTCCGGACGCTGAGCCAGCGAAAGTTCCCTGTGCATCATTTTATGGAAAGAAATATTGTTGAGAATGCGAGCGGCATAACGTTCAATGACAAGCATGAGCTTCTCCATAGGGGGAATTGAATCCTGGTTGATACTCAATAACTGGTGGTTGAAATCCATCAGCCTTTCGTTCATGATCTCAAAAAATACCCCTTCTTTCGAACCGAAATAATAATTGATCATGGCCATATTGGCTCCGGATTCTTTTGCAATCTGACGGGTAGACGTTCCCTCGTAGCCCAATTCTGAAAACAGCTTTTCAGCAGCAATCAGGATGTTGGCTTTCTTGTCTGGCTTTTCCATAATTAATTTGATGCAGCAAAATTAATCAATCGATTGATTAATTGTAATATATTAATGTGATATCCATCACACTTGACGGTTCGCTGACATTGGGTTTTTTAAAATAAATCAATACCTTTGGCGTATAAGACTTATTCAAATGATTAAACAAGAAAATAGTAAAAGTTTCGACTGGGTATATTCAATTTTAGGATTGTTTTTTGGTGGTTTCACCGGAGCTGTGATCTCAGGAAGCTTTGGATGGACAATTCTAAGCGCAATTATCGGCTATCTTATTGCAGTATGGTTTTTATACACTTTGGTAAAAGGCCGTAAATACTAATTTTATGAAAAAATTGAGCTTCATCGTTTTACTGGCGATGCTGGGCTTTAGTGTACAGGCACAGGAACTGAAATTCCCTGGTCTTGATGCAAGTCCTGCCGACATTACCTATTTTCCCGTAAATGCTGCAAAAGTTAAAAAGGGAGAAGAATCAGCACCTTTGATCAAGGTAATTTATTCCAGGCCATCTACCAAAGGACGTGAAATCTTTGGTGCCTTACAGCCTTTTGATCAGGTTTGGCGTGTTGGGGCGAATGAAAGTACAGAAATCAGATTTTTTAAACCGGTAACTATCGGTGGTAAAGCTATTCCCGCCGGGACTTACAGTTTGTTCGCAATTACCGGAAAAGATAAATGGACGGTAATTTTCAATAAGCAGACCGACCGCTGGGGGGCTTATACCTATGATGAAAAGCAAGATATAGCAAGGGTGGAAGTGCCTGTTAAAGCTTTGGCAAATACGGTGGAAGCCTTAACGATTGTTTTTACACCGCAGCCATTCGGTGCGCACCTGATTATTGCATGGGATAAAACTTCAGTTGAAGTTCCGGTAACGATAAAGTAGTTTCTATAGATATCAATAAAAAGGGGAATCACACAGTTGTGCTATTCCCCTTTTTTTATGGTACGGGTTCAGTAAGACCCAGATGTGGGATTAATGGCTGCTCCCCGCAAAAAATTTCAGTCCCAGGATAGAGGCTATTAATGTGGCAATAAAAAACATGCGCCAGAAATTTGCAGGTTCATTAAAATAGATGATCCCTACAATCACGGTTCCAACGGCTCCGATACCTGTCCATACGGCGTATGCTGTCCCTAATGGCAGTGTTTCTGTGGCCTTATTCAGGAAGTAGAAACTCAGTAATACGGAGATCAGGAATCCTGAAGTCCATTTCAGGTTGCTGAAGTTGTTGGAAAGTTTCAGGCAGGTGGTGAAACCCACTTCAAATAGCCCGGCAATAATTAAGAGAATCCAGTTCATCGTAAAAAATTTAAGCCACAAAGGTAGCCCTCCATATGGAGAAGGATTTTTACATATGTTAAAAAATGAAATTGGCTGCTTTACCTGATTTCCGATCTGATCCGGCTTAAGGTGACCTGGGTGATGCCGAGATAAGAAGCGATATGGCCAAGCTGAACCCTTTTGATCAGGGAAGGGTAGTGTTGCAGCAATTCCTGGTAACGTACAGCGGCCGATTTAAATAAGGTGGCAATGTAACGCTCTTCTGTCTTGATCAATTCCAGTTCCGCCAGCTTCCTTCCCCAGTTTGACAATGCGGTATGGGAATTATACAGGTCAATGAGGATATCCGTCCTGAGTTCATACACCACACTGTCTTCCAGTAATTCAATATTTTCATAACCCGGGGTTTGATTGACATAACTGTTATAAGACATCATAATGTCGCCCTCAAAGCCAAACCAGAAAATGACTTTATTGTCAATTCCCTCAGAAAAAGCCATCGCTGCTCCTTTTTCGATGAAGTACAGGTAAGGTTCGACTTTATTTGCCCGGATGATGACCTCATTTTTTGCATACGTTTTTCGCCGTAGCTGACTGGTGAGGAGGGCCAGGTGTTCTTCCTTCAGCGGATAGATCCCTTTTATCTTTTTTAAAGTGTTCTCCAAAGCTTTAAAGATTAATGGGAATCCGGGATGGCTTTTGGAAGAATCGCCACGGTAATGCGGCTGATACAGTTCATCTTTCCCCTGTCGTCATATATTTTTATTTCCCAGACATGCGTTTTGGCTCCCCTGTGCAGGGGTTTGCAGATTCCTGTTACTTTTCCACTTTTTACCGGACGCAGGTGGTTGGCATTGATTTCCAGCCCTACAGCCTGAAAGCGCTGCGGGTCAATACACAGATAGGATGCGATGCTGCCGAGTGTTTCGGCCAGTACTACCGAGGCACCGCCATGAAGAATCCCCGCCGGTTGGTGGGTCCGCTCATCAACTGGCATGGTTGCCGACAGGTGTTCTTCTCCAATTTCTGTGAATTGTATGTCGAGTAAGGCACCAAGGTGATTCTTTGGCCTGTCGTTGAGTTCTGCTACCTTAAATTCTTTAAACCAGATCATAGGAGATTATATGAGGTATCGTTCTTTAATGATCCTTGTATGGTGAACCACGTGTCCGGCAATCACAAAAAGTAAGGCCCGGACAGTCAGCCGGCGTTCTGAAGCCGTTCCCACATGGTCCAGTTCCTGCGCGTTGAGTGAGCGGAAAAGGTAGAGGTTGGCTTTACGGAGCAAGGAAAACTCTTCGGTTAAACTTTGCAGGTCTCTTTCGGAAAAACGGGCTTCAGCAACGTATTGGTCTTCATCGAAACCGGGGAGGGCAGCCTGTTCCTTGCGTGCAAATGCAGTAAGGCGGTAGACGAGAATTCTTTCTGTATCTATAATGTGCCCGGCAATTTCCCGGATGGTCCATTTTCCCGGAGCATAGGCATAGTCCGCCTTGTGCGCTATACTGTTTATAAATTCAGGCCAGTCGGAAGATTGTCTTTCGAGCAGGTCAAACAGGTCGTCAGCAACCTGGTCTATATAGTTTTTTGCCCATTCCGGGTATTCATTAGGTTGAGGTCGGTTCATAAGTTAGGCTGCTTTTTAAGATGATGCGGAAGGTTGTTCCCTTACCGACTTCTGATTCTTTGACAAAAATCTGTCCGCTATGGTAATTTTCTACGATCCTTTTGGTGAGGGATAGCCCCAATCCCCAGCCCCTTTTCCGGGTGGTGTATCCGGGTTGGAAGACCGTATCAAATTTCGATCTCGGAATGCCCTTTCCGGTATCCGTGATATCAATAAATACTTCTTCTTTAGCCAGGTGTTCAATGATATTTACCGTAATGCTGCCTTCATTTTCGATGGCATTCGCCGCATTTTTCAATAGGTTTTCTGTGACCCAGTCGAACAGCGGAACATTCAGCAGGGCACGCACCTGGTCATCTCCGGTAATGGTAAAAATTACTTTATCTGAAGTCCGTAGTTTGAAATACTGAATGAAATTATTGATTACCGTATAGACCACATGATCTTCCAGTACGGGCTTGGAGCCGATCTTTGAGAACCGGTCGGTGATAACTTCCAGGCGTTTGATATCGTTTTCCATCTCTGCAATCAGCGGGTCATCTTCCGCATCAAACCTGGACTTCATTAACTCCACCCATGCCATTAAAGACGAAATCGGAGTGCCGAGCTGGTGGGCTGTTTCCTTGGCCATACCTACCCATACCTGGTCCTGTTCTGATCTTCTGGCAGAACTAAAAGCTACATATGCCGTAAGCAGAAATAATCCGATAACGCCAAGCTGTATAAATGGGAAATAACGAAGCTGGGTTAACGTAGAGGAATCCTTATGGTAGATATGCCATATTTTACCATCCAGGCCAATGATAGGAGTACCCGGATGCTGTTTTTTCATTTTCTTCAGCTCCCTTTCGAAATAACCCGGATCATAGGTCTTGTTTCCCTGTTTCTCAAAGTCGTAGTTTGTTTTCGTGGAGTCCAGGCCCTGATAGGCATTGATCTCTCCGGTCCCGTCAGTCATGATCACCGGTAGCTTCGTGTTTTGGGTAATGGTTTCAATAAGGTCAGTATAACGGTTATCGTCATACATCTGTAAGGACTGTTCCGTTACTTTAACATACAACTGGAACTGCACTTTCTCTTCACGCTCCATTTTCTTTACGAAGAAATCACTGTAAAATACAGAGGCTGTGCCGATAACAATGGCAAATACCAGTAAGAAGAATTTCCAGCGCCGTTTTTTTTCGTAGGGATTCATAGGTTTAGCAGGCAAAATACAAAATAGCATTCAAAAAGACATCAATACAACGGTAAGCACTTAAAAAATATATCTTTGTACCAAATAATATGGAAAAGAAAGTTAGAGTAAGATTTGCCCCCAGTCCTACAGGAGGCCTTCATTTAGGTGGTGTACGTACAGCCTTATTTAATTATTTGTTTGCCAAAAAACACAACGGAACTTTTATTCTGCGTGTGGAAGATACCGACCAGACGCGCTTTGTGTCCGGTGCAGAGGAATATATTGTTTCCTGCCTGGCCTGGTGTGGCATAAATCCTGATGAAAGTCCGCAGTTGGGGGGCGAATTCGGCCCCTATCGCCAGAGTGAGCGCAAGCCGACCTATAGGCAGTATGCGGAGCAGCTGATTGCTGATGGATTTGCCTATTATGCATTTGATACCCCGGAGGAGCTGGACCTGAAACGTAAGGAAATCCCGAATTTTCTATACGGACAAGCTTCAAGGATGGGCATGAGAAATTCTCTTTCTTTACCTGATGCAGAGGTGGCAGCATTACTCAAAAACAATACACCCCATGTGGTAAGGATCAAGATGCCTGAGGATGAGCAGGTTTCATTTGTGGATATGATCCGCGGACTGGTAAGTTTTGATACCAACCTGGTAGACGATAAAGTGTTGCTGAAGGCTGATGGGATGCCGACCTATCACCTCGCTGTTGTTGCAGATGACAGGGCAATGCAGATTTCCCATATTTTCAGGGGTGAAGAGTGGTTGCCATCGGCACCAATCCATATCCTGTTGTGGAAATACCTGGGATGGGCGGAAGAGATGCCGAAATGGGCACATTTACCTTTAATTCTGAAACCTGACGGGAATGGAAAGCTGAGCAAGAGAGATGGTGACCGTTTGGGCTTCCCTGTATATGCACAGAACTGGACAGATCCGAAAACGGGCGACCTTACCCCTGGATTTAAAGAACTTGGTTTTATGCCAGAGGCCTTTATCAACCTGCTGGGTATGCTCGGATGGAATGACGGGACAGACCAGGAGATCTTTTCTTTAGCGGAGCTGATTGATAAATTCAGTCTGGAACGGATCAGTAAAGCGGGTGCTAAATTTGATTTTGAGAAGGCAAAATGGTATAACCATGAGTGGATTAAAAATGCCACTGCAGCGCGGTTGCTGGAGGAGGTCAAAATCCTGTTCGCAGGACAGGGCCTGGTCCTCAATGATGATGCCTATGTTTCCACCGTAATTGATCTGGTGAAAGACAGGTGTAACCTGCTCACAGATTTCATTACGCAAAGCGGATATTTCTTTGCTTCACCGGCAGCCTATGATGTGGCAGCGGTAAAAAATAAATGGTCGGAAGAAAAGGCCGCATTTTTCAGTTCTTATCTGGAGGCCTTAACCGAAGGGTTGTCTGCCCCGGAAATGGAAGAGCAGTTCAAGTCCATGGCTGCAGCACAAAATCTTAAACCTGGCGAACTGATGCTTCCCTTCCGCATTATGCTGGTGGGTGGTAAATTTGGCCCTGGAGTTTTCGATATTGCGTATGCACTGGGAACTGAAGAAACTAAAAATAGAATTACAGCAGCTTTGGTCGCATTCAATAACTAAGATCAGGTATTCAGGACCTGGAAAAGAGTATGTTTTACAGGTTCTGAATGATGTTCTCCAATTCCAGTTTTTCCGGGTATAATTACCTTTAATCGGGTATTCGTCTCAAGTCCCAATAATTGGTATAACAATTGACGATAATCTGGTTATACCAAAATTAATCGGGTTTTTATGAAGTTTTTCGGCAGGGGCAGTGGTAATGTGGAGGATGCAAGGGGGCTTTCAGGCGGCGGAAAGGTGCTTGGAGGCGGTATCGGTATCCTCGTTGTCATTATAGGATTGTTTTTCGGTACTGATTTAACAGGACTGGTTTCACAACTGCCTGTAGGCAATTCCGAACAAACGGCCGTACAGAGGGGAACACCACAGGATGCCGCAGGAACTTTTGTCGGCAATGTACTCGGTTCTACTGAGGTGGTTTGGGAAGAGCAATTCCGGAAAATGGATAAAACTTATCAAAAACCTGTCTTGAGGTTGTTCAGCGAAGGGGAACAGTCCGGATGTGGGTATGCAAGTTCGGCCGTTGGCCCTTTCTATTGTCCGGCGGATGAGAAAGTATATATAGACCTTTCCTTCTATAATGATCTTAAAAACCGTTTTGGTGCCGGTGGTGATTTCGCCCAGGCCTATGTCATTGCCCATGAAGTCGGCCACCATGTACAGCATCTGCTGGGGATATCAGACCGGGTACAGCAGGCACGTGAAACGATGAGCGAAAAAGAATACAACAGGATGTCGGTGAAGCTCGAACTGCAGGCAGATTTCTTTGCCGGTCTGTGGGCGCATCATGCGCAACAGATGAAAGATATTGCCCTTGAAGAGGGTGACCTTGAGGAGGCATTGACTGCCGCCAATGCAATTGGTGATGATAAGCTTCAGCAACAGGCACAGGGAGAAGTGGTGCCGGATGCCTTTACCCATGGCACTTCCGCACAGCGGATGTACTGGTTTAAGAAAGGTTTTGACACCGGCGATATCAGTCAGGGCGATACTTTTAAGAGCAATGAACTTTAGCCAAAAAAATGAAATCATGCAGGACGAATCATTTAAAACAAAATATTCTTTTAAGTTGTATTACTTTAGTGGGCAACTATTCTCAGGGCAACCCCTAAAAGAATTTGTTAGCCATACTTTTTATTCATTATAATGATCTTAATTGTAGACGATACCCCGGAGAACCTGATTTCTCTAAAAAAAGTTCTGGAGCGGCATAATTTTGAAGTGGATACCGCTTCTTCCGGTGAAGAGGCACTCAAAAAAGTACTGAAAAATGCATATGTTCTGATTATTCTGGATGTCCAGATGCCGGGAATGGATGGATTTGAAGTCGCAGAAGCCATCGCAGGATACAGCAAGGCTAAAGAAACCGCAATTATTTTCCTGTCGGCCGTAAATACGGAATTGAACTTTATCACGAAGGGCTATTCTTCCGGCGGACTGGATTATATCACCAAGCCTGTAGATATGAATATTTTGCTGCTGAAGGTCCAGACCTTTTACAGGATCTATGAACAAAGCAGGAAATTAATAGAGATTCAGAATACCCTTCTGGAAGAAATTGAAATCCGAAAGAAAGCGGAAAGGAAAAAAGACGAATTTATCAGCATTGCCAGCCATGAACTCAAAACACCGTTAACGAGTGTAAAAGGATACGTGCAATTGCTGGAAAGGAGTATCGATAAAGGGGATACGCCAACCGTAAAAAAACACCTGCAGAAAGCACAGGTACAGCTGGACAAGCTCAATGATCTTATTGCCGACCTGCTGGATATCTCCAAAATTGAAAGCGGCAAGTTAAAATTCAATAAAAAACACTTCGATTTAAATGTACTGCTCGACGGTATTGTTGAAATCATCCACCAGTCTAATCCAGAATTTACCATCCTGAAAAGAGGTACTGTTCCTCAGCTGATCTATGCGGATGAGATGCGGATAGAGCAGGTGATTGTCAATTTTCTCACCAATGCGATAAAATATGCACCCGGCACGACTGAAGTGCACATTGATGTTTCCGTGGAAGGGGAGGAACTGAAGGTTGCCGTACGGGATTTCGGTATAGGCATAGAAAAGGCCCAGCAGGAAAGCGTATTTGATAAATTCTATCGGGTAGAGGAAACCGCCATACATTTCCAGGGACTGGGCATCGGGCTGTATATCTCTGCTGAAATCATCAGAAGACACCAGGGAACCGTAGGCGTGAACAGCGCTTTGGGTGAAGGGTCTGAGTTTTATTTCAAAATTCCATTAAATTCGTTCTCAGAAGAGGATTAAATCCCATTATTAAATCATGCAGAAAACAATAAAAAATAACCTTCGTATTGGGCTGGGGCTATCTTTAATCATACTTTTTATCAGTTCCCTTGCTTCTTATATCAGTATCCATAACCTGATTAAAAGTTCGCAGATGGTGAGCCACAGCAATGATGTCATGTCAAACCTGGATGGCATTATTTCCACCCTGAAGGATGCGGAAACAGGACAGCGCGGGTATCTCCTGACCGGGGAAGATGCGTTTATTGAACCCTATAACGGGGCGAAAGAAGAGGCCCTGCACTTGTTGGACAGTGTGGAAAATCAAACCAGGGATAATTCAAGACACCAGGAAAATCTGAGTAAACTCCGCACGATTATCCATGACCGTTTGACAGTCATGCAAAAGACCATCCTCATCCGCAAAAATGGAGGCACCGTAAATATTGGTGATCTGCTCACGGGGAAAGAATACATGGATGCGGCACGCAACCTGATCAAAACCATGAAGGCTGAGGAAACATCGCTGCTGGCGGAACGTACTGCCGACCAGAATAAACTGGCGGGTTATACACCGGTATTGATTATTATCGCGGCAATCTTTGCGATTTTAATTACTATATTTTTCTACCGCAGGGTATCTGCCGATTTCCTGGCAAGAATTATACTGGAAAAAGAACTTCAGGAAAAAAATGAAGAAATTGCACACCGCATAGAAGTCATACAAGGGCTGGCCGGACAAATCTCCAAAGGAGAATATGATGTGCGACTGGAGGAGAATTCAGAAGACGGGCTGGGTATTCTTGCGGGAAGCCTGAACGACATGGCAGAATCTTTACAGTATTCCTTCGCCCTGCTGGCCGATAAGGAATGGATGCAGGCCGGGATTGCGACGCTGAACGATAAGATGGTGGGTGAAAAAAGTGTGAGTACACTGGCCAGTGATATCCTGGAAAGCATTGTTCAGCATACAGATGCACAGGTTGCGGCACTTTACCTGCACGGGGAAGACCGTTATCTGCACCTTACCGGCAGTTATGCTTTACTGGAAGAACAGAAAAAACTGGTGATTAAACCAGGGGAAGGCCTGGTTGGACAGGTATTCAAATCTGAAAAACAAATTCTGCTGAATGATATTCCGGATGATGAAATGACGATCAGTTATGCCTTGGGTAATTCCAAACCGAGGAACATTGCTGCGGTACCGGTGATCAGGGACAGGGTGGTCGTAGGTGTAATGGAATTCGGATCTTTACAGGCCTTTTCTGCCTTACAACTGGAGTTTTTCCATAATATATCCTCGAACATCGGTGTTGCGGTACAAACGGCCCAAAACCGTAAGCGCCTGCAGGATTTCCTGGAAGAAACACAGGCACAAACGGAAGAGTTGCAGGCACAGCATTCAGAACTGGAAGGACTAAATGCGGAACTTGAAGCGCAGACACAAAAGATACAGACCTCTGAAGAAGAGTTAAGGGTGCAGCAGGAAGAACTGTTGCAGGCCAACCAGGAGCTGGAAGAAAGATCGAGTTTGCTGGAGGAAAGAAACCAGCTGATTCAGGAACACAATATTGAAATTCAGCAGAAATCCGAGCAGCTGGAGCAAAGTACAAAGTATAAATCGGAGTTCCTTGCCAACATGTCCCATGAGCTGCGGACCCCACTGAACTCTATCCTGTTGCTGTCCAAATTGATGTCGGATAACAAAGAGCTTGATCCGGAATATATTGAATATGCGGAAGTGATCCAGAGTTCGGGACAGGGCTTGCTGGGCTTAATTGATGAAATTCTTGACCTTTCAAAGATTGAGGCAGGAAAGATGAAGCTGGAAGTTGCTGATGTCAGCGTGACAGAGGTTTCGACGGATATGCGCTCACTTTTTAATCCTATTGCCAGGAACAAGAATTTGGAGCTGATTATTGAAGTGGCCGATGATGTACCGGCGATAGAAACTGATAAGATGAGGCTGGAACAGATCCTCAAGAACCTGCTTTCCAATGCAATTAAATTTACCAGCACCGGAAGTGTCCGACTGTCGGTAAGCAGGGAAAACCATTTGTTGCTGTTTAAGGTAAAAGATACCGGAATCGGTATCCCGGAGAAAAAGCAGGGAATTATCTTTGAGGCTTTTCAACAGGCAGATGGCTCTACCCGTCGCAGGTTTGGAGGTACAGGCTTAGGGCTGTCTATCAGCCGTGAACTGGCCAAATTGCTTGGCGGAGAAATTTCCCTGAGCAGTAAGGAAAATGAAGGCAGTACTTTTACGTTGTCGCTGCCTATTGAAAAAACAGAGCTGCCTGAAAAAGATAGTTTCCAGGAGTTTGCGATCAAACCTGTATATGCTGACCAGCCTGCTATTCCGCTGCCTGAACGTTTTACGGTAACTCATATCCCTGCGGAGATTGAAGATGACAGGAACAATATTCATGCGGATGATAAAATCATCCTGATTATAGAAGATGATACAGGCTTCGCTAAAACGCTGCTGAACTTCACCAGGAAAAGAAATTATAAAGGTATTGTAGCGGTCAGGGGAGATATCGGTATTGAACTCGCCAACCACTATCAGCCACTTGCCATATTACTTGATATACAGCTGCCGGTGAAAGACGGATGGCAGGTGATGGAAGAGCTGAAATCAAACCCTGTTACGCGTCCGATTCCTGTACATATTATGTCTTCAATGGAGGTAAAGAAAGAAAGCCTGCTGAAAGGGGCGGTAGACTTTATCAATAAACCTTTTGCACTGGAACATATGCAGCAGATTTTTCAAAAGCTGGAAAGTGCACTGAGCAGGCATCCTAAAAAAGTACTTATTGTGGAGGAAAACCAGCAGCATGCCAAGGCGCTGAGCTATTTTTTAAGTACCTATAATATTCATACGGAGGTGGCCAATGATGTGACGCAGAGTATCGATGCCCTGCGCAGAAAGGAAGTGGAATGTGTCATCCTGGATATGGGTATCCCGGATAAAAATGCATACGAGACGCTGGAGACCATCAAGAAAAGTGATGGCCTGGAAAACCTGCCGATCATTATTTTTACAGGTAAAAACCTATCCAAAGGAGAAGAAAACAGGATTAAGCAATATGCTGATTCTATTGTGGTTAAAACGGCACATTCGTACCAGCGTATCCTGGACGAGGCAGGGCTGTTCCTCCATCTGGTAGAAGAGAAGGGGAATTCTGCAGAGGCCGGAAGGAAAAGTACAGAGAGTCTTGGCGGCCTTTATGAGGTGCTGAACAATAAGACGGTATTGATTGCCGATGATGATGTCAGGAATATTTTTTCACTGACCAAAGCCCTGGAACAGCATAAAATGAAAGTCTTTGCGGCAACAGATGGAAAAGAAGCGCTGCAGGTGCTGAAGGACAATCCTTCTATAGACCTTGTGCTCATGGATATGATGATGCCTGAAATGGACGGTTATGAAAGTACCACAGAGATAAGGAAAATAAGCGCGTTCAAACATTTACCTATTTTGGCTGTTACAGCAAAAGCAATGATGGGAGATAGGGAAAAATGTATTGCTGCAGGTGCTTCAGATTATATTTCAAAACCGGTGGATATTGATCAGCTGATCTCTTTACTGCGGGTATGGCTTTATGATAAAAATTAATCATTACTATTGAACGATATGCCTGATACAAAAAAAGTATTAATAATTGATGACGATAACAGGAACATCTTTGCTTTAACGGCAGTGTTAAAAGCTAAAGGATACAGTTGTTTATCGGCTATAGGGGGGCAGGAAGGCCTTGACGTCCTCGAAAAGCAGCAGGATATAGCTGTTGTGCTCATGGATATGATGATGCCGGGTATGGATGGATATGAGGCAATGGCAGTCATGAGTGCCACGCCTGCATTAAAAGATATCCCTGTAATTGCAGTAACAGCTCAGGCGATGCTGGGCGACCGGGAACGTTGCCTGGAAGCAGGTGCTGTAGCCTATGTGTCCAAACCCATTAATGTAGATAGTTTAACTGATTTACTTGTAAAATATATTTAATGAATATCGAACTGCCCGTCATCAGTGACTTACAGATAGACGATCTTTTATCGGATCTGCTGGAATGTTACGGATATGATTTTACGGGATATTCCAGGGCTTCTTTAAAAAGAAGGGTCCTGAGATTGTATATGCTGGACAAAGCTTTGAGTTTTGCGGAGTTCAGGTATAAAATCAGAAATGATAGTTTGTATTTCAAACGGTTTGTGGAGCAGATCACGGTGAATGTGACAGAGATGTTCAGGGATCCTACTTTTTTTAAGACTTTAAGGAGTACAGTGCTTCCGAAACTGGGCACTTATCCGTTTATACGGATATGGCTTGCCGGGAGTTCAACAGGTGAAGAAGCATATTCGATCTCTATTGTCCTGAAGGAGCTGAATTTACTGCATAAATCGTTGATTTATGCGACAGATATTAACCCGGTAGTGCTGGAAAAAGCAGCACAGGGAATGTTTGCCCTGAGCCAGATGAAGCAATACTCCGAGAATTATATCCTCTCCGGAGGAACGAGGGATTTTTCCAGTTATTATACGGCGAAATATTCCCTGGCAAAATTTGATGAGGAACTGAAGAGTAAAATTATATTTTCAACACACAACTTGGTATCAGACCATTCATTCAATGAGTTCCAGCTGATATTGTGCAGAAATGTACTGATTTACTTTGACAGGGACCTTCAGCACAAAGTGCTGCAGCTTTTTAATGACAGTCTGGAAGATCTCGGTTATCTGGCCCTTGGAACAAAGGAAACACTCGATTTTTCACAGATAGCAAAGGATTATAAACGATTACCAGGAGAGAAAATCTGGAGAAAGGTAAAATAAATGAATAAATGTGATGCGCTCGTTATAGGTGGATCTGCCGGAAGCCTGGATGTGCTGTTAAAAGTACTTCCATCAGTTAATCCTGCCATAACATTTCCAATTGTCATTGTGATCCACAGAAAACATGGTACGGATTCCCTGCTCCCTGAGCTATTGTCGGGCCGGACAAAACTGGTGGTCAAGGAAGTCGATGAGAAAGAAGTGTTAAAGCCCGGAACGGTGTATATCGCTCCATCAGATTACCATACCCTGATAGAGCAGGATGGTACGTTTTCGCTGGACTACTCCGAGAAGGTAAATTATTCCAGGCCTTCTATCGATGTGACCTTTCAGACTGCAGCAGAGGTGTATAAGGAGAAACTGGTCTGTCTCCTGTTATCCGGATCGAATGCAGATGGAGTAAACGGATTAATAAGTGTAAAAGCATGGGGCGGAAAGGCCGTTATTCAGGATCCTGAATCTGCTCAGGTCGCTTATATGCCCGCACAGGCTGCGGCAAACGTAAAAATTGATTATATTTTACCCATTGAAGATATTGCAGATTTTATAAATTTGTTATCCTAAGATTTTATTTACATTATAATGGCTGAACAAAAAAAGGTATTCATTTTTGATGACAATACAGACATTCTGGACCTGTGTACAATTATTCTGGAAGATGCAGGATATGAGATAAAAACTTCGTCTACATCAAATAATATTATTGACCAGGTTACAGCCTATACACCGGATATTATTTTCATGGACAACTGGTTGCCTGATGTTGGAGGTATTGATGCCACCAGGGCGCTTAAAAGCGATGAGAAACTGAAATATATCCCGGTTATCTATTTTTCGGCAAACAATGATGTGATGGCGCTTGCTGATCAGGCTGGTGCCGATGGCTATTTGTCAAAACCGTTTGATATCCACGAACTGGAAGATATTATTGTGAAATATCTCCCAGTTGGTTAATTTGTCATATACCGGATAAGAAGGCTGCGGAATATCTTACTGAGCTGCAGCTTTGGGCCTTTCTTCCGGCTAAAACAGGATTATTTCGCCCCAAGTACATCAAAGCCCTGTTCGAATACGATATCCACAGGAATCCCTTTTTTACTTAGTCTGTCCAGGTCTGATTGCAGCTCTGCACTGATGACCGCTTTTTCTTGCTGCAGTTTTTCTACTGCGGCTTTGTCACCATTGCCCTGCAACGTCAGGATCACACTGCTTAATCCGTCCATGGCAGTCGCGAATTTCGTATAATCCACCCTATATGTACCCGTGGCTGTTCTCACAAAAGCACCTTTCTCTTTGAAATAGTTGAAGCATTGCATGTTCGCTTTTCCATGTGCACTTGCTGCACCGAACCTTACCGATCTCAGGATACCTGCCATAAAAGTGGTATAAAAGGTTTTAATATCCCCTTTCAGCTCTCCTTTTTTCAATAAGCCAGTCACCATATACAAACCTAGAATATCTGCCTTGCCTTCTTCCAGCCAGCTGTATTGTTCTTTTAAGGCCTCCTTTACAAATCCTTTACCGGTAATGGTCTTTTTGATGCCAAGTCCGTGTGCGACTTCATGAAACATCACATTGGAGAAAAAAGCATCGAAGCTGATGTATTGCTGCTGGTCTTTATCAATCAGTTCATTCGCAATCGGCAATAAAATCTCATCGAATTTAGCTTTCATTGCATTTTTTAACTGGGAGCGCCGCGTTCCTTTTTCCTGTTGGATCAATTCATCATTTGGCAGGTTCACAGCGATGGTCTTCGATCCTGCATTGCAGTCTCCGGCATAAAAGACAACATCGTAGGCATTCAGTTCTGAGTCTGTACCCGGTTTTTCCGTTTTATACTTCGCGGCCACCGGTAATCCTTTCTGCAGTTCAGGAAGCATGCTTACATATTTTGCCAGACGTTTGCTCCACTCTTTATCCTTCACCAAGACATAAGCTTCAAAGGCAGAACGTGCATTGAATAATTTATCTTCGTAATTCTCAATAGGGCCAATAATGATATCCAGGTTATTGTTCTTCATTTCCAGCCAGGCATAATCACTTGCGGTATATTTATCCGTCACCAGGGCATCTGCTCTCAGGTTCAGGTATTTTTTTAGTCCGGCATCATCAGCCAGCAGTGCGGCCTGTTTCAGCAGGCTGGATGCCTTCTGCAGATCTGTTGCATAAAGCACATTGTAAGGCACTGAAATCAGTTTTCCCGCAGTATCCCTCTGGATGACCGTATATGGGTTGAATTTGTCCTTAAGGGTAGATTTTTCCAGTTCTTCTTTACTCATCCCGGCAGGATAAAAGGCAGCACCATCGGGTTTTGCCCCAATCCCGGCAATAAATGATTTGTCACCATTCAGCCTGTCCCATGGACCATAGTTTATTTTAATAAAAGCTTTGGTGTTTTCATCCTTTACTTTAGCGAGCAGGCTATCTCTTTGCGGATAGGTTTGTTTCCAGAATAACTCATCCATAATCTGTGCAGCCTTGATCAACAAGGGAAGTACTTTCCTGTCGCTTGGGGTAAGTGCATTCAGGTTGGTGGTCAGCCTTACTGTTTTGTAGATGTCTAACCGCTCGTCAACATATCTCTGTAAACTATCTTTTGCAGTGCTGTTTTTTTCAGTTTTTGTTGTGGTTTTCCCTGAATTACTGGTACAAGATATGGCTGTAGACCCGATCATCGTGCAGCCCATCAGATACAGAACTGTTTTATTGAGGTGTTTCATGTAATATATATTGTTTTTCTAGGTAATTAATCCTGTCTATAAATGACACAGGGCAGCTTTGGCCAGGCAAAATACCCTTATCTCTGCCGTGGCCTATACTCATTCAGGCATTAATTTTGAACTCAGCGAAATTAGGAAAAAATATAAAGCAGCGATAAAGTTAATTCAAATCAGATTCATTTATATAAATAATAGGTAATTTCGGCATTTATCATCAACCTATGTCACAAACGATAACCCTGAGAAATGTAATCCTGATGGGGATTCCGCTCTGTTTATGGTCTGCCTGCAGCACCAGTAAATATGCAGCGACGAATAAAGTCTATAAAGAAAAAGCAAATGATTTCGGAAATACACTGAAAGCCATGCCGCCGGTGAATCAGTTTGTCGATTCCTTAGCCCTGGAATCGCAGTCTTTTATCGGATCGGTGAATTTTGGAATCCGCAAACCGAATTATGTTATTTTACACCATACCGCACAGGAATCGACCGATAAAACGATCAATACCTTTTTACTGAAAAGAACAGAGACCAGTGCCCATTATATTGTGGGAAGAGACGGTAAGGTGGTGCAGATGGTGAACGATTATCTTCGTGCAAATCATGCAGGTGTAGGGAAATGGGGGAATAATGCAGACCTGAATTCCGGCTCCATAGGCGTTGAGCTCGACAATACCGGAAAAGAACCGTATTCAGCGGAGCAGATCAGGAGTTTACTGGCCTTGCTGTCTACGCTAAAAAAGAAATACAATATTCCGGTGGCAAATTTTATCGGACATTCAGACATTGCACCGGGACGTAAGATTGATCCCTATAAATTCCCCTGGAAGGACCTTGCCTATAAAGGGTTCGGGTTATGGTATGATGCAATTCTGCAGATCCCGCCGGATAATTTTGATGCCATAGCCGCATTGCGCATTATCGGTTATAACGTAAGTAATAAATCTGCTGCCATAAAAGCATTTAAAATACATTTTGTGCAGAAAGATGAAAATCCCGTGCTGTCACAGTCAGATCAAATGATCCTGTTTAACCTGTATAAAAAATACCTGTAGGAGACGCTTCTTTCGAAATGGTGATCCAGCTCAATGGATAGTGGAGAAAACGCGTTTATGGAGAGAAAAACAGGCTGATCATCTGGAATGAAACAGCCTGTTTTCAGATTTTTGTTATTTCTTTGCTTTTGCCCAGGCGTCTTTTAGTCCGACAGCCTGATTAAATACCAGTTTTTCAGGGGTTGAATCCTGGTCAAGGCAATAATAACCCTTACGGATAAACTGGTAACGTGCATCGCTATCTGCATTGGCCAGGTAGGGCTCAATGTAAGCCTCTTTGATGACGGTAATACTGTCTTTGTTCAGGTAATCCTTGAAATCTCCTTCTTCACTGTCAGGTGATTCCACAGAGAACAAACGGTCATATATCCTCACTTCTGCTGTTTTCGCATGTGCCGTACTTACCCAGTGAATGGTTCCTTTAACATGGATTTCGCTGGTATCTTCACCACTTTTGGATTCAGGAATATAGGTACAGTAAATTTCAGTTACCTTTCCTTCCGCATCTTTTTTGAAATCTTCACATTTCACGATATAGGCATTTTTTAGCCTTACCATTGCTCCAGGAGCAAGGCGGAACCATTTTTTGGCGGGTTCTTCCATGAAATCTTCCCGTTCAATCCAAAGTTCATTGCTGAAAGGGATTTCCCTTACTCCGCCTTTGTCTTCAGCTTCAGGATTATTTTCACCGATCAGTGTTTCCGTTTGTCCTTCCGGATAATTGGTGATCACCAGTTTAATCGGATCCAATACGGCCATTACGCGGTTCGCTGTTTTATTCAGGTGCTCACGCAGACAGAACTCCAGTAAGCTCAGCTCAATCAGGTTCTCTCTTTTCGCAATACCGATCCGCTCACAGAATTCACGGATACTTTCCGGGGTATAGCCCCTTCTTCTCAATCCGCTGATGGTCGGCATACGCGGGTCGTTCCAGCCACTGACAATTCCGTCATTCACCAATTGGAGCAGCTTACGCTTGCTCATGACGGTATAGGTAAGGTTCAGACGGGCAAATTCATATTGTTTGGAAGGAAAAATCCCTAATTTCTCTATGAACCAGTCATACAGTTCACGGTGGGAAACATATTCAAGTGTACAAATGGAATGCGTAATCTCTTCAATACTGTCACTTTGGCCGTGTGCAAAATCGTACATCGGATAAATGCACCAGGTATCACCGGTACGGTGGTGTGCCGCATGTTTAATCCTGTAAATAATCGGGTCGCGCATTAACATATTCGGACTCGCCATATCAATTTTTGCACGCAGGATACAAACCCCGTCACCGAATTCCCCAGCTTTCATCCTGCTGAATAAGTCCAGGTTTTCGGCTACACTGCGGCTGCGGTAAGGACTATCCTTTCCGGGTTCTGTAGGTGTTCCTTTTAAAGCCGCGATTTCATCTGCGGTTCCATGATCTACATAAGCGAAACCAGTTTCTATCAGTTTAACGGCGAAATCATAAAGCGTATCGAAATAATCTGAAGTATACAACTCATTTTTCCACTCAAATCCAAGCCATTTGATGTCTTCCTGCTGGCTGTCTACATATTCTGTCTTCTCTGTCACCGGGTTGGTGTCATCGAATCTCAGGTTCGTATAACCGCCATATTTTTTGGTCAGTCCAAAATTCAGGCAAATTGCTTTAGCATGTCCTATATGCAGGTATCCATTAGGCTCAGGGGGGAAACGGGTAACTAAAGTCTCGTATTTTCCGCTGTTTAAATCGTTTTCAATGATCTCTTCAATAAAGTTCAATGATCTTTCCTCACTCATAAAAACTGTAAATTTATTCCCAAAGTTAACATAAAAGACCTAATTTCACTTACATTTACGTCTACTGCCTGGTATAAATTATGGGCAAAACTTTAAACAGGACGATCCTGGTTTTAATGGTTAATTTGGAATAAACGGACATAGCCGGGGCAAAAAAGTAGGGTTACTTCTCTTTGTTGTTTTGATGTGGGTTGATTTACAGTTGTTTATAGCAAATGATGCGCTCCGGGAACAGCAAAGCAGGTAATAGTGACGTATATCACGGACGGGATTTTTGAAAACCGGAATTTTTAAACGAATATTGACTCAGTTTTTCAATTAATATTTTAAACATGACTTATCAGCATATCTTATCCGAACTCAGGGAAAACATACTTTACATCACCATCAACAGGGCACAGAAATTAAATGCCTTAAACAAAGACACATTGACTGAACTTGCCGATGCCATTGCATTTGCGACGCAAAGTCATGAGGTGAGGGGAGTCCTGTTAACGGGAGCGGGAGAAAAGGCATTTGTTGCCGGTGCCGATATTTCAGAATTTTCTTCCTATACGGTGGAACAGGGAGAAACACTGGCGAGGAATGGACATGCAACTGTATTTGATGCAATAGAAAACTGTACCAAACCAGTGGTGGCCGCAATCAATGGGTTTGCCTTGGGCGGGGGACTGGAACTCGCTATGGCCTGCCATATCAGGATTGCTGCCGATACGGCGAAGATGGGTTTGCCGGAAGTTACTTTAGGCCTCATTCCGGGTTATGGAGGAACACAAAGGCTTACTGCTCTGGTCGGAAAAGGCAGGGCTATAGAAATGATCACTACCGCCGATATGATTTCTGCAGAAAAAGCAGAGCGCATAGGATTGGTAAATGCGGTAGTCCCTCTTGCTGAACTAATTGGGAAAGCAGAGGAAATATTAAATAAAATAAAACTGCGGGCACCACTTGCGGTATCAGCAGCAATCAAAGCCATAAATGCGGCTGGCACGGATGGGCAGAATGGATTTGAAATCGAAATTGAAGCATTCGGAAAGTGTTTCGGTACGCAGGATTTTAAAGAAGGGGCATCGGCTTTTCTGGAGAAAAGAAAGGCTGTTTTTAAAGGGCACTAAAGTACGGTGACCGCGGTTGAAATTCTCCTGGTTTTTAAATCACACAACGATTGGCTATAAAATTAAGCTGACTTTATCACCACTAAAGACCCATTACGCTACTGGTGGAAAGTAGCGGATATGAATTGAATACTGTTTTAATATAAATTTTGACACATTTCATCAAAAAATGGGGGTATTTTATACATAATAGTGTAGAAAATATTTCCCATATAAAATAATTCTTTATATTTATCATCGAATTATATTTTTCAGAACAGGTGCCGAATATGAAAAGAATATTAATAGTTGATGATGAGATAAATATAGGATTACTGTTGTCTAAATTCTTAACCAGGAATGGCTTTGCCGTGGATACTGCGACAAGCGGATTTTCTGCCCAGGAATATCTGGCAAAGGAATCATATGATCTTGTGTTGTGTGATTATCGGTTGGAAGATACTGACGGTAAGGAAATTCTGATTAAAATTAAGGAGAGCTATCCTCAGACCGGCGTGATTATTATTACCGGTTATTCTGATATCAAACTTGCTGTGGAGCTGATCAAGCTGGGGGCATATGATTATATCACCAAGCCATTATATCCCGACGAAATATTAAATACAATCAATAAGGCGATAGATACACAGGTAGCATTGAATGATATTTCTGTGGAAAGACAGGATGCGCCAAAAGTTAAGGCCCCGCGTGTACCCGTTTATAACCATGTAGAGAATTTTGTAGCAGGACAAAGCCCTGCCTCGAAAGAGCTGCTGAAACAGATTCAACTGGTGGCACCTACCTCTTACAGTGTCATCCTGATGGGGGAGAGCGGTACAGGAAAAGAGTCTGTGGCTAAAGCAATTCACCTGAATAGTCCGAGAAGGGATAACCCTTTTGTGGCAATGGACTGCGGCTCACTCACTAAAGAGCTTGCAGGAAGTGAATTTTTTGGTCATGAAAAGGGATCATTCACAGGCGCATTAAATACAAAAATAGGTCATTTTGAAATGGCTAACGGGGGAACACTTTTTCTTGATGAAGTGGGGAACCTGTCGTATGAGATTCAGGCCGCTTTATTAAGGACGGTTCAGGAACGCAAGATCAAACGCATAGGAAGTACCAAAGAAATTGACCTTGACGTGCGTATAATTGTCGCCACCAATGAAAATCTTGGTGCTGCTATTCAAAAGGGCCGTTTCAGGGAAGATTTATACCACCGTTTCAATGAGTTTTCTATTGACCTTCCCCCTTTAAGCCAGCGTGGAAAAGATATCATGATCTTTGCCAGGACCTTCCTTGACTTTGCCAATGATGAGTTGAAAAGAAATATTACCGGTTTTTCCAAAGATGTGGAGGAATGTTTTCTTACGTACAGCTGGCCTGGAAATGTCAGGGAACTGAAAAATGTAGTCAGAAGAGCAACCCTGTTAACCGAAACAGATGAGATCCAGTTGAAAGCATTGCCCCTGGAGATTTCTACTGATGCCAAGGTCACTGCTATAGAAAAAGTGATTCACCGCAATCCTGAAAAGTCGAGAGACCTGAAAAATGCAGCATCAGAGGCAGAATATGATGCCATTTTAAAAGTACTCAGGGAAGTGAACTTCAATAAAACAAAAGCAGCCAAAATCCTCAATATTGACAGGAAAACACTTTATAACAAAATGAAAGCCATTAACCTCGATACTTAAATACCCTGAATGTCCTTATTCACCTATAAACAAAGGAATATCATTAACCTGGTCATCATTATTGCCCTGGGTTGTATTATTGCCTATTCGTTGCAGGGAATTTTCGGATCTATCTTAAGTACACTGGTATTGTTCACGATCCTTCGTCCCGGATTTATTTATCTGGTGGAAGACAAAAAGCTGAACAGGAGTTTTTCCGCTATTTTATTGCTTTTTATTTCCGTTGTGCTCATTATCCTGCCTTTTTATGGGTTAAGCACCATGGTCATTGAGAAGATCAATGAATTACAAAGTGATCACATTTACTTTAAAAACCTGCTTTTCAAGTTAAAACAGCTGGTGCCTGTTGGAACCGAGTCGCAACAACTGATTGAAGAAGGACTGAGGAAGGCAGGAACCTGGGCTACAGAACTTTTTCCATCCCTGATTTCCGGAGCATTCAATATTGTCCTGGGCTTACTGCTGATGTGTTTCCTGGTTTATTTTATGCTGGTAGAGCGGGAGCGCTTTGAAAATGCATTGATCAAATATGCACCATTCCGGACACAAAATGCTTACCGTTTTGCGGAAGAGATGAGGAATACCACTTATGCAAATGTACTCGGACAGGGATTTATTGCATTGGTCCAGGGATCCTTATTGAGCTTGTCTTTTTTTGTCCTCGGCTTTAATGACCCTGTCTTCTGGGGAGTGATTACCGCATTCATCTCCTTTGTCCCTGTATTGGGGCCTCCTGTTATTTTTGTGCCTGCTGCCTTGCTGCAGATTGCCGGGGGGAATAATTTCGGGGGATGGGCAATGCTGATTTTTGGCTTCGTGGTCATTATCAATATCGATAATGTGATCCGCTTTGTGATTGCCAAGAAGGTCGGGAATATCCACCCTATCATCACCGTCATTGGCGTAGTCATAGGAATACCCCTTTTTGGAATATTAGGCCTTGTTTTTGGCCCTTTATTACTGTCTTATTTTATACTTTTGATCAAAATATATGAAACCAGTGCTATGGCCTCAGAAAGATTGGAAAGAATTAAAACAATTTCTGAACCCGACGAGTTATAAAAGTAGTAACAGGTTGCCAGCATCTCTTACACAATTAAATTTTAAACATAAAAACTAAAGTCATGAACGATAATTCAAAAGTATTAATTGGTCTTCTAACAGGTTTGGCAGCAGGGGCTGCATTGGGTTTATTGTTTGCTCCTGATAAAGGTAGTGAAACAAGAGATAGATTGAGTCAGTCTTTAAAAGATCTGGGCGATTCTATCAAAGACAGGGCAGCAGAAGAAATTGAGCACCTCACTCAACTCAGAGATAAGGTAGTTACTTCAGTGAAAGGAAAAGTAAACGAAGTGGAAGAAGAATTTGCTGATGATATAGAGCATGCCTAAGCATCTGTCAGTAGATTAGAATAAATACATAACGCTGTTAAAAATCACACCAATGGAGGAGAAGAAAGAGAAGAATTTTGAGGAGATTATCTCAGAAGCCAGAACGTACCTGGACATGCGTGTTGAATATATGCGCTTGTTTCTTGTAAAAAGGGCATCAAAAATATTTGCAGATCTGGTTACCAATGTGGTGGTGATCCTGTTTTTTTCACTGGCCTTTTTATTTGGTACCGTAACACTGGCACTTTTTCTGTCCGACCTTTTCCACAGCTATACCGCTGGTTTTGGTGCCGTCTCCTTAATTTATCTGTTGCTGGCCGTAGTTGTCTTCTTTGCAAAGGATAAATTCATAGAAAAGGCTATTGTTAATTTTACCATCAAAAAATATTTCAGTAAACTACAAGAGGAGGACGAGGAAGATGAGCAAAAATAGTTACGCAATTAATAACCTGCATGACCTGCAGGTGAGGATGATTAGTCTCAAAGTAGATTATAAAATGAAGGAAGTAGCCCTTAAAGAGGATGTTGTTGTGTATGCAAAGCAATTTACACCGGGACACCTTTTCAAGAAATATTTTACTTCTTCTTCCCTGTTAAAAACTGACGATAAGCTGAATCTGACCAGCAAGGTGATGTCTATGGCCTTGCCGCTGTTAATGAACAGCACTATTTTCAGGGGATCAGGATTTCTCACGAAAACACTGGTTGGCCTTGCCACCAGTAAAGTGGGCAAATCACTTGATGCCTCAAGCCTGACCTCTATTTTTAATAGCGTAAAAGGACTGTTTGGATCGGAAAAAAAGAAAGAGAAAGCCTCCGCAGCCTATGTAGATTACGGGATTCCACCCGATAGTGAGACGTTTTAACAACAGATATTACCCCATAAAAAAAGGAAGCCTCGCAGCTTCCTTTTTTTATGGGGTAACGGACCAGGTTATAAGTCCGTTTTTATCTTAAGTTCTTTCAACTGTTTTTCGTCGATGGTAGATGGACTATCGATCATCACATCTCTTCCGGAATTGTTTTTCGGGAAGGCAATGACATCACGAATACTGTCCAGGCCGGCAAAAATAGAACACAGACGGTCGAACCCGAAGGCAATACCACCATGCGGAGGAGCGCCAAATTCAAAAGCATCCATCAGGAAGCCGAATTGTTTTTGTGCCTCTTCCGGTGTAAACCCTAAGTGTTTGAACATTAGTGCCTGTAAAGTACGGTCGTGGATACGGATAGATCCGCCACCAATTTCAGTACCGTTGACTACCATATCATAGGCATTGGCCCTTACCTCACCCGGATGGGTATCCAGTAAAGGAATGTCTTCTGGCTTTGGTGAAGTGAAGGGATGGTGCATGGCATGGTAACGTGCTGATTCCTCATCCCATTCCAACAGCGGGAAATCGAGTACCCAAAGGGCACTGAATACATTTTTATCACGTAAACCTAACCTGCTGCCCATTTCCAGGCGAAGTTCACTTAACTGCTTGCGCACTTTGTCTGTCGTGCCAGCCATGATCAGCATCAGGTCGCCCGGCGCAGTCTGCAAAGCTTCAGCCCAGCCTTGAAGTGCCGTTTCATCATAGAATTTATCTACTGAAGATTTGATAGAACCATCTCCGTTATGTCTGCAGTAAATAAGGCCTGTAGCGCCGATCTGCGGACGTTTAATGAAATCGGTAAGCTCATCCAGCTGTTTACGCGTAAAATGCGCACAGCCCTTCGCATTGATGCCTATCACCAATTCTGCACTGTCAAATACAGGGAAGTTATGGCCTTTTACCAGTTCATTCAATTCCACAAACTTCATGTCAAAACGGGTATCCGGTTTATCTGAACCGTACCAGCGCATGGCATCAGCGTATTGCATCCTCGGTACTTCAGGCAGGTCAAAATTCTTCACCTCTTTAAATAAGGTACGGATCAGTCCCTCAAAGGTATTCAGGATATCTTCCTGTTCAATGAAAGACATCTCGCAGTCTATCTGTGTAAATTCCGGTTGTCTGTCTGCACGCAGGTCTTCATCACGGAAACATTTAACAATCTGGAAATAACGGTCGAATCCGGAAACCATCAGCAACTGTTTGAAGGTCTGTGGCGACTGCGGCAAAGCATAAAATTCACCTGCATTCATTCGGCTTGGTACCACAAAATCGCGCGCACCTTCCGGTGTCGATTTAATCAAAACAGGCGTTTCCACCTCTATAAAGTCAAGGTTGTCCAGGTATCTTCTTACCGACTGAGCCATTCTGTGGCGCAGTACCATGTTGTTTCTCACAGGGTTTCTGCGCAGGTCCAGGTAACGGTATTTCATTCTTAAGTCATCACCTCCATCCGTCTCATCTTCAATGAGAAAAGGAGGGATTTTGGAAGCGTTTAATATGTCCAGGGCAGTAATTTTTATTTCTACTTCTCCTGTTGGTATTTTAAGGTTTTTATTGGTACGTTCTACTACTAAGCCACTGGCTTTGATGACAAACTCACGACCCAGGCTGCGGGCAGCTTCACACAGGTCAGGATTATCATCCATATTGAAAACCAACTGGGTGATCCCATAACGGTCACGGATGTCAATAAAAGTCATTCCTCCCAAATCTCTGGATTTCTGTACCCAACCGCACAGGACTACGTTCTCGCCTAAATTCTCAATGTTCAGGGCTCCGCAAGTTGTTGTTCTTAACATTTTCAATCGGATTAAGTCGCAAAAATATTGATTTTGCCCCATATATTTCAAGGGCTTATTGATTTAGCATGGTATATTCATAAGTTTTTTCATAAAAGGTGCAACGTTTCAAAAATCATTGTGTCATTTATAACGAATAAGAAAAACAGTGGAAGCAGTATACATAGACAAAAATATAGGACTGGTCAACGACTGCCGTAAAGGAAGCCGAAAAGCACAATTTGAATTGTACAAATTGTATGAGCGTGCTATGTACAGTGCTGCACTGCGGATTGTAAATGAGGAAGATGAAGCAGAGGATGTGTTACAGGAGGCTTTTCTGGAAGCCTTTACGAGAATAGTTGATTTCAGGGGAGATACCACCTTCGGCCTCTGGCTGAAACAGATCGTGATCAACAAGTCGATCAACTGCCTTAGGAAAAGAAAGGCAGAGTTTGTGAGTCTGGAAGGGCTGGATGTTGCAGAGCGGGTTAATGAAGAGGAGGAAGACCTGCAATGGAAGGTAGAAGAAATAAAAGCGGCAGTACGTTTATTGCCTGATGGATACAGGGTCGTGCTGACACTCTATCTTTTTGAAGGATATGATCATGAAGAGATCGCACATATCTTAAAGATATCAGAGAACACCTCGCGTTCGCAGTTACTGAGGGCGAAAGCAAAGTTGAAAAGTAGTATGGAAAAGAAAGGAGTAAGAGATGGGTATTAAATTAGAAGATTTTATCAAGGAAAATAAGAAGGCCTTTGATGACGATAGGCCTTCGTCAAAATTATGGGAGAAGCTGGATCAGCAATTGACACAGCAGCAACAAAAAAAAACAATTAGTCTGCCTTTGTGGATAGGGATTGCTTCGTCTTTTATAGTGTTGCTCGCCATTGCCTTCCTTTATCTTAAGCCTGCACAGAAAAGGGATATAGACCTGGCGGATGTGAGTCCCGGGTATGCAAAAAAGGAACTGCGGTTTGCCGGGTTGATCGAAGAGAAGAGGGACAGCCTCCAGGTCTATGCAAAATCGAACCCCAAGCTGTATGATAAGTTCAGTGCCGACCTGCAGAAATTACAGACAGCCTATGATCAGCTTAAAAAAGAGCTCACAGGAAGTCCGAACCAGCAACTGGTAGTGAAAGCGATGGCAAGGAACCTGGAAATTCAATTGCAGGTGGTGAGTCAGCAGTTGTCCATCATTAATGAAGTAAGCCAAATTAAAAAGGAGAATAGCATATGAAAAATCTAGTTTTGGTAAGTGCTGTGTTATGCTTCTTTGGCAGGGCTTATGCACAGACAGCGATACAGCCAACAGTATCGGTTGATATCGATTATGCGCTGAATACAAAGGTGGAGGGCCAGCGTTCCACCACTACTGTGCGTGATACGGAAAGAACAAAGGGAGGTCAGGATGACCAGCTTCAGGATATAAAATCCTCAGATGACCAGGGGCTGCGCAGGATCATCAGCAAAACCTTTACGGTAGACCGAAATGATAAAGTTAACCTGAGCAATCAATTTGGCAGTGTGGTGATCAAAGTGTGGGACCGGAAAGAAGTGAAGATCGATATAGACGTGATCGCCAACAGCAGCAATGACAAGGAGGCACAACGGATTATTGATGAAGTCGGTATTTCCCTAAACAGGAATGCAGATGTCATTTCCTGCAAAACCAATATCAATAGAAGTAGCGGATGGGGCAGGAATAAAAACAGAAACGTGAAGGTTGAATATGTGGTGTATATGCCTGCTGTGAATGCGCTGACGGTTTCTCAGGAATTCGGGAGCGTGACCATGGGTAATTTTGCCGGCCCGCTTTCTGCAAAGGTGCAGTATGGTAATTTTGTAGCGGGAAACCTGTCAGGAACCAATAACTACATTTCAGTGCAATATGGGAAGACAAATATTGCGGAGTTAAACAAAGGGGTGGTCAGGCATGAGTATGGTGCTGGTGTCGTGCTGGGAACTGTAGGTACGCTGGACCTGGATGTGCAATATGTTGGGGTCAACATTACCAATGTGAAGGGAGATGCCATTATTAAACAACAGTACGGTGGTGGCTTAACCGTTGGAGGGGTAAATAACCTTGATTTGAATATTCAGTATGCGAATGCCAATATTGGTACAGTGAGGGGAAATGCGACCATCAAACAGGAATACAATTCGATCAGGATCGGTTCGGTCGGCAAACTGAATCTCCGTGCGGAATACACCGGAGTTGCAGTGGGTACCTTAAGGGGGGATGGAAATTTTAACATGAGCTATAATAATTTGAATATCAATGATATTGGTTCCGGCTGTAAGGTGTTGAATGTGGATGCGGAATATGTGGACATCAATTTAGGATTTGCAGATGGGTATAATGCCGATTTTATTGTCAGCAGGGAATACGGATCCTTTAAGTATGGTTCGAACGTAAAAGCCAGGGTAGAATCTGGTGATGACGATTCCTCTACTAAGCGTTACTTCGGGAAAATGGGGAATGGTGCCGGGGCTTCACTGAGGATTAAGGCAGAATACGGCTCAATTGTTTTCAAATAGCCATTGCAGAAAAATATACTGCTGTTAAAACTATTTCTATATCAAGCTTGTTGAGATTCAGCAAGCTTTTTTTATAACTTAGCTCCCCAAATCAGCACCTATATGGAATTTTTTAGCACCCCTGAAGCCTGGATCTCGCTCCTGACACTTACCCTGTTGGAAATCGTATTGGGTATCGACAATATTGTCTTTATCTCCATCCTTTCAGGGAAGCTTCCGCAAGAGCAGCAAAAGAAAGCAAGGCAGCTTGGTTTGGGGCTGGCCATGATTACCAGGGTGCTGTTGCTACTCTCCCTAAGCTGGGTGATGAGCTTAACCTCCCCTTTGTTCAATATAGGGGAATGGATAAGCCTGGATAACAAAGAATGGCTGGAAAAACTGGCTATTTCAGGCAGAGACCTTATTCTTATCCTGGGCGGGTTATTCCTGATCTATAAAAGTACCCATGAGATCCACCTTAAACTGGAAGGGGAAGAAGATGAGGAAGGCAAGGCAAAAGTCCATTCTTTTGCAGGGGTCATTATTCAGATCCTGATCCTGGATGTGGTGTTCTCTTTAGACTCGGTAATCACTGCCATCGGAATGGCAGAACATGTAGAGGTAATGATCGCTGCGGTGATTATTGCAGTCATCATTATGATGTTTTCTGCCAATGCCATCAGTAATTTTGTGAATAATCACCCTACCGTTAAAATGCTGGCCCTTTCCTTTCTCTTGCTGATTGGGGTCTCCCTGCTTGCCGAAGGACTTGACCAGCACATCCCTAAAGGATACATCTATTTCGCAATGGCATTCTCTATCCTCGTAGAGATGCTGAACCTGAAGATGAAGAAAAATACCAAAACACCGGTAAAGCTTAGAAATAGTCCGCAGGACGGGAACAAAGCCTGATTTCAAAAATTCAGATTTCTGTAAGGGATTCCATTCCTAAAAGGTATTTTTACAGTTTTTACGACATAAAAATCGGCAGCACTATGATCACTTTTTTTGAAGCTTCTCTGGCAGAGCTTTCTATACATCGCATTGGAAATAAAGCGCAGGATGAATTTTATGTGTTATCTGAGGCTTCTTTACAGATCCAGGATGAAACATTGAAGAACCTGCTGATCCAGTATTTCCTGAGTCCCTATGAGAAGGTAAATGAGATCTATCGCTTTTTTCACACCAATGATGACCTGAATTTAAATGAGGTTTACCACTTTGCCGATAAGATTTTCAAGGATGGATCTACTTTCCATGAAAACAGCAAGCAGCTGGCAAAACATTTGTACGAGATTTCCAGCCACCCCAAAATAAAGGCAGGGGAGCTGTATGTCGCTTACTTCGAAAACGTACAGATAGAAGGTGATTTACATGATGCCATAGGCATTTTTAAATCGGAGACGAAAGAAACCTACCTGAAGGTTTATCCGGAAGAAGCAGGTTTTGGTCTGAGCTATGAAGAAGGAGCAATTAATATCAGCAAGCTGGATAAAGGTTGCCTGATCTTTAATACCGAAGGGGAAGAAGGATTTAAGGTAGCCGTCATTGACCAGACCAACCGTAGCGCAGAGGCCGTATACTGGAAGGATGAATTCCTGAAGCTGAAAGTGAGGAATGACAATTACAACCAGACCAATAATGTCCTTGGGGTGTATAAGAATTTTGTCACCGAAAAGCTGGATGACGAATTCGACATTTCCAAGGCAGATAAGATTGACCTCCTGAATAAATCAATGAAATATTTCAAGGAAAAGGAAAGCTTTGACCTGGATGAATTCTCACAGGAGGTGATCGGTAATCCGGATGGGATTGAATCCTTCAAAAACTATAAAAAGAGCTATGAAGATGAATTTGACACAGCAATACAGGACACCTTTGAAATTTCTGGTGCAGCCGTTAAGAAGCAGTCCAGGGCATTTAAAAGCGTCTTAAAACTGGATAAAAACTTCCATATTTATATTCATGGAGATAAAGACCTTATCGAAAAAGGTTTTGATGATGATAAGTCGATGAATTATTATAAAGTTTATTTTAAAGAAGAGGAATAATTTTTCTGTTCCTTATATCACAAAGGGGCTGTTCATGAGAAATGAACAGCCCCTTTGCGTGGGTATCTACCTGAAAAGTTCGATCGTATATTTGTCTTTACAGGATGTATTCTTCGTTGATCGGCAGCACTGGTTTTGGAACCCTTGCTGCACCAATCATCTGGAGGAGGTTGATCTCGATGGTCCTTGTAATCTGGTTCAATGGTATCGCTGCGGAATTGTTGTCAAAAGGATTGATCAGGCTCATTCCATTGATCTGTGTAGATACATAGACAAAGCCCACGAGCCAGCCCAGGAAGATCGACCATGGTCCGGCATACTGGCTGATCACGAGTGTCAGGGAAACGACAAACAACCAGATGAAGACTTTGGTGAAGTAATTATAGGTCGTGGGGAACACCGTGTTTTTGATCCGTTCAGACATTCCCATTTCGTCAGAAAACTTCACCAGCAACTGGTTCATTTCCATGAAACGAAAGCCGTCAATCATTCCCTTATCTGTCAGTTCCTGGAGTTCACGGGATTGCAGGGTAAGGATGGCATTGTGTATATTGGAATGGTGTTTAATCTGCTCCAGGTCTCCTTCGTCAAGGTACTGGCGATAGGTTTCATCCACAGCTCCCCTTAGGGCGGCTTTCAGGGCATATAAAAATGCAATATGCCGGCATACCAGCCTGTTTTTTAACTCATGGAAAGCCTGGTCGTCCATCTCTTTCTGGGAAAAGTAAGTAATGACACTACGTGCCCAGGAGCGGGAATCATTGACTAAAGCTCCCCATACTTTCCTTGCTTCCCACCACCTGTCATAGGCCTGGTTATTGTTAAACCCCACGAAAAATGCAATGGCTGTACCTAAAACGGTAGGGATAATAGAAGGGATTTCAAAATGATGTTTAATCAGAAATTCACGTACAAGGTAGGCTCCGGTACAGGAGACAATCATGATGATGTCTACCTGCCACGTGTTTCTCAGGATTCGGCTAATTTTTATATTCTGTGCTATGAGCATGTCATTCTTTTATTGTGTGTTATAAAATGTATATTATAAATTTACAATTGAAATCCGTAATTGTTTAACGGTACATGCCTTTTATCGTGTACTTTCCTACAAGGAGAAACTACAGCACTCTTAGTAATAAACCTTTCAGGTATTCCCCTTCCGGAAAAGATATGCGCACAGGATGATCTTCCGGCTGGTGGAACTGTTTAATGATCTGTACTTCTTTTCCTGCATCCAGTGCAGCCCAGGCTATAATCTGCTTGAAAGTCTCCAGGTCTACCGCTCCTGAGCAGGAGTAGGTAGCCAGGATTCCGCCGCTATTCAGCAACAGCATACCCAGGCGGTTTAAATCTTTGTAAGCACGTGCAGCCCTGTCCAGGGCAGACCTTGAAGGTGCATATTTCGGCGGATCGAGGATGATGACATCAAATGTTTTTCCTTCGTCTTTAAAAGCGCGCAATTGTTTATTGACGTCCGATTGGATACTGATCTGCCGGTCCTGTGCAAAACCATTCAATCCCAGGTTGTGTTGCAGTGTTTCGATGGCCAATCCCGAACTGTCCACACTGGTCACCTCCCTTGCGCCTTGTTTCAGGCTGTTTAAGGTGAAACCTCCACTGTAACAGAAGCAGTCGAGCACAGTTTTATCTTTCGTATAAGCGGCAAGGATTTCACGGTTATCACGCTGGTCGCAGTAAAACCCGGATTTCTGTCCGTCAGCGATATTGATATGATACAATACTCCATTCTCTTTTACTTCCACAAATTCCGGAGGTGTTTCGCCCCATAATAAACCCTGTGAAACTTCCAGGTTTTCATGTGTCCGTGCATTGGCATCACTCTTATCAAAAATACCCAGGGGATGAAGTTCCTCCCTCAGGATGTCAATGAGGTCTGCTTTGATGTTCTCCATTCCGGCACTCAGGATCTGCAGGGAAAGGAAATCTGCATATTTATCTACAATCAGCCCCGGTAAGAAGTCGGCCTCGCTGAATACCAGCCGGCAGGTATTGGTCTCTTCATTTTTGAGTACATGCCCCCTTGCTGCAATAGCTTCTTTAATTCGCTGCTGATACCATGATTTGTTGATTTCCTGGTCTTCCTGCCATTCCAGCAAACGTACGGCTACCCTGGACTGGTTGTTATAGTACCCATAGGCAAGGAAAGATTTGTCGGCGCCAAAAACTTTGACTACTTCTCCATTTACAGGCTGTCCTTTTACTTTATCTATGGCACCGGAAAAAATCCATGGGTGTCTCTGTAAAGCTGCTTTCTCTTTACCTTTTTTAAGTACTACATCAATCATGCTGCAAAGGTAATAAAAAGCGATAGGGTTAAAAGGAGATTTATAGGATGAAGATTTGTAATTTTAGCTGCTACAGACGACAAGCAAAGAAAATGGAAGAAATAAACTGGACTGATTTTGAAAAAGTTGACCTGCGTGCAGGAACAATCCTGGAAGTCATTACCTTTCCTGAGGCACGAAAGCCAGCATATAAGCTGAAGGTAGATTTCGGGGAATATGGAATAAAGATGAGCAGTGCGCAGATCACGCAGCATTATACACCGGAGGAACTGATCGGTCAGCAGATCGTCGGGGTCACCAACTTTCCCAGGAAACAGATTGGGAAGTTCATGTCGGAATTCCTGGTCACCGGTTTTGCGGATGAAAATGGAGCTATTGTGTTAACGACGCTGAAGGGTAAGGTGCCCAACGGCAGTAAAATGTGTTAGATGAGTTATTATAATTTTGAAGAAGGGAATGACATCGCTAAGGAAGATGAGCATTATATGCGGATGGCTTTACAGGAAGCACAGAAAGCTTATGATATTGAAGAAATTCCTATAGGGGCAGTGATTGTGAGCCGGGGGAGGGTCGTAGGACGCGGACATAACCTGACGGAACAGTTGAATGATGTGACGGCACATGCGGAAATGCAGGCTTTTACAGCAGCGAGCCAAACCCTTGGCGGGAAGTATTTAAAGGATTGTACCTTGTATGTTACGGTTGAACCTTGTGTGATGTGTGCCGGAGCCAGTTACTGGACACAGATCGGTACCATTGTGTATGGGGCTGCGGAAGAAAAAAGAGGCTTCCGTTCTAAAGGAGGGAGCCTGCTGCACCCGAAAACAAAATTGAGGGAAGGAGTCCTTGCCCTGGAATGTGCCACCTTAATGAAAAGGTTTTTTGAAAATAAACGTGGTTAACTTGACAAAGTATTGAACAAAACTTAATGTTCGAATGTTATATTTGTCTCTGAGAAATAAATTACAACTTAAATAATAATAGTATGGCTTTTGAATTACCTGCGTTACCTTACGCAACAGATGCACTAGAACCGCATATCGATAAAACTACCATGGAGATTCACCATGATAAACATCACCAGGCTTATGTAACTAATTTAAACAAAGCTTTAGAGGGTAAACCTGAAGCGACACAAAGTCTTGATGAAATTATCAAAAACATTTCTAAATTTCCTGCAGCAGTAAGAAACAATGGTGGTGGCCACTACAATCACTCTTTATTCTGGGAAGTATTGGGACATAACAAAGGTGGAGAGCCAACAGGAGAATTAGCTGAGGCGATTAAAGCTGCTTTCGGTTCTTTCGCTGACTTCAAAACTAAATTTGCTGAAGCAGGTGCTACCCGTTTTGGTTCAGGATGGGCTTGGTTGAGCGTTGGTGCTGACGGTAAATTGTTCGTTTCTTCTACACCTAACCAGGATAATCCATTAATGGATATTGCTGAAGTTAAAGGTACGCCAATCTTAGGAATGGATGTTTGGGAACACGCTTATTACCTGAAATACCAGAACAAACGTCCTGATTACATTGCCGCTTTCTGGAATGTAGTCAATTGGGATGCTGTTGCTGAACGCTTCAAAAAAGCATAAGTAAAATCCTTTTGAACCGGCTGATCCCGGATCATTGATATCAAGAAAAAACCCGTTATTTCCTGACTGACTGTAAAAGTTCAGATGGAAATAACGGGTTTTTTCTTGATATCCCGATTTTTTATACCCCGATCACATCTTTCTTTTTCTTCTGTTTCATGGTTTTAGGGATGATTGTCAGGATCTCTTCCTTCAGTGCATTCAGCATTCTTTTCTTGATGAAGTTTTTATGGGTCACCAGGCTGATTTCCCTGACCGGTTCCGGCGACTTAAAGGACCGCACTTTCGCGAGTTGTTTGGTGGTCAGCTCTTCTAATGCAAGTTCCGGTAACAGGGTGGCCCCATTATTTACATCGACCATGCGAATCAATGTTTCCACGCTTCCGGTATTATAGGTCAAACCCTGTAAACGGCTGTCCTTTGTAGACCTGCAGATATTGAGTACCTGGGAACGCATACAATGCCCTTCGTTCAGCAACCATATGTTCTCCTCTTCCAGGTCGTTGGCATCAATCGTTTTCTTCTTAAAGAGCTTGCTGTTTTTACTGATATAGGTAACAAAATTCTCATAATACATGGGGATTTCCGCAATGGAATTATCCGCAAGCGGCGTGGCAAGAATACCACAATCCAGCACGCCGGTCTTTAAATGGTGGATAATATCTTCCGTCGTGTATTCCCAGATCAGTAATTTAAGGTCAGGATACTTTTCCATCATGGCAGAAATCACGCGTGGAAGGAGATAAGGAGCTACAGTAGGGATAATTCCAACTTTAAGTTCTCCTACGATATCCTGTTGCTGACTGCTGATGATCTCTTTGATCTTCTGACTCTCCTGGAGTACATATCTGGCCTGCTCTATAATCTGCGAGCCTATTTCAGTTGGGACTACCGGTTGTTTACTCCGGTCGAAGATCTTGACATTCAACATCTCTTCCAGCTTTTGTACCTGCATACTCAGTGTAGGCTGGGTAACAAAACATTTTTCTGCCGCACCTACAAAACTTCTGTAGGTATCAACAGCCACGATGTATTCGAGTTGTACCAGTGTCATATAGCTAAAGTTTATGTTCTTTTGTAAAGATATAAACTTTAGCTATGATAAGTATTTTATACAGGACTTTCTTTACAAAACCCTGTTGTTTCTATGCTGTGATTTCTTTGCCCAGAAAATCGGCATAGGCCAGTTTTATTCCTTCTTCCAGTTCAACCTGATGTTTCCATCCCAGGGCGTGTAACTTAGACACATCCATCAGTTTTCTTGGGGTGCCATCTGGTTTAGTGGTATCGAACTGAAGATCTCCTTCATAGCCGGTCACTTTTTTAACCAGCAGGGCCAGGTCTTTGATGGTCAGGTCTGTTCCGGTACCAATATTGATCAGGTGGGGCTCATTGTAATTTTCCATCAGAAAGTAACAGGCATCAGCAAGGTCATCAGCGAACAGAAATTCCCTCATGGGCGATCCTGATCCCCAAACGGTAACCACAGGGGTATGGTGCTCTTTTGCTTCATGAAACTTGCGGATGAGGGCCGGCAGCACATGGGAATTTTGCGGATGGTAATTGTCATTATAACCGTACAGGTTTGTGGGCATTACGGAAATGAAATTACATCCATACTGGTCGCGATAGGCATCACACATTTTTATCCCTGCAATCTTGGCAATGGCATAAGGTTCATTGGTTTCTTCCAGCAGGCCGGTCAGCAGTGAATCTTCTTTCAAGGGCTGCGGAGCCAGTTTCGGATAGATACAGCTGGAACCAAGGAACATCAGTTTCTTTACCCCGTTGAGATACGACTGGTGGATTACATTGTTCTGTATGGCCAGGTTTTCATAGAGGAAATCTGCCCTGTAGGTATTATTGGCAACAATGCCACCAACTTTAGCCGCAGCAAGGAAAACATAATCAGGTTTTTCTGAAGCGAAGAAGTCGGCTACCGCCTGCTGGTCACGTAAATCCAGCGCTGCAGAAGTCCTGGTGATGATGGAAGAATAACCTTCTTCAACTAATTTGCGGTGAATGGCTGAACCCACCATCCCCCGATGTCCGGCGATGTAAATTTTTGCACTTTTTTCCACTGTAGATGATTTTAATTTTAAATCAAAAATACGAATAAAAACGGCCAACGCTAAGAGAAGATTAAATTGTATTTTTGCTTCAAAATAATAAGACTAGCGTGGGTAAGAATAAATTAAGACAGTTTGCTGAAATAGATACATTTCCCAATGTATACCAGATGGAAGAAGGCAAAGTACTGAAGGGCAAATGGGCCTCAGCACATTTTAAAAACAATCATCCGATCGTGCTGGAACTGGCCTGCGGTAAGGGAGAGTATTCCGTCAACATGGCTAAGTTTTTCCCTGAAAAAAACTTTATTGGCGTAGATTTAAAAGGAAACCGGATCTGGAGAGGTGCCAGGACAGGTGTGGATGAGGGTATCCTTAACCTTGCCTTTTTGCGTATTCAGATTGAAGATATCATGGAATATTTCGCGGAAGCTGAAGTGGATGAAATATGGATCACTTTTCCTGATCCTCAGCCACAGGATAGCCGGGAGAAAAAACGCCTGACTTTCCCAGGATTCCTGGCTAAATACAAAACGTTTTTGAAACCTGGCGGTAAAGTAAACCTTAAAACAGATAATGACGGACTGTACCAGTATACGGTGGAAAAAGTAGAAGAACTGGGATTGCCCTGTTATGCAAAGACAGCCCATTTATATACCTCAGAATTTTATGATGAGGTCTTGAAGATAAAAACACATTACGAAAGGATTTATTTGAAACAGGATAAAAATATCAACTATATTCAGTTTTCTTTAACCTAAATTAATGACCATGGAGCCATCATTCTACGACCAGGTTTATGAGATTGTACGCCTTATCCCTAAAGGAAGGGTAACCAGTTATGGTGCTATAGCGAAAAGCCTGGGTGCCGGAGGATCGTCGCGGCTCGTGGGCTATGCCATGAATAACGCACATGGTATCGTCCCTAAAATACCGGCACACCGGGTGGTCAACCGCAACGGTCTGCTGACCGGGAAGTTTCATTTTGCGACACCTGACCTGATGCAGGAACTGCTGGAAAATGAAGGATTGATCATTAAAGAAGACAAAATCCAGAATTTTAAGACCCATTTCTGGGATCCTGCACAAGAGTTATAAATAAAAGAAAAAGATATAATGGGACAATTAGTAGAAGAATTTAATGATTACCGTTCCAGGATGAACGACAGGATCATGGAAACTGCAAATACCAATATAAAAAGGTTTTTTGCACTCGATACCACTACTTATGCAGAAGGTGCACTGGATGTAAAAACCAAGGAAATGCTGGGACTGGTTGCCTCCATGGTTTTGCGTTGCGATGATTGCATCAAATATCACCTGGAAAAGTGTTTCGATGAGGGGGTAACGAACCCGGAGATCAATGAAGTATTTATGATTGCAAACCTGGTCGGTGGTTCGATTGTGATCCCGCATTACCGCAGGGCAGTTGAGTATTGGGATGAATTAAGTCTGTAAGGACCATTGAAGAACTTATGCTCCAGCCTGAAATAAAGAGATGCGGATGGTGCGGAAATGATCCGCTCTACATCAAATACCACGATGAGGAGTGGGGAAAGCCGGTGTATGACGACCAGATTTTATTTGAGTTCCTGATCCTTGAAGGGGCACAGGCAGGCTTAAGCTGGATTACCATTCTGAAAAGAAGAGCACATTACCGTAAGGCATTTGCCGGTTTTGATGTGGCAAGGGTTGCGGCATTTGATGAGGCTGATGTGGAACGGCTGATGCAGGATACCGGAATTATACGGAACAGGCTCAAGGTAAATTCTGCCATCAGCAATGCGCGGTTATTTATCAGGGTGCAGCAGGAATTCGGCTCCTTTGCAGATTACCTCTGGGGATTTATGCCTGACAGGAAGCCGCTGGTGAACCATTTCAGGTCGCTTGCAGAAGTTCCGGCCCGGACAGCGATTTCAGATGCCATCAGCAAAGACATGAAAAAGCGCGGATTTAAATTCTTTGGAACAACGATCTGTTATGCACACATGCAGGCAACAGGAATGGTCAATGACCATGTACAGGGCTGCATGTGTCATGAAGCATGATTGAATTAATTGAGGACATCAAAAGCTACCTGAACCATCCTCGGCTTGTCCATCTTCCCCGGAAGGTAGAAAAGCCCGGAGTACTTTTGTTTCAGCTTACCCTGATCTGCCTCTTCGCAGGAATAACAGGAGGGATGCTGACGGGAATACTGATTGGCCTGAAGGTGATCCCTGCCCCAGGGCCTTCCTTGCTGGAGGGTAAAAGCTATGCTCCTTATATGCTGCTTGCCGGTCCCATCCTTTGGGCACCTGTTGCTGAGGAACTCCTGTTCCGGGCACAATTGCGACGGTTTACCGGAATGTTGCTCTTTGTCTCCTATATTGCTGGCGCCATACTTTCTGCCGTGTTGAAATCCTCCTGGGGCTTCCTTCTCAGTCCTGTGATTTTCTTCCTTCTTTTTATCGCTTACAGGCTTACCCTTCCACAAAGTGTAAGCCGTAAATTTCAGTTCTGGGAGAAAATATTCCCCTGGCATTTTCATTTTACGGCACTGTGCTTCGGATTGATCCATTTACAGAATTTCGAACAGGGAATTACCTTGCTGCCCGCAGGGCTTTTATATACATTGCCCCAGCTGGCGGTGGGACTGATTTTCGGTTACACCCGTATGAATTACGGACTGAAGTATGCCATTGCGCTCCATGCGATGTATAATTTCCTGCCTGCATTATTGCTTTTTTCAAAATATTAAAAGACAGATGGCGATTAGGTTTGATACCGCGCAGATGTTAACTTTGTGAGATGGCCTTCTGGCCGGAAAACAATAATTACAAGCAAAATAAACAACATCTCAATGAAAAGACTTTTCCTGCTTGACGGTATGGCGCTGATTTACAGGGCGCATTTTGCATTAAGTAAAACCCCAAGATTTACCTCCACAGGTATCAATACTTCGGCGGTCATGGGCTTTGCAAATACCTTAATGGAAGTACTGAAGAAAGAAAAACCAAGTCATATCGCGGTAGTTTTTGATACAGAAGCACCTACTGAAAGACATACTGATTTTGTTGCTTACAAGGCGCACAGACAGGCCATGCCTGAAGATCTGGTGGCTGCACTTCCCTATATTTTTAAATTGATTGAAGGCTTTAAGATTCCTGTGATTACCAAGGATGGTTTTGAAGCAGATGATATTATCGGCACGCTGGCAAAAGAAGCAGAACGGGAAGGATTCCAGGTTTTCTGTATGACGCCTGACAAGGATTTCGCTCAGCTGGTATCAGAGAATATTTTTATTTACAAGCCTGCGAGAATGGGCAATGAGATGGAAATTATGGGCGTGCCGGAAGTCCTGGCCAAATGGGATATTGAACATGTGGAACAGGTGATCGATATCCTTGGTTTATGGGGTGATGCGGTAGATAATATCCCTGGTATTCCCGGCATAGGCGAAAAGACGGCCAAATCGCTGATTAAGCAATATGGATCTGTCGAAAATATTATTGCCAACTCCCACCAGTTAAAAGGGAAGCAAAAAGAGAATGTAGAAAACTTCGCTGAACAGGGAATCATTTCCAAAAAGCTGGCAACGATTATCCTGAATGTGCCGGTGGAGTTCGATGAATCGACTTTAATCCTGGAAGAACCGGACCGCCAGTTGCTGGAACCTTTATTTGCCGAACTGGAGTTCAGAACCTTGGGCAGAAGGGTCTTTGGAGATGGTTTTAGTGCCGTTGATGGAAAGACAAATGTCTCCCAGCAGACCGACCTGTTTGGAAATGTTACCGATCTTCCGCAAAGTAAACCAAAGACTTTTGAAGAACTTCCCAATGCCTTTGAACAGCCTTCAACAGCGAAAACTATTCTGGATACCCAGCCAAGTTATCACCTGATTGATACGCAGGAAAAACGCAGCATATTAATCGATTTGCTGCTTTCGCAGGAAAATATATCATTTGATACAGAAACAACGGGTACAGATGCCAACCTTGCAGATCTGGTTGGATTGTCGTTCTCGGTTCAACAGGGGGAGGCCTGGTACATTCCTGTTCCGGCCGAAAGGGAAGAGGCGCAGGCCATTGTGGATGAATTTCGTGTGGTGCTGGAAAATGAAAATATTGCTAAAACAGGGCAGAATATCAAATATGATATCCTGATCCTGAAATGGTATGGCGTACAGGTGAAAGGGAAGCTTTTTGATACCATGCTTGCCCATTACCTGATTGACCCTGATACGCGGCATAACATGGACCTGTTGTCAGAGAACTACCTGGGATATACACCCATTTCTATTACTACCCTGATCGGGCCTAAAGGTAAAAATCAGCTGACAATGAGAGATGTGCCTGTGGAAACAGTGGTCAACTATGCTGCGGAAGATGCAGACGTGACGCTGCAGCTTGCACAGGTGTTCAAACCGCTGTTGAAAAACCTCAATGCAGAAGAACTGGCCAATACGATAGAGAACCCGTTGGTGTATGTCCTTGCGGATATAGAAAAGGAGGGTGTGCGGATTGATATGGACACCCTGATCAATTATTCCAAAGAACTGGAACTGGATATCCGGAAATTCGAACAATTGGTTTATGACAAAGCAGGTTGTGTCTTTAACCTGGCTTCGCCAAAACAACTGGGAGAGGTGTTATTTGATAAACTTCAGCTGGATCCCAAGGCGAAGAAGACAAAAACCGGGCAGTACCAAACCGGGGAAGATGTTCTCCTTGCCCTGGCGGGCAAAAGTGATATCGTAAAGGATATCCTTGACTTCCGTCAGCTGCAGAAGTTAAAATCTACGTATGTAGATGCCTTGCCATTGCTGATCAACCCTAAAACCGGACGTGTGCATACCAGCTACAACCAGGCGGTGGCGGCAACGGGAAGACTCAGTTCAAATAATCCTAACCTGCAGAATATTCCTATCCGTACAGAACGCGGCAGGGAAGTCCGTAAGGCTTTTATTCCGAGAGATAATGACCATGTGTTGCTTTCGGCAGATTATTCGCAGATTGAGCTCAGGATTATTGCTGATATCAGCAAGGAAGAAAATATGCTGGATGCCTTTAATAATGGTATTGATATCCATACCGCTACAGCTGCCAGGGTGTACGGGATCAATATTGAAGAGGTGACTTCTACACAGCGGCGCAATGCGAAGGCGGTAAACTTTGGAATTATCTATGGTCAGTCGGCCTTTGGTTTGTCACAGAACCTGGGTATTCCACGTAAGGAAGCTGCAGAGATTATCGAACAGTATTTTACACAGTATCCGGGCATCAAAAGATACATGACAGATACGATGAACTTTGCCCGTGAAAATGGATTCGTGCAGACCATAATGGGCAGAAGAAGGTATTTAAGGGATATCAATTCGGCGAACCAGACGGTACGTGGCTTTGCGGAGCGAAATGCAATCAATGCGCCGATACAGGGCTCTGCGGCTGATATGATTAAGATTGCCATGATCAATATCCACCAGGATATTATTGACAGGAAATTGCAGTCGAAGATGACCATGCAGGTGCATGATGAGCTCGTGTTTGATGTGCTGAAATCGGAAGTAGAGGTGATGAAGGAAATTATCAGTCACCGGATGAAGACAGCGATTAAAACTACGGTGCCTATTGAAGTGGAGATTGGCGTGGGTGAGACCTGGCTTGCTGCACATTAATGTTGCTGCAAAGATAGATAAACGAAAATGGAGTCTCTTATAGACTCCATTTTCGTTTGATCAATTTTGTTTTCCTCCCTGTCAGTTTTCAACTGACACCACAGGTTTTCCACAAATGTGTGTATTAGCAATAATTACAAAGCTATCGTCTCCCCGATTGCAGGTAAGAGCAGCTGTTTGTTTTCTCTTTTAAATTTTGCAACAGATTCTTCTGTATCGATTTCGATGACAGGGAAAGTATTGTAATGTACCCCAATCACACGGTCGCAGTTGATATATTTCGTTGCGATCAGTGCATCGTCTACATCCATGGTATAGTTTCCGCCTATGGGTAAGATCGCATAATCCAGCGTATATAAATCTGCCAGGAGTTTCATATCTGCATTCAGTGAAGTATCGCCTGCAAAATAGACTGTTTTGCCTTCAAGCTCCAGGACAAAACCGGCTGGATTGCCACCGTAACTTCCATCAGGCATAGAGCTGGAATGTGTAGCCCATACCATACGTACTTTTCCGAAATCAAATTTAGTGATGCCAAAATTCATCGGATGGATATTCGTGATGCCCTGTTTTCCTGCCCAGTCCGCAACTTCAGGAGTGGTGATTACCAATGCACCTGTTTGCTTTGCCAGCAGTTCAAGATCGGCAACATGGTCACCATGTCCGTGACTTACCAGGATATAATCTGCTTCAATAGCTTTCGTATCAATTTCTGCTGCCTTTGGGTTCGGCGTAATAAATGGATCAAAAAGGAACTTCTTTCCATCTGCTTCCAAAAGAAAGCAGGACTGGCCGTAATAAGTGTACTTCATCAGTTTATATTATTTTTTGTAAATTTTAATTTCTTAAAGGCATCCCTTAAAGGAATGTCTAGCTGCCGAACAGGCCACCTAAACCACCCAGCATATCTTTCGTCGCCGCCTGCATTTCATTCGTACTGACATCCTCTGCCTGCACCAATACTTTATTGATTGCAGTCAGCAACAGTTCTTCCAGTTCTTCTTTATCCGCGCCTTTGAAGAAGTCGTCATTGATTTCTATTGCCGTAATTGTTTTGTTCGCTGTTGCGGTTACACGGATTGCTCCGTTTTCAACTTCAGAGAATACTGAAACTGTATCTAAACGTTTTTTTATCTCGTCAGCTTTTTGCTGAGCAGCCATCAATTTATCGAACATAATCTGAGTTTTTAATGAGTTATTTTAATTTTATAAAAAACGAAATTAAGAGAAAATGGTTTACAGCGATCAAAAAAAATAAGATAATAGGCTATTTCTTATGCCGCAAGCCACCCCTGGTTACGATTGGACTTTCCTTCTGGGTTTTGCACGTTCATACTGATCGGGCCATTTGATCTCATCTTCAAGCTCATGTGCCGCGTGGTGGGGGAAGTAAGGATCTCTTAGTAATTCCCTTGCCAGGAATATCAGATCGGCCTTTCCTTCCTGCAGGATGGCCTCACTCTGGTGTGCATCGGTAATTAAGCCTACTGCACCGGTTAAAATACCTACCTCCTGTTTTACGGCTTCGGCAAACTGTACCTGGTAACCAGGGAACAGCGGGATCTTCTGTGTACTCACATTTCCGCCGGAAGAACAATCGATTAAATCTATTCCTTTGTCTTTGAGTAATAGAGAGAGCTGTATGGACTCCTCCAGTGACCAGCCGCCTTCTGCCCAGTCCGTTGCTGAAATACGTACAAAAAGAGGGTTTTCTTCCGGCCATACTTCCTGTATCAGGTCAATAACCTCCAGGAGTAACCTGCTGCGGTTTTCAAAACTTCCTCCATATTCGTCCGTACGTAAATTGCTGAGCGGTGAAAGGAACTGGTGAAAAAGATACCCATGTGCTGCATGTATTTCAATTACCTTGTAGCCGGCAGCTACAGTTCTTATGGTTGCTGCTCTAAAATCTGCCTTCACTTTCTCTATACCTGCTTTATCGAGTGTTGTAGGTAATGCATGCTCCTCCTGGAAACCAATGGCACTTGGGGCTACGGTTTCCCATCCACCATCTTCAGGCGTGATTTGTTTACTTCCCCTCCATGGTACATCAAAGCTTGCTTTTCTTCCGGCATGTGCCAGTTGTATCCCTGCGACTGCGCCATTCTGATGAATGAAATCTGTGATTCGTTTCAGGAAATGGATGTGCTCGTCTGACCAGATGCCCAGATCACCTGCTGAGATCCTTCCTTCCGGTGAAACCGAGGTGGCTTCCTGAATGATCAGGGAGGCTCCCCCTGTGGCGCGACTACCCAGGTGAACCAAATGCCAGTCGTTGGCAAATCCGTCCACAGCAGAATACTGGCACATCGGTGAAACAACTATTCTGTTTTTTAAGCTGACGCTTCTTATGGTAAGTGGTGAAAATAGTAAGGACATATCGTTGTTTTTTATACAAATAAAAACAACAGGAGCCTATTTTTGTTCAGCGAACCGTCACCAAAGTGATTAAATGACAGCCTCCGTACAAATGTGGGAGGACGTCTTATTTTCTGTGCATGAAGCCTTGGTTAAAATCGAGGATAAGGTGGTATAAATCTTCAAATTCTGTGAGTGGAAGGGTGCTGGACAGGTCATTGATATCATGATAAGCCGCTATTCCTCCCTGCGTATAAATGAAAAATGCAGGCACCCCTTTTTCCGTAAAGAAATAATGGTCGCTGTTGGCGGCTTTCCCCCTGGGATTGATCTTTGGCAGGTACTTTTTCTGGTCGTTAATTTTGTTCAGTAAGGCAAATGCTTCGGGGTATAGGGTAGAATTGACCACCGTAATGCCTGTTTCTCCTGTCCCTACCATATCCACATTGACCATAAATTTAATATGGTCTAACGGAATCAGCGGATGTTCAGTGAAGTATTTGGAACCCAGAATTCCTGCTTCTTCTCCAGCGAAACAGATAAAGGCCATGCTGTAAGGTTGGGGGTGTTTTCCATAATAAGCGGCGAGGCTGAGCAGCAGGGACACACCACTGCCATTGTCGTTAGCCCCCGGAAAGAAGGTTTGGTCACCCATTCCCCCCAGATGATCATAATGGGCCGTAAAAAGCAGGATGGAATCCGGATGTTTGGTGCCTTTCACTATTCCGCAGATATTGCTGGCCCCGAACCGGGGAATCATTACATTTTCTATATCTATACGAATTGATGCGGGAACTTCTGTTAATGCTTTTTTATCGACCTGAAGACCGGTATAATCCTCTGCCTCCTGTGCGACCGACCAGGTGAGTTTGTCCTCCAGCTGTACCACGATCCGCTCTGCAGCTGAAATGTAGGTAACGCTGTCTTTTTGTTGTAAAATCCCCGAAGCTTTTTTTCCTGTGCTGGAGGGGCTAACGATGAAATCTTTTCCGGGAACCAGCCTTTTGTTATTGATGAAGAGTTCCATTTTTCCGGGAAAGGTATTCACAGGGTAGCTGAAGGATTGCCTGAAATCTGTTCCGGAAAGTGCTTGTAATCCTGCTTGCTGAAACCGTTCGCATAAATAGCTGGCCGCTTTGGCCATTCCATTTTGGGTATACCCCCTTCCCCACATGGTTTTTGAAGTAAGGATCTCCAATGTCTTTCTTGCGGAAGAGATGTCTTGTGCTAAAGCTGGAGTGGCTAATAAGAACAACGGGATCAGGAATTTTCTCATTGGGAACGCTTAACAATAAAGTTTTAAACATTGATTTTTAAAGTAAACGGGAAATCAATATAAAATTAAGAAATTAAGATCATTAAAAATGGTCAGGAATGATTTGATGTTGCCATAGATTGAAATATTGGCTTTTATTTTTGTACAATTCATCATGTTCACCCTGCTCTATTACTTTTCCTTTCTCTACAACAATTATTTTATCCGCTATTAAAATGCTGCTCAGTCTATGTGCTATGATCATAATAGTTTTATTGCGAATTTTCAACTCGCTGATTGCTGACTGTACTTTTTTTTCACTCATAGAATCTAATGATGAGGTGGCTTCATCAAATATAATAACTTCAGGATCATTGTATAGAACTCTGGCGATTGCCAATAACTGCTTTTGTCCTCCCGATAAAGTTGTACCATTTTCACCAATATAAGTGGTAAGACCATTAGGTAGCTCTTCAATAAAGGGCATTATTCCCAGTTTTGTACAAATATTGATCACCTTCTCTAGATCTGGTTCATACTGGCCAATGCAGATATTATCTATAATATTGCCATTAAAAAGTATAACCTTCTGTGGCACTATGCCTATAAACTTCCTCAATGAGTGATTATCTATATATTTGATGTTTTGATTACCGAAGTAAATGTTTCCTTCTTGTAATGGATATAATTTGTGTATTAAAGCGCTGATGGTCGACTTGCCAGATCCACTCTCACCGATGATTGCAGTCGTTTTGCCAGCTGGAATTAATAGATTTAAATTTTCAAAAAGTTGTCTTTTCCCGCTGTATCCAAATCTAACATTCTCAAAACGGATGTCACCAATTACGGAAAGTTCAATTCTATTGGACTCCTTATCTTCCATATCCAGATCCATTATCTCAAATAATCTATCTGAAGCAATATTTGCATCCTGTATTACTTTGTTCATTCCAACGAGTGATGTGATAGGACCCGTAAAATATCCAATTAAAGTATAAAATGAAAGAAGTTCTCCTGGAGATATTTCACTTGAGAGCACATAAGTAGTTCCAATCCAAAGAATACAGATGGTGCTTATTTTGGAAATGGCATCGGTAGAAGTGGTATTAAATAAAGAATTGAGGCCAGACTTATAAATGGATTTCAATAAAAACACGAATTTTGTTTCTGTAATGGTGTTTGAGAATTCCTCCAGACTAAAACTTTTTATCGTATTAACCGCATTTAGGCTTTCTACTAATTGCGATTCAAGATCAGCAGACCTCTCCATAATTTGTCTTTGGACCCTTTTGTTCAGTTTGTTTGAAATAAGATATATGGAAAGATATAGAGGAATTACCGCAAGTGTAACTAACGCCAACTTCCAATAGTAAGTAAACATTAGGGCAAACGAAAAAATTACTATGAAAACATTCACCATTAAGTTAATAAATACTTCATTTATGAATGTCCTAATTTTTACGGCATCGTTTATCCGAGAAATGATTTCCCCAACTCTCATTGTATCAAAAAATTGCTGTGGAAGTTTCATCAAATGTTTGTAGTAGCTCAGAATTAGTTTGCCATCTATCATTTGGCCTGTCCGTAATGTAAATATTGATCGGGTGACACCTATGATTATCTGAAAGAATAGAATAAAAAACATTCCAACCACCATTAAATTCAGGAGATTTCTGTTGTTATTAACTATTACATTGTCAAATATCTTCTGAATAAAAATGGAGGTGGATAAGCCTAAGATTGTATAAACCAAGGAGCCTATAAGAACCTGGATTAAAATCATTTTATGAGGGACAAGTAAATTCCAAAAACGTAATTTGGCAGAAGTTGTAAATTTGCCCATTTCGAATTCATCAGAGGGTAGAAGTATAATCATAATCCCTGACCAAATTGCTTTAAACTCATCATGACTTTTTTTGTGCATCAGTCCATCAGCAGGATCCATTATTTCAATGTATTCTTTATTTATAGCGTATATCACCACAAAATGATGTAATATGTTTTTTATCACAACATGGGCAATGACGGGTTTGGGTACTTTAAAAATACTTTCAATATCTCCTTTGACACCTTTAGCATCAAATCCTATCTTTTTGGCTGCTTCGAGTAAGCCTAAGACACTTGTTCCAGATCTGTTAGTACCAGCGAACTGGCGAATCTTTGCAACAGGAAGATGTAATTTATAGAAAGACGCTATTGAGGTTAAGCAAGCCGCTCCACAATCTGATAAATCACGCTGTTTAGTTCTCATCATCAATCATTTTGTTTTGTAACCGAAGGGTTGGCCCAGTCATCCACATTGTTAAATAATAATTGAAATAGGGTTTTTTTAGCGACAAAAAATCGGGCAGAGAACGACATCCCTTTTTTTATGTTTTCTGTGTGTCCGTTTCGAAGTTTTAGGAAGGTGTTGCCAAGTTTACACTTCACTTTGAAATAGGGCTTGTCACCAATTTGTATAATGTCATCTGATATATCTATAACCCGACCTGAAATAGATCCCCATTGATTATAATTAAATGCATCAATTTGGAAATTGGTCAATTGATCTTTTTTGATCAAACCGATATCTTTAGGCTGAACATAACAGAATGCGTACAATGAGCCTTCCGGCGATATCTCTGCAAGTTTCTGATTGATGAATACATATGTTCCTACCTGCATTCCCGTTAAATTTTGCAATGTCCCTTTGACTGATGCTTTTAAGAGATATTGTTGTTTTTTTACTTTCAATTCTAATATATTAGTGTTGATGTCTTTTAAATCATTGGTTTGTTGGATTATGTCTGTTTCCCATTGAACCCTGTATTTCCTTAGAATTAGATAGTGTTCAGAAACAGCTTGATCAAGTTCGAGTTTTGCCTTTTCAAATTCACTGGCTGTAATGTAATTATGCGTGTACAATTTTTTTGCCCTATCAAAATCCCTGGTAAGTTGTGAATTGTTATTGCTGGTCGATGTCGTTTCCTGGAGTAATTGCTGCCAAGATGCCATGTATTTATTAGATGATAACTGCGGTTCAGTTTTATTCAGCCTGTTAAGCTTTATGGTGTTCAAAAGGATGTTGGCATCACTGATAAAGCCCTCTAATTGCTTCTTTTTTCTCTCCATTACCAACAACTGTTCTTGTGGTATCGAAGAATCTATGACGATCATCGTATCTCCTGTCTCTATTCTCTTATTGTCAAACATTTTATAATTTGACACCTGGCCGCTTACTGGCGCTAAAAGGTCAATTCGTTCCTTCTCCGATTGTATTATCCCGGGTGATGTGACACTGATTGTTACGTAGACAAATGGTAGTATTAAAAGGGCTGAAGATATGAAAGTGAGAATCAAGATGTAAATTAATTGGCTCCTATTGCTCACTCTATACATGTAAATTATTGAGGAATTTTCGATAAGTTCTTTAGGTAAGAAGTTTTTATCCATTATACTTCATTTCAATAAAAAGTCATTTCTGCATCATGAGCAACAAATAATTAAAGAAGCACACCGGGAGGTGCGCTTCTTTAATTAGTCAAGAAGATAAGATGCTGTTACTACAAATCCTACAACTAATGCGATGAGAAAAGGTAAAAATCCGCCCTTTACTTCCTCTGCCTCCTTTGATGTGAGTTCGTCAACACCAAAATTTTTTAAATCTGTAATTTTCATGATAATAATTGTTAATGTTAAAAATTGTAATGTTTAACCAAATAGTATTGCAGCTAACCCGCCACCTAGCAAAAATCCTAGGATTACTCCAAGAAATCCTCCTCTTGTTTCTTCCATTTCATTGTCTGTCAATTCTTTGACTCCAATTCCTTTGAGATTTAAATTGTTCATATTAGTTAAAATTAGATTGATTCACCTACTCTTTTCAAGGTTTTCGGTATCCCCTTTATAGTTGTTGATTACAAAAACTTTTCTAATATAGTTTTTTTAAAGTTAAATAAAAAAATCTTATTGATTTTCTTTGAGTGTATTTTGTTTGGATCTGTCTTTTCGTAATTAACTGAAAAACAGTTATTAAAGCGTTTGTTTGGTTTTTCATACCTGTCGTGGATGTTTTTTGTATTTCTTTTAGAAATAATTTGTGTAAATATTTGATTTTATATATTTTATTACAGAAAATATATGTTTTATCTAAAGTTTTGGATAGGGTGTTGAAAATTGTATCATCTCTATCCAAATTTTTTAAGAAGCATATATAAAAAGGAAGTCGATTGCCAAAAAAATGACAGGATTTAATGGTGAAAAAAAAGCCGGATGTGTTGACTAGGTGTATTTAGGTCGCTGTATCTGAGATGATTTAAACATCGCTTTCGTAAACCTTATTCATGTGGCTGTTTTTCATGTGACAGACGATTAAAGTCTTGGTTATGTGGCTATATGAATCTTCAAAAAATACTTAACAACTTTTATATTAACTCATAAAAGAGTGTTTTCTTTGCGGACAGAGATTTGTGTGTCTCTGTCTATTCCTTTTATGTCTGGTCGGTGGCGGCTTGGGGACAGGAGTGCTCTGCTATTACTTTACTCCGGGATTGCGCGTTGTGTGGGCAAGGTCGGGCCTGGGTCGATGCTGCAGCAGAATCATTATCTGATTGTGGTTAAATATTTTCTGAAATAAAAGAGTGTTTGTTGTCTAAGTAATTAAAATAGTATCTTTATATTTGTTTTTTATGAATTATGAATGATGAGCTAAAATGAAAGTCATATGGAGTCAATGAAAATAATATGACAATGTTTGCGGTAGTGATTTATAGTTATTATTTCTTTTTTTATTAAATCTATATAATTAATGATTTATTGCGATTTATAATTGCACTTAGAATTGTTTTTTTAATAAAATGAGTACCTTTTGCTGGTAAATAAGGCTATTGGGGTGTTGTATTTTATTTGGGATCTAGATACTTACTTTCTTAATTATGAAACCTGAACCTGAAACTTCGTTTGATTGCATCAAAAAAATGAATAGAGGAAGCGCTTTTTGGCGATTGATCACCTACTCCCTTTTGACCTTATCTTGCTTAACCCATGAATTGAAGGCACAGACCAGAGATATCCATGGTATCGTGGTAAACAAGGAGAATTCAACATGGGTTCCTGGTGTAACCATTACGGTTAGCCAGAGCTCAGTTGGAACAAAAACCGATGAACAGGGGAGGTTCAACATCAGCATACCCGCTCATTTAAAGAATGAATTGCTCCTCATCTCTTCCATAGGGTATCAAACACAAAAAATATTAATCAGCCAAATATCCCCGGCTGGCCCATTGGAGATACTTCTATCCCCGGTGAATATTCCGCTTCAGGAGGTTAAAGTACATGATGAAACCGCTCAGGACATCGTTTTTCATGCCTACCGCAATAAATTAATGAATTATCCAATTGGCAATACGGTTTATAAAGGGTTTTACAGAGAGACCAATTATTCTTCAAAAGACAATTCTGCAGAAAAGTTGAATTACGTTATTGAAGCAGTGATTAACCTCAATAAAGGTTCTTATAAGGACCATTCGGAGGATGAAATAGGAATTGAAGAATTACGTAAGAATGAATTATTGCCTGTAAGAAGTGCTATTCAGTGGTATGGCGGAGCCTATACTCCAAGCAGATTTGATATTGTTAAAAAGGAATTTGAGTTTTTGGATCCCGGCAAGGGTAAAAATTATGGCTATGAAAAAGCTGGGACAGCATATTATTATGGCAAACTTGTCCATAGGATCAATTTTAAACCCCGTATAAAAGCGAGGTATGAGGGCACATTGTATATTGATGTGGAATCTTATGCCATTGTTAAAGCCGACTTCCGGCTTTTTGCTGAGCATGCGCAGGCTGGCAATACGTTGAAAATGGCAAAAATCACGGACAGGGCTTTTAAAGTCAACTATCAGCCCTTTGCCGGTAAATGGTATCTTCAAAGTATTTGGCAGCAGGCGATAGGGAAGGAAAGGCTCTCTAACGGAAAGTTTCGATATGTTACTGAATATGCTACTACAAGTATAGACACGAATAGGCAGAAGAAGTTTGAGTATCATGAGAAACTGAGTCCTGCTGAGGTTTTATCATCCAGGACGAGCCCGTACAATGATGAATTCTGGAAATCCTATGATGTTGTGAGGCAGACTAAGGGGCTAAATGAGTTGTTGATAGATACTGCGCGAAAAGTGGGAATGGGCCTTGACAATAAGGGCTGGGCGGAATCGATGACAGCGAGGAAGAATTTTTTTCATAGACTGCAGCCTGTTTTCATTTTTCCATCAATAAGCCATGTGACTATTCCGTATGATGTATCCTTCCGCTATACTGCTATGGACGGGATGCTCAGGGTTGATCATAGGAATGCATTGAAAAATGGTCGTCTATCAATTGGAGTTGGATATGGATTTGACTATTCGTTGAATGCTCATCTTTCCTTAAGGATATTGGCTGTCTCAGAAACAGGGGATTTAAAGAACAACATTTATGAAATGGGGATTAGGTATCAAAAAATAATTTCTCAATCCCTAAAAAGGCCTGTCCGATTAGTGGCTGGTCTCGATTACTCCTACAATACTTTTAAGCAAAGGATGCACTATACTTTCTCTGGCTCAAGTCTGCAGATCGAAGGTGAAAATTTCCCGGAAGGCTTCAAGATTCATTTAATGAGTAAACAGCATGGCATTCGTCCAGTCTTTGGAATGAACCTGGACATCAATAAAGTATTAACTGTTTTTGCCGAGGGCTCGCTCTTGTTAAGAATGGACCAACAGGATGACCTGCGATTTACAAAAAAATCGTCTAACCTATTTCAGGAGATATTCCCTTCGGAAAAAGAGGTGGCTTTGTCGTCTTCGAACGCCGTCTTCAGCAGGGAGCAGCAACAGGTCTCAAGATTTCCTTTTTTAACGCAATTCAGTATCCGTACAGGCTTACGTGGTTATTTGAGGTTTAGGCATTAGTCTCCTGTAATACCGAGCCGAATAGGGTCCATGATTGCCTGGTTTTGTCTTTTGGTTTCAACAGTTATTTGTCAGTTGGTAAATCGTATCAGCGATACTTTTTTTACTGATTTTTTGTAAAAAAATTAAAAACTTATTGCACATCCCAATATTTATTTAAACCTTTACACCTCAATGAATTTAAAGCAGGATTGTAGATAAAAATGAACACGAGCGCAACACATAAACTTTCCATCGTTACAGCAAAAAATATTGCTGCAAGGAGTTTATATATTGAACGTTTGCAGCCGATCATTTTTGTCACTACCAGTCGGCAAAATTACACACCCCGTATTTGAGTTTTTCTAACTCTGATCACAGAGACCTTGTCTCTCCGAAATAATTAATCTGAATATTTTATTTATTTTTTCGTTATCATTTTAATGAATATCAACGATTTTATAGTGCAGGTTGCACTTCATGAACATCGTGTTTTTGCAGAAGAAATCTGTGAAGAAATGGCAGAGTCGGCTAAAGCACGTGGTACTGGTATTGCAAAACGATCTCCTGAGTACGTAGCAGGAAAAATGTCTGATGGGAAGTCCGTAATTGCTTTTCATAAAGACGGTTCATGGGCAGGTTTCTGTTATATAGAAACCTGGAGTCACGGACAGTTTGTGGCCAACTCTGGCCTGGTGGTGAGCCCCAAATTCCGTAAAGTCGGTTTGGCACATACCATTAAGGAGAAAATCTTTGAACTGTCGAGACAGAAATATCCTAAAGCAAAGATATTCGGCCTGACCACCGGGCTTGCTGTTATGAAAATCAACTCCGGCCTTGGTTATGAACCTGTAACCTATTCTGAACTTACCCAGGATGAAGAATTCTGGAAAGGTTGCCAGAGCTGTGTGAACTTCGAAATTTTAAAAAGCAAGGAGCGCAAGAACTGTATGTGTACGGCTATGTTGTACGATCCTGCAACACAGAAACATGATGTGGCTAAAAAGTTTGCGGAGGAGTTACAGCGGAAACCGAAGCTGTATGAACGTTTCATGCGCATTAAGCAACGCCTAATTTTGAAACCAAAACCAGAGAGTAAAAGGAAGCTGAAATCTATCATCTATTCGTTTACCCATATTTTTTAATGACTTTTCAGTATAAGATTCCTATTAAGTATAAGATCTTATCAAAATTATTTACAATTTTACACCTGATGAAATCATTACGGTGATTTTATTAAATTAAAAATCAATATAAAATCGATGAAAAAGAAAGTAGTTTTAGCTTTTAGCGGAGGTTTAGATACTTCATTTTGCTGTATTTATCTTGCACAGGACCGTGGACTTGAAGTTCATTCTGTGATTGTAAATACCGGTGGTTTTTCTGAGGAAGAACTTCAGGAAATAGAAAAACGTGCTTATGCTTTAGGTGTGGCTTCTCATGCGGTGGTTGATGAAACGACCAACTATTATGAGGGATGCATCAAATATCTTGTATTTGGTAATGTATTGAAAAATGCAACCTACCCACTGTCTGTAAGTGCAGAACGTGTGAGTCAGGCCACAGCAATCGCTAATTATGTAAAGAAGATTGGTGCGGATTATGTAGCACATGGCAGTACCGGTGCCGGTAACGACCAGGTGCGTTTTGATATGATTTTTAACATCATTATTCCCAATGTGGAAATCATCACACCAATCAGGGACCTGAAATTATCCCGCGAAGCGGAAATAGAATACCTGAAAAACCATGGGGTGGAATACAGTGCAGAGAAAGCAAGATATTCCATCAATAAAGGCCTTTGGGGAACATCTGTAGGGGGTAAGGAAACGCTGACTTCCCATGAAACTCTTCCGGAAGAAGCATGGCCTACCCAGGTGACAGCAACAGAAAGCCGTAAACTGACGCTTACTTTCGAAAAAGGGGAGCTGACAGGCATTGACAATGAAGTATTAGACCCTGTAACGGCTATCCAGAAACTGCAGGCAATTGCACAGCCTTATGGTATTGGCCGTGATATCCATGTGGGTGATACCATTATCGGTATCAAAGGACGTGTAGGTTTTGAAGCTGCTGCACCAATGGTGATGATTAAAGCTCACCACACCCTTGAAAAACATACATTAACTAAATGGCAGCTTTCCTGGAAAGAGCAACTGGCTTCTTTCTATGGCAACTGGCTGCATGAAGGACAGTTCCATGATCCTGTGATGCGTAATATCGAAGCTTTTCTTGCCGATACACAGAAAACAGTGAGTGGAAAAGTGTTTGTAGAATTATTGCCTTACCGTTTCCAGGTGATCGGGGTAGAATCTGACCACGACCTGATGAGCAATAAATTCGGTAGCTATGGCGAAATGAATAATGCCTGGTCGGGTGAGGATGTGAAAGGCTTCTCTAAAATATTTGGTAATCAGGTCATGATCTGGCACAAAGTGAACAACAATGAAGATTAAAGCAGGAATCATCGGTGGTGCGGGTTATACCGGGGGCGAAATGTTACGCCTGCTGATCAACCACCCTTCCGTTGAAATTACATTTGTGAACAGTACCAGTAACCAGGGGAACCTGGTTTCTGACGTGCATACCGATTTACTTGGGGATACCGACCTGCGATTTACCGGAGAACTGTCACATGACATCGATGTGCTGTTTTTATGTGTGGGACATGGCGATGCAAAGAAATTCCTGGATGCCCATCCAATACCTTCTTCCATAAAGATCATTGACCTGAGCCAGGATTTCAGGCTTGCAGCCAATGCCGGGCAGGATTGGGTATATGGTTTGCCTGAATTGAACAGGGAACGCATCAGCAAAGCGGGAAAAATTGCCAATCCGGGTTGTTTCGCCACTTGTATCCAGCTTGGCCTACTGCCACTGGCTGCAAAAGGACTGATCAGGAATGAGGTGCATATCAATGCCACCACAGGATCCACAGGTGCGGGACAAAGTCTGGCCGCAACATCTCATTTCAGCTGGCGCAATAATAACCTCTCCGTTTACAAAGCTTTTGAGCATCAGCACCTGAATGAAATCGGCGAAAGTCTGCTCCAGCTTGATCCTGCGTTTGATACCACCCTGAACTTTATTCCGCAGCGCGGTGATTTTACCAGGGGCATCCTTGCCGCAATGTATGTGGAAAGTGACCTGACCGCAGCAGCAGCGCAGGACCTGTATGAGAATTATTATGCCAACCATATATTTACCCATGTCAGCAAAAAAAATATTGATCTTAAACAGGTCGTAAATACCAACAAAGGACTGGTTCACGTAGAAAAACATGGGAACAAGTTGCTAATTATCAGTATAATTGATAATTTGTTGAAAGGTGCCAGCGGACAAGCGGTACAGAATATGAATTTAATGTTTGGTTTGAACGAGCAGGAGGGACTACGGCTTAAAGCAACAGCTTTTTAAGTCTGTTGCGCCCACCTCCACTAAATCTGTTATTTATTCACTATGCTGCCCGGAAGGCAGCTTAAAGCTTTATAAAAATGAATTTATTCGACGTGTACCCTTTAAATGACATTGAAATTGTGAAAGCCGAAGGCAGTATTGTATGGGATGCTGCTGGTCAGGAGTATGTAGACTTATATGGAGGTCATGCGGTGATCTCTATTGGTCATACGCACCCGCATTACGTAAAACGTTTAACTGATCAGTTAAACAAAGTTGGTTTCTATTCCAACTCAGTAAAAATTCCTTTGCAGGTGGAACTGGCCCAGAAACTGGGTGAAGTATCCGGGAAACCAGACTATCAGTTGTTCTTATGCAATTCCGGTGCGGAAGCGAATGAGAATGCCCTGAAACTGGCTTCATTTTATAATGGCCGCAAATTGGTGATTGCCTTTAAAGGTGCTTTCCATGGCAGAACATCCCTTGCCGTTGCAGCAACAGATAACCCTAAGATTACTGCCCCTGTAAATGAAACAGAAAATGTGATTTTCCTTCCTTTTAATGATGAAGCAATGCTGAAACAGGTCTTTTCCGAAATTGGCAATGAAATCAGTGCTGTCATTATTGAAGGTATTCAGGGGGTAGGCGGGATCAGGGAGGCTAGTGTGTCTTTCCTTCAGCTGATTCGTGCACTCTGTGATGAACATAATGCCGTATACATTGCCGATAGTGTTCAATGTGGTTATGGCAGGACAGGGCAATTCTATTCCCATGATTATGCAGGCGTAGAAGCCGATGTGTATACCATGGCGAAAGGAATGGGCAACGGATTCCCTGTCGCCGGAATTTCAATATCCCCTAAGTTTAAAGCATGGCACTATATGCTGGGTACCACTTTCGGTGGAAACCACCTTGCCTGCGCTGCGGGACTGGCCGTACTGGAGATGATGGAACAGGATAACCTGATGCAGAATGCTGCAGAAGTGGGTGCCTACCTGATTGCTGAACTGAAGAAAATTGAGGTCGTGAAGGAAGTGCGTGGACGCGGCTTAATGATTGGTATTGAATTACCGGAAGAACTCAGCCACGTGAAAAAGAACCTATTATTTAAACAACATATTTTTACCGGAGAGGCCAAACCAAATGTGATCAGGTTGTTACCTGCATTGAACCTCACGAAGGCACATGCCGATCATTTTCTTGAAAACTTTAAAATCGCCCTAGAAGGATGAATCAAAATATGAAACAATTCACCTCAGTAAATGATGTGGAAGACATCAGCCAATTGGTTAACGATGCATTGGCCCTTAAGGCCAATCCCTATGCACATCAGGAACTGGGAAAGAATAAAACACTGGGGTTGGTTTTCCTGAACCCCAGTTTGCGTACCCGTTTAAGTACACAGAAAGCTGCAATTAACCTGGGCATGAGCGTGATGGTCATGAACATGGATAAAGAAGGCTGGGCACTGGAAACAGAAGATGGCGTGGTGATGAATGGCACGACAGTGGAACATATCCGTGAAGCGGCTGCCGTAATGGGACAGTACTGTGATATCCTTGGCCTTCGTTCTTTCCCTAAGTTAACGAATAGGGATGAGGATTATAATGAAGATTTTTTCAATAAATTTATTAAATACTGCGGTGTTCCTGTAGTTAGCCTGGAAAGCGCAACAAGGCATCCACTGCAAAGTCTGGCCGACCTGGTAACGATTAAGGAGACCTGGAAAGGTGCAGCTAAACCCAAGGTCGTTCTTGCCTGGGCACCACATGTGAAAGCCCTGCCGCAGGCTGTCCCAAACTCATTTGCAGAGTGGATGTGTAAGGCGCAGGAGCTGGATATGCTTGATTTTACCATTGTTCAGCCTGAAGGGTATGAACTTTCGGAAGATTTCACTCCGGGAGCACACATTACACATCACCTGGAGGAAGCATTGCAGGGAGCAGACTATATCTATGTGAAAAACTGGTCGAGTTTTAAGGAATATGGAAAGGTACTGACCTATCCGGAAGGATGGATGATGAACAATGAGAAACTGAAGGGAACAAATGATGCAAAGGTAATGCACTGTTTACCGGTACGCCGTGATCTGGAACTGTCATCTGAGATCCTTGACGGACCAAACTCATTGGTGATTCATGAAGCAGGAAACCGCTTATGGGCGGCACAGGCAGTACTTAAAGCATTGCTTCAGCAGATTTAATTTTTTCCTATCAGACCGGGCATGAAGCAATTGACTATAATAAAAATTGGCGGTAACGTCATTGATGATTCAGAGAAACTCCACCAGTTTTTGCTGGATTTTACGGCTTTGCCGGGAGATAAGGTCCTTATCCATGGCGGAGGGAAAATTGCAACAGAACTGGGTAACACCCTGGGGGTTGAAGCTAAAATGGTAGAGGGAAGGCGCATTACTGATATCGAAACCCTGCGTGTGGTGACGATGGTGTATGCAGGCCTGATCAATAAGAATATGGTGGCACAGTTGCAGGCAAAAGGCTGTAACGCAATCGGACTTACCGGGGCTGATGGAAATGTGATTAAAGCGGTTAAACGCCCCGTAAAGACTATTGATTATGGTTTTGTGGGCGACCTTGATGCTTCCTCCGTTTCTTCTGCTACGCTGGACAGCCTGCTAAAAAGCAATCTTGTTCCGGTGTTGTGTGCCATTACGCATGACGGGGATTCTCAATTGCTGAATACCAATGCCGATACCATTGCTTCTGCTGTGGCGGTAGCCATGTCGTCCCTGTATGACACACGCCTGGTTTACTGTTTTGAGAAGAAAGGGGTACTACGTGATGTAGATGATGAGCTTTCGCTTGTTGCAGAAATAAAAAGTACCGAGTTTGAAACTTTACAGCAGGAGGGCGTTGTTTCCGGAGGAATGATCCCTAAATTGCACAATGCTTTTGAGGCAATCAGACAAGGGGTGAAGGCCGTTTATATTGGCAAGGCAGATGAGTTGCCTCAAATCAATTTACAGGGTTTTGGTACCCGATTAATCGATTAAGATGGAAAGATATACAGGAAAAATAGCCATACTTGGCAGTGGTAATATTGGTATTTCATTGGCCAAAGGATTGGTAAAGGCCAGTTATGTAGAGGCAAAGCAGATTAGCCTGACCCGAAGGAATATCACTAAGCTGAGTTCTTTTGCTGAGGACGGATATGTATTGAGTGCGGATAATGCGGCTGTGGTTGCAGCATCAGACATCATTGTGCTGGCAGTTTTGCCGCAGCAGCTGAATGACCTGATGGAGCAGATTGCAGGTGTCATTGATGTGCAGAAACATGTGGTGATTTCCGTAGCCTCAGGGGTAAGCTGTGCCGATATCAGGAATAAGCTGCATGAAAAACTTGAGGTGATTCGTGCGATGCCGAATACGGCAATTGCTATCGGACAGTCTATGACCTGTGTAGCCACCGATAATGCTTCTGCATCCCATGTGGACGAGGTGGTCCGTATGTTTGAAACGGTAGGCGCTGTGGTGAAGATAAATGAAGAACTGATGACCTCGGCAACGGCTTTATGTGCCTGTGGTATTGCGTTCTTCCTGCGTGCCATACGTGCGGCATCCCAGGGTGGCGTAGAGATCGGCTTCCATGCAGATGAGGCCTTGAAAATGGCTGTTCAGACTGCAAAGGGAGCGGCAGATTTGTTGTTAAAGATGCAATCGCATCCGGAACAGGAGATCGATAAGGTGACATCGCCTAAAGGATGTACAATTGCCGGTTTAAATGAAATGGAGCACAATGGCTTCAGTTCGTCCCTGATCAAAGGCATTAAGCTGTCTGCTATTAAAGCGGGGGCACTATATACAAAAGAATAATTTATGATAGAAATACTGCAAAAGGATAGCCTGGAACTGCTGAAAGAGTTAATCAGCATTCCATCCTTTAGTAAAGAAGAAGACCAGACAGCAGCAGTCATTGTACGGTTTCTGGAAGAACGGAATATTCCTGTACACCGTAAGTTAAATAATATCTGGGCTTATAATAAACACTTTGATGCCTCAAAGCCCACCTTACTGCTCAATTCCCATCACGATACGGTGAAGCCGAATTCAGGATATAGCCGCGACCCCTATGAGCCAAAGGTTGAAGACGGAAAGTTGTATGGACTGGGGAGCAATGACGCAGGTGGTTGCCTGGTGTCACTGATCGCTACTTTTCTTTATTTTTATGAACAGGAAGAACTGAGTTATAATATTTGTCTGGCTACCACAGCAGAAGAAGAAATTTCTGGGAATAATGGCCTGGAATGTATCCTGCCAGAGCTCGGTGAACTGGAATTTGGTATTGTAGGGGAGCCCACACTCATGAACCTGGCTATTGCAGAGCGCGGATTGCTGGTGCTGGATTGTACAGTGACCGGAAAAGCGGGACACGCAGCAAGGGAAGAAGGAGATAATGCCATTTATAAGGCATTGAAGGATATTGAATGGTTCAGGAATTACCGATTTGCAAAGGTGTCTGAAGTATTTGGCCCGCTGAAGATGTCGGTAACGATTATCAATTCAGGATCACAGCACAATGTGGTTCCGGCAACCTGTACGTTTACAGTGGATGTGCGGGTAACGGATTCCTATACGAATGAAGAGGTCCTGAAGATTATCCGTACCAATGTGGATTGTGAAGTTAAACCCCGTTCGGTAAGGTTAAAACCTTCGTCCATAGACAAAGAGCATCCTTTGGTGCAGGCAGGTATAGCATTGGGAAGGACAACTTATGGTTCACCGACAACATCAGATCAGGCACTGCTGAGCATTCCATCGGTAAAGGTTGGTCCCGGTGATTCTGCACGTTCCCATATGGCTGACGAATATGTGTATGTGAATGAAATCGCTGAAGGGATTCAGTTGTATATTGATATGCTTAAACCGGTAATTAACGGAAAATAACAAATATATTCTAATGAACCCATCATCAGCTTACTGCTAACAAGAAGCAATGAATACGCTGATGATAGCTTCATAACAGATAATAACAAGTCATATTCTAATGAAACCGTCATAAGCATACTGATTACAAACAGCAATGAAAAACCGAGCTTGCGAGTTCTTGAATACAAATAAAGAACAATAAGAGCTAATGAAAAACCGAGCTTGCGAGTTCTTGAATACAAATAAAGAACAATAAGAGCTAATGAAAAATGCTGATGATAGCTTCATAACTTTTAAAAAAACAATATTCACTAATGAAAATCTGGCAAAAAAATATAGAAGTAAACAAAGACATTGAGAGCTTTACGGTTGGTAAAGACAGAGAGCTTGATCTGCAAATGGCTGCTTTTGATGTTTTAGGTTCTCTGGCGCACGTAGAGATGCTGGAAAGTATTGGCTTACTAACCGCTGCGGAACTGGATGAAATTCAAAAGGAGCTTAAAAATATCTATAAAGAGATTGAAGCCGGGGAGTTCATCATTGAAGATACAGTTGAAGACGTACATTCACAGGTGGAATGGCTGCTTACCCAACGTATTGGGGAAGCAGGAAAAAAAATCCATAGCGGACGTTCACGTAATGACCAGGTCTTGGTCGACCTGAAACTCTTTTTCCGTGACAGGATTGAGGAGATGGTCCACAATTCTGCCTCTTTATTTCAGCAATTGGTTGCGCTGAGCAATCAGCATAAACATAAATTATTACCGGGTTACACCCATTTGCAGATTGCCATGCCTTCATCTTTTGGGCTCTGGTTTGGTGCTTATGCAGAAAGCCTGGTCGACGATATGGAAGTCATGCTTGCTGCCTGGAAGATCTGCAATAAAAATCCGCTGGGATCTGCTGCCGGTTATGGCTCTTCTTTCCCTTTAAACAGGTCGATGACGACTACGCTACTGGGTTTTGAGAACCTGAACTATAATGTGGTGTACGCACAGATGGGTAGGGGTAAAACAGAACGGATATTGGCGCAGGCCATGTCATCTGTGGCGGCAACATTGGCCAAAATGGCGATGGATGTATGCCTGTTTATCAATCAGAATTTTGGGTTTATCAAGTTTCCCGATGAACTGACCACAGGATCGAGCATTATGCCCCATAAAAAGAACCCTGATGTTTTTGAGCTGATCCGTGCCCGTTGCAATAAAATTCAGGCATTGCCGAATGAGATTGCGATGATGACAACCAACCTGCCATCCGGTTACCACAGGGATCTGCAGTTATTAAAAGAGAACTTATTCCCTGCCATGACCTCGCTAAATGAGTGCCTGGAAATGACGGCTTATATGTTTCAGCATATCGATATCAAGGAAGAAATCCTGGCCGATAAAAAATATGCGTACCTGTTTAGCGTGGAGGTGGTGAATGACCTGGCATTAAAAGGGGTTCCTTTCCGGGAAGCCTATAAGATTGTAGGAGAAACTATAGAAAATGGTACCTTTGAACCGGGCATAAAAGTAAATCATACCCATGAAGGAAGTATTGGCAACCTGTGCAATGAGGAAATTGAGAAAATGATGGAGGCCATACTCGACCAGTTTAATTTTGAAAAAACCAAATCAGCAATCCAACAATTGCTGGCTTAATTCTAACCACTAATAAAATAAAAGCAATGAATGTATCGGTATTAGCAAACTCCCTTATTGGATCAGAAATCATTAAAATCGGTAACGAGGTAAATGAGCTGAAAAGTAAAGGTGCTAAGATTGCCAATTTGACCATAGGTGATTTCGACCCTTCAATTTTCCCTATTCCGGTAGAGTTGAAAGACGAGATTATAAAAGCATATAATGCTCACCATACCAATTACCCGCCGGCAGATGGTATTATGCCTTTACGCCAGACAATTGCGGGAGTATTAAAAGACAGGTATGACCTTGATTTTGAAACCAATGAGATTCTTGTCTCAGCCGGTTCACGTCCGTTGATCTATGCAACTTACCTGGCTTTGATTGATCCTGGAGATGTGGTGATTTATCCTGCACCCTCATGGAACAATAACCATTATGTTCATCTTTCTTCCGCAAAGGGAATTGCGGTAGAGACTACTGCAGAAACTAATTTTATGCCGACTGCAGCATTGCTGAAACCACATATCAAAGGTGCTACCTTACTGGCTTTATGTTCTCCTTTGAACCCTACAGGTACGATGTTCACTGCAGAGCAGCTGGCTGAGATCTGTGATATGGTTCTTGAAGAGAATAAATCGAGGGCAGAGGGAGAGAAGCCATTGTATATCATGTACGACCAGATTTATTCACTGCTTACCTTTGGTAAGGAACATGTGAATCCGGTAAGCCTGCGTCCTGAAATTAAAGAATATACCATCTATATTGACGGGGTTTCAAAATGTCTGGCAGCAACAGGTGTGCGTGTAGGCTGGGGATTCGGACCTGCAAAGGTGATCAGTAAAATGAAGGCGTTTCTGATGCACATTGGTGCATGGGCTCCTAAAGCGGAACAAGTGGCGATGGCGACTTATTTTGCAGATAAAACCCAGGTGGATCATTTCCTTACTTCTTTCAAAAAACAAGTTCAGCTGAGCCTTGATGCCTTGTATAATGGATTCCAGGAATTGAAGAATGAAGGATTTGCGGTGGATGCAATTGTACCGATGGGTGCAATTTATCTGACCCTTGAAATCAATTATATCGGTAAAACTACGGCTTCGGGAGAGCTGTTGAAAGATGCGACCGACCTTGTGTTTTATCTGATTAATGAGGCTGGTGTTGCCCTGGTGCCATTCTCGGCTTTCGGTACTGACCAGAATGAAAACTGGTTCCGTGCTTCTGTGGGCGGTTGTTCATTGACAGATATCAATGAAATGATCCCGCGTATCAAAGCTGCACTGGGAAAATTAAAATAAGCATTTTCTAACCTGTGTGATGCACCAGGTGATATAAAAACAGCGAGGCTGCCAGAGATGATCTGGCAGCCTCGCTGTTTATGGATACTGTTTTACTGGGTTTATTTTGCAGGATTAAAGGTCGCGTCGGGGGTAAAGAGAATATCCTTTACCTGAATGTTTCCGGAAAGCGCATGCAGGATTAAACTCCATTGTCCGGCATCTGCCTGAATGGTGGAATCAAGTTTGTACCAGGAATATCCGGAACGGTTGCTGACCTCAATGAGCCCCTGTGTTTTATGGTCATAGGTAAAGTCCATCATGGCTGACTTACTGCTGGTTTTCGCCTTTATCCATAGGAAGTAGTCCCTGCTTTGAGTGATCCCTAATGAATATTCCAGCGCAGCGCCCTTTTCCATTAAAACGGCACCCCGGGCCAGGCTATTGTTCGGTTGCTCTTCCCTGAACGTACCATAGGCATATTGAAAACCTCCTGCCTGGAAAGTATTTTCTTTGGTGTCCCTGAACAAATATTCCTGTTTTTTAGCCTTGCTGATATACCTGACAGTAAGTTTATCCGATCCGGAGCTTTGCAGGGAAGAAGAAAACAAGAATTCATAGATGCCGGGTTTAGGTAGTTTTACAGTAGAAGAGAGGGCGTTCGGGGTAGAAAGTGTTGCTTCAGCCAAACCTCCAACCTGTTTCCAGAAGGGCGCACTGCCATTACCCGGTTCTCCGGATTGTTTACCGTTTACTGTAAATTCAGCTTCCGTAACCACCATGTCATTACCGGCAGAAGAATAGCCTGCTTTAGGAGCAGGCTGGCTGTTTTTGCCCATGAGGGCTTCCAGTTCATTTAATCCCGGATCGGCCCCAAGGCTAACCTGTGCGTGTATCATGGCAACATGGCTGTTTATGTCGGTCAGGTCGGCACCATTGTTATCATAAAATAGGTTATTTACAAGAACTGACTCCGCTCCGAAATGTTTAAATCCGCCTAAGGTGTTTTTGTATAGTACATTGTTGATGGCGACAATATGGTTTCCGCCTGTTGCGGCCATTTGATTGTAGGCGATACTATTGTTATAGAAATATACCGTTTCATCCATTTTGTCGGTTCCTTCCAGGTTTTCCATTGTTCTTCCACCCGACATACAGCCCAATGCGGTTTTACAATACTGGAAGGTATTGTGGTGGATGTTGAAGATCTTTCCTGTTGGCACATCATAAGAGATCAGCTGAATGCCGGCATTTTTGCTGCCTATGATCCGGTTGTTTCCAATGTCATACCGGATATTCTGGTTCGGACGTTTGAATAAACGGATCTCAATGCCATCATCATGGCTGTTGACAATGGTATTGCCTGTGACCACGATGTCCGTACCGATGTTTGGCCGCGCATCATCTCCGATATCCATATCAATACCATCATCCCTGTCATTTTCTATTAAATTATTAGCAATGTAGCCGCCACTTCCGCCTTCCATGCTGATTGCATCCAGGTTATTGATGAAATGGTTATGAATGATCCTGACGCTGGCTTTGTTTTCAAGCGTATGGTCCCCGTTGATCAGGCTGAGTCCGCTAATTTCAGTACCGTCCACATTGATATTAAACAATGTTTTTCCTTCGGCATCAATAACTGTTTTATCAATATGCTCCTGGCGTTTATCCAGTTTCCATTTCGAGGAAATGGTGATGGCTTTATGCAGGTCGATGGTGTTTTCCTTATAGATCCCCGGTGCGAGAATAATCTGGTCGCCATTTTCTGCCTTTTGGACTGCAGCAGCAATTGTGGGGTAATCGGCAGGGACATTCCATATTTTGGGGATTGGCCTGCCGGCTTGTTGTACGTGGAGACTGCCGCCTGAAACACTGTCAATTCCTGAAAATAAGAATACAGAAAAAAGCAGTGCATTCGGGAATGTAGCACCCGTTTTTCGTTTTTGCATGTATATTGGATTAAAAGCATTGTTTCCGGATGGATAGAAATCCGGAAACAATGTATGACTAGAAAAAGAGCTGACTAGTAGTTGGGATTCTGAACCAGGTTCGGGTTCGCACTGATGTCAGAAGCCGGAAGCGGGAATAATACATATTTGTCATCCATGTCTTTTCCATTCAGTACATTACCTTTCCATGCCCAGTTGTTGTTTTTTACAAATTTACCGAAACGGATAAGGTCTGTACGCCTGACCAGCTCTGTACTGAACTCCCTTGCACGTTCGTCAAGCAGGAAATCCAGTGTCAGTTCACTTTCTGTAATCGCCCCTGAAAGGTCGGTACCATAGGCTCCTGATTGGTATGCCCTGTTCCGCACTTCATTGACATTGGCAAGGGCTTCTGCTTTTGTACCGCCACCGCCACGAAGAATTGCCTCTGCGGCCATCAGGTAACTGTCGGCAGACCTGAACAGCGGGAAATCCACATCAACATAGGTTCCGTCACTTGCTGCACCGCCATCAGCCTTGACATTGCGCCATTTGATGAGTGCATACCCATCTGTGAACAGGGTAGAGAAGCTACCGGTCGCTGTCGCTGTTTGTTTATTGTGTCCGATGGTGAAAAATTGTGCCCTTTTATCTTTTTTTGTGTTCCCCCATACATCGGCTGTATTGAAGGTCTGGTCTGCCACATCAAATTTGTCGACAAACTGTGGTTTAACACGTACGTTACCCCAGCCTTTGGTACCGATACCGGTGTCGAAATAACTTTGCATATTGCCGTTCACGAATGCCTTGACGAAGAAGTTTGTTCCGGCAGATGACTGTCCGTTCAGTCCATCCTGTACCAATGGCCAGATGATCTCTGTTGAGGTATGGTTATCGGCAAGGAAGTTATTGCGGTATTCTTTGGCCAAAGGGAAATTGGCATCGATTACCTGTTTTGCATATTTATAGGCATTCGCATACTGGCTCAGGCCCGTATAAACTTCCGCATTTAAATATATCCTGGCCAGCAGGAACCAGGCAGCAGCTTTGTCTACTCTCGCAAATTCATTGGCATGCGGGTCTTTTAGGGTTGTTGCAAGGTCTAGCAGCTCGCTTTCCACATAGGCAAAGACCTCCTTACGTGATTTCTGGTGTGGCATTGTTCCTACACCAAGCTCTTCAGTGGCAAAAGGGATATCTCCGAAAAGGTCACCCAGCACACTGTAGCAATAAGCGCGGATGAACCTGGCTTCATTTCTGTAATCTGCCAAATTATTCTTGATTTCCGCTGCATTGGCTACGCCGCGGGCTTCAAGTTTTTCAGGTGTAGTCTGGCGCAGGAATTCATTACAGTATCCGATAGTAAGGTAAAGCCTGGTATAAGCACCCTGAATCACTGCGGTATTGGGCGTCCAGCTCATGGTTAAGCATTCACGCAAGCCATTGGTGGAGGAGGGCATCAGCACCTCGTCTGTGGTCAGGTCCTGCAGGTAAAAGAGGATCCTGGTATATCCTCCGTAGCCTTCGTTGAAGGAACCCAGGTCATTGTCACCCCCATCGCCACCTTGTTGACCGGTTAAGGCAAGTGCGCCATAACATTTGGCCAGTACACCTTTATAGTTCGCGGCATCGGCATATAACTTATCGGCTACCAGTTCATTGTCGTCAAGAGGTAAAGTATCCAGGTCCTTGGTACAAGAGGACACAACTATACAAAATAAGAATAGGGTAAATAAACGAGATATAGTTTTCATAAATGAGTAGCTCATGATTAATAATTAAATTTTAGACCTGCCATGAAGACTCTTGGTCTTGGGTATAAGTTCTTATCGATACCCAGGTATGAAGTACTGCCTGAGCGATAAAATGCTTCCGGATCAAGGCCGGAATACTTCGTGATCACAAATACATTCTGAACAGCTGCAGAGATGCTGAGGGAACTTTTTCTCTTTCCGATTTTCGGGAAAGTATATCCTAAGGTGATGTTATCCATTCTGAAGAAGTTACCGTTTTCAAGGAAGTAATCCGAATACAGCTGTTCTGCTTCAAAACCACTGTCCATGGTCGACTGCTGGATGTTTTTATAGGTATTCGCTTCGTACACACTTCCCATATGGTCATTGGCGGCTACATAGTTGTAGATGGAGTGTCCGAATGCAGCATGTGCATTAAAACCCAGGTCCCATTGTTTGTAAGTGAATCTGGAAGTTAATCCCAGATAGGTTGAAGGTGTTGCAGAGTGGTTTCTAACCAGTGTGGCTGTAGAAGAAACACTGCCATCAGGTTGTACGTATTGTCCTTCAATAGGTTGGCCCTGCTCATCATATGCCTGTTGTGCCAGGTAAAAGGTGTATGGGGCATACCCTACAGAATGGATCTGTACTGTTTTTCCTGTTCCTGAAACCGGGCCGATCATCACTCCGTAATTTGCGGCATCGATGGTATTCAGCTTCGTGATTTCAGATTTGCTATGTGAAATGTTTGCACCAATTTCCCATTTAAAGTTGGTAGCGGAAACAGGGACGGTATTGATGGCAAACTCAATACCTGAGTTTTTCATGGATCCCACATTGGTATAAATTTCAGTTGCCAGGTTTGATCCTGCGGCTACGGGGATTTGGTTCAGCAAGTCGGTCGTGTTGCGGCGATAGGCATCTACGCTACCGGTAATGCGGTTATTCAGGAAACCGAAGTCCAGACCCAGGTTGAAAGTCTCATTTGTCTCCCATTTGATATTCGGATCATATCCGTTAGGTCTGTAGGTGGTATACCATTCATCACCTAACTGGTAACGTGAATTGTTATAACTTGCCGTATAAGTCGACAGGGCCGGGTAATCTGAACCAATATCCTGCTGACCAGTCTGGCCATAACTCAGGCGTAGCTTCAGGTCGGAAACCACCGTCGAATTTTTCATGAAATCTTCCTGGTTCATGCGCCATGCAAAAGCTGCTGAAGGGAAATATCCCCACCTGTTCTCTTTCGTGAAGCGGCTTGAACCATCAGAACGTAAGGTTGCGGTGAACAGATATTTTGAAGCGATGGAATAGTTCAGACGTCCGTAAAAGGAGATCAGGTAATTTTCTGACTCGTAATGGGTAGGATCGAACAGTTGCTCAGCTCTTCTGTTCAGCTGTGTATCATTCAGGCTTGAGGTAAAGTGCTGCCAGCCGTAACCTACCAGTACATCCAGGTTATGTATGCCCAGTTGTTTGGTGTAGTTGGCATAAAAATCCATTAACTGATTGTCTTTTTTCTGGGTATAGGTATGATCAAGGCCTTGTCCGTCTTTTTTAACCGCTACATAGGTTGCCGGGGCATTGTCTTCAATCAGCTCATGTCCTTTGCTTTTTAACACATCATATCCCAGGTTGAGGTTGAAACGTAAATCTTCCAGGCCATGTATTTTATAATCGATGGAAGCATTCCCGATACTGCGGTTGATTTTTGAGGTACTGTTGCGCAGGTCGAGTGCCGCCACAGGATTGGCATCAGCGATGGTCAGGGGCGTTCCTGTGGAAGATAACCAGGTAAAATAACCCAGGCCATAATTATTGGCGTTGCTTTCAAACACAGGGCGTGTAGGATCAAAAGTCAGGACCGAGGCCAATACATTTTCATCCGCATCCCTGTTTGTTTCATGGCTGCCTTTCACATTCATATTCACCTTTAAATGGTTGTCAAGGAAAGTAGGGCTTAAATTGAGGCTTCCGGTAAAACGCTCATAGTTATTCGTTTTGATGATACCGTTCTGGTTGTTGTACCCCAGGGAAATCCGGTAAGGAATAGCTTTCAAATTTCCGGATATGCCCAGGTTGTGCTCCTGTCCGAAAGAAGTACGGAAGACCTCATCCTGCCAGTCGGTATTTGCTGTCCCCAGTCCGGCTATTACCGTCGGGGAGGCCGCATTGTGTGTGGTGATGAATGCCCTGTATTCATCACCGTTCAATACATCTATTTTTTTGGTGATGGAACCTGTAGTAAAGTTATTGCTGTAATTTAAAGCCATGGCACCGCTGCGGGATCCTTTTTTGGTGGTAATGATGATGACCCCATTGCTGGCACGTGATCCGTAGATGGCAGTTGAAGATGCGTCCTTGAGGACTGTATAACTTTCAATGTCGTTAGGGTTGATGATGCCTAAGATATTGGAAGATCCCTGAATAGAGGTATTGTCGATAGGTACTCCGTCAATAACGATTAGCGGGTCATTACTGGCAGAGAGGGACGATCCGCTGCGGATCCGGATAGTTCCGCCATCACCAGGGGCACCACTACCGGGAGTGATATTTACCCCTGCAATTTTACCTAACAATGCATCCTGTGCATTGATCTGGCTTCCCTTGTTGAACCCATCAGGGTTGATCGTGGAAATGGCGCCTGTTGCATCTTTCTTTTTAACGGTACCATAACCAATAACGACCACATCGTTCAGTAGTTTCTTATCTTCAGTAAGTACAACCGTGATGTTTTTCTGTGTACCTACAGTAACTTCCTTAGTGGTATACCCAATATAAGAGAAAACAAGGATGGCGTTTTCAGTGCTTACGTTTAATCTGTAAAAACCATTGGCGTCTGTTGTTGTGCCATTGCTGGTTCCTTTTTCTTTTACACTGACCCCGATTAAGCCCAGGCCTTTTTCATCCTGTGTTTTACCGCTGATCAGGAGGGCAGACTGACCGGATCCCTCTTGCTGAAGCATACCGCTTTCCGCAGCAGCGCTTTTTTTGAATAACAGGATGCTGTTTTCAACCTGTGTATAGGCAATGCCCTGGTTTTTGAAGAGCAGGTCCAGTGTGGCCTTGAATGATCTTTCCTCATTCGGCAGGGAGATATTGGCCATGTTGCTGAGGTCGCTCTCTTTGAACGCGAAGCGGAACTGTGTTTTACGCTGTATCTTTTGTATGGCAGTGGTTAGGGAAACATTTCTGAAATCTATTTTGATCCTGATCTCATTTAGATTTTGTCCTTTTAATGTACTGGCCACCAGCAGTTGGGCAGAGACCAGCAGGATTAATAATACTTGGAAGCTTAATTTCATAAGGCTGAGTAATACAACTATAGCTCTTTGTTGTCCAAAATGATTTGGATTCAGAGGCAAAAGGTTACACGCAAAGTTTTTTTTCATAACTTGCAATTGGGTTTTAATAATTTAATTTTTGTTAATACTCGCGATGCCCTGTAGCTATTGAGTTGAGATGCTATGGCTCAGGGCATTTTTTTCTTGGTGTGCTGAGGATCAGTGTTGTTTCATTTGTGTTTTATTTTTTTATTTCACACCCGTCTCCGGAGAGGATGTATACTCCATTTTTTGTTTGTGTATAGCTGAGGTTATTGAGTTTACTGATGACACTCAGTACCTGCCTGAGGCTGGTCGTATTGAGGAAGTAAGCCGTAAATTTGCAGTGGCTGATCTGATCGCTTGCCAGGCTGATTTCAGCACCATAACGTTCTTCCAGAAGGTTGATGGCCTGATCCATGGCGATATCGTTCAGCACCAGGTCTTCTTCTTTCCATAACGTAGCAATTTTAGCATTGGAAGAAGATTTCTCTGCAGTACTGGAATTGACATGGTAGTTGATCTTCTGATCGGGTAGCAATACGGCCAGTGTTTTCTGCTGGTCGGATACGGCTACTTTACCCCGTGATACCGTAACTTCAACATCATTTTCATTTGCTTTGGCTTTGATATTAAACGCAGTTCCTAAAACCCGCGTGGTTAATTTTCCGGTATGTACCAGGAAAGGTTTTTTTTCATCATGCTGAATGTCGAAATAGGCTTCTCCGCGTAAATAAACTTCACGGGTATTGCTGCCGAATGTTTCCGGATAATCTAAATGGCTGTCTTTATTCAGGATGACGGTACTTCCGTCGGCCAGAACAATTCTTTTTACTCCTTTGGGCAAAGGATGGGAACTGGCTTTCTTTATTCCTGCATAGCTGTGTGGTGGAATCTTGCTTTTCTTTAGCTGAAGGGTACCATAACCCAGCACGAGAAGGAATATTGCTGCTGCTGTCCAGCGAAAGGAGGGATGAAACCGGATTGTTTTTTTCGGGGGAATTTTTTCTTTTTCAGTATACCCGCTTTTCAGGATTCTGTTGAACAACCTGAGTTTAACGAGTTGTTCGTGTTGACTATCCCGGAATACTTCCTGCGCACGTTCAGGCACATCAAATGTATGGTGCCATTCCTCCAGCATTTGCTGTTCATGCGGGGTCAGTGTTCCTTCTGCTTCTTTTTGCAGTAATTCCTGCAATACTACTCTGTTTAACTCGGCCATCTACAACATAACCAGTTCAGGACAGGGGATGTACTAGGCGGTTTTTACATTTAATAGGAATGGTACCGTTTGTTAATGTGGAATTAACAGTAGGGTGCTGATTGTTATCAAGGTGTGAAGTGCGGCAGGGGAGATCGTGTCCTGGCCATAGAGGTTCACGGCGATCCTGATTCTTTTTATTGCGGAACTCATCTGGTTTCTGACCGTTTGGTTGGAAAGGTTCAGCTGATTGGCTATTTCTTCATTGCTGAGGAATTCATTCCGGCTCAGCAGGAAAATCTGCTTCATTTTTTCAGGCATACGATCAATTTCTTCCTGTACCAGGCCTTCCAACTCGCGGGCCATGAGCTTGGTCTCACTATCGGTATGGGCTATTTCTTCCCTGTTGGATTCCTGTGTTTTATAGCTGGCCTGAATGAATTGTTTCCTGTGGAAATTTATGATTCTGCTTTTCAGGCGCATATGAAGAAATGCCCTGATCGATTCATCTTTCTCCAGAATAATGTTTCCGGTAAGCAGGGATAGAAAAATGTCATGTAAGATATCTTCTACATCTTCTTCAGAGCGCAGGTGACGGAAGGCCACCAGGTAGAGTTCCTTCCAGAACTTTTCATATATCTCACCAATAGCTTGCTTATTTTCCTCTTGCATCTGATAAAACCTGATCTCGTGCTGCAAAAGTCAGCTTTTAATATTACGATAATGTTAAGCAATTAAAATAAGCGCGTGGGGGAGTAGGCTTAGTCAGAGGGGGATAAGTATGACCTGCAGGCGAGGGATGATTGATCATTGGCCTGCAGGTAAAACAGCGTGGTAGGTATTATCTTATTTGAATTCGGAGGTCTTATGGAATTCGATATCCGGATAATCGCGTTTTGTCATGTTGATCATGAAGTCATTATCGGCAAGGAAAACAGGATTACCGTCTTTATCCTGTCCAATATGCTGTTGTTTCCGTTTCAGAAATTCTTCCATCTTCTTCTTGTCTGTAGAAGTTACCCAGTTGGACCGGCTGTAACTTAACATACGGAAGCGTGCTTTTGCCCCGTATTCATGCTCTAAACGGAAGGCGATCACCTCGAATTGCAGATCTCCGACAGCACCGATGATCTTTCTGTTCCCCGGCTGTGCCGTGAATAACTGGGCGACACCTTCTTCTGTAAGCTGTTGTATGCCTTTCTCCAGCTGTTTTGTACGAAGTGGGTCCATATTCTCTACTTCCTTAAATATTTCAGGAGAGAAGCTCGGAATGCCCTTAAATTGTAATTTCTCACCTTCAGTCAGGGTATCGCCAATTTTAAAGTTTCCGCTATCGTATAATCCCACAACGTCTCCCGGCCATGCTTCTTCCACAATACTTTTTTCATTGGCCATGAAGTCCATGGGATTGGAGAATTTCAGTTTTTTATCCTGACGGGTATGGTAGTAGAATTTATTTCTTTCAAACTTGCCTGAACAGATTCTCAGGAAGGCAATACGGTCACGGTGTTTGGGATCAAGGTTGGCATGGATCTTAAAGACGAATCCGGAGAAGTTTTTTTCTTCTACCAGTACTTCTCTTTGTTCTGCTTCCCTGCTTCTTGGGCTAGGGGCAATTTTAATGAAGGTATCCAGCAGTTCTTTGATTCCAAAGTTGTTGATTGCACTCCCAAAGAAAACAGGTGCCAGCAATCCTTCCGTATACATTACCGGATCCAATGTACCATAGATACCTTCAACCAGTTCCAGATCGCCTTTTAATGTTTCCAGTTCTTTTGGTTTGAGGAAGTTGTTGAGGTTATCATCATTCAGGTCATCTACCTCGATTACCGGATCGGCAATTTTAGTTTTATCAGGTTCAAACAGGTTGAGGTGTTTGTTGAAAATACTGTAAACGCCTTTGAAGGTGTGTCCCTGGCCGATAGGCCATGAAAGGGGACAGAGGCTGATGCTTAATTTGTTTTCGATTTCGTCAAGAAGATCAAAGGCATCTTTACCTTCACGGTCCATTTTATTCACGAAAATAATTACCGGAGTATTCCGCATACGGCACACGGCCATGAGCTTCTCGGTTTGTTCCTCCACACCCTTAACACAGTCAACGACAAGGATCACACTATCCACAGCGGATAATGTTCTGTAAGTATCTTCCGCGAAGTCTTTGTGACCTGGGGTATCCAGAATGTTGATGCGTTTATCTTTGTATTCAAAGCCCATCACAGAGGTGGCAACAGATATTCCACGCTGTTTTTCGATTTCCATGAAATCGGATGTGCTGCTTTGGTTGGCTTTATTGCGCTTCACAGCGCCAGCTGTATTAATTGCCCCGCCAAACAACAGAAATTTCTCTGTTAATGTTGTTTTCCCCGCATCGGGGTGACTGATAATGGCAAATGTTTTTCTTTTTTCTATTTCGGGGTGGATCATAAAGAGTTAAGCGTATTTGCTTGATTGAGGCTGCAAAGATAAATATAATATATAAAATAAAAACCGGCTAATCATAACCGGTTTTTATCTGTTGTTTTATCCTCTGCTCCTGCCAGTCCTTGAAGACTGTCCTTCTGAACTTCGTTGCTGACTTTCGCGCTGCTGGCGTTGTTGGTTTTCACGTTGCTGCTGCTCCTGACGTTGCTGCCCTTCACGCTGTTGGCGTTGTTGTTGTTCGCGTTGCTGTTGCTCCTGACGTTGCTGCCCTTCACGCTGTTGGCGTTGTTGTTGTTCGCGTTGCTGTTGCTCCTGACGTTGCTGCCCTTCACGCTGTTGGCGTTGTTGTTGTTCGCGTTGCTGTTGCTCCTGACGTTGCTGCCCTTCACGCTGTTGGCGTTGTTGTTGTTCGCGTTGCTGTTGCTCCTGACGTTGCTGCCCTTCACGCTGTTGACGTTGTTGGTTTTCACGTTGCTGTTGTTGTTCGCGTTGTTGCTGCTCCTGACGTTGCTGCCCTTCACGCTGTTGGCGTTGTTGGTTTTCACGTTGCTGTTGTTGTTGCTGCTCCTGACGTTGCTGCCCTTCACGCTGTTGGCGTTGTTGGTTTTCACGTTGCTGTTGTTGTTGCTGCTCCTGACGTTGCTGCCCTTCACGCTGCTGGCGTTGTTGGTTTTCACGTTGCTGTTGTTGCTGCTCCTGACGTGGTTCACCTTCGCGAGTACGTGGGTTTGTGGCAGGGTTTCTCGATTCGTTATTTCTATTATTATTTCTCCCTGGCTGTCCTGGGCGAGTTGTATTATTGGCAGGGTTTCCAGATTCGTTATTTCTATTATTGGTTCTCCCTGGTTGTCCTGGACGGGTTGCATTATTGGCAGGGTTTCCAGATTCGTTATTTCTGTTATTGGTTCTTCCTGGTTGTCCGGGGCGAACAGCATTCCCTTGATTGTTCCTGTCTGGTTGTGAAGGACGTCCGGTATTCACTCCTGATCTTCCTCCGCGAGGACTGTAAATGTTGATGTTATTATTTGAAATGTTTGTTCTTCCAGGTCTGGTTGATCTGTTAATATTATATACCGTTACATTTCTGTTCGTTACACGCCTGATATCATTGGCCCTTGGACCGGTATAATAAACATGTCTGTCACTTCTGTACGTATAATTGATATAAGTAGTACGGTTATAGATATTTCTATTGCGACCGTAGTATCTTGGATAATAGCTGCTATAAATGGTTCGCTGAGGAATAAATACCCACCAGCTGAAAGGAATGTCGTAACCCCCGCTGCCGATACTGATATCTATACCAAGTCCTGGACGTAAGGGAGCCCATCCATAATAACCACCACCGCTTCTCCAGGTCACCCAGGCTGGTCCCCATACCGTATCAGGGATCCAGATCCAGTCATTAAAACTGTTCAGTACCCAACGGCCATAATGAAATGGTGCCCATCCCCAGTCATAATCAGAGATCCAGGTATTGCCGTATTCTGTCATTGCCCAATGGCCATTGGTATAATATGGCCTGAAATCATTCCTATCCACGTCGGGCCGCCATACATATCCATAATCTGGATCCTGTATCCACTGTCCGTAGGGAGATAATTCGTCATAAAACGTTTCAAGGCTAATGTCATCATCCTGTGCCATTGCCTTCTGTGTGATTCCGGTGAGCAGGAGCAGTAGCCCAAGCAATATCGCCGGCAATTTGATCATGTTTTTCATTTGTGTGTGTATTAAAATAAACCTAACCTCTTAGTTTTATATCAATGAGAGCTGAAAGCTCTGTAATAGTTTAATTGTCTATGAAATATGATGATAAGATCACTGGAAGATTACCCAATAGCGGATGATCAATGATTCTTTCTTCAGTGTTTATATTTGTTAGTCGCCCTCCAGGCAATGTAAGTATAAATGGTAATAATAGTTAAGTTTGCACCTGATATAATTTATTGTATCCAATATTTGAGCCAAACTTCTTTTTAGAGGTTATTATTCTCTTATTTTGTAATAAAATAAAAAATAGATCAGGAAACCTGCAGGATTAGAAATGCAAAAAGATCAGGCTGGCAGACAGATTCCGTAGCTATAAATAAATATCAAATGAAATCATCATCAGCATACTGTTTACAGATAGCAATGAAAACCGGGCATGCGCGTTCATGAATTCAAATAAAACACAATTATATTCAAATGAAACTATCATAAGCTTAACGCTTACAAACAGCAATGAAAACCGAGCTTGCGAGTTCTTGAATGCAAATAAAGAACAATAAGAGCTAATGAAAAACCGAGCTTGCGAGTTCTTGAATGCAAATAAAGAACAATAAGAGCTAATGAAAAATGCTTATGATAGCTTCTAATCTTTAAAAAACAATATTCACTAATGAAAAAAGGCGTATTATACCTCATTCCGGTAACCTTGTCAGAAAATGTTTCGGCGAAATCATTTACTCCGTATCTGATCGAAACTATCAATGCCATTGATACCTATATCGTAGAAAACGAAAAAACAGCAAGGAAGTCTTTAAAGGAGGCAGGGATCAGGATTCCGCAAAGTGACCTCACCATCCATGATTATGGTAAACATAAACGTAATGATTCCATGGTACCTTATTTCAAAGAATTGATGACAGGTAAGGATGTGGGGTTCATGAGTGAAGCCGGATGTCCTGGAATTGCTGATCCTGGTGCTGAAATCGTATCAGAAGCCCATAAGAGAGGAATTAAAGTTGTACCGTTGGTTGGGCCAAGTTCCATCCTGCTGGCTTTGATGGCCTCAGGATTTAATGGGCAGAGCTTTACTTTTCATGGCTACCTGCCGATAGATAAGGCAGAGCGGGTAAAGCGGATCAAGGAATTGGAGCAACTTTCTGAGAAACATAAACAAACGCAGCTGTTTATCGAAACACCTTTCCGGAATAATCACCTGTTTGAAGATATCCTGAAAAATACCTCCGCACAGACACAGCTTTGTGTAGCGTGTAACATCACGGGAGAAGACGAATTTATAAAAAGTATGTCTATTGGACAATGGCGTCAGGAGCGGATTGACCTGCATAAAAAACCGACGATCTTCCTGATCTACCGCTAATCTTTTCAGCGGCAAGGAAGGTTATCGATACATATTTTTACTGTCCATAAATGCGATTACATTATCAGGAACCAGAAACTGGATACTTTTTTTATTTAAAAGAGCTTTTCTGACAAAAGTAGAAGAAAGCTCCATTTGAGGGGTTTCTGTTAATGTAACCGAAGGATGGCCTTCCCATTCGGAAAGGTCTACACCCGGACGCGGATATACAAAAATGGCATAATTCTTTAGCAGTACTTCATAATTCTTCCATTTTTTGAAGGAGGAAAGGTTGTCTGCACCCATGATCAGGCTGAATTCCCTGTCCGGATATTTTTCATGCAGGTAAGCGAGGGTATCAACCGTATAAGAGGGCTGTGGCAGGTTGAATTCGATGTCGCTCACCTTAATGTGGTCAGCCGAAGCCGTGGCTAACCTTGCCATTTCCAGCCTGTCATACATGTTTGCCAGTCCTTTTCTGTTCTTCAGGGGATTATGTGGGGATACCACCAGCCAAACCTCATCCAGATCGGTAAAACCGGCCATATAACCTGCGATAATGAGGTGGCCTATGTGAATAGGGTTAAAGGAGCCAAAAAACAGACCGGTCTTCTTCATCCTGACAACGAATTTTAGGAATTGATAAAATCTGAAATGAGTTGCTCTGCTTCCGCGCAGGCGGTATCAAGATCAAAGTTTTTTAGTACCACATCAAATTTGTCGGCGTATTTAAGCTCTTTTTCCGCCTTTACAAACCTTTCCTGAAGTTTTTCCGGGCTGTCAGTCCCGCGACCGCTTAAACGTTCTTTAAGCACCTCTAATGAAGGCGGCTGAACGAAAATAGCCAGTGCATCGTCTTCATATTTACGTTTCAAACGTAATCCGCCTTCCACGTCTATATCAAAAATTACATGCTTGCCTTCATTCCATATCCGCTGGATCTCAGACCGGAGGGTACCATAAAAGGTACCGGTATACACTTCTTCAAATTCTACAAACTCCTGGTGGGCAACTTTATGGAGGAAATCTTCCTGTGAAATAAAATAATAATCGTTTTCATGTACTTCATCACCGCGTAACTCCCTGGTTGTTGCAGAGATAGAAAAACTGAGTGACGGAAATTTTTTCAGCAGATGTTTAACGATCGTTGTTTTACCTGCGCCGGACGGAGCTGAAAATATAATAAGTTTACCTTGTATCATTTGAATTGTATTCTTTATAGTATTTCCCTGAATCTGCCGTACAAGCAAAGACTGGGGGATTGGGCGAACTTTTAACGTATTAAATAACGTTAAGCAATTGTTCTTTAATTTTTTCTAACTCTTCTTTCATCCCAACAACCAGTTGCTGGATCTGTGCATCATTTGCTTTTGCACCCATAGTGTTGATTTCCCTTCCGATTTCCTGTGAGATAAAACCTAACTTTTTCCCGTTGGCATCTTTACTCTTTAAGGTTTCCATGAAGTAATCACAATGGCTCTTTAAGCGGATTTTCTCTTCTGTAATATCCAGCTTATCAATGTAATAGATCAATTCCTGCTCCAGTCTGTTCTGGTCTACATTGATTTTTCCTACATTTTCTTCTAGGAACTGACTTAACCTGGCCTTGATATGTGGAATACGCAGCGGAGCCAATAATTCAATCTGCGCAAAGAAGTCCATTATATTTTTGATTCTTAATTCAAGGTCGGCCCTTAAAACAGCTCCTTCAGTTTCCCTGAACTGATTGAAATTTTTCAGGGCAGTGTTGAATGTTTGGTACAAAGTGTCCCATTCTCCCTCATTTACGACTTCCTCTGTATAGGAAATTACATCCGGGAAACTCAGGACAGCTTGTAAAAGGTTTGAGGAATTTGCCCCTAAATCAATGTTGATCTCCTGTAATTGTTTGTAGTATTTGCTCAATAAGGCGGCATTGATCGTTGCACCCTTAAGGTTTTCTTCACTACGTTCGATATTGATGGAAACATTTACCTTTCCGCGTTCGATCTCTTTACTGCAGATATTTCTCAGCATAAGTTCCTTATCGGCATATGCTCTTGGCAATTTTAAGTTAAGTTCCAGAAACTTACTGTTCAGGGATTTAATTTCTACGGCAAACTTAATATTTTCCTGATCGGCAGAGGCCAGGCCATAGCCTGTCATTGATTTTATCATGTGCAAAGATATAATTTATTGTTAAAATGCTTAAGATGTATAATGATTATTCATCCGGAAATCAGTCATATACACGGATTTTTACATTATTTAACGTGTAGATTCATTAACAATAGTTAAATTTACGTCACATAGAACGCAGATACATGAGCAGTTACACGTTAAAAGGGATTCTATCTTTCACGCTTTTGGTAGCGTATTCATCGATAGCTTTTGCCCAGCAGGACTTTTTGTTAAATGGTGTGGTGATGGAAAGCGGATCAACAAACCGTGTAGCTCTTGCTGAGATCACCAATAAAAGGACCAAATTTACGGTAGGGAGCAATGATCTTGGACTTTTCCAGATGAAGGCCCTTGTGGGGGATACGCTGTTGGTGATTAAAAGGAATTTTTCTGACAAGGAGATCGTTGTTTTATCCAACCGGGATATGATCATTTACCTGAATATGGGCACTACCCTGAATCAGGTAGACATCAGGGGACAGTCTAAAAAGGCTGAACTTGATGATATCAAACAGGAATTCCGAAATAAGGGCGTGTACCATGAAGGAAAACCACCTTTGCTCTCTTATCTTTTTACGCCCCTTACGGCTATTTATGAACTGTTTGGTAAAACGCCTAAGAACGCGAGGCGATTTGGCAAATACTATACTTCGGAACTGCAGCAAACGACCATAGATGGTTTTTTTAATGAGTCTCTGATTCAGAAAAATACAGAATTGAAGGGAAAAGAACTGGAGAATTACATGTTGAATTACCGTCCCGATTATGAGAAATCCAAAAACTGGACAGAGTACGATGCGGTAAAATACATCAGGGATACCTACAAGCAGTACACCGATACCTTAAAGAAAAAGTAAGACGAGACAGAAGCACCTAAGCATTCAGGATAAATCCGGACTTACAGATCCTGGATAGGTACGTCTGTTAATGGCTAACACATGGCTGATCCCTGAAGAGAAGGTGTTGTTAATTTGTCTGTGGGAATCAAACAGGAGCAGGTATTCTTTTTTATTAGCGGAGCGGGATAATCATTAGATAGACAAAGCCTCACATGCTTTCTCTGCAGCCTGTTTTTCGGCATTTTTCTTATTGTAATCTCTTCCTACACCAAAACTTTCTCCTTCAATCATCGCCTGTACGGTGAAAAGTTTGGCACTTTCTCCTTCGCTGTTCTGCACCATATCAAAAGTAATATCTTTGGCATGGCGCTGGCACCATTCAATCAGTTTACTTTTAAAATTGGTTTCTGTCTGCTCCAGGGTATGGATATCGATGTATGGCTTTACAATGCGTTTCAGCAGTAACTCCTTGGTGAAGTTATATCCCTTGTCCAGATAGACGGCACCGATAAGTGCCTCAAAGGCATCACCCAGCATAGAATGATGTTTTGTCTGCATATTCACCATTTTTTGGTCGAATACAATCAGTTGGTCGAAGCCCATTTTTCTGGCGAGCTGGTTCAGGTTAGCCCTGTTCACGATCTTGGAACGCATTTCGGTAAGAAATCCCTCTTCTTTGTAAGGATAATGCTTGAAAAGAAGTTCCGCAATAACAGCACCCAGAATGGCATCACCTAAAAATTCGAGTCTTTCATTGCTGCTGCGGCTGCCATTTTTCAGAACTTTAGCCACAGACCTGTGCCTGAATGCCATTTTATACAAAACGGTATTTCCAGGCACAAAGCCTAACATATTTTTCAGCTTTTTAATAAACTCTTTATCAGGTGATAAATAAAGTTTATACAGGTCAAATAGCGGCATTAATCTTATAAAAAATCGACATTCTGGAGATTTACTCTACATACTTTTTGAAAATCACTGAAGCATTGTGCCCGCCAAAGCCGAAAGTATTACTCAACGCAGCCCTAACCACGCGTTTTTGAGCGGTATTGAAGGTAAAGTTCAACTTTGGATCGAAAGCAGGATCATCATTAAAGTGATTAATTGTTGGGGGAACGATGTCGTTTTTCACGGCAAGAATAGCAGCAATAGCTTCAGCAGCGCCAGCAGCACCAAGCAGGTGGCCGGTCATTGATTTTGTTGAGCTGATATTCAATTTGTAAGCATCTTCACCAAATAAATCTACAATTGCCTTGGTTTCACTAATGTCTCCAAGCGGGGTAGACGTTCCATGAACGTTAATGTAGTCGATATCAGCGGTAGTCATGCCTGCATCTTTCAATGCATTGGTCATCACCATTTTCGCACCTAATCCCTGGGGATGCGGAGCTGTAATGTGGTTTGCATCAGCACTCATACCACCACCAACTAATTCAGCGTAAATTTTTGCACCACGTGCTTTTGCATGTTCCAGTTCTTCAAGGATAATCGTTCCTGCACCTTCACCGGCAACAAATCCATCTCTGTCTCTGTCAAACGGCCTTGAGGCTGTGGAAGGATCGTCATTTCTTGTCGAAAGAGCGTGCATTGCATTAAATCCACCAATCCCGGCTTCATTAATAATTGCTTCAGAACCACCGCTGATGATCACATCAGCCATATCCAGGCGAATGTAATTGTACGCATCAATCATCGCATTTGTAGATGATGCACAGGCTGATACTGTTGCAAAATTGGGACCGCGCAGACCATATTTTATAGAGATATGGCCGGTAACGATATCAATAATCATTTTTGGAATAAAAAACGGGTTAATGCGGGGAGTTCCATCACCTGCAAAATATACCCTCATTTCCTCAAGAAATGTTTTGATTCCGCCAATACCAGAACCCCAGATTACGCCGATGCGGTTTGTATCCAACTTTGTGAAATCAAATCCCCCATCTTTTACGGCTTCATCTGTAGAAACAATCGCATACTGAACAAATGGATCTAACTTGCGGGCTTCCTTTTTCTCTAAAAAGTCTTCAACATTGAAGTTTTTGAGCTCGCATGCAAATTTTGTCTTGAACTTTTCTGTGTCAAAACTTGTAATCGGCGCAGCGCCGCTCACACCATTTAACAGGTTCTCCCAGTATTCCGGGAGAGTATTGCCAATTGGAGTGAGCGCACCTAAACCTGTAACTACTACTCTTTTTAATTCCATTTATACGGATTATACGGAGACCGTATGTTCTACTTTACGTTTTTCTCTAAGTAAGCAATGGCTTGACCTACAGTGCCGATTGTTTCAGCTTGATCATCAGGAATCGCTACATTGAATTCTTTTTCGAATTCCATGATAAGTTCTACAGTATCCAAAGAATCCGCACCTAGGTCATTAGTGAAAGAAGCTTCTGGGGTAACCTCGCTCTCATCCACACCTAATTTTTCAACGATAATAGCCTTAACTCTTGAAGCAATATCAGACATAATGTTATAATTTAATGGGTTAAATAATTCAGTGCAAAGAAAAATAAATTCTAACACATTTCAAATGTTTTTATTTCTCTACCAATTTTAATGTTTTTATTTCAAACGGGAAAGCAAAAATAGTTTTATAATTTCGCATCTTAAAATATTCTTAAGAATCTGCTTTGAACAAAACGTATTTAAAACTCTCTTTAGACCTGGATTTCGTCCTAATCGCCATTACAGCCTCTTTAAAGGACTATGTGATCTGTCATAAGATAAATACAAATCTTAATTTAAATTTTGAAAAAATGGAAGATCATGAGGTGTTTTTTAATGTTGATGAGCCTCCGCGTGCCTTCTCAAAATATTATTTTTATATTGAGCAATGGGACAATGAATTTTTTATGGTGAGCAACCGCAACAGTGAAGGTTTTTTGATTCCGGAGATGAATAAGGTCGATTATTTTATGATCATTCAGTCTTATATTGATAAAGAAGATGTTAACAATATAATTTCGGGCTTGAATAAACTGCCTGATATTCAGGTAGCTGCGCAAATTGATCCAATAAAGTTACGGTCAAAAGAGAATTTAGTGATGTAGATTATACAATTTAGTGATGTGAATTATATGTGCTACGTGTATTAAATACACTATATTTGAAGCTCACTTTATTAGTTAAATAACAGAATTAACAAGACTAACATCGGTTTTTAAATCTAAAGCCCCAATTATGTTGGCCATTATTAAATAAAAGTAACTCAAGATGAAACCCTTTCATTCCAGAACCAAAATTGTAGCCACCCTAGGCCCAGCCTCGGCAAAACCAGACGTTTTATACAGCATGTTCAATGCCGGATTAGATGTTTGCAGACTTAACTTTTCACACGGCTCACAAGCTGATCACCAGGAAGTTCTGGATACGATCAGGGAAATCAACAAAAAATACGATTTCAATGTGGGTATATTAGCAGATTTACAAGGTCCGAAAATCAGAATCGGAATGGTTAAAGATGGTGGTATACAGTTGGTTAATGGTGCGCGTACAATTATTACTACAAAAGAATGTATTGGTAATGAGGAACGTATTTATATCACCTACACAACTTTCCCTAAGGATGTAAAAGCAGGTGAAATTATCCTTTTGGATGATGGTAAACTACAAATGAGAGTGATTGAAACCAACCTTGAAGATGAGGTGGTTTGCGAGGTTGTTCATGGGGGTATCCTGACTTCAAGAAAAGGTGTAAACCTTCCAAATACTAAAGTTTCTATTCCTTCATTAACTCCTGAAGACCGTAAAAATCTTGACTTTGTATTGGAAAATGATGTGGACTGGATAGGTCTTTCATTTGTTCGTAATGCAGGAGATATCATCGAATTAAAAGATGTGATCAAAGAAAGAGGTAAACATGCAAGGGTGATTGCTAAAATTGAAAAACCTGAAGCTATCGCTAACATCGATGAAATTATCGCTGTTTCAGATGGTATCATGGTTGCCCGTGGTGACCTCGGTGTGGAAATGCCAATGGAAGAAGTTCCTTTGTTGCAAAAAATGATCGTTCAGAAATGCCGTGCGGCTTCTAAACCTGTGATCATTGCTACGCAAATGCTGGAAAGTATGATCACTACACCAAGACCAACACGTGCCGAGGTGAATGATGTGGCCAACTCCGTACTGGATGGAGCAGATGCAGTGATGTTAAGTGGTGAAACATCAGTTGGTGAATTCCCGCTGATCGTTATCGAAACCATGCAGAAGATCATTACTAACATTGAGGTAAACAACTATCCTTTCAACGCACAGAAACACCTTAAACCTAAGTCTGAGACTTTCTTAAGCGATGCAGTATGTGATTCAGCTGTGTTCTTAGCTAAACAAACTAACGCAGTAGGTATTGTTTCCCTTACTGTAAGCGGATATACGGCATTTGAAATTTCAAGCCACAGGCCGGAAGCTTTGACTTATATTTTCACGAACAACAGAAGCCTGATCAATACTCTGGCATTGGTTTGGGGTGTACAGGCATTTTATTATGATGCTTTTGAAAGCACTGATAAAACGATTTCTGACGTGAATGACCTGTTGGTGAAAGCGAAATTGATCAAAAAAGGAGATATCCTGATCAATACTGCTTCCGTTCCAATGGAGAATAAAGGAAAAACTAACATGTTAAAAGTAACTGTTGTTGAATAAGGTTCTTTAACATCCAAAAAAAATATTACTTTTGCAACCCCAATGGAGAGGTGTCCGAGTGGTTGAAGGAGCACGCCTGGAAAGTGTGTATACCTCAAAAGGGTATCGAGGGTTCGAATCCCTCTCTCTCCGCGGTTAAAAAGTAAAAACATAAGAGCGCTTTAAACGTAAGTTTAAGGCGCTTTTTTATGTTAGAAGGGTTTTCTTCTCTACCCTATTATCAAACCATATCAACCGCGCTGCCATCCTTTCATCTCCATTATCTACTGCTTCATCTACACAATCACCCTGTATGGCGATGCGGCTCTTTTCTTTGGCATATTTTATAAACCTTTATTACTGAAAAGTGGTCTGAATCGTCATGATGGCATCACGTCATGGCTTGCATATCCCCTGCTTTTCGTAACAATGAAGGAGAATGATTTTTCAAAAAGAGAACAGATGATCTTATTTTTTTGCGGCTTATCAGGAGCGGGTAAAACCACTCTGGCCGAAAGCATAAAGGCCGAATTGATTAAATACGGAATGCAGCTGGAAATTATCGATGCGGATGAATACCGTACAAGATTATTTACTGATCTGAAATTTACTAAAGAAGACCGGCTCGAAAATATGAGAAGACTTGGATTTATCGCTGAGAAATTTGCAACTCATGGCATCCTTACCATTGTCAGTGCGATAAATCCATATGAAGAAATGCGGATAGAGCTAAAAAATAGCCTCTCCAACGCTAAAATTGTTCATATCGACTGTCCGTTAGCACAACTGAAAATCAGAGATACCAAAGGTTTATATGCCCGTGCAGCTTTACCCCATGGCAACCCTGATAAGCTGCTTAACCTCTCAGGGGTAAATGATCCCTTTGAGATCCCTCAATTTCCTGATGTATATGTGAATACTGGATGTTCATCCTTAAATGACTGCAGCAGGGAAATTTTTACTTACATCATCAATCAATTCAGCAATGCCAGTAAAAGAACAGCCTGATGCCGCAGCGCATACACTAATCATCACCGGAATGCACCGTTCCGGTACTTCGCTGGTCACACAATGGCTTCATCTCTGTGGGTTGCATGTGGGTGAGCGGCTTTTGGGTGGAAATGAATGGAACAGTGACGGTCACTTTGAAGACCTGGAGTTTTTAAGCTTACATGAAGACACCTTGTCCCAGCAAGGCCTGCCTTCTTCAGGACTGTGTACATTGGGGAAAGTTACCCCCAGCACGTATGCAAAAGCAAAGATTAGTGCCGTTCTGAAGGTGAAGAATGAGTTTTACAGACAATGGGGATGGAAAGAACCCCGGACTTGCCTGTTCCTGGATACCTATAAGGATTTGTTGCCCTCTGCAAAATACCTGATTGTTTTTCGCGACTACCATGCGGTGGTCACCTCCCTGCTGCGTAGAGAATTCCAGCCCATTGAACAGGAATATCTATCCAGAAACTGGTTCAAACGCATAGGCTGGAAATTGTTCAGGAGACAGCAGCGTATGGATGAATATTACAATGCGCACTCAGAAAGGTTTCTTAAGATATGGATTGCTTATAATACTGCAATTTTGAATTATATCAGGAACCTGAACCAAGAGCAGTACCTTGTGGTCAGCTCTGATCTGCTCAAAAAGAAAAGTGTGGAAGTATTTGAATACCTAACCCACAAATGGGGGTTTAGCTTAGATTACCGTGGTTTCCTGACTGTGTATAAAGAAAATCTGATCAGCAAAACATTTGATTTCAAACCTTACATCAGGAACTACCAGACCATAAAGGATGCCAATCGAATTAATGATCTTTTTAATGGCTATCTGAGCGATGCCAGAGAGCGGCTGGATGTGGAAGGTAATGGGTTATTCCGTGTTTAGAATAACCCAATACCATGTATAAATTAATGATGATTTGAATATGACTCTTATGCAGTCTAAATCCCCTATGGGAAACTATTCCCCGCGTTTGCGTTGGTTGTCCTTGTTAGAGGTCTGATCAGAACGCTGTCCACCACCATTCGTAATTCCCTGTTGTTTTTTATCATCCCTTACTGCATGATTCGCACGGTCTGATGTTGGATTTCCCTGTGATTTTCCAGTTTGTTTTAAATCCTGATTTTTCATAACTATATGTTTTAATGATCAATAGATACCATAAACAACGATCAAGGCTTAAAAAGGTTTGTCAAAAAATAGCCCCGGTTCTAATTAAAGAAGCCAGGGCCGGTTTTCCATAGGATATGGAGTATTTTTAGAATTTCACACCTACACCAACAGAGAACACCTGGTTTCTGAATTCCGGTGTATTGGTGCTTCCGTCTTCGTTGTTTTTCTGGAAGTCCAAGGCATAACGTCCGTGGATGTCGAATTTAGGGTTGATGTCATATCTGAAACCCACTACACCACCTACCAGACTTTTCTTGAACCTGTCCGATTCTTCGTCAATAGTTTGTTCTACACTGCCAAAATCGTTCTCGAACTTGTTTTTAGTGGATAACAAAAAGGAAACCTGCGGACCGGCAACAATGTTAAATGAACTCCCCAATCTGAAACTTGCTAAAATTGGTACGTCAATGAATGAAGTTGTCCTGGTAAATTCACCAAATGAAGAAGTTTGTTTGTATCCTTTTTGGGCGTACAATACCTCCGGTGTAAATGCCAGACCTGCAATTAATGGAATCTCAACAGTAAGACCCGCATTGAAACCTAATTTCGATTCGGTATCAAAATCATTATTTCCATCATCTTTAATGATGTTTGCAATGTTCAAACCTCCCTTAACACCAAACTTAATTCCGTCCTGTGCGTTCGCTGCTGTAGCGATGAATAGGCCTATAGCCAGAATAAATATCTTTTTCATAATTTTTTAATTTACTGATCACTCTAATTTCTTGTTAAACCCGCCGTCCCGGTTTTTATGTTCAACGGGGAGGGCATTGAAAGAAATGTGCCATTCTCAGGAATAGCGCAGTTCAAAATTTAGAATTGTCTATTAAATGTTTGATATCAGTGCGTTAAAGTGTTTTGAGGAATATTTACTCCTGAAAGCAGAAGGCTTCAGTGGGCACAACAAAGTGTATCAAATTTGATACAATGAAGGTGTTTACCTGTATTCCTGTTGCTGTTTTATTCCCAAAAGAGCTGAGCAATATAGATGAATCCATCTGCCTTCAGTCCTTTTCCTTAACTTTGAGAGACAAACAAAACGGTTTTCATGGTCCAAAAAAATTATTACCTCCTATTTATTCTGCTTTTCACCACTGTATTTTCCGCACAGGCACAAAAAAAATCATACATCCAGTCTTTAGAAGAGCCCAATGAATGGGTAGATTCTGTATTTCATAAATTGAAGAGGAGACAGAAGATCGCACAACTGTTTTTTGTAAGGGCACATACCGATAAGGGACAAGCCTATGAGGATTCTGTGGGGAGGGTGATCAGGAAAGAACGAATTGGAGGATTGGTCTTTTTTCAGGGAGGTCCTGGAAGACAGGCAATCCTGACGAATAAATATCAGGCATTGGCCCGTACCCCTTTGCTCATTGCTTCAGATGGCGAATGGGGCCTGGGAATGCGTCTTGACAGCACCATTTCTTTTCCTTACCAAATGGCATTGGGCGCTATACAGGATAAAGAGCTGATCTATAAAATGGGGCTGGAGGTCGCTAAAGATTACAGAAGGATCGGGATGCACATGAACCTGGCACCTGATGTAGATATCAACAATAATCCTAAAAACCCGATCATCAATTACCGCTCATTCGGTGAGAATAAATATAATGTAGCGACGAAAGCTGCAGCGTATATGAAAGGAATGCAGGATGGCGGACTTTTGGTCAGTATCAAACATTTTCCTGGTCATGGTGATACGGATGTGGATTCTCATTATGACCTGCCACAACTGAATTTCAGCAAGGCACGGCTGGATAGTCTGGAAATTTATCCTTTCAAGGCCCTGGTTGCTGAAGGTGCTGCCGGAGTCATGATTGCGCATATGAATATTCCGGCACTGGATAATACGCCAAATCTGCCGTCGACTTTATCAAAACCTATAGTTACGGGTATCTTAAGGGAAGAACTTGGATTTAAGGGGCTGATCATCTCTGATGCAATGGAGATGAAAGGTGTGGTTAAACATTTTAAAGACGGTGAGGCCGATGTCCTGGGGGTGATTGCCGGTAACGATATTCTGGAACTTTCTGAAAACAGTGCCAGAGCGGTTAAGCTGGTAAGGAATGCCATCAGGGAAGAACGGATCAGCATGGATCAGATCGATGCGAGTGTCCGCAGGATCCTTATGGCCAAATACTGGGCCGGATTAAACCTGAAGGATTCCATCAATGAAGCCAATGTTGCTGCAGAGGTGAACAGGAAAGAAAGCCTGGCCTTGGTGCAACAACTGGCGAATGCCACAATGACGCTATTAAACGGTCCGGGAGCCATAAAAGCATTGTCCGTAGCTAAAAGAACGGCGGTGATTAGTATCGGCACTCCCGGAATTACCACATTTCAGCGTGAACTCGGTGCGTTCTACAAAAATACGGTTTTCTTCAGCTTGGATAAAACAGCTAATGCGAATGCTGTCGCTAAAGTGATGCGCGATATCAAAGGTTTCGACCAGGTGGTTATCGGAATTCATGATTCCCGTACCCGCCCTGGAAATGGGATGGTGCTAAGCGCAGATCTCAAACTGATGATTAAGGATATGTCAAAAACCAATGCCATATTCGCTTTGTTCGCCAATCCTTATAACCTGGCTTCATTTGCAGGAATAGAAAGAAGCCAGTCGCTGATCGTTGCCTATCAGAAAGAAGACTTTATGCAGAAAGCTGCGGCAGCGGTGATAAAAAATCAGTTGGTCCCAACAGGAAAATTACCGGTTACAGTGAATGAATTTTTCAAATACGGTGCGGGAGAATAGAGAATAAGGAAATGCTTCAGCATAAGGAATAGCTTGGGATGAGCTAACTTTATGTTGAAGCATTGTATTCAGTGGATGGGCGATGAAATACCCTATTTTGAAGTGTTCTCTTTTTTAGCGTAAGTCTGCGGATCTACAGCAGCATAGGTCCAGTTCTTAAGGAAATCGGTTACCTTTTTTACACTGTGTCCCTTTCCTTCTTCCAGGTAAGCGGAGTTTTCGATGTGCAGCACTTTCCCTTTTCCATCAAGAATGACAAATACGGGATAACCAAAACGGCCCGGGTAATTCAACCCCGCCATAACCGCTTCATTTTTGTTTTCTTTGCTGTAATTTACCAGTACCGTTTCATAGTTCTGGTTCAGATAAGTTTTCAGTTCCGGTGTGCGGTCCACCAGTTGGTGGAATGCAATACACCAGGGGCACCAGTTTCCACCTACCTGGATAAAAACATGCTTGCCCAATTTCCTGGCCCGCAATACAGCTGCATCGATATCTGCCTGTGCATTTGCATCAGGATTATAAATTTTTACGGCCTCTTTTTTTTCTGCGGTTTTTGTATCCTGAGCAAAGGTTGCAGTAGAAGCAGCCATGAGCATAAACAAAAGGACTGAAAATGTTTTCATTTGCATTTGATTATTATTCTGTGAATTTTAATAGTTATTTGATTGTCGTCGCGATGTTTCAAAATTGTCTTCAGGATGTTTCAGACAGTTAAAGATGTAAGTCTTTTTGGTATCCGGCCTGGTTGTGATCTTTTATTCAAGTACAGTTCAGGCAGTAACACTTATTTAACATTTCCCTGTGTAAACAATTTCTATAGGTAAATGTATAGAATCCTAAAGGGACATTTGTAACGGAAGTATAAAAAAAGCTAACTTCACCTCATGCAGCAACCCCTCAAAATATTACAAGCTTCTGCTGGCTCTGGTAAAACATTCAGCCTCACCGCGCATTACCTTACCCTCTTATTGTCAGGCGAAACGAAATACCGGGAAATACTCGCTGTAACCTTTACCAATAAGGCTACGGAGGAGATGAAATCCCGGATTATGGAAGTATTGAAAGGCTTTGCAAGAGGGGAAGAGGACGTGAATGACTACCGGACGCTGATTCTGGCGGCTCACCCTGAGCTGAATCCGGATACTCTTCAGCAACTTTCTGCACGGATATATAAACGCATTCTGCACGATTACAGTCGTTTTTCAGTGAGTACGATCGATGGATTTGTGCAAAAGGTAATCCGCGGCTTTGCCTTTGAACTAGGGCTCGATTCCGGGTATACCCTGGAAATGAACTTTGATAAAGTTAAAAATGAACTTGCCGATAAGCTGGATGAGCAACTCGATAACAATCCAAATCTGCTGCAGTGGATTATTGATCTCGCATTAGACCGGATCAGCAATAACATCAGCTGGAATTACAGGACAGAACTGACAGACCTTGCCGGTGAAATATTTAAGGAACGTTATCAGCCTTTTGATCATGCCATTCAGGACCTCATCAAAGAAAATGATTTGGATGAACTCTTTATAAATTATGGAAAAGAGACCAAAAAAAATATCTCCGCATTTGAGGAAATGGTCAGCAAGCTTTCCGCTAAAGCAATGGAAGTGTTTGAATCGGCAGGCGTTCATCCTGATCAGCTGAAAGGGAAATCAAGATCACCACTGAATAACCTGAAGAAGATTGCGGCGGGTGACCTGGATAAGGTCGATAGCCTGAAAAAACTAATTGATGAACCGGACGAATGGATGAAGCCGGGAGGTGATAGTTCGCTTTACGAATCCCTGAACCCTATTATCCGGGAACTGAATACGAGTTATATTGCCCAGCTGCCACAATATATCCTGGCCGGGGCTTTCAATAAAAACTTATACTACCTGCGCCTGATGCAGGAAATGGCCGTACTCTTAAAAACATACCGGGAAGAAAGCGGAAGCCTGCTGATCAGCGATGCCCAAAACCTGTTAAAAGGCATCACTGGGGAGGATGATGATAACCCGGCCTTTATCTGGGAAAAGACAGGCAGCAGATACCGTCATTTTCTGTTCGATGAGTTCCAGGATACTTCGGCCAATCAGTGGGGTAACTTCAGGCCTTTGCTGAAAAATGCCATGGCTGAAGCAAACGGTCAGCTGATTGACCACCTGATTGTCGGTGATGTAAAACAGTCAATTTACCGTTGGCGCAATGGTGACTGGAACATCCTTCACCAGCAGGCAAAAAAAGATATTGGTGCTGCTTACGTGACCGACTCCAGTCTGGAAGAAAATTACAGGAGTACAAAAAATATTATAGAGTTCAATAACTTTCTGTATAAAGCGCTGCCGCTGAAAATGCAGGCGAATTTAAATGCAATGCTCGCAGAACAGGAGGACAATAAACTGTTGCTGGATTGGTGGGCAGAAAAAGGGTATGACCAGATTATTCCCAATGTATATGCTACAGCAGCGCAGAAAACAACCGGTCGGACCCCTGATGGTGGAACGATTGATTTTAATGTCCTGACCACCGATGAAGGGGGAGCAGCATTGAACAGAACGAATTTCAAGGCAGAAACCCTGCGCAGGACAGTGACTCTTCTGCAAAAACTTCTGGTGGAAGAAAAACGGTATCAGGCAGGTGATGTATGTGTACTGGTGCGTTCCAATGCTGAAGCAGTTGCCGTTGTGGATACCCTCATGGAAAACAATATCAATGTAATTTCCGGAGAGGCCCTGTTGCTGAATAACAATACCACTATAAAACTATTAATTAACACACTGAAAATGATGGCAGGAATGCCATCTAATACGGCTTTATATAAGGCAAATTGTATCAGTTTATATGCACAGCTGCAAAACCGGCATGCTGATCCGGCAGCACTGTTCAACCTGAAATTGAAACAGCTCGAAGAGTTAAAGGAGGTGTTGCCGGAAGAATTGTGCCGCAACTGGCGCAGCTGGATGCAGCAGCCATTGCCAGAACTGCTGGAAAAACTGATCACTGCCTATGGGCTGAATGAAGAGGGCTATAGCCACCATCTTCCTTATCTTTTCGCCCTGCGTGACCTTACCGGCAATATCAGCCGGCAGGGAGAAAAGGGAATCAGCTCATTTCTAAAATACTGGGACGAAGAAGGTGGCCGGAAAACCCTTCCGTCTTCTGAGAATGCCGATGCAGTGCAGGTGATTACCATCCATAAGTCCAAAGGCCTCGCTTTTAAAGTGGTCATGATCCCTTTCTGTAACTGGGATATCAATGGAAAGATCAATACCATATTCTGGGTTCCTTCGGCTGACACACCGTATCACCAGTTACAAAGTATTCCACTGAAGTATAATTCAAGTCTGGGTTCTTCTACTGTGGCCATTCCCTATTATGAAGAGTTGTTATACAATAATATGGATGCATTGAATATGCTGTATGTTGCCACCACACGTACAAAGGAATATTTATACATCAACTGTCTCGGGAAGAAGTCGGATAGTCTGAGCACGATAGGTGATTTACTGATTAAAATACTGGAAGAACAGCTTTCTGGGGAAGGCCAGTTCCTGCTGGAAGAGGAGGTGCCGGAAAAAGTGAAGATAAAACCAGTACAGCCGGACAGCACGGAACTGATCAGTCTTTCCGGATATCCGACCTCAGGACGTTTAACTGAAGTTTTCAATAATGACCCCAAAAGAAGAGAGATCGAAATGTTGCTGAACAATACAGCCGGAAGGGAAGGAACGATCCTTCATGAAGTATTGGCCAGGGCAGAGGATGTGGAAGATATAGACTTCGTTCTTTCTGAAATGTTAACGGCGGGATTTTTTAAAGAACAGGAGAGGGCTGCGCTGAAACTTCAGGCGATGAATGTGCTGACACATGAAGACCTGCAGCACCTGCTGGCCAACAGTACGCAGACCATCAACGAAAAGAGCATCATCGATATCAACGGAAAGAGTTACCGTCCTGATAAGGTGTTGTTCAATGGAGATGAGGTGGTGGTTATTGATTATAAGTTTACGAAAAAACAGAGCCGGAACCACGTTAAACAAGTACACGGGTACCGGGATCTTTTACAGGAGATGGGGTATACCAGGGTGAGTACGTATTTATTTTATGCCCAAAGTGGCGAATTGAATTTAGTGTAACGATGAAAGCATTTTTAAAAGAAGTTGCAGAAGATTTAGTTGGCAGACTGGGAAAAGACCTTCACCATGCCGCGATTGTATTTAATAATAAGCGTCCGGTAGCCTATTTACAGCAGCACCTCGCCGCTGCCATAGGGAAACCTTTCTGGAGTCCCTCATTTTATACCATTCAGGAATTTTTTTCCCTGTCTACCGATTTACAGATCGCCGATGGCTTCACCCAGTTTTTTACCTTGTTGCAGCAATACAATCATCTGCTGGTACAGGAAAATGCAAAAGCGATCCATCCCGATGTGTTTTATCCCATTGCCAGGATTATCCTCAGTGATTTTGCCCAGATTGACAATGACCTGGTGGATGCCGACAAGCTGTTTGAAGAACTGGAAGATATTGCGGTGATTGAAAAAAACTTCCAGCACCTTAGTCCGGAACAGCAGGCTTTCCTGGAGCAATTCTGGACTTCCTTTTCAACAGGTAAACAGAAAAACTATCAGGAGCAGTTTATCCGCATGTGGCGGAGAATGCCAAAGTTATATCATGGTTTTCATGAAGCACTGCGACAGAATGGGCAGACCACCATGGCACATGTGTACCGTAAACTTGCCAGAGGAAGAGCAGAAAAACCCGGATTTATCGATGCCTTTGAGCAGGGTAAGTTGGTCTTCGCCGGATTTAATGCGCTGAGCAATGCCGAAGCCGCCATCTTTAAACGCTGGAATGAGGAAGAAAAGGCGCTCTTCTACTTCGATACTGATACATATTATATGGAGGACGATACCCAGGAGGCGGGATTGTTCCTGAGAAAAAATATACAGCGCCTCGGACTTCCCAATGCTTTAGGTGCAAGCCGCCCCTTAATCAAGTCCCTGCAGAAGGAGATTAAAGTATTTAAAACACAGGGGCAAACTGCACAGGCCAAAATTCTGCAGAAAGAGCTGGAAGAGGATTACCCAATGCTGGATGCCCAGGATAATGCCGGCAAAATTGCACTGATTCTTGCCGATGAGAGTCTGCTGCTGCCGGTATTGCAAACCATTCCTACGCACTATAGTCCTGAAGTCCGCCAGGGACAGGAATCAGTCGCACAATCCGTTAACCTGAATGTCACGATGGGGTATCCACTACTGGCATCCTCTATTTTTGGACTGGCTGATTTATGGCTTACTGTTCAGGCGCAGCTGGCAAAAGGGAAAAAAGATACGGTATACCACAAGGATGTGGAAGCCTTTTTATCACATCCGCTGATTGGTATCCCGCAGGAACAAAGACATGCATTGCAACAGGAAATCTTAAGCAAACAGCTTATTGAAGTCGGCCTTCCCCTTTTAAAAGGAGCAGGATTATTGTCAGCTTTATTCTTCACCAAAGGACATACCGGTTCCGCTGTGATCAATCACCTCCAGGAGGTCTTCAAACAGGTTCTTGAACAACAACTGGAAGAAAAAACACTGAAACAGACAGAGGTTGATTTGTTTATTGCCACGATAAAGGAGTTGAACCGCCTGCATGATACACTGGCCCAGTTTGCCTCACATCTTCCCCTGCCTTTTGTGCTTTCCCTTATCCAGAAAGCGGTACAGGGAATTGCGGTTCCTCTCACGGGTGAGCCCTTGCAGGGTGTTCAGGTCATGGGATTGCTGGAAAGCAGGAGCCTTGATTTCGACCATGTTTATATTTTAGGGGTTAACGAAGGTATCCTGCCACAGATTAATGTGTCGCCGAGTTTTATTCCTGATAGTATCCGCAGGGCATACGGATTGCCCGTAATTGAGAATCAGGATGCGATTTCTGCCTATATGTTTTACCGTTTATTACAGCGGTCAAGAAAGATCAGCCTGGTGTATAATGGCCAGGCAGATGACAATACTACCGGCGAACCCAGTCGCTTTTTGCGTCAGCTCGAATTCGAAAGCGGTTATCAATTTAAATATTACAATCAGCTGCAGTCGGTCAGTACGGAACATCCCAAAACTATGGATGTGAAGAAAGAAGGAGACATTTTGAAACGTTTACATGCCTATCTTAAGCATACAGATCTTAAGGATACGCTGGACACTCCAGTAGAAAATTCAGGCAATCATATAGCAACAAATGGGGCAAAAGAACTGACCCCAAGATTATCTGCTACTGCAATCACCACTTATATGAATTGTCCGGTCCAGTTTTTCTTTAAGTATATCGCCAAAATTGAAGAGCCTGAAGAACTGGCGGAAAATCTGGAAGCAAATAATATCGGCTCCATGCTTCACTATGTTTTGGAGTGTTTCTATGGGGAGCTCAAAGCGGAAAGTCCGTATATTACTCCTGAACGGATCACTGCACAGCGTAAGCATCTGGATAGGTTAAGTAAGGCGGCTTTTGCCAAGGTGATGTATGGTGAAGAGCAGTCTGCATTACCACCTGAAAAACACCTTGTTCATAATGGAATGCAGCAGGTGGTGCTGGCTATCGTAGCTGAATATGCTGATGTTATCCTGGATCATGACCTGACAGAAGCTCCCTTTACCATCCTGGGATTGGAAAATAAGGATGAGATTAAGTTTGGAATAGAAGTATCCGGGGCTCAGCATGAAATTACCCTTCATGGAATTATTGACAGGATAGACCAGAAAAATGGGACAACACGTGTAGTTGATTACAAAACAGGCAGGGATGAACTGCAGTTTACTTCCCTGGCAGATCTTTTTGATATCACGTCTGGTAAACAGAATAAGGCTTTGGTGCAAACCTTGTTTTATACCTATGTATATGAGCAGTCGAGGGGCATGAGTGGCCTGGAACCTAATCTTTACCTTATCCGTAAGATGCGTAAAGAGGGGACACTCTTTCAGTTTTCAGAGAGCAGGGGGAAAAAGATTCAGCTGCAGGCAGAACATTTGGAAGGGTTGAAACAAAACTTCAGTGAGTTGCTGAAGGAAAAGCTGGAAGAGTTGTTCAATCCTGAGATCCCTTTTATACATACCCCGGTGATGGAGAACTGTAAGTATTGCCCATATACATCATTGTGTGGACATTAAAACCAGGTGGCTGAAATGGCAAAATGTATATAAGAAAAGTCAATTTGTAGTGTAAACCTGGGAAATGTATTAAAAACACTACTTTATTATTAAGTTACAATAGTTATATTTGCCAGCAGTTAACATTTGAATATACAATGAGAGAGATTCAATTTAGAGAAGCTTTGCGTGAAGCTTTGAGCGAAGAGATGCGTAAGAACGAAAACGTTTTCTTAATGGGCGAAGAAGTTGCGCAGTACAACGGTGCATATAAAGTAAGTCAGGGTATGCTTGATGAGTTTGGCGACAAACGCGTTATTGATACACCTATTGCTGAGTTAGGTTTTACCGGAATCGGTATCGGCGCTGCAATGAATGGATTAGTGCCAATCATAGAGTTCATGACATTCAACTTCTCTTTGGTAGCGATTGATCAAATTATAAACGGTGCTGCTAAGATTTTATCTATGAGCGGTGGTCAGTTTTCAGTTCCTATTGTATTTCGCGGACCAACAGGTAACGCAGGTCAGTTAGGTGCACAACACTCTCAGAACTTTGAGAACTGGTTTGCAAACTGCCCAGGTTTAAAAGTTGTTGTACCTTCAACTCCTTATGAAGCTAAAGGTTTATTGAAACAAGCTATTATTGATCCGGATCCGATTATCTTCATGGAATCTGAGGTGATGTATGGTGATAAAGGTGAAGTTCCTGAGGAAGAATACTACCTTCCAATCGGAAAAGCCAGAATTGTTAAAGAAGGTACAGATGTAACCATCGTAACTTTCGGTAAAATGCTTACCCGTGTAGTGAACCCTGCTGTGGAAGAATTAACGAAAGAAGGTATCAATGTTGAAGTTATCGATTTACGTACTGTACGTCCTATCGATTATGCAACGATCATCGAGTCAGTTAAAAAAACTAACCGTTTAGTGATTGTTGAAGAAGCATGGCCTTTGGCATCGATCTCTTCTGAGATTACGTTCAATGTTCAGAAAAATGCTTTTGATCATTTAGATGCACCAGTTTTACGTATCACTTGTGCAGATGTTCCGTTGCCTTACGCACCGACATTAATTGCAGCTAGCTTACCTAACGCAGAACGCGTAGTGAAAGCAGTGAAAGAAGTGTTATACGTAGCAAAATAAGTTTATCTCCATTAAAAGTTATATAAATCCCGTCGGTTGATACCTGCGGGATTTTTTATTTATATTATATTTGTTTTCAGTGTTTAAATCCAGAAAAAGCTGCATTTTGCAGTACCATCAGGGCTAGGCTGATATGGTTTTTTACCAATAAAAATTATACAATATTCTTATCATGAGTGATCACTCAAAAATTATCGCCGCAGAACTTGCGGTAGCAGAAAAACAGGTCATTGCTACTATTGAATTGTTAGATGAAGGTGCTACAGTACCTTTCATTTCCCGGTATCGTAAAGAGGCTACAGGGAGTCTGGATGAAGTACAGGTTGCTGCTGTCCGTGATCGTTTCCAACAGTTGCGTGACCTGGATAAAAGACGGGAGGCTATACTGAAAGCATTGGAATCGTTAGGTAAACTGACACCGGAGCTGGAGCAGCAGTTAAATGCTGCGGTAAACATTGCCACCATCGAGGATATCTATCTTCCTTACAAGCCGAAACGTAAAACCAGGGCTTCAGAAGCCAGAAGAAAAGGACTGGAACCACTGGCTTTGCTGATCTTTGAACAAGGAAAATCCGATCCTGATGTGGAAGCAGATAAGTACCTGAATGTTGAACTGGGTGTTTCTTCCCTGGAAGATGCATTGGCAGGTGCAAGGGATATTATTGCAGAGATGATCAATGAGAATGCGGAAGTAAGAACGGATATGCGGACATATTTCCAGCAGAAAGCCGTATTGAAATCTGTTGTGATCAAAGGGAAAGAAGAAGAAGGAATTAAATATAAGGATTATTTTGAATGGGAAGAGTCTGCAAAAACGGCTCCTTCACATCGTGTGCTGGCCATGAGGCGCGGTGAAAATGAATCTATTCTTAAAGTGGAGGCTGTACCGGAAGAGGATGGCGCTATTGCCATCCTTGAGAAACATGTGATCCATGGAAATAATGCCTGCTCAAAACAGGTAGAGCTGGCTATGCACGACAGCTACAAACGGTTGTTGGGCCCGGCAATGGAAACGGAACTTCGTGTACTGTCAAAGCAACAGGCAGATGAAGAGGCTATCCGTGTGTTTGCTGAAAATGCACGGCAACTGTTACTTGCTGCCCCGATGGGACAGAAAAATGTTTTGGCCATAGACCCTGGATTCCGTACCGGATGTAAGGTGGTATGTCTGGACAGGCAGGGTAAATTGCTTGAAAATACAGCGATCTATCCGCATACCGGACAGGGAAATGTAAAAGCTGCAGCAGATATTGTCCATAAATTATGTACTAAACACGAGATTGAAGCCATTGCCATTGGCAATGGTACAGCAGGACGTGAAACGGAAGTGTTTATCCGTGGACTGAACATACCGGGGGTGCTGGTTGTGATGGTGAATGAGAATGGTGCTTCTATTTATTCTGCTTCAGAGGTTGCCCGTGAGGAGTTTCCTACACAGGATATTACCGTTCGTGGAGCCGTTTCCATCGGTCGCCGCTTGATGGATCCCCTGGCTGAGCTGGTGAAGATTGATCCTAAATCTATTGGTGTAGGACAATACCAGCATGATGTTGACCAGTCGAAGTTGCAGGCATCATTGGACGATACTGTTATGAGCTGTGTAAATGCTGTAGGTGTTGAATTAAATACGGCATCTAAACAGGTATTGGCCTATGTATCCGGATTAGGACCACAGCTGGCACAAAATATTGTAACCTATAGGAATGAGAACGGAGCTTTCAGAAATAGGGAGAGCCTGAAGAAAGTACCCCGTTTAGGAGATAAAGCTTACGAACAGGCTGCGGGTTTCCTGCGCATCAGGGATGCTGCCCATGTACTGGATTCCAGCGGAGTTCACCCTGAGCGCTATTCCCTGGTGAACCAGATGGCAAAAGATCTCGGTCATTCCGTAGACGAACTATTGAAGGATGTGAAATTGCAAAAACAGATTAAACTGCAGCAATATGTGAGTCCGACTGTAGGGATGCCAACCTTAACAGATATCATGGCCGAACTGGCAAAACCAGGACGTGATCCAAGGGAGCAGTTTGAAGCTTTTAGTTTTACTGAAGGCGTGAATGAAATTGGCGACCTTAAGGTGGGAATGAAATTGTCAGGTATAGTGACCAATATTACCAATTTCGGAGCTTTTGTTGATATCGGTGTTCATCAGGATGGATTGGTACATACCAGCCAGCTGGCGGATAAGTTTGTCGCTAATCCCAATGATATTGTAAAAGTGAGCCAGAAGGTTGAAGTGACGGTGAAGGAAATTGATGTGGCACGCAAGCGTATTTCCTTGTCTATGAAAAGTGAAAATGCACCTAAGCAACAGTCACATGGCAAAACGGCTTCCTCTTCAAAACAAAGTAGACCTGCTGCATCCAGGAAACCGGAGCACAAACCTAAGGCTAAGCCACAGCCTGAAGGTGATTTACAAATGAAACTGGAAGCTTTGAAAAATAAATTCAAATAGCTATTCATGCTGGAAATTGTAGCAGGTCGATTGTTTATTGAATTGATCCTTATGCGACAGATATTCCAATAAAATTAAATAAAGAGAGTTGTACCCTGATTGAACTGCCCCCCAATTTGTCTAAATTTTGGGGGCAGTACAAAGGGACAGCTCTCTTTCTATTTTACGATAACAGCAAGAGAACTGTACACCTTTTGAATTCTTCGGATGCAGTTCTCTTGCTGTTTGATGAGCGGAGTCTGATTTCTCTGTTAATCCCTGTTCATTCTCACGATGCGGGGCAGGAATTTACCCTGAACCTCAATAAGCTCTTTTTGCGCCGACATTACCTTTTCGATGTCTTTGTAAGCCATTGGATTTTCTTCCACGCTACCGCCAATCAGTGTTACCCCTGAATTGTTTAGGATTTTTTTCAGTGCAGAAGCCGTCATATTCTGTTTCGCTTTCATTCTGCTCATGGCTCTTCCTGCACCATGTGCTGCAGAGTTTAGTGAATTTTCTACACCTTTCCCAGCTACAAGGTATGCCGCGGTGGTCATGCTCCCCGGAATAATCCCCATTTCACCGGCATGTGCAGGAGTTGCTCCTTTTCTGTGGACGATGATATCTTTTCCCTCAGCAGTCTTCTCCTTCCATGCGAAGTTATGATGGTTTTCGACATTTGCGAGCGATTGTAATCCTAAAGACTTCAGCAGGCTCTGATGTATGGTATCATGGCAGGCCTTTGCATAATCACCTGCAAGATTCATGCTCATCCAGTATTCCTGACCAGCTTCGGTGTCCATGTCCAGCCAGGCAAGTTTCTGGACTTCGCGGGGCAGCCTGCATTTGTCCATGGCTATTTTTGTATAGTAGCCGGCGATGTTGGCTCCCAAACCCCGACTTCCGGAATGGGACAGGAGGGCTATATATTTTTTCGCAGGGAGCTGAAGCGAATTGTTTTCGAACAATTCGATCTCTCCGAATTCCACAAAATGATTTCCTCCCCCTGAAGTTCCCAGTTGCCGTGCTGCTTTCCCCTGCAATCGCTTTAGAAAGTCAGTCTCATTGAATAATGGACTGTCCAGTATTTCATGGTAGGGCTGTATCTCCAGTGAACCTTCCATACCGAAATGGGTAAGATTTTTTAAAGATACTTTCATCTGATGAGCATATCTTTTATAAAAACTTTCTCCTTCATCCAGGATAGAGAGAGACATTCTGCAGCCAATATCTACACCCACTGCATAGGGGATTACAGCATTGCTGGTTGCCAGAACACCGCCAATAGGTAGTCCATAACCCGTGTGGGCATCGGGCATTAATGCTCCCTGGACGGCGACAGGTAACGACATCGCTAGTTCCATTTGTTTCTTTGCTCCATTATCTATTTCCTTTTTGCCGTAGATTTTTAATAATCCGGTTTCCTGTAAAAGTGGAAATGACTGGAAATTGCAAGCCACCTCCCTTTCCACAAAGGTTTCTGCAATTTTCCCCAAATGTTCATGATCAAGATAAGATTCAGGATTGTTTTTTATGTGTATGAATAGTTCTGTAAGCTCTGCATGGGAATGATGTTTGAAATGCTTGGCAATGATGTTGATTACCAGGCTTCTTGCTTTGTCATTTGTATAGCCGAGTTTACTTAATTCTTTTGTTTTTAATATACGCATTGCGTTTAAATTTCTGTGTTGCCGACATCAGAGGACAGTGATCCTCTTCCAGTCAACATGATGGTGATGTGGATTGAAATAATTGATAGGTCAGTTATATTCAAATGATGGTTTTTGAGAATACCCCAGGCACGATCTGAATAAGCTGAAATTGAAGGCAAACGCATGCTTCAGACTAAGTTATTTAGCCTGATTTTTATCTATTCCATGAAATTTAGTTATAGGAATATACGTCAGCCTGTTTTAGGCAATGAGCGATAGGGGCGATATGTTGATACGTTCTGTCATGATTCCTATAATTTTAAAATGATTTAATCCTCAGGAATTGATGCAAAGGTATGATAACAAAAGTGATAAGTGCAAGTTTATTTTTTTCTTTGTAAGGGCAGTGGTTTTATGATCTTATGCTGTCTACTGTGCGTTGGGTGTGTAAATTGGCTGAGATATCATCTTGGGCAATGTAATGTATCGGCAGAACCATGCTGCGGTTTGACCGGAGAAATTATGGGGACTGATCTGTTATTGCCCGATAACTGGTCGGAACGTGTTCGGGCAGCTTGCCAGTATACGCTCACTTTCCTGCCACCTGCTTCCCACTAAAATCATGGGAAAACTGGGACTCAACTGGGACTAAAGTGGGACTCTACTGGGACTTTGCCCGAGTAGTGTACGGCTACGTTTCGAATCATGTCTTATCCTTGTCTTGCCCTGTAATAGCTATATTCGTATAAGACCGGTTAGCGAATTATGCTTAAGGTGACTATTCACCTTGTCTTTTTAATCCTGGTTAACTATACACTTAATTTACTAATCCTGATTCAGCTATACACGGAGGTACCCCAACGTTCCGGACAGGTTTATTGCTGGTATCCGGTTACCTGTAATCATATCAGGTAACCGGAACATGCTTTCTGCATAATGGTTATCTTTCCTGCCTGAGCAGGTCATTCTTTTCCCTTTCTGTCAGAATCAACCGTTCATACAGTTCCCAGACCTTATCGATCAGCTTAAAGTTACACTTGAAACTGGAATGTCCCCCGTCATCGAAATAGTCGAGGAGCATCTGCTCGTCGAAGTTTTCAATAATCTGTACCGGTACCTGCAAAGCCCGGGCTATTTTTCTAAGCATTTCTATGTCAATAGATTCACTCCTTTCCATTTTGGATATCGCCTGCTGGTTTAAGCCCAGGTCGATCGCCAATCCTTCCTGTTTAATTCCCTTCAGTTCCCTTACCCGGGCAATTTTTCTGCCTATACTGTTTTTCTCTTCCATTGTTAAAAATATGATGTTAAATAATCACTGTTAGTTCTGATTTATTGAGCGTTAAATGAGTGGAGAGCGATTCATCAAAAGGGCGTTTTCCTTAAACAGGCTTAGCTCCACAGCCTTCAGATGATATGTTGTGGATTGTTAGTTCAGTCCAATAGCCTGGACTGTTCCGTAAGGTCTTCCTGAAGGAAGAAAAAGGGACGTTCTTTATTGCTACCGGGCATAATGATGTCGCAGGAATGGATACGGGTATGCCGGTAAACCTCTTTCTCCATGATGACATGGAGGAGTGTCTTTTCCTGGTGCCTGGGCTGGAAAACCCGGATGTCTTCTTCGCCCAGTGCCCAGGCTATTTCCTGCAGTTCAATATCGGACTTTAGGGGAAACTGGAGCATTTCAATGGCATCCATGAAATCTGCCTCCCTGGCGATGATATGGGATAGTTGTGCGGTGGTGTAACCTTTGGCGATTCTTTTCAGGATGAGCCTGTAGATGAGTTCCAGGTAATATTTCTCGATGAGTGCAACGTTGACCATGGTGTTGGATTTAGTGGTGGATAGTTTGATATTTTGGGCATAGCATGGCCTGCAGGATGGAATCCTGGAGTAAATGCAGCTAAAAACTTAGAAAAGTGTAGACGGCAGGGAGGGGTGGTTTCCTTGTGTCCTGAGAAAATGAAGATTAACCAGAAGGGCCGTTCCGGTTGAGGAGCAGGTCATCTATGAAATGCGTAACAGGAGTTGGGCAGAAGATTTGAAGGGTGGTGTTGTCTCTGTTTTTCATTGCTTTACGTTTATAAAGGCTTTAAAGCAATGAAAACTTAGGGAGACCAGGATATGGAGGCTCCCCGTGCGCAGTAACACCCCTCGGAGGGCGAGAACATTGTTCTCTTAGCAAAACGCACGGAGAGCGCCCATGGAACTATACAAATGTACAGAAACCGGGCATTCTATCATCCGTAACTTTGTTTTGCTGTAGATTTCCGAGGTCTGTTACTACAAAGTTTCGTTGATTTAAATACCTACTAGGATTTAAAATCTGGTAATAAAGCCATCGCCTGATTACCACGTTGTAAATGTAACCACACCAAATCGTACGGAGATAACAAAAAAATAAATATTTTTTCTGTCATGATTTCTGGGTATAAAATCAAAATTTTTATACCTGTAAGGGCAGTATGCGATAGTGGCATGGGTTTGTTACCCCGCGCCTTCTATATATGGTTTGTGCCTACTATCACAGTGACCATAGGCAGGTAGACATTGAAGCAGGGATAAGGCAGACTCATGCTTTGGGCTTTTGTCCGGCAATAATCTGTATTTGGTGTTGCCTTGAAATTGGTTTTAAGTGGAATCTATGTGAGTATTGTATTGATTTCAGGTTAGGCAGATCGGGGAGTATTAAGCGTAAGTAAAAGGTAAGCCATGCTATTATATATATACATTATTTAGTCGTCTTTTGCAGGTAGCGGATGTGGTAGTAGCAGATTGATGTATATCTGGAAACAGGCCAGCCTTGCGATTACATGGGTCCCTCAATAGTTTTTTCCTGGTCAATTGAAGCCGGGTGCTGTGCAAGGTCCCAAATTCCCTTTCCACGTTCTGTTCCCATCCATCCACTTTAAGCAGCCATTGTAGGATCTTATATGGCCATTTGGGGCTCCTGGGCCCTGAAAAGGGCATGTACTGTTGCAGTTTTTGCTGTGGAAATGACGGTGCCCTATTGTATCGCCAAATATTTATAGCTGTCAGACAATAAGTTAGCGTTATGATACAATTAATTGTATATAATTGTTTGCGGCCATGGATATTTTTCCTACTTTTGCATCCCGCTTCGGAGGAAGGGAAACAGTGCAGGAGATAAAGAAGAAGTAATTTGAAAGGCGTGTAAAGAATAGGAATCCGGTAAAGGTTTTGTTTTTTAAGAGGAAGGTTTAAACTTCCTTCAGGGTTTTAAAACCCTTAGAAATAAAAAAAATAAAAAGCTTGCCAGATCAAAAAAGATTTCTACCTTTGCAGTCCCAACAAAACGGGAGCCCAGCGGCGGATGTCGCAGGGAAACAAACAAGACTGAAACGATCAGAAGATCAGCTGGAATGCAGGAACAATAAGACCTGCGGGAAAGAAGAAAAGAGATCGCAACATATACAGGCCGCCGTGAGGTAAGTGCCGAGAAGTTCATTAAAGAGATGTCATTTATAAAACGTAAGCGGGGTAATCCTGTAGAAGATCAAAGTACATGATCCGCATGGGTTTTTCAAGTTAGATCTGTCAGACAAATAAGAACAGATTATTATTAAATTAATTTATTAAGTTAAGAATGGTCAGCGTTCAAACACAACATTTTACAATGGAGAGTTTGATCCTGGCTCAGGATGAACGCTAGCGGCAGGCCTAATACATGCAAGTCGAACGATAGATTGGAGCTTGCTCTAATCGAAAAGTGGCGCACGGGTGCGTAACGCGTATGCAACCTACCTTAATCAGGGGGATAGCCCGAAGAAATTCGGATTAACACCGCATAAAATCACAGCACAGCATTGTGTAATGATCAAATATTTATAGGATTAAGATGGGCATGCGTGTCATTAGCTAGTTGGCGGGGTAACGGCCCACCAAGGCGACGATGACTAGGGGATCTGAGAGGATGACCCCCCACACTGGTACTGAGACACGGACCAGACTCCTACGGGAGGCAGCAGTAAGGAATATTGGTCAATGGAGGGAACTCTGAACCAGCCATGCCGCGTGCAGGAAGACAGCCCTCTGGGTCGTAAACTGCTTTTATTCGGGAATAAACCTCATTACGTGTAATGAGCTGAATGTACCGAAGGAATAAGGATCGGCTAACTCCGTGCCAGCAGCCGCGGTAATACGGAGGATCCAAGCGTTATCCGGATTTATTGGGTTTAAAGGGTGCGTAGGCGGCTTTTTAAGTCAGGGGTGAAAGACGTTAGCTCAACTAACGCAGTGCCCTTGATACTGAAGAGCTTGAATGGACTAGAGGTAGGCGGAATGTGACAAGTAGCGGTGAAATGCATAGATATGTCACAGAACACCGATTGCGAAGGCAGCTTACTATGGTTTAATTGACGCTGAGGCACGAAAGCGTGGGGATCAAACAGGATTAGATACCCTGGTAGTCCACGCCCTAAACGATGAATACTCGCTGTTAGCGATACACAGTTAGCGGCTAAGCGAAAGCGTTAAGTATTCCACCTGGGGAGTACGGTCGCAAGATTGAAACTCAAAGGAATTGACGGGGGCCCGCACAAGCGGAGGAGCATGTGGTTTAATTCGATGATACGCGAGGAACCTTACCCGGGCTTGAAAGTTAGTGAATCATTTAGAGATAGATGAGTGAGCAATCACACGAAACTAGGTGCTGCATGGCTGTCGTCAGCTCGTGCCGTGAGGTGTTGGGTTAAGTCCCGCAACGAGCGCAACCCCTATGTTTAGTTGCCAGCACGTTAAGGTGGGGACTCTAAACAGACTGCCTGTGCAAACAGAGAGGAAGGAGGGGACGACGTCAAGTCATCATGGCCCTTACGTCCGGGGCTACACACGTGCTACAATGGATGGTACAGAGGGCAGCAAGCTGGCAACAGCAAGCGAATCTCCAAAAGCCATTCACAGTTCGGATAGAGGTCTGCAACTCGACCTCTTGAAGTTGGATTCGCTAGTAATCGCATATCAGCAATGATGCGGTGAATACGTTCCCGGGCCTTGTACACACCGCCCGTCAAGCCATGGAAGTTGGGGGTACCTAAAGTATGTAACCGCAAGGAGCGTCCTAGGGTAAAACCGATAACTGGGGCTAAGTCGTAACAAGGTAGCCGTACCGGAAGGTGCGGCTGGAATACCTCCTTTCTGGAGCAAGACTAACTACCCGTTTGCGTAAATGATATAAATGACAATAAAATCTCAAAAAGACAACCCATAGGATGAAACATCAACTAGATGTTTTGACCAGACTGAAAGAAGGTATTGACTGAGGCAAACGGCAATGTGAATGAGCAACTCAACAGCATTACCAGCAGCCACAGAAAAATAGTCCCGTAGCTCAGTTGGTTAGAGCACTACACTGATAATGTAGGGGTCAGCAGTTCAAATCTGCTCGGGACTACATAGTTATAATCTTACGGGGGATTAGCTCAGCTGGCTAGAGCGCCTGCCTTGCACGCAGGAGGTCAACGGTTCGACTCCGTTATTCTCCACCATCACCGGTATCTGATACAAAAGATACAGAAATAGGTAAACCGAAAGGAATACCCGGGATAGAAAAGTTCTTTGACATATTGGAAGAAGTTAATAAAGAAGAGCAAACAACAATAGAGACGTTGTTAGCGCTTAGGGAAGTAACCATGGATGAGCAATCATCACTGGGAACTGATCAAAAAGGTTAACAGCATTAATAAAAAAGCATTTCCATAGGCGCAAAAGGCTATGGAGAGAAGAAAGTAAGAAAGAGTACACAGGGGATGCCTTGGCTCTCAGAGGCGATGAAGGACGTGATAAGCTGCGATAAGCTTCGGGGATTAGCAAATATGACTTAATCCGAAGATTTCCGAATGGGGCAACCTGGCTGATTGAAGATCAGTCGCACTGCGGTGCGCAAACCTGCCGAACTGAAACATCTAAGTAAGCAGAGGAAGAGAAAATAATAATGATTTCCTAAGTAGTGGCGAGCGAACGGGAAAGAGCCCAAACCAATATTGTTACGGCAATGTTGGGGTTGTAGGACTACGATGTGGTATTAATGAATTGAAGTGGAACAGGATGGGAAGCCTGGCAGTAAAGCGTGAGAGCCGCGTACACGTAAGAGACATTAGCCTAGTAGTATCCTGAGTACCGCGAGGTCGGAGACGCCTTGTGGGAATCTGCCGGCACCATCCGGTAAGGCTAAATACTCCTGAGAGACCGATAGTGAACCAGTACCGTGAGGGAAAGGTGAAAAGAACCCCGAACAGGGGAGTGAAATAGAACCTGAAACTGTGTACTTACAAGCGGTCGGAGCGTCCAGGTGGCGTGACGGCGTGCCTTTTGCATAATGAGCCTACGAGTTACTCTTCTCTGGCAAGGTTAAGTGTTTAAGACACGGATCCGAAGCGAAAGCGAGTCTGAATAGGGCGTATAGTCAGGGGAGGTAGACGCGAAACCTTGTGATCTACCCATGGACAGGTTGAAGGTGCGGTAACACGTACTGGAGGACCGAACCGATAAACGTTGAAAAGTTTCCGGATGATCTGTGGGTAGGGGTGAAAGGCTAATCAAACTGGGAAATAGCTCGTACTCCCCGAAATGTTTTTAGGAACAGCGTCGTGGTAGAGTTTGATAGAGGTAGAGCTACTGATTGGGTGCGGGGGAGTCAAATCCTACCAAATCCAGACAAACTCCGAATGCTATCAAATATACACGGCAGTGAGGCCCGGGGTGCTAAGGTCACGGGCCGAGAGGGAAAGAACCCAGACCATCAGCTAAGGTCCCTAAATTACTACTAAGTTGAACTAACGAGGTGCGATTGCACAGACAGCTAGGATGTTGGCTTGGAAGCAGCCATTCATTTAAAGAGTGCGTAACAGCTCACTAGTCGAGCGATCGTGCATGGATAATAAACGGGCATTAAGTAGTATACCGAAGCTATGGGTAGAATTAATTCTACGGTAGGGGAGCATTCCAGCGGCAGCGAAGTTATGGCGTAAGCTGTGGTGGAGCTTCTGGAAAAGCAAATGTAGGCATAAGTAACGATAAGGCAGGCGAGAAACCTGCCCGCCGAAAGGATAAGGTTTCCTGATCAACGCTAATCGGATCAGGGTTAGTCGGGGCCTAAGGAGAACCCGAAGGGGAAATTCGATGGACAACTGGTTAATATTCCAGTACTTTTTATAACTGCGATGTGGGGACGGAGTAGTGACACTGCCGCGATCTGACGGAATAGATCGTTAAAGACTGTAGGTATTAGGGAGGTAGGCAAATCCGCCACCCTAGCTGAAAGTCGATAGTACCGCGAGGCTTCGGCTAAGTGGATAGCGCAGGTAATCAGACTTCCAAGAAAAACCGCTAAGCTTCAGGTTATAAAAACCCGTACCGCAAACCGACACAGGTATCCGGGAAGAGAATTCTAAGGCGCTCGAGTGAATCATGGCTAAGGAACTCGGCAAAATGGCCCTGTAACTTCGGGAGAAGGGGCGCTGGCAGCAATGTCAGCCGCAGTGAAAAGGCCCAGGCGACTGTTTAACAAAAACACATGGCTTTGCAAAATCGAAAGATGAAGTATAAGGCCTGACACCTGCCCGGTGCTGGAAGGTTAAGAGGGGATGTTAGTCGCAAGGCGAAGCATTGAATCGAAGCCCCAGTAAACGGCGGCCGTAACTATAACGGTCCTAAGGTAGCGAAATTCCTTGTCGGGTAAGTTCCGACCTGCACGAATGGTGTAACGATCTGGGCGCTGTCTCAGCCATGAGCTCGGTGAAATTGTGGTCCCGGTGAAGACGCCGGGTACCCGCAACGGGACGGAAAGACCCCATGCACCTTCACTACAATTTAACATTGACATTGGATACAGGATGTGTAGGATAGGTGGGAGACTGTGAAGCGGCATCGCCAGGTGTTGTGGAGTCAACGTTGAAATACCACCCTTTCTGTATTCGGTGTCTAACCCCTTTAGGGGGGGACATTGTTTGATGGGTAGTTTGACTGGGGTGGTCGCCTCCAAAAAGGTAACGGAGGCTTTCAAAGGTAAGCTCAATACGCTTGGTAACCGTATGAGGAGTGCAATAGCATAAGCTTGCTTGACTGTGAGGCAGACAAGCCGAGCAGGGTCGAAAGACGGATATAGTGATCCGGTGGTTCTGCATGGAAGGGCCATCGCTCAAAGGATAAAAGGTACGCTGGGGATAACAGGCTGATCTCCCCCAAGAGCTCATATCGACGGGGAGGTTTGGCACCTCGATGTCGGCTCGTCACATCCTGGGGCTGGAGAAGGTCCCAAGGGTTCGGCTGTTCGCCGATTAAAGTGGCACGCGAGCTGGGTTCAGAACGTCGCGAGACAGTTCGGTCCCTATCTGTTGTGGGCGTAGGAATTTTGAGTGGGGCTGACCTTAGTACGAGAGGACCGGGTTGGACTAACCTCTAGTGAATCTGTTGTTCCGCCAGGGGCATTGCAGAGTAGCTACGTTGGGAATAGATAAGCGCTGAAAGCATCTAAGTGCGAAACTAGCCACGAGATGAGAATTCCATATAGGACCGTAGCAGACTACTACGTTGATAGGTTACAGATGTAAAGGTGGCGACACCATAGTCGAGTAATACTAATCATCCGAAGCTTTCAAGAGCAATACACTGTTGTTTGTTCTTCAAACTAACTTCTTTCAATAACATGTCATTGTTTGAGAGCAGGAAGATTCCGAAAGGGATCATCCGAATCTAAAACATATTTAACATATTGTATGCGCAAGCGCATAAAAACAAAAGCACAGCGTAAAAGCTGTACGGTAAAGACATTTAGGTGCCTATATCGGTGGTGTCCACCTCTTCCCATTCCGAACAGAGAAGTTAAGCCCACCAGAGCCGATGGTACTGCGGTAACACGTGGGAGAGTAGGTCGGTGCCAAATCTTAAAGAGAGCCTTTCAGGAAACTGGGAGGCTTTTCTTGTTTACAGGGGTTTTGTACCTGTGCATTGCTGATAGATACAGCAGGCTGTTTCATATCCACATTCACAATGAACTTTATCACACATTCTGATCGACTTCAGCCCTTCATAAATTCTCTGCAGCTTATAATTTATGAATGACTGAATGTTGTAACAGGTTTATCCCCTTTTAATGCGGGCAGTGTGACATTTGAATGTTGACTCATTTATACTTTCATATTCGGGAGTTATTGCAGGAGAGGGCTGATTTTGCCTTTGGATTGTACTTTGTATGCTTTTAGCTTAGCTCCCCCGGTATTGCAAGAAAGCGCGTTGCAATCTAGAATGAGTAAAGTGGTCATCACCTAGCTATTAGAAGATGAAAGTGTGATATAAATTATCAATATCTTCTCAGGGATATTTATTGTCTTTCCCTAAATTTGGTTGAGGATTGTTAATCATACATTCTTATATTCATCTTTTTTGTTGAGTGGTTGATTATCAATGCTTTTTGAGTTAAGTTTTTATGTATTCCGGTAACATTATAATATTACCGGAATTGAATCCTGAATTATCATAATATTGCCGGAATGAAATCCGGAATTATTATGTAATTTTGAATATGGTGATTAAACGAGCATTACACGATATTATCGAGCAAAGACTTTTCAAAGGAAAAGCCATTTTGTTATTTGGCCCGCGTCAGTCTGGTAAATCCACTTTGATTGAAAAGATCCTGGAGAATAAAGATCACATGTATTTAAATGGGGATGATGCCGATGTCAGGGATATTTTAACCAACACGACAGCTACAAAGTTAAAGAGTGTGGTTGGCAGTAAGAAAATATTATTCATTGATGAGGCTCAGCGTATTCCTAATATCGGACTAACATTAAAACTATTTACTGACCAGATTAAGGATGTACAGGTCATTGCGACAGGTTCTTCCGCTTTTGAATTATCGAGCCAGGTTAATGAACCGCTAACAGGACGTAAATACGAGTTTATGCTTTATCCGCTTAGCTTTTCAGAACTTGTTAATCATCATGGACTAATTCATGAAAAGCGCTTAATAGAACAGCGTATGATCTATGGCTATTATCCTGAAATTGTAAGTAAAGTCGGTGAGGAGGGAGAATTGTTAAAATTACTTGCGGGAAGTTATTTGTATAAGGATTTGTTAATGCTTGAGCAGGTGAAAAAACCGCTTATCCTTGAAAAGCTGATTAAAGCACTCGCATTACAGGTCGGGAGTGAAATCAGCTATCAGGAACTGGGGCAGACGATAGGTAGTGACAGTAAGACCGTAGATAAGTACATCAACCTTTTGGAGAAGACCTTTGTCGTATTCAGATTACCAGCATTCAGCCGCAATGTCAGAAATGAAATCAAGAAAGGGAAGAAAGTTTATTTCCTGGATTGTGGAATTAGAAATGCCGTGATCAATAACTTTAGATCTATCTCCTCACGAACCGATGTAGGTGCACTGTGGGAAAATTATGTGATTTCTGAGCGGATCAAGTTTTTGCGTTACAATAATCAGGATGTGGATCAATACTTCTGGCGTACGGTCCAGCAGCAGGAAATAGATTTGATTGAGGATTCCGGCGAGCATTTAGCTGCTTTTGAGTTTAAATGGAATAAAAATGCCAAAGTGAGGCTACCACAAACTTTTATTGACAATTATCCTGGTTCATCTGCTTTTATTGTTTCACCTGAGAACGTAGAGGAATTTTTATTGCCTAAATCTGAATAACCTACTGTAAAATGATTTTATTGGATTGGGTTTTCGGCGCAACTCGCCGATTTTTCAAAATGCTTATCCTGATGAATGACGCTTTCAAGGTCTTGGAGCTTGATAAATAGACATTGAAATAACTTTAAAATGTTGTTGCAGAATAGGATACAATTAATTGTATATAATTGTTTGCGGCCATGGATATTTTTCCTACTTTTGCATCCCGCTTCGGAGGAAGGGAAACAGTGCAGGAGATAAAGAAGAAGTAATTTGAAAGGCGTGTAAAGAATAGGAATCCGGTAAAGGTTTTGTTTTTTAAGAGGAAGGTTTAAACTTCCTTCAGGGTTTTAAAACCCTTAGAAATAAAAAAAATAAAAAGCTTGCCAGATCAAAAAAGATTTCTACCTTTGCAGTCCCAACAAAACGGGAGCCCAGCGGCGGATGTCGCAGGGAAACAAACAAGACTGAAACGATCAGAAGATCAGCTGGAATGCAGGAACAATAAGACCTGCGGGAAAGAAGAAAAGAGATCGCAACATATACAGGCCGCCGTGAGGTAAGTGCCGAGAAGTTCATTAAAGAGATGTCATTTATAAAACGTAAGCGGGGTAATCCTGTAGAAGATCAAAGTACATGATCCGCATGGGTTTTTCAAGTTAGATCTGTCAGACAAATAAGAACAGATTATTATTAAATTAATTTATTAAGTTAAGAATGGTCAGCGTTCAAACACAACATTTTACAATGGAGAGTTTGATCCTGGCTCAGGATGAACGCTAGCGGCAGGCCTAATACATGCAAGTCGAACGATAGATTGGAGCTTGCTCTAATCGAAAAGTGGCGCACGGGTGCGTAACGCGTATGCAACCTACCTTAATCAGGGGGATAGCCCGAAGAAATTCGGATTAACACCGCATAAAATCACAGCACAGCATTGTGTAATGATCAAATATTTATAGGATTAAGATGGGCATGCGTGTCATTAGCTAGTTGGCGGGGTAACGGCCCACCAAGGCGACGATGACTAGGGGATCTGAGAGGATGACCCCCCACACTGGTACTGAGACACGGACCAGACTCCTACGGGAGGCAGCAGTAAGGAATATTGGTCAATGGAGGGAACTCTGAACCAGCCATGCCGCGTGCAGGAAGACAGCCCTCTGGGTCGTAAACTGCTTTTATTCGGGAATAAACCTCATTACGTGTAATGAGCTGAATGTACCGAAGGAATAAGGATCGGCTAACTCCGTGCCAGCAGCCGCGGTAATACGGAGGATCCAAGCGTTATCCGGATTTATTGGGTTTAAAGGGTGCGTAGGCGGCTTTTTAAGTCAGGGGTGAAAGACGTTAGCTCAACTAACGCAGTGCCCTTGATACTGAAGAGCTTGAATGGACTAGAGGTAGGCGGAATGTGACAAGTAGCGGTGAAATGCATAGATATGTCACAGAACACCGATTGCGAAGGCAGCTTACTATGGTTTAATTGACGCTGAGGCACGAAAGCGTGGGGATCAAACAGGATTAGATACCCTGGTAGTCCACGCCCTAAACGATGAATACTCGCTGTTAGCGATACACAGTTAGCGGCTAAGCGAAAGCGTTAAGTATTCCACCTGGGGAGTACGGTCGCAAGATTGAAACTCAAAGGAATTGACGGGGGCCCGCACAAGCGGAGGAGCATGTGGTTTAATTCGATGATACGCGAGGAACCTTACCCGGGCTTGAAAGTTAGTGAATCATTTAGAGATAGATGAGTGAGCAATCACACGAAACTAGGTGCTGCATGGCTGTCGTCAGCTCGTGCCGTGAGGTGTTGGGTTAAGTCCCGCAACGAGCGCAACCCCTATGTTTAGTTGCCAGCACGTTAAGGTGGGGACTCTAAACAGACTGCCTGTGCAAACAGAGAGGAAGGAGGGGACGACGTCAAGTCATCATGGCCCTTACGTCCGGGGCTACACACGTGCTACAATGGATGGTACAGAGGGCAGCAAGCTGGCAACAGCAAGCGAATCTCCAAAAGCCATTCACAGTTCGGATAGAGGTCTGCAACTCGACCTCTTGAAGTTGGATTCGCTAGTAATCGCATATCAGCAATGATGCGGTGAATACGTTCCCGGGCCTTGTACACACCGCCCGTCAAGCCATGGAAGTTGGGGGTACCTAAAGTATGTAACCGCAAGGAGCGTCCTAGGGTAAAACCGATAACTGGGGCTAAGTCGTAACAAGGTAGCCGTACCGGAAGGTGCGGCTGGAATACCTCCTTTCTGGAGCAAGACTAACTACCCGTTTGCGTAAATGATATAAATGACAATAAAATCTCAAAAAGACAACCCATAGGATGAAACATCAACTAGATGTTTTGACCAGACTGAAAGAAGGTATTGACTGAGGCAAACGGCAATGTGAATGAGCAACTCAACAGCATTACCAGCAGCCACAGAAAAATAGTCCCGTAGCTCAGTTGGTTAGAGCACTACACTGATAATGTAGGGGTCAGCAGTTCAAATCTGCTCGGGACTACATAGTTATAATCTTACGGGGGATTAGCTCAGCTGGCTAGAGCGCCTGCCTTGCACGCAGGAGGTCAACGGTTCGACTCCGTTATTCTCCACCATCACCGGTATCTGATACAAAAGATACAGAAATAGGTAAACCGAAAGGAATACCCGGGATAGAAAAGTTCTTTGACATATTGGAAGAAGTTAATAAAGAAGAGCAAACAACAATAGAGACGTTGTTAGCGCTTAGGGAAGTAACCATGGATGAGCAATCATCACTGGGAACTGATCAAAAAGGTTAACAGCATTAATAAAAAAGCATTTCCATAGGCGCAAAAGGCTATGGAGAGAAGAAAGTAAGAAAGAGTACACAGGGGATGCCTTGGCTCTCAGAGGCGATGAAGGACGTGATAAGCTGCGATAAGCTTCGGGGATTAGCAAATATGACTTAATCCGAAGATTTCCGAATGGGGCAACCTGGCTGATTGAAGATCAGTCGCACTGCGGTGCGCAAACCTGCCGAACTGAAACATCTAAGTAAGCAGAGGAAGAGAAAATAATAATGATTTCCTAAGTAGTGGCGAGCGAACGGGAAAGAGCCCAAACCAATATTGTTACGGCAATGTTGGGGTTGTAGGACTACGATGTGGTATTAATGAATTGAAGTGGAACAGGATGGGAAGCCTGGCAGTAAAGCGTGAGAGCCGCGTACACGTAAGAGACATTAGCCTAGTAGTATCCTGAGTACCGCGAGGTCGGAGACGCCTTGTGGGAATCTGCCGGCACCATCCGGTAAGGCTAAATACTCCTGAGAGACCGATAGTGAACCAGTACCGTGAGGGAAAGGTGAAAAGAACCCCGAACAGGGGAGTGAAATAGAACCTGAAACTGTGTACTTACAAGCGGTCGGAGCGTCCAGGTGGCGTGACGGCGTGCCTTTTGCATAATGAGCCTACGAGTTACTCTTCTCTGGCAAGGTTAAGTGTTTAAGACACGGATCCGAAGCGAAAGCGAGTCTGAATAGGGCGTATAGTCAGGGGAGGTAGACGCGAAACCTTGTGATCTACCCATGGACAGGTTGAAGGTGCGGTAACACGTACTGGAGGACCGAACCGATAAACGTTGAAAAGTTTCCGGATGATCTGTGGGTAGGGGTGAAAGGCTAATCAAACTGGGAAATAGCTCGTACTCCCCGAAATGTTTTTAGGAACAGCGTCGTGGTAGAGTTTGATAGAGGTAGAGCTACTGATTGGGTGCGGGGGAGTCAAATCCTACCAAATCCAGACAAACTCCGAATGCTATCAAATATACACGGCAGTGAGGCCCGGGGTGCTAAGGTCACGGGCCGAGAGGGAAAGAACCCAGACCATCAGCTAAGGTCCCTAAATTACTACTAAGTTGAACTAACGAGGTGCGATTGCACAGACAGCTAGGATGTTGGCTTGGAAGCAGCCATTCATTTAAAGAGTGCGTAACAGCTCACTAGTCGAGCGATCGTGCATGGATAATAAACGGGCATTAAGTAGTATACCGAAGCTATGGGTAGAATTAATTCTACGGTAGGGGAGCATTCCAGCGGCAGCGAAGTTATGGCGTAAGCTGTGGTGGAGCTTCTGGAAAAGCAAATGTAGGCATAAGTAACGATAAGGCAGGCGAGAAACCTGCCCGCCGAAAGGATAAGGTTTCCTGATCAACGCTAATCGGATCAGGGTTAGTCGGGGCCTAAGGAGAACCCGAAGGGGAAATTCGATGGACAACTGGTTAATATTCCAGTACTTTTTATAACTGCGATGTGGGGACGGAGTAGTGACACTGCCGCGATCTGACGGAATAGATCGTTAAAGACTGTAGGTATTAGGGAGGTAGGCAAATCCGCCACCCTAGCTGAAAGTCGATAGTACCGCGAGGCTTCGGCTAAGTGGATAGCGCAGGTAATCAGACTTCCAAGAAAAACCGCTAAGCTTCAGGTTATAAAAACCCGTACCGCAAACCGACACAGGTATCCGGGAAGAGAATTCTAAGGCGCTCGAGTGAATCATGGCTAAGGAACTCGGCAAAATGGCCCTGTAACTTCGGGAGAAGGGGCGCTGGCAGCAATGTCAGCCGCAGTGAAAAGGCCCAGGCGACTGTTTAACAAAAACACATGGCTTTGCAAAATCGAAAGATGAAGTATAAGGCCTGACACCTGCCCGGTGCTGGAAGGTTAAGAGGGGATGTTAGTCGCAAGGCGAAGCATTGAATCGAAGCCCCAGTAAACGGCGGCCGTAACTATAACGGTCCTAAGGTAGCGAAATTCCTTGTCGGGTAAGTTCCGACCTGCACGAATGGTGTAACGATCTGGGCGCTGTCTCAGCCATGAGCTCGGTGAAATTGTGGTCCCGGTGAAGACGCCGGGTACCCGCAACGGGACGGAAAGACCCCATGCACCTTCACTACAATTTAACATTGACATTGGATACAGGATGTGTAGGATAGGTGGGAGACTGTGAAGCGGCATCGCCAGGTGTTGTGGAGTCAACGTTGAAATACCACCCTTTCTGTATTCGGTGTCTAACCCCTTAATGGGGGGACATTGTTTGATGGGTAGTTTGACTGGGGTGGTCGCCTCCAAAAAGGTAACGGAGGCTTTCAAAGGTAAGCTCAATACGCTTGGTAACCGTATGAGGAGTGCAATAGCATAAGCTTGCTTGACTGTGAGGCAGACAAGCCGAGCAGGGTCGAAAGACGGATATAGTGATCCGGTGGTTCTGCATGGAAGGGCCATCGCTCAAAGGATAAAAGGTACGCTGGGGATAACAGGCTGATCTCCCCCAAGAGCTCATATCGACGGGGAGGTTTGGCACCTCGATGTCGGCTCGTCACATCCTGGGGCTGGAGAAGGTCCCAAGGGTTCGGCTGTTCGCCGATTAAAGTGGCACGCGAGCTGGGTTCAGAACGTCGCGAGACAGTTCGGTCCCTATCTGTTGTGGGCGTAGGAATTTTGAGTGGGGCTGACCTTAGTACGAGAGGACCGGGTTGGACTAACCTCTAGTGAATCTGTTGTTCCGCCAGGGGCATTGCAGAGTAGCTACGTTGGGAATAGATAAGCGCTGAAAGCATCTAAGTGCGAAACTAGCCACGAGATGAGAATTCCATATAGGACCGTAGCAGACTACTACGTTGATAGGTTACAGATGTAAAGGTGGCGACACCATAGTCGAGTAATACTAATCATCCGAAGCTTTCAAGAGCAATACACTGTTGTTTGTTCTTCAAACTAACTTCTTTCAATAACATGTCATTGTTTGAGAGCAGGAAGATTCCGAAAGGGATCATCCGAATCTAAAACATATTTAACATATTGTATGCGCAAGCGCATAAAAACAAAAGCACAGCGTAAAAGCTGTACGATAAAGACATTTAGGTGCCTATATCGGTGGTGTCCACCTCTTCCCATTCCGAACAGAGAAGTTAAGCCCACCAGAGCCGATGGTACTGCGGTAACACGTGGGAGAGTAGGTCGGTGCCAAATCTTAAAGAAAGCCTTTCAGGAAACTGGGAGGCTTTTCTTGTTTACAGGGGTTTTGTACCTGTGCATTGCTGATAGATACAGCAGGCTGTTCATATCTACATTCACAATGAACTTTATCACACATTCTGATCGGGATGCTTTCTCTTATGAATGCCATAGTAAGTCTACCTGACTTATTATATTCTTTTTACCTTCTTCTAATTCTCTCTCCTCTGACTCCTTCATTTGGAAATGATATGCGGTATTTTGGCCTATAATGCCACTATTTTCTTAAAAAAATCAGATTCTTCTAGTTTTCCTCAAAACTTATTACTACTATTGCTTCATAAGGAAGCAAAGGTATTTTGCTTATTTGTCTAACCAAATCATGAGATCTATCTAGTGTCAGAACGTGTGTTGATATCGATTCCTTTTATTGGAAGTTTTTGCTGCATTTTTTTAATGCCGGCTGTAGCTCCTATGATCTGGAAAGATAGGAAGAGAAACGCTGCTGAAGCCTCCGAAATTGATTCAATACCTATCTCTTATCAATCTAATCTATTAGATGCTGTTCTTTTCAGTCTTTCCATATATTTTGTCTGGTTAATGGCCAAAAGGAATGTAAGCTTTCAGTCTTTAGCCCATATTCTATTCTTGTCTTGTGAAAAGTACAGCGCTTTTTTAATTGGCGCATTAATTCCTTTGGATACTGTAAGAACCTTAAAAATCATGTATAATGAAAAGAATAATTTTTAGTTTTTTATTACTGACAGGCTTCTGTGGTTATGCGCAGGATGAAACAGTTCGGGTGTATCCTGGAAAAGCTCCGGGATCTGAAAACTGGTCGCAGAAAGAAGCGCAGATCTACTCAGATCTTTTTAAGACAGAAGTAGTCTTCAATGTAACTGATCCATCCATTTTAGTTTTTAAACCCGCTGCAAACGTAAAAAATACCGGCGTAGGCATTGTGATCTTTCCGGGTGGCGGTTTCCAGTCACTCTCTATTAACCGGGAGGGGATAGATTTAGCAAAATATTTAAGTGAACGCGGGATTTCTGCTTTTGTAGTCAAATACCGTCTGGTAAAAACACTATCCGGTGATCCTGCACGCGAAATGATGGAGAAACTAAAAGATCGCTCTGCATTTGAGAAAAGTACCTTGCCGGTCATTCAGATGGCTGCTGCCGATGGTAAACGTGCTTTAAAATATGTAAAGGACAATGCGGCTAAATATGGGATCACAAAAACTAAAATTGGCGTCATTGGCTTCTCTGCTGGCAGTACCGTAGCACTAGAGACGGTGCTGAATAATTCAACTGCTGATGCACCTGATTTTGCGGCTTCCATGTACGGTGGACCAAGGGAGGAATTACTCAGTGAACCAATGCCCGATAAAAAGATCCCAATGTTCATTTGTGCTGCAAGTGATGACCAGTTGAAACTGGCACCACGCAGTATCCAGTTATATAACAAATGGCTAAATGCCGGTGCGGAAACGGAACTGCATATGTATGCGAAAGGGGGACACGGCTTTGGTATGGGAAAACAGCATCTTCCTGTGGATAGCTGGATCGTCCGCTTTGAAGAATGGATGAAACAACAACAAATATTAAACTAATTACTAAATTATATAACAATGAATAGGATAAAAAAAACAGCCGGCCTGTCCTTACTGACAGCGATGGTGTTTTCCGGAATTTCATGGACACCTGCCCCATTTAATCTGGATCAGCCTGTAATTACTATTAAAGGTTTTACCTTTAAAGATCTGAACAGGAATGGTATGCTTGATAAGTATGAGGATTATAGACTTTCTATTGCTGAAAGAGCGGAAGATCTGGTATCTAAGATGACCGATGAGGAAAAAGCGAAGATGATGTTGGGTACAGGTATGCCGGGTTTCGACGGACTAACACCGGTAGTTGGAGCAATTGAAGGACGCGTACCTGGTGCCGCTGGGGGAACTTATGAAATCAAGCGTCTTGGCCTTCCTTCTATTATCGTTGCAGACGGACCCGCAGGACTTCGTATCAAACCGATCAGGGATAATGATAAAAATACATACTACTGTACTGCTTTTCCTGTAGGAACCTTACTGGCTTCCACCTGGAATGTGAACCTGATCGAATCTGTTGGTAAGGCAATGGGTAATGAGGTGAAGGAATATGGAGTGGATGTGTTGCTTGCACCAGCCTTGAATATTCACCGTAATCCGCTAAACGGAAGAAACTTTGAATATTATTCTGAAGATCCGCTCGTTTCAGGTAAAATTGCAGCTGCTATGGTAAAAGGGATCCAGTCGAATGGCGTGGGTACTTCCATCAAACACTATGCAGCAAATAACCAGGAAACAAACCGTCTGTCGATCAATGCACATGTAAGTGAGCGTGCTATGCGTGAGCTTTATCTTAAAGGCTTTGAGATCACTGTAAAGGAATCACAGCCATGGACAGTCATGTCATCTTACAATCTGATTAACGGAACATATACTTCTGCAAGAAAGGATTTATTAACAGATATCCTGCGTAAGGAATGGGGCTTCAAAGGAATTGTAATGACCGACTGGTTTGGTGGTTATGCAGGATTTGAATCTTTGAAAGGGGGTACAAGTAATGTAACTGAGCAGCTGACTGCAGGAAATGACCTGTTGATGCCGGGATTACCTGAGCAGGAAGCAAGTGTGATAGAAAACATGAAAAATGGCAAGCTAACTAAAGCTGTTGTTGATTTAAATGTGAAAAGAATTGTTGAACTCGTACTGCGTTCACCAATTATGCAAAACTATAAGTATTCAGATAAACCAGATTTAAAAGGAAATGCAGAAGTGACAAGAAAAGCTGCATCTGAAGGTATGGTGCTCCTGAAAAATAATCAGGTATTGCCTTACACTTCAACAGCATCTCCTCTTGCCGTATTTGGTGTGACTTCTTATGATTTTATTGCTGGTGGAACAGGTAGTGGTGATGTAAATGAAGCTTACACCGTTTCATTGATTGAAGGCTTAACTAATGGCGGATTTGCAGTTGATGAGCAGTTAAAAACCATGTATACTCCATTTGCTGCGAAAGAAAAAGCTGCTGAACTGGAGAGCCGTAAAAAAAGAGGTATGCTTGCTTTACCTGAGCGTCTTCCGGAACTTAAACTGGAGAAAGATTTAATTGCACAAAAGGCAGCTTCTTCTGAACTGGCCATTATTACCCTGGGAAGAAATTCTGGTGAAGGTGGCGACCGCACAGTAGATAACGATTTTAATCTGGCAGCTGATGAAGTTGAACTGATCAATAACGTTTCAGCAGCTTTCCATGCAAAAGGTAAAAAAGTAGTGGTGATCCTGAATATTGGTGGTGTGATTGAAACCAGCAGCTGGAAGGATAAAGTTGATGCGATCTTGTTGTCATGGCAGCCAGGTCAGGAAGGTGGAAACTCTGTTGCTGATGTGTTCTCCGGAAAAGTGAATCCTTCAGGTAAACTGACCATGACTTTCCCTGCGAAATATGAAGATACGCCTTCTGCAAAGAACTGGATGGGTACTCCTGTTGATAATCCAAAAGATGTAACTTATGAAGAAGGTGTTTATGTAGGATACCGTTATTTCAATACCTTTAAAGTGAAACCGTCTTACGAATTCGGTTATGGGTTATCCTATACTACTTTTGATTATTCTAATCTTAAGTTGAGCAGTGCTTCATTTAATGGAAAAATCACAGCTACAGTAACGGTTAAAAATACCGGAAAGACTGCCGGTAAGGAAGTTGTACAGTTATACCTTTCTGCACCCTCAAAATCTATCGATAAACCTGTTGAGGAATTAAAAGCGTTTGCAAAAACTAAAGAACTTAAACCGGGAGAAAGTGAAACAATTATACTCACACTTCTTCCAAAAGATCTTGCCTCTTTCCTTGAAAGTAAGTCTGCATGGATTGCTGAAGCGGGTAAGTATAAAGTAGCGATTGCAGCTTCTGCCTTAGATATTAAGAAAACAGCAGAGTTTACCCTGGCTAAGGAACTTGTGGTAGAAAAAGTAAACAAAGCTTTTCAAACTACACAAGCAATTAATGAGTTGAAAGCCAAATAGGCCTTCTATAAGTACATATTGTTTTTTACTGATGAAGCTATCATGGGTCTTTATCCTCTGCAGACAGAGTACGGCTCATGATGGTTTCTTCAAATGCAAAAATCAATGATATTCTGATGAAATAGCGAAGGTTTCTGCTCATTTAATTTCCTTCGCTATTTTTTCTTTTGTGCGGCTTGCACAACGGCTTGAATTTAGCCCAGTTCGATTTGTCTTCTGATACTTTCTTCCAGTGAAATCAGGGTTTCTGTACGCTGAATCCCTGCTACTGCCTGGATCTCTTCATTCAATACATGTCTGAGGTGATTGGTATCCCTGCAGATGATCTTTGCAAACATGCTGTAAGCACCGGTAGTGTAATGTAATTCTACGACTTCCTTAATTTTGCTGAGCTGTGCTACGGCATCCTTGTACTGTATCCCCTTTTCAAGATAGATTCCCAGGAATGCACAGATATCATAACCCGCTTTTTGAGGGTCAATGATTAAATGGGAGCCTTTGATAATGCCCATTTCCTGCAGTTTTTTCATTCTAACGTGAATTGTACCACCGGAAACAATCAAATCTTTGGCTATTTCTGTGTATGGTTTGGTGGCATCCTGCATCAACTGTTTTAAAATGTCAATATCGAGGTTGTCAATTTCTAAATTTTGGCTTTCTTTTTTAAGCATGATTTTGAGATATGTTAATGAATAACGAATATAAATATTAATATCATAATAATAAAATTAAATGATTAAAATATTTGCAACATATACCAGGTCTTGTTACATTTGTATCAAGCAAGTAACAAAAAGCAGTTCTTTAAAGCTTGTTTATACTCTGTAGGGTGGTGAAATTGGCAGACGCACCTCCTTGTCTCGGTGGTGGAGAATTTGGGAAACCTGTAAAGGCTAACCACTCCTTGAAGGTTCGACTCCTTCCCCTACAGCCAAAGATTGAGTTCTTTATTTAATGTTGGGTGGTGAAATTGGCAGACACACCTTCTTGTCTCGGTGGTGGGGATCATGGGATAAACACAGTTTATGGGTTGACCACAAATTAATTTTGAACTGCGGCTAACTTCCCCTTGAAGGTTCGACTCCTTCCCCAACAGCCAGTTTTTTATAATAAGTTAGTTTAATTTAGGTGTTCCGGAGGCGGTTCACCTTTTTTATTTTATGGATATTCCATTTTGAAGCGAATGTTTTAATCCTCCTTCTGAAAAGAAAACCTACGGGCAATTAGCTATTCTAATGCAGGTGTTGAAAAGAGGTTTTCTTCCTGCTTATTCCCGCATTCTTAAAATTACCCGCCTCATTCTGTTCCAATAATGGCCCTGAATGTTCATTTGTTTAAAATCGTTATAAATAATCTTTATTAAAGATGATTTTTATGGAAGAGCAGGGATTTGATTAATTTTGAAAGAAAAAGAATTATGGGTATTTATGAAATCTTGAAGAGTGCACACTCTGGATGGCGTTATTTGGTAATCATCTTATTACTTGTAGCGTTTATTAATGCATTGATGGGCTACATCGGAAAAAAACCTTACACTGAAGGTAACCGAAAATTAAATGTATTCGCTTTGATCAGCTCACATATCCAGTTGCTTTTGGGATTAATTATTTACTTTATGCACGATTGGTATAAAGGCGACATGTCTATAGCGATCCAGAGATACTGGAAAGTAGAACATCTTGCGATGATGGTTCTTGCTATTGTGTTGATTACTATCGGTAATGCAAAATCAAAAAAAGGAACAAATCCTGCCCTGAAACACCGCTCAATCTTTTTGTTTTTTGGCCTGGCACTCCTGATTATTACTGCTGCCATCATCAATATGGTCAACATTGATTTAAGCCGTCATTTATTTGGCATGTAATTATTTTTACGATTTAATTTTGGTTTATTAGATTTATTTATATTTTTGCTTCTACATGATTAACAATATACATACTTGGCAATGGCGCGGTAATTCTGAACGGGATATCGTCGCTTCCTTGTGTACCTTATAGTTTATCAACCTAAACCAAACCACACATACTAAACCCGACGTTAACCGCGTCGGGTTTTTGTTTTTACAGCATTTTTTTACAGCAGATATGAAGAAGATTAATATCAATACAATTTATAAAAAAAGGTTGGCAGATACGACCACTCCGGTAAGTATCTACCTGAGGTTGAGAGATGTATTTCCGAACACACTCCTGCTGGAGAGTTCAGATTACCATAGTCGGGAGAACTCGGTAAGTTATGTTTGTGCAGATCCTGTAGCCGGGATCATGTTACAGAAAGGAGAGTTGACGACCTACTTCCCGGACGGCAGCAGAGAAACAAAAAAAGATTTTGTCCTAACGGATGAAATTGAAGCTTTTAAATCCCGGTTTGATGCGCAGCCCGTAGAAGAGCAGCGTTACATTTCTACAGGACTATTTGGCTATTTTACCTGGAATACCGTCCAATATTTTGAAGATATTAAATTTAATTCTTCTGTTCCCCAGGATGAAGAGATTCCTGTAATGCAGTACCATGTTTATCGCTACATTATTGCAATAGATCATTTTAAAAATGAGGTTACGCTTTTCAGGAATAATTTTGATGAAGAAATCTGTGGAGGGCTGGAAAAAATTGAATATCTGATACAGAATAAAAACTTCCCGGAATATACTTTTGATACGGTAGGAGAAGAGCAATCGAACCTTAGCAATGAGGGATTCATGGAAATCGTAGAAAAAATGAAAACCCATATCCTGCGTGGAGATGTGTTCCAGATTGTCCCTTCCAGAGCGTATACCCAGGGTTTCTCAGGAGACGAGTTTAATGTCTACCGCTGCCTAAGGTCTATTAATCCATCTCCCTATTTGTTTTATTTCGATTATGGCAGTTTCAAGCTTTTTGGATCTTCACCTGAAGCACAGATTACCATTAAAAAGCAAGTTGCCAATATTTTCCCTATTGCCGGAACTTTTAAGCGGACAGGAAATGATGAGGAAGATGCTGAGCTGGCAAGAAAACTGGAACAGGATCCTAAGGAAAGTGCTGAACATGTGATGCTGGTCGATTTGGCCAGGAATGACCTGAGCAGACACTGCAGAAATGTACAGGTGAAATCTTTTAAGGAGGTACAGTATTATTCACATTTAATTCATTTGGTATCTAAGGTGAGTGGCGATCTGCAAAAGGACGTTTCTGCTTTTAAAGTGGTGGCAGATACTTATCCCGCAGGAACATTAAGCGGTGCACCAAAATATAAGGCCATGCAACTGATTGATGCGTATGAAGGACTCGGACGCAATTTCTACGCCGGCGCACTGGGATATATGGGATTTGGCGGTGAGTTCAATCATGCCATCATGATCAGAACATTTATGAGTAAGAATAACCAGCTTCATTATAGGGCTGGAGCCGGCATTGTTGCAGATTCCATCGCGGAGAATGAACTGAATGAAGTAAATAACAAAATTGCCGCATTGCGTAAAGCGATTGAAATGGCTAAAGGAATCAATCATATTTAAGTTAAGAAATCATGCAAAAGAAAATATTGGTTATAGATAATTATGATTCATTCACCTATAATCTGGTACATTTAATTAATGAATTGGGCAGGGAAGCGGAAGTGTGGAGAAATGATAAGTTTGAACTGGCAGATGTGGATCAGTTTGATAAGATCTTATTGTCCCCGGGGCCTGGTATTCCGCAGGAAGCTGGCTTACTGCTGGATGTGATACGTACCTATGCACCAACAAAAAGTATACTTGGCGTTTGCCTGGGGCAGCAGGCGATTGCCGAAGCTTTTGGGGGTACTTTATTTAATCTTGGCCGTCCGATGCATGGGATTGCTACGCCAATAGATGTACTGGATAGCGAAGAAGTCTTGTTCAGGGCATGTCCCAAAAGCATTAATGTTGGCCGCTACCATTCATGGGTAGTGAACCAAAATGACCTTCCTGGCTGCCTTACCGTAACCGCTACAGATAGCCATACCGAAATTATGGCATTAAGGCATCATACTTATGATGTGCGTGGCGTTCAGTTCCATCCTGAAAGTGTACTTACAGAGTATGGTAAACAAATGATACAAAACTGGTTGGAAAACTAATCCTATTAAGATCAACAGATGAATATATTAGACAGAATCGTCATACGTAAAAAGGAAGAAGTTGCCTTGGCAAAGGCTAAAGTGACTGTACAGGAATTGGAAAAGGGACTGCACTTTAACCGTAGCCCATATTCTTTCCGCGATTTCCTGATGGCAAAAGACCGCACAGGGATTATCGCGGAATTCAAACGCCGTTCTCCGTCCAAAGGACTGATTAACGGACATTCAACCGTGGAAGAGGTAACGTCCGGTTATGCCGCCGCCGGTGCTTCTGCTTTATCCGTATTGACGGACAATGATTTTTTTGGTGGGGATCTGGACGACCTGCTTGCGGCCAGGGATGTGAATAAAATCCCTGTATTGCGGAAAGATTTTATGATTGATGAGTACCAGATCATAGAAGCAAAAGCGATGGGGGCAGATATTATCCTGTTGATTGCTGCCATTCTTACTCCAGAGGAAATTGCCCGTTTTGCAGGTCTGGCAAAGAGCCTTGGCTTAAATACATTGCTGGAAGTCCATCACCTGGAAGAATTACAGCGGAGTATTCATCCGCTTGTAGATGCTATTGGTGTCAATAACCGCAATCTGGCAGACTTTTCTGTTGACATCCAGACGTCATTCCAACTGGCAGAGGAGATACCTGCAGAATTTTTAAAAATATCGGAGAGTGCTATAAGTGATGTTGAGACGATAAAACAGCTGAAAAAGGCAGGTTTCAATGGATTTCTTATTGGAGAGAACTTCATGAAAACATCAAATCCGGGTGCTGCCATGCAAGCTTTTGCAGATGGGCTGATCTCGGTATAACTTTTGTATCTTTGTACTTTACATGGGAAAAGCGAAAACTTATGATACCGCGCTTAAACAGGAACGGGCTGTCCTTGTTGGCGTAATCAGGCCGGGAGAAAAACCGGAGGAAACAAAAGAATATCTGGATGAACTGGCATTTCTGGTAGATACTGCCGGGGGTGTGGTAGAGACTACCTTTACGCAAAAAATGCTTCGTCCGGAGCGTGCTACATTTGTAGGCACAGGAAAACTGGAAGAGATAAAAGGCTACGTGAAATCGGAAGAGATCGATATGGTCGTTTTTGATGATGAACTGTCACCTTCGCAATTGCGGAATATTGAACGTGAACTGGAAGTGAAAATACTGGACAGAAGTAACCTTATTCTGGATATTTTTGCCGGAAGGGCGCAGACTGCACAGGCGAAAACACAGGTGGAACTGGCACAACTGCAATATTTATTGCCACGACTTACCCGTTTATGGACTCACCTTGAGCGCCAGAAGGGTGGTATTGGTATGCGTGGTCCTGGAGAAACCCAGATTGAGAGTGACAGAAGGATGATTCTGGAGAAAATATCACTCTTGAAAGGAAGATTGAAACTGATCGATAAACAGAATGAAACGCAGCGGAAGAACCGTGTTCAGCTGATCAGGGTTGCCCTTGTCGGATATACCAACGTAGGAAAATCTACCATCATGAACATGATTTCCAAATCGGAAGTGTTTGCTGAAAACAAACTTTTTGCGACGCTGGATACTACGGTGAGAAAAGTAGTGATTGATAACCTCCCTTTTTTACTGTCGGATACTGTAGGGTTCATCCGCAAACTCCCGCATCACCTGGTGGAGTGTTTTAAGTCTACACTGGATGAAGTGAGGGAAGCTGATGTTCTTGTACATGTGGTGGATGTGTCCCATCCTAACTTTGAAGATCAGATCAATGTGGTCAACGAAACGCTGAAAGACCTGGGGGCACGTGACAAACAGACCATCATGGTATTCAACAAAATTGATGCTTATGTGAGTCCTGAAGCTGAAGAACAGCATGAGGAGGAAAAGGTGACATTAACCCTGGAAGATTTTAAACGTAGCTGGATGGCACAGCACAATGCGCCTGCACTGTTTATTTCTGCCTTGCATAAAGAGAACCTGGAAGAGTTCAAACAACTGTTATACGACACGATTGTTGCGCTGCATACCGAGCGTTATCCGTATGACAAATTATTATACTAAATTTTAAGCGCACAAATATCATGGAAAGTAAACGTCAGCAGAAATTTGCGGGTATACTACAAGAAGAACTAGCATCAATCTTTCAGCGGGAAGGGGCAGAGTATCTGCCAAATACCCTCGTTACGATCACTAAAGTAAGGGTATCTCCTGATTTAGCTGTTGCGAAAGTTTATTTGAGCTTCTTAAGCACCAATAATACACTGTTATCAATTAATACGGTTAATTCTCACGCAGGAGAAATAAGATATAAATTAGGTACGCGCATACGCCACCAGGCAAGAGTGGTACCTACCCTTTCGTTTTTTATAGATGATACCAATACGTATGTTGAACATATGGACAAGATCTTCGATAAAATTTCTAAGGAACGTAAAGATACGGACGGGGAAACAACGGAGGAATAAGTGATGGATTTGCTGGAAAGGTTCCATGCCTGGCAGGAGAGGGAAAAGGCTGGTATCCGGCAGGTGGTGGACTTTAATCCACTGGAGGACCAGGTGCTGCCTATGGATTTTACGGCAGCAAATACGGACCTTACCGATGAAATCCTGGATGATACTGCCGCTTTTTCTAACTGGGTAGCGCAACAACTATCAGAGAAAGATTGCCGCTATGGAATTGGTGGTTACAATGAACACCGGACGATCTACCGCCGGAGTGCGCATTTTGATACAGCTGAAGAACCCAGGCGCTTACACCTTGGTGTAGACATCTGGGGACCTGCATCAACTCCGGTATACAATTTTTTTGAGGCAGAAGTGCACAGCTTTAAAAATAATCCTCAGTCCGGCGATTACGGGGCAACCATTATCCTGAAATACCGGTTGGACGGATTCGACCTGTACGCATTGTATGGTCATTTAAGTCTTGCTTCCCTGGAGGGCCTCCGGGTGGGACAACATATTTCCGCCGGGCAGCAATTTGCTGCACTGGGTATTCCTGCTGAAAATGGAAACTGGCCTCCACATTTGCACTTTCAATTGATGTTCGCTATGCAGGGCATGGAGGGCGATTATCCTGGGGTATGCCAGTTTTCCAAACGGGCAGGCTATTTGCACAATTGTCCCGATCCCATGCTCATTCTTAACCACAGCTTTAAATTAAATTGTGTAAATTAGGGTATGGGAAGATTATTTGCATTGATTTTTTTATTGTTCGGATGTTCAGTTCAGGCGCAGCCTGCATTGAAAGGCGGACTTGAAGCTTTTATCAAAACCAATATTATCTATCCTGCATATTCCTGGCAGAATTGTGTTCAGGCCACGATCAATGTAAGTTTCAAACTGAACAGGGCTGGTGAAGTTTACTTTTCAGCAGTGAGCAAAGGCCCCGGAATAGACCTGGATAAAGAAGCGCTGAGGTTAGTTCGCCTGAGCAGCGGCAAGTGGAACATGCCTGCCGGTTATGATACGACTTATGTGCTGATCGTACCTGTTAATTTCAGGATTACCGGTGGCAACTGTACCGGAATAAGGGAAGGAGAAATGCAAAAGGCCATTGCAGCCTACAAGGCGAATGAAGGGCTTACGGATGCCATTATCAATTTCTACCGTAATAAATCTGCTGGTAAATACAATGAAGCCGATGAAACCCGGATCATTGCCTTAAAAAAGGAACTGGGCTATGATGAGGAATGGATGGAAGCTAAAATACAGGAAGGACAAAAGAAACTCAGGCAGAAAGACTACCAGGGTGCCTGTGAGGATTTTCTAATGGTAAAATATATGGGTTCATCACTAGCTGATCAGCTGCTGGAACGTTACTGTAAATAATATGCGTCTTTTATTTAAAATCTTTGCACTGCTTGATGTGATCAGCATCTGTTTTATGGTTCCGCAAATCTGGATCATCCTCAATCATTTTGATACCATACCTAAAGAAGCTTTGTCGGTGTTCAAAGTGGTCTTTACCTCAGCTATTTTTCTTTCCTTATTTGTCTCCGCTGCCGGATTATTTCAGTTTAAAAAATATGGCATGATCACTTATTATGTACAATTCCCATTCCGGTTAATTCTGTGGGTGTTTTCCATTGGTTTCATTACTTTCCTGCCAGAGCTTTTTCATCAGGAGAACCAGTGGTTTGGCATCCTTTTCAGGATCTGTATTGTTGCAGAATTCTTCAGGATTTACTATACCATCCAGGCTCAGCGGAGCCTGATCAGGAAATAAGACAGGCCTTTCGACTTGTCAGGTTATTATTGAAATGGCCTCAGGCAGGATCTTCGCATGAACTTCATTTACTTTTCCTTTATATTCTCCGTCTACCTGGAAATGTACCTTATGCCTGGTTTTTATCCGCAGACTTTTCGTATGAAATAACTGGATTTTTTCGGGGTTAAAGGGCAGGTTGGTAAAGCGGATCTTCAGGATCTCCATCACTGCATATTTCTTCACGAGGATCACCTCAAAGACATCATCATCAAGTCTTCCCTCGGGATTTATTTTAACGCCGGTTCCGTACATGGTGGCATTGGCAACAACAACCATGGCCGCTTCGGAGCGGATGGTCTCTCCTTCAATATCAAATTCCACCTCCATTTTATGGTGGCTCCACAGAGCTTTCCATGTGGCCCTGGCATATCCCCACATTCCGCGCTGGGGGAGGTCGTCAAACTTTTTAACGATATAGGCATTGAACCCGATATCTGACAAATGGATGCACAGCTCATTATTGACCATCACCAGATGGATCTTTTTGAGGCTGCCACTGACAGTTAACTGCAGGGCTTCTTTAACATCCAGGGGGATTCCCAGTTCTTTCGCCATTCCGTTTGCAGAGCCTGCAGGAATAATGCCGATGGGGGTGTTCTTTCCGTTCAGGCATTCGGCAACCAGCTTTAATGTTCCGTCACCACCAACAGCAATCACACGGTCGGCCCTCGAATTTTCGATGACTTGTTTAACCTGGTCGGGGATACAGTCTTCAGGCAGCAGGAAAACTTCAGCATCATGATCCAGAGGATCGAAAAAATCATTGATTTCTTTTTCAAAATCGGTATTGTCACTGCCTGAACCCGGATTTACGATGAAAAGTAATTTAAGTGTGCCTGGCGCTTGATTCATGTTATTCTTTACTCAGACAAACAACTGTACGGATACTCTGTTTCATTTATAATGAATAATTCTGTTAGTGTAAAAATATATCATGGCTATGGCCATACACATAACCTGGTCGTATATGGGCATGCTTTTAAGTTCAGGGCAAAGGCAGGTCAGAAGTATAGCAATAATCTATTCGTGAATATCGTCCACCTGTTTAAGCTGTTTGTCTTAAAACCCTATGCCTTTGTTGGGGTCCGTCTTACCTTTTACAAACAAATAGTGTATCAAACGACAGAATATGATGGTTTTTTTAAGTTTGAATGGGAAGCAGCCGAGAATGTGGAAGCTGGCTGGCATCCGGTAAAAGTGGAGGTGCTTGCTGAGGATGGAGAAGTGCTTGCTGTAAATACAGGAAGTGTATACGTTCCCCATATTACACAATACGCATTTATCTCTGATATTGATGATACCGTAATGGTTTCTCATTCTGCAACCGTAGGCAGAAGAATGCGGGAACTGTTTATTAAAAATCCGCGTACGCGGAAAACTTTTCCCTATGCCGCGGCACATTACAATTTGCTGGCTTTATCCCATACTGATGCTGATCATCCCAATCCTTTTTTTTATGTATCGAGCAGTGAATGGAATTTATACGACTACCTGGTAGAAATTTTCAGATTTAACAAACTGCCGGAAGGCGCATTTTTGCTGAACCAGATCAAACGCTGGAAGAATCTGATCAAAACCGGTAAAACTGGTCATGAAGGCAAATTGATTCGTGTAATGCGGATTCTTGATGCTTTTCCAAATCAGAAGTTTGTATTTTTTGGAGACAATTCACAACAGGATCCGGAGATTTATTCAGCAATAGCTATAAAATATCCAAAAAATATAGAGGCTATCTATATCAGGAACATCCGGCCGGAAAGGGAAGGGGCTACGCGGGAACTGTTGGTAAAAGCGGAAGCATTGCAGATCCATACCTGTCTCTTTTCTACCAGTCAGGAAGCGATTACCCATTCTGAGAGCATCGGTTTAATCGGTGACTGAGCTCATCCGGCGACCGATATCCTTCTCAGCTCAGTGCTCATGCCTGTTAACCTGCTGATTTTTTTTATTTTTGTACGATGATATTTCAGTTGGATGAAAATGAACTTGTTTTTCCGCATCCGTCCCATGCTGAACCAGATGGTTTACTTGCATTGGGGGGTGATTTAAGCAAAGAAAGATTGGCTTTAGCTTATGAGAACGGGATTTTTCCCTGGTTTAGTGAGGGCGATCCTATCTGCTGGTTTTCTCCCCACGAACGCTGTGTCATTTACCCTGATCAGGTTAAGATCAGCAAAAGTATGCGCAAGGTACTGGCTTCCGGGAGTTTTACGGTAACGATGGATCAGGCATTTGAACGTGTGATCACAAGCTGTGCAGATACGGTACGCAAAGATCAGGAGGGTACATGGATTACTTCAGCCATGCAGCAGGCCTATATTGGTTTACATCAAACAGGAAAAGCACATAGTGTTGAAGTATGGCATAATGGAGAGCTGGTGGGTGGACTTTACGGGATCCATGTCAACCATGTTTTCTGTGGAGAGAGTATGTTCAGCAGGATGAGTAATGCCTCTAAGACGGCGCTCATATGGTTGTGCCAGACCAATAATTACAGCTTAATTGATTGTCAGGTTCCGAATGACCACCTGATGAGCCTGGGGGCAGAAATGCTGCCGAGGGCGCTGTATATGGAAATACTTCAATCCCCCTGAGTCCGGTGGTGTCCTCAATTGAGGATTTCCCGGATATCATCTTTGCTCAGCGATTTAAAGAAGCTTTCTTCTGTAGTAATCAATGAACTGGCCAGCCGTTTTTTACGGTTCTGCAGGGCAAGGATTTTTTCTTCGACAGTATCCTTCGCAATGAACTTGTAGATAAATACCTTTTTTTCCTGCCCGATACGGTGTGACCTGTCTATCGCCTGCTGTTCTACTGCAGGATTCCACCATGGGTCTAAAATAAACACATAGTCAGCCTGAGTGAGGTTTAGTCCTACACCACCAGCTTTAATAGAGATCAGGAATACTTTCAGTGCCGTATTTTCCTGAAACTCCGATACAATCTCCCCACGGTTTTTGGTGGTGCCGTCGAGATAGGCAAAAGGTATATTTTCCTGTTCGAAATAATGTTTAAAGATGCTGAGGTGTTTCACAAACTGAGAGAAGATCAGTACTTTATGGCCTCCCTTTAAGACATTGTCCAGCGTATGGATCACGTTCTCAAACTTTCCGGAGTCTGATACATATTCCTCATCAATCATGACCGGATGATTGGCAAGCTGGCGTAAAGCGGTTAAGCCTTGCAGCAACTGCACCTGCTTTTTGGCATAGGTGCCATCATCCATGCTGCTCAGTAAATCGTTTCTGTAAGCCGATTTGGTCTTCTCGTAGTAAGATGCCTGATCTTCGCTCATGGCACAGTAAATAATCTGCTCTGTTTTCGCCGGGAGCTCTTCTGCCACCTGCTCCTTTGTTCTTCTCAGGACAAAAGGTTTGATAATGGCCTGTAGTTTCCTGGCTTTTTCTTCATCCTTTCTTTTTTCGATTCCCTGAACATATTCCTCATTGAAGAAGGACTGTGTGCCCAGAAGTCCGGGATTCAGGAAGGTCAGCTGTGTCCACAAATCACTCACCGAGTTTTCTACCGGAGTACCGCTGAGGATCAGACGGTGCCTGGATTTCAGCAATCTTACCGCTTTAAAAGATTTCGATGAAGGATTTTTGATATTCTGACTCTCATCAAGGATAATGTAATTGAAATAAAAATCCTGAAGGGATGCGATATCTACCCTGGTAATTCCATAGGTCGTGATGATGATGTCATATTTAATAAACAGGCCTACATTCTTATTTCTGGATCCACCCGTATGGGCAAGGATTTTTAGTTTTGGGGTGAACTTTTTGGCTTCATTGAGCCAGTTATAAATTAAAGAAGTAGGCATAACAATCAGCGAAGTGCTGTGTGTGTTGTTGAGCTCATCCTCTTCCTTCAGCTTTTGCAGCATGGCAAGGGTTTGAATGGTTTTACCCAATCCCATATCATCTGCCAGACAGCCACCGAAGTTATACTCCCTTAAAAAGCTGAACCAATTGTAACCCGCCTTCTGATAACTTCTTAATTCACCTTTAAAATGGACAGGCATATGCGTATCGGCGATGTCCTCAAAATCATTCAGTTTTTGAAGTTTCCGCTGTAGGGTAACGTTGGCAATTCCATCTTCCGCCAGGTCATTGATGAGACCGATATGGTGTTTCTTTAGCTTTAACGTTTTACCTGCGTCTGCAAGACTAAAAAGGCTGCTGTATTGGGAGAACCATTTCTCCGGGATAATTGCCAGGGAACCATCGGGTAAAGGGAACTCCCTTTTTTTATGGAGGATATAAGGTTTCAAAGAAATAAAAGGAACGGGATGATGGCCGAAGTAAACGATAGCATTGATATCAAACCAGTCGTTATCTTCCTTAATTTCAAAATCTATTTTGCTGGAAGCAAACAGGAACCGTTTATTACCGGTTTCCTGTGCAATATGGAAACCATGTTCCTTAAGGATATCTATATGGTCATTTATCCAGTTAATCACAGCATAAGCATTATCGGATCCATCTGTTGCCTGACTCAGTTCAAGGTGATAGACCGTAGGGCTTACCTTTTTTAAGCCCAATTTAACCAGCTCCGCATACTTGTTTTTTTCCCAGGCAGTATCTCTCTTGACTCTGGTAAAAACATAATTGCTTTCTTCCTTCCGCAGGCTTACGGTGATCTTTTTCTCATATCCAAGGGGGAAAGTATGCTCTCCGTATTGATAATGCAACTGAAGCTGTGAAATGCCATTCTCGACATAGATGACCTTGATGATTGCAGAGGGCTCATGTTTTTCCGTTTTGATATCGAATCCTTCTGCATATACATGGTATTTTTCAATCAGGGGAGCAACAAACTTCTCGAAATAGGTTTCTTCTTTTGCGGTAGGAATGGTAATGTACCGTTTGTTCAAAAATGGAGAAAGCTTTTTGCCTTCAATATCCTGTTCAAAGAAATAGAGCACATCATTTAATAACAGCCATGCCGGCTGATTACTCACCACCTGGGCCTCTTTGAACATGAAGTCTATACGAAGGCCTTCATATTTTATTGTCGGAAAATAGCGGGTTTCTGTTTCATTTCTGCGGAAATGGAACAGGATGGTCGCCGGAGTCGCAGCCAGTTCAATTTTACGTTCTGCAGGCCAGCCGTCCTTGTCCATTAAATATAGTGCTTCCTTATCTTTAAGGATGGCCAGTACCTCTGCCAGTCGCTTTTCAATTTTAGGGCGTACGGTGTCATAAAAGCGGTCATCATAAAACTTACTGAAAAATTCAAATGGTCTTAATGCCTTCTTATGGTATTTTTTGATCACATGGTCCTGCTCTGTCTCATCCAGGATTTTTATAATTTTTATATCCGAATCGGTAAGATGCCGCGTGAACTCTTCCGCAGTATGGCTAAAAAGGCGCTGATAGGTAAGGGAAAAATCTCCCTGCGGGTTCAGCTGAACGATATGCGGTTCAATTAAATAGCCCAGATACTCATGCTTACACAGAGAATAAACGATTTTGCATGGCTTTGAACTATCTACACGTAACATGGCTAAATATTAAAAAAGAAGGGATTTTAGGCTTATAAAATCTTTAAACATACATCAAATTTGATTTGCTGTCAAATTTCATTGAAATAAAGATTGTTTTTTATTCCTGTTGGTCGAAAAAATACACCCGTTTGTCGCCTGTTACCGCCCTGTGGTATAATAGGGCGAAGTTGGCTGAAACGTTGAGGGCTTATGGTGATCTTATTATAAATGATTTAAGAATAACCTTTAATAAAAGGTTCAAAACCAGAAATATATGAAAACGTCGTCTCTACAACTTTCCGGAATTTCCATCAAGAAATCCATGGCTGCTTCGGCAGTACCATAAATCCCCATTCCGCTGCTGTGTCTTCATACCCGCCCAAATATTTGGTGTCAGTTGGTCGAAAAATAAGGGCAGTTTGTCGGATTAAAAAGCATTATGGTATAAAAGTCCCATTCCTCACGCAACGTCACTTAGGAGAATCTGTCCTTTTGGTAAACTAATTAAATACAACGCTTTATAAAAAGCTTAAAACTCAAACATATGAAAACTTCATTAAAAACATTACTAACATCAACCCTGGCAATACTTGTATTGTCAGCCTCAGCATTTACTTCAACTGCTGCATCCGTTTGCAGAAGACTGGAATTGTCGCCATCAAATCCGGAGATCAAAAAAGTTGTCGTAACCGGTAACGCCAAAGTAACCATTGTTAAAAGCAAGCGAGAGTGGGTAAATTATTATGAAGATCAGGCCGATAAGATTACTATTAAACAAGTTGGGAATACACTGACTATCGGCTCTAAAGGAGATGAACGTGTAACTGTTACTGTATATGTGAATGATATTTACCGTATTGATGCCTGCGATGCGGCAGAAGTGAGAACAACAGGATGTTTTAAATTAAAATGTCTGCAGGTTATGCTTAAAGACGATGCACGTGCACGTGTAAAAGCCAATACAGAAAGTCTGTACACCGTGATTAAAGGCAATGCCAATCTGGAATTATTGGGGACAACAGATAACCATATCTTAAAATCTGATGGAATAGCAACTTTAAACACGGAAGGGTTTGCTGCTTTGAAAACAGAGCATGTGTCACATGATGAAATGGCCTTACATACAGAGATAAACGGTTCTGTAACTAAAAAAGCAGAGGGAATAAAAAATTACAATTAGTAAGTGATATCATAAGGAGAGTAAGACATTCCCCACAAAGACGGATACCTATCCGCCTTTGTGGGGAATGTCTGTTTACAGGTCAAACTTAATCCCCTGTGCAAGCGGTAAGGTCGCTGCATAGTTAATGGTATTTGTTTGCCTTCTCATGTAGCCTTTCCAGGCATCGGAGCCACTTTCCCTGCCACCCCCTGTCTCTTTTTCCCCGCCAAAAGCACCACCGATCTCTGCACCCGATGTACCGATGTTTACATTGGCAATACCGCAGTCAGATCCTAAGGAAGAGAGGAACAATTCGGCTTCCCTCAGGTTAAGTGTCATGATGGCTGAAGATAATCCCTGGGGGACATCATTCTGCAATGCAATAGCTTCTTCAAGTGTCTTGTACCTGATCAGGTAAAGAATAGGGGCAAAGGTTTCTTCCTGCACAATTTCAAAATGGTTTTCCACTTCGGCTACGCATGGTTTTACATAACACCCGGAATCATAGGGATGCCCGCTCAGTACACCCCCTTCTACGACAAAAACGGCCCCCTCGGCTTTTCCTTTTTCAATGGCTTTGGTATACATTTCTACAGCCGCCTGATCAATCAGCGGCCCCACATGGTGGTGCTGATCCAGGGGATCACCTATCCTGAGCTGTCCATATGCGCTAACCAGTTTGTTTTTAAAGTCCTCATAAATATCTTCGTGGATAATCAGTCTTCTTGTCGATGTGCAGCGTTGTCCTGCCGTACCTACGGCACCGAAAACAGCACCAATGATAGACATATCCAGATCAGCATCTTTGGAGATAATGATGGCATTATTGCCGCCAAGTTCCAGGATGCTTTTTCCGAAACGGGAAGCCACAGCCGCAGACACGATCCTGCCAATGCGTGTAGAGCCGGTGAAGGATACAAGTGACACTCTTTTGTCGTTATTGATCAGGTCGCCCGCTGCATTTCCGATAATCAGGGAACTGATTCCTTCAGGCAAATCATTATCCGCCAGAACCTTGGCGAGAATGCGATGGCAGGCTATGGCACACAATGGCGTTTTTGAAGAAGGTTTCCATACACATACATTTCCGCAGACCAATGCCAGGGCGGTATTCCAGCTCCATACAGCAACAGGGAAATTAAAGGCTGAGATGATACCTACAATTCCAAGGGGGTGCCATTGTTCGTACATGCGGTGATTTGGCCGTTCGGAATGCATAGTTAATCCATACAACTGACGTGACAGGCCAAGAGCGAAATCACAGATGTCGATCATTTCCTGTACTTCACCGAAACCTTCCTGCAGGCTCTTTCCCATTTCATAGGAAACCAATGTTCCCAGGTCTTCTTTATGCCGGCGTAAAGCATCTCCAAGCTGGCGAACAATATCCCCACGTTTTGGGGCAGGAATCGTACGCCAGGTCTTGAAAGCAAGTTCAGCGGTTCCGATCACCTGCTCATAATCTTCCTTACCTGCCGTCTGAACAGCCGCTATCTTTTTGCCATCTACCGGAGAGAAGCTGTCGATGATATGGGCATCATTCCCTCCCCAGGTATTACCTGTACTGTAAGCTGAATTTAATTCCAGGATACCCAGATTTTTTAAAACAGAACTGATATGAGTTTGCATAAATATTTGGTATTGATTTATACAAATCAACAAAAAAAATACCGGATGGGCGAACAGAACAATCGCAGTTTCCTGACCCGTATTTTACCATGCTTAATTTAATTTGTGGTATTTTTGTACGTATTTAAAGAAATCCCGGTAAAAACAGCAAAAAGGCCAATTCAGTTGGTCGTGTTTATTTCTTCGCTAAGAATAATATTATCAGCTAATTACAGTGCAAGTTGTTTGGATGTTGAAAATTATTTCAGTAAATGCGCTATAATAGTGCAAACTTATACTGTATTTTTAGAAAAGGGAGGTGTTCTTTAATTATTTGAGACAATGGAAGAGGAATTTTACTTTGATTTTAGTGATGATGCGCAACGTTCGGTAGAGCGTTACGAAGAGATGTTGAGGAACCAGGATCAGTATTTTTTTGATGCCTCGGCCTTTGAAAATATCATCGACTACTATATTGAAAAGAGTGATCCTGTAAAGGCACTCCAGGTGATAGAATATGCCCTTAACCAGCATCCTTATGCTGCGGTATTTCTGATCAAACAAGCACAGCTGTTTTTTATTACTGACCAGACGGACAGTGCTTTTTTCTCGCTGCAGAAGGCTGAACTGCTGGAAGCGTCGGAAGCGGAGATCTATATCCTGCGTGGCAATATATACAACAATCTGGAGCGCTTCAGCGAAGCACTGGACAATTTCCAGAAAGCACTGGAACTGGCAGAAACTACAGATGAAATTCTGCTTCAGATTGCCTATGTATACCAGAATATGCTGGATTATGAAAGTGCTGTAAAGTACATCAAGCTCAGCCTGGAACAGAATATGGAAAACAAAGACGGGTTGTATGAGCTGGCTTTCTGTTACGATATCTTGGATAAACAGGAGGAAAGCATACAGTTTTATCAGGAATATATTGATAATGATCCTTATTCGTATGCGGCATGGTACAACCTGGCCAACTCATACCATAAACTGGACCTGTTTGAAAAGGCGATAGATGCCTATGATTATGCCATTCTTATCAAGGATAATTTTGCTTCAGCCTATTATAACAAAGGGAATGCACTGGTACAGCTTGACCGCTACGCAGAAGCTATTGAGGTCTACAAACAAACCTGGGAATATGAGCAGCCCAATGCAGATACGTATTGTGCCATTGGGGAATGTTATGAGAAACTGGAACAGATGGACGAAGCCCGTTCCTACTATAAAAAATCAGTGAAAATGGATGCGAAGATGGCTGATGCCTGGTTTGGTATCGGTGTTACACTGAATTTTGAGGAACGGTATTTTGAGTCGCTGCATTTTTATAAAAAGGCACTGGAACTGGATGAGGAAAATTCAGAATTCTGGTTTGCCATGGCGGATGCCTATTATAAACTCGGACAAATTGAACAGTCCATAGAGGCTTATTATAAGGTTTTGGACTATAACCCACTGGATGTGGAGGCATGGCTTGATTTCTCTACCGTCTTGTATGAGCAGGGGAGATTGGTAGAAGCCGCTGAAACGATATCTGATGCCATCAAGAATAATCCCGATGCTGCAGAGCTATATTACCGTATGGTTGCTTATCTGTTTGCGCTGGGACAAAACAGGGAAGCCATTGCCTATCTGGAGACGGCCTTGGTCACCGACCCTGAAAAACATTATATCCTATTTGAATATTTGCCGCAGTTACAGGACAATACTGTGATCATTGAAGTCATTAACAAATACATCAAATAGCATGGCCGCATGCTAAATATGAGCTTGGTCACTGATAAAATTGCATTTTATCAGTGAAATTAGGCTTATTTTTTTTAACCTTTGCAGCAGATATGAATTACCCATTGAATAATATTCCGGAACGTCCAGTAAAACCACGCGAGAGCGGCATTACCATGGTGATGGACAAAGGCCTGAGCCTGAGACAGACAGAAGATTTTATAGATGTAGCTGGTGTCCATTCCGACATCGTGAAACTCGGGTGGGCTACTTCTTTTGTCACCCCAAAACTTAAAGAGAAACTGGCGATATACCGTAGTGCGAATATCCCTACCTATTTTGGAGGTACATTATTCGAAGCTTTTGTGATCCGCAACCAGTTTGAAGATTATATCCGCGTACTGGAGCAATTCGGTATGGAATATGCAGAAGTATCAGACGGATCAATAGAAATCAATCATGATCTTAAATGCGAATATATCAGCAAACTGTCCAAATATGTGACGGTCATCTCTGAAGTTGGATCTAAAGATGCAACGAAGATTTTTGCACCCTATAAATGGATTAAACTGATGAAGGCGGAAATTGAAGCCGGATCATGGAAAGTAATCGCAGAAGCCAGAGAAGGTGGAAACGTAGGTATTTACCGTGGCTCAGGAGAGGTGAGGGAAGGGCTTGTGGATGAGATACTCACACAAATTCCCCAGGAAACGATTATCTGGGAAGCCCCACAGAAGGAACAACAGGTATGGTTCATCAAATTAATTGGGTCCAATGTAAACCTGGGTAACATCGCTCCTGCAGAAGTTATTCCTTTGGAAACCATCCGTTTAGGACTAAGAGGAGATACATTTGATTATTTCCTGGATTTAAATAAATAGCCAATACGATTTTATAAGGTGAGAACATTCGGATTAATTGGGTACCCGCTGGCACATTCTTTTTCAAAGAAGTATTTTACTGAACAGTTTGAAAGGGATCAGATAGCAGATTGCAATTATGAGCTTTTTCCCCTGGAAAAAATAGCTGACCTGACTGGTGTTCTTGCAAATCCGGCAATCAGCGGATTGAATGTGACCATTCCTTACAAAGTTGAGGTCATGGCTTATCTGAATGAGCTGGATGCAGCAGCAGCAGCCATAGGGGCCGTGAATTGTATTGCTATCGGAGAAAAAGAAGGAAAACCCTTTTTGAAAGGATACAATACAGATGCCTACGGATTTCAGGAATCGCTGAGGCCGCTGTTAAAGCCTTTTCATCAGAAAGCCCTCATCCTTGGTGATGGTGGCGCAGCGAAAGCGGTGAAATATGTGCTTAACCAGCTTCAGATCCCGTTTATTACGGTAGTCAGGAAGGCTGTAGAAGGGGCGATCCTTTATGAAGACCTGACGGAAGAGATCCTCCGGACGCACCAAATCATTATCAATACGACTCCGCTGGGTACTTTCCCTAATGTGGAAGCTTCAGCCCCTATACCTTATCATTTTCTTAGGGCAGAACACCTGGCATACGATCTGGTCTACAATCCTGAAGAAACCAGCTTCTTACAGCAGGCTAGGGCGCAGGGCGCTGCCACAAAAAATGGTATGGAAATGTTATATCTTCAGGCAGATCGTTCCTGGTACATCTGGAATTCATGATATGAAAGCTTTTTCTGTCCACTGTCTGTGTTTTTTTATCCTGCTTTGTGCCGCCTGTACGTCTTCACCCGACTATTCCCCAAAGCCAAAGGGATATTTCAACATCAAGTTCCCAAAGAAGCAATACCGTACTTACAGTTCAGGATGTCCTTTTACATTCGATTATCCACAGTATGCCCGTATAGAAGCAGATCAGCAGGATGATGGCAATGGCTGCTGGAATAACCTTAATTTTCCGCAGTTTAATGCCCGGCTTCACCTGACTTATTATGATGTTGGTTCTGCTGCGGCCTATAATGGCCTCGTAGAAGATGCCAGAACACTGGCCTTTAAACACACCGTTAAGGCCAATGCAATAGATCAGAAACTGATCAACTACCCGGAGAAAAAGTTATATGGCGTTTATTATGCCATTGAAGGCAATACGGCTTCCTCTGTACAGTTCTTTTTGACAGACAGCGCCAAACACTACTTCCGCGGGGCATTATATTTTAATGAGCGACCGCAATACGACTCTATTGCACCCGTTTTATCTTTTATAAAGAAAGATATCGACCGTATGATCCATTCATTTAAATGGAAAAACTAAATTATACTTCAACTATGATCACTATTCAGCAGTTCACTTTTAATCCTTACCGGGAAAATACGTATGTTTTGTATGATGAAACCGGAGAATGTGTAATTATTGACCCGGGCATGTATGAGGCGGAAGAGCAGAATACATTGGTTAAATTTATTAAAGAAGGAAATCTGAAGCCTGTTCTGCTGTTGAATACCCATTGCCATATTGACCATGTTTTTGGAAATAAGTTCGTTTATGACAACTGGTCTTTAAAACCGCAGTTCCATAAAGGTGAATTGAATGTTTTACAGTCTGTACCGGGATATGCCCCTCAGATGGGACTGCGCTATGAACTTTCTCCTGAGCCTGAAATCTTTCTGGAAGAAACAGGAAGGGTGACTTTCGGAAATAGTGAACTGGAGCTGATCTTCGCTCCGGGCCATTCCCCTGCACATTTGTGTTTTTATATCAAAGAACAGGGCTTATTGATCGGGGGTGATGTCTTATTCTACAACAGTATTGGCCGTACAGACCTTCCGGGTGGAAATCATATACAATTACTGAACAATATCAGGGAGAAGCTTTTTGTCCTCCCAGATGCTGTTGAAGTTTTTCCTGGACACGGGCCTTCCACTACCATAGGATATGAGAAGCAAAATAATCCATTTCTAAATTAACTTAATTATATTTAGATATTTGATAAAACGATCAAACTTTTGAACACAGCCCTCTATATTGCCCGCAGGTATCTCTTTGCCAAGAAGTCTACCAATGCTATTAATATCATTTCAACGATTTCCGTACTGGGAGTATTTGTGGGTAGTGCCGCATTAATTATCATCCTTTCTGTTTTTAACGGATTTGAGGACGTTGTACTTAAGATGTTCAATACCATTACTCCCCAACTGATTATTTCGCCGGTTAAAGGAAAAACCTTTAATCCCAATACGGCTTATTTTAAGCAGCTGAAGAAGGACAGTGCTATTTATTCATATACAGAAGTCCTGTCTGAGAATGCCCTGCTCAGGTATAACGATAAGCAGTCGGTTGGATTAATAAAGGGAGTAAGCGCGGCTTACCTGAATAATAAAAGCCTGGATACCATCACGATCCAGGGTAAATTTGTCATTGAGAACAGCAGTGGGGCGAACGCTGTCATCGGTTCTGCCCTTCAGAGTTACCTCATGGTGAATACCAATGACCCTTTCACGCAGTTACAGATCTTTTCCCCTAAAAGAGGAGTAACGACCAGCTCTGTTAATCCTGCAGATGATTTTATGAACCTGTCTATTCCTGTTTCAGGCGTTTTTGAGGTGCAGCAGGATTTCGACAATATTGCCATTGTTCCTTTAAGCTTCGCCCGAAGCCTGCTTCAGGAAGAAGAGAAAATATCATCCATTGAAATTAACCTGCAAAAGCGCGTTGATCCTGACAGATTTAAACGTAAAATCGAAAAGGAGATTGGCGGGCAATACCTGGTGAAGGACAGGATAGAACAGAATAAAGCGCTGTATAATATATTGGGCACAGAAAAATGGGCGGTATATATCATCCTCACTTTTATCCTGATTATTGCTATTTTTAATATCATCGGCTCACTGACAATGCTGGTTATCGATAAGCTAAAAGATATTGCCATTTTGACAAGTCTTGGCGCCGGCAAAAAGCTGATCAGAAGAATATTCCTGTTCGAGGGGATGATGATTACCATGACTGGCTGTATATCAGGTCTTTTAGTAGGCTTCATCTTTTGCTTCCTGCAGCAGAAATTCGGAATGGTAAAGATGTCACAGGAAAATCTTTTGATGAGCAATGCTTACCCAATTGGCCTCAAATTCACAGATTTTATATTAGTCTTCGTTACGGTGAGTGTTTTCTCTTTTATGGCATCAGCTTTGTCATCTAATTTGAGCGTTAAGAACATTAATAATTTAAATCAAGATCTATAACATGAAATCCTTAAAGCCTGCAATTTTATCTTTATGTATACTCTCTGTTTTTTTTGTGGCCTGTGATAACAAACAAGCAGGTCAGACGAAAAGCAAGACGAGAATAATAAAAGGCTTGTATAGTTATGGACCAGAAATCAAGAGTTTTACAGATTGTGAAGAAGGCCGTGAATATTGGGTGGCTGACAGTGCCAAAACACTGGAACTTTCTTACAGCAAGTTCAATTTTGAGAAACCCTATGAACCCGTATATATAGAAGCAGAATGCCATGCCATAAAATCTGATAGTTTAATGGTTTCAGCAGATTTTGATTCCACTTTGGTGGTGACAAGGTTGATCAAGATTTTAAAAACAATTCCTGAGGGGCCTTGTAACCAGTAAACAGATCGTATTTTTAGGCTTTTCCTTAGGAGGTAACGTAAAGATCTTTTGTCACGGCCGGGATAATTCCTTTTTCCTGCGCCTTTTCAAACAGGATGTCTATGGCTTTGCGCCCCTCATCACCCAAATGGACAGAGTATTTGTTGACGTACAGTTCAATGTGTTTGTACATGACTGCTTCTTCCATTTCCTGTGCATGGGAAGCAATAAAGTCTATGCCTGATTTTGGGTTTTCAAAAGCAAATTCAACTGATTTTCTGATCAGCCTGTTTACTTTAAGCTGTATCTCTTTGTCAAGCTTACGGTTAATGACAATTCCTCCCAGAGGGATAGCACAACCAGTCAGCTGCTCCCAGTGACTGCCCAGGTCTACAATTTTATGCAGTCCTTTTTCCGTATACGTAAACCTGTTTTCATGGATAATCAGTCCCAGGTCAATGGTATTGTTCAGCAAGGCATCCTGTATTTCAGAGAAAACCATGACCTGTTTTCGCTGTAAATTGGGAAAAGCAATACCCAAAAGGAAGTTTGCTGTGGTCAATTCTCCCGGAATGGCAACCTTTAACTCAGAGGGTGTTGCCTGTAATTCGGGACTGTCAATCAGCTCCTCATTTTTGCAAATAAGCAGCGGGCCTACGCCAAATCCCAATGCACTGCCCGCATCCAGTAAGGCATACTGATCGGCTACATGGGCAAAAGCATGAAAACTCAGTTTGGTGATATCCAGTTCTCCATTTAAAGCTTTCTGGTTCAGTGTTTCCACGTCATCAAAGAAAACTTCAAATTCCAGTCCTTCCGTATCAATTTTATGGTGAATGAGGGCATCGAAAATAAAGGTGTCGTTAGGACATGGGGAAAAGCCGAGTGAAAGTTTCATGCGCTAAATGTAAGATTAATCGGAAAGGCATTGGTTAATCCTTTGTCAAAAATTCAATCGCCCATTGGTTCAGGTTTTTTATGGCCAGGCCAATTTTCCAGCTTTCCCGGTTGCGTTCTTCCACGTAGTTGGAGATGCTCCGTATTTGCAGACATGGGATCGCTGTTTGTGCACAACAGTAAAATACTGCCGCACCTTCCATACTTTCTGTGATAGGTTGAAGTCTGCTGCGGATGGCGGCAATGCTGTTTTTATTGCCATGGACTTTATTTACCGTGATGCCATTCACCTTTTTGAGGTGGTCAAGTAATGGGGATTTTACCGGCTCCCCTGAAGTAAAGTGGCTGGTGCCAAAGCCAAGGGTATCTATAGAAAGAAACTCTTCCTTATCTTCGGCACCCAGTTCAGAAAATTCATCGGCTGTAATGTTCAGCAGGCTGCCTAAGGGAATAGAAAAGTCATAACAGCCGGCAATACCCAGGTTAAGGACCAGACGGTAATCTTTTGATAAATGTTGCCCAAGGGCAAATGCGGTGGCAGTCATCCCAACACCGGTAATCAGTACATCGAATTCCGGCGTTTGCACGAAATTGTCTTCCGGTAATCCAAAAGTTTCATATAATCCTGTAAGCTCGGCTCTGGTAGCTGCAACGACCAATATCTTCATGAGACGAAGTTAAACTTTCTACTTAAACCTTTCTGCGTATATTTGCAGTCAATTATTAAATGTATCAGCATGTCCTGCCTGTAAATGGCTAAGTATGAAGGGGACTGCCGATCTTCAAAAACGAATAAATACGATTACAATGATTTATATAACCCGTAAAGAATCTTTTAATGCTGCACATAAGCTGGCGCGCCCTGATTGGTCGGAAGATCAGAATTTAGAGGTCTATGGCAAATGTGCGAATCCGAACTGGCATGGACATAACTACCAGCTGTTTGTGACGGTTAAGGGAGAGATCAATCCGGAAACGGGTTTCCTGGTAGACCTTAAATGGTTAAAACATATTATCAATGAACATATTATTGATAAACTTGACCATAGAAACCTGAATCTGGATGTAGATTTCATGAAAGACAAGCTCGCTTCCACAGAAAATCTGGCTATCGCCATCTGGGAACAATTAATCCCGCATATTACCGCCGGGGGTGCCATCCTGCACAGTATAAAAATTTACGAGACCGAAAATAATTTCGTAGAGTATTTCGGTTAATCCACATACACATGAATAACAATCATACACAAGACTCCTTTGAAGAAGAGAACGAAGGATATATTAAAATAGATCGCTATAATACGGATAAAACTGCAGCCATCTCCAGCCATTATACAGATATTTTAAGTCAGCTGGGTGAAGATCCTAACCGTGAAGGTTTATTAAAGACGCCTGAGCGCGTGGCCAAGTCACTCCAGTACCTTACCCATGGTTATGACCTTAAACCTGCAGAGATTCTTCGCTCGGCGATGTTTAAGGAAGATTACAGCCAGATGGTTGTGGTGAAGGACATAGAAGTCTATTCCATGTGCGAGCACCATATGCTGCCCTTCTTTGGGAAAGCACATGTGGCGTATATTCCTAATGGCCATATCGTTGGACTGAGTAAAATTCCTCGTGTGGTGGATGCTTATGCCAGAAGGTTACAGGTTCAGGAACGTCTTACCAATGAAATCAGGGATTGTATCCAGGAAACGTTGAATCCTGCAGGTGTTGCCGTTGTTATTGAATGCCAGCATTTATGTATGGCCATGAGGGGGATTCAGAAGCAGAATTCCGTGACCACGACTTCTGCATTTACAGGTGAATTTGCAAATGATAAAACAAGGGCAGAGTTTTTGCGCTTAATCACTGCAAGGTTACATTAGTAGTCAAAAATACACAATTCAATAGGCGACGATAGATTTTTATTACACACAATATATAAATGAAAGCATATTTATTTCCAGGACAAGGGGCTCAATTTTCAGGTATGGGCAAAGAGCTATATGAAAATGAGATAGCGAAAGAATTATTTGAAAAAGCAAATGAGATTATAGGATTCCGTATCAGTGATATCATGTTCTCCGGAACTGACGAAGAATTGAGACAAACAAAAGTTACGCAGCCGGCAGTATTCCTGCACTCTGTAATCCTTGCCAAGTCGCTTGGGGATGATTTTAAACCGGATATGGTTGCGGGACACTCCCTGGGAGAATTTTCAGCACTTGTTGCCGCTTCGGCAATTTCTTTTGAAGCTGGATTGAAACTGGTGATTGCACGTGCAAATGCAATGCAAAAGGCATGCGAACTGCAGCCTTCTACCATGGCAGCGATATTGGGATTGCTAGATGAGGTCGTAGAGCAGATTTGTGCGGATATCGATGAAGTGGTTGTGGCGGCAAATTATAACTGTCCTGGACAATTGGTGATCTCAGGAAGTATTGAGGGGGTAGATATTGCCTGCCAGAAACTCACTGAAGCCGGTGCAAAAAGAGCCTTAAAATTAAGTGTTGGTGGTGCTTTCCATTCCCCATTAATGGAGCCTGCGCGACTGGAGCTGAAAGAAGCCATCGAAAATACAACTATCCTTCCTCCGGTATGTCCGATTTATCAAAATGTGGACCCGGTAGCAGAAACTGATCCTGAGAAGATAAAGTTCAACCTTATCACACAACTTACCGGTGCGGTGAAGTGGACACAGACAGTAGAACGTATGCTGGCTGATGGTGCTGACGAATTTGTTGAAGTAGGTCCGGGAAATGTACTGCAGGGTTTGGTAAAAAAGGTAAACAGGGCAGCACAAACAAGTTCTGCGGCAGTTCCTGTATAAATTCATCATAAAATAAAAATGGAGTGAATTTAGGAGGGAAAATAAGATTTCTTTTATTGATACTGGGGGTGTGCTGTATAGTCACCGCCATATCTTTAAAACATTCCATTACAAAAAAAGACCTTCTTAAATATGAAGCGGGGCAGCTTCAGAAAAACCTGGCAGAAGCAGAAAATAAAGTCTATGATTTCCTGTCAGATCCCGGACAGGTCCAGAAAGCGAGTCAGTTTCACCTGAACCAGGGTGCTGCTTTAACATTCATAAATAATTACCGTACAAAAGGAATCAATTTGCTGGTCTATGAACAGTCGGAATTAAAGTTCTGGAGTTCGTATAAAGCGGTGCCATTAGATATGGAGTCCATCAGGGAAGGCTCCTCCTTTGTGCAGTTTCCCAATGGCTGGTATGAGGTGATCAAGAGAACGCGCGATAACTATACGCTTATTTTCTTAATTGACGTCAAAAGGCAATACAGCATCCAAAACCGTTACCTGAAAAATGGGATTGATAAAAAGCTTTCCTCCACGAACTCCCTGGATATTGCCTCCTTCATAGACGAGGACATTTATGGGATCAATAACCATGAAGGCAAGCTGCTGTTTGAGGTAAAGCTTAAGGCCGACTATACGCAAAGTATATATGCTACAGTGCAAATCTGGCTTTGGGTAATTGGTTTATTCAGCTTCTCCCTATTTGTCAATTCATTATGTGCCTGGCTGGTCAAGCAGGATCGGCTATGGCTGAGTACCCTGTTGCTCATTTCATTTTTTGCAGCTATCCGACTTACAGACCTGGAATACGGATGGTTCAATCACCAGTTTAATGTTCCTGCGTTCAACCCATCGATTTATGCAGAAAGCTTCTTCCTGCCTTCATTGGGTGATTTTCTCTTAAACGTTCTGGCTTTGACCTGGATCGTATTGTTCGTTTATACCTACAAAGACCATTATCGAATCCCTGAACGCATTGCTAAAAATAAAACGGCGGGTTTGTGCATCCATATCGTGCTCCTGTTATTCTTTGCAGGTATTGCACTATTGATGAACGAAGTCTTTTTTGGATTGATCTACAATTCCAAGATTAACTTCGATATCACGAATATTATTAACCTGAGCTGGATGAGCTGGGTATGTATCGTGATCCTGTGCCTGGTTTGGTTTAATGTTTACCTGATTGTCTGCTTTTTTACCGAACTCAGTAAACAGCTCCATGTAAGCCATAAAGAGCGATTGTATGTATTCTTAGGGATGTTTTTCATGTATTTTATTTACATGTCATGTACTTCATTTACGATCTTTTTTATTGCCTATGCCCTGTTCATCTTTATCATTTCCTATAATATTTATATCAATGACAATAAGTTTTCGATAGGGCTTTTTGCGGCGATATTCTTTTGTCTGGCTTTTGTTTCTTCTATTAAATACCTGAAGTTTAATGACATCAAGGAGCGGGCCAACCGCGCGGTAATTGCTGCAAAACTCAACTCTCCGGATGATCCTAAAGTAATCAACTCCATTGAAAACCTCGGAAATGGGATTTCCAATGACCTGTTTATTACCGACTACTTTAAAAGTCCTGGTGGAAACCGGCAGCTTGCCCTGCAAAATTATATCACAAAGACTTTTCTGGATGGTTACCTGTCGCAGTTTGAATATAATTTCTATGAATTCAAGGCCAGCGATTCCACAGTCATCAACCATAATAATGTATCACTAAGGCATTACCAGCAATTGGTACAGTCAGGAACCATCAAGATATCCAATTTCTTTTACCGGCTGATCGATACTTTCGGATACCAGAACTACTTTGGGATCATCCCGGTGTTCGATGACAATCATTTACTGGGCACTATCGTTATTGAGTTAAAATCGCAGCAGTATAATTACAATAGTCAGTTTCCGGAAATCCTTATTGATGGAAAGATGAAGACTGATGAGGATTATGCCAATTATTCCTTTGCCTTTTACAGCAATAATAAGCTCATTAAACAATCCGGGAAATACACCTATAAGCTTGCAAACAATGAGTTTAAAAGCAAGCCGCAGGAGAGTATTATTGTAAATGATGCCAAATTGGGGTATAGTCATTTGATTTATGCGCCTACACATTCCCGGATTATTGTCATCAGCAAGGAAAAGGTGACTTATATTGTCAGGCTGGCCACACTCTCTTTTTTCTTTCTCGTGTTTATCATGTTTGCGTCGGCTTTATATGTATTGATCTGGCTGCTGAAAAATATTGATGAAAGCTGGGGAGGCTGGTTCAATATCAACCGGTCTTTAATGATTAATGCGAATAAGATCCTTTATAAAACAAGGATACAGCTGTCCATCGTCTTGTCTGTTGTCGCCACATTGCTGATTGTGGGCTGGTCTACTTTCTTCTATATCCGGGATGAATACCGCAGGCAACAGGAAGATGTCATCAGGGAAAAGATCAGAAAGGTGCAGCTTTCCTATGAGAAGCAGATTTTCAATACCGGAATTCCGGCACTTACCGACCAGGCCATAGTGAACTTCAACCAGTTTGCAGATGTCAATTCTGCGTACCTGAACCTGTTTGATGTGAAAGGGAACCTGCTGTTCACTTCTTTACCCAAGATGTATGATTATGGGATATTGAGCACAAAGATGGGGCCTAAAGCTTATATTTTCGTGAAGCAGCTGCAGCGCTCAGAATATTCAAATCCGGTAGAAACGATTGGTGAATTTCAGTATTCTTCAGCCTATGCGCCTATCCGGAATTCACAGAACCAGACTGTTGCTTTTATAGGCTTGCCATACTATGGCAATGAAGCCGATTATGAAACAAAGATCAGCTTATTTATCAATACACTGATTAATATCTATGCACTGGTATTTGTTGCCATTGGAATTCTTGCTGTATTCCTTGCCAACCAGATTACCAGTCCCTTAACTTTTATTCAGGAAAGTATCAGAAAAACGAAACTGGGGCAAAAGAACCAGCCAATTGTATGGTCGAGACATGATGAAATTGGTTCCCTCATCAGGGAATATAACAAGATGATTGCTGCGCTGGAAGAAAGTGCAGCAAAGCTGGCCAAATCGGAGCGGGAGAGTGCCTGGCGGGAAATGGCCAAGCAGGTGGCGCATGAGATCAAGAACCCGCTTACGCCTTTGAAGCTGGGTGTCCAGCTCCTGGAGAAATCATGGAAAGAAAAAGATCCGAATTTTGAACTTAAGTTTGAGCGTTTCTATAAATCTTTTGTAGAGCAGATTGACAGTCTTGCTACGATAGCATCCGAGTTCTCTAATTTTGCCAAAATGCCTGATACCAAACTGGAGGAATTACTACTTATCCCAATTATTGAGCAGAGCAGGGATGTGTTCACCAATACCAAAAATGCAGAGATCTATATCTCCAACCTGACCAGCAAGGAACTGCATATTCTGGGTGATAAAGATCAGTTGTTGCGTTCTTTTAACAATTTGATGAAGAATGCAATTGAAGCTTCTGTGGGCATTGGTAAAAGTCTTATTTACATTAAAATCACCAACGATGCCCGGCAGGTTTGGGTAGAGATTGATGACAATGGAAAAGGAATAGACCCTGAGTTACAGGACAAAATTTTTGTACCTAACTTCACGACCAAATCTTCCGGCACAGGTTTGGGCCTTGCTTTTGTTAAACAGGCCGTAGAAAATGCCGGAGGCACTATAGATTTTAAATCTGTTGCGGATACAGGAACGACTTTCTATTTAAGTTTTCCTTTGATATAATATCCTATTTGAGGTCAATGAATGTTTTTCCCATGGTAAATCCATTGGCATACAGAATAATGGAATAAGTACCCTTAATGAATGGCTGAGGGTTTACCCATTCCATCTGGTAAGCGGTATCATCATTGTTATAGGAAATGGTGATCATGTCACTGTATTGCATTTCCTGTCCGTCAGCTTCAAACATGTTGTTCTCGTTGGCCACTAAATTCCCCGTAGGGTCAAATACACGCAGGTAGATTTTATGGTAATCTTTCCTTGCCAGCTGGTTTGGGATGATGCTGAAATAGGTAATCAGTTTCTTGGAAGCTGAGGCTTTGGTTACCGCTACATTTTTACCGCTGTTTTTTACTTTGTAGGCCAGGAGCTGAACATTGTAGGCTTTCAGTGCAGCGTTTATTTTTACTTTTTCATCCAATGCAGAATTCCTTATTTCCAAATCGTGAGCCCTGGCACTTACCTTGGTGACTGATTTCTCCAGGCTATCTCTTTCGGCCTTTAGGTAGGTGTTTTCCTTTTCCAGTCGCGCAATGTCTTCCTTATAATTGGCAATAAATGTCTTAAGCTGTATCAGCTCTTTTTGGGTAGCTAGAAGTTCGCCCTGGGTAAACTGTCCTTTTTGCAAGGCTTTTTTCAGCTCGGCGATCTTATTTCTGGCAAGGAGTTGTTCCGTCTGCAGTTTCTCTGTGAGGGCTACGTTCAGCTGGTTTACTTTGTCAAATTCTACTTCTACTTTCTCTACTTCCAGTTTTAAGCGGTCTTTTTCTGTGCTTGCTGTAACAAAACGTTCTTTCTCATGTCTGTCTTTCACATACAGAAAAAGATTAGTCCCCAATAGCGCTGCTATTACGACTATTAAAAAGTATATCTTATTGCGGTCTCCCTTATTTACGGTTTCCTTGGAGTCTAACATTTGAATCTAAAAGTTGAGCTATCAGCAGTAAATACCTTTAATTACGGTTTTTCTAAAAAAAAACGAACATAAGATAAATAATGTAATTTTTGGTAAAAAGTACAATGTAATTGTATGAGACTTTGAAAAAAATCGTTTACTTGCTAACATTAGGGATATCTGTAGATTTGATATTCTCATTTATCAGACAATGTACACGACCAAAAACAACAAATAATGCTGAAAAAGATAGTTCTGGCAACTTTCACAACCTTACTTAGCTCTAACTTTATTTACGCACAGTCGACAGCAAAAATTGCTCCAAAACGGGAATTCAGAGGGGTGTGGGTGGCTACAGTGACTAATATTGACTGGCCTTCGAGACCTGGATTGACTGCTGACCAGCAGAAACAGGAGTTTATAGGGCTGCTGGAACAGCATAAAAAAAGTGGAATGAATGCGATCATCCTGCAGGTAAGGCCTGCTGCGGATGCTTTTTATAAAAAATCGAGGGAGCCATGGAGCCAATGGCTTACCGGAACACAGGGTGTAGCACCTGCCGGAGGTTATGACCCTTTAGAATTTGCGATTAAGGAAGCACATTCCCGCGGGATGGAGCTTCATGCCTGGTTCAATCCCTACCGTGCAACGATGAGTAGCAGTTCATTTGTGAGTCCGGACCACATGACCCGCAAGAAACCCGAATGGTTTTTCACCTATGGGGGAAAGAAACAGTTTGATCCGGGTTTACCTGAAGTACGTGAATACATTGTACAGGTGATCCTGGATGTAGTAAAGGGATATAATGTGGATGGTATTCATTTCGACGATTATTTTTACCCTTACCCTCTTGCTGGTCAGCGGATCAATGATGAAGGAACTTTTAAAAAGTATGGGGAAGCGTTTGATGATATCAAAGACTGGCGGAGGAACAATGTAGATGTATTGATCAAACAGCTGGATGACAGTATTCACTTTTATAAAAAGTACGTGAAGTTCGGAATCAGTCCTTTTGGTATCTGGAAAAACCAGAGCGATGATCAGCTGGGATCCGACACGCATGGCCTTTCTAATTATCATGAACTGTATGCCGATTCGCGCAAATGGATTAAAGAGGGCTGGGTGGATTATATCAATCCACAGATCTATTTCAGTTTCACCAGGAGGGCTGCACCATTTGGAACCCTTGTTGACTGGTGGAGTGACAATACCTATGGCCGCCATTTGTATATCGGGCAGGCGGCATATTTGGTGAACCAGAAGATGGAAGCGGCCTGGAGGGTACCAAACCAGATTCCTGAGCAGATCCGTTACCTGAGAAAGAATAACCGTGTGCAGGGAAGTATCTTCTTCAGCTCAAAATCCCTTTCTACGGTAGCGCGGGGAACACAGGACTCTTTGAGGAATGACCTTTATAAATACCCTGCCTTGCCACCACAAATGCCATGGCTGGATGAAGTGGTGCCTAATCAACCGCAGAATTTAAGTGCTGTCGCTATTCCTGTGGGTGTGCAGCTGAAGTGGGAAGCCCCTTTAAAGGCTGAAGATGGAGAAACGGCATCGGGTTATGTTGTTTATCGCTTTGAGGAAGGGGAGAAGATTGATGTCCTGAATGCGGAGAATATACTTCATATCAGTTTTGAAGACTTTACCTTCTTTTTAGATACCAGTATAGAGAAAGGCAAGAGATATAATTACCTGGTCACTGCATTGGACAGGCTTAAAAATGAAAGCGAAGCCAGCGGACCTGTGGGGGTAGAAGCTAAATAGTTTAAGCTGATCATTTGAGCAGTTATACCATTGGGCAGCCATAAAAAAACCGGGCAATGATTCATTGCCCGGTTTTTTTGATTCATCCTCTTCATGTATACAGATCAATCTGATCTTTTTATATTGATCAGGCCTATTTCTGAGGAACTAATACCAAACGGATATAGTTATTCTCATTCAGGTATTTCTGGGCTGTGGCTTTAGTAGACTCTACCGTTACCGCATCAACACGTTTCTTATTGCCCAGCATCAGATCCAGGTTATCTTCATATTTGAGTCTCGTGGTCAGGTAACCTAACCAGTAACCATTGTTACGTAAGCTCAGCTCCATCTGGCGGTGCTCTTCAGATTTGAATTTTTCCACATCTTCAGCTGTTGCACCGCTGGCTTTGATATTTTTAACTTCATCCAAAGCTGCAGCAACCAGTTTCTCTACGTTTGCTGTTGAACAACTAAAAGAGATCGTGAAATAATAATGTGCAGCAGGGAGTTTACCCACACTTAATCCTACACTTGGACTATACACACCACTTTCTTTCTCCCGCAGTCTTTCCAGGATTTTATTCTCCAGGGCAGCTTTCAATGCGCTCAGCTGAACATTGTTCTCGGCCGTATAGTCAAAATCACCATGGATATATAGCTGGACACTGGCCTTATCTTCCAATCCCTTGTATACCGTTTTGCTCACCACACCTTTAGGCGGATTTGCACCGATATCCACAAAATTCTGCTTTTTACCCTGGGTAGGCAGACTCGCGATATAAGTCTCTATAAGCGGTTTAATGGTATTCAGCTCGAAATTACCCACAAACACAAAAGTCTGCTCTCCAAGGTCAGCAAAACGCTCCTTATAGAAAGCAAAGGACTTATCAAGGGATACTTTTTCTACATCGGCCAGGGTAGTTGGCATACTTCTCTTGTTATACGAGGAAAGTACAGCCTGGACAGTATCTCCGAAAACACTTTCCGGACTGGCATTTTTATTGGCCAGTGTTATTTTATAATCGCTGATGTTTTTGTTGAAAATTTCAGCGTCTTTGCGTGGATTTGTTGCAGAGGCATACACCATCTGGAAAGCTGTTTCCAGGTCTTTCGGACTTGAACCGCCATTGAAGCCCTGGTATAACTCATCGATATAAGCACCGCCTCTTCCTGTATTTCCTGCCAGGAGCTTATTCAGCTGAGAAGGATTAAAATCACCCAGTCCGCTTTGAGGAATCAGGGAAGAGAAGTCTGCCGATTGATAATCGTTAGGATCGGCAACAGAAGTTCCTCCTTTGGAAAAAGAGTTGAACATGATCTGGTCGTTCTTGAAATCGGTCGGCTTCAGCACCACTTTAATGCCATTGCTCAATGTCCATTCCGTTACACCAATCTCATTAAATTTCTTTTCAGCAACTACTTTCCCGGCAACAGGTTTTGTCGCCAATAATGGTTTGGTCACTGCATCATCCACATAAGGTTTTACATGGGCACCGGCAGTGCTTAGCGTAGCCAATAAAGCTTGTTCTGTAGGAAGATCTGCTTTATCTTTTTCAGGGGCCTGTACAATCAGGATCTGGTTGTCTTTTGTAATCAGTGTTTTTGCCATACTGTTTACTTCTGCCAGAGTAATTGTTGCCAGCTGTTTCTTCACCTCCTCATAATTGAAAGCCATGGAACCTATCGGGCTACCTTTAAGGAAGTGTTCTAAATATTGTTGTACAAATGCCGAAGAAGCAGTTTTATTGGCTTCTTTAAACTGCATTTCATTTCCCGATTCAAGATTCCTTTTGACTACGGCCAGCTCGGAAGCCAGGAATCCAAACTTAACAGCCCGTTCACTTTCTGCAATAGCTGCGGTGAAAGCAGGTAAAAGATCTTTGCCCGATTTACTCGCTACTACCGTCTGGAAGGCATTCAACCCGGGAATTAATCCACCCTGGTAAGGACCGAAAGAACTTTTTGCGAAGAGGAAGGGGGCATCGCCTTTCTGCATGATTTCCTGAAAACGGGAATCCAGCATGCTGTTGATCATGCTATACACCAAACTCTTTCTGATATCGTCTGTGGTTTTATTGCCACGTCCGCGTTGTTTCCACATGACCATGGCCACATTGTACTGTTGTTCCGGATCGGTGATAATCTTAACCAATGGCGCTTTGTTGTCCGGCAGGTCATATTTCAGTCTTTCCCTTTCTTTTGTAGGATTTTTGAGGTCGGAGAAATTAGCGATAATCAGTTTTTCCACTTCATTTACATCAAAGTCACCTACTGCGATGACAGCCTGTAAGTTTGGTCTGTACCAGTCGGCATAAAACGATCTGATCTTATCATGGGTAAAGGTCTGCAGCAAGTCGAGCTTGCCAATCGGAATCCGGTTTTCGTAACGGGAATCTTTCAGCAGTAGCGGTAAAAGTTGTTTGCTCATTCTATCCTGTGCATTTTTACCACGCTGGCGTTCTTCTTCAATGATTACACCACGTTCCTTATCGATCTCTTCTCCATCCATTGAAATTCGTCCTGCCCAGTTGGAAAGGATTTTAAATCCGGTCTTGAAAACCTCGGCACTATCTGTCGGAATGGGCAACTGATAAACGGTCTGGTCAAAACCTGTCGATGCGTTTAAATCTGCACCAAAACGTACACCTGCTTTTTGCAGGTAATTGATGATTTCATTTTTTGGAAAATCCCTTGTTCCATTAAATGCCATGTGCTCGGTAAAATGAGCTAATCCCTGCTGGTCGTCATTCTCCATGAGCGACCCGATTTTGTTGGCAAGATAAAGTTCCGCTCTTTTTGTCGGCTCTGAATTTTTCCTGATGTAATAGGTAAGGCCATTTGGCAGTTTGCCGATTTTCACGGCAGGATCATTGGGGATAACTTTTCCCTGGGAGGCGACAGGGGCAGTTTGTTTAGCTTTAACGGCTTTTTTCTGTGCAAATACCGGACTGTTTATTGCGATAAACGCAGATAGTCCAAGTACGACAAAACTCGTTTTCTTGTTCATTTCTCAGTTTTTAATATATGTTGTTAGTGTTAAGACGCAAATGCATCAAAAATGTTAAACCTTGATAATAATTTTTCTTTTGTACATGATCCAAAGGAGGAGGAATAACACCAGCACAAAGGATATGGCCCAGGCCAGAGAGGCATTGAGTGCTGAAAAATAGGGCGCATAAAGGGTATCATACAACCAGGAATGTAGTCCGGTTTCTGATCCCTGGGGAGTGCTCATCTTCACCATGTTGAGCAGGGAAGGCAATAAACCTGATAAAAAGTAGGCGGTAATTGCATTGGTCCCATAGGCCACAAATGGTTTTGTAAAACCAGCATACTGCTGCACATCGATCATCCAGTAGCTTAAGGCCAGCATAATAGTTGCCAGTCCGCCGCTAAACAACACATAGGAACTGGTCCATAAGGCTTTATTAATGGGGAACTGTAAATCCCAGATTAAACCCAGGACTACTGCAATCACGCCTGCGGAAAATAACCAGGATACCTTTGTTCCGGCATCCATATCCTTTCTCCGGAGGCAGAGTCCGGCGAGCACACCGAAAAGACCGGTAGCTACCGCAGGAAGTGTCCCTAAAATACCTTCGGGATCCCATGTTTTGGAACTTGCCCATAAATGTGCTTCCGTTAAAACAGATCTGTCCAGCCATGCCCCCAGATTGGTCTCCTTCTCCAGGTTGGCGAAGCCAACCCCTGGTACCGGAACGAATGTCATCAAGGCCCAGTAGACAATTAAAATGGCTACGGCTATTTTAAACAGGTTCTTTTCAGAATTTTTAAGAAAGAGTACCGAAGAGATAAAGAAAACAATACCTATGCGTTGCAATACACCGGGAATCCTGACGGTTTTGATGGCTTCAACAGGGTCGGTAAAGATTTCCGGGAACAGTGTCAGGAAAATCCCTAGACCGAAAAGAATGAAAGCGCGTTTAAGCGCTTTCATTATAATTTGCCGGTGTAATGCCGGATCATTTTTCTTGCTACCCATAGCGTAGGCAATAGATACGCCTACAATAAAGAGAAAGAAAGGGAAAACAAGATCCGTTGGCGTACACCCATTCCATACTGCATGTTCAAGTGGACTATAAATATTGCCCCAGTCGCCAGGGTTATTCACCAGGATCATGGCTGCTACTGTAGCGCCTCTGAAAAAATCCAGCGATAATAAGCGGTTACTGTTTTGATCCATGTTGATGTTTTGAGTGGTGAAGGGACTTAGAATTTAAAACGAACAAAAGCCTCCATTGCTTCGTATTCAGCAAGACCTAAATCGTCATAAGCTTTAGCGGTTTCCCTATTCCTGTCTTCTGCGCGTTCCCAGAACTCCCTGGCATCATCTCCGGGGAATACGGCCCTGTCTTTTTGGGACTGGTGTTTGAAGATGGCATATTTCTTCTTCAATACTTCCTGCGGGCTCAGTGGAACGGCCATTTCAATTTCATGGGTTTCAAATTCATGCCATGCGCCACGGTACATCCATAACCAGCAATCCTTCACCCACTCTTCCGTTTTACCCAATTCCCTTAAGGCTGCAACAATAATGTTAAAGCAAACCAGGTGCGTTCCATGTGGATCTTCAAAATCGCCTGCTGCAAAAATCTGCTCTGGCTTAATTTTCTGCAGCAGTTCCATGGTCAGCTGTACATCAACCTGTGTAACCGGGTTTTTCTGGCTTTTTCCTGATTCGTAAAAAGGAAGGGCCATGAAATGGATATGATCATCTTCCAGTCCGCTGAAGCGTGCGCCAGCTATGGCTTCCCCTTTTCTGATCAGTCCTTTAACGGATTGGATCTCCGGAGTATCTATCTGGTTAGGGATTTTCTTTTCAATGAAAGCGCGCATATTCTGGTAGATATTTTTAAGCTCTTTCTGATCGAGCCCCATTTTCTCTGCAAAGTCAATGCTGAACTCCACGAAACGCAGCGCATCATCATCCCAAACCGCAGTATTACCTGAAGTCTGGTAAGCCACATGGACATCGTGCTGCTGATCTACCAGGCGTATAAAAGTTCCGCCCATAGAAATCACATCATCATCCGGATGTGGGGAGAAAATCACCGAGCGTTTTCTTGCTGGTGCTGCCCTTTCTGGTCGCTGCGAATCATCTGCATTAGGTTTCCCCCCCGGCCAACCTGTAATCGTATGTTGCAGTTTATTAAAAATATGGATATTGATATTGTAAACAGGCCCTTTTTCCAGTGCCAGCTGTGCCATGCCATGGTTATTGAAATCATCTTCCGTAAGCTTTAAGATCGGCTTGCCTAATGTTTTTGCCAGCCAAATCACTGCTTTTCTGGTCAGCAGTTCATCCCACACACAGTCTTTAACCAACCATGGTGTATCAAAACGGGTCAGCATTGAAGCTGCCTCCGTATCAAGAATAAATTCTACGTGTTGCGACAGCTGCAGGTAAGTAGCAGGAACATCACTTGAAATTTCACCTTCAACGGCTTTTTTAATGATAGAAGCTTTTTTCCTGTTCCATGCCATCAGGATAATTTCACGGGCTTTGAAGATTGTTCCGATTCCCATGGTAATGGCTTTTGCCGGTACAAATGATTTACCTCCGAAATCGCGTGCAGCATCTTTTCTGGTCAGGTCATCTAAAGTAACCAGGCGAGTACCTGAATTTGGTGCAGAGCCTGGTTCATTGAAACCAATGTGACCGGTACGGCCGATACCCAGGATCTGTATATCCAGACCACCCAGTTCACCGATTTTGCGTTCATAGTTCAGGCAGAATGCAGGGATTTCCTCCAGGCTGAGTGTACCGTCAGGAATATTGATATTTTCTGCAGGGATATCAATGTGATTGAATAAGTTTTCCTTCATGAAAGTGACATAACTCTGGGCCGCATCTGGCTTCATCGGATAGTACTCATCAAGGTTGAAGGTAATTACGTTACCGAAGCTTAATCCTTCTTCTTTGTGTAACCTAACCAGTTCAGCATAAACAGCAATTGGGGTTGCTCCTGTCGCCAGGCCAAGTACTGCATGCTCATTGTTTTTCTGTTTTTGTCTGATGATATCAGCAATGCGGTGTGCAACATTTACAGAAGCTGTTAAGGGGTTGTCAAATACAGAAACAGGGAGTTTTTCGAAACGTGTTTCTTCCAAAAGATTTAATCTTGCCATTCTAAATTGATAATTTTAGGATTTAAGGGAGCAGTAAATATAAAAAAGTATTTCAGGATTGAGCATACTTTTGTGTCTTTTGGCCCTGTATTCCAACGATATTGTCTGTTTTTATTCAAAACATATTTTAATTAAGCACTTATCGGGCAGAATTAACTATCTGCTGTTTTTTTTTCTATTTTTGTAGAAAATAAAAAACTATGGCAAGCTTTACACTGACTACAGAATCTGCACAGCGAGTGAAAACTAAAGTCCTGAGGAAATACAGAGAACTGGCGAAAGAGAATTTATCGTTTACCCCTGGTCAGGAAGATGAATTGGTTAATCGTTTAACACAGTTGCTGAAGAGAGATGTGAGATATGTTGAATTCACCATTCAGAAAGCATTAGCTGATCCGAACGGAAACAGACTTTAGTCATTTAGGGTGTGTAAACCGGCACCTGAAACATAAAATATATCACGCCATGAAAAAGACCAGGTATGCTCTTGTAGTAGTTATTATTGCATTCGCTTCTTTCACATGGTCGTTTAAGGAGGACCTGTTCCAGGTTTCAAAAAACCTGGACATCTTTGCTGCGGTGTACAAAGAAGTGAGCATCAATTATGTGGATGAAACAGATCCTTCAGATCTCATGAAAACCGGTATAGATGCTATGCTGGATAATCTTGATCCTTATACCTCTTATATTCCTGAGTCTGAAATTGAAGACTATAAACTAAAATATGTAAGCACCCAGTTTGGTGGCATAGGGGCAAGTACTGTTTTTATTGGCGGTAAACTTTTCGTCAATGAAGTAAGTGAGGGATATCCTGCATTCAACCAGGGAATCAAGCCTGGGGATCAGCTGCTCAGGATCAATGATGTCGATGTGAAGGGCAAAGACCGGAACTCGGTCAGCCAGCTCCTTCGCGGGCCGAAAGGATCTTTATTGAAACTGTTGGTTCTGAGGGATGGTGCACAGTTGAGCAAGGAGCTCACACGCGATGAGATCAAACAGCCCAATGTCTCCTATTCGGGAATAATTGATGGACTTGCCTATATTAGGCTGGATAAGTTTCTGGAGAACTCTGCCCAGGAGGTAAAAGATGCAGCATTGGAACTGAACAAACAGCACCCTGCCGGGATGATCCTTGACCTGCGCTATAACGGCGGTGGAATCTTACAGGAAGCAGTAAAAATTGTCAATCTTTTTGTGGCTAAAGATGTGTTGATTGTTACCCAGAGGGGACGGAACGTAGAAAAGACCATCAATTATAAAACAATCTACCAGCCGGTATTGCCCGATCTCCCTTTAACCGTACTGATCAGCGGTTCTTCCGCTTCTGCCTCAGAAATTGTAGCAGGTGCGTTGCAGGATCTTGACAGGGCTGTAATTATTGGCCAGCGGAGCTATGGCAAAGGATTGGTGCAGCAAACTTTTAACCTGCCTTATAACAGCCTGGTGAAGGTAACTGTGGCCAAATACTTTACACCTTCAGGCCGCTGTATCCAGGCGATAGATTATTCCCATAAAAATGAAGGCGGAAAGAATGACCGCTTCGCTGATTCCTTAATTACGAAGTTCAATACCCGCACCGGGAGAAGCGTATACAATGGGAATGGTATTTACCCGGATATTACGGTGCACAATACAAAACCGAGTCCTTTGATCCTATCGCTGGTCAGCAAGAGCATGTTTTTTGATTTTGCCAATAACTACTGGAAAAAACACCCTTCTGTCGCTGAAGCAAAGGTTTTCAGGATCTCTGATGAAGATTATGCTGCATTTGTAAATACACTGGAAGATAAAGATTACAGTTATGTATCCCAGACGGAGCGATTACTGACTAACCTTCGGACGGAAGCAGAAAAAGAACATAAACTGGCAGCGGTAAAAGCGGATCTGGAGAACCTGCAGGACAAACTGTTGGTGAATAAAAAAACCGATCTGATGTTGCACAAAGAGGAAATTAAACGGATCCTGGAGACACAGATTGTAAGCCGTTATTACTTTGAGAAAGGTAAAATAATGCAAGCATTCCAGTATGATAAAGAATTGGAATCGGCAAAGTCAGTCTTGCGGAATTCCACTAAAATGCTTGCAATATTAAAAGGTGAGGGGGATTATAAAACTATCGGTGATCCCTTGAAAAGTATTGCTGAGGTCACCGATAAGGATTAATCCATTTCTTAAGTTCCGTGCAGTTTAACAACCAGTCCGTCCATTTCCGGATTTAATTGCAACTGGCAGGCAAGTCTTGAGTTGGGTAAGAGATCAGGAAGGGTATCCAGCATGGCATACTCATCATCTGACATTTCCCTTAACTTTTCTTCACCCTCTAAAACGTCTACACAGCATGTGGCGCATAAAGCCATGCCGCCACATGTGGCTAAAATATCATATTCACATGCTTTGAGATACTCCATCAGGCTGAGTCCCATATCTACGGGTGCTTCCAGAGCAGTTAATGTGCCGTCCGGATTCTGGAGGTGTACGGTAATATTATTGTCTTCCATTATTAAAATTCTGCTACGCCGTTAACTGTAGTATATTTCATGGTATACTTCACACCAGGGTTCATGTACTGGTAAGCGCTATGACTCATCAATGCTGCTTCGTGGAAACCGCATAGGATAAGCTTTAATTTATTTTTATATGTATTGATATCGCCAATGGCGTAGATTCCCGGGATATTGGTAGAATAATCGTCTGTATCCACTTCAATTGCACTTTTGCTTACGTTCAGGTTCCAGTTTTCAATCGGGCCTAATTTCGGGCTTAAACCAAAAAGAGGGATCAGGTGGTCTGCTTCAATCACCGTACTTTCAAGAGTTTTGCTATGTACCAGTTCAACGGTTTCCAGTTTTCCTGTTCCGCCTACAGATTTAAGGTTGCTGTTCAGTACCAGGTTGATTTTTCCGCTTTCTGCAAGTTCCATTACTTTGTTTACGGAATCAGGTGCGCCACGGAAACTTTCGCTGCGGTGAACAAGTGTCAGTTCTTCCACAATATCAGCAAGGAAAATTGTCCAGTCCAGGGCAGAGTCACCACCACCGGCAATAACCATTTTCTGACCTCTGTACTGTTCCGGATCCAGGATCATGTAGTTCACACCACGTCCGTTCTCAAATTGCTCAAGGCCTTCAACAACAGGTTTACGCGGTTCAAAACAGCCTAATCCGCCAGCAATAACCACAACTTTGGATTCTATGATTGTCCCCATATTTGTTGTCAGTACAAAATCACCTTCACCGCGTTTTTCTAATCCTTCGATACGTTCGCCCAATGTAAATCCAGGGTGAAAAGGCTTCGCTTGTTCTAATAAATTATCTACCAGTTCCTGAGCAAGTACACTAGGATAACCGGGGATATCATATATTGGTTTTTTAGGGTATATTTCGGAAAGCTGACCTCCGATCTGAGGTAAGTAATCAATTAAATGACAACGCATTTTAAGTAAACCCGCTTCGAATATGGCAAACAAACCTACGGGCCCGGCACCAATGATGGCTATATCTGTAGAAATCATGTATTTAAATTTGCTGCGAAAATACAAAAATAGTTTGTAATCGTTCTCGATTGTATGAAATTGGTTAAAAATTGAGGCAATTTTGACAATGTATACCGATTTACTTGACTTTACGAAATTTGGAATAATCTCATGCGTACAAAATTTGCCAGCTGGTAGTGTTTTCTGGAGACAATTTTTGGATGGAGGATCTTCATCACTGCAGGCTGATAGCACTTGGATTAATCTGTTTATCAGGATAAGTTTATGGAGGTTTTCGCAGGTCTATTTTAACAGGGGTTTCAGGACATGTTAAGAAAAACAGGTTTAACTGCTGTAGATTAAAATGGTTGACTATCTTTGGTTATTGATGACAAAGAAAATATATTTTGCCTCTGATTTTCATTTAGGCTCTCCTAATCATACGGAAAGTCGTATCCGTGAAGACAGGATTGTACGCTGGTTAACTTCCATTGAGGACAGTTGTTCGGAACTTTTCCTGATGGGCGATGTATTCGACTTCTGGTTTGAATACAAGATGGTGGTTCCCAAGGGATACATCCGTTTACAAGGGAAACTTGCGGCGATGTCTGATGCTGGAATAAAGATTTATTTTTTCAAAGGGAACCACGATATGTGGGTGGACGATTACTTCACAAAGGAAATGGGGATCCAGATTGTCAGTGATGAACTGGTGATCAGCAGGGGGGGTAAAAGTTTTTATCTGCACCATGGAGATGGTCTAGGGCCTGGAGATGCAAATTACAGGATATTGAGGAAAGTTTTCAGGAACCCCTTATGTCAGTGGTTGTTCTCCATTTTGCCTCCGCGCATAGGCCTGGGGATTGCCAATGGCTGGTCGCGTAAAAGCCGTAAGGTCAATACCGTTAGCGATGAGGTGTTTATCGGGGAAGAGAAGGAATGGCTGGCCATCTATTCAAAGGAAATATTGTCAAAGCAGCATTATGATTATTTTATTTATGGACACCGCCACCTGCCAATGGTCATTGATTTAGGGAACAATAGTCAATACTATAACACAGGAGAGTGGTTTACGAACAATTCTTACGTTGTTTTTGATGGGGAAGAGCTCAGCCTGAAGTATTTTGAAAAGGGAGGTGCTTAACTGCTCAAATTAGACAAGCGCTGTCGCTTGAAGAAAAATAGAAAGAAATTCCTTATTTTTGTAATCCTATAAAATACAGCTGCTTCAGTATGCTGCGTTAATAAAACCAAAGGCCAGCTTATCGTTGGTTCAGTCGGTTATTGAACGCATTTACTGAATGCACAACATATTTATGTGAAAAAACATTGAAATTATAAATATGTTGTTAAAAGGTATTTACTGAAGGCACAACACATTAAGGTTCTGAATAAATAGATTATGTTAGAGAAATTAGAAGCAATAAAACTGCGCTGGGAAGATGTTGAAGAGCAGTTAAGCAATCCTGATACCATGCAGGATATGAAGCGTTTTGCACAATTGAATAAAGAATATAAAGATCTGAACAAAATTGTGGACGAGTATAAAGTCTATAAGAATGTGATGAGTAATATTGAAGCCAACAAGGAAATCTTAGCGACCGAAAAGGATGCAGAAATGCGGGAGATGGCTAAGGAGGAAATGGAAGAGCTCTTGAAACAGCAGGAAGAACTGGAAGAAAAAGTTCGTTTAATGCTGATCCCTGTTGATCCTGAAGATGCTAAAAATGCCGTGTTTGAGATCAGGGGTGGTACTGGTGGTGATGAAGCTGCATTATTTGCGGGTGATTTATACAGGATGTACAGCCGTTTCTTTGAGCAAAAACGCTGGAAAGTAGAAGTTGTTGATGTGACGGAAGGAACCGCCGGCGGGTACAAAGAGGTGATCATGAAGGTCTCTGGTGAAGATGTGTACGGACAATTGAAATATGAGTCGGGCGTACACCGTGTTCAGCGCGTGCCTGATACAGAAACTCAGGGCAGGGTACATACTTCTGCAGCTTCGGTTGCCGTGTTGCCTGAGGCGGAGGAAATTGATTTCTACTTAAACCCTGCTGATATTGATCTGCAGACCTCCCGTTCAGGTGGTGCAGGTGGACAGAATGTGAATAAGGTAGAGACGAAGGTTCAGTTGACCCACAGACCATCAGGATTAGTTGTCGTTTGTCAACAGGAGCGTTCTCAGCTTGGAAACAGGGAGATTGCAATGGAGATGTTGCGTAGTAAGTTGTATGATATTGAATTGCAGAAGAAAAATGGAGACATTGCTGCAAGGCGTAAAACGATGGTGTCTACAGGAGACCGTTCAGCAAAGATCAGAACTTACAATTATCCTCAGGGAAGGGTAACAGATCACCGTATCGGATTGACCTTATATAACCTGAATGGGGTAATGGATGGCGGTGTTCAGGAGCTGATTGATGCATTACAGTTTGCTGAGAATGCAGAAAAGATGAAAGAAGGTTCTGTAGCTTAAGGGCTTACATTTTAATTGAAAATATTTGATATTTTAATTTTGGATTGCAATTATAGTTCCTATATTTGCAATCCCGAAAGGGAGAAACGGACCGGTAGTTCAGCTGGTTAGAATGCCGCCCTGTCACGGCGGAGGTCGCGGGTTCGAGTCCCGTCCGGTCCGCTAAAAAGCCTTAACTTGAAAAAGTTGAGGCTTTTTTGATTTACCGTATTCCCGGAACAGTCAATTTTTCTTAATGGATCAGGATGCCAAGAACGGATATTATCGGTTACCCTTGTCCATTTCTTTCCTGGAGGTATTGAGTCGGTGTTTTCCCATATTCCTTTTTAAAAGCTTTGGTAAAATAAGACTGCGTCTGAATCCCAACCCGGTACATCACTTCCGTCATCAGCACATCTTCCCGGGTCATAATTTCTACTGCCTTACGCAGACGGATGGAACGGATAAATTCTCCAATCGATTGCCCGGTAATCGTTTTAATCTTTTGGTAAAGCTTGGTACGGCTCATGCCGATCTCTGCACACAGAAATTCAATGTCCATTTCCGGATTGATCAGATGGTCATCAATAATGGCGAGTAGTTTCTCCATGAATTCCTTGTCTTTCGTAGAATGAATCAGGTCGATAATTTCGGTATGGTGATCTTTGGAGTAACGGTCTTTTAGCTTCTGGCGCTGATCGAAGATATTCTTAATCGTAATCTGCAATAAGTTGATATTTACAGGTTTCGTGAAATAGAGATCCGCTCCCGATTCCGCCCCCTCTATCTCCGCCTCTACACTATTTTTGGCAGTAAGCATCAGAAATGGAATATGGCTGGTTTCCATATCTTCCTTTAAAGCCCTGCAAAATTGTGTGCCGGTCATTCCAGGCATCATGACATCGCTGATGATCAGATCCGGGAACTCTTCTTTGGCTTTTTGAAGACCTGCAAAGCCATCTTCGGCTTCAGAGATGTGGTAAGAAAGACTTAAGGTCTCTTTTAGGAAGAACCTGAGTTCCTGGTTATCATCAACAATTAAAATGTGTTTACTGACAGGGAGTACCTCACTAGGTAAGGGGGGCTGGACAGTTAAAATCTGGTCAGACCTGTAGCTGATGCTTTCCAGTCGGGTACCGCCTTGTTCTTTACTTAATCCCCACAACTCTTCGGGCAGGTAGTCTTCCTTGCTGCAAGGCAATCCAATAATAATCTCCGTCCCCTGGTGACGCTCACTGGATACTTGTATGTTTCCTTTGTGCAATGTCGTGAGACTTTTAACAAATGCCAGGCCTACGCCCGAACCCAAATGCGATTCAGTAATGCGGTAATAACGCTCAAACAAATGCGCTATAGACTCTTTAGAGATCCCAATGCCATTGTCTGCCACACGGATATAAAGATATTTCTTACCCTGGTAGGGGCTATGGATGTGCAGCTGGTTCTCAAACATTGGCTGAAATTGGTCCAGGCTGTCTAAAATTTCCACCAGGACCTCTCCACCCGGTTTGGTGTATTTCAGGGAATTGTTGACCAGGTTCAGGACGATCTTTTCAATCACCTGTCTGTCAAACCAGGTGTCAGTAGGCTGCACCGTATTTTTCACCTTAAAGCTAATGTTTTTCTCCTGAGCCATCTCGGCAAACTCTTCCTGCACTTCCTCGATAAACAGATTAATATTGCCCTGGATGACCTTCAGCTGGAGTGCACCGGATTCAATTTTTCTAAAATCCATGAGCTCATTGATCAGGCTCAGCAAGCGGTTGGCATTTCGATGGATGGTTTTATAATAATTAAGGAAAGCAGCCTTCGAATCCTCTTTCAATAGCCGGTCTATTGGTCCCAGTATTAAAGAAAGCGGGGTTCTGAATTCATGGGAGATATTCGTGAAGAATTGTAGCTGGATCTGGTGCATTTCTTCACGCTTCTGTTCCTCCAGTGCACGCAGTTCCATTCTTCGCTTGAAACTAAGTACTGCATAGGCAATACCAATAATGGATCCTGTAAGCAGGAGCCGGAACCACCAGGTTGCCCAGAAGGGGGGAGAAATGTGGATATTGATCCAGGTGCCAGGGGTATTCCAATTGTTATCGCTATTGGAGGCTTTCACACGGAAGATGTAATCGCCGGGATCCAGGTTTGTGTAAAATGCCTTAGTGGTATTCCCTGCGTAGTTCCAGTTGTTGTCAAGACCTTCCAGCATATAAGCATATCTGGTGTTTGCTGAAGCGGTATAGTTCAGTCCGGTAAAACTGAAGGAAAAAGTCGACTGCTTATGGCTAAGGTAAATGTCTCTGGTGAAACTGATGTCTTTCTCCAATGGGGATCCTTTTTCACCGGGCAGCATTTTATTGTTGAAGACCTGAAACTCGGTGATGTATACCGGTGGAATAAAGTCATTGGTTTTAATGGCTTCGGGGAAGAAAGAATTGAAGCCGTTTACTCCTCCGAACAACATTTCCCCTTTACGGGTTTTTAAGAATGCGTTCGCCTCAAATTCCTGCCCCTGCAAGCCATCGGCTTTACTATAAGAGCTGGATTCCAGTGTTTCGGGATTGAATTTGGTAAGCCCCCCGGAGGTAGCAATCCAGAAGTTACCCCGCTCATCTTCAGTAATGCCCTTGATAAAATCTGTAGCCAATCCAGCCTTGTCAGTATAAATAGAGAAACTGTTCCTTTTAGGGTTAAATAAATATAATCCGGCCTGACCAACCCACAGTCTTTTTTTGCGGTCTATAAAAATGATGCGCAGGTCCGGCCTTTTCTCCTCTGTCAGAAAATAATGGCTGAATATGCGGGTATTCAGATTGTAACAGTTCAGTCCGCCATCATCTGTGCCAATCCACAGGTTTTGATGCTGGTCTTCCTCAATGGAGATGATGTTTTCTCCACTGATCTGCGTTTGGGCAGCACCCTGGATCAGGCGGGTAAACTTCCCGGTGGCCCTGTCCATAAGATTTAATCCGCCATAATAGGTGCCAACCCATAAATTGCCTTTGCTGTCTTCAAATGTTTTCTGCACATAGTTCGAGGAGATCGATCCGGGATCATCAGGATGGTTCATAAAACGGGTGAAGGTGCCTGATTTTTTATTCATTAAATTCAGTCCCCCAGCCCAGGTACCGATCCAGAGCTGCTGGAAGCGATCCTCGTTGATGTGCAGCACAGCATCAGAACCAAGGCTTTCGGGGCGAAACGGATCAAACCTGTAATGGTAAAACCGCTGACTTTTTCTGTCGTAATAATTTAGTCCCCCACCATCCGTACCAATCCAGAGGTTCCCCTCCTTAGTTTCAAAAAAGGTCTTGACATCATTATAGCTCAGGCTGTTCTTGTTCAGTTCCTGTTGCACCAGTTTGAACCTTTCCCCGCCAGGCGCATATAAATTGATACCTCCGCGATGGGTACCTACCCATAAGTTATTTTGTTTGTCCCGGAATATTGCGGATACGGTTCTTTGGGAAAGACTCTGGGGATTACCAGGTTCATTCTTGTAATTGGTAAAGGTGCCGGTACGGAGATTGAAATGGTCTAAGCCCCCGTTGATGCCTCCAATCCAAAGGTTATCGTCCTGGTCTGTAATAATTGCCCTTACCAGGTCGCTTCCCAGACTGTTGCTGTTCTTTTCCTGGTGCCGGTACAGTTGAATGCGGTGTTGCTGGTGATGATAGGCCACCATTCCCTGTTCTTCAGTTCCGAGCCATAAAGTACCATCTGCTGTTTCTGAAATAACGCGGATGTGATAGCCCGATAAGCCTTTAATTTCGAGGAATTTGAAACGTTTCCCGTCCAGTACATATAAACCTTTATCGGTGGCTATCCAGAGGTTTCCTTTACTGTCGGTATGTATATCGTTGGTGTGATAGTTGAATCCACGGGAGGTCGTTGTCCCTTTCTCCAGAAAATTAAGCGGACCGTTTGCACAAGCCACCCAGAGCCCGTTGCGGTATTCCTCAATTACCCTGATGTCGTTGTTACCCAAAGACTTCTTGCTGTCTGATGATATTGAATAGCGCTTGAAGCGGTCAGTCTCCTGATCAAAGCGATTCAATCCATTAGAAGTTCCTATCCACAGTTTCTTATTACGGTCTTCGAAAATATGCCGGATAAAATTGTCGGATAAGGTACTGGAATCTTTACCGGTCCGGTAAACAGTGAGGTGTTCTCCATCATATTTGTTTAACCCATCGCGTGTCCCAAACCAGATGAACCCCCGGTGGTCCTGGAATATACATTCAATGGTACTGTTGGAAAGACCCGCGTCCAGACCAATGTGCTTAAATTTCAGGTTTTGCGCAACACAGACCTGACAGGTAAAATATAAAAAAATGAAAAAGACATTTTTAAGGATTGAACTCATCAGCAGTAGATACAGGATTTGGTTTTTTATAAAGTTAAGAGAAATTGGGATGTAAATGCCTTTCTGCCCTTTATTTATGGATTTAACATGCAAATATGTTAAATAGAACCAAAAAAAAACACAATAGCACAAGGGGAAAATGGGAATAAAGTTTTCATTTGTATCAGTAAATTATCAACCAAATACTGTATGCACATTTTTACTTTTAGTATGAAGCTCAACTTATTGTTGGCGCTTTTTCTTTTCACCACAACCAACCTTCAGGCACAACAGCCCCTCAAGGTTACAGGAACGGTCAGGTCCGCGACTGACCAACAGGGTATCCCTGGGGTAAGTGTGCTGTTAAAAGGCACTAAAATTGGTTCAGTGACCAGTCAGGACGGCAGTTTCAGCTTAAATGTCCCGGGGGGAAAAGGCACCCTGCAGTTTAGCTTTGTCGGCTATATCACGCAGGAATTGACCGTCACTTTATCCGGAAAATTGGAAGTATTGCTTAAAGACGATGCCGCGGCACTCAATGAAGTCGTTGTGGTGGGCTATGGTACCACCAGAAAGCAGGACCTGACAGGATCTGTAGCCGTCGTTACGGCAAAAGATTTTCAGAAGGGTAGCATCACGACACCAGAGCAAATGCTTTCCGGTAAGGTCGCCGGGGTAGCCATCACTTCCAACAGTGGCCAGCCTGGTAGCGGAAGCACCATCCGCATCAGGGGAGGTTCTTCCCTCAGTGCAAGTAATGATCCATTGATCGTAATTGATGGGGTATTGCTGGAAAACAGTGCCCTAGGTGGAGCCTCGAACCCGCTGAGTTTTATCAATCCCAATGATATTGAATCTTTCACGGTATTAAAAGACGCTTCTGCAGCAGCGATTTATGGTGCAAGGGCTTCTAATGGTGTGCTGATCATCACCACCAAGAAAGGTTTGTCGGGCGACCTGAAAATTGGTTTCAGCTCGGTCAATTCCGTAACCAAGCTCAGCAAGCAGGTGGATGTGCTTAGTGCCGCTCAGATCCGGGAGATCGTGAACCTGAAAGGTACCACTGTGCAAAAAGAGCAGCTTGGAGCGTATGACACCAACTGGCAGGATATGATCTATCAGGATGGATTTGCAACTGACAATAACCTCAGCATTAGCGGGGGGATAAAGAAATTTCCATACCGCCTGTCGGTAGGTTACCAGAACCAAACCGGGGTATTGAGAACCGATAAACTGGAAAAGACCTCCATGGCTTTTGTGTTGAACCCTACTTTTTTTGATCAGCACCTTAAGCTTGATGTTAACCTGAAAGGAAGTACCCAGCAAACCAGGTTTGCCAACCAGGCCGCCATAGGTGCTGCGGTAAGTTTTGATCCAACCCAGGCAGTATATACCAACAGGTCAGATTTCAATGGGTACTGGGAATGGCTGGATGCGACTAACCCAAGCGGACTGGTTAATCTGGTGGGCAGAAACCCACTGGGGCTGTTGCAACAGCGTGAAGACCGCTCTAATCCTTACCGGAGTATCGGTAACGTGCAACTGGATTATAAGTTTCATTTTCTACCTGAACTGCGTGCCAACCTCAACCTGGGTTATGATGCCGCACTCGGTAAAGGAACCGTGTTTGTGGACGGGAATGCAGCGGAGTTGATCAACAGAAAAGGAGTCAATACCCAGTATAAACAAAACCGGATGAATACGCTTGCAGATTTTTACCTGAACTATGTAAAGCAGTTCGAGTCTATTAAAAGCAGGGTAGATGCAACTGCGGGTTATTCTTATAATGACTACCAGACCAAATTTTACAATTTTGCCGATTTTGATGCCTATGGCAATAAGATCGCAAAAACTGATCCCGACTTCCCTTTCTATACCCCTCAAAACAGGTTAATCTCCTATTTTGCCCGTGTAAACTACAATTATGATGAACGCTTTTTGCTGACAGGTACAATCCGTCGGGATGGATCTTCAAGGTTCGGCCCAAGTTATAAATACGGCTATTTCCCTTCTGTTGCCTTGGCCTGGACCCTGAAAAATGAGTCTTTCCTGAAGGACAATAAGACGATCTCTGCCCTGAAATTAAGAGCGAGTTATGGAATTACCGGTCAGCAGGAAGGTATTGGAAATTATGGTTATTTATCTACCTACGGATTAAGCACACCAAATGCTTCTTACCAGTTTGGTGATACGTTTTACCAGATGTACCGCCCCACTGCCTATATTCCGGATATCAAATGGGAAGAAACGGCAACCACCAATATCGGTATCGACGGAGGATTCTTCGAGAACAGGATCACTGCCAGTGTGGAATTCTACAGACGTAAGACCAGCGATTTATTGAACCAGATTCCCCAGCCAGCGGGTACAAACTTCAACGCTACGGCGATTATCAATGTCGGAGATATGCGAAATGAGGGAGTGGAACTAAATGTGAACTTTATTCCGGTTCAACGCAATGATTTTAATTGGGATTTCAGCATCAACGCAACCTACAATAAAAATACGATCACTAATCTGACCGTGATCCCAAATGATCCGAATTACAAAGGGTTCCCTTCAGGAACCATAGCCGGAGGAGTAGGCGGACAAAATGCCTTTATCAATGCAGTCGGCTCGCCTAAGAGTACATTCAACTTATTGCAACAGGTCTATGATGCTTCGGGTAATCCGGTTGAGGGGGTATATGTGGATCAGAATGGTGATGGTATTATTTCGGAGAATGATTTTACCAAAGGCAAATCAGCAGATCCAAAGGTATTCCTTGGTTTTAGCAACAACCTTGCGTATAAAAAATGGAACCTGAGTTTTACGCTGCGGGCCAATCTGGGTAATTACCTGTACAATAATGCCTTCAGCCAGCGTGGCAATGAAGCGCAGATTCTGGGTACAGCAACGCTGAACAATGCATCGCCAAACTATCTGGTGACGAACTTCAAAACCCAGCAACTATTGAGCGACTATTATGTGGAAAATGCTTCTTTTTTAAGGATGGACAATATCAACCTTGGCTATAAGTTCGGCTCGTTTTTAAAGAACAAAGCGAACCTGCAGCTCAATGCCAGCGTGCAGAATGTTTTTGTGATCACCAAATACCAGGGACTTGATCCTGAGGTTCCTTCCGGTGTAGATAACAACCTTTATCCAAGACCACGTGTATTCTCTCTGGGCTTAAATCTTAATTATTAATACGATGAATCAGAACATAAATAAACTCTTTACGCTTTTGCTGGTGGTCTTGTTTACCGCATGTAATAAGCTGGATCTAACCCCTACCAATGACCTGACGGCCGACAAGGTATATTCCAGCCCGCTGGGTTATAAGCAGGCATTGGCTAAAGTATACGGCGCATTTGCACTCACCGGTAATGCGACGACCGGTCAGCAGGACATTCCTGCAGAGATCATCAAGGATGAAGGTAACTCCGATTTTTTGAGGCTTTACTGGAACCTGCAGGAACTGACTACTGATGAGGCCGCCTGGTCATGGCAAAGTGATGCAGGTATCCAGGGCTTACACGAACTCAGCTGGGGCTCTATCAATTCCATTATCAATGGACTTTATTACCGTTCATATTTTCAGATTACCCTGTGCAATGATTTTATCAGGCAATCTACAGATGATAATATAACCAAAAGAGGCATTACTGGTACTGATGCGGAGGATATCCGCAAATTCAGGGCAGAAGCACGTTTCATCAGGGCTTACCAGTACTGGATATTACTTGATCTGTATGGTAACCCGGCATTTGCTACGGAAGAAACGGCGATTGCGACCAAGGAGTTTCCCAAACGGATTGTAAGGAAGGATCTTTTTAATTATGTAGAGTCTGAACTGCTGGCTATCGAAAATGATCTGGCTGAACCAAAAAGCAATGAATATGGCAGGGCAGACCGTGCAGCGGCCTGGGCTTTGTTATCGCGACTTTATCTGAATGCTTCGGTATATACCGGAACCGGAAAATATACGGAGGCCATCACCTATTGCAATAAGATTATTGCTGCGGGTTATACGCTTCATAACAAATACAGGGAACTTACCATTGCAGACAATCACCTGAATACGGATGAAAATATCCTGACCATCAATTATGATGGAACCCGTACCCAGAATTATGGCGGAACTACCTATCTGATGCATGGCCCTGCGAATGTACCTGCTGATGTTTCAGGTTCTAATGGCGACTGGGGAGGTTTGCGTTGTACGCAGCAATTTGTGAATCTTTTTGCTGATAAATCGGGTAATACAGACAGCCGTGCCCAGTTTTATATGACCGGACAAAGCCTGGAGATGAACGAGCTCTACGTGGAAACAGAAGGGTACTCCAGTACCAAATACCGGAATAAAACCCGTACGGGTGCTCCGGCTCCCAATCAGGATGCAGCGAAGGATTTTTCAGATATCGACTTCCCTTTGTTTCGCCTGGGAGAAATTTACCTGACTTATGCAGAGGCCGTATTGCGCGGAGGTACAGGTGGCGACCTGGGAACTGCACTGGGTTATATCAATGCCTTAAGGACACGTGCCTATAACGGTAGCACAACGGGTAACATCAGCAGTACCGCCCTCAACCTGGATTTTATTCTGGATGAACGCGGACGTGAGCTGTACTATGAGGCGGTAAGAAGAACAGATTTGATCAGATTCAGTAAATTTACTACCGGTGCTTATTTATGGGCATGGAAGGGGGGCCTAAAAGGAGGATCTGCGGTGGCAGACAAGTTTAATCTTTTTCCTTTACCACCAACAGACCTTTCCGCGAATCCCAATCTAATTCAAAATACAGGTTATTGATCAATGGTGAGATCTCCAGGGATACTGATAAATGATAGAAATTATGAAGCGATCCTAAGCTAACCGCTAACAAACAGCAATGAATAGGCACATGATCGCTTCATTACCTTTAAAAAAATTATATACTGATGAAACCATCATCAGCCTACCGCTAACAAACAGCAATAAATAGGCATATGATAGCTTCATCACCTTTAAAAAACAATTATTCTGATGAAAATTTCAATGAAACAATATTTTTATTTGATACTGATCACAGCTGTTTTTTTCGCTTGTAAGAAGCAGGACAGCGCCTATGTGATTACTGTTCCCGCTACGGGAATAAAAGGTTTTGTTGCTTCTGCTACAGATCTTAGCTTATCTGAAAGCAACTCGGATCTCAATGTCGTTACCTTTAGCTTTAATGCACCCGACTATGGGGTGAAGGTGATCCCATCATACACTTTGCAGTTTACTTTACCTGCTGATACCTCAGGAGATAAAGCCTGGGCAAATGCAATCGAGGTAAAGGTGGCGACAGACAGCCTGAGAAAGACTTTTAAAGGGGCTGATTTCAATGCACTGCTCGCCCTGCAGCTTTTATTGCCTGTAGATGTCAGCAGCAAAATTGCTGTCCGTTTAAAATCAGATGTGCATCAAAACAGCGGACAAGCCTCGTCAGTGGCATCTGTTTATGCCACACTGACCATGATGGTTAAACCTTACCGTTCATTTGTAGAATATCCGGCCTTATTGGTCAAAGGAGGTAATTCCTGGAGAACACCTGCTGAAAGAACAAATGGTTATCTGCTGGCCTCTGCTAAATTCAATGACAAATATGAAGGTTACCTTGATCTTCCAAATGCAGATGGATGGGGTGGTGATAAATTTAATCTGATCTCTACCAAAGATGGCGTATCTTATGGATGGGGAGGCAGTGCCACTACAGTTGCCATTACAACACTTGATGGGTTCTGGTTAACCCCTGCACCGAATTATATGAAAGTAAATGTGGATCTGGCTGCGATGACGATCAATTATACACCTGTACATTTCTTCATTTCGGGTGACGACAATGGCTGGAGTACCTCGTCCACCCCGATGGTTTATAATGCAGAAACCAGGGTTTGGACAGCAAGCAATGTTGCACTTACTGCCGGAAAAACATTCGCTTTTAGTAGCAATGGGAACTATGACATCAGCTATAAGCTGGATAAAGCAGAAAATGGTGTACTGACATTTGCAGGTGCCCCGGCATGGGGTGGCGTGAATATCCCCGTTGCAAAAACTGGCGTATTCACGGTTACCTTAGACCTGAGTGCAGGTGATGGAAATTATACTTATTCCTTGAAATAAAGATTTAGAAAATGAAAAAAACCAAATGGTTATTACTGTTCTGTTCGTTGCTGGTGTACGGTGCTTCCTGCAAAAAAAATCCGGAAGGCGCTACACATTTTTATCCGGAGCCAGAGCCGCCCGGAACCTATGCCAGAGGCGCAGATGTGAGCTGGATGTCGGAAATGGAAGCTTCAGGCAAGAAATTTTATAACAGTGAAGGCGTGTCACAGGATTTATTGAGAATCCTGGCTGCCAAAGGAGTGAACGCAATTCGGTTGAGGGTATGGGTGAACCCTGCCACAGACTATTCCGCTATGGCCGATGTACTGGCCAAAGCCAGAAGGGTGAAGGCTGCCAACATGCGCCTGATGATCGACTTTCATTACAGCGATACCTGGGCCGATCCCGGACAGCAGACCAAACCTGCTGCCTGGAGCGGACAGGATATAACAGCCTTGAAAACTTCTGTTTTTAACCATACTGTTGAAGTACTCTCCCTTTTAAAGGATAATAAAATTGTCCCTGAATGGGTGCAGGTAGGAAATGAAACCAATAATGGGATGTTATGGGAAGAAGGTAAGGCCTCAGTAAACATGAAAAATTTTGCTGAATTGGTACTTTCCGGGTATAATGCAGTTAAATCAGTCAACCCGGATACCAAAGTGATCGTGCACATTTCCAATGGTTATGACAATGGGCTGTTCAGGTGGATGTTTGACGGACTGAAGAACAATGGCGCCAAATGGGATGTAATCGGAATGTCTTTATATCCAACGGCAAGCGACTGGCAAACTAAAAATAATCAGTGTCTGACAAACATGAATGACATGGTGAGCCGTTATGGTTCAGAGGTGATGATCTGTGAAGTGGGGATGCCGGTATCAGAGGCTGTGGCTGCGAAAGCATTCCTTAGCGATCTGATAGCAAAAAACAAATCACTGCCGAACCAGAAAGGTTTGGGGGTATTTTACTGGGAACCGCAATCTTATGGCAGCTGGAATGGTTATGGGCTGGGTGCTTTTGATGATACGGGTAAACCAACTGTAGCAATGGACGCTTTTTTACCTTAATAATTTGATGATGTTTTTCAGAGGTTTTTTGATTTTTGTGTTGACCATGATGGTTACTCTCTGCTCTTCAGCTCAGACGAAGACTTCAAGGACGGGGATTTTTGTTGATAAAAAGGGGGTAATGCGCTGGCAGAAGGATGGGACTGAAGCTACCTTTTTTGGTCTGAACTATACAGCTCCCTTTGCCTACGGATACCGGTCTATTCTTCGCAGTGGAATCACTGTCGAACAGGCGATTAAGGATGATGTTTACCACTTTTCGCGTTTAGGCCTCGATGCTTTTCGGGTTCATGTCTGGGATGTGGAAATCTCAGATAGCCTGGGTAACCTGATCAATAATGAACACCTCAGGCTGTTTGATTTCCTGGTCGCTGAACTCAAGAAAAGAAAAATCAAAACCCTGATTACACCCATTGCTTACTGGGGAAATGGCTATCCCGAAAAGGATATCAACACAGGCAGCTTCTCCTACAGGTACGGAAAACAAAAGGCACTGACAGAAGAGGCGGCTTTCCTGGCTCAGGAGCGTTACCTGAAACAGTTTTTCCAGCATAAAAATCCTTATACCGGGCTTACTTATCAAAATGATCCCGATATCATCGCTACAGAGGTGAACAATGAACCGCAGCACAGCGGTGCGAAAGCACTGACAACAGCGTATATCAACCGGATGGTCAAAGCCATCCGGGGAACAGGCTGGAAAAAGCCCATATTTTACAACATCAGTGAATCTCCTACATATGCCGATGCCATTGTAAAAGCAAATGTACAGGGGCATAGCTTTCAATGGTATCCTACGGGATTGGTCTCCGGCCATACGCTAAAAGGAAACTACCTGCCACATGTATCGAAATACAGCATTCCTTTTGATACCATTCCGGCATTTAAAAATCGGGCAAAAATGGTGTATGAATTTGATGCCGGCGATGTGCTGGATTCCTACATGTATCCGGCAATGGCCAGGAGTTTCAGGGTGGCAGGTTTTCAATGGGCCACTCAGTTTGCTTACGATCCTATGGCTACAGCCCATGAAAATACAGAATACCAAACGCATTACCTGAATATGGCCTATACCCCTTCAAAAGCCATCAGCTTGCTGATTGCTTCCAGGGTATTTCATCGTTTGCCCAGGTTACAGGAGCAACAATCCGATAGTGTGTTCGCTGAGTTCAGGCTGAGCTACGCCGCTTCCTTAAGTGAAATGAATGCTGAAGAGGAATTCTATCATTCCAATATGACCCATACTGTTCCGGTCAATATTGATCGGCTGCGTCACCTTGCAGGGGTTGGAAGTTCTCCTGTGGTGCATTATACTGGCAGTGGGGCCTATTTCCTGGACAGGATCGAAGATGGGGTCTGGAGACTGGAAGTCATGCCCGATGCTGTATATTTGAGTGATCCCTTTGAGCGTACGGCTGCGGATAAGACAGTTACCGGAATCCATTGGGGGAAACACGATATGGAGTTTAAATTACCTGATCTGGGCACCGCTTTTGACATTAAGGGCTTAAATACAAATAATCATCTTACCGGCACCGCCAGTGGGGGGAAGTTTCAGGTCAGTCCCGGAACCTACCTGTTAACCCGTGCCCGGCTGCACTCCGGCTTCAATGCCGGCAGCACATGGTCGAATATTCGGTTGGGTGAATTTGTAGCTCCAAAAGATACACAAAGTCCGGTGATAGACCTGTTCAGTGCAGTGAAAGATACTGAACGTATGATGGTATACAATCCAGACTGGAAACACAGGGCAGTCAGCCCTCCTTCAGCAGAAAACCCTTTTGTGAAATTGAATATGCCGGGAAATGCAGAAACACCAATGCTGGGTTTTCAAAGTTTTTGTGGCGACCGGATCATTAGTGTCTCCGACAGCAGGAAAATTACTTTGGACACCCTGGTGATCCGCGCCAGGACTATTGAAGGCGATTCCTCCAGGATAAAAATTGGCCTTATTGATGTCAATGCGGACTTTTTTGCAACTGAAGTTTCACTTTCGAAGGAGTTGAAAACCATAAAAATCCCTTTAAAAGCGCTTAAAAAAAGTGCGCAGCTGTTGCTGCCAAGACCATACCCAGGTTTTCTTCCACTTTACCATCAGCCATCCGGAATGGCCAGTTTTAACCTTAATCTGGTTGAAAAACTGGAAGTCACCTTCAGACAGGGCTTAGAACTCTCCTCTGTTTATCTCAAGTAATTCATTAAAGCCGTTATTTACAAGCCCATGAACATTATAAAAAATCTATTGCTGGTCACTTCACTTTTTACTGTATTATCCACTCAGGCGCAAAACCGGGTGGAGATTGAATTAACGGATAACTGGAAATTTTTCAGAGGCCAAAATGAACAAGCTTTCTCGAAAGATTTCAATGACCTTAAATGGAAAAGCGTTACTGTTCCGCACGATTGGGCCATCTCTGGTCCATTCGACAAAGAAATTGATAAGCAAATGGTCGCGATTACCCAGAATGGGGAAAAAAAGGCGACCGAAAAGACCGGCAGAACTGGGGCACTTCCTTATACCGGGGAAGGCTGGTACCGCAATACCCTAAAAATTCCTTTACTTCGCAAGGGTCAGCGTACCTTGCTGGTGTTCGATGGCGCGATGAGTGAAGCGCGCGTGTTTTTAAACGGACAAGCTGTAGGGGAATGGAATTATGGGTACAACTCCTTTGTGCTCGATGTCACCAAACAGGCGCTGCCAGGTGAAATGAATACCCTTGCCGTACACCTGAACAATCATCCGAAATCTTCACGCTGGTATCCGGGGGCGGGTCTTTACAGGAATGTGCACCTGATTGTGAAAGATGAGAAAAGCATCGAACACTGGGGTGTTTCTATTACCACCCCGGTGGTGTCTGCTGCTTTTTCCAAAGTGAATATTAAAACCAAAGTCACCGGTAATGACCTTAGGTTGGTTACCCGGATTCTCAACAGCGAGGGAAAGGAAGTGGCTAGCGGAACGGCAGATCAACCATTCGGGAATGAATTTGATCAGAATATTTCCGTAGCCGAGCCGAAACTCTGGAGTCCGGAAAGTCCATACCTGTACACGGCTATCTCCACAGTATATGAAGGCACCGAGGTAAAAGATCAGATCAGTACGCGTTTCGGTATCAGGGAAATACGCTATGAGGCGAATAAGGGGTTTAGCCTTAATGGAAAGGTACGTAAGTTTAAAGGCGTATGTCTGCACCATGATCTCGGCCCGCTGGGCGCTGCGATAAATGTAGCGGCACTTCGCAGGCAACTGACCATATTGAAAGACATGGGCTGTGATGCCATCAGGAGTTCACACAATATGCCTTCACCTGAACAACTGGAGCTTTGCGATGAGATGGGCTTTATGTTTCTGGCAGAGAGTTTTGACGAATGGGCAAAACCCAAAGTAGAAAACGGATACCACCTTTATTTTGATACTGATGCGGAAAAAGATGTGGTCAATCTGGTGAGGGCCAACCGTAACCATCCTTGTATCGTCATGTGGAGCTCAGGGAATGAAGTGCCTGATCAATGGGGTGCCGAAGGTGTAAAACGTGCCAAATGGTTACAGGATATTTTTCATAGAGAAGATCCGACCCGGCCGGTCACTGTAGGCATGGATCAGGTAAAGGCAACCATGGAATCCGGTTTCGGGGCACTTCTTGATGTTCCGGGGCTAAATTACAGGGTTCATTTGTATCCTGAAGCTTACAAGACCTTCCCTCAGGGCTTTATTCTGGGCTCTGAAACGGCCTCCACAGTGAGTTCAAGGGGGGTGTATAAATTTCCGGCCGTGATCGCTAAAGATAAAAGGTATCCCGACCTACAAAGCTCTTCCTATGATCTGGAATACTGTTCCTGGTCTAACCTTCCGGATGATGATTTCGTACTTCAGGATGATATGCCATGGGTAATTGGTGAATTTGTGTGGACAGGCTTTGATTACCTTGGAGAACCTACACCATACGATGAATACTGGCCTTCAAGAAGTTCCTATTTCGGGATATCTGACCTCGCAGGATTGCCTAAGGACCGCTTTTATCTCTACCGCAGCCGCTGGAATAAGGAGAAGCCTACACTTCACCTCCTGCCGCACTGGAACTGGGAGGGGAGAGAAGGGCAAATAACGCCTGTTTTTGTGTACACGAGCTATGATAGTGCAGAGTTGTTCCTGAATGGAAAAAGTCTGGGGCTAAGGAAAAAAAATAAAGATACCCCTCAGGACAGATACAGACTGATGTGGAATGAGGTGAAGTATATGCCGGGTGAGTTGAAGGTGGTTGCTTTTGACAGTGAGGGGAGGGCCGTTGCCGAAGAAAAGGTAGTCACTGCAGGCAAGCCTTATCAGATTGTACTGGAAGCGGACAGGAATGAAATCCAGGCGGATGGAAAAGACATCTCCTATGTAACGGTATCGGTGCTGGATAAAGCAGGTCACCCATGTCCCACAGCTGCACTTCCCTTAAAGTTTAAAGTGAGCGGGGAAGGAAGCTTCAAAGCCGTATGTAATGGTGACGCGACCTCAGTGGAAAGTTTTGAAATGCCGGAGATGAAACTTTTTAGTGGAAAACTGGTGGTGCTGGTTCAGTCGGGAACGAAAGCCGGAGATATCGGGTTAACGGTGAGTGGCAGCACACTTAAAAGCGGTAAAATCAAACTGCGCTCAAAGCAGTAATAAATTATACAACAAAATACAAAAGGCCTTCAAATCATAAGATTGAAGGCCTTTTGTACAGTCAAATGCTGAATTTTAATCCACTATTTCTATCTTGACTTTTTTATCTTTTACCATCACATAATAGTCGCCGGATTCGAGGATACGTTTGCCTTCACCATCCACAAAGCCTAAATCCCGTTCCAGGTCCACCTCAAACTGATAGGTTGCCGTTTCTCCTTTTTTTATCCATTGTTTATCGAAATGTTTCAGCTCTTTCACAGGACGTGATATGGTCGACACAGGATCTGATATAAACCAATGTACAGTCTCATAACCGTCCCTGTCTCCCGTGTTGGTCACCGAAACCTCCACCTTTAACGGCGTGTTGCGTTTCAGCTGGGCAGCAGAAACCTTAATATCTCCGTATTGAAATGTGGTATAACTCAGGCCGTGTGCAAATTCATACAGCGGCGTACTTGGGATATCCTGGTATTTACCCTGATGGGGACGTGCACTTTGTCGCTGATTGTAATACACAGGAATCTGTCCGCTGGTATAAGGAAAGGTCATCGATAATTTACCTGATGGATTTACCCGTCCCGATACCACTCCTGCAACTGGTTTACCCGCCGGAGTTCCCGGTTGCCAGATGGTCAGCATAGCCTCACTTAGTGGCGCTAATCTGGTCAGGTCCAGTGGGCGGCCACTGGAAAGTATCAGGATGACCGGCTTACCCAGTTTCTTCAGTTCCATCACCAATTGCTCTTGTATGGCCGGCAGGGCAATGGTCGACCGCGATGCATTCTCTCCGCTCCAGCCTCTTTTTTCACCTAAACAGAGTACAACGACGTCAGACTTTGAAGCCAGGTTTTTCGCTTCTTCAAATCCCGATGTAAGGTCGCCATCGAAGTTGCAGCCCTGGGCATACGAAACTTCGGCTTTGCCTTGGTACTCCGCTTTCAATGCTTCATAAATGGTCACCATACGGTCCTGATTTCCATGTGCAGCCCAGGAACCAAGCAAATCAAACTGGTTTTTTGCCATTGGCCCGACAACGGCTATTTTAGACACATTTGTCAGCGGCAGTATTTTATGCTCATTTTTAAGAAGAACCACCGATTCTTCGGCTAGTTTTTCTGCTATGGCTAAACTTGCCGGAAGGAAAAACCGGTCCTTTTCCTTAGTCACAGCTGTATAAGGCTGATCAAAAAGCCCCAAACGGAACTTCACCCGAAGTACACGCCTCACCGCATCATCCAGCCGGTCCTGAGAAACTTTTCCTTCTTTAACCAGGTCGCCTAAATGCTGGTCATAACAGCGATTCATCATATCCATTTCCACCCCGGCCTGGAATGCTTTAAATGCTGCATCTTTTTTATCAGCAGCAACACCCTGTGGCCTGAGCTGTTCAATAGATCCCCAGTCCGAAACCACAAAACCATCGTGTTTCCATTGGTTTTTTAAAACCTCGGTTAGCGTATACTTATTGGCAGAGCCAGGAGTTCCGCTGATGTCATTAAAGGAACTCATCAGTGTGGCCGCTCCGGCTTTTACACCTTCCTGGTAGGGCAGCATATAGGTATCCCAAAGCGTCTGTTTTGAAATTTCTGTATACACATAATCGCGTCCGGCTTCTGAGGCACCGTAACCGATATAGTGTTTCAGGCATGCCGCTACATTCTTTTTAGAAGATAAACTGGTTCCCTGGTATCCTTTAACTGAGGCCACTGCAAACACAGCATTCGTATAAGGATCTTCACCATATCCTTCAGCTACCCTTCCCCAGCGCCCGTCACGTGCCACGTCGATCATGGGTGAGAAAGTCCAGTCCACACCCGACATCCTTGTTTCCTGTGCAGCTACCGCACAGGCCTGCTCCACCAATCCCGGGTTCCAGGAACAGGCCTGACCTAAGGATATGGGGTAGATGGTCCGGAAGCCATGGATGACATCATATCCAAACAGGATAGGGATGCCCAGGCGCGTCTGCTCCATCGCCTTGTGCTGTACCCTGTTGCGCAATTCAGGATCACTGCTGAAATAGATGAGTGAACCGATCTCTCCCGGGATATCATTTACAGGGTCGGCCATGTTATTTGCATTGTCATTTCTTCCCAGGGTATATTGATTGAGCTGCATGACTTTCTCTGCTAAAGTCATGCGCGATAATAAATCTTCAATACGCTTTTCTATAACTTGCTTCTTATCTTTATACAAGGGCTTTTCTTCCTGATCTGCAAACAAGGAAGTCGCAGGTATCATTAAAGACAGCAGACAATAGGTGATGATATTTTTCATGATGTTAAATTATTATTATTTAAAAACAGGGGTTTTCGATAGGCTCATGTATTTTTGCTGATTTTTCACTTCAAAAATAATAATTTCATTCTCACCCTGTACCAAATCTTCTGATCGGATTTGCAGGGACTGTTGTTTTTCCTGTTCCCAATAGGAACCTGAATATTTATGGTTGATCCATACTTCCCCCATTCCCCAACCAGAGATGTCGAGATACGTATTTTGCGGTACATCCATACGAAATGTCCCTTTATAAAAACAAGGGCTTTGCACCCCCAGTGCCGTGCTGTCGAAAGTCAGGTCTTTAACCTCACAATTCCTGATGTTCAGGGGGATCATTGTCCAGTTTTCAATAGCCTGTCCATCCAGCGTAATCCTGCCGAATAAACCTTTGGAATTATCTAAAATCTCAGGGCCATAGGTGATCCGTCCAATGTTCTCTACATACAACTGCAACTGGTGTTTTCCTGGTAAGGCTTCCAGGTTGATCTTTTTACCATTGTCGGTCATAGTCCCTTGTAACAGGCCATCTACAAATACTACAGCATAGTCACGTACATTTTCCAGTTCAAGTACGGCCCCTTCCGATTCAATGGTAATTTCAGCTTTGTATAACACATATCCTGATTCTACATTTAACTCATTCATCGGCAGTAGACCTTCAGCTTTAACGGAATCCAGGTATACCTGTGCCAAAGCGGCTTTTTTGCTGAAAGTGATTTCCTGCGCCATCAGGGGGATAGAGAAAAAAGTGGCGAGGATAAATACGGAAGTTCTTATCATATGATCCAATGCTTATTTCATTAAAAAGGAATCGATGTAGGAAGCTTCAACAACTACCTTCGGTGAAAACTGATCACTTTTTACATAGTTGTCTATACTTTTTAACAACTGCCGGGTAGCCGGACGCTTGTCCATCTCAGTTTTAGTGTCTACTGCCAGCACCAATAACTTCCCGCCATTCACCCGGGCTTCAAATCCTATACCCAGTTTCTCATTATTGTCATAGCTATCAATCACCTGGATAAATGGGCGAAGCTTTCCTGGTGCATCTTTCATTTCAATAACTTTTGCATGATTTAAAATATCCCACCATTGCCAGTCGGTATGATAGGAAGTGATAAAATCCTTGAATACGGGTTCATCCTGATGGATTAAAGCACCAATGGTCATGGGTGCCCAGGCAAACATGATCGGGTTCCAGAAATGGTTGTGGAAAATAGATTTGCGCCCTTTTACTTTGTCCGGTAGGGGGCAAAGGACTACGGTTTTTCCCTGGGTAAGCTGTTGTTTGGCTGCATCGTCGAATACAGTAGTATAGTGTACCTCAGGGGTCGATTGCATGAGCGTTTCCTGTTGAGGATATACCCAGATATTCCAGCTGTTCCGGATCTCTTCATTGACCGACAGGTGTACCGTCAGTTGTTGTGCAGTGGGGATATCGTTTAAAGGAAAAGAGAATTCTCCAACTGCTGAAACATCGTCATTGGCTATCGTCTGCGTCTTAAGATCTCCTCTCTTAAGCACTTTACCGGCATCATCTGTTACCCACCATTTCAATTTGGCATTCTTGATGGCGGACTTGCTGAAATTATATACCTCGGCTTTACCGGTAAAAGCTTCATTAGTGAAATAGGCACTTTTTTCATAGCGTAACAAGGCGACTGTCGGGCCACAGAATTCCCTGAACTTTTCCGGAGTAACCAAACCTTTTGAATCCCAGAAGGGGTCAAGTATACCTACAGGAGCATATCCTTGTCCAGGAAAATCATTGAGGGACAATAACTGGAAACCCGCAGATTTAGAAGAACGCAACAGGGCTTCAATAACAGCCTTGTACTCCAGTACCGTCAGTGCACCCGATGCGCGGAAGAAGTCATGCGCCTGATCGAGCATCCCGTTCTTGTCCAGTAGTTCCTGAAAGACCTCAAAATTGCGGGCTTCGACAGGACTATTGGCATACTTCTTTATCTCTTCAAAATTGGGATAAATACAACGTTGCCCCGATTCATGAGAGATGACCGGTACGTCCACATCCGACTCCGTATTTCTATCCCAATTCGTACCAGGCAAACCTTCGTACACCTTTACCGGCCCTTTGTTCGTTTGCTGCGAAACATAATACTGATCCGATTTGACACGGGTCCGGGCAGTAGAGCCACTGTATAAATGTCTTGTATCGGCTTTTCTGCCTTCGGCAGTCAGTTCTTCTATGAAATCGAAATTGCCGGTAATTTCGTTCCCATTACAGTACAGGATGAAAGAAGGATGATTGCCATATTCTTTTAGGATGGCTTTAATTTCCCTGCGGAAGAAGTTGTACCGCGCTTCATCGGGTTCGGCATCCTTTCCCCACATGGGCATTTCTACCTCGAAATAAATGCCGTGTTTGTCCGCCATGCGGAAAGCTGCTTTTGGCGGGCACCAGGAATGGAAACGAAGGTGGTTTAAACCATATGCTTTTAGGAGTAACAGGATACGTTCCCAGGAAGCATCATCCAGCGGAACATGACCTGTTTTAGGAAAAACGGCATTTTCAACATTCCCCCTCAGGTGGAGCGGACGGTTATTGAGCATCACATGGTTTTTGCCCTGTCGCACTTCCCGCATGCCGAAGGTAGTGGATTGTTCATGCTGATATTTGGCCTTATTGTCCCCAGTATTCAACTGACAGCTGATCTGGTAAAGATTAGGGTTAAACTCATCCCATAGCTTCACATGTTTATCCAATGGGATGGTACTTTCCACAACCGCAACCGAATCCCTGCAATTGACAGGAACAGTATGGTTCAGCTTATAGTTTTTTCCCGCTATGGTCAATACGGCAATCCCGTTTATAGCTTTTTTTGTCGTGTTATTGATCTGGAGTTTCACCTTTACGGAATGATCTGCCACATTGGGATACACCTGCAGGTCATTGATGTATACCGGATCCAGGGCAATCAGTTTCATTTCCCCCAGTATGCCATTCCAGTTGATCTGGGTAAACTCGGTATGCGCATGGTTCCATTTATGGGTATTGTACTGAAACCGGTTATCAATACAAATGGTGATGCGCTGCGTTTTCCCGGGAGTAACAAATGCAGTTAAATCGTGATTATGGGGAACGCTGATGTAATCTATTTTACTGACTTCCCTGGTATCCACATAAATGGAACTCAGCCAATGGGTCCGTTCAAAATACATGAATATACGTTTACCTTTCCATGCGGCGGGAATTTCGATATCTCGTTGGTACCATGCCGGACCCATATACTCATATTTCCTTGTCAGGCGATCTATATGACGGTAGGGCGATTGATAACCAATCTGATGATCATCGGTGATGCCTGGGAGTTCAATTTTTTCCGGCAATACATGATTGTACCGTGGAGAAAGCGACCCGCGGCGGAAATCCATCACATCGGTCTGGAATCTCCAGGTGCCGGATAAATCGATGGTTTGGGTTTGTGCCTCAAGGGAATGTGACTGTATCAGTAAGAGGAGGAAAGCGATAAGGCTGAAGTATCTTTTATAATTCATTTCAATTTTCGGCTTCAAATCATTTAGTTTAATCTTTTCTTTAACCGGCTCAGGGCTTCCAGGTAATAGTAGTCTGCATAGGTAAGGGGGACATCAACTTCCGACTTGCCGGGAAGGGAGCCCACACTATGTTTCAGGATAAAACATCCGTTCTCTCCCAATTTGGCAGTATAGGCCGGTGAAGCCAGTGTCCTGATTTGTGTTTCCACTACTTTCATATACTTTGCGGCAAGAGGCTTGTCGAGAAAACCACTGAGTTCAATCAAGGCTGAAGCCATGACCGTAGCAGCCGATACGTCGCGGAAGGTATTCGGAATATCAGGTGCATCAAAGTCCCAGTAGGGGATATAATCTTTCGGCATATGGGGATGGTTAACGATATATGCTGCTATGTTTTTTGCCTGTTCCAGGTAGCGCTTGTCCTTGGTTTCCCTGTACAGATAGGTATAACCGTAAAGTCCCCATGCTTGTCCGCGGCTCCAGGACGATTCATCAGCGTAACCCTGGTGGGTTTGTTTCAGATGGGGAAGTGCTGTGGTCGTGTCATAAGATACGACATGATAGGAACTGTAATCCGGGCGGAAATGGTGTTTGATGGTCTTATCCGCATGGGATAAAGCGATCTCTTTAAACCTGGCATCTCCCGAATTGTCCGCTGCCCAAAGCAACAGTTCCAGGTTCATGATGTTATCGATAATCACAGGATATTGCCATTTGTCTTTATTGTGGTCCCAGGAACGGATGAGTCCGACAGCAGGGTTATAACGGGTGCTTAAAGATTTACTGGCCGTAAGCATCACTTCTTTATAATGTTCATTGTGGGTTAAACGGTAACCATTGCCAAAACTGCAATAGATCATAAACCCTACATCGTGATTGTCGGTGGTATATTTCTCTCTTTCTACCTGGTCCGTATATTGTTGTGCATAGGTCAATACTTCAGGATTCCGGTTATTCTCATAAATATACCAAAGTGACCCCGGGAAAAAACCACTGCACCACCAGCGGGAATCAGAAGACACATCCCTGCCATTTTGGTAAGTCCGTGGAAGACTCCCTTCTTTGTCCCGATACCTCCTGGCCATCAGTAAAGATTGCTTGCCGGAGAAAATAAAAGCATTGTCAACAACAGATTTCAGGGATTTACCCGGATCCGTTTTTGAGGTATCAGGAGAGGAAAACAATCCTGAGAAAAAAAGTAGACAAATCAATAAAAGGTTATTCATCATGTTGAATGTTTGTTTAAATTGTTAGGTAGTTAATTGCTGCGGTTGTAATATTCCCTGATCAGGTACCAGGCTTTCTTCCGGTAACCCTGATCCGATACCAGCCCCTTGCGGTTCCAGCCCTCCTGATGGGTCGGATGTAAGCGGAACGGAGAGCGGAAATCGAAGAGTACCCAGGGTGAGATTCCCTTTAGGTTGGGAATGTGTTTAAACATCTTCAGGTTGTCTTTGTATAGTGTTGCCTGATGGTCTTCACTCCATGAGCTGGCAACATCGGCTTCACCTGTTTTGCCATACAGGGCTTCCGCTCCAAATTCAGAAATGAGCAGTGGTTTCCCCCTGGCCACATCCCAGACCGCTTTGTCCGGTGTTACAGGCCATTGGTGGTACCAGCCCATATATTTATTCACCGCCACCACATCCAGTTCTTTGATAAAAGGATCGTTCATCGTGAAAGCCTGTCTTTTGCTATCAAAACGAACCAGGTCGAATGCGGCAACAATCAGTCGTGTGGTATCTATTTCCTTACAGCTGGCAATCAGGTCTTTTAAAAATGCGTTGCGCGGTGCTGAAGGCTGTGTTTCATTGGCCACTCCCCAGAAGCCCAATGCGCAACGGTTTTGATCACGCCTCACCATCTCCTGGATCATCTTCAGGGCTTTGGCTTTGGTGTTGTCATTCTTAAAATCTATACCTTGCCAAATCGGGATTTCCTCCCATAACAAGAAGCCCATTTTCTCCGCCATTCTTACCGTATGTTCATTCTGTGGATAATGCGCCAGACGGATCATGTTACATCCCAGAGCTTTGGCTTCAGAAAGCAGCATCACGGCATCAGCTTCAGAGAAAGCCCGTCCCATGCGTTGTGGTATTTCTTCATGGAAGGAGATTGATTTCAGGAAGACCGGCTGGCCGTTCAGATAAATGTCTTCTCCTTTAACTGTGATATTGCGGAAACCAATTCTTTCTTCCACTTGATCCTGTTCCGTTGAAATGATCACAGTATAAAGCCTGGGGGAGGCGGGCGACCAACGTTCCAGTTTATTCGCCTGAAATGATGTTTTTACCCTGCCCTTATCATCAGTCTTCAAGACCTGTTTAATTTTCAATTCCGGAATTTCAATCGTCACCCTTTCATTACCCAGTTTTTCTGAGAGCTGAACCCGGGCGTCAATTTTGTTGGCTTTGTATTTATCCAATTGTACAAAGTAATCTTCAATAAAAGCGGCAGGTGTACTCACCAGGAATACATCCCTGGTTATACCTCCGTAATTCCACCAGTCGAAAGCCATCGCCGGAATGGACTCCACCCTGCGGGTATTGTTGACTTCTAGGGCAAGGAAATTATCTTTTTCTTTCAACTGTTCGGTCACTTCGATCTGGAAAGGGGTAAAGCCACCCTCATGCTGCCCTATTTCCTGTCCGTTCAAGTAGATACGGCAGCGGGAACTCACCGCTCCGAAATAGAGGAACCGGCGTTTGCCAATCTCTTCGGCAGCATCGAATTTGCGCGCGTACCAGATTGTTCCTTCGTAATATTTAAGTTCCGGCAGCTGACTGTTCCAGTCAGACGGAACATTTAAGCGAAGTCCGTTTTCAAAGGAATATTCATAGAAATCTGTCTTTCCTTCCGGTTTTTTATTCAGGTAAATCTTATTTCCTCGTCCCTGATCGTATAAATCGATTACAGCCTCCCATTTGCCATTCAGTGATTGCAGGTTCCGTCCGTATACGTTGATCATCGTTTGCTGTGCCTGAGCAGGTATAAACCACAAAGCAGACAAGCTGATCAACAGGGTTATATATATTTTCAACTTCATAAGCATCGGGGATATTATTTTTTGTAAATCTTCATGGCAAAACCGCCACCTTGTGCCATCGCCACCGTTAATTTACGGTCAGAGGGAATAGTGATGTTCTCCTTTTTATAATCTGATGCGATCCGGCTGGCATTGGCACCGTCACGGTAAATTTCAGCGGTATAATTCCCTTCCTGTAAGAAGGATAAATCAAGTTCCAGGCTGCGTGCATTCCAATTGGTCATGGCGCCGACATACCAAATCCCAGCTTTCTGTCGGGCTATGGATATATACTTGCCGATCTCTCCGTCCAGTGCAATGGTCTCGTCCCAGACGGTAGGGATCGCTGATATAAAATCGGTACATTCCTGTTCCTGCTCATAGTTCGTGGGGCTATCACATAACATATTCAGCGGAGATTCGAAAACTACATATTCCGCCAGCTGTCGGCAGCGCGTTCCCTGGCTCATCGGTTCATCATTAATGCCCCTGTGGGTTCTCTTCGTCGCATTGCGCATCGCGCCCTGGGTATAATCTACAGGGCCGGCTACCATACGGATAAAAGGCATTGTCACATCATAAGTCACCTGATCCAGCTCTGTGCCGGTCCATTTCATTTGTTCAAGGCCATGGACGGCTTCGAAATTGATTACATTGGGATAGGTACGGTTGATTCCCGTAGGTTTATAGGTTCCATGAAAATCAACCAGCAATTTATACTTTGCGGCAGTGGCGGCGGCACGGTAATGAAAGTCGACCATCTGCTGATCATCACGGTCCATAAAATCGATCTTGAACCCTTTAATCCCCATTTCGGAATACTGTTTACACACCCGTTCCATATCCCGGTCGAAAGCATAATATCCGGCCCATAAAATAATGTCTACATTTTTCGATTTTGCATAGGCAACAAGCTGCTTTAAATTTATTTCCGGTACCACCTGGAATAAGTCGGCCTTCAGATTTACCGCCCAGCCTTCATCCAGGATTACATATTCAATCCCATTTTTTGAGGCGAAATCAATATATGCTTTGTACGTCTGCTGGTTTACTCCGGCTTCGAAATCCACGTTAGACAATCCCCAATGGTTCCACCATTCCCAGGCAACCTTACCTGGTTTTATCCAGGAGAGATCAGTAATTCGTGCAGGTGCCGCTAACTTATACACCATATCATTATCTGCAAGTGCTTTATCCTGTGTGGAAACGATAACGATACGCCAGGGGAACCTGGATTTGGCTTTCGCCTTTGCGATATAGGGCTGTCGTGAAGTCACCAATTGCTGCAACTGGTTATGACCGCCCTGTGCCGTAGCCACAGGGCAGGGGGCGAAACTCGCCTTTAACGCAGCAGACCCGTCCCTGTTGGCCAGGAACATTCCCGGATAGCTTTCCAGGTCTGATTCAGCCAGGCAAACCTTTTTGCCCCTCTCCAGGCTCAGCACCAGGGGCAGAAATGCCAGTTTATTTTCATCCATTTTGCTCAATGCCGTATAGGTATATTCGTTCTCAAATGAATTGAAATATTGCTCCTCTATGGTGTTGAATTTCCCTTTTACATAGGGAATATAAGCCTGGTAATCCTTATCGAAACGGAATGCCGCTTCTTCATTTTTTACCACGATATCCTTATGGCCGGTGGAAATGAAACGATAGGCCATGCCTTCGTTATAAGCCCGGAATACCACACTGAAATCTTTAAAATCCAGCGTCAGCTCATTATAATGGTCAGTAATTTTATTCTTTTTATAAAAATGTGTAGCAATCTCCCGGTTTACAGTGGTTGTTTTCGCTTTCCGGAATTGAGCGCCTGTTCCCCAAATTGTACCATTGTCCAATTCCATGGAAATGCTGGAAGGTTTAAGGATGACCTGCCCCTCATGTGTGACAGAAAAACTTAACCGGTCCGTTACGGAAACAGACACGTTGAGTTTACCTTCCGGCGAGGTCAGCTGATAGTGTTTTTGTCCACACACAGAAGTGGCGAGGGTAAGTAAGCAAATAATAAAAAAGGGATACTTCATGTTTTCTTTTAAGGTTGAATGAGTTCGTATGTGTACATCACAAAATCGTTTGCATCAGGCAGGGTGACATTGATCATTCCCTGCTGACTGATCGTGGCGGTCATTGCTTTTCCGTGTCCTAAAACCGGTGTGCATTTCACTTTGGCACCTTCGGGTAACCAGGTTTTCACCAGTCCATCCCTGGAAGGCGTGTTTTCCCTGAAAAAGAGGAAATAACCCCGATCCCCTTTCACCGATTGGAAACCTGTCCAGGATCTGCCTGATGGTTCTTCTCCAATGGGCAGGATAACGCCGGTATGGAAATCGTGCTGAATTTCTTTGTAGGTATTGATCAGTTTGCTGGTATTCAGTGCTTCTTCCGGCAAGCCAGTTCCTTCAAACCATGCCAAAGGTTGTCCGGCCATGGTTGTCGCAAACAGGTAGTCGAAAGAATAATTTCCCGGGGCAAAAATATCGCTGCCGTATTGACCGGCATTTCTCCATTTATTCAGAAATTCGACCTGTATTTTCTCCGCAGGAACATACTTCGACAATTGCCACAAATTGCGCAAAGTCCAGTAAGGGTAATAGTTCTGCCAATCGGTATAACGGTTTTCCAGGAAGATATTTCCATATTCATTAAACAGGTGATAACCTCCGCGACGTCCGGCTGTGGCATCGAGATTGAACACCACCTTGTCCTTTGTTTTTTCGAGTACCGTATCAAACAGGCGACGAAGGTTAATCTCCGATTGCTTGTTCGGAATTGCCAATCCATCAATTTTAAACATCCGGATTCCATATTCCTTATACAAACCCACGATGGCCTGCACGTCTTTTTCCCAGTCGGCATAATCGTTCTGCACACTGGGATTAAACCAAAGGCATATTTCTACACCCAGCTTTCTGCCCTTTTTCACCAGGGGATGCAGACCCTCCGGATATTTCTTCGGATCGGGTTTCCAATAATCGGGATTGTCCCAGATGTTTTTAAACGAACCTTTGGCAACTGCAGAATTCGGGCTTTTCCCGATCTGCCATCCATCATCTATCTGGAAATGCGACACTCCCAACTGTGCCGCTCTTTCCACTTCCATCAGGCTGAATTTTTCATTTACCTTTGAATCCTGGCTGCGGTCACCCCAGGTATTCATCATCACCATCTCATCTCTTTCAGGCAGTAACTTCCGTATGTTTTTCTGGTAGCTTCGCAGGGCCTTCAGTTGATTCAGTTCAGGCCCGCTATAGACGCCAATCACACTTCCATAGGCTTTTCTCCATTCATCAGTCAGGATATCCTTTTGGGTCATTCCCAGTCCGCATACACTAAAATGTCCGAACTCCGTCGTGAAATCATAGCCATTAGCAGCCAGTTGCACATCCGATGAAGGTGCTTCTTTCAGGAAGAAGATCCCCTGGTCATTTTCAATATTGTGGGCAAAAAGCAGGTTCCCTTTATAGGAATTCTTGCGGTATGGAATAAGGTTACGCTCAAATACAAGGTTATTGTTCCAGTCTGTGACATCATGAAATTCTACAATTTTTGTTCTCCAGTGAAATCCGTCGAGTTTCATCTGATCCAATATTGCTGTCGCCTGTTTGGATTTCATATCTTCCGTAAATTCGATATTCTTCCTGTCGGCCAGGTTCAGGTCTGTTCCTTCAGTCAGCGCAGCGGTACTGCCTTTCAGGTAAATCTCACAGGCAATCACAGGGCTGTCACTGTAAACCCGGTACACTTTTCTGAGGTGTAAAGTCCCCAGTGAAAAACGGACTTCTGTCTCTGCATAAGCAGGGTGGATCGCTGTTTCTGGTATAGCTCTTGACGCGTACGAAGGGTTCGATGCCGTCACAGGATCGCCTGGAAGCTGGAAATCAGGAATCCCTGCTTTGTTCAGCAAGCTGCGGCCTGACGATTTATCCGTCAGGCTAAAAGTAATCAGGTTCCCCTTATTCCAGATAAATTTGCGTTCTATCAAGGCATTACCTATCACCAGTGTGTCATTGCTCAAACGGCTGTATGATGCATTTTGGGCCTCAACCGTCAATACAGGAAGGAGAGCCAGCAGTGTTAGATAGATACGTTTCATATTGCTGAGATAAGGGGAAATTAAAGCCATCGCTGAATAGTTTTTACTGTACCTGTAAGTTAAGGAGTTTCAGCCATCCTTCGCTGGTCAGCTCCCCGTTAACGGCAAGCTTAATTCCCGGTTGGTTCTCCTTTGTGGTATCCACAATCGCTATCGCCCATGAATAAGTTCCGGCAGGTACATTCACCGCAGTTTTGAAATTGTAGGATACCGGATTATTCTTCAGCCAGGCGGAAGGTTCCCCCTCCTTGTCCACAAAAATCTGTTTGACATTGTTCTCTGCATCCAGCAAGGCAAAAGCAACTTTATACTTAAAATTCCATTGTGGAATGTTGTTGGGAAAATATCCCCAGCCCATATTTCTCCAGCGATGCGTGATGGTCGTTTCGGCTCCGCTTTTTATTTTTTCGGGTATATACACCTGATCGGGATACAAGCGGTAACCTCCTTCAGACGTAAAACGCTGAACCAGGTTAAATGCTTTTTCAAACCAGGAGTCTGTATCACCCGCACGGAAGTCCATCATATTCACACAGGCTTCTGCAGCAGCATCAAATTCACCCTGACGTACATCCTCAGGGTGTCCCTCCCTGTATTTATTACTTGGATCTGTCCAGTACCGGTGTGTGCCGGAAGTAATCCATCCGCCTTCCATCAGGATCGGGCGTTTATTGTTCCAGGTTTTGGCAAACTGTTTTTCCCAGCTTTGGTAATAATCGGTCATGCCGAAAGCATCCTGTCTCAGGCTGTATCCTTTGTTGATCGCTTTCACCAGCAGCCTGTCACTATTGGGATTTGGTGCCCCCCAGCTTATCGGATCGCCGATAACGCGGTGATAATTGATCACCAGCGGCACTTTGGTAAAGCAACGGGTATACAGATCTGTCACCCAATCCAATACTTCCTCTTTCAGTTTTTCAGTATTCTGACCTGTAGAAGTCCCCGGGTTTTCATAAATCACATTGTGTGCTTCTCCCCATTTACCCAATCCATACGCATCAATAAATGCCGTGCGGTCGGGGTTATTAAATTCTTTGGCCAGTTCTTCAATAAACTTGGCATAATAACTTCTGAAAATAGGGTCCTGGGGGATTGGCGTAATGCGGGTCGGAAAAGCTGTATTCTCCAGGTAATAGGCCGCTCCGGCATCAAATACAAACTTCGGGGTATTCATGCCTTGATCGCGTCCATCTACCACTATCCGGAAAGCCACCGGAACCCCTCTTTTTTCTGCACCTTTAATCAATTTCGCGATCTGCGAATTGGGATCATTCCAGGCATACACCCCATCGCTGGGATTCAGCGAAGCCCAGCTCGTGCGGATATAACAGGCGGAAGCATAATCTATGGCTTTTACCTTTTTACCCAGATCCGATACATAATACTCCGTATCCCAGTAAGACTCATCTGCAGTACGTGCGCCATACATCACCCAACCGTTTAAAGGATTGCGTAATACGGCGGTTCTATTGTATTTTGGACTGACCAACGTATTGTTTTTATCCACTCCTTCCGGTTTGCCGCCGATGTCATTGTCTTTTGAAGAGCAGGCAAATGAAGAGAGACAAACAAATGCCATGAAGGCAAATTTTGTAATGGTCTTATACTTTAAGTTTTTCATATTTCTTAACCTTAAAAATTTCTGTTGTACTGAATTATTCTAGCGCTTTTCTGCGATGATGGTCATGTTCCTTAAGTCAAACACCACGAAGTTTGCGCCTCCCGGAATTGTATAATAGGAGTTGCGCTGCCCTCTCCCTGCGCTTCCATGAAGGGTAGCGATTTTACCCAGCGTCAGCGACATTTCCTGTCCATCGGTTTCGGATTTCGGCTCGCAGCTAAAAGCATAAGCAAGGTTCTTGTTGTTGTCTGTTCCGCCATAAACAATGAATTTTGCTTTGCCAGTCAATCCTCCGGTATACACCAGCACTTGCGGATCGGCCAGACTCACCGTGGCATTACACTTTATAGGATTTCCCCAGTTGTTAATGGCTCCGTGCATCCACAGTTCATTAATTTCAGTGGTCACCGGTACACTGGCATCATTGTTCCAGACCACCGTTTTCGGGCTAAGGGCTTTTGCGGGAGAATAAATCGTTGCTGTTGCCTTTTGCATATTGACGACCACACGGTATTTTCCTGCGGTCTCTATATTCCAGGAAACAGGAACATCCCGCATTTTCACGCCTACGGCAACACCGTCCTGTAGGGTTCCGTCCCCATCAGCCGGGGCGATGTAATTGGTTTCCCCATTAAACGCTACGGGAACCTGTAGTTCTCCGGCCTGCAGGTCAATCAGGTAGGCATACTGGTTTGGATTCTCCAGTGTTTTACTGATCTCCACTTTGCTCATTCCCGGAACGGCAGAACCTGCCAGGAACATTTTGTCCGCATCAAAAACGATAGACTTGATCGGTTGTACATTCACCGTAACGGTACGTACTTCCGGTGCCTTAAAAGTAGCTCCGCCTTCCCATTGAATAATGATCCGGAACTCAATCGTAAAAGGCTTGTTTACCGGCAGTCCCCATTTTTCATTTGCCCAGTTCTGCAATTGCTCAGAGGTAAAACTTTTCTGGAAAATACCATCTTCCTCATAGCTGAGGATCATGGTCGACGAACCGAAATTATTTCCCACCACGTCCAGTTTGGAAGTATAAGAAACCACATGGTCGCCAGACACCGGCCCGCCTTCCTTCCAGCTGAAAGTCAGGATCTCTTTGGTCATGTCATCTCCGTCCAGTACAATATCTGTAGCAGAAGCCTTCAGTTCCAAACCTTCTACAGGTTTCTCAATGTCCATAATCTCCGGTTTGCAGGCATTCAGACCCAGGACGATTAAGAACAACGGCATTATTTTATATAAATATTTCACCCTTTTCATATGTTAAGTTTCATAAAATGATTATTTACCGTATCCAGGATTCTGAGGGAATTCGGCATCCCGGTTGGCATCAATGATGGCTTGTGGGATAGGCCATAAAGCATGAAAATCCCTGATTTTATCCTTCAGCCCCGTATTATAGGTCTTCACCCTTTCCACCAGTTTTTTCGTCCGTATCAGGGTAAAGCGGCGACTTTCCTCACCTACCAGTTCCCTGATGCGTTCATCCAGCAGGAAGTCCATCGTCATGGCCTCCGCACCAATCACCTGTGCCCCTGCACGTCTGCGTACCTCATTTACGGCATCAGCTGCTTTTGAAGGGTTGCCCTGGCCCAGGTAGGCTTCCGCAAGCAGCAGATAGGTTTCTGCGAGGCGGAATTTCATACGGTCCCTATAGCTTCCGGTGAGACTCAGGTTTTCTATACGTCCATAGAAAAACTTGGTCAGTGCCGGGAATAACGATTTGGTAGAGAACCAGGTTTGTTCGGTGATATTCGACTTTTTGCCATACAGCGAAGCATCATTCACATTGTTGTAATACCAGTTGCGCTTGATGTTGTAATTGGAATTACGGATATCCGTGGCATCAAAAATACCGGGTACATTGCCGGTCGCATTCGTGCCATTGGTACCAATCCACCATTTCATCGGAACAATCTGTGCCAGACCGCGGCCACCTAAACTATCGGCCAGAACAAATCCCGCTATTTCCGCATATTTCGGACTCCAGGCCCTGCGTGTCCAGTCATCTGAATTCACCCCTCCTCCAACAGTGTTAAAATCAAACTGCAATACCCAGATACTCTCCCTGTTGCCATTCTTCAGTCTGTTCTGGTTATTCTCAATAAACAGATCGCTGAACACATCGCCGGGTTTATCCTTCGCTGCACCGTAACGTGTTTTCATCAGGCCGTAATAACCACTATTGATCACGGCCAAGGCAGCTTGTTCTGCCGCTGCAAAATCTCCCTGCATCAGGTACATTTCGCTCAATAAATGGAAGGCGGCCCATTTGGTCAGTTTTCCATCTTTCACCTGGTCCGGACTTTCAGGAAGGTTTTCTGTAGCAAACTTCAGGTCATCTACAATGTGTGCGAGCACTTCGGCTTTAGGAGTACGGGTAAAATCAAGCTTGAAATCATATAAAATGGTTTCCACATAAGGGACATCACCATAGAGATAGGTGAGAGTACGGTAAGCATAAGCCCTGAAAAAGCGTGCTTCGGCCTGAAAACGGGCCTTATCTGTCGGCTTATCCCAATTGTTGTTCTTGTCGGCAAAGATCAGGACCTCATTTGCCGAGGAGATCAAGCCATAGGCCCAGTTCCAGTACGAGGCTACAAAACGTTCGTCAGGAGTCAGTGTCAACTGGGCAAATGCGGTGAGTGAAGCATCACTATTGATCACTTCCACAATATCAGTCGCCGCCTGTAACACCTCATAAGGTGTGGCACCATTGTGTAAAAATGCGCCCTCTTCACCAAAGGTATTGTATTCCGATCGGGTAAGCGCATACAGTCCGGCAGTACCTACCTCAAATCCATAGGTACTTGTAAAGGTATTGGTGGGAGCCAGCTGCGATTTCAGGTCTTCATCCAGAAAACGTTTACATCCGCTTACAGTGGTGATGAACATGATCATCAGCACTGCTCTTGTTATATTTTTAGTCTTCATGTTCTGTTCAATTAGAAAGTTAAATTCAATCCCAGCATATAGGAACGGGCGGTAGGATAAGAGGCCATCCAGCTGTTATCGTAGTTAAGCAGCTGCCGCACATTGGAGAAAGTATGTACATTATTGACGCTCAGGTTGAGGTCAATTGAGTTCAAACCTATCTTGCCGGCAATCTTTGAACCCATTCTGTAACCCAGGGTCACATTCTTGAGCTGTACATAAGAAAGCTTTTTGTAATAGCCGTGTCCGTAATTATTGAGATAACCCGGAGAAACGATTTCAGCATCCGGATGCTCTGGTGTCCAATAATCTGCGCCATGTACATAGTTTGTTATCCCATAGGTCCATGAACCTATATTGGCCAGATTGTCCTCGCGCCAGACCCCAAATACCCCGTTAAACAGAAAGGAGAAATAGAAATCTTTATAGGTAAGCCGGTTACCCATAGAAGCCGCGAAACTTGGCATTCTGGAGCCGATAATTTTCTTGTCGTTGGCATCGATATACCCATTGCCGTCCACGTCCTCCAGTTTAGCCGATCCCGGAGCGGCCCCGGTTTGAATTTCCCGTTCATTTCCATTGGCATCCGTCGTAAAATAGTTATCGCCCTTTTGCCAGATGCCCACCATATGGTAATCATGATAAACCCTTAAGGGGCGGCCTATAAACCATTTATTCGTAATGTCATCAATTTTGTCTCCGCGCAGGTCAATGATCTTATCGCGGTTCAGGGAGAAATTGAGACTGGAAGTCCACCTGAAATCTTTACGTTCCATATTCACGGAATTCAGTGTAATCTCAATCCCTTTGTTGCGGGTCTGGCCAACATTGTCCCAGATTTTACTGTAACCATTCATGATCGGTACTGTACGCAGCATCAGCAGGTCGTGGGTATTGGACAGATACATATCAATACTTCCGCCAAGACGGTTGTTGAACAATTGAAAATCCAGTCCAACATTTGCGGTATAGGTTGTTTCCCATTTCAGGTTAGGATTGCCGATTCCGTCGCCAGCCAGGTAAGCGGTATTGATGGCCGAGCCACCGTCTCCCCATACATACTTCACTTTTGAATACAGGCGGTCCAGTGTCTGATACGGACTAATGGCCTGATTGCCATTTACACCATAGGAAAGGCGCAATTTCAGCTGATCCAGCCAGTTCACCTTTTGTTTGATAAAACCCTCTTCTGCGATATTCCAGGCAAAGGCGGCAGAAGGGAAAAACGCATATTTATTGTTGATCCCAAACACAGAGGCACCATCTGTCCGGCCCGTTAAAGTGGCTATATATTTACCTTTGTAGGCATAATTTAAACGGAACATGTAAGACAGCATACTCGTCTCGGACAGCCCTGAAGCAATCACCTGGTTACGTTCCGCACTGCCCATCATGTAATAACTGGTATCATCGGTTACAAAACCGGCTCCGCTCTGTGCAGAAGTCACGTTTTTAGTCTCCTGCATACTGAACAATCCGGTAGCGTCGAAGCGGTGGTTACCGATTTCACGTTCATACTTGAGGATATTTTCAAAGGTATAATCTGAGTACTGGCCATTACTGATACTTGCTTTTCCGCCAACTTGTCCCCCTTGTTCTCGGCCTTCAAAGGTATCCCGGCCATAATAGGTACCGATAAAGCTGTTCCGGTAATTGTATCCGTAATTGGAACGGAAGGACAAACCTTTAACCGGCAGCAGGATATTCGCATAGGCGCTGAGGAAAAAGTTGCGGTCAGTTCGTGCCTGGTCGGCATTCACATTCAGCATTGGGTTGGTAATCAGCGAATACTCCATAGGCTCGGCCACATAATATCCTGAATCATCTTTATACTGTCCGAATGGACTCTGTTTAATGGCATGTTCGATATTTGGTGCCACACCACCATTTTCTTTTTGTACAAACTGGGTTCCTATACCGGTCGTCAGCCAGTTGTTAAACTCCTGGTCAATGTTCAGTGAAATATTGGTACGGGATAATTTGGTATTGTATACCACGCCATCCTGATCCAGGTGGGCAGCAGCAGCCATGTATTTCGTATGCTCCGTACCTCCCGACACCGTAACCTGGTGGTCCATTGTAAAGCCTCTCTGGAAAATGTAATCCTGCCAGTTGTTGGTCACCCCATTGATGTAATTCTTACGTTCTGTTAAACTGATGATGCTTCCGGCAATTGGGTCAAGCTGGTCTCCTGAATAGCTTTCCCTCAAACGGCCGATGTCCTGCTGCAGGCGTATATACTCATTGGGCCCCATGACCTCAATCCATTGCATGGGTTCCGCTACACCCAGCTGGGCCTTATACCCCACCTGTGGTTTTCCGGTGGATCCTCTTTTGGTCTGGATGAGGATCACCCCGTTGGATCCGCGCGACCCATAGATCGCCACTGCAGAAGCGTCTTTCAGTACGGTAAGGTTATCTATGATATTCGGATCGAGGTCTACCAGGGAACCGCTATATGGAATACCGTCAAGGATAATTAATGGGGAATTGTTGGCTGATATGGAATTTTCACCACGGATAAGAAGGGTTTGATCCTGTCCCGGAGCGGCATTGGAAGTGGAAACACTAAATCCCGCCACTTGTCCCGCCAGCCTGTCCATCAGGTTATTGGTAGAAACCATATTCAGCTTCTCCTTCCCCACAACAGCCAAACCTCCGGTGAGGTCTTTCTTGCGTACGGTACCATAGCCCACCACGACCACTTCTTCGAGTGATTTATCGCCACTCATGGTTACATTGACCACTCCGGAAGGGCTCACTTTAACTTCCTGATCGGTATACCCGACATAGGAAAAGACCAGTGTTGAAGCGGGGGGAGCCTGTAAGGTATAATTTCCATCCTGATTGGTTACCGTTCCGCCAGCTTTGCCTTTTACACGAACGGTCACCCCGATCAGGGTTTCTCCACTTTTATCAATTACTTTTCCTGTAATTTTAATCAGATCCTGTTGTGCATATATCGGGTTTGCCGACAACAGGAGCAAAGCTAGAGGCACCAGAAAGCCCTTCAGCCTTGTGCGAATTTCTATCATCATTTAGTTTTGGTTTATTATTTGGTTAATCTTAAAAAGTACTCTCGTTCATGGGCCAAAGCGAGAGTGGTACTTTGGCCTTACACAAAAGTAGAACAAGGCGATTTCATGAGGGTATTCGTTTGTACAGAAATGGTTCTGTTTTGTACACTCCGCAGAAATTCCCGGTTTATTGCGTCAAAATGAGGCTTTAAGGTTTCTTTCTGAAGTCGGTCGGTGTAATATCAAATTGTTTTTTGAAACAAATACTGAAATGTTTGGGGTTATTGAAGCCGATTAAATAGGAGATCTCGGACACGGTAAGGTCAGATTCTTTTAACAATTGTGCGCCGCGTTTAAGCCGGATATCCATTAAAAATTCTTTGATCGACATGCCGAGGATGTGATTGGTTTTCTGGTACAGGAGCGTGCGCCCTATTCCCATATCCGATACGAAAGATTCGACATTATAATCGATATTGCTGATGTTCTTCTCAATCAGTTCCATGGCCTTTTTCAGCAGGGCTTCATCGGCTGAAGAAGTCGTGACTTTAGAAGGCTCAGCAATAAATTTCTTGCTGTACGATTCCTTCAGCTCATTCTGGTTTTTGATTAGGTTGCCTACCTGCTTCAACAGGTAATCCATATCTATCGGCTTATCGATAAACACATTGGCGCCGCTTTCCAGTGCCTTGATCTTGTTTTCCGTATTCTTGCCCAGTGCAGAGAGCACCACAATTGGGATATGGCTCGTTTTGATATTGGAACGCAGTTTCCGGCACACCTCAAATCCATCGGCTTCCGGCATCATGATATCTGTAATTACCACCTGCGGAAATACTTTTTCTGTTTTGGCGATGCCCTCATTGCCATTCGTAGCCGTATAGATATTGTAATGTTCTGACAAGCGTTGTTCCATGTAAGCTCGCAGACTGGCATCATCTTCAATCACCACAATGCTATTTGCTTTACGGCTCCTTTTATCGCGCAGATTCATCTCTTCTGATTCCGTGAAAATATTGTCGATCTCGGAAATGGTGTACTTGTAGGTGCCTGCATTATTGTCCGTTTTCCCGGCATTTACACTAAAGGGCAGGACGACAGTAAAAGTCACTTTCGAATCCCCTGACTGTAAAGTCACCCTTCCTTCCAGATAGGTCACCAGTTCTTTCACAATTGTTAATCCCAGCCCAGTACTCTTTTCAAAAGCCAGTTCACCAGATTTTAAACGCTTGAAAGATTCAAAGATCAGCTCTTTCTTATCATCGGGAATCTCCGTCCCGGTATTGGTGACCGCAAAAGAGAGATAGGTGGTATTGCTCTTTGCCGGCAGTCCCAGCGTGGCAAGCTCTTCCAGACTGCTTTCCCTGATTTTTACCCCCACATATCCATTTTCAGTCGTATACTTTATCGCGTTAGAGAACAGGTTGGTGAAAATCTTTTCAATTACATCGTGATCAAACTTGGAATAAAAGCTTTCAATTCCGCTATGGATCTCCGTTTCTATGTCTTTTTTGCCGGCATACAAATCAAATAAGGAAAAGATGTCGTTGATATACTGGATCAATTCACCGGGTTGTTGGTTGAGTGTGATTTTCTGGCTCTCTATTTCCCTGAACTGGAGCAGCTGACTGATCATGCGTTGAATCCGGTTCACATTTTTTTCAATCAGCATGACATAGGCATTCGCATTGGCCGATTTGTGTTCGGGTAACAGTTCTTTCAGTTGTTTCAGGGGATCAACCACCAGGGTAAGGGGTGTTTTCAGGTCGTGTGAAATATGGGTAAAGAAGTTAATCCTTGCCTGACTCAGTTTTTTCAGGTTCTGCTCTTTCAGCTGTTCCATTTCAAGCCGGTGTTCGAATATTTTTTTATTTGTAAAATACCGCCAGATGAAGTACACAATACCCATCGCCAGGATGGTGTACACCATGTATGCCCAGACCGAGAAAAATGGAGAAGGGTTGATTTGGAAGTACAGGGAAGAAACCTCATTACCCCAAAGACCATCATTATTGGCTGCCCTGACTTTGAAGATATAGTTTCCGGCAGGCAGATTAAAGAACTGCACGGAATTCTGCCCTTCGGGCAGGGTATACCATTTGTCCGAGAGGCCAACCATCTTGTAGGCAAACTGATTTTTTCCGGCCTGCAGGTAGCTGTTTGCAGAAACCCTGATTTCTATATTTGCTTGTTCATGGGAAAGTACAATCCTGTTGTTGTTCTCTTTTGTATAAGAAAAAGTCGCTATTTCCTGTGGCAGCGGGGAATCTTTGTCGCCCGGAATCACCTTCTTGTTATTAATCAACAGGTCGGTAAAGAAGACTTTTGGTTTCTGATTGTTTTGTTTGATCCTGCCCGGGGTGAACATGATAAATCCATTCGTTCCGCCAAACAGCATTTCGCCCTTTGCGGTTTTAAAGCAGGACCGCACATAAAAAGTTCCGCAAAGACTCGGGATATCGAGGGGAAACTTATTGATTTTCCTGTCTTTATCGTCGTAAGCATACAATCCGTCATTGGTGCTGAACCACAGGTCCTTTGAACGGTCATCTTCCAGGATACCGAAAACAGTTTTCCCCAGTAAACCTTCTTTTTCAGCAAAGTTGACGTAGTTTCCGTCCTTATCCAGCCTGTTCACCCCACCGCCACGTGTACCCAGCCAAACATCTGCATCTGATGTGATGTAATAGGAGCAGAGATTATTTACCGCATATGGGGCATTGGGAATATAATAATGTTTAACAATTCGCCGGGTCTTGACATTTACAATGTATAAGCCGTTATGCGTAATCAGCCATAAATTGTCCCCTTTATCGCGGAATAAGGTTTCAATTTGCATCCTGACCACATGACCTTTGGCATCATAAAAGGCAACAATTTCTGTCGTTCCTTTTTTCTTATCCTTGTAAATCAGTTCCGAATCAGGATTCGTCATCCAGATCCCGGATTCAGCTTCCATGGCGAAATCGTAAATGCTGAGCTGCTCTGAGGTCACAGGGTGGTACATCTGCAGGTCGACAAAATGCTGGCGCCTGCTGTCAAACTGTTCCATTCCCCCGTTGAATGTGGATACCTGCAGTATGTCTTTTTCTTTATCATAATGCAGGGCTTTGATCATGTTTGAGGTAATGCCTATCTTATTGTCCTGGGTATAATAGGAAAAATGATCGGTCTTTCTGTCCCAATAATTTAAGCCTCCGCCTTCGGTACCAATCCACAAATTGCCTTTATCATCTTCTTCAAAGCAACTCACAATAGGGTGATTCAGCCCGCCTAAACTGGGTTTGAAATAGTTGACATCATTGTCGAAGAAACTCATGTAGGCCAATTTCCCTCCAAAGGTGCCGATCCATATCCCTCCGTCGGGATCGGGATAAATGGACCATACTGAATTATTCGGGAGGGAATAGGGGTAATGAAGATTTGACCGGAGCAGATGCGTTGCTTTTGTCAGCGGGTCCAATAAGAAAAGTCCGGATTGGGTAGCTACCCAGATCGTGTTGGAAGCATCAATGTACAGGCTTTTGGTACTGGTGGTTTTTCCGTACCTGAGCGGGAGATGATACCGTTTTACTATTTTTCCGTCACTGGAACATTCATATAACCCATTCATATGGGTGAGAATATAGGTAGAACCCTGGTGGATCAATAAATCCCTGATCACATAACTGGTATTTCCCAGGTCAGCAAATAAACTATATTGCCTGCTTTCTTTGTTCAATTTGAATACCTTTCCTTTTGCGGCAACATAGATCTGATTTTTGGTATAAACCAATGCCGATATCACCTCTTTCGAGGCTAGAGGATATTTCGTGACTACAGTCGGGCGGTCGGGCTGGAAAGATTCGATCTGGTTATCCCTAATTAACCAGATCGCCCCATCATCTCCCAGGGTAATTGTTCCGATATTCCCTTTTAGAATCCGCTCGAAAGTTTGTTTCTGATAATTGAAGCGTAAGAGTCCGCGGTTGGTTGCCACATATAATCTTTTGGATTGATCGGTAATGACTTGTCCGTAGTTCCAGTATGATCTTGGGGCATGTACGGTAACAAGATCGTTCATTTGGGTAAAGGAGTTGCCGTTATACACAAATAAGGCATCGTACCCACTGAACCAAATTCTTCCTATGCTGTCTTTGGTAATACTGTGTATGCCTCCATGATAAGATGTTTCCCGCATGGGATGAAAGCGGTAGTTCGATATATCTATTGCAAAACCAGGCCACGGCAATAAAATGAAAAGTAAAATTGTAAGTGCAAATCTCATTGGTCAAACGTCAAGGGTAGGCATCACCTGCAATTACAGGCCAACTCATTAAACTGGTCGCAATGACTGCAACTCAGGTAAAATACAGGTGGTTGAAATATTTGGTTATTTGCTAACTGCAATATAGATAAAAAAGTTCTTAGGCATAAAATACCCCGATGATGATTCTGAAACATTTATTATTTAAGAAAATTCAAGGTGATCAGCAGGATAATGATTAAAATGCCAACGAGAGAGATGATGAACAGGTAGTCCGCAATTGTTTCCAGCTTTCTTTCTTTTTCCAGATCTGAAGTTCTTAGAGAGGCGAAAGAGAAAAGGCAGGAACAAGTTAAAAGTACAGCAATCACAGAAGTAAACTCATCTATGAGATGGTTTTCTGTCATGTTTGCAATATGTAGTGAGGTGATCACAAAAAGACAGAACCCTAAAAGGTTCGCTGCCGTATTCAGGATATGCTGAGAAGTTGTCTTTGCCATTGTCTATTCTTTAAATTCATTATCGACACTCTCTCTGAGGTCATACAGCAACCATTGTTTTTGTTGTACCTGTTGTTGTTCATTTTTCAAAAGCTTCAGGAAATCCTGCACACCGATAGGCTCATTGCCATTGCCATGGATCAGCACGATGCTTCCAGCCTGTGCAGCCTGTCCTTTGGCCAGCCATGCATCGCTTCCAATCGGGATTAATCCATAAGCAGTGACCTTAGAAACAATACGGTTATCCGATACCAGTCCGGGGAAACGGAAAAACACAGCTGGCATCATCCCATTTTGCAGCATGGCGATCTCTGTTCCCAGAATCTCGAAATCCAGATCCGTTCCGGGAGCAAGCAGAAAATTGTCCTGTAATGGCACATTGGGGTTATAATGATGGTTATAGGTATGGTTGACCCAGGTAATTTCGAGGTCTCCAGATTTTTCCAGCCCTTTCAACCAGTTGAGGTCAGCGCCATGCGTAAGCATAAATCTGCCGGAAACGGATAAAGCGAGGGGTACAGGTTTTTCAATTTTCTTAAATTCCTTAATTAATGAACTGAAGATTACCCGGTCCAGTGGTTTATGAGAAGGACAAAGATCAATGGTAAGCGTGATTCCCTTTTCTTTCGGATAACCATGTATAATACCGGCATTCTGCATGGAAAAGGATTGTCCTTGAACTTCCTCCAGTGATCTGACATAAGCAGTGCCTGAAAATGTATGCATGACCTGAGACCAGCTGCCAGGCTTTGCAGCCAGCTTGGAAACGGGTAAAATACCACTTTTTAGGGTGTTAAAGTCTACATACAAATAACTTGGTGTCCCGTTTTGTTCAAATTTCCGGATAATCATCACCTCACTTCCCCGATAGTTCGAAGTGGCGAGGTATACTTTGTAATTGGCGATATTGGTTTGGGAAAAACCAGGTACAAGACAGAAAAGGCAGCTCCAGGTCAGTAAAAAACATATTTTTAATCTCACACTAAATCCTGTGGTTATATTCATGCTGTTCATTGTGAAATGAGATATAAATGTAAACTATAATCTTAATTTGCAGAAATAATCGGCACAATGAATATCCGGGAAAGATGATCTCTGCCATCCCGTGTATGTTCCGCTTTGTTACCTCCTCCTCTTCATAATTTAATATTACCTTAATATAGGCAACCTTTTACACGCCTACTTTTGCTGCGTAGAGTTTCTTTGGTCATACATGTCAAACAGAATAAGCGAACTGCCAGATAATTTACTGCTTGAAAAATACCGGAATGGTAACACTTCAGCGTATAATATCCTTTTCAAACGGTACTTTGATTCTTTATACCAGTACGCTTTAAAAAATCTGAAAGATTCCTTCATCGCTGAAGAACTGGTTATGGATGTCATGCTGGGTTTATGGAAAAAGAAAGGCGAGATTGAAATAGAGAACGACCTCAAAGCCTACCTTTACCGTTCAGTAAAAAATGCAATCTACAATCATTACCGGAAAAAAATACTGCCAACCGTATCATTGGAGCTTGTTCAGGATAACCACAGTCTAACCCATAACAACATAGACCAGGAACTGAACCGCAAAGAACTGGAAAACCTGTACCATCAGAAAAAAAGTCAGCTCAGCCCACAACGGCGCAGGGTATATGAACTGAGCAGGGAAGAAAACATGACTTATGCAGAAATTGCAAAAGACATGGACCTTTCTGTAAACACTGTTGAAAACTATATGGTGGCCTCACTTAGCTTCTTCCGCAAACATTTAAAGGAACATGCCGATTTTACACTGCTCTTTTTTATCTCGCTTTTCTTCTTTTAGTTGTTATGAACAATTGTAGGTAATTTCCATTTCCTCCCAATCTCCCTGTTTAGCCCGGATTTAGCTGCTCCAATCTTTTTTTTTATTTTTTTTCCAATCCATAGGTGGTACCCCTCAAAAATTGTGTTCTCCCTATTGAACGACAATTGGAATGCAAGGCGATAACATAAATAAACAACTCATACGCAAATACATTCATGAAGAATGTACCGCGGAAGAACTGGAGCAAATCAGAAGACTGATGTCGCTTCCCGGTGCGCAGGCCTGGTTTGATGAAGTACTTTCAGAAAACTGGACGGGTTTAGCACAGGAAAAAGATACCGATCAGGAAAGGCTGAATATCAAACTGCAACACTTTTACGACCGGTTATCGGCTGCGGAAGAAAAAGCAGTGCAGGAAAAAGATACGATCACACCGCTCTTATTACAGCGGCGTTCCAGCTATCTGAAATATGCGGCAGTACTTGCCCTGACTATTCTTAGCATTACAGCATACAAACTTTTGCAGTTTAAAAAAACTCCTGAGCAAAAGCAGTTCGCTATGCAGCAGCTGACGAATCCGTACGGACACCGCTCCAAAATCACCTTGCCCGATAACTCTGAAGTCTTCCTCGGTGCAGGAAGTACCCTCCGTTATCCCAAACAATTCCAATCGGGGAACCGTGAAGTCAGCCTTGAAGGAGAAGCCTTCTTTCAGGTGACAAAAAATCCGAAACAACCTTTCATTATTCATACCCGGAGTGTACAGACGATGGTACTGGGAACATCCTTTAAAATTGAAGCTTTCAAAAACCATCCGCTTGTCGTGGCAGTAGCTACAGGAAAAGTAAGGGTAGACGATTATGCGGGCAACCATAAAAAATCACTTGCTATACTCACTCCGGGTCAAAAGGTTATTTATAATGAAGGTGCACCTGTGCTTGCTGCGGCAGCCATCGGAGATGTAGAAGCCTGGAAAGATGGAAGGCTCGTCTTCAACCAACGCCCGCTCAAAGATATTACGGCTGAGCTGGAAAGATGGTACGATGTAAAAATCAATTACCGCAACAAAGCCAAAGCCGGTGAAGTCATCTCGATTACTTTGCAGGCCAATATTCCTTTAAGTAAGATCATGACGGTACTTGGTGCCACTGGTCATTTCAATTATAAAATAAACAATAAACAGGTCACGATTCATTAACAGCGCAACGAGGGAAAGGAAGTATATGTAATAGTTATTTACACAAAAAAAGTTCCCTGCCAAAAGCCAGGGAACTCATTTAAGATACATAAACCGTGTGATTTCGACGTCTGCCGGTTTAAGCAAACAGATCATCGCCTCGCAGCGAATTAACCCGTAATGCTCAAAAATATGCAAAAAGGATTAAATCAATATCCTTCAATTCAATTTATTATGAAATGCTCTTTTGTTATCATTGTGGCCCAGCTTACTTTTATGAGTATCCTATTGGCCAATAATGTAAAGAGTCAGGACCTGGATCAAAAAATAAACCTGCATCTGGAAAATGTTACTGTAGCACAAGGCTTAGCGATTATAAGCAGGGAAAGTAATATTAAGTTCTCTGTGAGAGAGCAATCCATGAAGCCTGTAAAAAAGAGTTTTACTTTAGTTGACCCCCAGATTACCGTGAGGGAAGCCATGAGAAGGCTGCTCAGCAATACAGGATTACAGTACAAACTGATAGAAGGGTATATCGTGGTGGATACCAAACCTGTTCCTATTGTGATTACCGGAACAATTACCGACGATAAAACCAAAGAAACCCTGATTGGGGTGAGTGTGAAAATTAAGTCCAGCGGTGCTGCCGTATCAACGGACGTAAATGGAAAATACCGTATTGTAGTCCCTGAAGGAGGGGCCGTACTGGTGATTTCTTACCTCGGTTACCAAACCCGGGAAATCAAGATAGAAGGCGGTACTAAAGAAATCAATATCAGCCTGAAAACTTCTTCTACACAATTGGGTGAAGTCACCGTGCAGGCCAGGAGAAAGACCAACACTGAAGTCGCTGTATTGGATGAAAGAAAGAAGTCGGCCATTGTACAGGATGCTATTTCTGCAGTTCAGATTGAACGTACAGCAAGTATTACGACTACACAGGCTTTACAACGGGTATCTGGTGTCACCGTTACCGATGATAAGTATGTGGCCATCCGTGGTTTGGGCGACAGAAGTGTGATCGGACAGCTGAATGGGGTACGTCTCGCTTCTTCAGATCCTGATCGCAGTTCTATTCCATTAGACCTGGTGCCTGCTGCCTTGCTGGACAATATCACAATTTATAAAACTGTATCACCAGATAAACCTGCCGATGCGGCTGCCGGTATTGTGGAACTGAAAACCAAATCAGTACCCGATAGTATGGTATTTAATGTGGTGATGCAGTCTGGTTTCAATTCCAATATTGGGGTAGGAGGACAGTTCAATAGCTTTTACAACAGTGATATGGGCTTTTTCGCCAGCAATATCAACAAGAAAAACCTGTCTAAAGATTTCCTGAACCTGGCTACACAATACAGGGGCGGATTATCGCAGATCCAAAGCATGATTACCAATAGCGGTTACAGTCCGGAAGTCAAACAGGAAGTGAACCGTATCAACGGGATCATGCAGGGCTTTGATCCTGTGCTGACCACGAGATATAAACAAGCCCCTTTAAACCAGTTGTATTCTGCCAACTTCGGTAACAGTTATACCTTATTTAAGAAACATAAACTGGGGGTGGTTGCCGGGATCAACTATTACAGCCGTACTACGGATGTGACAGATGGTGACGTACAGCAGTATAGTATTTATCAGGGGGTAGTCACCGGAAACCCTCAGATCAGCAGTCCGCGAAATATTCCCAACTACATTACCCCCAACAGCCTTTTTATGGGCAGGTACCAAACCTATAAAGAGAATACAGGAACACAAACCTTAAACTACGGAACCCTGCTGGGCTTAACCTATCGTTTCAATCCGCAGCATGAAATCAGTATGCAATACCTGGGCAGCTGGGGTGGTGAAACCATGGCTACCCATATGCGTGGAAGTTATGATTATACCGGATTACCGGGAGTGGTGAACAGCACGATTTACTCTTTGAGACAGTCTTACCGTAAACTGAATACCTTCAACCTTCAGGGAGAGCATAAATTTCTGAAATCCGAATATTCCCCAAGACTGAGCTATAATGTGGCCTCATCCAGAGCTGGGCAGAATGATCCGGATTACCGTTTCGTCACCCTTGCCGATTATACCCCAAGAGGCGGTGCCTATTATGATAAACCAGTTATTGGCCCCATAAGTACTATACCTGAACGGGTATATACGGATCACCTGTACGCATTAACGTCAGGTTATGTCAATGGTTTTGGTGCCTACGGCATTATCCAGGCCGAGCCCAATGGCCGGCGTTACAGAAACCTGGAAGAGGAAAACTATAACTATAAAGCAGATGTCACCCTTCCGTTTAAGCTATTCGGACAAAAACAGGAATTTAAAACGGGGATCAATTACCTGAACCGCGACCGTGTATTTACCGAGAATGTATTGTTTCTGCCAGGGTCTAATTTTTCTTCAAAGGGTGCTTGTCCTTTGTACCAGGTATATGGTAACCTGGACAAATTGGTGAGTGCCGATATCATTGGTATTCATCAGCCTGTTGCGGGTGGTGCTGAAGGTGCCGGACCGGTGGGAGGCTTCCTGTACAACAGTCAAAAATCCCCAAATAACTATACCGGTTTCTTTGAAACCAAAGCCGGATATGCCATGCTTGACCTTAAGGTAACGAAAGACCTGAGACTGACCGGCGGGGTACGTTTTGAATCGACCAATATCCAATCGGCAGTAGATACGGCAAATGTATTCCTTGATCCGCGTTTAACTACACCGGGTGCGGGAGGGGTGAAAATTCCATTGTCACAAACCAGCCCGAACTCTGTATATAAAGTAGGGTATAAACCTTATTACTCTTTAAATGCAACCTACAATTATAAGGAAAACATGAATTTCCGTGCAGGTTACAATACCACACTGGCCAGGCCTGAATTGAGGGAAATTACCAATGTATTTGAATTTGATGCTTTTCAGATGGGACTGGTTGTCGGTAATCCGAACTTAATTAACCAATCTACCCAGAATCTTGATTTTCGCTGGGAATGGTTCCCGCATACAGGGGAGGTGATTGCCGTATCCGTGTTTGGTAAAAGAATAGAAAACCAATTGTATAAAGTATTTAACCTGCAAACCAGCGGTCTTGCCGCTACCTATCCGGAATATCCGACCATCAGGTTTGAGAATGATCCGAATATTGGTAAAGTATGGGGAATGGAGATTGAGATTGTGAAAGACCTGGGGCGCTTACTGGATCCGCTTCGTAATTTCTTCATCGGTACCAACCTGATGCTGGCGGAAAGTGACATTAAAAAATCGGCCGCAAGACTGGAAGCGAACCGCTCCATAGATCGCCATGCTCCGGACAACAGTCCTTTATTTGAGCAGGCTCCCTATTCCATCAATGGCTGGTTAAATTATGATAACAAAAGATCAGGAACCAGCTTGACCGGAACCTTTAACATGGTGGGAGAACGATTGGTACAAATCAACCTTACCGGGGAGCCAGACCTCTATACCCGTCCTGTGCCGATGCTGGATTTCGTATTCAGTCAGCGCCTGACCAAACGTCTGCTGTTCAAAGGTTATATGAAAAACCTGCTTAACCCAGCTATAGAAACAGTATATGCAAATCCTGGAACGGGTGGGGTATGGTATGAAAACAAATACCTGAACCGCTCGTACAAACGTGGCAGTGAAATTATGATGGGATTCACTTATAATTTGTTTTAATGATGAAAGCAATCAAACACTATAAAAATAGCCTGCTGCTTACCTTTAGCGGTATGCTACTGGTACTTGCATCATGCAAGAAGGATAAACTGGATATCACTACCGATAACCGTCCGGTGACTGAAACCCGTAGTAATTCAAGCCTGAGGATTATCAACCTGGGTGGCTTTAACCAGGTACAGGCAAACGGTGATACACTAACCAATTATGTGGTCAGAACCATCAATGATCCCCTGTCAGGTAAATATCCTGGAACGGAATACTTTCCCGATAACGGGAGGCTGGGTACCATCTGGAATATTCCTCAGAACCTGCTCAATCAGGGGCGTGCCTCGCTCTTAATAGAAGAAAAATCTTTCCAGGGCTTTAACAGTAAAACAAGCCTTTCCGTAGAAGAGCAGGTTAACCAGCCTACAGATTATTTCATCACACAGCCGGAGGAGTCGATGGGTCTGGAAAATGACGGAGGTCCGGACTATGTACAATTTAAGCGGGATATTACTGCCCCTGCAAATCCGGGTAACTTTAAAATCAGGATCATCAATCTCGCTGCAAAAGTAGGTCATATGCAAAATCAGGAAGATCTGTTAGGGCCGATGAGCCTGGCTTTTGCCGATGGAACTCCTGTCAGCGGGAAAACAAGCCATATTGCTCCCGGTGAAGCTTCGGAATACATTGAGGTTCCCTATGGCACTATACAATTTAAAGTGCTTTCCAAATCCGGAACGGAAGTCTCTGGCATATCTGACGAGGTCATCTCCGCGGAAACTTCCCAGATAATCAATCAGTCTTCCGGGACAAGTATGATGCCCAGCATCCGACTGACGTATGCACCCATGAAAACTTATGCGCCTGGTGGAGTATATACCATTGTCGTATCGCCTTACCGTTTCACCATTCCTTATCCCGGAAGTGAAATAGGAGAAACGATAAATACCTATCAAAATGGTTTCCGTCTCCTCAATGATATTGCAGAGCCATTGAACATGACCTATGCAAAAGTGCAGGCCATCAATGCCCTGCCAGGTGTAAACCAAGTGAAATTGCTGTTGAATGGACAGGCGGCAGGTACTGAGATTCCTTATGGCGGGCATGCAGAAGAGCAAACCCTGATCACCGGGAATTACAAGGTCGATGCAGTTGATGCCTCCGGACAGCTGCTGGCTACCGTACAACTTAAACTGGAAGCCCATACGAACCTGAGTTTATGGATCTGTCGTGATGCTGCGGGAAAGGCAAAAATCAGTGTGGTTGCCAATGACCTTAGCGGAATTTTTGGTATTGGCGGAGATGATGACGCCACGAACAGTGGGTATTTGCAGAAATTCCCGGTAAGTGTACGTTTTCTGAACATGAGCGATATGCCTTATCTGACTTTTACAACTGATAACGGACAGAATTTCAACGCGAACTATGCTTTTGATCCGGCTGTGGTAAGCAACCTGGTTCCAGGTCTTTTTCCTATACAGAACCCTTATGTCAGCATCTTCCGCGACAGTAATCCATACAAGTTCCTGGCCTACCGTTCTATGCCATCAATAGTTCCCGGGGAATGGGCAGATGAAATTCCGGTGTTAACCGGTCAAAGCCTTATTGCCAGACCGGAATTGTATGTGCGGGGCCAGTTGCCAAACCATGAACCCGGTATCTATACCATCGCGCTGATCGGTAATACCAGTGCCTCGGCACCCGCAGCGCAGAAAGCAAGAATGATCGTTTTGAAACACAATAAATAAACAGCTATGCTAGCATTTAAAGTAAAATACGTAGGATTTTGTGGACTTATACTGCTGTTTCTTGTTGCAGGATGTAAGAAAATAAACTACGCTAAAATTGAAGACCCTGCTTATTTAAGGGTTTTCAATAACCTGAATTATGAAGTAGGGATTACCAATAAAGATGAACCTATCCCTTTTTTAACCCTGCTGATTGATCCGGTAATGGATCAGGATGGAATGCCGCTGAGTGCAGCCATCAAAGGTGATTTCCTGGATCAGCGGGAACCTTATGCCCCACCATATCCCTCACATGTCGGTACCGGAACATCTTTAAATAATCCGGAATACCCCGGTCGTGAAAATGTATTGGTCGGCCCGGTGCTAAACGGATTTGACCTGAGCAGCTGGGCACAGATTCCTTCAGGGAAACACCGTGTCGTGTTTATGTTCAGGCCTAAAAATACCATTCCTTTCTTCAGCCTGGAAGACAGGTATAAGAAAAGTGTACTGATTGATACGACCCTGGTCTTGGATGGTAAAGAAGTGTACACCCTGCATGTGCTCCAAAAAGATGTGGCAACGAAGAAAAATGGAATTTTACTGAGACAGGAAGATTTCCATAAGCGCCCGCTTTCAGATTCTGAGGTCTATGTTAATTTTTACAATATGAGTTCAAAAGGTTTCTGGCAGATTGATAACTACACCAAGACCGGGAATGGACTGAACAATGAGAAAGGCTTTATTGCCAACGGTATTAAAGACCAGATGAATATATTTTACACCCTCTATAGGGGCGCACCTGAGTCGAGAATAACCATAGCCGGGCATACCCGCTTACTGATGGGGACACTCAGTAGAAATACCGATGCCGTGGAAGTAAGTCCGTATTACAGTTTTCCTTTGTTTGCCGACGGGAATGCAGAAGGCATTACCACTGATATGTGGCAGCGTTTTGACCTGCTGGCACCGGGAATGGACATTACCAATATCCCTTATTCCATCAGTGATTCGGATAATGATAACAGCTGGGCACCCATCAACTGTATGCTCAATGGGCAGACCAGGCTGAGTAATGATAAGGGAGCGACCCTGCCAAATATGATTGTAAATATTCATTCAGGAATCTACAACCCACGATCTTTTGCCACGGTGAATACCATTGAGATTGTCAATGGAAATGTTTACCTCACTACAGTGCAAAGGAAATATGCACCGCCGGTTTATTAAGGGTATCCTAGCCTTATAACCGATGAAAAACAACTATTCACTGATGAACAATATATAAACAGATGAAACGTAAAAAATCATTTCATATTTTCTTCTTACTGGTTCTGGCAGGTTTGCTGCCGTTCTTCAATTCATGCAAACATGAGGAACTTACGGTAGAGAAGGAAAATGCAAATTTCAGGCCTGCGGCCGATTTTATTAAAAATAACTATGACCTCAGCCTTTTTGCTGCTGCGATAGAAAAATCAGGACTTTCCTCCACATTAAATGCTTCCGGTTCGTTTACCGTACTGGCACCGGATGATGCGGCTTTCAAAAACATAGGCATTACCAGGGCTGCAGATTTTGACAAGATGAATCCGGACAGCCTAAAACACCTGGTACAGCGTCATGTGATCACCCAGCGCCTATTGCTGCAGAATATTCCTGAAAATAGTGTCGATACGCGGTACCGTACACTTGCAGGAACAGAGGTTTATTGTACGCTGGCCAGCTACAGGAAGGGAAACAGTGCTTTTCCTGACAATGAACTCTACTTCAATGGATCTTCGGTGAACAGGAAGGATGTAACCATTTCCAATGGTGTGTTACACGTGCTGAGTGCGGTCATGAAGTCGACTCCTGGAAATACCGTACAGGCATGGCTGTCGGGCCAGCCAAAATACAGCATCCTGGTTTCGGGATTAAAGAAATTTGGTTTCTGGGAGCTGCTTGCTGCTGAAGGGCCGGTTACGGTATTTGCACCTGATAATACGCAATTTGAAAATGCAGGTTTAACCACGGAGGGTATTGCGGCACTTGACCCTGCGCTTTATGCTGCAGAACGGTTGTTTGGGGTGTATGTTTTACCGCAAAGGCACCTGTTTATTTCAGATTTCCGGGCATTGGATATCATTAGCAGTACTGCTTTCAATGTAGCCCTGGAGAATGATTCCTGGCATATGATGATCAGTAGTCAGCGGAGTTTTCCTGCCGGTTACTTTAGTTATGACGTCACAGTGAATACAGCTGCCAATTACCCTTATGAAATGATATCCTCCATCTCCGGTAGCAACCTGCAGTCGGGCATAGATATTCTGGCAGATAACGGGCTGATCCATAACCTGAAGGGGATTCTGGTTTTACCAGCCCAGGCACTTAAACAAAACTAACAGTAGAAAGATGAACATACATAAATTACTTACCTTCTTCCTGTTCTTATTCGTATTGGCATCCTGCCGGAAGGAAGAATTTAAACAGGTTGCTGAAGGGGAAACTATACCTCACGAAGAAATTACCATCCTGTTGAAAGAAGTGCTGGACGCTTCTTCCTATACTATATTTAAAGCGGCCTGGCAACGGAGCAATATGGAGCGTATCGTTACTGCAGGGGGAAAGCAAACGCCACATACTTTGCTGGTGCCTACCGATGAAGCCTTTATCGCGGATGGGTTAACACTGGCCGCGGTCAGCACGATGGAGCCGGCATTGCTGGACAGCATCCTGTTGTACCATACGCTGATCGGTACCTATGATCCCCGGAGTGTAAGCGGGAAAACAGGCAGTTCACCCGGGATTTCCATGTTAAAAAATATGAACCTCAGGCTCCCTGCAACTGAGATCGCAAACCGCACGGACCAGTACGCCTACAGGCAGTACCTGGGTATTGTGGATGGTGAACTGATGATCAATGGGGCAAAAAGTGGAAAATTACCAGCCGTTATGGCAAAGAACGGAACTTTATGGCCGATAAATAAAGTATTGCACAGGCCCACAAAAACTATATTGGCTGCTTTACAGCAGGACGGACGTTTTGGAATGTACCTGGGAATGCTGGAAACCATGGATGCCGACTGGTTAAATGATACGTATGGTGTCCTTCCAAGGGCTCCTTTTCAGAATGGATGGGTAGTGAAGGAAGATTATTTTGGTGACAATGTGAATATGGACCTGACCACGATCTTCGCTCCGACAGATGAAGTTTTCCATCAGGCAGGATTCGAAAATCTGGAAGCGCTGCAGGCTTTTAACAGAAGTCGCCCGGTACCCTACCTTGATTGGGATACGTACCAGGTGGTAGGTGGCTATGCGGCAGACAGTCTTCTCGCCTTGAACCGTTTCGGTGTCCTTCTGGCTCCGACAGATCCCAATGTTAGTCCGCGGTACAATCAAATGGTATTTTACATCAATGATTTTACCAATGAGAACCTCTCGGAATTTAACGTGACTGCAGGGACTGAACTTTCCTTTCCCCCCTATGTAATGCCTTTGGAATTTGGGCGTGATGCCAGCGGAAGGGTAACGGTGAAGGCCAAGGGATCTCCGCATCCTGCGGCAACTGTTGTGGAACAGATCAATACCCTGATGGGACCAATACATGTGATTGACAAGTTCATCCCTACCAAAGAGTTCAAGTTTGATGTAACCGTTAACGGATCCAGATAATCGAAAAATGAAACATTTAAAAAATATAACAGCTGCTTTTTCTGTACTGCTGATGCTGGGTTGTGCCTTGTGCTTGCAGGGCTGTAAGAAAGATGTGGTTGAATCCGAAAGTGCCAACGGTACCGTGAATGCGGTGATTGCAGATAATTTTAACCTTTCCCTTCTGAATACGGCTATAAAACATGCAGGACTAAATAACCTCCTGCTGGAGAAAGGCCCCTTTACGGTCATTGCCCCTTCAGATGTGGCTTTTGGCCTGGCCGGTTTTCCAAACACCGTCAGCATTCTTCAGGCGCCGACTTCAAGGGTTTCGGCTATTGTGAATTACCATATCCTCAGGGGTGCCTATGAGTTGAATAAGCTTCCTTTTCTCTTTAACCAGGAGATCCGCTCCTCCAATGGAGGAAAGTTATTTGCTACCCGCTGGATCAAAAATCAGGATACAATTCTAACCTTAAACGGATCCCGTGTATTGAGCCAGAACATTAAAGCGACCAACGGGATTATCCAGGTGACCAACAGGGTGCTTGAACCTTATGTGCATGAACTGATCACGGAGTCTATCGCTGCTGACCGTAACCTGAGCCTGTTTAATCAGGCACTGAAGCGTTCCGGCTTGGTGGAAACCCTGCGTGGCAATTTTTCTTTTACCGTGTTCGCCCCGGTGAATGCCGCCATGGCCAGTTATGGACTTTCTTCTGTGGAAGCGATCAATGTAATGGATCCGGAAATGCTGAAGACCTTACTGGAATACCATATCGTGCCTAACCGTCGCTTTATCTATGACTATGTGCTTTCTGCCGGAACGACTACTTCCAGTGAACAAACCATGCTGGATGGCAATTCGGTAAGAATAACCCTTATTCCTGATCCATCCGTTGCGGGGGATTATCTGGGAATCACCTTACTGGGAACGGGTAATACCTCGGCAGTGGGTTTGGTAAAACGGGATGTGCTAAGCGGCAATGGTGTGTTGCATTCCATTAATGCAGTTTTAAAAATTACACAGTAATAAAAAAGATTTGAGCAATGACATTATATAAAATATTGAAACCAATTATTTTCCTGTTGCTGTTGTGTTTCTCTTTTGCAGCCAGCGCACAGGAAACCAGTGGTACACTCAACGGTACGGTCCTGGATGCCCAGGGGCAACCCTTGCCGGGCGCGGCCATTATTGCGATCCACCAGCCCTCCGGGACTAAATATGCTACTGCTGCAGACCAGAAAGGAAGGTATTACCTGCCCAACCTGCGTATCGGCGGGCCTTACAGCATTGAGGCAAAAATGGTGAGTATGAAAACGGATAAAAAAGAAGACATTACCATCCGGCTCGGCGCCTCGGTGACGCTGAATTTTGCGCTGTCCGACCAGTCGCAGCAACTCTCAGAAGTGGCCATCAAGGCCACCAGGGCAGGGGCTCAGGCCAGTAATTATGGTTCAGGGAAAAATATCAGCGCCAGCCAGCTGAAGAACATGGCGACCGTTTCGCGCAGCATTACCGATATTACCCGTTTGGTGCCACAGGCCAGCAAGGACAACAGTTTCGGCGGTACCAACTTCCGTTACAACAATGTGACCATTGACGGGGCTATCAATAACGATGCGATCGGTTTCAGTCCTTCATTGGGCGGCCAGTCGGGAACTTCAGGCATGGCCGGAAGTTCTACCCGTACCAATCCAATCTCGCTGGATGCCATTGAGGATATGCAGGTCTACCTGGCTCCTTATGACGTGAAGATCGGTAACTTTACCGGGGGTTCCGTGAATGCGGTGACCAAAAGCGGTACCAATACCCTGAGTGGCTCTGTATACGGTTTTGGCCGTAATGCAGCCCTGACCGGGAAGGACCGTGTCGGTAGCCTGGGGAAGATGAACAGTGATTTTTATGATTACCAAAGCGGTTTCCGTGTCGGTTTACCGATCATCAAAGATAAGCTGTTCTTTTTCAGCAATCAGGAGATCACACGCAGGCGTGACCCGCAGCAATTACTGGCCGGATCGGCAGAGACCAGCCATATCCTGAGTGCCGCAGATGCAGATGCGATTACTGCGGCCGACCATATCGATGCCGGTACAGGGGGTAATTTCAATACCTATTCCAAATCGCTGAAATTCTTTAACCGCCTGGACTGGAACATCAGTGATAAACATCAGCTGGCCATCCGCAACAATACCATCATTTCTGAAGCTTCACACCTGGACCGCGACCAGCAGGATTTCAGGTTCAGCAGCATGGCCTTTGTACAAAAGAACAACCAGACTTCTACCGTTGCGGAGCTGAAAAGCAGGTTCAGTAACCAGCTTTCCGGCAATCTCCTGGTGGGTTATACCAGGGTGAACGATTCCAGGGATCCGATGGGTGATCCAAGCCTGCCACAGGTGCAGATTGCAGGACGTACACCGGGAACGACCATATACCTGGGAACGGACCGTGAAGCCAGTATTTTTGATATGAAACAGCGCACGTTGGAATTGACCGCTAACCTGAACTATACGACAGGTAAACATACCCTCACCCTGGGTACGCACAATGAGCTTTACCATATCTCCTATGGTTTTGTAAATGCCTGGAACGGTAGGGTAGACTACCTGAGTATTGAAGATTATATCAACAATAATCCTTACCGCGTACGTGGGGCCAATGCGTATGGCAACAACAGCCGCGATTACCTGCTGAACAATCCTGCGGCAGCATTCGACATGAATATGTACAGTGTGTACCTTCAGGATGAAATCAGGGTGTCTGACAAGTTAAAGCTGATCCCGGGCTTAAGGGCAGATATGGCTTATCTGCCGGAAATGCCGCAGTTGAGTGAAAAGGTGCAAACGGCACTGGCAGATCCCAACTTCGGCCGTACCTATACCTATACGCCCCTGAACAGGATAGAGAACAAGTTCCTGAACAAGGTACAGGTCTCCCCAAGGCTTGGTTTCAGGTATGACTGGAATGGTGACCAGAGCCTGGTTATCCGTGGTGGTGCCGGACTGTTTACCGGGCGTATCCCTATGGCCTGGCTGGCCTATGCGTATTACAATACCGGCGACAGCTTTGGTGGTTTTGACCAGAAGGCAGACCAGAAACCTTTTGTACCGGGGAGCAACCCGCTGCAGGGAGGAGCCGACGGAATCGGTACCTTTATCGGTCAGAACGGTGCAGTGCTGAACAATCCAAATAGTGGCAAGACCCAGGTGGATTTGATTGACAATGGTTTCGTGATGCCACAAGTATTGCGGTCAAGTATCGGCGTAGATTATACTACAGCCAACCAGTGGAAATTTACCCTGGAAGGGATTTATACCAAGAGTTTGAAGGATGTGCTGTTCCAGCAATTGAATGTGCAGGACAATCCTAGTTATTATGCTTATGACAAAGGGCATCAGCAGCCGATCTACAGCGGTACGGTAGATCAGCGTTTCTCCAATATTTATTTATTGAGCAATACGAGTAAAGGTTACCGCTATAGTTTGACTGGTAGCGTGAATAAGAGTATAGCCGACCGCTTCCAGTTCTCCCTGTCCTATACCTACGGACAGTCGAAAGACCTGAGCAATGGGGTGAGGAACTCGATGGAGTCGAACTGGCAGTTGAACCAGTCGCTTATCCCGAACAACCCGGCACTGGCCAACAGTAATTTTGATATCAGGAACCGGATTGTAAGTACTTTCAGTTACCATAAGTCCTGGGCCAAAGCAGGAAAGACAAATGTGTCGCTGTTTTTCAGCGCGCAGTCGGGCAGCCCTTTTACTTACGGAATTGTGAACAACAGTGTTCAGGGATTGCCGCAACAGGTAAGTCTCGCCTATATTCCTGCACAGGATGAGGCCATCCGTTTCTTCCAGGATAATGCAAATGGTACAGCTGCACAGCAGGCTGCGGCCTTTAACGCGTATGTGGAGGGCAATGAATACCTGCAAAGCAGGAGGGGGAACTTCACCGAGCGCAACAAAGGACGTACGCCATGGAACATACAGGCTGACCTGCATCTTTCCCATGACCTGTTCCTGAGCAAAACAGGGAAACAGTTGATTACCCTCACTGCCGATGTGGTGAACCTGACCAACCTGATCAGCAGGGAATGGGGAATCCAGTATTTCTCTCCGAATACATTCAATTCCACATCAAGTGTGGGCCTTACCCCAACGTTGTTCCCTCCTGCACAGAATGCAGGCAATTACCCGGTGTATGAGTTTAACCTTCCCGGAAGGCCATACAGTATAGACTATTATGGATCAAGGGCACAGGTGCAACTGGGATTAAGGTATACTTTTTAAGGAGGAAGGTCAATTCAAAAAATGAAGATCAATCGAAACATAACGTGTGATATGAAATATCAGAGAAAATTTAAGGTAAGGGTGGTACTTACGGCCATGCTTGGCCTGTTCATCCTGATGTTCAGTGCCTGTAAAAAGGACGATACTGAAGTCATTAAATTACCGCTTGCAGTAAAGGATTATTTTCCGAACAGTGGTAATCAGGGAACATTGGTAACCATCCAGGGAACCGGATTTGGAGATGAGCCGGAAAAGGTGTCGGCTACTTTTGCCGGCACCGGGGCAGATGTCGTGAGTGTCACGCCGGAGGAGATTGTCCTCAGGGCACCCCTAAATGGCAAGACAGGAGATCTTCTGCTCAAAGTGAATGGTGAAGAGATGAAAGTAGGCCCATATACCTATCAGGAGCTGAGCGTGGCCAGTATCAGTCCTTCAAATGGGGGAGCGGGAACGCACATACAGATTTCAGGTGCCGGTTTCGGCAGTCTGGTTAAACCTGCCGAGGTTTTTATCAACGGAAAAGCCGCCCTGGTGATTTCGGTGAGTGAAACACTGCTGATTGCAGAAGTTCCTGCAGATGCCGGAGCGGGACCCGTAACGGTAAAGGTAGATGGGCAGGAGGCATCCGGACAAAGTTTCAAATACCAGTCCATCACCAGTATTAAACCACTTACCGGGGGTAAAGGTACTGTGGTAAGGATCAATGGATCCGGATTTGAAGAGCTGGCAGCAGGCAATACGGTTCAGTTTAATGGTAAAACGGCGGTTGTACAGGAAGCTGCCGCAGATTACCTGTTGGTGGTTGCGCCAGACCAGGTAAGTACAGGCCTTTTATCGGTGACCATTAATCAGCAGAAACTTTCAGGCCCGGTGTTTACGGTCGTGGCCGCACCTGTCCTTCATGTAGTCACACCGCTGAGCGGACCGCAGGGGACTCAAATGACGATCTCCGGATCTTTATTTAGCGCGATCATGGATGAGAACAAAGTTTTCATCAATGGTGTTGAGGTTGCCATACAGTCGGTTACCGCAAATGAGTTAAAGCTGGTCGTGCCAGGTGGCACCGGGAGCGGGATTGTTAAGGTCGTGGTGAATGACCAGTCGACCAATGGCCCGGTATTTAAGGACCAGTCGCTGAGTATTCTTGCTGTCAGTCCGGACAATGGTCTGGCTGGGACTACGGTTACGATCACAGGATCTGGTTTCAGTACTACGCCTGCAAATAACAAGGTCTATTTTAATGGCTTGCCGGCAACAGTTCAAACTGCGACGGAAAACAAGCTGGTGCTTGATGCACCTGTGGGTTTAAGTACCGGTGAGCTGAAGGTTGTAGTAGGTAGCCAGGAAGCTTTGGCTCCTCAGGACTTCAGAAGGGCAGGAATCATTACCCTTGCCGGAGGGCCAAACAGTACTGTTTTTGGAGGTTCTTTAACTGCCCTGACCGTAGATCATAACGGCAATGTGTACGTAGTCGACGGACAGCAGAAGGTCGTTAAGAAAATCACTCCGGAAGGAGTGCTGAGTACCCTGAAATCAAACGGCGCTGATATCGTATTCAACATGCCGATGGGGGTGGTTGCCGATAAACAAAACAATATCTACGTATCCGATCAGGGCAGCAGGGAAATTAGAAAAATCACTCCGTCAGGACAAAATACGGTGTTTGCTTCAGGCTTTGCACCGGGACTGATGACTTTTGACAATGATGGAAATATGTATGTCAATGTAGTTGGTTTTGGCTCAGGGATGAACAGGATCAATACTGCCAGTGTCCTTTCAAGGGTAGCTGGCCCGCAGTGGTCTTATGTGCGTCCTGCAGTAGACGCTACAGGTAAACTTTTCTATGTTGATGGAAGCGGTACGAGTAACAATGGGATCTCGACACCAAATGCTGTGAATCCAAATGATTTACTGTGGGCGGGTTCTTCTGAGCCAGGGTATGCAGATGGAACAGGGATAACGGCGAGATTCAGTAATCTTCTGGGTGGACTGACCTTCATTGGCAACGGTAAAATGATTGCGGGTGATGCGAATAATTATGCCATCAGGGAAATTGATATCGCAACCAGACGTGTGACAACGATATTTAAACTCAGCAATGGTTTTGTGGATGGTGCATTCAGCAGTGCCAAAATTGGCGCGATGAGTGATACTGCTGTCGATAAGGACGGAAATATCTATATCCTTGACGCGACAAATAAAGCCGTAAGAAAAGTACTTTTAAAATAAGTTGTAAACTCATTTCATACCAGGATTAACGCTCATTTTTCCGATAAACCGGGTCAGGCAGAATTGCCTGCCCGGTTTTTTATTACATTGCTCTGATGGTGATTACACGATAATAATTCAATATGAAGGGTTAAGTAGTTGATTATGTTTGCGTTGTTCATTGTGGTGTGTTTTAGTATTAATAATCAGATAATCTATCGTTAACCTTAAGCTTATCTTATCCTGCTAGGTTTGTCTGAATAATTTCAGGATGATTATGAAAATAGTAAAAGAATTATCAGACCAGCAGCTATTGGAATACTGCCGTACAGGTAATGATAAGGCTTTTGATATCTTATTTCGCCGCTATTTCAGGCCCTTATACCAGCTCAGCCTGAAGTATGTAAATCATCCCGAAACCGCGGAAGAACTTGTCATGGATCTATTGATGTGGGTTTGGGAGAAGAGAAAAACTGACATTTGTCCTGAGGGTAATTTTAGCGCCTATATCTACAAGGCCATGAGAAACAGTATCATCAGTTTCTTCCGGAAAAAGACCCTGCAGACGGAAACCATTGACCTGTTACATGAAGAAACGCTGAGCGATTCCAGGTCTGCTGACCATGACTACCGGTCTAAAGAACTGAATGCGTCCTTCCTGCAGAAGCTTGAAGAGCTGAGTCCGCAGCGCAGAACGGTTTACCAGATGAGCAGGGAAGAGGAGATGACCTATCCTGAAATTGCCCGGAAGCTTAACCTGTCTAAAAATACTGTAAAAAGCCATATGAGCTTTTCCCTGAGTCATTTACGGGAGAACCTGGATACTACAGTATAGACACAATATTTCTCCTTTTAATCCGTCAATTGTACAGCTCACAATTTCTGATTTTGTGAGATAAGTTTAGTAAATTTGTAATACAAGGGATGTATCATGAAAATAATCTTAGATATACGCGACGATAAAGCCGCTTTTATAATGGAAGTACTTAAGAATTTCAAAGATATTAAGGAGGCGAAACCTTTATCTGCTTATAAGGCAGAGGTGTTTGATGGAATTCAAGAGGCCATACATGAGCTGAAATTAATAAAGCAAGGAAAATTAGAGGGTATCCCAGCTAAAGCATTGCTAAATGAGCTTTGAGATAATCGCTACCCCAAGGTTTAAACGTGAGATTAAAAAACTCGTAAAAAAATACACTTCACTAAAAGATGAATTCGCCAGACTAATTGAAAATCTGGTGCAAAACCCTGAACAAGGTACTTCACTTGGAAATAACTGGAGCAAGGTGATTACCCATATCATCATATCGGATGAAATCGTATATCTGTTGACTATTTATGATAAATCACAGCAGGAGAATATAAGCAATAAAGAGCTTAAAGAACTGCTTTCCCAATTGCAGGATTAATTTTTTTTGTTTCCAATCACCCTACCTTCCTTTTTTTGCGCTATACCTATTGAAGGATATCGCATATGCACCAATCAATAGATAAAGAAATACTAAAAAAATATATTCAGGGCCAATGTAACGCTGCGGAGCTGGCACTGGTCCGGCAGTTTCTGTTAACGCCGGGTTCACAGGAAGTACTGGACGAACTGATCCTGGAAGAATCCAGCGAAGAATGGGACGCCTTACTGGAACAACCGGTAAATGCCGACCAGCAGATGATGGATTGGGAGACCAGGTTTGAACAAAGAAAAAATGACCGGAGTAGGGTAATTGAAACAGGAGAACAGGAGGAAGGATCAATACCCTTGCAGCCCGCAAAAGGGCTGTACACTTTTATCCTGAAGTATGCGGCTGTCTGGCTGGTGCTCCTGTCGGGTGCAGGTTTTTATGCCGTACAACAGTTCCGCAGCAAAACCCCTTTGGCCACACAGGAAACCGCATCGGCCATACTTAAAGAATTTCGTACGAAAACAGGAGAGCGTGCTACGCTGACCCTATCCGACGGTACGGTGATTTATCTGGGACCGGAAAGTATCCTGAAATACCCGGAAACTTTTAAAGGGACAAGCCGCCAGATTTCCTTAACAGGGGAGGCCTTCTTTGAAGTGGCCCATAATCCAGCAAAACCATTCCGTATCCAGTCGGGCAAACTCAGGACTACCGTATTGGGGACTTCATTTAAGGTGAATGCCTTTGAAGGACAAATGTTCGAAGTGAAAGTCGCTACAGGTAAAGTACGTGTAGACCGTACAGACCATTCCATTGTCCGTCATCTGGCCATATTAACACCGGGTCAGCTGGTGAGGTTACCTACGGCCGACAGTGAACCTGTTTTAGCGCAGCTGCCGGTATCGGAAGTCCTGGGCTGGAAAGCTTCAAAAATGGTCTTCAGGGATAATACCCTCCAGGAAATTGCCAGAGAGCTGGAGCGTGCATATGATGTCAGTATCAGGTTCAGCAATGCTGAAAAAGCCAGGGAAGTGGTGACTATAAGCCTACAGCTGAATGTGCCCTTGCAGGAAACCCTGCAGCTGCTGAGCAAGGGAACGCATTTCAGTTTCCATAAAAACGGAAAGAATATCACGATTAAATAATAAAAACAGAAAGGTTGGTTATGGCATAGAGCAGTTACTCAAAAAACGCTCCCGCGGATGTTAAGACCCGCAGGGAACGCTTATCGTATTTCAAAAGGCCCCCAGTTTTCGACGACACAGGGCCTCCATGAAAGGAATAGCCGGAAAATCCGGCTCATTAAACCTATTATTTGCCTGCTGGCAAAATAAACAGTAAAACATTCAAATATATGCAAAAAGGATCAATAGCTAATCCTTCACTTTTTACGGAATTTAAGGATTCCAGAATTTTTAGAATAATTTATTTGCTGATGAAGTGTTCATTTATCCTGTCTCTTGTTTATTCTACTTTAATCGGGGTCTTATATGCCCATCCGGTAACAGGTCAGGATTTGAACCAGAAACTGGATCTTAAACTGAAAGGCACAGGAATTAAGGAAAGTCTCCTCCTCATTGAAGGAAAAAGCAACATACGCTTTATGCTTCCGCAGAAGGTATTGGATAAAGCCCCGAAAAAAGTGACACTGGATGCCAAAAGCATTACTGTTGCTGAGGCCATCAATAAAATTCTGTCAAACAGTGGGTTAAAATATTCCCTGCTGAACAATTATGTCCTTATTGAAGCAATTCCCGCGCAGCAGCGCATTACCGGTAAGGTGGTGGATGCCAGCACGAAGGAAACCTTGCCTGGTGTTTCTGTCAGGATTAAAGGCGCACAGGGTGGTACAACGACAGACATTAACGGTAATTTCAGCCTCAGCACTTCAGAGCCAAAGATTACGCTGGTATTCAGCTATATGGGCTACAATACCAGGGAAGTTGCGGCAGATAAAAACAGTGTGAATATCACGGTGTCACTGGCGCCTTCCAGCACTGCGCTGACGGAGGTGACCGTACAGGCACGCCGCAGGACCAATACGGAAGTTGCGGTACTGGATGAACGTAAAAAATCGGCCATTGTACAGGATGCGATTTCTGCCCTGCAGATTGAACGTACTGGTAGTATTACTACTACCCAGGCCTTACAGCGTGTATCCGGCGTAACGGTCACTGACGATAAGTATGTCGCCATCCGTGGTTTGGGCGACAGGAGTGTGGTGGGACAGCTGAACGGTATACGTCTGGCTTCCTCTGATCCTGACCGCAGTTCTATTCCTCTGGACCTTGTTCCTGCTTCCCTGCTGGATAATGTGACGATTTATAAAACGGTAACTCCGGATAAACCTGCAGATGCAGCAGCAGGTATTGTGGAATTGAAAACCAAATCGGTACCGGACAGTATGGTGGTCGACTTTGTCATGCAGTCTGGTTTTAATTCCAATATCGGAATTGGCGGGCAGCACAACAGTTTCTACAATAGTGACATGGGTTTCTTAGGGAAAAATATCAATAAAAAGAACCTGTCGGCAGACTTCCTGAACCTTGCACAACAATACAAGGGAGGGGCTACGCAAATACAAAAAATGATTGCCAACAGCGATTATAACCCCGCTATAAAAGCAGAGGTCAACCGCATCAATGGAATTATGCAGCGCTTTGATCCGGTACTGACCACGGGTTATAAACAAACTCCGCTAAACCAGCTTTATTCTCTAAGTTTTGGCAATAGCTATACCGTATTCAAAAAACATAAATTAGGTGTGATTGCAGGGGCAAACTATTACCGCAGGACTACTGATGTGTCCGGCGGTGATATCCTGCAATACAGTATTTACCAGGGTGTGGTCACCGGGAATCCGCAGATCAAAAGTCCGCGTAACATCCCAAATTACATTACCCCGAACAGTCTGTTTATGGGTAAATACCAGACTTATAAAGAAAACACAGGTACTGAAACCCTGAATTATGGAACGCTCCTGGGATTAACGTACCGCTTTAATCCGCAGCATGAAATCAGTATGCAGTACCTGGGTAGCTGGGGTGGCGAAACACAGGCCAGCAATATGCGCGGAAGTTATGAATATACAGACTTACCGGGTGACGTCAACAGTACAATTTATTCCTTAAGACAATCGTACCGTAAGCTCAATACCTTCAATTTACAGGGAGAACATAAATTCCTGAAAGGGGAATATTCCCCAAGGTTAAGCTATAATGTGGCCAGCTCAAGAGCCGGGCAGAATGATCCGGATTACCGCTATGCCAACCTGATTGATTATACGCCAAATGGGGGTGCATATATAGAAATCCCTAATTCCAACGGAACCACTACACCTGGTGCTTATACCAAGCATTTGTATGCACTATCCTCTGGTTATGTCAACGGATTTGGGCCTTATGGTATTATCCAGGCAGAGCCCAATGGCCGTCGTTTCAGGAACCTGGATGAAAAAAATTACAATTACAAGGCAGATGTAACCTTACCTTTCAAACTTTTTGGGAAGAAACAGGAGTTTAAAACTGGGGTAAATTACCTGAACCGCGACCGTGAGTTCACAGAGAACGTGCTTTTCCTGCCGGGCTCTAATTTCGCTCCGCTTACGGTGATGCCTTTATATACAGTAGAAGGAAATCTGAACCGTCTGGTGAGCAATGAAATCATCGGTATCCGTCCCCCAACTACCGATGGTGAAGGGGTGGGAGCACTGGGTGGCTTCATCTACAACAGTCAGAAATCACCTAACAACTATACTGGTTTCTTTGAAACGAAAGCCGGGTATGCAATGATGGACCTCAAGCTTACGGAAGACCTGAGGGTTACCGGCGGACTTCGTTTCGAGTCGACCAATATCCAGTCGGCCGTAGATACCTCGGGTGTCTTTCTTGATCCTTCACTCACCACTTCAGGTGGTGGTGGCACACAGATCCCGCTGTCATTGACTACTCCGAACTCGGTTTATAAAGTAGGGTATAAACCTTACTATTCCTTAAATGCAACCTACAATTACAAGGAAAACATGAATTTCCGTGCAGGGTATAATACGACCCTTGCCAGGCCCGAATTAAGGGAGATTACCAACGTATTTGAATTTGATGCGTTCCAGATGGGGCTCGTAGTCGGTAACCCTAACCTGATTAACCAGAGTACACAAAATCTGGACTTCCGTTGGGAATGGTTCCCTAATCCGGGCGAGGTTATCGCTGTTTCCCTGTTTGGTAAACGGATTAAAAATCAGTTGTACAAAGTATTCAACCTGCAGACCAGCGGTCTTGCCTCCACCTATCCGGAATACCCGACGATCAGGTTTGAGAATGATCCGAACATCGGTAAAGTATGGGGAGTAGAAGTAGAAATCGTAAAAGATCTTGGCCGTATCTGGGATCCGCTCCGCAATTTCTTTGTCGGCTCAAACCTTTTACTGGCACAAAGTGAGATTAAAAAATCTCCTGAACGTTTAAAGGCAAACCGCTCTCTGGACCGTCATGCCCCTGTGAACAGTCCGCTGTTTGAACAGGCACCTTACTCGATCAACGGATGGCTGAATTATGACAACAAGCGCTCAGGAACAAGTCTGACCGGAACCTTTAACATGGTTGGGGAGCGCCTGATCCAGATCAACCTGACTGGTGAACCGGATTTATATACCCGTCCCGTGCCTGTGCTCGATTTTGTATTCAGTCAGCGTATCGTTAAAAGGGTCACTTTTAAAGGCTACGCAAAAAATATACTTAACCCGGCTATTAAAACGGTTTATGCCAATCCTGGCACAGGCGGTAGCTGGTATGGCAATGAATACATTAACCGTAGTTATAAGCGCGGAGCAGAAATCATGATGGGATTCACTTATAACCTGTATTAATTATGAAAGTATTAAATAAATATATCAAACATCCTTCAGCCTTATGTCTCCTTTTTATACTGGCTTTCAGTGCCTGCAAAAAAGACAAGCTGAATATGGATTACGACAACAGGGCAGTTACCGATATGCGTAAAGGTTCTACAGTCAGAATTGTTAACCTGGCCGGTTACAATCAGGTGCAGGTAAATGGAGATACGCTTACCAATTATGTAGTCAGGGATCCGAATGGCAGTCTGAGTGTAAATTATCCGGCTACACCTTACTTTCTCACCAATGGCAGGCTGGGTAATACCTGGACAATCCAGCAGGACCTGTTTGTGAACGGTACGTTGAACCTGCTGTCGGAAGCCGTTAACTATACCGGTAAAGGTCCCCACACAGAATTTTTAGTAAAAGACGAGCAGACCCCGGTAGATTATTACCTGCTTTCTAAGCTCCTGGAAGGCCAGCCAGAATATATGCAGGTACCACGTGCTATTGCGGCGCCGGCAGATCCTGCTAAATTTAAAATCAGGATCCTTAATCTTTCAGCAATCGTGAATTCATCAGATAACGTGGAAGATCTGAGAGGCCCCTTGAGCCTGGCCTGGGCAGATGGTACCCTGGTCAGTTCAACTACGAACAACATTCAGCCGGGTCAATATTCAGACTATATTGAATTGCCTTATGGTGCTGCGCAATTTAAAGTCCTCACTGAACAAGGTTATCAGGTTCCAGGCAGCAGTGCAGAGGTGATCAATGCGCTTAACTCTACACTGGTTAATTCGCCAAACCTGACTTATGCTCCGGTAAAGACTTATTTCCCGGGTGGCATCTATACGATAGTGATCGGCGCAAAGGAGCTGAAAATTCCCTATCCGGGATCCTCTACCGGTGAGACCATTACTGCCTACCAGAATGTGTTCCAGGTGATCAATGATATCGCTGAGCCTAAAAATTTAACGTATAGCCGTATGCAGGGTGTAAATGCAATGCCAGGTATGGATGGCGTTAAGATTATGGTCAATGGCCAGGCATTGGGAACAGCAATGGCTTATGCAGCACATACCGATTACCAGGCTTTTATTTTGGGCGACTATAAAATTGAAGTACAGAATGCATCAGGTACCAGGCTGGCAGAAACCTCTTTAAAACTGGAAGCGAATAAAAACTTCAGTTTATGGGTCTATCCGGATGCAAATGGCAATGCCGCAGTCAAAGCTGTGGTAAACGACCTGAGTGGTACCTATTACTACGGTGCGGAGATGGGTAATCTATATGGCTACCAGAGCCAGGCTTTTCCTTTCCAGGTCCGTTTCCTGAACTTCTGTGCAGATGTGCCCTATCTCACCTTTACCGGAAATGACGGACAGGCTTTCGCTGGTTTATTCCCTGTAGATGCAAATGCGGTCAATAACCTGATGCCGGGTGTTCCACCTACGGAAGCCCCATATTTAAGCTTACGTTCGGAGAGTGGTGCCTATGAGTTTATGGCTTTCCGTTCTACGCCCGCAATTATTCCTGGTACCTGGGCAAAAGATATTCCGGTACTTACCGGACAGGACCTCATTGCCAGACCTGAATTGTATGTGAGGACGGGTTTACCAAACCATGAGCCAGGTATTTATACCGTAGCGCTGATTGGTAGCACCAAGGCAACCGCAGCTGCCGCACAAAAGGCAAAAATGATTATTCTGAAACACAATAAATAAAATTGATTATGTCATTATTAAGAATACAACAGCTTGTATTTTGCATGATTGCCCTGGTTTTCCTGACAGGTTGTAGTAAAGTTGAATACCGTAAAGTGGATAGCCCTGCTTATTTAAGGGTTTTTAATGACCTTAACTATGTGCAGTCACTGGATACTAAAGACCAGGAAGTTCCTTTTCTTGCCATGCTGATTGATCCGGTAATGGATCAGGACGGGATGCCTGTCTCCACCGCCATCCTTGGCGATTTCCTTGATCAGCGTGCTCCATATGCCCCGCCGTACCCATCCCATATCGGAAATAGTACGTCGGTCAATAATCCGGAATATCCGGGTAAGGAAGATGTGCTGATCGGACCGGTATTAAACGGATTCGACTTGAGCAGCTGGGCACAGATTCCGTCGGGAAGCCACCGCATTGTTTTTATGTTCAGGCCTAAAAATACCATTCCGTTTTTCAGTCTTGAATCCAGGCTCAAAACGAAAGTCTTGATTGATACCACCATGGTGCTGGATGCACAGGAAGTGTATACCCTGCATGTATTGCAGAAAGATTATGTGACTAAGAAAAATGGTGTCTTCCTGAGACAGGAGAATTTTCACAAACTTCCCTTGTCAGACTCCCTGGTGTACGTGAATTTCTATAACCTGAGCGCCAAAGGTTTCTGGGAAGCTGATAATGTAGAAAAGGGTGGGAATAATTTTGCGAAAGGCGCAATGGGGAATGGTATCCGGGATAAGGTGAATGTTTTTTATACCCTGTACAGGAAAAATGATGCAAAATCACCTGTAGCCAATTTCACAGGTAATTATCTTGGTGAGGTGAGACGCACCACCGGCGAACTTGCCCCAAGTCCTTATTATAGTTTTCCATTGTTCGCAGATCCGTTGTCAGATGGTATCTATACCGATGTATGGCAGCGACTGGATGTGATGGCACCGGGCATGGATCCGGCCAATAAACCTTATGGGCTTACTGACCTGAACACGGATAACAACTGGGCTCCTGTTTCCTTCTTCTCCAATGGCACTGTTGCCCCTGCTATTCCTAATGAGTCCAATAATGTTACACTGCCTAACATGATTGTAAACATCCATTCAGGTAATTATAATCCGCGTTCTTTTGCTACGGTAAATACCATTGAGTTTGTAAACGGAAATGTTTACCTCACTACCGTTCAGAGAAAGTATGCACCACCAATTTATAAATGATAACAAGAAGATATTATACGATGAAAGCGATCAGATCATTAAAACATTTATCCTTCTATTTACCGGTTTTGCTTTTACTGGTTTTAAATTCCTGTAAGCACGATAACTTGGAAATTGTCAAAGAAAATGAGAATATCCGGGCGGCGGCAGATTTTGTGAAGAACAATTACCAGCTGACCCTGTTTTCTGCAGCCATTGAGAAGGCAGGAATGACAGAAGAACTCAATGGTAAAGGTCCCTTTACCCTGCTGGCACCATCAGATGCCGCATTTAATGCAATTGGTATTTTAAGGCCATCAGATTTCGATAAAATGAATCCGGATAGTTTGAAACTCCTGGTTCAGCGCCATGTACTGGACCAGCGGATATTGGAGAAAGATATTCCTGTGAATGGAGTGGATGTCCGTTACAGGACACTGGCCGGCACGCAGGTATACTGCACCCTGGCAAGTACTGCAAACTCGACCAGTGGCAATTCCAAAAGTGACCTTTTTTATAATGGATCAACGGTAACCCGCAAAGATGTACAACTGGCCAATGGCTGTCTGCAATTGCTGAATAAGGTGATGAAATATACACCGGGAACTGTGCAGGACTGGTTGGGCAGTCACCCAGACTACAGCATTTTCGTGACGGGTTTAAAGAAGTTTGGTCTATGGGATAAGTTGGCCGGAGCAGGCCCTTATACCGTTATTGCACCAACCAATGCCGCTTTTGCAACGGCGGGAATCACCGCTGCAAATATTGAAGCCCTCGTCCCTGAACAATATTATGGAGCCCGTCTTTTTGGCGCATATATCTTAAATGGCAAGCATTTTTTTGTCTCAGATATCATTGCATTAAATTCAATTTCAAAGTCGGGGACTTATGTGAAAGAAGTAGAAAATGACGTCATGTTTGTAAATCTTATTGGTTCAAAAAATAATGATCGTTTTACAATGACATATACAATGAGATTGAGGACTGCAAGGTCAACTAACTCTTCAGCGGTTGGTACTGCAGCAGGAGGCACAGCAATAGAGACCCTGGATCATCTGACAGATAATGGGATTGTTCATTCGAGTATCAGAATCATGGCCTCACTGGCAAATGCAAGAAAACCAATCACACAGAATTAGCGCATTAATAACAGAAATGATGAAGAGTAGAAAAACTTATACAATATACCGGGCATTTAACCTGCTGATATTTTGCCTGCTGATCTTCAGTATGGCGTCCTGCAGAAAGGAAGAATTTATGCCCGTGCCGGAAGGTGAAGTAGTTCCTTCTGAGCGGCCAACGGTGAACCTTAAAGAGGCATTGGATGCTTCTTCCTATACGCTGTTTAAAGCGGCATGGGCACGCAGTACAATGGAGGCTAAATTAAAAGATTATGGAGACAGAACACCATTTACGCTTCTGGTACCTACAGATGCCGCTTTTATTGCGGATGGATTGACACTGGAGGTGATTCATAGTACCACTCCTGCATTGCTGGACAGCATGCTGATGTACCATACCATTGCAAGTGGACTCAACCCGAGGGAGTTGAATGGCAGGCTGGACAATACCATTACGAAATCGCTGGTGCCCAATCCTGCACTTCGCGTGCAGCCCTTGGAGCCGGGTTCTGGGTTATCCGACCCATATTTTTACAGGCATTACCTGAAAGTGCTGGCAGATGGTTTGTATGTCAATGGAAAAAATGTAGGGAACATCGCCCCGATACTGGCCACTAACGGTACCTTATGGCCGATAGACCATGTTCAGCACAAACCTACAAAAACCATCCTGGCAGCATTGCAGGAAGATGGCCGTTTTGGGATATATCTGGATGTCATGCAAAAGTGTGCAGACTGGTATTTTGAAATTGCTGAAGGATATTTAGAGCGGCCATGGACCCGCGGATGGGTTGTTGACGCCACACAGGGGCCGCCTTATGCAAACATTGTTTTCGGTTCTTTGCTGGCCCCAACAGACGAGGCTTTTCATGCCGCTGGTTTTGCCGATGCCGATGCTGTAATGGCTATGAACAGGTTGCATCCCATACCCCAAATAGACTATGATCTTGGGGTTGTATCTGGTCTCTTTGCATCTGATTATATGCTGACCCTACACCGCTGGTCGGATCTGATTTATCCAATGGAGCCGTATGGCGGTGCGGGGAGGACCACTCCAACAACTTTTTACAGCAATGACCTTAATAATGATGTACTGTCAGACTATGTTTTGCGCACGAGTAACAGTTCGTTAGGTTTTCCCCCTATGGTAATGCCACTTGAATTCGGTAAAAATGCAGCGGGTGCGGTTACCATTAAGGCCAAAGGGTCAACACACCTTCCAGCGGTAGTTGTGGATGGTGATATCAATACCATCATGGGGCCAATCCATGCGGTAGACCACTTGATACCCACGGCAGATTTTAAGTTTTAACCGGGATATTTTCCTCAACAAGATCAAAGACAAATGAACAATAACACCATATTCAAACAGCCTTTATCCCTTTTTCTGCTGCTGTTAGCTCTCCTTGTAGGTGCCGGAGCCTGTAAGAAAGAGGAGGATACAGTCGTACAACCTGATGCCAGTAACCTGAGCAGGGTAGTGGCCGATAATTTTAACCTGTCTGTATTTAATACCGGATTAACTCGGAGTGGCTTAAACAGTAAACTGCAGGAAACAGGGCCTTTTACAGTCATTGCGCCAAGTGATGATGCTTTCGTAACGGCAGGTTATCCTGATGCTGCGACACTTATTGCTGCTGAGTCTGCAAAAATATCAGCGCTCATGCAGTACCATATTATAGATGGAAATTACGATTTTAAACGCTTACCTTTTTTGTTCAACCAGGAGATCCGTTCCTATAATGGCGGTAAGCTGTTTGTCACCCATTGGGTAAAAGGTCCGGATACGGTACTTACGATCAATGGTGCAGTAATCCTGTCAAAAAACATCCCTGCTTCTAACGGGGTGATCCAGGTAATTGACCGTGTGCTACAGCCTTATGCTTTTGCGTATGTGCTGGAAGCAATCGCGAACGACCGTAACCTGAGTTTATTTTACCAGGCACTGCAGAAAGCCGGACTTACAGAGATGCTTAGCAAAAATGAAACCTATACGGTATTTGCGCCGGAGAATACAGCCATGAAAGCTTACGGACTTTCCTCCCTGCAGGACATAGAAGCGGCAGATCCGGCAGTACTCAGTCGTTTGATGCGTTACCATATCCTGGCAGACCGCCGTTTTGTGTACGATTATGTGCTGAGTACGGGTACAACCTTGCTCAGTAAACAGACCATGTTAGATGGGAACTCGGTGACAGTAAAGCTCATCGCAAATCCATCTGTTCCGGGTACTTATAATGGCATCTCGGTACAGGGTACAGGAAATACAAGCGCAATATTATTAACAAACAGGGACGTCCTTGCTGGAAATGGGGTATTGCATACTATTGGTAGTGTGCTGAAGATCACACAGTAAACATAATTAAGATTTTACAGATGACATTATATAAAATATTCAGAACAAATATCCTGTTCCTTTTCCTGCTGCTTCCTTTTGCAGGGATGGCGCAGGAAACCAGCGGTACGCTGGGCGGAACGGTGTATGACAGTACCGGACTGCCCCTGCCCGGTGCTACAGTAGTTGCGATCCACCAGCCATCAGGTACAAAATATGCTACCTCGGCCGATAAAAACGGAAGATATTACCTTCCAAACCTGCGCATTGGCGGCCCTTACAGTGTAGAGGCCGCAATGATCAGCATGAAAAATGATAAAAAGGAAGGGATAACGGTCAGGTTAGGTGCGGCCATACAGCTCAATTTTGCTTTAGGAGATCAAAGCCAGCAACTGGCAGAGATCGCCATTAAGGCGACAAAAAGAGGTGCACAGGCCAATACCTATGGTGCCGGAAAAAATATCAGTGCAGATCAGGTACGTAACATGGCTACGGTATCCAGAAGTATTACTGATATTACCCGTCTGGTACCACAGGGAAGCAAGGACAACAGTTTTGGCGGTGCCAACTTCCGCTACAACAACGTAACGATTGATGGTGCCGTGAACAACGATGCCATCGGTTTTAGTCCTTCCCTGGGTGGTCAGTCAGGTACCTCCGGTATGGCAGGAAGTTCTACGCGTACCAACCCGATTTCACTGGATGCGATTGAGGACATGCAGGTTTACCTTGCCCCTTTTGATGTGAAGATCGGTAATTTTACCGGCGGATCTGTGAATGCAGTGACACGCAGCGGAACCAATACCCTTACCGGCTCTGTTTATGGTTTTGGCCGTAATGCCACGTTAACGGGCAAAGACAGGGTAGGAACGCTCGGTAAAATGAACAGCGACTTCCACGACTACCAGGCAGGTTTCCGTGTGGGTTTCCCTATCATTAAAAATAAATTGTTCTTTTTCAGTACGGAAGAGTTCACACATCGGAATGATCCTACACAGCTGAACGTAGGGCAGGCAGAAACAAGCCGCATCCTGAGCATCGCCGATGCAAACGCCATCAGCGCTGCAGGGCATATGGATGCCGGTACAGGGGATGAGTTTACCACTTATGCCAAATCGCACAAGTTTTTTAACCGTATTGACTGGAATATCAATGATAAACATCAGCTGGCAGTACGTAACAATACCATTATTTCTGAGGCCACGCATATGGACCGTGACCAGCAGGATTTCAGGTTCAGCAGTATGGCCTTCCTGCAAAAAAACAACCAGACGGCTACTGTAGCCGAATTGAAAAGCAGGTTCAATAACAGGCTGTCAGGCAATTTACTGGTAGGATATACCCGTGTAAATGATTCCCGGGATCCTCTGGGAGATCCGAGCGCACCACAGGTACAAATTGCAGGGCGTACACCCGGAACAACCATTTATCTGGGGACAGACAGGGAAGCCAGTATTTTTAACATGAAACAGCGTACACTGGAACTGACCGGTAACCTGAACTGGAACCTGGGCAAACATAACTTTACTGTAGGTACACACAATGAGCTGTATAAGATCAATTATGGTTTTGTCAACTCATGGAATGGCCGGGTAGATTACCTGAGCATTGAAGATTACCTGAGTAATACACCTTACCGTGTAAGAGGAGCTTACAGTTATGGCAACAATAACAGGGATAATCTGCTTGAAAATCCTGGTGCTGTTTTTAATGTGAACATGTACAGTGTATATGTTCAGGATGAAATCCGCATCTCTGACAAGCTAAAGGTTATCCCGGGATTAAGGGCGGACATGACCGACCTGCCGCAGATGCCGGTACTGAGTAACAAAACACAAACTGCATTGGCAGATCCTTATTTTGGTACGACGTACACGTATACTCCACTCAACAAGATCAATAATAAATTCCTGAACAAGGTGCAGATTTCTCCAAGGGTAGGTTTCCGTTATGACTGGCTGGGAGATCAAAGCGTAATTGTAAGAGGTGGTGCCGGTTTGTTTACAGGAAGAATCCCTATGGCGTGGCTGGCTTATGCTTTCTACAATACAGGGGATAGCTTTGGTGGTTTTGACCAGAAGGCAGACCAGAAACCTTTTGTACCGGGTTCAAACCCGCTGAAAGGTGGCCCGAACGGTATCGGTGATTTTATCCAGGCCAATGGTGCGGTGATGAATAATCCAAACAGTGGCAAAACCCAGGTAGACCTGATTGATAATGATTTTGTGATGCCACAGGTGTTAAGGACAAATCTGGCAGTAGATTATTCAACTCCAGATCAATGGAAATTTACGCTGGAAGGAACCTATACAAAAAATATCAAGGATGTGCTTTTCCAACAACTGAATGTACAGGATAATCCGACTTATTATAACTATGATAAATTACGTCAGCAGCCTATTTATAGTGGAACGGTCGACCAGCGTTTCTCTAATACTTATTTGCTGAGCAATACCAGTAAAGGATACCGTTATAGCATAACGGGAAGCATCAGCAAGACTATTGCCAATGTATTGCAGGCTTCAGTATCTTATACTTACGGACAGTCCAAAGACTTGTCCAATGGCGTACGTAACTCCATGGAGTCGAACTGGCAGTTGAACCAGTCGCTGGTTCCGAATAATCCCTCCCTGGCCAACAGTAATTTTGATATCAGGAACCGCATTGTCAGCAGTATCAGCTACAACAAGAGCTGGAACAGGGCAGGAAAGACCAACGTTTCCCTGTTCTTCAGTGCACAGTCAGGCAGTCCTTTTACTTACGGAATTGTGAACAACAGTGTACAGGGATTGCCACAACAGGTGAGTCTTGCCTATATTCCGCAGCGGGATGAGGCCGTCCTTTTCTTTAAGAACAATACTGCAGGAACAGCCCTCCAACAGGCAGACGCATTCAACAAGCTGATTGACGGGAATGATTACCTGAGCAGCAGGAGGGGTGATTTTACGGAACGTAATAAAGGCCGTACCCCATGGAATGTGCAGGCAGACCTTCATCTTTCCCATGATCTGTTCGTAACGAAAGATAATAAACACTTTATCACACTGACTGCTGATGTGATGAACCTGACGAATCTGATCAGCAAAAAATGGGGGATCCAGTACTTCTCTCCGAATACGTTCAATTCCACTTCCAGCGTAGGCCTGACGCCAACCCTGTTCCCGCCACAGCAAAATGCTGGTGGTTATCCGGTGTATACGTTTGATGATCCGGGTACGCCATACAGCATCGATTATTATGGCTCAAGAACACAAATGCAGCTGGGTTTAAGGTATACTTTTTAACGAAAAAAGATGAAGCTATATATAGATAAGAAAATGAAGAATCAAGGCCTATTGAATACATCTGCACTATACAGGGGACTTTGCAGTTTCGCTATCCTGTTGCTGTTGTTTGCAGCCTGTAAAAAAGATGAAACTGAGGTGGTCCGCGTACCTCTTGCAGTTACAGATTATTATCCGAACAGTGGTAACCAGGGTACCCTGGTTACGGTGGAAGGAACTGGTTTAAGCAGTAACATCAATGCAGTATCGGCGACTTTCGCCGGTACCAAGGCGGACGTGGTGAGTGCCACTTCCAGTGCGATTGTCTTAAGGGCTCCATCTGGTGGAGCAACCGGGGATATCGTGATGAAAGTGAATGAAGAATCTGTTACGGTAGGGAAGTATACTTACCAGGACCTGACCATCACCAAAATTAGTCCGGCAAATGGTTCAGCGGGTACGCATATCCGTATTTCGGGGGCAGGATTTGGAAGTTTAACCGGTCCGGCTGAAGTGTATATCAACGGTAAGCTATCCGCGGTGGTCAGTGCAAGTGATACCCTTATCGTGGCTGAAGTTCCTGTAGATGCAGGCAGCGGGCCAGTGATGGTAAAGGTGAACGGGAAGGAAGCTTCCGGGCAGTCTTTCAAATTCCAGTCTATTGCTGCAGTTAAACCATTAACAGGGGGTAAAGGCACAAAGGTACGTATTTCCGGCGCTGGTTTTGAAGAACTGGCAGCGGGTAACACGGTTGAATTTAATGGAAAAGTGGCAGTGGTTGAGGAAGCTGCAGAAGATCACCTGATCGTTATTGCACCGGATGAGGTGAGTACAGGTGCGCTGTCTGTAACGATAAACGGACAAAAAGTGACAGGGCCTGTATTTACCGTTGTCGTGCCGCCTGCGATCTTAAATGTGACCCCTCTGAGTGGGCCTTCAGGAACAGAAATGACCATTACAGGAACCACTTTCAGTACGTTAACTGAGGAGAACAAAGTAACCATCAATGGGGTGAATGTGCCTGTGAAAACAGCAACAGCCTTTAAACTCACACTGGATATTCCGGGAGGAACGGGCAGTGGTAAAATCCTGCTTCGTGTAAATGATCAGCTGGCAGAAGGGCCTGAATTTAAAGATCAGACGCTGGGAATTGCCAGGCTGAGTCCGGAGAGCGGTTTAGCTGGTACACGGGTGACGATAACAGGTACTGGTTTCAATGCTGCTGCTGCTCAGAATGCCGTTACCTTTAATGGTACTGCAGCAACTGTAGAGAGTGCCTCAGCCACAACCCTGGTTGTTATTGCACCGGAAGGATTTACTTCAGGACCGTTAAAAGTTGTCGTAAATGGTGTAACTGCAATTGCTCCTGTTGATTTCAACCGTGCGGGTGTAATCACACTTGCTGGTGGAGTTGGCAATACAGACCTGAGTTTAATAAACTATAAAACAAGCAGTCTGGTCGTAGATAGCAAAGGCAACGTATTCGTCATAGAAACAGAAAAATACCGCATCAAGAAAATTGCTACAGATGGTACGGTGACCTTATTTGCAGGTAGCGGTGTGTCTGGTAATGCCGATGGGCAAGGCAGTGCGGCATCGTTTTCTTTCGCCTACAATCCGGGAATGTCAATAGATGCCAATGACAACCTGTTTGTGAGTGATTATAAAGGAATCCGTAAAATAACTCCACAGGGTATGGTCAGCACTTTTACACCTGCGCTGAGCACGTTACTGAAGTCGACTTTCGATGAGAATGGAATATTGTATGTAGCCAGAGGTGCTTTTGACGGTGCATATATGGTGAGTAAAACGGGTGTAGCAACGGCCACGCAGATCGGAAGATCTGGTTATGCTGAAGAGGCACGTTTTGTTATTGCTGGCAACGTGGCTTATACAGCAGATTATAATCAGGCTTCAGTTCAGGCATATACCTTAGGTTCGAATGTGGTAAATTATGTTGCAAGTGGCTTCTCAACGATTACTGCTGTGGTAGCAGATGGTGCTGGCAACCTGTATGTGGCAGATAAATACGGTATCATCAGTAAAGTTAACATTGCTTCCAAAGAGAAGACTACGGTTGTAAGTTTTGGAAGTGGCAGTAATGTTGATGGATCACTGACCGAGGCTAAATCTGGCTGGATCGGAGATATGACCATTGACAAGCAAGGCAATCTGTATTTTATAGATATGACCAATAATGCAGTGAGGAAGATCTTCCTGAAATAAAAATTAAGTTAAGCGCTCTCAGTTTAATTTTCTCAACCGGGTCCGGCATATATGCCAACCCGGTTTTTTCTTGCCTATTTTAAGGTTTCCTTCACCGACCCGCAAGTCAGCATACTTTCTCCGTAATATGGATTCCTCACTGTTTTGGTCGCACTGATCCAGTTGGCACCCGTGTTATTCATAGCCATCGGGCAGTGTACGATAAATAATTCACCTCCTGCCATTCCGGTTTGTTTCAGCAAGGCAATAAAGCCATCGCTGAATGCTGAAAATAACTTCCGCTGGGACTCAATATCAGCTGCAGCCGTCAGTTCAGCAGCTGCTTTGGCAAGGGCAGCCCCTTGTCCCCCTTTTACCTCGTTCAACCCCAATTCCATTGCGGCTGCGGCAACCTGGGCTCCGGTAGCATCTTCGTCGGTCAGTGCTTTCGATAAATCTAAATAAAAGGGCACAATGGCATTCAAATGGTCATCTTTCAGTTTAAGGGCAGTACTGGTGGCTACCTCCTTGTTTGACGTGTCAGCACGATGGCCGGTACTGTCTGTGGCTGTGGAAGTCTGGCTGGAATTACATGCCGCGAATAATAGTGTTGCTGTAGTCCATAAAAATAGGTAGCTGCGTGTGTTCATCATTTCGTGTATGTTATGGGTTGTTTCTGTTCTTGAATGCGGTCTGTTCCTGAATGGTATTGGCTATTCAACTGGGTTTTTTCCTTTCTTCAGGATATATTCACTGTAAAGAAGATAAGCTCCGGTAACAACCACCTGATCGCCATCCGCTAAGCCTTCAGTGATTTCCACCCGGTCAAAGTCTTCAGTCCCTGTTTTTACGACCTGCGGCTCAAACCGGCCTTTACTTCTTTCTATCCATATATGTGCTCCTTTTCCATCACGGATCACCGCACCAACAGGTAAACTCCTGGTCTGGTCAGTGGATATTAAAGGCAGAAATATATTGGCCTGAAGTCCGGGCTGCCATTGCAGGTTGGGGTTGGGAATAGCTCCCCTGATTTGTGTAAGCTGGCTATTGGCCTGCAACGCAGGGTTGGTGAAGGCTACTGTCATCAGCTGCGGCTGGTTTTCCCATCCGGGGATCACTACTTTAAGTTGCTGACCTTCCCTGATACTGCCTGCTTCGGCAGGATAGAGGTCGGCTTCCACCCATAATGACTGGTAGCCTTCCAGTCGCATCACCTGACCACCTTCTGCTACATATTCCCCTTCGGTAACCGGCAGTTCTGCGACCGTCCCGTTTGCAGGGGCAGTAAAGGTGATGTAAGGATTGGTCTTTTTTGCCCGTTGAAGCTGTTGGATCTGGCTGGCCGACTGCCCGTAAAGTTTTAGCTTTTGTACAGCGGATTGCAACAGGCGTGCGAAGGTGTTGTCGCCCGGAAAAGCTGCCGCCTGGGTAAGGGCAAGCAGGTATTCCTGTTGTAAAACCAATAAATTTTCCGAGTAAATCTGGTACAGCGGCTGTCCCTTGCTGATCTTTTCTCCCGTTTGCCTCACATATAAATGTTCTATCCTTCCGGCAACCCTGCTGGAAATAATTTCCGTTTTTTCAGGGTTTACGATCAGGCGGCCGTTCAATTGTTTGAAAGTCTGTAAAGCGCCTGTTCCTGCGCTTAAGGTGGTAATATTGGCTAAGGCACGCTGACTGTCGTCCAGGATCAGGTAAGCAGCCGTTTCATTCCGGTTGAAAGGAACGAGATCCATTCCGCATACCGGACAGGTACCTTGTTTGTCCTGCACAACCTGGGGGTGCATAGGGCAGGTATAGGTCTGTGTTGCGGCTCCCGTTTTCCCTTTTTTTTCCTCTGTGCAGGAGGCGAGATAGGCCATTGGTGTCAGTGCAAAAAATGCAAGGCTTCTGATAAATTCTTTCCTTTCCATATGCTTAATCCCTTTCATTTTTGATTTTAATAAAACTTTCACTGTCCACCAGGTACCAGGAATTTCTGGCAATGGCCCAATCCCGGATATCGTCAAGTATCTGCACCTGATTGTGCTGAGTAATCCCGGTTTTTACGGTTTCAGGGATAAAGGATTTCCCCTCTTTCCTGAAGACCACCGATTGGTTACCCAGCGACAGTACCGCTTCCTTCGGTAACCAGTAGGTACTTTCTGTGATCAATGGCAGCTTCCCGTTCACCAGTTCTCCAACCTGCAGCTTGTTCCTGCCAAGGTAAACCCTTGCCAGTACGAAGTTCTCCCCGGCATTGATCACCGGTTGGATGAGGCCAATTTTTCCTGTTAAGGTTTCCTTGCTGCCAGCGGCAGGCTGAATAATGACTTTCGCCTGTGTACTGACATGGGCGGCGTCCTGTGGAGGGAGGAAAAATTCCGCCACCAGGGCTGAGGACTCATAAATCGTAAAAATGCGCTGCCCGGCATTCAGGTATTGTCCTTCACGGAGCAGGACTGCTGAAGAGGCCACAGGGCTGGAGCTTAGGCTGTTTCCGGCATCATTGCTTCCGCTGTTCATCTGATCCATAGCAGAGGAAGGCGGGGGAACCGGAGCGGCTGACGGTACACTTGCACTGCCGGTACTTTGTTCCAGGATATAACCGGTGGCATTGCTGTATACAGGAATGGTATAACTGATCTGTCCCGTTTTCAATACCCTGTTTACCTGTGCAGCACTCATGCCCAGCAGCAGCAGTTTTTGTTTTGCCGATTGCAGCAACCGGCGATCTTCGGTGCCGGATTGTCCGGAATTCCCGCTGTTCAGCGTGTTTCCGATCAGCAACAGTTCGCGCTGTGCTGCGGCGAGATCGGGAGCATATAAGGTTAAAATCAGCTGTCCTTTTTTTACCGGCTGATAATTATACCTGATATAGATTTTTTCTATACGTCCCGATACCCGGCTTGATACGCTGACCTGGTTGCGTGAATCGTAGGCGATACGTCCGGATATTTCCCTGATGTATACCGACGGCCCTTTGCTGGCCCTGATGACAGGGATGCTGGCAATGACCCGCTCGTTGACCGGTTTCAGCAGGTCATTCAAACTGGTATCTGCCGGGCTATGGTGCTGGGCCGCCGACTGTCCTGCCTGTGTGGTGTCCGTTTGTTTTTTTTGTTTGCAGGCAGCTGCCCCTATCATTAATCCTATCAGCAGACCTGGCAGGTAATTCCTCTTAACGGTATAATTCCTTTTCATAATCAACGATCATCTGATATAATTTCAATTTTTCATCCAGTACATTGGTTTCCATCATGGTCAGGGCCTCCCATGAACTGATGACTTCCGGCAGTGCCAGTTTATTTTCCTGGTAGGAGACGAAGTCGGCATCCATGCTACGCTGCAGGGCTGGAACGATTTTCTTTTCCATGGCGTCGATCCTGTCAGACATCGATTGGATCTGGTATTGCATTCCGTATAACATGCCCTGCGATTCCTGTAACATGCCTGTACGTTCTTTTTCCATGGCCTGGATATCATAGCTCATCGCTTTCACTTCTGATTTATACATTTTTGAAGCCCATGGTACGATAGGGATGCTCAGCATTCCCATCACGCTGTAGGCTTTGGGCATCATTTTATTTAAGGGATACATATGGTCGAACCTGATCCTGAAGTCGGGTTTTGCCTGTGCCTTCATGGCTGTGATGCCCAGTTTCATGGAACGGATGTTCTGTTCCATCTGCAGGATATCCTTGCGCTGTGTGGCCAGACTAGCAGTATCGATCACTGCTTCAGCATTAAATTGCGGGACAGTGGTGCTGTCTATTTCCAGGGGCTGATTGGCAGGGGCATTCATCAGGCTGTTCAGCCATGCCCTTGCCCTTGCGATATCACCCTGCTGCATGCGGATCATATTCTGGTTTTCTTCTATTTTTGCCTGCGCACGGTATACGCCTGATAACTTCGATTGGTTATAGGGATAGCGGATGTCCTCAATCTTCTTCATCATTTGCATAATCCTGTCGTTTTTCCGGAGGACATGGATGCGTTGCCGGGCAATGAGCCAGGTATAGTAAAGATTTTTTGCCTGTGCCTTAAGGGTGTTCAGGGCAATATGGCGTCCGCTCAGTTCTGCATCGGCCTGGGAAGCAATATAACGTCTTTGTGCATTGAGCTTTGCCGGATTGGGAATGTCCTGCTCGAGTTGGAACATCAGGGAACCTTTATCCCTGTCGTCCATCACTTCCTGTCCCGGATAAGGGGTCATGAAGGTTCCCGCACCAATCATCGGTGCCATCCATGCTGTAGCAGCTTTGGCTTTATAGCCGTAACTCTCCGCTTTCAGTGCATATTTCTGCAGAGAGATATTGTTGTTTTCCACACGTTTCAGCAGGCTGTCCAGACTGATAGCAGGCTGTTGCTGCTGCGCCGCAAGAGTGAAAGGCAGTAACAGCGAAATGGCCAGCAGCAGCCTTCCGGTTTGATGTATGCCCTGGTGTTGATTAATGATGAACATTGTGTACCTCCAGTTTTCCGTATTTCTTTAATTCATATTCCTTTGCCATTAAAAATATCAATGGCGTAACCAGTAAAATGTGTGTAGATGAAGTCAGTACTCCGCCAATCATGGGCAGTACAATAGGCTGCATCACATCGGTACCTACTCCGTTTGCCCAGAGCACAGGGACAAGTCCGAAAAGCGATACGCAGACCGTCATCAGCTTTGGACGTAATCTTTTCGCTGCTCCGCGTACGACATACTCACGCAGGTCTTCTGTAGTGATGGTTGCGCTGGAATTTCCTTTGATGGCGATCAGTTGCTGCATGGCATCATTCAGGTAGATCACCATCACAATCCCCGTTTCTACAGCAATACCAAACAGGGCAATAAAGCCTACTGCAACGGCAATAGAGAGGTTGACTCCCCAGAAATAAATGATATAGGCCCCACCAATAAGGGCGAAGGGAATGGTAATCAGGCTCAGAAATGCTTCCCGTAAGGAGTTGAAAGCAAAATAGAGGGAGAAAAAGATAATCAGCAAAACGATGGGGGCAATCCATAACAGGGTTTGCTGACCGCGGATCAGCTGTTCATATTGTCCGCTCCATTCCAGGAAATATCCTTCAGGAAGAATGCCCTGCGCTTTATTGAGCTGTTCTATGGCCTCTTTGACGGTACTGCCCAGGTCGCGGTCACGCACATTGAACATGACTGCTCCCCTTAACAGGGCATTTTCAGAATTGATCATTGGCGGACCATCCTCAAAACGTATATCAGCTACGGCAGACAGGGGAATTTCGCCCATGGCGGAAGATTGCAGCGGTATCCGGTTAATGCTGCTGATGCTGTTCCTGAATTCCTGCGCCAGGCGTACGCCAATGGAAAAGCGCTGCCTGCCTTCAATGGTATTGCCGATAGTGGCACCCCCCAGGGCAGATTCTACCGTTTGGTTCACCTGATCTATGGTTAGACCGTAACGTGATAATTCTTCCCGGTGAATGTTAACCGAGAGGTATTTGCCGCCGGTGATGGGGTCTACATATAAATCACTGATTCCTTTGGTGCCTTCCAGGGCAGTTTTTACACGTGCCGAGACCGCCGCAATGGTATCCAGGTTTTGTCCGTAAACTTTAATGCCCACATCGGTACGGATACCCGTAGCCAGCATATTGATCCGGTTAATGATCGGTTGTGTCCAGCCGTTGACCACACCCGGAATTTGCAGCTTTCGGTCCAGTTCATCAATGATGTCCTTTTTTGTCCAGCCTTCACGCCATTCCGTATGGGGTTTTAGCATGATAATCGTTTCGATCATACTGATCGGTGAGTTGTCTGTCGCCGTACTTGCCCTTCCCGCTTTACCCAGTACTTTTTCTACTTCAGGAACCGATTTAATGATCTTGTCCTGAACCTGCAGGATTCTTTTGGCCTCATTGTTACTCACATCGGGCAGGGTAACGGGCATAAACAGAATGCTCTGCTCATCGAGGGGTGGCATAAATTCCGTACCCAGGTTTTTGAGCAGGGGAATGGTGATCAGTAAAGCGATGACATTGATGGCAATCGTTGTTTTACGCCATTTCAGTACCGTCCTGATGACCGGTTCGTAAACTTTTTCCAGCACCCTGTTGACCGGGTTCGCGGTATCCGGGCGGAATTTCCCTTTCATAAAAAAGGAGATCAGTACCGGAGCAAGGGTAAGTACCAGCAAAGCATCTACAATCATGATGAATGTTTTGGTATAGGCCAGGGGATGGAACAGTTTTCCTTCCTGTCCGGTTAAGAGGAATACCGGAAGAAAAGAGGTAATGATAATAATCGTGGCGAAGAAAACCCCGCGTGATACCTGTTTGCTGGATTTCTCTATGATCGCCAGCCTTTCTTCTTCTGAGATCCATTCCCGATCCTTTTTATTTGTGGTACCCCGGGTTTTCATCCATGATGGGCTTTTTTTGAATATTCGTGTGATCCGGCTGCTCATTATTCTTTAATTTTTTGTTGTTCATTCTGCCATTGTTCATAGCGCTCTGCGAGGTGTTTGTAGGCATTTTCACTCATGACGATCCCATTGTCAACGATCACACCGATAGCGAGGGCAATCCCCGTCAGGGACATGATGTTGGAAGAGATGCCAAATGCGTTTAAGAAGATAAAGCTGGCAGCAATGGTGATCGGGATTTGTATGATGATACTCAGGGCACTCCTCCAGTGGAAAAGAAAGATGACGACCACGAGGGAGACGACAATCATTTCTTCAATAAGGGTATGGGTGATCGAGTCGACCGATTCCTGGATCAGTTTCCCCCTGTCATAAACAATATCGAATTTCACGCCTGAAGGCAGTCCTTTGGACACTTCCTTCATTTTGGCTTTTACCCTGTCGATGACTGCCGCGGCATTTTCTCCGTAGCGCATGACAACGATACCGCCCACACGTTCCCCTTCACCATCCTGATCGAATATGCCCAGGCGGCTGTCACCCGTCATTTGCACCGTGGCGACGTCTTTTACTTTAATGGGAGTACCCTGCTGGTTCTTCACCGGGATATTGCCAATCTCCTCCAGCGATTTCAGGTAACCAGAGGTCTTGATGATGTAACCAATGTCGCTCATCTCGAATTTCCTTCCACCCGATTCGTTGTTGTTCGACCGTATGGCAGAGATCACTTCCGGGATGGACAATTTGTAATACAGGAGTTTATTGGGATCCACCGATACCTGGTATTGTTTCTGGAAACCACCGAAGGAAGCGATTTCACTGACACCAGGAACATTCTGCAAGGCAAATTTGACATACCAGTCCTGTATGGCGCGCTGCTCCCCCAGGTCGGTCTCAGGAGCATCCAGGGTATACCACAGGATATGTCCCACACCGGTGCCGTCAGGGCCAAGTTGCGGAGACACGCCTTCGGGCAGGGAGCGGCTGACTGTACTGAGGCGTTCCAGGACGCGCTCCCTTGCCCAGTATACGTCTACATCATCTTCAAAGATGACATAAATGAAGCTCATGCCAAACATGGAAGAACCCCTGACGTATTTGATTTTGGGGATTCCCTGCAGGTTGGTGACCAGTGGATAGGTAACCTGGTCTTCGATCAATTGCGGAGAGCGACCCATCCATTCTGTAAACACGATAACCTGGTTCTCGGAGAGGTCGGGTATCGCATCTATGGGATTTTTTCGGACTGAAATTACCCCCCATGCCAGTAATCCTGCTGCCAGCAGCAGGACGATGAAACGGTTTCGTAATGACCATGCTATAATTTTATGTACCATATTGTTGTTCAATACTTGTTACCCCCTGTCCTGTGAAGGCAGGGGGAATGGTTTGTATGCTGTTGACAAATGTTTGATTCAGCAGGAGATTTACAAAATCTGCTGATTTTATAAATGGTGCTTCAGGAATGGTGGAAGTGTGGCTGAGCTCTCGAAAGGAAATCAGCGGCCAGCGGCTAAATTCTGTAGGTACAGTTGCGGATAAAAACAGGAACAGGTTCCTTTTCCGGAGGGGCATTCTTTAAATTAATGCTGTGGCTCCCAATAGGTAAAACCGCTACACAGCTTTTCCAGTCTGATGCAGGAGAAAGTACAGGGCACAAAGGCTGGAACTGATGCTGAACCGGATCAGTTTTTTGTGACTGATCGACCTTAGCCTGGGTATAATCATCTTTACAGCATGATTTTTTACTGGCTTCTTTTTTCTCCATGCCACAGAAGGGGCAGGGTGTTTTTTGTGGGGCAGAGAGGCCGAGTTTAACCAGCTGACCCATACAGTAATGAAAATGCACTGTTGCCCCACTGGAAATTCCCAGGTAAAAGCAGGCAAGGATACAGAGCAGGATTCTTTTCATCACCCTGCAATATTAAGGAATAGAGAGAAATTATTTTTATATAATTACGATTATTTTTTATGAATATCCGCTTGTCTGTACCTGGTCACGCTGAAGCTGGTACCCTCCGGGAGTAATGCCTTCCAGCTTTTTGAATACCCTGCTGAAATAATTGGCATCACTGAAACCCAGTTCATAGCTGATGGCTGCAATCTTGGATCCCGGTTTTGACAGCAATTGTTTGGCACGTTTGATCCTTTCGGTAAGGATATAATCATTCGGACTGATCCCCAGCTCACGCTTGAACAAACGGTAAAACGTTGCCTTGCTCATACAGGCTTTATTGCTCAGGTGCGCAATATTTATCTTTTCCCCCAGGTTGTTTTTAATGTATCCCAGGGCATAAGCCAAAGGGTTATTACTGGCAGCATGTTTTGCGCCGTCCATCACCTGCAGGTTCTGGGTCTGCATGATCCTGACCAGCAATTCTTTTAAGGTAAGGTCGGCCAGCACATCCTTCTCCCTCGATCCTTCAGCGCAGATGCGGATGATCTTGTTGATGAGGAAGGTAATTTCTTCATTGTTGTGAAAGTGGAACTCATCATAGTTCAATGACCATTTGTGCTGCTGGTCAGCTTTCGGAAAATATTCATTGAGGTACCTGATGGTTTGTTTAATCTGGTCATTGTCTATCGCCAGGGCAATGCATTGTGTAGGGTTTACATCCGTTGCTTCGGGAAAATCTATCCGCATCAGGTTCGCAGGAGGCACAATCACCGTCTCGCCGGGCAGGTAATAAAATTCCTTCTTGTCCAGCAGGTGCATGACTTTTTTACCCCTCAGCATGCTGGTAATCACGAAATCATTAAAGGTTAAGGGCACCTCGTAGGACGTGGCATAGGTCTCAAAGACATTCAGCTCACAACGTTGCAGCGTATACGCTGTTCTGTTTTCTACCAGGGTCTGTAGACTTGCTCCCTTACTCAGATCGATCAGAGCTGGATTATGGCGCATAGGAAGTATTATTTTGGTCAGGAAATCAATTTATTGTATCAAATATAAGTTTATTTCAATTCTGTTACACTAACTGAAACGATTGTGCTATGGTTTGCAACGATTATGCTACCGGCTGAGCCGGCCGGGGATTAAGTTTGTACTAACCAAATATATATACACATGTCACAATTATTTGAAAAGCCGGTATTTAAACCCCATTACGATAATTATATCGGGGGTAAATTCGTCCCTCCGGTAAAAGGGATATATTTTGATAATATTTCACCAATTGATGGTCAGGTATTCACCAAAGCTGCACGCTCAGGGAAGGAAGATGTGAATCTGGCGCTCGATGCTGCGCATGAAGCTTTCAAGACCTGGCGTAAAACATCAGCCACAGAACGGAGCAATATCCTGTTAAAAATTGCACAACGGATAGAAGATAACCTGGAATACCTGGCTATTGTAGAGACGATAGACAACGGAAAGGCCGTGAGGGAATGCCTGGCGACAGATTTGCCGCTGGTTGTAGATCATTTCAGGTATTTCGCCGGGGTGATCCGTGGGGATGAGGGTACACTTGCCGAGCATGACGAACATACGGTGAGTCTGGTCCTTCATGAACCTATAGGTGTGGTGGCACAAATTATACCCTGGAATTTCCCTTTGTTAATGGCCACCTGGAAAATTGCGCCTGCGCTGGCAGCAGGTTGCTGTACAGTGGTGAAACCGGCAGAGCAGACACCGGTGTCGATTATGGTGCTGATGGAACTTATCGGCGATCTGTTGCCCCCGGGGGTACTGAATGTCGTCAATGGGTATGGAATTGAGGTGGGTAAACCACTGGCGACTTCCCCGCGCATTGCGAAGGTTGCTTTTACCGGAAGTACCACTTCAGGGCGACTGATTATGCAGTATGCTGCGGAGAATATCATTTCTTCTACCATGGAACTGGGCGGAAAATCGCCTAATATATTTTTTGAATCAGTAGCGGATGAAGATGATGCTTTCTTTGATAAAGCAGTGGAAGGAGCTGTTCTTTTTGCGTTAAACCAGGGAGAAGTCTGTACCTGTCCATCCCGCTTGCTGATCCAGGAGAGTATTTATGAGAAGTTTATCGCCAGGGTGATTGAACGCAGCAAAGCAATTCAAACCCTACATCCGCTGGATAAAGACAGTATGATGGGCGCACAAACTTCCAATGAGCAATATCAAAAGATACTTTCCTACCTGAAAATAGGGAAGGAAGAAGGCGCAGAGGTCTTGCTTGGCGGAGAGATCAATTCATTGCCGGGAGATTTGGAGAAGGGTTACTATATCAGTCCGACGATATTTAAAGGGCATAACAAGATGCGTATTTTTCAGGAAGAGATTTTCGGGCCTGTGGTCTGTGTCACCACCTTTAAAACGGTGGAAGAGGCGATAGAAATTGCCAATGATACTTTATACGGATTAGGTGCGGGGGTATGGACCCGTGATGCGCATGAACTGTACCAGGTGCCGCGCGCCATTGATGCGGGGCGGATCTGGGTGAACCAGTACCATGCTTACCCTGCCCATGCACCCTTTGGCGGATATAAAAAATCCGGCTTTGGCAGGGAAAACCACAAGATGATGCTGGACCACTATAGAAGTGTGAAGAACATGCTCATCTCTTATGATAAAAACAAATTGGGTTTCTTTTAGGTTTATTTAGGGGAGCACCGGGGAATCCGGTGCTTTTTTATTTTTATAAAAGGAATGCCCTGCAAACAGATCATAATTTTTTATTTGACTATACGATACTGATAACGAATACGATACCAAATTATATAAACACAAAAAACAATTTTAAGATGTCAGAGAACACGATGAAAGCAGCACGCTGGTACGCAGCGAAAGATATTAGAGTAGAGGATGCCCCAATCCCGGTAGCAGAAGCCAGACAGGTTAAAATAGAGGTTCAGTACGCAGGTATCTGCGGTTCCGATTTACATGAGTATTCCCATGGGCCTATGTTAATTCCTAAAGACAAGCCTTATCCGTTAAACGGACATATTGGGGTGACCACATTGGGACATGAATTTTCTGGTATAGTTACGGAAGTTGGTGCAGAGGTTAAACATATTCAAGTGGGAGACAGGGTGGTCGTTGAACCTTTGTTCAGAAATCCTGACAGTGCGTTTATTACGACTGGCGAATACAATTTGTCGGAACCACTCGGTTTTGTGGGACTGACCTCGAATGGTGGTTTTGCAAAATATGTGGTCGTGGAAGATTACATGGTGCATCAAATGCCGGATGAAATGACTTTTAAACAGGGTGCCCTGGTAGAGCCTGCAGCAGTTGCGGTATATGCAGTGAAAAGCAGCGGATTAAAACTGGGACAAACCTGTGTTATTTTTGGTGCAGGACCAATTGGGTTGCTCTGTGTACAGGCGGCGATAGCAAACGGTGCCACTAAAGTGGTGGTAGTGGATGTGGCTGATAAACGCCTGGAGAAAGCCATGGAAATTGGTGCAACGGCAGTCGTGAATGGTAAGGAAGAAAATGTGGTTGCACAGGTGAGGGAGCTGACTGGTGGTGGAGCAGATGTATTTATTGATGCGGCAGGTGTACAGGCGACTTATGAAGCCGGGATTGCAAGTCTGAAAAATGGGGGTACTGCTTTATTAGTGGCACTCTTTGGTAAACCGGTAACGACCAATGCCTTCGACCAGGTGGTACGTGAGATTACGATTAAAGGTACAATTGCCTACAGGAATATATTTCCTGAGGTGATGCAGCTGATCGCTACAGGCAGGATGCCGGTTGAAAAACTGGTGACGGGAAATATCGAACTTGATGATATCGTTGCTGAAGGTTTTGATGCTTTGTTAGGCAACCCTACACATGTTAAAATACTGGTAAATATTGCCGGATAACCTTGTGCTAAGGGTTGATGTTTTTTAATATAAGCAGCGCTGTTGGACAGGTGATCCCTGCATGAAACAGCGCTGCTTACAATGAAAGATAAACTGGCGGTTTATTTAAAGATGAACTCTGATGTACTGCTGGTGTAATAAAGATCAGCTGCCTGTTGAAGTAAAAACAGGAAGCATAAACTGCCTGGAAGGCATCATAATTAAATATGGATCCATGAATACAAAAAGAGTTTTAGTCACACCGGCGGCAGTCGCCATTATTCAGCGCTTAAAAGCTGAATACGGAGAATTATTCTTTCATCAGAGCGGAGGCTGCTGTGAAGGCTCATATCCGCATTGTTTTGAGAAGGGAGGTTTCCTGATCGGTTCAAATGATGTGTGTATAGGCGAAATTGAGGGATGTAAATTCTTCATGGCAGGCGACCAGTTTGAATACTGGAAACATACACAGCTTACACTGGATGTGATGGAAGGGCGGGCTGCCAGTTACTCTCTCGAATCTACCATTGATGTGGCATTTCTGATTCAGTCGAGGTTATTTACTGAGGAAGAACTGAACAACCTGGAGCCACTGATTGCCCTGGAGGAGAGTTGAAAGGAGAAATGTGAAAAAAAACAGTTAATAAACTGCTATTAACAACCAATTTATGGTTTGAACCCTAAGGTCTTTGCTTCTATTTTTACTTATTCAGTTTTTTCATGGGAATACTGATTGTTAATCACTGAAATATGGCCTTACATTTTTTACCTGTTATAAATAATTTAAAAAAAGAGATACGTATTCTTACGATTTCTATTTTCTTTCCTGCTGCGCTTTCTGCACAGGGGACTTTGCAGGACTACCAGCGAGCAGAAGCGTTAAATGGAGAGATGCAACATTCCATATACCATGCACCGGAGAATATTACCTGGATAAAAGGGCAGAACAAATTTTATTATAGTATATATACCGGAAGCGGACTCCGTTATGTGCTTGTAGATCCCATCGCAAAAACCAGCCAGGATTATCCCGAACCTGCTAAGGAGGATATTCCCGGATCAAACTATGATTATGGCTATGAAGACCGCAAAACCGGGAAAAGTATCATTTCTCCGGATAAGGCCTGGACGGCCTATATCAAAAACTATAATGTGTACATCTGTCCGGTGGGTAAACCCAATGAAGAATCCCAGTTGAGCTTTGACGGATCGGAAGGGTATTATTATTCCCCTTTTATCGTCTGGTCGCCCGACAGTAAAAAACTGGCCACAAATCATGTTCGTGCCAACCAGCCGCATATGGTTTATCTGATTGAATCCTCTCCTGCAGATCAGCTTCAACCCAAACTACACAGCCGTAATTACCTGAAACCCGGAGATGCACTTTCCCAAAAGCAACCTTCCCTTTTTGTGGTTGCCACCAAAAAGCAGGTCGCCGTGGATGTATCGCTGATTCCTGATCAATACGAAATTTCTTCGCTGGAGTGGCGTAAAGATAGCCGTGCTTTTACTTTTGAGTACAACAAACGCGGACACCAGGAGTATCAGGTGATGGAAGTAGACGGACTAACCGGAGAACTGAATACCCTGATCAAAGAGACAAGTAAGACATTTATCAATTACAGCGGCAGAAATTACCGCTATGATGTACAGGATGGCAGGGAAATTATCTGGGCATCGGAAAGGGATGGATGGAACCACCTGTATCTGTATGATGGTAAAGGGAAATTAAAGAATCAGATGACCAAGGGGAATTGGGTAATGCGGAAGGTGATCCATGTAGATGAAAAGAAGAGACAGCTTATCTTTGAGGCAAGTGGTTACCGCGCAGACCAGGATCCTTATTTTATACAATACTACTGTATCAATTTCGACGGTTCCGGCTTAAAGGCACTAACAACAGAAAATGGAAATCATAAGGCCGTATTTTCGCCCGGTTACGAATACTTTACGGATACCTATTCCAGGATAGACAACCCAGCGGTTACTGTGTTAAGAAATGCTGTGGATGGCAAGGTCATGATGAAACTGGATAGTGCTGATATCTCTCCGTTGCTGAAAACAGGATGGAAAATGCCGGAAGTCTTTACTGCTAAAGGCCGTGACGGGAAAACGGATATCTGGGGAATGATTATCCGTCCCCGAAACTTCGATCCCGCCAAAAAATATCCTGTTATAGAATATATCTATGCCGGTCCGCAGGATTCCTTTGTGCCGAAAAACTTCGTGACCGACTCACGCGGATCGCTGCATGAACTTGCCGAGCTGGGTTTCATTGTGGTACAGATTGATGGAATGGGCACCGCTAACCGTTCCAAAGCTTTCCACGATGTGTGCTGGAAAAACTTAAAAGATGCGGGCTTCCCGGACCGGATAAAGTGGATAAAATCTGCTGCACAAAAGTATAGTTATATGGATACCACGAGGGTGGGTATTTTTGGCAACTCGGCTGGGGGACAAAATTCTGCCGGTGCTTTACTTTTTCATCCTGAATTTTATAAAGTCGCAGTTTCCTCTTCGGGCTGCCATGATAACCGGATGGATAAAATCTGGTGGAATGAACAATGGATGGGTTACCCGATTGGCCCCCAATATGCAGCATCATCCAATGTGACCAATGCCCATCAGCTACAGGGTAAACTGCTGCTTATTTTAGGTGAGCTGGATGAAAATGTAGATCCTTCTTCTACGATACAGCTGATCAATGCTTTGGTAAAGGCCAATAAGAATTTCGATTTCCTGGAAATTCCGGGAATGGGACATTCTCTTGGTGGAGATTATGGTGAGCACAAAAGAAGGGATTTCTTTGTGAAACATTTATTGGGGGTAGATCCTCCTGAATGGAACTGGAAGCAGCAAATCACGGTTCCTAAACCTTAGCTTCATCACCATTAAGAAACAACTATATGCTGATGAAACCATCATAAGCCTACCGCTTACAAACAGGAATAAATAGGCACATGATCGCTTCATCACCTCTAAAAAATAATTATATGCTGATGAAAAAAGCACAAAGGGTTCTTCCAGTAAAACGGAGAACCCTTTGTGCTTATCAGCGAAATAAGAAAGCTATTTAAATAATTCCTGTAAATCCCTGTCGGCGGTGGGGATTTTCTTCAGGAAATCATCAAATCCCAGGTTTCCCTGGGAGCTGTACATGCCATAGGCATCCATGATATACCCTATGTTTCCGTCTTTATCTTCTAAAAGGTATAAGACAGAGTTGTCGCCAGGATCTGAGTCACCCTCGAACCGATATGTTTTGATGATCTTAAGATCTTCCGGATTGTAAATTTTGTTCAGGCCAACTCCCTGCATTTTGCCATGGTCAGTCATCTTTATTTCGTTATCTAAACCTTTCTGCCTTAATTTTTCCAAAATCTGGCTAAGTGTGTTCATTTCTGTTGAGTGTTCCATAATAAAGATTGTTTTTCTATTGTTAAACAATGGCACAGGCAAATGGTTTGATCTGCCTTAATAATTGAGTTCATTTATTCAACCGTTAAATCATAATGTTTAATCAGGGCAAGCAAGACTCCATTTGTCCATCCAAATCCGTCCTGGGCGGTATATTCTCCTTCTCCTGCTTCCAGATGTGTATCCACCACATTATATTTCTCCATTAGCTTTCCGGTTCGTTTGTAAACCGCTGCATTCAGTGCTACCCACCTGGAAGCGAAGTCTTTTGCTGCTTCCTTGTACCCATAGTTTTCCATACCTTTTATAGCAATATATTGTAGGGGTGCCCATCCATTGGGTGCATCCCACTGCTGATGGTAGTTTTGAAGCGTGGTGATGAGTCCGCCCGGTTTCAGGAACTGCTTTTTCAATAGTGTCCCAACAGCTTTTGCCTGTTTGATATCCGCTATATTAAAAAATAAAGGAAAGGTACCTGCAAGACTCAGCTGCGGGGATAATTTTTTGGTGCTGATGTTGTAATCGGTGTAAAACCCCTGTTTTGGCGACCAAAAATATTTTTGGATGCTATTTCTCCTTTTCAGCGCCAGGCTCTTGTACAGACGTTCTTTAGGGATGTCTTTTTTTAGTGCATAACATTTCTCAAGGGTCAGTTCCAGGTGGTACAACAGGCAGTTTAAGTCTACCGGAACAATTTGTGTGGTCTGTATCGTCTTCAGTTGTGCCGGATCACGAAACCATCGGCTGCTAAAGTCCCATCCGCTTTCCGCTGCGGAACGGATATCGCGGTAAATCTCCGGATTGTTATTGCCCTGTTCCTGTGCGATCAGCACATCTTCCTTATAGGACTCCTGGCGGGGGGTATTCAGCTGGTCATAGTAACGGTTCAGCTGGCTTCCATCTGACATTTTCACCACGTGTTTTGTAGGTGCCGATTTGTCCATCCAGTACGCGTATTCTTTTTCCAGCGCCGGCAGGTAGCTGAGGTAAACCTCTTCTCCCTGCGTTTCTTTCAGGAGGTCGACCATGAGCGAGAAAAATGGAGGTTGCGACCTGCTGAGGTAATAATTCCTGTTTCCGTTGGGGATATGCCCGTACTGATCAATCAGGAAGGCGAAATTTTTCACCATATTTTCAATCGTTTCATTCTCCCCGGACACCTGTAGTCCTAACATGGTGAAATAACTGTCCCAGTAATAGATCTCCCTGAAACGTCCGCCCGGAACAATGTAAGGGTGTGGCAGATCCAGCAGACTACTGTGCTGTAACCTGTCTTTGGGCGTTCTTCCTAATGCAGTCCAGAGCTGGTGGATATGTGTGACCAAAGGTTGGTTTGCAGTGCTATCAGGGGTTTTATCCAACAGCGCTGCGGCCTCTGGTGTCGCTGAAATCCCTGAATCGGGGAGTACAAAATTTGCCTCCACAAATGATTTCAGGTTGAACTTGTTTGCTGTGGCTTTCAGTTTCAGGTAATCCCGGACAATGAGCTGCGGATCTCTTTTTGGCAGACAGTCGACGAAGGTTTTACCATCTTTTAAGGCATTTTGCATTTGTACGTCTATAAACAATTGTCCGTACAGCAAGTCAGGTGTAATGGTCGGCTGAATTCCTGTGCGTCTATGCTGGGCATTAACAATTCCGAACTGAAGTCCTATGATAAAGGCGAGTATAAGTTTACGCATGATGGTACAGGGTTATAATTAGCAATACTAAAATAACCTGAGCAGGGGCAGGAAGGTTTTAAATTTTATAGTTTGCAGAATCTATAGATACGAATGATGAAGGACACAGTTCTTTGACACACGATTATAGTTGCTGGTATTTTTGGCTTTTTCCTTTATTAAGCATACAGTAAGCAGACGTGGTGTTTCCAACAAGGAGGTTTCATTGTTTTATCATATACATCTGCCACAGAGTAATCACTGCTTTCAGTTAATGGGTAAGAAGAAGTGGTAAGGATCACCTTTCCATTTCCTGCATATACAAAAGGATTGAAATTGCCTGGATTTTATCTGATTCTCACTAAATATTAAATGAACACTTAGGACCATCGTTAACTATGCTGCGGTAACCGTTCTGCCTTAGCATGGGATTAAGCCTGGTCTAAACCGGGTCTTGTCCGTACCAAGTATACCCCAAGTAGACTGTAACTACCCCCCAACTAGGCCCCAATTATACCACTTAGGTCTAGTTGGGGCCTAGTTGGGGCCTAGTTGGGGGGTATATGGGGTATACTTGGTACGGATAAAACCAAGTGTAAACCCGGAGCAAACTCATACTTGCATGCTTCTCTATCAGAACCGTCATAGAACCTATACCCTTGATGGCACAAAAAAGCCGTATACCATTCCTCATGGCATACGGCTTTTTGACCTTTGGTAAAAGATTAACCTGGCTTACAATGCAAATGCTGATTTAACCGCATCTACATAATCTAATTTTTCCCAGGTAAATAATTCCACTTCAACAGCTTTTTCTTCTCCGTTTGAAGCTTTGAATATTTTAGTGACCACCTCATTGGTTTTACCAAAATGGCCATAGGCGGCAGTCTCTGAATAGATAGGATTGCGCAATTTGAATCTTGTTTCAATGCTGTAAGGAGTCATATCGAAGATTTTTTCTACTTCCTTTGCAATAGCACCATCAGTAAGTACCACACCGGCAGCGTCTTTAACTTGGGCCGTGCCATAGGTATTGATATAAATACCCATAGGCTGTGCTACGCCGATCGCATACGATACCTGTACCAACACCTCATCTGCAACACCTGCTGCAACCAGGTTTTTGGCGATATGCCGTGTTGCATACGCTGCTGAACGGTCTACTTTTGAGGGGTCTTTGCCAGAGAAAGCTCCTCCGCCATGTGCACCTTTACCACCATAGGTATCTACAATGATCTTTCTTCCGGTCAGACCGGTATCACCATGCGGGCCACCAATCACAAATTTACCGGTTGGGTTAATGTGATATTTGATGTCTTTGTTAAATAACTTGCTGAACTGCGGGTACTGACTTGATACACGCGGAATCAGGATGTTGATGATGTCTTCCTTGATTTTTGCAAGCATTGCCTGCTCTTCATCAAAGTCATCATGCTGTGTGGAAACAACGATGGAGTCGATTCTTACCGGCTCGTTGTGATCATTGTATTCCAGGGTAACCTGAGATTTGGCATCGGGACGTAAATACTTGATTTCAGTATCTTCACGTCGGATCGCTGCCAGTTCAATTAATATTTTATGGGCAAGGTCCAATGCCAGGGGCATATAGTTTTCTGTTTCACGTGTGGCATAACCAAACATCATTCCCTGGTCGCCGGCACCTTGTGTTGTTTTATCTTCTTTTTCCACACCCTGGTTAATATCCGGCGATTGCTCATGAATCGCAGATAACACACTGCATGAATTTCCGTCAAACATATATTCACCTTTGGTATAGCCAATTTTATTGATCACCTCACGGGCAATTTTCTGTACGTCAAGATATGCTTTTGAGTTTACCTCACCTGCCAGGAAAACCTGTCCGGTAGTCACTAAAGTTTCGCATGCAACTTTCGATTCCGGATCGAATGCAAGGAAATTATCAATCAATGCATCTGAAATTTGATCTGCTACTTTGTCGGGATGGCCTTCCGAAACCGATTCTGATGTGAATAAGTATGACATTTTAAATAATTAAATTTTAAAAAATATACAATTATTAAAATGGATAATGACCCTGCAAAACAGGCAGTAAAAGGAAGTGTAGAAATGGTTAGCACTTTTTTTTACGTGGTTGCAATCCCGTTATGTAACACATAACATCGCAAATCAGTCCACCTTAAGTTTCAAAATTACTATATATATTCAAATTAGTCAAAAAATATCAATTATTTTGTACCGTAATTAATTCCAAACCAATTGGCAAAGTCGAACATTCTATTTATCATAAATCCTATCTCCGGTGGAAAGGATAAGCTGAAAATCCCAGCTCTCATCGATGCGAATCTGGATCGGTCGAAATTTAACCCAAACTATAGTTTCACGGAGTATGTAGGGCATGCTGCCGAAATCGCCGAAGAAGCAGCGAGCAAAAACTTTGATGTGATTGTGGCTGTGGGTGGAGACGGGACGATCAATGAGATTGCGGCGAAAGTGATGCAGCAGCAAAAGGTACTGGGAATCATTCCTTTTGGTTCTGGAAACGGATTGGCACGTTTTTTAAAGATCCCGATGAATACCGCTAAAGCGATTCAGGTGCTCAATGGCATGCATACGATTCAGATTGATACTGGTACCTTTAACGAAAAGTTTTTCTTTAACATGGCGGGAATGGGCTTTGATGCACATATCAGTTCTGTTTTTGTGGGGAATAAAAAGAGAGGACTTTCCGGGTATGTAAAACTGGGTTTAAGGGAGATGATCAATTACAAACCAGAGACTTACCATTTGCTGATTGATGGCAAACAGTATACCCGTGAAGCTTTTGTGGTGAGTGTGGCCAATTCTTCCCAGTATGGAAACAATGCCCATGTATCCCCTCAGGCATCTGTGACAGATGGTTTACTGGATGTATGTGTGATCAAGGCTTTCCCGCTGTACAAAATACCGTTGCTGGCCTGGTATATGATGAGTGCTAAAACGGATCAATCGGATATGGTGGAAATTATTAAGGGCAGGGACATCACGATCACAAGGGTAGACGACGGAGCAATACACATTGATGGGGAACCTTATTTTATGGGGAGGGAAATAGCCGTGTCTATTGTTCCCCTTTCTTTAAATATCATTGTACCACCTGAAGAACAAAAGAAATAAACCGGCTCCATAACCGCTATCAATCAGGGCATATGGACAAAAAATAAAATCAATGAAACCGAAGAAGAAATCACTGAGTGACCTTGGTGGAATTATGTATTCCACTGATCCTTCCTTTAATTTTGAGGAAGAAGAGACTACAGCACAGGGAGCTGTTCCTCACCAGCAGCAGGACTTGAGGGTGATGCTGGACAAGAAAAACAGGGGGGGGAAAGCAGTAACCTTAATCACCGGTTTCCGCGGTACAGCAGAAGAACTGGAGCAGCTGGCAAAAATGCTGAAAACCAAATGCGGCGTAGGTGGGGGAGCAAAGGACGGAGAGGTAATTATCCAGGGAGATTTCCGGGATAAGGTTGTTTTGATGCTGCAAAAAGAAGGGTATAAAGTGAAAAAATCTGGTGGTTAAAAATGAGTGTAATTATTTGTTTAACAGTGTTTTGTGTGTTAGTGTAGTGGCGACAATAAGTAAAATTTTTCACTGGAAATAATTATTTTTGAATAAATATCTGCTTAGCTTTGAAGACCAAATATTCATTGTATGAGCAAAAATTTATTGCCCGGATTGGACCTTAAGTGGTTAAATCTGGGTACTGAAAAGGCATTGTATCAGTTGGACATGTCCCAACTGATAGAAGAGTCTTTAAAGAATGGGGAGGGTAGCCTGACTTCTACGGGTGCACTCGCAATTGATACAGGGAAATTTACCGGTCGTTCTCCAAAAGACCGGTTTATCGTACTGGATGATGTTACCCGCGATAGCGTTTGGTGGGGTGATATCAACATTCCTTTCGCTCCGGCTGACTTTGAGCTCCTTCAGGAAAAGATGTGTGCTTATCTGGATGCACGTAAGTTTTATGTGAGGGATGCCTATGCCTGTGCTGACCCCCTTTACCGTATCGGGATCCGGGTGATTACAGAGACCGCCTATCAGAATCTTTTTGCACACCACCTGTTTTTGAGGCCTGAAGAAACTGAAATGCCTGAAAAACCGGAATGGACGATTATTGCTGCCCCGGGTTTTGAAGCTGACCCTGCTACAGATGGTACGCGGCAACCGAATTTCGCCATCCTGAATTTCTCAAAGAAAATCATTCTTATCGGAGGTACCGGATATACCGGTGAAATCAAGAAAAGTATATTTTCTATACTGAACTTTATTCTGCCGGAAGAGAAAGATATCCTCTCTATGCATTGTTCTGCCAATGTAGGGGAGGAGGGAGATACGGCAATCTTCTTTGGGCTTTCGGGAACAGGGAAAACGACTTTGTCGGCCGATCCCTTGCGTGGCTTGATCGGGGATGATGAGCATGGCTGGGGTGACCATACTGTTTTTAATTTTGAAGGCGGATGTTATGCCAAATGTGTGGACCTGACGCAGGAGAAAGAACCCCAGATCTTTTCTGCCGTTAAATACGGCGCATTGTTGGAAAATGTCAATTATTTTCCTGCGACACGAACGGTGGATTACGCCAACATAGAAAAAACTGAAAATACAAGGGTGGCTTATCCTGTCGACTATATTGATAATGCGGTCCTGCCTTCTGTTGCGGGATCACCAAAAAATATTTTCTTTCTTACCGCAGATGCTTTTGGCGTATTGCCTCCTATTGCTAAATTGAGTCCGGGACAGGCCATGTTCCACTTTATTTCAGGTTATACAGCGAAGGTTGCTGGGACAGAAGCTGGGATAATAGCACCGCAGGTAACTTTTTCTGCCTGTTTTGGCAAAGCTTTTCTACCCTTGCACCCGGCAAGGTATGCGGCCTTGCTTGGCCGGAAAATGGAAAAGGAACAGGTAAATGTATGGCTGGTGAATACCGGTTGGACTGGCGGATCTTATGGAGAAGGAAAAAGAATGAAATTAAGTTATACACGCGCACTCATTACTGCTGCTTTACGTGGTGATCTGCAAAATGTTGATTATAAGGAACATAAGGTATTTGGCCTGCAAATGCCGGTTTCCTGTCCCGGTGTCCCTCGGGAAATCCTCGATCCGAGGGAAACCTGGCCTGACCAGCAGCAATATGACCGGAAAGCGAATGAGCTTGCGCTGGCATTTCTGGACAACTTCCGGCAGTTTGAAGCCTTCGCAAACGAGGAAATCCTGACTTCATTCCCAAAAGTGGTCGAAAACACGGTTTAAATCAATTTATTTGAGGAAAAATTTGCATTTCAATTTTTTTTTAGTTTTCATTGTGAAAGATTGTCTCCCCAACGAGGCAATCTTTTTTGATATATATCGCTGCAAAAAAGAATAATGTGAAGATAATCGTAGAATGACTAAAGATTTAATTTGGAATTTAAATCAAAGTCATAGATTTGTTATCGCAACATTTGACCTTATTCGTCGTTGTGTGTATTACAAGAATATTAATTTATAAAAAAACAAAGTACTAAAAACTCAAAAACTAAAAAAATGGCAAACGCACCAAAACCAACAACAGTTAAAAACGAAAGCTCGGCAACAGCTTCAAATTTATTCGCTACACTAGTTATTCCAATCTGCCTTATTATCGGAGCTTTACTTTACAAATTTGTACTTGGAGATCCAAAAAACTTTATTGATGACAACATTGAAAACCTACCTAAAATCGGTAACTACGCAGGTATGGCTTACAAAGGTGGTGTGATCGTACCAATCCTTATGGGTATGCTTTTAATGGTAATCGTTTTCTCTGTAGAGCGTTTTATCGTTATCGGAAAAGCAACTGGTACTTCTGGCTTAGATACTTTTATCAAAAAAATCCAGGCGCTTTTAAACTCTAACAACATCGAATCTGCTATCGCTGAGTGTGATAAACAAAAAGGTTCAGTTGCTAACGTAATTAAATCAGGTCTGAAAAAATACCGTGAAATGGAAGTGGAAACTAACATGGATACGGATCAAAAATGTTTAGCTATCCAAAAGGATATCGAAGAAGCTACTACTTTGGAAATGCCAATGTTAGAGCAAAACTTAACCATTATCGCAACTTTAGTATCCATTGGTACTTTGATGGGATTGTTGGGTACAGTAACAGGTATGATCAAGGCATTTGGTGGTCTGGGTGCTTCTGGAGCTCCGGATTCAGCAGCGTTAGCAACAGGTATCTCTGAGGCATTGATCAACACTGCAACAGGTATCGGTACTTCTACTGTAGCGATTATCATGTACAACATCCTTACTTCAAAAATTGATAAATTGACTTATGCAATTGATGAAGCTGGTTTTAGCATCATCCAAACTTATGCTTCTACGCATAAATAAAAAATAATGTTATTTTTTTTACCGGACTTTATGGAAAACCGGAAGAATTAACATCATTACATAAAACATAAGTAATTTTTAAATATTATGTCAAGAGCAAAGGTTGCAAGAAAGAGTACTTCGATTGATATGACCGCCATGTGCGACGTGTCTTTCCTGTTACTTACTTACTTTATACTCTCAGCTACGGCCAAACAACCAGACCCTTTGGAAGTTAATCTTCCATCGTCTACCTATAAAATGAAAGTTCCTGAAAAGGATATCGCCATTTTGTCTATCGGTGACGGAAAGGTGTTTTTTGAAGTGGCAGGTCCTGATATCAAAAGGGCTACCCTGGAAAAAATGGGCGAGCAGTATAAAATTCAATTTACAGAGGAAGAGAAAAAACGGTTTAGCGTAATCGGCTCTTTTGGTGTACCCGTTCAGAGTCTGAAACAATTCATCATGATGGATGGTGACGGAAGAAAAAAATCAGGACTGGAATCAGGTATCCCTGCAGATTCTACCAATAACCAATTAGCGGAATGGCTGCTGCAGTCGCGTAAGTCTGTTGCAGAGCTTCACGGGGAAGGAATGCGCGTGAGTCTTAGGGGTGATGCTAAAGAAGAGTATCCTGCCATTAAGAAAGTCGTTGATATCCTTCAAAAACAAAAAATCAACAAGTTCAGTTTAATTACTACCGCTGAAGGCGGATAAAATAAGATATCATGGCAGAATTAGATACCTCCGGCGGGGGTGGCAAAAAAGGTGGTAAAGTCAGGACCAAGAAATCCAATACCAAAGTAGATTTAACTGCGATGGTGGATTTGGCCTTCTTACTGATTACCTTTTTCATGCTCACCACTACGCTAAGTAAACCCATAGCAATGGATATTGCTAAGCCAGATAAGGATGAAAAGAACGAGACGAGATTAGAATTAAGGGCCTCACAAACAATGACTATTTTATTAGGAAAAGGTAATAAAGTAGCTTGGTACATGGGCGAAGCTGGTAAGACAGCTCCTGAAATTCAAAGTTTTTCTCAGATCAGACAAACGATTCTGGACAATAAGGAAAAAGTAAAATCAACAACAGGTAAAGATATCGTTATGGTCATCAAACCTACTGAGGGTGCCAATTTCCAAAACTTTGTTGACATCATGGATGAATTGTTAATCGCAGGAATTAAAACAGCTCCCGCAATTGATGATGAGAACATTCTCGATAATGAGAAAGCGTTCATGAAGCAGCAAGGGATTTTATAATATTATGTACATTTTTAAATAACAAGCAATGTCTAAATTAGATATATTCAATAAAGAATGGCTTGATGTTGTTTTTGCAAAAAAGAACAAGTCTTACGGAGCTTACGAGCTGCGCAGGGACAATGGCGCAAATACAACCAAGGCATTACTATGGGCATCAGCAGTTTTCATATTCTTGTTCCTTGTACCTAAGATCGTGAGTTTGATCAAAGGTCAGATGCCTGAAGAGGTTGTAGAGAAACAAGTGGAAGTTGTGATGACTCCGCCGCCACCGGTGGATCCTAAGACTCCACCTCCGCCACCGGTAGAGCCACCGCCACCAAAAACGGATCAGATCAAGTTCCCTCCTCCGATTGTAAAACCGGATAATGAGGTGCGTGATGAAGAACCACCACAGATTGAGCAGCTGAAGGCAGCAGATCCAGGTCAGAAAACTATTGAAGGTGATCCAGGTGCGGACATCGTTGTAGTTGGTCCGGTTGGTGAAGGCCCGAAACAGGCAGCAGTAGTGGAAGATACTAAAGTGTATGACTTCGTTAGTATCGAGACTCAGCCAGGATTCCCTGGAGGTATGGATAAATTCTATGCTTACCTGTCGAAAAGTGTAAGATATCCTCCTATGGCGCAGGAAAATAATATCCAGGGTAAAGTGTTTATGTCTTTCGTAGTAGAGAAAGACGGTCGCTTGACGGATATTAAAGTAGAGCGTAAATTAGGTGGTGGTACTGACGAAGAAGCTATTCGTGTATTGAAGGCAAGTCCGAAATGGACGCCTGGTATCCAGAATGGTAAGCCGGTACGTGTGAAGTATAATATTCCAATTAGCTTTACCCTGTCAAACTAGAAAAGTATAATGTTAAACTTCAATACATTTAAACAGAAATCGCCTCAACAGCGATTTCTGTTCATTTTAGGCCTGGTCATGTTCGTGGTTTACCTGGGTTTGGGAGTGTTTTTTATCTTCTTTGCCGAGCTTGACCCGGAGAAATTTCCCTTGTGGGCACGTCTGGCCATGGGAGTTTTACTGATCGTTTATGCGGTCATCAGATTCTTACGTTTGATGAATCAAAAAGAGGATTAAATATGAGAAAACTAATTTTTCTTCTGCCATTGTTTTTCTTTATTGCCTGTAAACAAAAAGCAAAAAAAGAACCTGTTGCTGAAACACCTACTACGGGAACCATTAAAATGGTTGTTGATGAAAGTTTTGCTGCTGTGCTCGCAGATCAGATTGAAGTTTTCAGACTTGATTATCCGGATACGAAATTTGAGATGCTGCAAGGCAATGAAAATAAAATCGTACCCACCTTTTTGAACGACAGTGTAAGGGTTGCCGTTTTATCCAGGATGCTTACGCCGGAAGAAACCAACTTTTATACCAAGAGAAGCATCAAGATCACCACAACAAGATTTGCACTTGATGGCATTGCCCTGTTCACAGGGAACAACAGTCCTGACAGTACCATTACAGTGGATGAGGTGATCTCTATCTTACAGGGAAACAATCCCCGCGGAAAGAAGCTGGTGTTTGACAATGCCTATTCCAGTACCTTCCGTTATTTTAAGGCACTGGCCAATATTACAGCAGTGCCGAAGACAGGAGTGTATACACTGAACAACAACAATGATGTGATCAAATATGTTGCTGCCCATCCGGATTACATTGGGGTAGCGGGTGTCAACTGGTTATTGCGCGGCGACAGGGATATGAATGATTTCATTCCCCAGGTTAAACTTATGGGCGTAAAGAATGTCAAAGGTAAAACAGGGGACGACGAATTTTATAAACCGGAGCAGCGTAACCTGATCAATGGCAAATATCCTTTCGTCAGGAGTGTCTATTTTATCAATGCGGAAGGAAGAACAGGATTAGGCACAGGTTTTGCAACCTGGTTACGCAGCCAGAGGGGTCAATTGATTGTCTTAAAATCAGGACTTGCCCCTCATAAGATAACTTCTAGAGATTTTAATTTAAAAAGTGACAACTAAAATTTATATTTAGCAGATTAAAACGACGGTTTCAACAAAATTAACAAGAAAACGTAGCCGTCAACCCGATTACATTTAAAAAAACAAATAAATCCGAACCATGAAAATGACAAAGAAAGCAATAACCTTAAGTTTAGGTTTAGTAGCGATGGGTTCTGCCTCTTTTGCTCAGAATTTAGATGACGCAAAGAAAGCAATTGATGCAGAACAATACGCGAAAGCTACATCAATGCTTAAAACACTGGTAAGTTCACAAGCAAACAAAGGAGAAAACTACTTTAGTTTAGGTGATGTCTACCTGCGTAATGATTATGTTGATTCGGCAAAGGCAGTTTTTACTCAAGGAATCGCCGCGGCACCGAAGTATGCCCTGAACTATGTAGGTTTAGGTCAGGCAGAGCTTGCTGCTAATAATGCAGCCGGCGCTAAGACTAATTTTGATAAAGCGATTGACTTAGCTTCTAAAAAAGACCATACGCCTTACCTGTATATCGGTAAAGCTTATGTAGCTCAGGATAAACCTGATTTTACTGCTGCTTTAACTGCCTTGCAAAAAGCAGATGAAGTAGATGCTAACGATAAAGATCCTGAAACATTTGTAGCTTTAGGTGATTTATATGCTGCTCAGAAAAAAAATTCTGAGGCTTTAAGTAATTACCTGCGTGCATTAAATATGAACGAAGCTTTGTTAAGGGCTAAAGTTCAGATCGGTAGAATGTACAAAGAATCAAGGGCATTTCCTGAATCAGAAAATGAACTGAAAGCAGTAATCGCGGCAGATCCTAACTATGGACCGGCTTACCGTGAGATCGCTGAGTTGTATATGCAATGGGCAAACTTTGAACCTGCAAGTTTCCAGACCAAAGCTGCTGAGGCGATTACCAACTACAGAAAATATCTGGACCTGACTGACAAGTCTTTCGAGAAAAGACTGCGTTATGCACAGTTCCTGTATTATGTAAAAGATTATGCAACACTGGAAACTGAAACCAAAGAATTGGCTACCCTGTATCCGAATAACCAGAAAGCATTGGTCATTAACCGTCTTCAGGCCTATTCAGCTGCAGAAAACAAAAGCCCTGAAAGCCTGAAATTATTGCAGGATTTCTTTGCGAAGAACTCTGCCGATACTTCACGTTTAATCGCATCAGATTACCTGTATCTGGGTAAAGCACAATTGGCGGCTAACCAGGATAGTTTAGCTTTAATCAGCATCAAAACTGCGGTAGAGAAAGATTCTACTAACGTAGAAGCGCTGGAAGAAGTGGGTAAAGCTTTATATACCAACAAAAAATATGGCCAGTCTGCTGCTGTTTATGCAGACGCAATTAAATTAAACCCTAATGGTAAAGGTTCATTGACGAACTATTACTACATGGGAACAGCTAAATACTTCCAGTATGGTGCTGCTTTAAGTGCAAATACTAATCCTGATAAAAAACTTTTGGTAGAAGCAGATTCTGCATTTGCTTTCATCAACAGGACTCAGCCTGAATTTACTCTGGCTTATATCTTCAGAGGACGTGTGGCAAACTTAATGGATGATCCAAACAGCCCTAAGGGACTGATTGTAGCGCCATATGAAGCTTACCTGGACCTGGTAACCGTTAAAAAACCAGAATTGGGTGCTTCAGCTCCTGAAAAGAGAAATCAGGTAGAAGCTTATAACTATTTAGCTTTCTATTATTCTCCGACAGATAAAGCAAAAGCAACTGAATTGTTTAATAAAGCTTTAGCAATTGATCCGGCAAATGCAAATGCAACACAAGGATTGAAACAATTGACAGCTCCTGCTCCAAAGGCAAAAGCTCCGATTAAGAAAAAGTAATCTAAATAACAATTAATTGAAAAGGCAGGGTTGATATCCTGCCTTTTTGTTTTACTTTTGTTCCAAATTATAATTTTATGGAAACTCAAAGCTTGCCTTCAGATTTTTTACCTATCGTTTTCCAGGTAATCGTTGCCTTAGGCTTCGCCGTGGTGACATTGGTGGCTACGCACCTTGTTGGTCCTGCAAGAAAGACCAGCGATAAGTTATCAACGTTTGAAGCGGGTGTAAAGATGATCGGTAATGCCCGTCAGCCTTTCTCCATCAAGTATTTTCTGGTTGCCATTCTTTTCGTTTTATTTGATGTGGAGGTAATCTTTATGTACCCATGGGCAGTGAACTTCAGGGAACTCGGATGGCCGGGAATTATAGAGATGTTTATCTTCATGGGAACCCTCTTGTTAGGCTTCATTTATATTATCAAAAAGAAAGCGCTGGATTGGGACTAATTTATTTAGATCGGTTCTAAATCGCTATAGCGTAGCTTTTTTGCGGCTTTTTGTCGTAAATTTGTGGTTCATTCTGGTATTGGAATGAGCCTTTTTTGTTTTATATTATGAGTGACATCAATATAGTAGACGCGCCTCCAGGCATTGAAGGATCTGGATTTTTTGCCACCTCTTTAGATAAGGTTATCGGGTTAGCCCGGTCACATTCATTATGGCCCCTGCCTTTTGCAACTTCTTGTTGCGGTATCGAATTTATGGCTACTATGGGTTCACATTATGACCTTGGCCGTTTTGGTTCTGAACGTTTAAGTTTTTCGCCACGTCAGGCTGACTTGCTTATGGTAATGGGAACGATTGCAAAGAAAATGAGCCCTGTTTTGAAGCAGGTTTATTTACAGATGGCAGAGCCACGCTGGGTCATTGCAGTGGGTGCCTGTGCCTCCAGCGGAGGAATCTTTGATACTTATTCTGTTTTACAGGGCATTGATGAGATTATTCCTGTGGACGTATATGTTCCGGGTTGTCCGCCAAGGCCTGAAGCTATTTTGGATGGTTTCGGTAAAATTCAGGAGCTGGTGAAAAATGAATCCGGCAGAAGAAGACATTCAGACCAGTATAAACAAATGTTAGCTTCATACGGAATAGAATAATGGCAAAGGTAACCAATAACGAATTAATAGAATTATTAGGCGCCAGGTTTGGCGATAAAATAACTGCGGTTAATGAACCTTATGGTTTGCTTACTTTCAGCACCACAAAAGATGTGATCATCGATGTGCTTGCTTTTCTTAAAGAAAGTGAAGTGGCCAATATGAATTTCCTGACCGATATTACTGCGGTACACTATCCGGAAACCAAACATCTTGCAGTGGTGTACCATTTGCACAGCATGGTGAAGCAGATCAGGATCAGGGTGAAAGTATTTATCCAGGAACAAAATCCAACTATTCCTACCGCTTCAGGACTGTGGAACAGTGCCAACTGGATGGAAAGAGAAACATACGACTTCTTCGGGGTGAAATTCGAAGGCCATCCGAACCTGAAAAGAATACTGAACATGGACGAACTGAATGTTCACCCGATGTTGAAACAGTATCCTTTAGAAGATCCAAACAGAGTTGATAAAAAAGACGAATACTTCGGTAGATAAACATATGGAACACAATCACCCGGTATATACAGACAACGATCCACAGGAAGAGCTGGTCACCTTAAACTTAGGTCCAACCCACCCCGCTACACATGGTGTTTTTCAGAACGTACTCCAGTTAGACGGAGAGCGGATCGTCAGCGGTGTCTCTACGATTGGATATATCCACCGCGCATTTGAGAAAATAGCTGAACACAGGCCTTTTTATCAGATTACCCCTTTAACAGACCGATTGAACTACTGTTCGTCTCCTATCAACAATATGGGATGGCACATGACCGTAGAGAAATTATTAAATATAAAAGTTCCTAAGCGCGTGGATTACCTGCGTATCATTGTGATGGAACTGGCACGGATTTCTGACCATATCATTTGCAATACCATTATTGCACAGGATACCGGAGCCACGACTACCTTTCTTTACCTCTTCCAGTTCAGAGAGCATATCTATGAAATTTATGAAGAAGTATGCGGAGCGCGTTTAACGACCAATATTGGCCGTATAGGAGGCTTCGAGCGGGATTTCAATGAGATTGCATTCGCCAAGATCAATAAGTTCCTGAAAGAGTTTCCTGTAGCGCTGAGAGAGTTTGAAAGCCTGCTTAACCGTAACCGTATTTTTATTGACCGTACTGCCGGTGTGGCTTGTGTGACACAAGAGGATGCGCTGAGCTTCGGCTGGACCGGACCTTTACTGCGTTCTACCGGTGTGGATTACGATGTGCGTGTGAGTGAGCCTTATTGCTCTTATGATGAATTTGATTTTGAGGTTCCTGTAGGAACCAGCGGAGATATTTACGACCGTTACCTGGTACGTAATGAGGAGATGTGGCAGAGTGTAAGCCTGATTGAACAGGCCATGGAGAAACTGAAAGGTGAACCTGCAGGAGTTTTCCATGCAGATGTGCCCGATTTTTACCTGCCTGCCAAAGAGGAAGTCTATAATAACATGGAGGCACTGATTTACCATTTCAAAATTGTAATGGGGGAGATTGATGCACCAAAAGCTGAAGTTTATCACGCTGTGGAAGGTGGAAACGGGGAGCTTGGATTTTACCTGATCAATGATGGGGGAAGGACTCCTTACCGCCTGCACTTCAGGAGACCGAGTTTTATCAATTATTCCATGTTTGCGCACATGAGCGAAGGCATGTTGTTATCAGATGCCATTATCAATATGAGTAGTATGAATATTATTGCCGGAGAATTAGATGCTTAAAGTAGAAGAACAACAACCTGTGGAGTTTTCGTCAGCTTTGACTGCAAAGTTTGATGAAATCTCAAGTAGATATCCAGAAGGAAAACAAAAATCGGCGCTTTTACCGGTACTTCACGAAGTGCAGGCAGAGTTGGGCTGGTTGAGTGCCAATGCAATGGATAAAGTAGCGGCATACTTAAAGATTGAGCCTATTGAAGTGTATGAAGTGGCTTCCTTTTACAGTATGTATTTCTTAAAACCGCAAGGTAAGTATATGCTGGAGGTTTGCCGTACGGGACCCTGCTCGCTTGTGGGTGCAGAGAAACTGATGGACCATATTGAGGCGACACTGGGCGTGAAAGAGGGAGAAGTGACGGCGGATGGATTATTCAGCTGGAGAGGTGTAGAGTGCCTTGCTGCCTGTGGTTTCGGCCCTGTTTTACAAATAGGTCCTGAATACACATTTTATGAAAACCTTGATGCACAAAAGGTGGATACATTGATTGAAGAATTACGCAAGAAATAATGGGACGTAAACTATTATTAGAACATATAAACGTACCGGGCATCAATACCCTTGATGTGTATCGCCAGAAAGGCGGTTACCGTGCTGTGGAAAAGGCTTTGAAAACCCTTACACCCGATGAAGTGGTGGAAGAGGTAAAGAAGTCGGGTTTACGCGGACGCGGTGGTGCTGGTTTCCCTACAGGAATGAAATGGAGTTTCCTTGCAAAACCTGAGGGGGTGGCGCGTTACCTGGTGTGTAATGCCGATGAGTCAGAGCCCGGAACTTTTAAGGACCGTTACCTGATGACACATATTCCCCATGCATTGATTGAGGGAATGATTGTATCGAGCTTTGCACTGGGTGCCAATACCTCGTACATCTATGTACGAGGGGAGATGATGCCTCAGATCAGGATCCTTGAACGTGCCATTGCAGAAGCAAAAGCCGCCGGTTTTCTGGGAAAAAATATTTTAGGCTCGGGTTATGACCTGGAGTTGTATGTGCAGCCGGGTGGCGGCGCCTATATCTGCGGGGAAGAAACGGCTTTACTGGAATCACTGGAAGGAAAAAGGGGTAATCCGAGGATTAAACCACCATTTCCTGCTATCGCAGGTTTGTATGGCTGTCCTACAGTAGTGAACAATGTGGAATCTATTGCTGCCGTGGTGCCTATCATTAATGATGGTGGTGAAGAATATACAAAAATTGGTATTGGCAGAAGTACAGGGACAAAACTGATTTCTGCTTCAGGTAATCTGGCCCGTCCGGGAGTGTATGAAATTGAACTGGGCCTTCCGGTGGAAGAGTTCATTTATTCTGATGAGTACTGTGGAGGGATGGCGAATGGCAAGAGACTGAAGGCTACTGTTGCCGGAGGTTCTTCTGTTCCGGTATTACCGGCTAACCTTTCCCTGAAACTGGCGAATGGTGATCCAAGGCTGATGAGTTATGAATCGCTTTCTGAAGGTGGTTTTGCCACGGGTACCATGATGGGATCCGGTGGTTTTATTGCCTTTGATGAAGACCAGTGTATCGTAAGAAATACCTGGAACTTTGCCCGCTTCTATCACCATGAGAGCTGTGGACAATGTTCACCTTGCCGTGAAGGTACAGGATGGATGGAAAAGGTACTGCACAGGATTGAATACGGACACGGTAAAATGAGTGATATTGATTTGCTGGTGGATGTGTCTAAAAAGATTGAAGGCAATACCATTTGTCCGCTAGGAGATGCTGCTGCATGGCCTGTGGCCAGTGCGATCAGGCACTTCAGAGATGAGTTTGAATGGCATGTGAAAGAGCCTTCGAAAAGTCAGGAGACAAATTACGGTATCGCCAAGTATGCGGAACCGATTGCAAAAGCAGAAGTGACTACAGATATTAAAGATTAGATCCTTTAACAATGAGTGAAAAAGTTAAGGTAACCATAGACGGTATATCCGTTGAAGTAGAGCCCGGTACAACTATCCTGAATGCTGCAAGGCAAATCGGGGGGGACATCGTTCCGCCTGCCATGTGCTATTATTCCAAGTTAGCAGGCAGTGGTGGAAAGTGCCGTACCTGTATCGTAAAAGTAAGTAAAGGATCTGAAAAGGATCCGAGACCCATGCCGAAGCTGGTTGCTTCCTGCCGTACCACTGTGATGGACGGAATGGAAGTCCTGAATATTACTTCGCCGGAAGTGCTGGAAGCACGTAGCGGGGTCGTGGAAATGTTATTGATTAATCACCCGCTGGATTGCCCGGTATGTGATCAGGCCGGAGAATGTGATCTGCAGAACCTGGGTTATGAGCACGGACTGCAAAAAACAAGATATGAATTTGAACGCCGTACTTTTGAGCGTATAGATATCGGTGACAAGATCCAGTTGCACATGAACAGGTGTATTTTATGCTACCGTTGTGTGTTTACAGCAGACCAGATCACTAATAAACGGGTACATGGTATCCTGAACCGCGGTGACCATTCTGAAATCTCTACCTATATACAGACTGCAGTTGATAATGATTTCTCCGGAAACGTGATTGATGTGTGTCCGGTAGGTGCATTGACCGATAAAACGTTCCGTTTTAAAAATAGGGTATGGTTTACCAAACCTGTAGATGCGCACCGTGATTGCCCTACCTGCAGTGGTAAAGTGACTCTGTGGTATAAAGGAGAAAATGTATTAAGGGTAACTGCCCGCAAAGATATTTATGGTGAGGTGGAGGAGTTTATCTGCAATACCTGCCGTTTCGATAAAAAAGCAACGTCGGACTGGGTGATTGAACATCCTACACATATCAGTGATGGTTCCGTGATTGCATCTAACCACTATGAAACGATGATCCCATTGCCTGTCATTAAGGAAGATCTGCGTTTGCAGCAAGCCAATAAAGTTGAACTGGAAAAAACCGCTAAATTCTAATGGAGATCTCATTCGTCATCGAAAAGTTTTTACTGGTAGTGATTATTTTCGCTATCAGTCTGGTAATCGCGATGTATTCTACATATGCGGAAAGAAAAGTGGCTGCCTTCCTTCAGGACAGGCTTGGACCAGACAGAGCGGGCCCTTTCGGGATTTTCCAACCCCTTGCCGATGGTCTGAAAATGCTGATGAAAGAGGAGATTGTTCCTCAGGAGTCGAGCAAATGGTTGTTTATGATGGCACCGGGACTGGCTATTTTTACCGCCTGTATCGGTACTGCCGTGATTCCATGGGGCAGTGATATCCAGATCGGAAGTAAAGTGATCCCTTTGCAGGTAACAGATATCAACGTAGGTGTATTGTACATTTTTGGTGTGGTTTCCCTGGGTGTATATGGTATCATGATCGGTGGATGGGCTTCCAATAACAAATATTCCCTGTTGGGTGCGATACGTGCTGCTTCACAGAATATCAGTTATGAGATCGCCATGGGACTTTCTATCATTGCATTATTACTGGTTACCAATTCCATGAGCCTGAAAGAGATTGTGGAAGGACAGCATGGCTGGCACTGGAATGTGCTGTACCAGCCACTTGGATTTATCATTTTCATTGTCTGTTCTTTTGCGGAAACAAACAGGGCACCATTCGACTTACCTGAATGTGAGACGGAGCTGATTGGCGGGTACCATACGGAGTATTCTTCCATGAAACTTGGTTTTTACCTGTTCGCAGAGTATATCAATATGTTTGTTTCTTCAGCAGTAATGGCTACTTTATATTTCGGTGGCTACAACTATCCGGGTATGGACTGGGTATTACAAATGGCAGGTCCGGTGATTGCACCGCTGATCGGTACTGTAGTGCTGTTTGTCAAGATATTTGTTTTCATCTTCTTCTTTATGTGGGTAAGATGGACGATTCCCCGTTTCCGTTACGATCAGCTGATGGACCTGGGATGGAAAGTACTGATGCCTTTAGCCATAGCGAACGTCATTATCACAGGTATTGTGATTGCAATTGTAGAGAAGTTTTAACTATCCGCCCTGCGGAATATAACAAGGAGGTTTAATGGAACCATTGACCAATAAAAAGAAAGTATTAATACAAAAGCCGCTGACCTTTGCCGAGCGTATTTACCTGCCGGCAATTACCAAAGGTTTAGGTATTACCATCAGCCACTTTTTCAAAAAAGAAGCAACGGTAAGATATCCTGAGGTTCAGCGTGAAATGTCGATCAACTGGAGAGGCATGCATTCCCTGAAAAGGGATGAGGATGGCCGTGAACGTTGTACCGCATGCGGACTCTGTGCACTGTCCTGTCCTGCGGAAGCGATCACGATGATTGCTGCAGAACGTAAACCAGAGGAGAAAGCTTTATACAGGGAAGAGAAGTATGCTTCGGTATATGAGATCAATATGCTGCGCTGCATTTTCTGCGGCCTGTGTGAGGAAGCTTGTCCGAAAGAAGCCATTTACCTGGATGGACCTATTGTTCCGGCAGATTATCTGCGTAAAGATTTCATTTACGGGAAAGATAAACTGGTTGAACAGCCTTTAGAGAAGAAATAAAAGAATTGAAGCCATGTGGCTTTGTATATAAATCTAAACAAACATAATAAATGGGTACATCGGTATTCTATTTGGTCGCTACTTTAAGCATATTCTTTTCACTGATGGTGATTTTCGCAAAGAACCCGGTACACAGTGTGCTTTATCTGATCGTAACTTTTTTTACGTTCACGGTCCATTACATTCTGCTTAACGCACAGTTCTTAGCTGTAGTAAACTTTATTGTTTACATGGGCGCTATCATGGTACTCTTTCTGTTTGTACTGATGCTGCTGAACCTGAATAAGGAGAATGAGGCATTTAAGTCTAATTTACTAAAGGTAGTGGGTATTGTTGCCGGCTGCTGTCTGCTGGTGACCCTGGCAGGATCACTGAAGGCTACAGCTATTTCTGACCCTTTGGTGTTAAGAAATCCGAACCTTGGTCTGGTAAAGAACCTGGGTAAGGAATTGTTCGGTCCTTTTATGCTGCCTTTCGAGTTGTCATCAATCTTATTGCTTACAGCTATGGTGGGTGCAGTGTTGTTAACTAAAAAAGAAAAAGTATAGTGGAGAATTTAACTCAGGATTTACAGGGAGTTCCACTTAACCATTACATCTGGCTAAGTGCAATTATTTTTACGATTGGGGTGATCGGGGTATTGACCCGCAGAAATGCAATCGTGATTTTTATGTCGGTAGAATTAATGCTGAATTCGGTCAATTTATTGTTAACCGCCTTTTCTGTACATAGCAATGATCCTTCGGGTCAGGTATTCGTATTCTTCATCATGGCTCTGGCCGCTGCAGAGGTTGCAGTAGGACTGAGTATTATCGTGATGGTCTACAGAAATACACAATCTACAGATATTAATGTACTGAATCGCCTTAAGTGGTAATTATAAAGAATAATACAAGATGATAAATTTAGTTTGGCTGGTTCCTTTAATCCCTTTTATAGGCTTTATAATCAACGGTCTCGGAAGAAACACACTGTCTAAAGGCGTAATCGGCTTTATTGGAAGTGGGGTGATATTCCTGTCTTTCCTTATTAGTGTGGGCATTTTTCTTGAACTGGGCAGTGATGTGACCAAATCACATGAGATCTTCCTGTTCGACTGGATCAATGCCGGTGGATTAAAAATTCCGCTTTCATTTTTAATTGATCCGCTGAGTTCGATCATGCTGTTGATTATAACAGGTATCGGATTCCTGATCCATATTTATTCTACAGGTTATATGCATGATGACGCTGGTTTCGGCAAGTTTTTCGCGTACCTGAACCTGTTTATCTTTTTCATGCTTTTACTGGTACTGGGATCGAATTATATTGTGATGTTTATTGGCTGGGAGGGCGTAGGACTTTGTTCTTACCTGCTGATCGGCTTCTGGTATACCAACAGCAGTTATGCTTCGGCAGCAAAAAAGGCTTTTGTCATGAACCGTATTGGTGACCTTGGCTTCCTGATCGCTGTATTTTTAATCTTCACTACTTTTGGTAGTGTGGAATTTGCAAAGGTTTTCCCGCTGGCAGCAAATATGCTTCCGGGTGATGGGACGATTGCTTTAATCGCTTTATGCCTGTTTATAGGAGCTTGCGGTAAATCTGCACAGCTGCCTCTATTTACCTGGTTACCGGATGCGATGGCAGGACCAACACCGGTTTCTGCGCTGATCCATGCCGCGACAATGGTTACTGCGGGTATCTATATGATTGCCCGTTCCAATGTCTTGTTTGATCTGGCTCCTGTGGTACAGCAGCTGATTGCTATTGTGGGTCTGGCTACTGCAGTGCTGGGGGCGATTATTGCCCTGACACAAACAGATATTAAAAAAGTTCTGGCTTATTCTACCGTTTCACAACTGGGATATATGTTCCTTGGTTTAGGTGTTGGTGCGTATACAGGTTCTTTCTTCCACGTGATTACCCATGCTTTTTTCAAGGCCTTGTTATTCCTGTGTGCAGGATCTGTCATCCATGCGATGCACCATGAACAGGATATGCGTCATATGGGTGGGTTGCGTAAAAAACTGCCGGTGACTTTCCTGACGATGCTGATTGGTACGATTGCCATTGCAGGTTTACCGCCGTTCTCGGGTTTCTTTTCTAAGGATGAGATTCTGGCACATACGTTTGAATACAATAAGGTGATGTGGGCAATAGGTGTTTTCACCGCTTTCCTCACCGCATTCTATATGTTCAGGATGATTTTCCTGACCTTCTTTGGTACCTACCGCGGTACGCACCATGCAGAAGAGAAAATTCATGAGTCGCCTAAAAGCATGACGATCCCATTGATTGTCCTGGCCATTCTTTCTGCCATTGGCGGGATACTGGGTGTTCCGGAATCACTGGGGGGAAGCCACTGGTTATCGCACTGGCTGGCTCCGGTAATCAGCCACCATGGTGAAGCACCTGACCATGCTACAGAATATGCCCTGATGGCGGTGTCTGTCGTTGGTGTGCTGATTGCGATTGGTATTGCGTATGCTAAATATGTGAAGAAAAATCATGTGCCTGTGGCAGATGAAGGGGAACGTTCATTCCTTGCCAAACTTTCTTACCATAAATTTTATATCGATGAGGTTTACGATGCATTGATCAGAAAACCTCTGGATGCTATTTCCATATTTTTCTACCGTGTTTTTGACAAGAAGATAGTAGATGGTATTGTAAATGGATTAGGATGGGGTACCTCAGAAGCGAGTAAAGGAGTCAGGTTATTGCAATCGGGTAATGTTGGCTTCTATATTTTCATGATGGTAGCCGGAATCATCTCATTGTTATTGTATACTTATTTATCTCTATAAAGGATCGACCAAAAAAACATAATGGAACAGCTGTTACTACTTCTTATATTTCTACCGTTAGTTGGTGCGCTGGTTACAGCATTTACCGGCAATGCCGCAAAACATACGGCCCTGGTTTTCGCTGTAGCTTCATTGGCACTGGCACTTGTTGCTGCCGGTCAGTTTAGCCCTGATGCAAGCACACAGTTTATGGTTAACCTTCCCTGGATCCAGGAGCTGGGAATTCATTTCCATGCCGGGATTGACGGGATCAGTTTAATTACGGTATTGTTGACCAATGTCCTGGTGCCGATTATTATCCTTGCTTCTTATCAGCATGAGTATAAAAACCCTTCTGCATTTTTCGCATTGATCCTGTTTATGCAGGCCGGCCTGCTGGTGGTGTTTACTGCGATGGATGCTTTTCTTTTCTATATTGGCTGGGAAGCGGCATTGATTCCGATTTACTTTATCTGTGCGATATGGGGCGGAAAAGACCGTATTGCGGTAAACATGAAGTTCTTTGTGTATACCATTGCGGGTTCATTGTTTATGTTGCTGGGTATCATTTACCTGTACCTGCAGAACCCGGCTAATAATTTTGATATCCAGGCTTTTTATCAGTTGAACCTCGATCCTGTACAGCAGGGATGGATCTTCTGGTCTTTCTTCATTGCCTTTGCGATTAAGATGCCTGTTTTTCCTTTCCATACCTGGCAGCCTGATACCTATACGGAAGCACCTGCCGCAGGTACGATGCTGCTTTCCGGTATCATGTTGAAAATGGGTATTTATGGGGTGATCAGATGGCTATTGCCTATTGTTCCGGCAGGAGTGCAGGAATGGGGACACCTGGCCATTATCTTATCCATTATTGGTGTGGTGTATGCATCGGTTATTGCCTTCATGCAAAAGGATGCAAAACGCCTGGTGGCTTATTCTTCTATTGCGCACGTTGGCCTGATCTCTGCCGGTATCTTTGCCCTGAATATTCAGGGATTACAGGGGGCCATGATCCAGATGCTGAGCCATGGGGTGAATGTGATCGGTTTGTTCTTCGTTCTGGATATTATCTATTCAAGGCTGAAAACGAATAAGATTGCTGAGCTGGGTGGTATCGCTAAGGAAGCACCAAAACTGGCCATCGCATTTTTAATTATTGTCTTCGGTACAGTTGCCTTGCCGGGAACAAACGGTTTTATCGGAGAGTTTTTGTTGCTGATAGGTATTTATCAGTATAATATATGGATGGTGGTATTTGCGGGATTAACGATTATTTTCGGTGCCGTTTATATGCTGAGAATGTATCAGCACATCATGTACGGTAAAACGAATGAGCTTACCCTGGGTTTTGCCGATATCAAAGGATCGGAGCAGGTTGTCTTATTTATTATCTGTGCCCTGATCATTGTACTTGGTGTATATCCAAAACCAATTCTGCATTTATCAGAAGCCTCAGTGCAACAATTATTAGAACACGTGAACCAAAAATTAACATCGGTAAATTAAGGAAATGAATATCATTATAACCATTGCTGTCACAGCTTTAGTAGTGCTTTACGCAGGTTTGTTTAAAGCTGGAAAAGCATTATTGCCGCTTACCTTAGTTGGATTACTTACTTCCCTGGCTTTTGCCTTTACCTCATGGAATACTGAGACCAGTTACTATGGGATGCTGGAAATGGATAATTTCGCTCTGGCTTTTTCGTCTCTTACGATCCTGGGAACTATTTTTATCTTTTTGCTGACGCAGAACTACTTTGCGAAAAACAGTGAAAATATAGCGGAATATTTTACGCTGATCCTGTTTGCCTTGTCGGGGATCATTATCATGGTGTCCTATACCAATATGTCGATGCTGTTTATCGGTATAGAGATCATGTCTGTAGCCCTGTATATCCTGGCAGGTATCCGTAAAAATAATTTTGCTTCGAATGAGGCTTCCCTGAAATACTTTTTAATGGGTGCTTTCTCTACAGGTTTCCTGTTGTTCGGGATTACACTGGTGTATGGTGCTACAGGTTCATTTGACCTGAAGGTGATCAACGATTATTTGGTGAACCACCATCAGACCATTTCTCCATTGTTCTATCCGGGATTGATCCTGATGATGATTGGACTGTGCTTCAAAATCGGTGCGGCACCATTTCACTTCTGGACGCCTGATGTATATGAAGGGGCTCCTTCACTGATTACCGCTTTTATGTCGACTGTCGTGAAAACGGCCGGTTTCGCTGCATTTCTGCGCTTATTTGCAGGAACCTTTGCACCGCTGCACGATTTCTGGATGCCTTCATTGCTGGCCATCGTTTGCCTGACCCTGTTCATCGGTAATGTTACTGCCTTGTTTCAGAAAAGCTTCAAAAGGATGCTTGCCTATTCCAGTATTTCTCATGCGGGTTACTTATTGTTCTCCCTGATTACCTTAACGGCTTCTTCATCGAACAATGTACTGGTGTATGCCGCTGCCTATACCTTTGCAAGTATCATTGCTTTTGCCGTACTGATCCTGGTGAAACAGAAGACTGGTGGAGATAGCTTTGAGAGCTTCAACGGACTGGCTAAACGTAATCCTTTAGCAGCATTGGTACTGACGATTGCGATGCTGTCACTGGCGGGTATTCCGCTTACTGCAGGGTTTATCGGTAAATACCTGATGTTCCTCAATGTCATGAACGAATACCAGATTTATCTGGTGGCTTTCGCGATATTGAATGCACTGGTAGGTTTTTACTATTACCTGAAAGTAATTGTAGCCATGTACTTCAAAGAAGGTAAGGAAATTGAGCTGGATACACCCTTCCAGTATAAAGTTGTCCTGGTACTTTCTGTTATAATCACCGTATTTTTAGGAGTTTACCCTTCAGTAATTTTAAATCTGATATAAGCCAATTCAAGAAAATTATTTGTAGTTTTACGAATACTTGAACTATGCACGACTTCTGGACTTCTTTACATCAATTCGTTGATCCTGAAAAATTGCTCAAAGAAGGTGGGTTTTACGTTGTAATGTTCGTAATCTTCGCTGAAACTGGGTTATTTTTTGGGTTTTTTCTGCCAGGAGATTATTTACTCTTTCTTGCCGGCATGTTTGTTGCAACCGGAAAACTGGATGTAAACATATATGTGCTTATTTTTGGCCTGATCGTTAGTGCTGTCTCAGGTAATTTCACAGGATACTGGTTCGGTAAAAAAACGGGGCCTGTATTGTATGAAAGAAAAGACACGTTCTTTTTCAAAAAACGTTATCTTAAAGCTGCCGAAGAATATTACAACAAACAGGGTGCTTTTGCCTTAATTATGGGACGATTTGTTCCTATTGTAAGGACCTTTGCCCCTATCTTTGCAGGTGTGGTGAAGCTTGAATTCAAAAGATTTGCACTATATAATATTTCTGGTGCGTTTTTATGGATAACATCTTTAACTTTGTTGGGATATTTTCTCGGTAAAAGATTTGAAAAAGAAATTGACGCCTATCTGCTGTATATTATAGTAGGTTTTATTGTAATCACAACTATTCCACTGATCATTACTTTTGTAAAAAAGAAGGTCGTGGTAAATAAAAATCAAGATATATCTAAAATTGACGAATAAATAATTGACGAATTAATGAACATAGACCCTACCCATCCATGGCACCATGTTTCACCAGGTGCTAATCTGCCGGAATCTGTAAATGCGATTATCGAAATCCCTAAAGGATCAAAAGCGAAGTATGAAATTGACAAAGATTCTAATTTGATTAAATTAGACAGAGTGCTTTTCTCTTCAGTAATGTATCCTGCTAACTATGGTTTTATCCCTCAGACGTACTGTGATGATAATGACCCCTTAGACATCCTTGTTTTATGTTCAGTTGACGTATATCCTTTATCCCTTGTTGAAGCCAAAGTGATTGGTGTGATGCATATGGTGGATAATGGAGAGCAGGATGATAAAATTATTGCCGTAGCTAAAAATGACATGTCAGTAAACTATATCAATGACATCTCTGAATTGCCTCCGCATACCATGAAAGAAATTGTAAGATTTTTTCAGGATTATAAAGCTTTGGAAGAAAAGAACGTTACTATTGAAAAACTAATGGGCGTGTCTTATGCTTATAAGGTAATTGAAGAAAGTATAGAACTTTATAATACAACATTTAGAAACAACTCTTAATGGGCTGGCAGATATTCTTAACCTTTTTCCTGGTCGTCCTTAACGGCTTTTTCGTTGCAGCAGAGTTTGCAATCGTTAAAGTCAGGGCGTCGCAAATTGAAATTAAAGCTAAATCCGGTAATAGGGTAGCTAACATAGCTAAATATATTACACAACACCTAGATGGTTACCTGGCTGCAACGCAGCTGGGTATTACACTGGCATCACTTGGACTAGGCTGGGTTGGAGAATCCGTAATGGAACATCTGTTACACAATTTACTCACTTCACTGGGCCAGAATCCGGAATTCATAGAATCCTTCTCTAAAACGGCCTCACCAATTATCGCTTTCAGTTTTATCACCGTGATGCACATTACCTTCGGGGAACTTGCACCAAAGTCGATTGCTATTCAACGCCCAGTTGCCACTACTTTATTTGTTGCTTTACCCCTGCAGGTTTTTTATGTGGTCTTCAGGCCATTTATCTGGCTGCTGAATGGTTTCGCAAATATCATCCTGAAGGCATTTGGGATTTCTTCTGTAGGGGGGCACGAGTCTGTTCACAGTACGGAAGAACTGTACTATTTGCTGGACCAGGGAAAGGAAAGTGGGGCACTGGATACGAATGAGCATGAGCTGATCCGTAATGTATTCGATTTTAATGAACGTGTGGTAAAGAATATCATGGTACCCCGTACCAAGATATCAGGTATTGAACTGTCCACGGCAAAGGAGGAGGTTATCCAGCTGATTATTGGCGAAGGGTATTCACGTATGCCGGTATATGATGATATCATTGACAAGATCATTGGTATTATTCATGCTAAGGACGTTTTGCCTTTGCTGGCGGGAAATATGGACTGGTCATTGAAAGACATCATCAGAAAGCCTTATTTCGTACCTGAGACGAAAAAGATCAATGACCTGCTGAGCGAACTGCAGCAGAAACGTATCCAGATTGCCATAGTCATCGATGAATTTGGCGGAACTGCTGGTATGGTGACGCTGGAAGATATCGTGGAAGAGATCGTTGGAGAAATCCAGGATGAATATGATGAAGAAAAACCGACAGTAGAGAAGGTGTCTGACACGGAGTTTATCATCAATGCCTATGCTACGGTGTATGATGTGAATGAACATTTACCACATGATTTGCCCGAAGATCTTGATTTTGACACGGTGGGCGGATTGGTATCACATGCTTTTGGTAAAATACCAGAGGTGGGTGACAGCGAAGAATGTTATGGTTACCTGTTTACGATTCTAAAGAAAACGGAACAGAATATTGAAACCATTAAGCTTGAGCTGGTCATTGCCAAAAATGACATGGTAGATAACCACTAATCTTTTTTTCCAGTACAGCTATGCACGTATTTTACACCCCGGATATCAACTCAGAAACGTATGTACTTAGTCAGGAAGAAAGCTGGCATTGTACAAAAGTGCTTCGGCTGGTAGTGGGTGATGTGGTACACCTGATTGACGGGCGTGGCGGTTTATATGAAGCCGAAATTATCACAGAGTCTAAGAAGAGTGTGACACTTCGTGTACTAAAGACGACTACAGGTTACCAAAAGAGAAATCACCATCTTCATATTGCCATTGCACCGACGAAGAATATCGACAGAATTGAATGGTTTCTGGAGAAAGCAACTGAGATAGGCATAGACCAGATCACACCTTTGCTTTGTGAGCGTTCAGAAAGAAAGGTTGTGAAGGAAGATCGGCTGAATAAAGTCATTACTTCAGCGGTTAAACAATCTCTGCAGGCTTACCATCCTGTACTGAATGAAATGGTGAATTTTAAAGATTTCATTGCTACGGCTACAGCTGACTATAGAATGATAGCGCATTGTGTGGATGGAGAGCCGAGGCAATTCATCAGCCAGATTACGCAGACCGGAGGGAGCTACCTGATTCTTATCGGTCCCGAAGGTGATTTTTCAGCCGCTGAAATCGAACTGGCTTTGCAAAATAACTTTAATCCCTTAACTTTAGGTAATACACGTCTCAGAACGGAAACTGCTGCTTTAGCGGCCTGTTTTGAAGTGAATTACTTAAACCGATGAAATTTAGATTTCTACTCATCATTCCTGTAGTCTTGTGTGTGCTGTATAGTTTTCAGCCGCCTACTTACAAACTGGCACGATTAAAATATAATGGTGGTGGCGACTGGTATGGTAACCCTACTGCGCTCAGCAATTTAATTGCTTACTGTAACCAGGTACTCCATACGAACTTTGCAAGGGAAGAAGCAGTGGTAGAGGTAGGAAGTGCCGACTTGTTCAGTTATCCGATGGTTTATATGACGGGGCATGGGAATGTGGTCTTCTCTGATCAGGAAGCAAAGAATTTACGTAAATATCTGACTGGCGGAGGTTTTCTCCATATCGATGACAATTATGGACTGGATAAGTTCATTCGCATACAAATGAAAAAGGTATTCCCTGAATTGTCTTTTGTAGAGTTGCCGGCTAGCCATAAGTTATACAACCAGCAGTTCAGGTTATCCAATGGTTTGCCCAAAGTACATGAACATGATGGCAAGCGGCCCCAGGGCTTTGCACTGATCTGGGAGGGAAGGATCGTTTGTTTTTATAGTTATGAAAGCGATCTGGGCAATGGCTGGGAGGATTCCGGTACTTACCCCGGGGATAGTGAAGAACGGAGAGCTGAAGCGCTTAAAATGGGTGCCAATCTTGTGGAATATGTATTCACCAATTAACCGGATGTAAAATAAAGGTAAATGGCCTTGTAAAAATATTGATCAAATAAAAAAGGGCTGCATCATAAAATCTGATGCAGCCCTTTTTTATTTTCTCTGTTTTATTGCCTCCTGGCGTTAAAAGGTTTTTGTTTTTTCGGTTTAAACTGTGGTTTACCATACGGGCTGATTTCAGATGCGCCCAGCATGGTCATGGCACAGCGGAAGCCGATATCGGCGGTCGCCTCATCCTGTTGCAGGAATCTCCTTGAAGCCGGGTTTAACCACATGGCCTGGTCATCCCATGAACCACCTTTGTATACTCTTGATTTATCGTTGACCAAGGTAATTTCACCATATAACTGGTTGTCCCTGTCACGGTATCCACGCTGATCGGCATAAGTATTTACCTTTGCCGCACTATCAGCAGCTTGTTTCTGTGCCCATGTTTGTTTTTTAGCGGATACGGCAGCGGTCATTACAGGTCTGTTATATTTGTCTTTTGCCAGTTTCCCCGTTGCAGGATCTGCCACTTGTTTATCCATATAATAATTTCCCCTGTAAGGATTCAGTGCATCTGCCGCTTCGAAGGTATTGGTACGGTAAACGTCATTTACCCATTCATTGACATTCCCTGCCATATTATACAATCCGAAATCGTTTGGTACATAAGCATGAACGGAAACTGTTATGCTTCCCTTATCATTCAGGGATCCGCCAACCCCCATATAATCCCCTTTGGTCCGCTTAAAGTTGGCCAGGATTAATCCGCGTGTTTTGCTTTTTGCAGAGCTGATGCCTAAACCATCCCATGGATAGATTTTATTGTTATTGATGTTTTCGTATTGGGTATTACCGATAAGGCCTAAAGCAGCATATTCCCATTCCGCTTCTGTAGGGAGGCGGTAAGGTTGTTTAAGGATACCATCTTCCAGTCTGACCGTTCTGCGCGGGCCACCTTTCTGAGCTGCAGCACCTGTTGCGGCAGTCGCATTAGGAGTAAGGTCCCTTGGCGCATTTTTTCCCTTGTCATCATACTGGCCATTCAGGTACATATCGGTATTGAATTGTCCGGCAGGTCTTGGTGTTGCATTTGCAGTAGCCTGTTTCGGTCTTTTGCCATCGCCATTCACTTCTTTGTAGCTGGCCATGATATTCTGACTTCTCAGTAAGGATTCATTAACGACATCCGTCCTCCATTCACAAAAACGTGTTGCCTGCTCCCAGCTCACGCCTACTACGGGATAATCCTGGTAAGCAGGGTGTCTCAGGTAGTTGTCGACATAAGGTTCATTGTAGGACAATGGTCTTCTCCATACCAGGGTATCCGGAAGTTCATTGTAGTAATATTCGTAATCTGTAGGATAATTTCTGCGGATAGCATGCAGGTATTCCAGCCAGTCCCTGTTGGACACTTCAGTTTCATCCATGTAAAATGAAGATACTGTGGTTTCCCGCTTGTGGTTATAGTTTGCCAGTTCTTCACCCGGCATATTGATGGCACTGCCACTCATCACAAACACACCGCCTTCAATTTCAACAAGGCCCGGACCCGGACCACGTCTGAATTTGTTATTCACCTGAAATCCCCCGTTTTCCTGTTTGTTATACTCCAAACCCGTTTTTTCGGATGCTCCGTTTTTGGATTTGCAGGAGATCAGAACCGAGGAGGTTATAAAAAATGCAAAGGTATATAAGTATGTTTTTTTCATAAATAGGTATTGGTACATTCTGATTGTTAAAATTACGTAAAAAATTGTCCATACACCAAAATTATTGTATAATATCATCCTGGCTTAACCTTGCCATGCACTTACCATGCTAATTTTCTACAGAAACCATAATTTTTTTGCAGGCAGATACCTGTAAGATTTAGTTTATTGTGCAATTTTGGGATTCGACATTTAAAGAGAACATCAACATGAAGATTAAAGTAGGATTTGGTTTTGACGTACATCAATTGAAGGATAATCATCCTTTTGTTATTGGGGGAGTAACGCTTGAACACCATAAGGGAGCATTCGGGCATTCCGATGCTGATGTGTTGCTGCATGCCATATGTGATGCTTTACTGGGCGCGGCGAACCTGCGGGATATCGGGTTTCATTTCAAGAATACAGATCCGCAATGGAAGGGGATCAGCAGTGTGATCTTGCTGCAGGAAACGGTGAAACTGCTGGCGGAAAAAGGCTGGACTATAGGGAATATTGATGCGATGCTGTGTCTGGAAGCACCAAAGATCAATCCGCATATCCCTCAAATGCAGGAGAATATTGCCCGGGCAATTGATATTTCCGTCGAGGATATTTCTATCAAGGCAACGACCAATGAGCTGATGGGTTTTATTGGCAGGGAAGAAGGAGTGGTGGCTTATGCCGTTTGTCTGATAGAGAAAGCTTAGGTTCACATGAACTGCCGAAAGCGGTTTTATAAAACAATTTACTCGTTTAACGGGTTTTTAAGGAAAAATACCGGCCTTTAGCCGGATAAGTTTGATCACCTATAGAAAACACCAGAGATGAGAAGTTCAGCAACCTATTTTTTAGCCGCAATAACGGGAGTTCTTTTGATGTCGTCCTGTACGATGGGAGACAAAGGGAGTGAGAAAGTCCCTGATTCAGTAAGTATCGATACGACGATTACACCAGCGCAGCCTGCACAGGCTCCTTCTGATACGACACTTATTGACAGCCTGCAGACAGACACCACTAAAGCCGGAGTGAAACCTTAATGGCCTTTTTGAAATAAAAAAATCTGCTGAACGTATATCCTTCAGCAGATTTATAATTGATGTGTGTTTGACTATTTCTTATCCTTTCAGATACCCGATTTATTCTTCCAGATACCCGAAGAGACCCTGGTTGTAATCGCTGATCGCCTGTTTGATCTCTGCCTGATTGTTCATCAGGAAGGGACCGTATTGGGCGATGGGTTCATTGATCGGCTGTCCGCTCAGGACAAGGATCACACTGTCTTCAGGAACCCTTACCTGGATGGTTGTTCCCTCATTTCTGAAGTGAATGAACTCATTTACCGCAGCATGATGCTTCCCGTTGATAATTGCACTGCCTTCTATCATTAACATACCGGTATTGTATACTTCCGGAAAACTGAAAGTCAGTTCTGAGTCCTTTCTCAACTGTGCATTATAAACCTGTATATCCGTAAAAGTAGAGGCTGGCCCTGTGATCCCTTCATAAGTACCTGCAATCACTTCAAGGGTACCTGCATTTTCCGGTAAGATATATTTTCCTGTATCTTCCTTTTTAATAGGCTGGTACCTGGGATTTGTCATTTTATCTTTAGCGGGGAGATTGACCCATAGCTGAACGATCTGGAAGGGGCCTCCATTTTCAGAAAATGTCTGCTCATGGTATTCCTTGTGCAGTATTCCCCTCCCGGCAGTCATCCATTGGACATCCCCGGGATAAATAATGCCGCTGTTGCCTGCGCTGTCATGATGGGCAACAGCACCGTGATAGGCTATGGTGACTGTCTCGAAACCACGATGGGGATGGACGCCCACACCTTTTGGCTGATCGTAGGGTGGTAATACGGTCTTTACATGGTAGTCAAGCAGAAAAAAAGGACTCATTTTGATTTTGTTCCCTCCCGGAAAGAAATTGCTCATATTGAAGCCGTCACCTACCATATGAGGGGCAGGGGTTTTCAAAACTGCCGAAACTGCTTTTAAATTGGGTTCCATGAGATTAATTTTTTAGGTTGAACGGTATCAGATGAATTTGATCGTTAAGCTTGTTTTGCAAATTGCAATTCGCCTAAAATGCGTACGTCTTCACTTAACATCACGCCACCAGTTTCTAAAGCAGCATTGTAGGTAAGACCGAAATCAGTCCTGTTGATTTTACCGCTTAAAGTAAATCCTGCCTTGATATTTCCCCATGGATCCTGTGCAGTACCACCAAACTCAACGGCTAAAGAAACGGCTCTCGTCACGCCTTTAATGGTCAGGTCGCCTTCTAATTTATAGTCGCCATCCACTTTTTTAAATGAAGTAGAGACAAAAGAAACAGCAGGGAATTCTTCTGCATTGAAGAAATCTGCGCTGATGAGGTGACCGTCCCTGTCTTTATTACCTGTATCAATAGAATTCACGCCAGCCTGGAAAGAGATCGCTGAATGTTCAAAGTCTTCGCTGTCGGTCGTCAGTTCTGCTGAAAATTCGTTAAAGCTTCCTGTCACGGTAGTGATCATTAAATGTTTCACTTTAAATTGAAGTTCACTGTGGGTTGGGTCCAATACCCATTTAGTAGTTGCCATAATTTGTTTTTTTAGAATTGGTAATTGATATACCCAAAATTAGGATTCTGCCGGCAGCTATACGTTGATGTATGATAAGAAATGGTTAAGCTTTAAAGTGTTTGTTGGCGAGGTCTTTACGTACACGGCTTAGGGATTCCGGGGTGATACCCAGATAGGAGGCAATCATCCATTGTGGTACCCGGAGGGTAAGGTTGGGATAGAGTTTGATAAAATCGAGGTACCGCTCTTCTGCAGTGGCACTTAACAGCATATTGATTCTTTTCTGCATAAAGCGGATAGAATTATTCAGCATGTTATTGTTCAGGTCATGCATACAGGGCACATGTACTGCAGCGTCATTGAAATAATTTCTTGGAATAATCAGGGCTGTGGTTGGCTCTATGGTATCGATATAAAAATCGGAGGGGGCATTAAAGAAGCTGTTTCTTTCCGAAATCCACCATAGTTCAGGAGCAAACTGGATGATATTGGCTTTGCCTTTGGCATCGATAGAATAACAGCGCATCAATCCTTCGGTCACAAAAAATGTTTTGGCATTGAGATCGCCGGGAGAAAGGATAACCTTATTTTTTTCGAAAGTTTTGATCTTGATGTCTCCCGATATCAAATCAAATTGTTCATCGGTTATGGTAATTTTTTTACTTAAGTACGCTTTAAACTGATCGAACGTTGACATATAGATAAAAACTATTTATTCTTGACATCGATATTGGAAAAATCTACACCACATTTACAGTTTGATGCGCATCCTCCGCTTTTAGGGGATACAGCACGATAAATGATACGGCCTATGTAAAACAAGGCGGCAGCAAATAAAAGTCCGACTACTATAGTTTGAATATCCATACACAAATATAATTAATTCAATAGGACAGGGAGTCGTATAATTGTAAATTTACAGGGTGATCAAAATGCTCACTGTTTATTGCATCGCAGGAATTATCATCAGTCTGCAGCCATTAATTATTACTTAGTTCCTGAATCCTGTCCGATTCATAAATGAAATATCCTTTTTTGTCTACCAGTGACTGCCGCAGCATCGCTTTGGCCACGTCTTCCACCTTAATACTCCTGTATTTCTTTAAGCCTCCAATCAGCAGGGGGTTAATGACAAGCATAATGATATTCATCAGGCCTTCCAGGAAGCGTTTTTTCGTCCTCTGGCCTTTCAGGAGGGAGGGACGGTAAACATGGATACTCCTGAAGGGAACAGTCTTAAGATCCTGTTCTGTTTCCCCTTTTGTTTTATTATAGAAGATGGAAGAATCGATATTCGCCCCCATGGCGGATACGAGATGATAACTCTCTGCTCCGTTTTTATGCGCAATCCAGGCCATATCCAGTGGATACTGGTAATCTATCTTCCGGTACTGCACTTCATCGGGCGTCTGGCTCTTTGTGGTACCGAGGCAGCAGAAAACGGTAGTTCCTGTAATTTCTGCTGCATGGTCTTTCAACTGGTCAAAATTAACGATGAGCTGTTTAAGTTTGGGGTGATCCACTGCCAGTTTCTGACGGGCGATCACCAGCACTTCACTATAATCAGCGTCTGTTAATAACTGTTGTAATAAACTCGTGCCTATAGATCCGCTTGCTCCTGCTAGAATCGCTTTTTTTTCCATGCTCTCTGATTAATTAATAACGCATTGTAAGTTCTGAAATAAAAATAGCAATATGATATTTATAAGCTGATTTAAAATGAATTTATCGGGAGTAAGCATTTTAAGGTATAAAATATTGCCGGTCATAATATAGTGTTTTTCTATAAATTAGTGACATGCTTATAGTTAATGCATTGGAATGTCAATATTTTTCGTTATCTTTGCGCCAAAATTAGGGCGCATTTTATGCAAAAAATAAGAAACATAGCTATTATAGCACACGTTGACCACGGTAAAACTACATTGGTTGATAAGATTTTACACACTTGTTCTATTTTTCGTGACAACGAGCAAACAGGTGATTTAATACTTGACAATAACGATTTGGAGAGAGAACGCGGTATTACTATCGTATCCAAAAACGTTTCAGTAATGTATAAAGACGTAAAAATTAACATTATTGATACTCCTGGTCACGCCGATTTCGGTGGTGAGGTTGAGCGGGTATTGAAAATGGCTGACGGTGTATTGTTATTATGTGATGCTTTTGAAGGTGCAATGCCTCAAACTCGTTTCGTAACACAGAAAGCACTGGCATTGGGATTAAAACCTATTGTTGTTGTCAACAAGGTAGATAAAGAAAACTGTCGTCCTGAAGAGGTTTATGAGCAAATCTTTGAATTGTTCTTCAACCTTGAAGCTACAGAAGACCAGTTGGATTTCCCTGTAATTTACGGTTCATCTAAACAAGGATGGATGAGTACAGATTATACGAAGCCAACTACAGATATTTTCCCTTTACTTGATGCTGTTGTTGCGAATATTCCTGCACCTCCAATGCTGGAAGGTACGTTGCAAATGCAGATCACCTCATTAGATTATTCATCTTTTGTGGGTCGTATTGCTGTTGGACGTGTTCACCGTGGTGTAATTAAAGAAAACCAACCGGTAACTTTAATCAAACGTGATGGTAAGTTCGTAAAATCAAGAGTAAAAGAACTGTACACTTTTGAAGGTTTGGGTAAAATGCGTGTAACTGAAGTGAAATCGGGTGATATCTGCGCTGTTGTAGGTATTGACGGATTTGATATTGGTGATACCATTGCTGATTTTGAAGCTCCTGAGCAATTGCCGGTTATCAAAATTGATGAGCCTACCATGAACATGTTGTTCACGATCAATAACTCTCCATTCTTCGGTAAAGAAGGTAAATTTGTGACTTCTCAGCGTATCAAAGAACGTTTGTACAAAGAGATGGAAAAAAACCTTGCCCTGAAAGTGGTAGAAACAGAATCTCCTGATGCTTACCTGGTATACGGAAGGGGTATTCTCCATTTATCAGTATTGATCGAGACCATGCGTCGTGAAGGATACGAAATTCAGGTAGGACAGCCACAGGTAATTATCAAAGAAATTGATGGTAAAAAATGTGAGCCGGTTGAGACTTTAATCGTTGATGTTCCTGGTGATGTTGCCGGTAAAGTAATTGAACTGGTTACTCAGCGTAAAGGTGAATTACTGATTATGGAACCAAAAGGTGATCTTCAGCATTTAGAGTTTGAGATTCCTGCACGTGGTATCATCGGATTAAGAAATAACGTGTTAACTGCAACAGGTGGTGAAGCGATTATGGCACACCGTTTCAAAGCTTACGAGCCTTGGAAAGGGACTATTCCGGGAAGATTGAACGGTGTATTGGTTTCTATGGAAAAAGGTAGCACTACAGCTTATTCAATTGATAAATTACAGGATCGTGGACGTTTCTTCGTTGATCCGGGTGTTGAAGTTTATGAAGGACAGATCATGGGTGAGCACATCCGTGACAATGACCTGGTGGTAAACATTGTAAAAGGTAAACAATTGACAAACATGCGTGCTTCAGGTACAGATGATAGTCAGCGTATTGCTCCTGCAATTAAATTCTCACTGGAAGAGGCTATGGAATACATCCAGGCTGATGAGTACATTGAGATTACTCCGGTAAGCATGCGTTTACGTAAAATTTACTTAACTGAAAATGAGCGTAAAATAAAAGGCAAACAATTCCAATAGGGATTAGCGTCTTGAATACATATATTGAGCCCGTCAGCATTTGCTGACGGGCTTTTTTTGTACCCTGACAATTTGTGACCTTTCCTGTACCTATGGACTGGGACAAGGGTTACGATTGAAAGACCTCAGCTTCAACTATAAATAATGAAAACAGGATGACGTTTATGCACTTTATCCCCTCCTCTTTTTTATTATTTTTGTTCTTATTCAAGAAAGATACGTCATGGAATCATTAAAAGGAAAAACTGCCCTTATCACGGGTGCTGGAAAAGGAATCGGTCGTGCATTGGCAATAGCATTAGCCAGTGAAGGTGTAAATTTAGGTCTCATTGCAAGAACAGCAGTGGATTTAAAGAATCTCGCTGAAGAACTGTCATCCTCGGGTGTAAAAACGGCTATCGCGACTGCTGATGTGTCCTCGATGGACTCCGTAAATACTGCTATAGCAGAAATTAAGGAGGAATTGGGTGTGATTGATATTTTAATAAATAATGCGGGTACAGGCTCATTCGGAACTTTTATGGAACTGGAACCATCAAGATGGGAAGAAATTGTGAAAGTGAACCTGTTTGGGGTGTATTATGTGACCCGTGCCGTCCTTCCGGAAATGATTGAACGCAAAACCGGGGATATTGTGAATATCTCCTCTTCGGCAGGGCAGCGTGGCGCGGCGGTAACCAGTGCTTACAGTGCCTCCAAATTTGGCCTTATTGGTCTTTCAGAGTCATTGATGCAGGAAGTAAGGAAGCATAATATCCGCGTGACTACCTTAACCCCGAGTACGATTGCTACTGATATGGCGAAGGACTTAAAGCTGACCGATGGTAATCCGGAACGTGTAATGCAACCGGAAGATTTTGCGGAGTTTATCGTGAGTCAGCTGAAACTCAACCGCAGGGTGTTTGTAAAAGAAGCAGGTTTATGGTCTACCAATCCATAACATCAACAATATAATGGGGAAATTACTGTACGGGGTAGCACTATTGCTATCCCTTTTTCTGTTGGTATGCTGTGTATTGTTTACCTGGAGACCGGAGCTGGTCAGGGTGTTGCGCTATCAGGTACCCAATAGTGAAACGTATAAAATTTTCCCTCAGGCCCTAATTTCTCCTGCTGATACCGCTTTCCATTTTGCGAAGGCAGAACAGATGAGGACGGATTTGGATACGCTCAGCGTACTTGACGGTGCTGATACGCTCGTTTCCTTCAAAGATTATCTGGTGAATGGGAAGATCAACCTCTTTATGGTGATTAGAAATGATACGGTCATTTATCAGCATTTCGATTCTGGTTATAGCGATACGACCTTAACGACTTTATACTCTGTAGCAAAAACGATGGTTTCTGTATTGCTTGGAAAGGCTGTTGAAGAGGGTAAAATAGGCAGTGTTGAAGATAAACTCCTGAAGTATATACCTGAGCTGAATGTGAATCCTGCATTCCGGGATATTGCTTTAAAGGATTTGCTCAGTATGAAATCGGGATTGGAATTTAAGGATACAGACGGAGGGTATGTCGCTGCTTTTTTATCTGATGAGGCGAAATATTACTATACAGAAGATATCAAAAAAGAACTGAAAAGGGTAAAACTGGTCAACCGTCCGGGTACAGTGTGGAAGTATAAAAGTATAGATGTCTTTCTGTTGACCTGGGCCATTGAAAATACGACGGGGATAAAGATCTCTACCTATTTTGAGGATAAAATTTGGAAAAGAATAGGCAGTGAATACCCGGCCAGCTTTGGTCTGGATCATTCCAAAGGGATAGCAAATACTGCAAGCAGGTTCCAGGCTACTGCCATTGATCTGGCAAAGATTGGCCGGTTATATTTAAAAAATGGAAATTATCATGGTCAGCAAGTTATCCCTGAAGGATGGGTAAGACGCTCTCTCGAATTAAAAGGAGAGCTCCCTTCTTCGTCAAAAGGCTGGCAGAAAACTGCGCAACACTATCTCTGGTGGATCCCACAACAGGGTGTAAAGGGGGACTTTGCCGCTGAGGGGATGCGTGGACAGCGTTTATATGTGGATCCCCTGACCAATACAATTATTGTACAGCTTGCCTACCGGGGTGCCGGGAATTATCCATATAGGAAAATAAGCAGGTACTTGTCCGGATTGCCTTTCTCTTATCCCAAACTATGAGAGCACCCGTTATAACAGGTGCTCTCATAGTTTTAGCCAGTTTTCAGCTGAATACAACCCTTGACTGCATTTAATTAGGCATGCTGACCATCATGTACGCCTTCGGCGTATTCTTCCACGATTTTGTCATTAAATGCAGGTAAATCTTTAGGACTACGGCTGGTGACGAGTCCCTGGTCGACCACTACTTCCGCATCTTCCCATAGTGCGCCTGCATGAACAAGATCAATCTTTATAGTTTTTGTCGAAGTGAGTTTGCGTCCTTCAACCACTTCTGCAGAGATCAGCACCTGGGGGCCATGGCATATGGCAGCTACAGGTTTACCGGCTTCGAAAAATGATTTTACAAAGGCCAGGGCATCTTCGTCTTTCCTTAAAGAATCCGGGTTAAGCACGCCGCCGGGAATCAGCAGTCCATGATAATCATCAGCATTTGCTGCTGTAACGATTTTATCAACGTCTACTTCTACAGTCCATTCGCGGTCATGTTTCATGCCCTGAATTTTACCGCTTTCTAAAGAAATAATATGTACTTCGGCACCTTCTTCTTTGAGTCTTTGCACAGGGCTTGTTAATTCAGATTCTTCAAACCCGTTTGCTGCCAATACAGCTATACTACGATTACTTAATCTTCCCATGTTTATAATTTTTTTGTTACCCTTAAACTACAAACCTGGAAAAGTATTGTTTTTATAAATTTATGCCGGATTAATCATTCGTCTTTTTATGGCGGATATAATATCCAGCAAGTTTTAAGGCAATCCAGCAATGGTTGATTACATTGGGAACAAAACCATAGTATTTGGTAAAGATGTGAAAGCGCTCTTTTAAGCTGGCCAGGTGTTTTTGCTTGGAAACCCCACCGACCAGGTATTTCGCCACATACTGGTGGGTATTGACGATGCTGGAAGCTTTTTTTGCTATGCTGATGATCCAGTCGATATCAGCACTGTATTTGTATTGCAGGTCATAGGGGCGGGCCAGGCTTCTTTTCACATAGATCGCCTGGTGACTGATATTCATTCCATATTTGAAACTGCGCCAGCTGAACTTTTTCGGGGCATGGTGTCTTCGTTGTCCTAAACTTTCCCAGCTATCATTGTACATCTCTGTCTCCCCGTAATAAATATCAGCACCAGGGGCGGTGTCAACCACCTTAGATACCGTTTCAGGACCATAGATCTCATCCCCTGAGTTCATAAACAATACATAATCTCCTGTAGCCAGGGCAAGGCCTTTATTCATCGCATCATAAATCCCTTTATCCTTTTCAGAAATATAGTGCCCAAGTCTGTGACTATACTTGTCAATCACCTCCTTTGTTCCATCAGTGGAGTTGCCATCGACCAGGATATATTCAATTTCGGGATAACTTTGGTTCAGTACCGAAAGCATTGTCCGCTCAATATCCCTTACATTATTATATACAATAGTAATTACGCTTAGCTTTGGCTGCATGGATAGATAAGGTTAATGGGGATGAAGTTTAATCAGGGATTCGTATAAAAGGATATGTTTCTCCGCAATAATATCTTCAGAAAAATGGTTGAGGATAGTTAATCTTGCCTGTTTCTGTATTTCTGCAGCACTTTCTTCATGATAAAGCCATTCCATACCGGTAGCTAGGTCTTCGGAAGACTCATAGTCGGCCAAATAACCATTAACAAGATGATTCACCATGTCGGGGATGCCCCCTGTTTTAAAGGCCACCACAGGCGTTGCGCAGGCGAGGCTTTCCATTACTGTGTTGGGCAGGTTATCTTCCAGTGATGGCGTGATAAAGGCATCAGCTGCCGAATAACATTTCGCCAGGTGGGCATCATTATTTATGGTACCCAGAAAGGTGGTTTTAAAGGGAAAAACCGGCATTTCGGCATTGTCTTTATTTCCGAAGATCAGGAGTTCGATATTCTCCCTGATTATTCCGGGGCGGCTGGCCAAATCATTCAGGGCCTCGATCAGGTAAGAAGCTCCTTTATGTTTATCGTCCTTCGAAGGCATAAAACCACTCATCAGGACGAATTTTTCGGCTGAGATCTGCAGTAGTTTTTTGGCTTCTGATTTGACGTAAGGTTTGAAGACCGCTGTTTCAATGGTATTGGGGATGACTGCAGTTTCGCGAACCCCCATTAAACTGCTGAATTTGATGGATTTTGCCATCCAGTTGCTGGGGGCAATGATATGAAAACCGAGATTGGCATATCCTTTTTTCTTCCTCAGCCAGTTCTGGTGGGAGATATCATTCTTCCCACTGATTTTCAGCAGGGGACAGGAACCGCATTGTTTATGAAAGTTCTCACAGGCATAACGCACATGGCAGCCACCGGTGAAAGCATTGCTGTCATGGAATGTCCATACAATAGGTTTATCGAGTTCTTCCAGTTCAGCAAGGTCGGAAGGGCGTAAAAAACCATGGTTAATCCAGTGTAAATGAATGAGGTCAGCATCTTTCAATGCCGGATGTTTGATGATAGAACGACCGAACCATTGTAAAGAAAAAGGAGTCTTCAGTGCTTTGGTAAGCCCTTTGGCAAGGTATCGTTCAGAAAGAATATTGATTACTGCTTTTGCTTTCTGAAAGGGTGTTTTGCTAAAGGCAAGGGCCTTATTGCTTTCTTTAAACTGATAATATACCATCACACTGGAGTCAACGCCATTGGCATTCAGCGCATCGCTTAGCCGCAGGCATGCCCTTCCGGCGCCTCCGTTTCCTTCGTACGTATTGATGTGGACTACTTTCAAATGCGTCAAAATTACATATAATTGTTATCAATCAAGATATTTTGATTATTTCGGTGCCTACTTCGCAGGTAAGTTTATATGCTCATGGAAATATCTTTTTATCCTCGTCCATAGATTCCCTTTTCTGGTGCTTAAAAATGCTTTAATGGCATTGTAAGCGGCTTGGTCTTCTTCAATTTTGCTGGGAAAAACGGTAATCGGTTTTGGATTTATAATCACATTATAAATATCATTTATACCCGAATGCACACCTGTTCCGTCATGACCTATATTATTGACCAGAGAATGAGATGGATTCAGTGTGAGCCCACCTTGTAAAAAGATAGAGGCATACCACCTTATTGCCCATGAATTATTCTTCCCGTTCTTGAATTCCTTCATCTGTTTCCAGAAGTTCATGGTATGGTCAATTGAAAATTCTGCTTTTTTTTTGGCATTAAAATGGGATATAAGTACATCAATGTCTTCCTCAAAATATTGCCAGGCTCTTTCCCATGTTGCCCAGCCCCAACTGCTCGCCGCACGGTAAAAAAAGGATTCAGGGAGCGTCTTATCTTTAAGATTATACATGTATGCCCCTATATGCATCACTTTAGGCTGGCTGCGATAGAGATTAAGTGCATCATTAAAATAATTGAGCGTGTAAGGAGAAGTGATAAGGTCGTCTTCAAAGACAATGACTTGCCCATAATCTTTAATTAGCCTGCTTACCCCGGAAATAATAGACTTTGCCAGTCCCATATTTTCGTTTCTTACAATGACCTCGACAGATTTAAATCCTTCAATATTTTTTAACAATTCACGTACTTCTTCAACCTTTTCCTGATTATATTCGTCCTTTGAGCCATCAGAAAAGATAAAAAGCCGACTTTCTGAAGCAAGTTCATTTTGTTTTAAGAACTTTAATGTGCGTTCCGTATGTTTAGGCCTATTGTAGACAAATAAAGCTATAGGGGCGAATGTTTGCATAATTTTAGATTTGCAGGCAGTTCTCCTGTTTATAAAATATTGTAGTTGATTTTAAATAGAATAGACCAGGGGCAATTCCAGTAAAGGGAATGTTCTTGAATCCGGCTTCTTTTAAGAAAGTAAAGGCTTCTGCATAGTGCTTGCGGTCTGAATCATCGAGAACAATGATACCTCCCGGATTTAGTGCTGAAATGCATTTTTTACAGCAATTTACACGATCTCTGCCATCTACAATAATGATATCAAATTTCCTATGGAGCGATGCCGCTTTCGAGGAGTATTCGCCATCCTTTTCGAGTTTACAAAAAATCATTTCTGAATTTTCCGGTTTACTACTTACTATCTTATTGTACCATAATTCATCATGTTCAACAGATATAACGTGTTGAACCCGTTTGGCATAAAATAAGGTAGAATTACCCGATCCATATTCAAATATCGTCATTTCTTTATTCAGGCGTGGGCCAATAAAATCTATGAATGAATAGGTAACCCATGGAAGGGGGTCGCCATTCTCATTTACTGCCTGGTGGGTATCAAAAGATTTGAACCATCCAATATTCACAAGGTACCCTTTATGTCCATAGGAAAGCAGTGCCTTTAATCTGTTGGGCTTTTCTAGCAGTGTTATAAATGCTTCTAATTTATTCAATGTTTAAATATTTTTTTAAAGACAGTCACCAAAAATAATGATTTTACCATCAGAAAACCCTGCTGTCTGGTCTTGGGAATAAATAATAGGTAAAATGTACTAAACATACAGGCAAAGAGGGTGGCTACAGATGCCCCAACTCCACCGTATAGTGGAATAAGCCATAAATTCAGGAGGACATTGATGATGGCTCCGAGGGTGGTACGCTGGAATGAAATCATAGTGTATCCTTCAGCAAGTAAGTATTGTGAGCTTGCACTGCCCAGAAATACGAAGATGCCTGACCAGATATGGATAGATAACATAATACCAGAACCTTCATAAGCGTTTCCATATAATAAATGGATAATATCATTGGCAAAGAAACTGATGCAGAGTGCGACGGGAAGGCTGATGAATACCAACAGGTCATACAGGTTTTTCAACCTTTTCTGATACCGTTCAAGATCCGTTTTCCGGGCGTTGATAATTGCCGGAAATACCGAAGTCACAATGGCTACAGGAATAAAATACCAGGCTTCACTGATTTTGGCGGCTGCGGTATAAATCCCGACTTCCACATTGCCCACACTTTTCAACATGACCTGATCAATTTTCATGTAGATCGAGATCATTACTGCTGCAAGAATGAGGGGAAATGATTTTTGTAAGAGACCCATAGCCCTCGATTTGCTGAAGGTCCAGTTCCGCATATGCAGCCCTCTTTTTTGATACATGAAAACTAATCCCAGGGCCAGCATCACACTGTCTCCCGTGAGTGCCAGGGCGAAACAGAAAAGCGGCATATCAAATACGACCAGGAGAATTTTAATCACTGCAGATAAAATGACACAGATATTCTGTACCTGGACCACATATTTGGAAGCGACCTGTGACTGGAAATAAGAATCAATCACATTGAATGATTTGAAAAAAGAAGCGAAAGCGAGGATCAGTACAATCCAGGTAAGGGAGTCGCCCGGACGATCGGAGAAATGATGAAACAGTAAATATATACCAATAGTGCAGGGGATCAGCAGCAGGTTAACCCCTAAACGTAAAATTAAAGAGGTTCCTAGAATTTCGTCTCTTTTCAGTGGTTCATTGATAATTTCCCTGATGATAAAAGTATCCAATCCCAATGCCCCAACGGCGGCCAAAATAGCGGTAAAGGCATCCGCAAAGCTGAGTTCTCCGAAAGAAGCTGCACCGAGATATCTTGCGATCATGAAGCCCACGACCATACTCAGGACTTTCCCGAACATCAGCCAGCCGGTATTCTTAATATACTTATTTAAGGATTCCTGATCAAAACCTTTTAATCCTGGTATTTTCATCCCCGCAAAGATGTAAAATTAAAAGCTCTTCTCAATCCGTTTTAACTGCTGCAGATGGTGATTTAAATGGATTTGAATAAAACGCAGCCATGATGTCGCATTCAGATAGCCCAATCGGGGATGCAGGTTCCTGATATTTTTATCGGCTTCATGGATATGGCTATAATCGGCCTCCAGTCTCTTGTGGAATGTCTCCATCAGAAATTGTGCTTCCTGCCTATTGATTTTCTTCACCCTTGAAGCCAGCTTCTCCGGAACTTTATACCTTGCATAGGGAGGAAAACGCCCCCAAAGGAGGAGGAGCCGCACGGTAAATGAAGTAGGTTTACGTTCTCCGATCCCCTGAATACATTGCCCGAGGGGAATTAAGGAAAGAATACTGGCATCAAATATATGCGCGTACACTTCGCTGTATGACCATCCCCCAATAGGCGGGGTCAGCTGAAACTGTTCTTCAGTCATGCCAGCTAATTTTTTCTGGTAAGCAGCAGATAGCGTTTGAATAGCGGAATACACCTGTTCAGTCATGCGGATTGTTAATTTCTTCAGTATAAGAACAGCAGGAGACTAGAAATGTTGGAGTAATTCGTCGAGACGGGTGATTTGCCAGCTCACATCTTCCGGTTTTTCCTTGTTCAGGGGGTTAAAGAAAATGGCTTTTATTCCATATGCCTGGGCACCCCTGATATCTGCCTCAATGCTGTCACCGATCATAATGCTTTCCTGTTTTAAGGCGCCTGCTTTCTGCAGGGCATATTCAAAAATAGCTTTATCGGGTTTATTCACCCCTACATCTTCCGAAATGATCACATTGGAAAAATAAGGGTTCAGGTTACACAAGTCCATTTTGGTCAGGGTTGTTTCCTTGAATCCATTGGAGATAATGTGTAAAGTATATCTTTCTTTCAGGTAAGCCAGGACTTCTTCTGAGCCGTCGAAAAGATTTCTTTTGGTAGGACTAATGCGGACATAATCATCTTCAAACTGTGCCGGTACCTTTTCAGGATGGACACCGAGCTGAACAAAGGTTTTATGGAATCTTTCTGCCCTCAGTGTTTCTTTGGTAATCCTGCCCATATGGTATTCAGACCATAACAACTGGTTGTTTTCTGTATAGGTTTCAATAAACTCGGTACAGGAGTGGAGGCCCAGCGAATGAAGCTGGTATTCCTCATATAAATCTGTCAGTGTTTCCTGTGCATTTCTATCAAAATCCCATAGGGTATGGTCTAAGTCGAAAAAGATATGTTTGATCATTTTGTGGGTAAGGGGAGAATAAAGAAGTATAAATATGGGACAGGTTAGAGTTTTGTGCCATAGGCAAGATCACCTGCGTCACCTAGTCCCGGTACAATATAAGATTTGGTCGTCATTTCTTCATCTATGGCGCCAAGCCATAGTTTTGCTGCAGGTAAATTGGCACGGACATGTTTTACACCATCTGTGCTGGCAATTGCAGCAACGATATGCAATTCTTTGATCCTGTATTCTGCAATTAACTCCTTACAGCATAAGACCATGCTCAGGCCGGTGGCCAGCATTGGGTCTGCCATAATCACCACCCTATCTGTCAGGTCCGGTGCAGAAATATAATCGACCTGGATTTCCAGTGGGCCATTGGTATGCGGTTTACGGTAGGCGGTAATAAAAGCGGACTCTGCGCAATCGAAAATATTGAGCAGTCCCTGCTGCATGGGTAATCCGGCACGGAGGATGGTAGCCAGTACGGGTTGCTGCTCCAGTTTCCTGCTTTGTGCAATACCAAGGGGTGTTTGTGTCTCTGAAGTGACATAACTGAGGGACTTACTGATTTCCCAGGCAAAAAACTCGCCTAAACGTTCCAGGTTCCTTCGGAAACGCATCGAATCCTGCTGTATCTTTTCATCGCGCAGTTCCGCAATAAAGGTATTGGCTATTGAATCGGTTTTACTCAGGTCGAATATCATCTGGTAAAGATAAAAAATTGGAGAGTAATTGTGTGTAAAGCTTACGGCCAACTTTCCCTTTTCCATAATCTGGCAGGGATTCTTTATGCCACAGAATGTAAAAATTTCCTTTCAGCAATTTTACATTGCTGATGAGGGGTCCCCATTTGGCCAGGACCTCATCCATATTAAATGTCCTGTTCTTCCGCAGGATCACGTCATTGATGGCAATGGGGTGGACAAGCAGGTGGGTAGTTTTCTCCAGTTGCAGGTCGTACCAGAAAAAAGGTGTACAGGTGCCGGCCCTGAAACCAATGGTTTCCGGATAGCCCATTCTATAGTCCTTTATTTTATGGTGCTTTAAGAGCTGAAGGTAACTTTTGGGCAAAGAAATAGGCCGGTTACAATCCTGGTCGATCTCTGCTGTTGGTTTAAAAAAGTATATAGGGTTCAGCTCATGTTGCTGGTGGTGCTCATCCAGAAAAAGCTGTAGTCCGGTCTTTTTGGGCAGCTCTGCATGAGTTTTTCCGCGGTTGGAGAATTTGTTGATGAAATCCATAAAACGCCTGAGCAGGCTGTTTGCACCCAGACTGTCTGCCTTATACAGGCAGACCAGGGGGGTAAAAACAAAAGTTTTTTTAGCGAAATAAAGATCAGGATAACGTTTCAGCAACATGTTTTTCAACATTAATGCCCATCCGTCAATCACAGGAAACTCCAGTAATTTTAAGCGGTATTGCAGGCTTTTTTCTACCGGATAACTGCCATCTTCTTCCGGCTGGAAGGGCAGGTATTCCTCATAGCGGCTCAGAAAATAAAATGAGGCAGCAAAAACATCGAAGGGTAAACTGCTGTTATCTACTGCAAAGGGTACAATCATATCGCCAAAAGAAGTCGTTTTAAAACTTGGTTTGACAATTTCATGGGAAAGCAGGAAATCGGTATTCTTAAAAAACAGCTCATTGGCAACCGGATGGTCTGAATACGTAATCTTAGGCAGGGCAGAAGACCTGAATTCTGCAAGATTGGAACTAAAGCCAACTTGTGTTTTCAGAATATCATTGAAAATAAAGTTAAAAACATACCTTATTCTCGGCGTCAGCAGCGGAACATAAACCAGTAGTTTCATGATGCCTATAAATTTAGGATATAATCCCGACAAATCAATACCTCAATAATTCTTATATTTGATATTCTATGAAATTTCAACTTGTTTCAGATTATAAACCAACGGGCGATCAGCCTACTGCTATTGAGCAACTTGTACAAGGTGTAAATGCGGAAGAACATTACCAGACCCTCCTCGGTGTAACCGGGTCAGGAAAGACATTTACGGTTGCAAATGTGATTCAGCAGACACAGAAACCGACACTGATCCTCAGCCATAACAAGACGCTCGCAGCGCAGCTGTACGGGGAGTTCAAGAATTTCTTTCCGGAGAATTCCGTGAACTATTTTGTGTCTTATTATGATTATTATCAGCCGGAAGCCTATATGCCCAGCAGTAATACCTATATAGAAAAAGACCTGAGTATCAATGAAGAGATCGAAAAGCTACGACTCCGGACAACATCGGCATTAATGTCGGGTCGCCGGGACGTCATTGTCGTCTCTTCCATTTCCTGCATCTATGGTATGGGAAACCCGGAAGATTTTTCCAGGTCCGTATTCCGCTTTGCTGTAGGGACAAGAATTTCCAGGAATTCTTTTCTGCACAGCCTGGTGGAGATTCTGTACTCAAGGACAATAAATGATTTTAAACGGGGTACCTTCAGGGTAAAGGGAGACACCGTAGATATTTTTCCTGCCTATCTTGACAATGCTTACCGCATCTCTTTTTTTGGGGACGATATTGAGGAATTGAGTGTGATTGACCCGGCAACGGGGAAGACGCTGGAAAAACTCGAAGATATGGCCGTTTATCCGGCGAACCTGTTTGTTACGCCTAAAGACAGGTTCAACTCCTCCATCTGGAGCATACAGGAAGAACTGGAACTCAGGAAGAACCAGCTGATCGGCGACCGGCAGTTGCTGGAGGCCAAGCGCCTGGAGGAAAGGGTGAATTTCGATATTGAAATGATGAAAGAGCTGGGGTATTGCTCCGGCATTGAAAACTATTCCAGGTTCTTTGACGGTCGTGCTCCGGGCATGCGCCCTTTCTGTCTGCTGGATTATTTTCCGGACGACTACCTGATGGTTATTGATGAAAGCCATGTGACGGTTCCACAGATCAGGGCCATGTATGGTGGCGACAGGTCGCGTAAGATGTCGCTCGTAGAGTATGGATTCCGTTTGCCTTCAGCACTGGACAACAGGCCACTGAACTTTGAAGAATTTGAGCGGCTTGCACCGCAAACGATATATGTGAGTGCTACACCAGCTGATTATGAGCTGGAGAAATCGGATGGGATCATTGCTGAACAGGTGATCAGGCCTACGGGGTTGCTGGATCCGCTGATTGAAGTCAGACCGGCAATCAACCAGGTGGATGACCTGTTGGATGAGATTGATAAGACCATTAAAATGGGCGACAGGGTATTGGTGACCACACTGACCAAAAGGATGGCCGAAGAACTCACCAAGTATATGGATAGACTGAACATCAAGTGCCGCTATATCCATTCGGAAGTGAAAACACTGGAACGTGTCGAAATTTTGAGGGGACTCAGGTTAGGGGAGTTTGATGTCCTGATCGGGATCAACCTGTTGCGTGAAGGACTGGATTTACCTGAAGTATCCTTTGTGGCTATTTTAGATGCAGATAAGGAAGGGTTTTTACGGTCGGAGCGTTCACTTATCCAAACCATTGGACGTGCCGCACGTAATGACAGGGGGCGTGTGATTCTATATGCTGACAAGATCACGGAATCGATGGAAAAGACCATGGATGAAACCAATCGCCGCCGGGAAAAACAGATCGCCTACAACCTGGAGCATGGAATTGTTCCCAAGACGGTTGGGAAGAGTAAAGAGGCGATCCTTGAGCAAACGTCGGTACTGGATTTTGCACCTAATGCAGAGCGGAATAAGGCTTATGTTGAAGTAGACCAGGTGAGCATGGTTGCAGATCCTATTGTACAGTATATGACGAAACCGGAGATGCAGAAGTCGATTGATAAAACCCGCAAGGATATGGCAAAAGCTGCGAAAGATATGGACTTCCTGCTGGCTGCACGTTTGCGTGATGAAATGTTCGCCATGGAAAAAGTGTTTGAGGAACGGTTTAGCAGTAAAGTATTAAATAAATAGAAAAAAGGGCGTGAATTGGTAACAATTGCGCATAAATTGAGGTATGGACGGTAAAAACAGAGCAGACATCTACCCGGGACTGGAAGTAGATATTATTTTAAAAAAGGATCAGCGCAGTGGTCAGCTAACCAGAGGAATTGTTGCCAATCTGCTGACCTCCTCCCCTTATCATTCCAGGGGAATTAAGGTGAGGCTGGAAGATGGACAGGTGGGCCGGGTGGCTGCAATTGTTGATGATATTGATTAAAATCCTATTTTTGCAGGGTTAAACATTACATTTTAATGAGAATGCGGCTGTAATAAAATCAATGCGGCCGCGTCTTATCACTACATAAAAAAATATTAAATGGGCGTTGGAATTCTTAAATTTCTTTTCATAACTGTACTGATACTTTGGTTGATCAGGATCTTGCTGAGACTGGTTTTTCCCATTGTACTGAAAAATCTATTTGGAAAGATGCAGCAGCAGGCAGAGCAGGGAGCGCAACCGCGACAAGCACCGCGTAAACCTGAAGGTTCAATATCGATTGATTATGTTCCGCCTCAGCCTAAAAAGGGAAATGCAGATAAACTCGGTGATTTTGTAGATTATGAAGAGTTGAAATAAACAATTTCAACTAATCGATAATTATCCTTCTTAATCTGCATCAATTTTATATTTTTGGGGTTAGTTTAAATCATAAACAAACCTTAATGAATAACTGGTTAAAAAGGAATGGTATTCACCTTTCCATCATTGCGTTTTTTGTAATTATCTGTTTCATCTATTTTAGTCCGGTACTTCAGGGGAAAGCTCCGGCACAGGGTGATGTTTTGCAGGCGAAAGCTATGCAAAAAGAAATCATGGACTATAAGGCTAAGGATGGCAAAGGTCCTTTATGGACCAATCAGATGTTCGGCGGGATGCCCGCTTATCAGATCTGGGTGCAATATCCGCTAAATCTGACTACCTATGGAATTTCCCTGGTTAAAGATATTTTTCCTGACCCGGTAGGGACGGTTTTGCTTTATCTTCTGGGTGCCTATCTGTTATTCTGCACTTTAAAAATAAATCCCTGGCTTGCGGCGGCAGGAGCTATTGCATTCGCTTTTACTTCATATAATTTTCAGATTATTGCCGCAGGGCATAGCAATAAAGCACTGGCTATTGGTTTTTTTGCACCGATACTGGCTGGTATCCTTCTTACCCTGAGGGGTAAATATTGGATGGGCGCGAGTCTGACCACTCTTTTCCTGGCACTGGAAATCAGGTCTAACCATATTCAAATGACCTATTATTTCATGATGGCCTTACTGATATATATTGGTATTGAAATCTATCATGCCTATAAAGATGGCAAGCTAAAGGAAATGGGCAAGTCATTTGCGTTTCTTGGTGCGGCCATTGTGTTGTCATTAATGGTAAATGCGAGTAATTTATGGACGACTTATGAGTATGGTACGGAGACTATCCGCGGTAAATCTAACCTGACTATTGATAAAGCAGAGCCGGATGCTGGTTTGCCAAGGGATTATGCCTATCAGTGGAGCCAGGGGGTACAGGAATCGCTGACATTTCTGATCCCAAATCTTTATGGTGGTGGAGCAGATCGTCTGGATCAGAATTCCAATGTCGCTAAATCTATTCAGTCTGTTGGTGCAACGCCGGAACAGGCTGCAGGTTTCGCACAGCAGTTACCATTGTACTGGGGTGAAAAACCAGGTACTGCCGGACCATATTACTTCGGGGCAGTCATCTGTCTGCTGTTTGTCTTCGGTTTGTTTATCGTTCGCAACCGCATGAAGTGGTGGATCTTATCGACAACGATCTTATTTATGTTCCTGTCATTTGGTAAGAACTTACCATTTATCTCTGATCTTTTCTTTAATTATGCTCCTTTATATAACAAATTCAGGGCGGTAGAATCTATTCTGGCGGTGGTAGGATTATTATTCCCTATCCTTGCCCTGCTGGCGATCAAAGAAGTTCAGGAAGGTAAATATGACCAGAAATACCTGGTTAAAAAACTAACCTGGTCGGCCGGAATCACAGGAGGTTTTGCATTGATTGTTGCGATTGCCCCAACTTTATTTTTCAGTTTCAGGACACAGGAACATCAGCAGTTGTTGGATGCACTGACGCAGAATTTCGGAGGAAATAATACCATTGCGAACACTATTGGTAATGCGTTGATCCAGGACAGGGTCGATTTTGCAAGAGGTGATGCCTGGCGTACACTCGTATTTGTGCTGATTGGTTTTGGACTGATCTGGGCATTGATCACTAAGAAAATGAAGGCTGAAGTGGTCTTTGGTATTTTGGGTGTAGTGATATTATTTGATATGTGGCAGGTAGATAAACGTTACCTGAATAACCTAAATTTCGTTCCTAAGGCTTCTTTGAATGCACATTACCAGCCAAGGGATGTGGATACTTTCATATTGGCAGATAAAGATCCTGATTTCAGGGTATATGATGCTTCTATACCAACGTTTACGAGTGCGGATGCTTCTTACTTCCATAAAACGGTGGGTGGTGCACATTCAGCACGGTTAAAACGTATTCAGGAACTTGTTGATCATCAGTTTACAAAAAGCGTAAATCAAGATGTACTGGATATGCTGAATACCAAATACATCATTACCCAGGATCAGCAGAACGGCTCTTACAAAATGCAGCGGAATGCTACAGCAGCTGGTAATGCCTGGATTGTTGATAAAGTGCAGTTCGTCAAAAATTCTGATGAGGAAATGCAGGCTATCAGTAGTTTCGACCCTAAAAAAGAAGCTATTGTAGATATCAGGTATAAAAGTGCGATGGATACCACACGAGCAGGAATTGGTGGGCCGACAGCTTTCATCAAACTGGACAGCTATCATCCGGATCATATGGTGTATTCTTACAGTGCACCAAGGGATGTCATTGCAGTCTTCTCTGAAATTTACTATGACAAAGGATGGACGATGCTGATCGATGGTAAAGAAAAACCTTATTTCAGGGCTGATTATGTACTGCGTGCAGCACAGTTGGAATCCGGAAACCATAAACTGGAATTTGTATTCCACCCAAATTCTTATTATACAGGTGAGAAAATATCACTTATTGGCTCTATTCTGTTGTTGGCTGCATTGGGCTTTGCCTTTTACAGTGACTATAAAAAAGAAAAAGGCGGTGCCAGGATAAAAACAGCCTAGTTATTTAACAGGAAACCTGCACCATACTTCCTGTTCCGGAGCAACTGCTCTTAAAAGATATCCTTGTGCACTGCTACCGTAATTAAACTACAGTAGCAGTGCACAAGGATATCTTTTTTTTAATAATATTCTCCTAACACGTTCTTAACCTGTGTTTTGCACATTTGTGTACATCATATACACTCATATGGAAGAAATAGTAGTTATAGTATGCGTTATAGCCTTACTGGCTTTCTTTTTCAGTCCTTATGAATTGACCATGGAAGAAGATGACGTGTAAAAGAGAAGTAGAAATTGCCGTAATTTCGGATGTTCATTTGGGTACCTACGGATGCCATGCAAAAGAATTGCTTAAATATCTGAAAAGTATTAAGCCCAAGATGTTGATCCTGAATGGTGATATTATAGATGTATGGCAATTCAGTAAAAGGTATTGGCCGGAGACGCACATGAAGGTTGTCAGGAAACTGATGAAATTTGTGGCAGAGGGTGTACCTGTATACTATCTTACCGGTAATCATGATGAACTGCTGCGCAAGTTTGCGGATATGCACCTTGGGGCATTTCACCTGCAGAATAAACTTGTACTTGAACTGGACGGTGGAAAGGCCTGGTTTTTTCATGGAGATATCTTTGACGTGACCATGCAGCATTCCAAATGGCTGGCTAAACTTGGTGCCGTGGGATATGACAGTCTAATCCTGATCAACAGTTTTGTCAACTGGTGCCTTAAATTATTTGGCCGGGAGAAAATGAGTTTTTCTAAAAAAGTGAAAGCACATTTTAAAGATGCGGTGAAGTTTATCAATAGCTTTGAACAAACTGCTGCGGAATTGGCGGCAGAGAATAATTATAAATACGTGGTGTGCGGACACATTCACCAACCTGAAATGAGAGAGGTAACGACCGAACAGGGTAAAATTACTTACCTGAATAGCGGCGATTGGGTAGAGAACCTGACTGCACTGGAGTACCAGGACAAACAATGGACTATCTTTAAATATGATCAAAAGGATTTTGTGATCGATGAAGTGGAAGATGGTGTGCTTTCTGACGGGGAAGATCTGCACAGTAAGCTGGATATCAATATTTTATTGAAAAAGATAAAATTAGAAATTGTCTAAAGGATAAAAATTACAGATATTCGGTCAGAATGAAAATACTTTACGCAATTCAGGGTACTGGAAACGGCCATATCAGCCGTGCACGTGAAATTGTACCCCTGCTGCAGAAACATGGCGAGGTGGACCTGCTGATCAGCGGAACACAGGCAGATGTGAAGCTTAGCCAGGATATTGCGTATCAGTTACACGGATTCAGTTTTATTTTCGGAAAGAAGGGTGGGGTAAACCATTATGAAACCTGGAAGTCCATGAACCTGACCAGGTTTATTAAAGATATGCGCAAGCTTCCTTTAAAGGATTATAACCTTATTTTGAACGACTTTGAGCCGGTAACTGCCTGGGCCTGTAAACTTAAAGGAATAGAAAGTGTAGGTTTAAGTCACCAGGCCTCTTTCCAGTCGCCCAGGGTGCCCAAAATAAAAAGTGTAAACTGGGCACAATTGGTCATGAAGTATTATGCACCGGCCACACATTATGTGGGTTTTCATTTCAAGCCTTATGATGATTTTATCCATACCCCGGTAATCAGGTCGGAAATCAGGAATCTGCAGACCAGCAACCTTGGGCATTATACGGTATACCTTCCTGCCATAGATGACCAGATTCTGGTACCTATCCTCAAACAGGTACCTGAAGTCAAATGGCAGATATTCTCTAAACACAGTAAGAAAAGTTTTACTGATCAGAATGTAAGTGTGTGCCCGGTCAACAATGAAAAGTTTAATATCAGCCTTGCCAGTTGTGAAGGTTTATTTACCGGAGGTGGATTTGAAGGCCCTTCTGAAGCCTTGTTTTTGGGAAAAAAACTGCTTGTTGTTCCCATGAAGTTCCAGTATGAGCAGCAGTGCAATGCGTATGCCCTGGAAGAAATGGGGCTGCCTGTCATCTGGGGGAATACTAAAAACTGGCTTCCTGTAATCAGAGCGTGGGTCAGCAATCCACAGCAGCATGAATTTCATTTCAGGGATGAAACCGCAGAGCTGATTGAAAAAGTAGTCAACCAGTTTGCCAGATAAATTTCTTTACTTTGCCGTTCTATTAGAGGCATGATCAATCAATTTAAAACATTAAATCCAGTTAACCTGCTATTGTTATTCGCATATACATTTTTTATGCGCATAGTGATCTTCATCCGTCCGCCAGAAAGGTTAAATTTTGAGTTCCTGGAATCTTATTCCAAGTTCCTGATTGCGATACCTATCGGAGATATTTTTTCTGTTACCTCTAATATTTTTATTGCAGGAATCCTGATTTATATTCAGGCAATTATCTTCAACAGGGTGGTCAATAACCATTCGCTGCTGTCGAAGCCGAGTTATCTGCCTGCATTGCTGTACATTACCGGAGCAAGTTTATTTGAGCCTTTTCTGGTATTGAGTCCTACCCTGATCTGTAATTTCCTGCTGATCCTGATCATGGATAAGTTATTGCGGATAGGGAAATCCCAGACGGTGATTATGATTATGTTTGATGTCGGGATTTTCATTGCAATTGGCACACTGATCTACTTCCCCTTTGTGGTGATGTTGCTGCTGATCTGGTTGAGCCTATTGTTATACCGCTCTTTTCACTGGCGTGAATGGGTCTCCGGACTGGTTGGTTTTTTATCCATCTTCTTTTTTCTGGCGGTATTTTATTACCTGAACGATAATATCGGCATGTTTTATAAGATATGGCTGCCCCTGAAGAATAAGTTCCCTTCCGCATTTAAGATCCAGTATGACGATTATCTCGTCCTGGTACCAGTAGGCATTATGATGGTACTGGCGGCCATTCAGCTGCGGGAAAACTTCTTCCGTAGTTTTATCAGCACCAGAAAAGCATTTCAGATGCTGTTTTTTATGTTTATCATTGCCATAGCCAGTTTTTATACGAAACCAAATTTTAAGCTTTACCATTTTCTGTTGTGTGTTCCTCCGGGTGCAGTTTTATTGGCTTATTATTTTTCCAATGCGACAAAACGCTGGTTTTATGAAAGTCTTTTTCTTATTCTGGTATTGGCAATCCAGTTCTTTTTGTTTCTTTAACTTTTTTTAACAAATAGGAGTCTTGAAACTTGTCAAAGATTAATAGATTTGTGACATGAAGACTGGCGTATCCAAGTTGGGGAAGGTAAATGCATAATCTGGTTATAGATATCGGCAATACAAACAGTAAAGTAGCTGTTTTTGAGGATAGAAAGCTGGTGTTTTTTCAAAGTCTTGAACAGCCTGATCTGAAAATTATTGCCGGGCTGGTTTCTGTTTATGCGATTGTAAATTCAGCTGTTTCCAGTGTAAAACAGGAATCTGTTGCACTAATAGAATTTTTAATTGCCAATACCAATTATATTCAGTTTTCTACCCGGTTGAATACCGGTGTGAAAAATTATTATGAAACGATCTCCAGCCTTGGGCAGGACAGGTGGGCGAAGGTACTTGCCGTCCACTATGCCTATAACAGGCAGAATTGTTTAATCATAGATGCAGGAACTTGTATCACCTATGATGTATTAAACACTGAAAGTGCCTATTATGGAGGAAGTATAAGCCCCGGTATCAGTATGCGGTTTAAAGCATTGAACCATTATACGGGTAAACTCCCCCTGGTGAAATGGAACAGGGAAGATCCTGTTGTTCCTCAGGGAACTGACACGGAAAAGGCCATTACAAATGGTGTTTTGCAGGGAATAATTAATGAAGTTGAAGGCTTTATCGCCCTTAATTATACAAATAATAAAGACCTTAAGGTAGTTATAACCGGTGGGGATGCGATGTTCTTGTTAGAACAATTAAAAAATAGCATCTTTGCGCCTCACATTATACACGATCCTTATCTGGTATTAAAAGGATTAAACGAAGTCATTGCATTTGAATATGTACAAAAAGATTAATTATATTACTGCAGTTTTGGTTCTGCTGATCAGCATTTCTGTTAACGCACAAATTACTACACAATCACCCTATTCGAGATTCGGACTTGGAAATCTTACCGGATCACAGCTCCCGCAATTCCGGGCAATGGGGGGAGTATCTACGGCAGTGAACAAGCCGGTGAACTTCAACCTGCAAAGCAACATCAACGTACAGAACCCTGCATCTTATGCGGGGATCAACCTGACTACTATTGATGTAGGGATTTCAGTTGGAGCGACAACGCTGAAAATGGGCTCTGAGAAAGACAATAGCTTTAATGGTGCATTGAGCCATGTGGCTTTTGCTTTTCCTGTAACGCCACATTCTGCTTTTAGTTTTGGTTTAATCCCTTACTCTCAGGTTGGGTATAACTATTCATCCAAAGGAACAGTTAGCTCAGGTTCAAACCCTTCAGTAGGAAATGCCACGTATACCAATACTGGCGAAGGCGGACTGAATAAGGCTTATTTAGGATATGGTTTTCAGCTTTGGGATCACCTGAGACTGGGTGCAAATGTGGAATACCTGTTCGGAAATATTATCGAAAACAGGGACGTTGATTACAGGGATGATGGTTATTTTCTTGCGGCCAGGCTACAGAACAAAAACAGTATTGGTGGACTTGCCTACTCGTATGGTGTACAATATGATATCCGTCTGGATTCAAAAACATCACTTAATTTTGGTTATTCCGGATCTTCATCCTCCTCTATTAATTCTACAAAAACCTATCTGGCGACAAAATACATTACTGACGCGGTAGGTGATGATGGGGGTGCATTGGAAACTATAGACTCTGTTGGAGGGGCGAAACAAAAGCTTAAATTACCGCTGATACATAACTTCGGGATTGCCTTACAAAAGGATAATAAATGGCTGATCGGTGCTGATTTCAGGACAGGTAAATGGTCGGGACTAACCCTGAATTCCCAGAGTATGGGCTTACAGGATACTTATGGTGCATCTCTTGGCGGACAGATTACGCCTGACTTTACTTCCATCAATAATTATTTTAAAAGAGTGGATTACCGTTTAGGTGTAAACTATGACAAGACCTATATCCAGCAGGGAGGAGAAGATATCAAACAAATGGGCATTGCTTTCGGTGTAGGCTTACCCTTGGCAAGCTCTCCGACCAGGACAGCCTACAGACTTAATCTAACGGCTGAGGTAGGTAAAAGAGGAACGACAAACAACGGCCTGTTACAGGAAAATTACATGAACTTCCATGTGAGTTTCATGATCAATGACAGGTGGTTCAGACAGTTTAAATTTGACTAATGCGTAGGCCGGGTATAGGATCAATTATTGGTATACTATGCCTTTTTATGCTCCTTTTTGTTGCCTGTAATGAAGATGACCTGAAGAGGGCAGCAACTATTTCCTCCAAGAAAGTGACCCTGTCGAAGGACAGGTCGATGGGAGTAGAGATCATCTTTAGTGATTCTGCAATTGTAAAAGCGAAAGGTTTTGCACCTATTCTTGATCAGGTGAATCCTTCTGCGGGATCGAAATACCAGGAAATGCCTGAAGGGGTGAAGATTACTTTTTATGATCCGCTGCAGAAAATTACGGGTACCCTGGTGTCTGATTATGCCATAAGAAAAGAAACAGAACAGATTACGATCTTCAAAAAACATGTGGTTGTGGTACGCGAGGGGCTAACTTTCAATACCGAAGAACTGACCTGGGATACGCGCAAACATATGTTCTTCTCTCCGCAGGGGGTAGTCACCAAACCTGACGGTACCATCCTTAATGCGATTAACTTCAGTGCCCCGGAAGATTTCAGTATTCTTGATTTTGAACAGGGATCCGGGCAGACCTATGTGAACGGGGAATTGGTTCAATAATACCTCCCTTTTTGCTGTCCTATTTCCTTAATTCATAAATACTTATTCAAATACATTTTATTGTTTTCTTTTTTTCGCAAAAGTTGTATCTTGCGCCCTCTTAAAAAAAATATAAATTAATTAATATTATGGGTTTAATGACATTTTTGCGGAATCGCGCAGGCTTTATCTTGATAGGGGCGATCGGTTTTGCAATTGTTGCATTTTTAGTAGGTGATGCAATTAACGTAGGAAAGCCTTTCTGGGCAGCATCTCAAAAGGTTGTAGGATCTGTTGATGGTGAAGAAATCAATATCGATGAATTCGGAACTAAGGTAGATCAGAATTTACAGCAGTTCAAACAACAATATGGTGGGAGTGCCAATCCTCAGATGACAGCTATGGCTGTTGATAATGCCTGGCAAGGTGAACTGGCTGCAATCTTACTGGGCAAAGAATATAGCCGCTTAGGTCTTGATATCTCCAGTGATGAATTATTCGACCTTTATCAGGGTAAAAACCCAAGCCCATTAATCGTACAATATTTCGGTAATCCCCAAACTGGTCAGATTGACCGTGCTGCAGTGATCAACTCTTTAAAACAACAAGCTTCAAATCCTCAGCTCAAACAACAGTGGGATTTGTTACAGGCGGAAATTGAGAAACAGGCATTGCAACAGAAATATGCGAACTTAATCAAAAACTCTGTTTACGTTACTTCCCTTGAAGCCAATGATGAATATCAGAACAGAAATAAACTGGCGAACTTCAATTATGTAAGCCTTGATTATGCAAGCATTCCAGATGCTTCAGTTAAACCTTCTGATTCAGATTATTCAGATTACTACAATGAAAATAAAAAGAGCTTTGACAATCCGGCTGAAACACGCTCGTTTGAATATGTTTCTTTCAGTATAAACCCAACCAAAGCAGACTCTGCTGCAACTAAAGCACAGGTTGATAAACTGGCGAATGACTTCAAAGTATCAAAAAGTGACTCTCTTTTTGCTGCAATCAATTCAGACGTGAAAGTTCCTTATACATACATCACTAAAGGCAAACTGGATCCTGTGGTTGATTCGGCAGTGTTCGCTTTACCTGCAGGCAGCTTCTATGGTCCTGTATTCTCAGGTAACAGCTACAAAATGGCTAAAGTGATTGATGTTCGTTTTTCACCTGACTCTGTTAAAGCAAGCCATATTTTACTTGATGCTGCTAAAATGGGGGGTGCAGATAAAGCCGTAAAGTTTGCTGATTCCTTAAAAACACTGGTACAGAATGGGGCTAATTTTTCCGCTCTTGCTAAAATGTACAGTGTTGATGGTTCTAAAGATAAAGGCGGTGAATTGGGTACGTTCTCCCGTGGACAAATGGTGCCGGAATTTGAGAATGCTGCTTTCAATGGTAAAACCGGAGATTTAAAAGTAGTTACTTCACAATTCGGTGTTCACCTGATCAAAATTGAAAACCAGATCGGTTCTTCTAAAGTCGCTAAACTGGCTTATGTAGAGAAAAATCTTGCGCCAAGCAGCAAAACTAAAGCTGAGGCTTACAAAAAAGCTTCCAACTTCCTTAATGAAGTTAAAGGTGATAACTTTGCTGAATTGGCGAAAAAACAAAAATATACTGTGGGTATGGCTGACAGGATTACTGCAAGCCAGGGCTATGCTCCGGGATTGGACAATCCACGTCAGCTGATCCGTGATGCCTATGCAGCTGAAAAAGGAGATGTACTGACTGAGGTTTATCAGATGGATAATGCTTACGTTATCGCGCATGTAACAGATATTAAACCTAAAGGTTTATTGCCACTGGAAGCTGTGAAGAAAGATATTGAGCCAATGGTGATCAATGCGGTAAAGGCTAAAATGCTGACTGAAAAAATCAGTAAAGCAGGTGCTTCGAACTTAAATCAGCTGGCTCAGAAATTAGGCAAACAAGTACTTCCGGTACAGAATATTGTATTTGCCAATCCTATCGTTCCAGGAGCAGGGCAGGAGAATAAACTGATCGGTAGCGTATTCGGATCTCAGGCAGGTAAATTATCTAAACCTGTGACTGGTGAGAATGGTGTATTTGTGTTCACAGTAAACGGTTTTACTAATCCGGCCCCAATGGGCAATACGTACAAACAAAAAGAAAGTATGCTTCAGGGGATTGCCCAGCGTTCATTGGGCGCTGCATTCCAGGCATTGCAGGATAAAAGTGATATAAAAGACAATAGGGTGAAATTCTATTAATCTTATTTTACGTAATTTTGAAACCGGAAGTGTAAGCTTCCGGTTTTTTTATTTTACAGCTGTTTGTGTGCAGCGATCTTATCGCTGTTCATTTGCTTAGGTTGAAGGGATCATGGGCACCTTCATTCCTTGTTAATGGTAAGTCTCTGCAACCTTGATTTTAAAGAAAATGGATATTCAGGAAAATATAGTGAATAAAGTAGCGGCCAGTGGGTTATTAACCTTAAATCTGGAACGCTATTATGACCATGGAGAACGTGTGGTATATGATATCAAAGATAACCTTTTCCATGGCCTGATGCTCAGGGAAAAGGATTTCAGGGAATTTGTCAAAACGAACGACTGGAGCGCTTTTTCCGGTAAAAATGTGGCAGTAACCTGTAGTGCTGATGCCATTGTCCCAACCTGGGCTTATATGCTGCTGACCATAAAATTACAGCCTTATGCGAATGCGGTTGTTTTTGGTGGACTGGAAGTACTGGAGACGGTATTGTTCACACAGGCGATCCAGAAGATTGACCTGGAGGCATTCAGGGATCAGCGGGTTGTGATTAAAGGCTGTGGGGATCTGGATGTGCCAGTATCAGCCTATGTGGAAATTACACGTATTTTAACCCCAGTAGTGAAGAGTATCATGTATGGAGAGCCTTGTTCTACCGTACCATTATACAAACGAAAGGATTAAATTGGATTGCTTTTTGTTTAATTACACGGTATGAGGAAATTATTTTTGTTAGCTGTATTTTTTATTGCCGTTTTAAACGTTTCCGGACAGGAGCTTCCCCTGACAAAGGAACCTGTATTTCAGGCCGGTGAGGTATTGCAGTATAAACTCAAGTACGGCTTTATTACTGCTGCAGAAGGGACATTACAGGTGCTTAATTCAGATTTAAAGTTTGATAATCAGCCTACCTATAAACTGGTGGTAGATGCACGTACCTCCGGAACTTTTGATGTGTTCTATAAAATAAGGGACCATTATGATTCCTACATCGATAAAAAAACACTTCTGCCATATTTCTATCAGGAAAATGTACGGGAGGCAAAATACAGAAGACAGGACAAGGCCAGGTTTACACAGACTACAAAAAAGGTCGTTTCCAACCGTGGTAATTTTACAGCACCAACGGATCAGACATTCGACCTGGTTTCTGCCTATTATTTTTCACGTAGCCTGGATATTGCCAAAATGAAGGTGGGTGATACCTTTAAGCTGAACTATTTCCTGGGGGAAAAGATCCATCAGCTGGAGATCAAATATGTGGGGAAGGAAGTGGTAGACAGTAAGCTGGGTAAAATACGCTGTTTAAAATTCAGCCCCTCTATTGAACCAGGCCGAATCTTTAGAAAGGATAGTAATTTGTATCTTTGGATCACCGATGATGGCAATAGAGTGCCTGTAAAAGCACAGGTGGAGATATTGGTAGGCGCTGTTACCATGGAAATTAAATCGGCCGATGGATTGAAATATCCTTTAGCCAAAGAAAAATAACAAGATGATAGAAGTACAGAATACCCTTATACATGAAGACATCATCCGCGAGAGCTTTGTCTGTAATTTGAATAAATGTAAAGGGATCTGCTGTGTGGAAGGTGATGCAGGGGCTCCGCTTGATGTAGCTGAAACAGCGATATTGGAAGAGATATACCCAAAGATTAAGCATTTACTGGCTCCTAAAGGCATTGCGGCAATTGAACAGTTCGGCACCTCGGTAGTTGATGAAGACGGGGACCTGACCACGCCTTGCGTGGATGGCAATAAAGAATGTGCCTATGTGACTTTTGAAGGCGGAATAACCAAATGTGCCATTGAAAAAGCACATGAGCAGGGGATCGTTGACTGGCAGAAACCTATTTCCTGTCACCTTTACCCGATAAGAATTACCCAATATCCTGAATTTGATGTTTTAAACTATGACAGATGGCATATCTGTTCTGACGCCTGTACTTTCGGCCGGGAGCTAAAAGTGCCTGTTTACAGCTTCCTTAAGGGGCCGCTGATCAGGAAATATGGCAAAGACTGGTATGCGGAACTGGAAGAGAGCGTATCTTCAAACGAAGTCTGATAGTTGCCAATTTGAAGGGAATAATTTTAGCAGGGGGGTAGTGACACCATTATTAGACCACCGTTTAAATTGGATTTAGTGCTTATTTAATGAAATTAATCAAATAGTTTTCGCCCTATATTTATATTACGAATGGATTTAACATCGCCCAGACTACCTTATATTGGAGTAGATATTGGAGGCTCACACATTACTGCCGCACATATTGATTCGGCTGATTTCAAAATTGTGAAGAGTTCATTGATCAGAACAAGGGTTGCTTCTACAGAAGGACCGGAAGTTATTTTTAAAGATTGGGTTGCTGCATTGGCTCCTCTTATTGTAAGAGAGGGTGAAGAGGTAACCAGAATAGGCATTGCCATGCCAGGTCCTTTTGATTATGAAAAGGGTATTTCCCTGATGAAGGGAATGAAGAAATATGATTCTTTGTACGGAATGAATGTAAAGGAAATTTTGGCGGAACGCCTTCAGATTCCTGCAGACCATATCCTGTTCAGGAATGATGCCGAAGCTTTTCTTCATGGGGAACTTGCTTCTGGTGCAGTAGCAGGTGAAAAACGTGCTGTTGGTGTGACGCTTGGCACCGGACTGGGATCGGCAAGTAATTGCCAGGGAACAACGGTGGATGCTGACCGTGCTTTTCTTCCTTTTAAGGATAGTATAGCAGAAGAGTATATTTCAACACGATGGTTCTCCAACAGGTATAAGGAACTTACCGGGAAAGAGATCAAAAATGTGGAAGCCTTGCTGGCATCAGATGACCAGACTATTATTGATGCCCTTTTTGAAGAATTTGGCATTAACCTGGCTTCTTTTCTAAATACCTTTATTGCTGAAGAGCATCCTGAAGTAGTGGTTATTGGCGGGAATATTGCCAAAACCTGGGATCATTTTATCCCCGTTGTCCTGAAACACCTGGAGGATAAAAAGGTGGTGCTCAAACAAAGTGCAATGTGGGAAGACGCAGCCCTGGTGGGCGCAGCCTTTAGCTGGATGCACCATTAACATTTGTTTCCATAGTTCTGGATACAGACCTGTATATATTTAAAACGCTGCTGTCTTAGTCGACAGCAGCGTTTTATGGTTATGATATTGCCTTCGTCGCTTCTTCTAACCAGTTGCGTTCCTCTGCGCCGAGCAAAGGGCTGAGTTGCTCAAAAACAGCTGCATGGTAATTGTTTAGCCAATCTATCTGGGATTTTTCCAGCAAGGCTGTTTTTACGATAGTGGTATCTATAGGTGCAATAGTCAGGGTTTCAAACCCATAGAATTCATTGAACTCATTTACTTCAAGGGTTACTGTCTGCACCAGGTTCTCTATGCGGATGCCATGTCTGCCGGGACGGTATACGCCAGGTTCGATGGAGGTAATCATACCTTGTTCAATTGGAACAGGTGTGTTTGTCGGATTGAATACCTGCGGCCCCTCATGTACATTCAGGAAAAATCCAACACCATGCCCGGTGCCATGTCCATAGTTGATGGCATAGTCCCATAGCGGTTTCCTGGTGATGGCATCAATCTGGTAACCACAGGTACCTTTAGGGAATTTTGCTTTACAACCGTCGATCATGCCTTTAAGTACAAGGGTATAATCTGTTTGCTCCTGTTCTGTTGTGGTTCCCATTGGAATGGTACGGGTAATATCTGTAGTTCCATACAAATATTGACCTCCTGAATCTACAAGGAACAGGCTTTCAGCTAATATTTCTGCATCACTTTCTGCGGACGCCGCATAATGTGGTAGAGCACCATGTGCCTTATAGGCACTGATGGTATTGAAACTATCGCCTACAAAACCTTCCTGTTCGGTTCTGAATTTGCGCAATTGCGCTGCTGCCGAAAGTTCTGTTATTTTGATAACGCCAATGTTTTCCTGTAACCAGATCAGGAAGCGCGTGATGGCTACTCCATCGTTGAGCATAGCCTTGCGCGTATTTCCTAATTCAATTTCGTTTTTAACGGCCTTAAAATTTGTGGAAGGGTTGGTATCTTTAATAATCTTGACAGACGCAGGAACAAGTTTGGCGTAAGCATAACAGTTACGTTTGGGGTCAATGAATATGGAATTGCCGGCAGGGATATGGGCTAGGGCATGCTCAATATCTTCGTAAGGAAGTATTTCTGTTCCACTTTTCAGCAGCGTAACTTTTTCCTCTTCACTGAGTTTGTCCGTGTCAATAAACAGGGTGGCATGATCCTGATTGATCAGTGCAAAGCTGAGTACTACCGGGTTGTAACTGACATCTTTTCCACGAATGTTGAATAACCATGCAATATCATCAAGTGAGGATATCAAATGGTAATCTGCGCGGTATTTTGTTAAGGCCTCCCTGACCGCTGCAAGTTTTGCTGCTACAGACTTTCCTGTATGTTCTTCAGCAAGGAGAAAAGCAGGCTCTGCCGGAAGTGAGGGGCGGTTTTCCCAGATCGGGCTTAAATAATCTTTGTTCAGTAAAACCATGTCCTTTAAAGACAATTGCTGTGTCAGCAGATCTCCCAGTAAAATTGAAAGCAGTTTTTCATCGGTAGCTATGGCCGCACCTTTTTCCAGTTTTTCTGCAAGCCATTGTATGTATTCCGGTGCATGCTGCACTTTTTGTTTAACCAATTCAAATCCACTGCCCTGAAGTTGCTCTGCGGCTTGTTCAAAATATCTGGAATCTGTCCATACCCCCGCAAAATCATGGGTAATCACCAGCGTTCCGGCAGATCCGGTGAAGCCTGAAGCAAAAGGGATGCACTTATAATGTTTTGGCAGATACTCACTTATATGCGGATCCGCAGAAGGGATAATGTAAGCCTCTACATTATCGGCCTTCATTTGTTTACGTATTTCGCTTAGTTTTTCCTGATATGTCATATGCAAATGTTCTCTATTCAAATTTGAAGTCCAAATCTAAAGAATTTATTTACACCCTTTAGACAAAGCAAAATTTTGGGGTTAAGTAATAAAAATATTATAATTTATTTCGTAAAGTATCTGCGAAAAACTATCTTACCCCCAGTAATAATCATACCATTGTCCAATCCTGAGCGTTGTTTGCCCTGCTCAGGAGGGGGCAAAGGTTTTTTTGTGCAGATTTTCGCAATAAAAACAAAATCGCTGTGTTATAGGAGTTTTAAATTACCTTTGGAACTGAGGAGAATATTATGGGATTGAAGATGCGTATAACGTATAATGACACAGATTATGTGTATGAGATTGAAAATGGTGCTGCAATAAATAAAGAAACAGTTGAAATCAAGATAATTTTAAATGGCGAGCCGGTTACCTTAAAGAATATCAATAAGGTATGGATACAGGATGGAGAAATCACTATTGAACCCGATTTTGCTCAGGCCCTGGGAAGGTCTGTATCGCTGCGCTACCGGATGTAAAAGACAGTACCCCGTCCTGTGAATCCAACAAGACTCCATAATATCCCAAACATTTCAGTAGGCTGTCTGTTCTGATTTCATCTATATGAGATGGGCGCTGTCACCAGCTGTTTAAGCCTGACACGGAATAGTTAATATGGATATGCAAGCTTATGAAAGAAATCTCAGATATCATTTGCGCGTATGAAACCGCTTTGAAGGAAGGCAAACGGATGGCGCTGGCTACAGTAGTTCATGTGGATGGTTCTTCCTACCGGAGACCGGGAGCAAGAATGCTGGTTACTGATGACGGACAGCTTACCGGTGCAATAAGTGGGGGCTGTCTGGAAGGGGATGCTTTACGTAAAGCCTTACTGGCAATAAATCAGCAGCAGAATAAGCTGGTTACCTATGATACCACAAATGATGACGATGCCGTATTTGGCGTTCAGCTCGGTTGTAACGGGATTGTCCATATCTTATTTGAGCCTATAGATCCCAATAATGCAACGCATCCCGTCCGTTTGCTGCAGTTGCTGTCTGCCAAAAGGCAGGAGAGCGTATTGGTTACCCTATTTTCTTTCCAGAATTCTGTATCGGATGTCCCCGGAACCTGTTTACTGAAATTATCCGCGGCTAGTGAAGAAGAAATGGTTCATTATGATAAAGAAAATAAGACATCATTAGACCTCGTCCTGCAGGGGGAACTGCTCACTGATGTCGACCTTGCTATTTCTGGCAGACGGTCTTCTATCAAAAAATATGTCATCAATGGTGCTGAATTTACTGCTTTTGTAGCGTTCATCAGTCCGCCGCTTTCTCTTGTGATTGTGGGTGCAGGGAATGATGCGATGCCTTTGGTGGATATGGCAATGGTGCTGGGCTGGCAGGTTACGGTTGCTGATGGACGTGTTTCCCATGCAACATCCATCCGGTTTCCGCAGGTGAAACAAATCCTTGTCGCAAAATCTGATGAACTTTTATCCCGCATCACCATCGATGAGCAAACAGTTTTTGTGTTGATGACCCATAATTATAACTATGACCTTGCTGTCTTGGCACAGCTGGTCACAAAAGAGAAATGCCGGTATATCGGAAGTCTGGGACCAAGGAAAAAGCTGGAAAGGATGCTCGCTGATCTGGAAGAAAAAGGTTTGATGCTAACGGAAGAGCAACTTGGAAAGCTATATGGGCCGGTAGGGCTTGACCTGGGAGCAGAAACTGCGGAAGAAATAGCATTGTCTGTTACTGCCGAAATTAAAAAAGTGATGAGTTACCGTAATGGTGCCTCCCTGAGAGATAAGGATGAAGCTATCCATCATTACGGATGGAAAAATAGAATTGCGGAATGAGGGCCAAGCTGGGAAATATTGGAGTGCTGGTGCTGGCGGCAGGTTCATCTTCCCGATTAGGGTCACCAAAGCAGCTTTTGTCATTTCAGCATAAAAGTTTATTGGATATTACAATTGATGCAGCGAAAGGGGCTGTGACAGGTCGTATTATTGTTATATTAGGTGGGAATCATCAATTGATAGAGAGTGCTGTTAAACAACCGGAGGTGAGGTTCATGTTTAACCCAGACTGGGAAGAAGGCATCAGCTCATCCATCCGACTTGGAATAACAGCCTTCCTGGAGGAAGAAAATAACCCTGATGCAGTAATTTTAACAGTATGTGATCAGCCTTATATCAGCAGCGGCTTGCTGAAGACTTTAATTGGAAAAGCAGAAGTTGAGGGAAAAAGTATCGTATCCAGTGCTTATGACGAAACATTGGGGGTTCCTGTACTGTTTCATCAACAGCATTTCAGAGAATTGGCAGGATTGAAAGGTAAAGAGGGCGCTAAAACCCTTCTTCGAAAATACAGGGAAGAAGTAAGTGCTGTTCCCTTTGAAAATGGAGGGATTGATATTGATACTGTTGATGATTACATGAGGTTATTGATAAAGAATAAATAAGTCTTCGACCGGCGCTATAACTTCTGGTCAATCAGTAAAAACGGATAAGGAAATAGTGCTGAACAATAAAATACAGGAATAATGATAAAAGATTCTTTCAACCGTGTGCACAACTACCTGCGGATATCGCTTACAGATAACTGTAACCTTCGCTGTTTTTATTGCATGCCGGAAGAGGATTATGAATTCACTCATTTGTCGCGGCTAATGCAGCCTTCAGAGATTGAAGCCCTTGCAAGCACATTTGTACAGCAAGGGGTGACTAAAATACGGCTTACCGGTGGTGAACCATTGGTGCGGAAAGATGCGGCACAGATTATTTCATCACTAGCGAGGCTTCCAGTTGAACTTTCCATGACTACGAATGGGGCAAGAATCCATGATTTTATGGAGGTGTTGATTGAAGCCAGGATTAAAAGTATCAACATAAGTCTCGATACCCTGGATGCAGATAAGTTCCAGCTGATTACCAGGAGGGATATTTTTACACAGGTAAAAAATAATATAGACCTTCTGTTGCAGAACAACATTCAGGTGAAGATCAATATGGTGGTGATGAAAGGGATGAATGATATGGAGATCGTAGATTTTGTGGGCTGGACAAAATCGGCAGCACTGGAAGTCAGGTTTATAGAATTTATGCCTTTTGCAGGCAACCGCTGGACGAGCAATCAGGTCGTGTCTATGGAAGAAATTCTGGCATATATTGCGCCAGCATACCGTTATACGGCTGTGCCGGGAGGATTACATGATACCGCTAAACATTATCGGGCAGAAGGCCATATGGGGTCTTTCGCTATTATCAGTACCATGAGCGAACCTTTTTGCAGTACCTGTAACCGGATGCGCTTAACAGCTGATGGAAAATTGAAAAACTGTCTTTTTTCGGTTTCAGAAACTGATTTACTGGGGCCCTTAAGAAGGGGGGAAGATGTTCTGCCACTTATACACGAATGTATAGGTCAAAAAGCAAAATCACTTGGGGGACAATTCTCCGGGTTATTTGAAAATATTGAAGCAAGTTCTATTCATAACAGAAGCATGATTACCATTGGTGGTTAATGCATATTTGATGATTTAATATGATTTCCGTAAAAGAAGCAAAGTCACTTGTTAAAGATAATATGATCCCGTTATCGATCCATAGATTACCGCTTTCACAGGCAGCAGGATATACGCTTGGTGCAGATGTGTATGCAACAACAGATATTCCGGCTTTTGAGCAATCATCAATGGACGGATATGCCATCCGGTTTGCGGATGCAGACAAACCATTGACTGTTGCCGGCGAAATGCAGGCTGGCGCCCATAGTGGTTTTGCGCTGAAGCCTTTGCAAGCTGCGAGGATTTTTACCGGTGCCCCTTTGCCTGAAGGAGCCGATACCGTGATTATGCAGGAAAAGGTGGTCATCAATGAGGGGATACTGAGCATTCCGGATGCTGAATTAAAGCAGGGCAACAATGTACGCCATATCGGTGCAGAGGCAAAAAAAGGAGCGTTAGCTATGGTAAAAGGGAGTAAGCTCACGCCTGCTGCAATAGGTTTCCTGGCAGGCATTGGTTTTACGGAAGTGGAAGTCTACCGTACACCGATGGTTGGTATCATTATAACGGGTAAAGAATTGCAGCAACCGGGAGCAGATTTGGCTTTCGGACAAGTTTATGAATCCAGTTCATATGCGCTTACTGCTGCTCTTGAACAGGCGAATATTACCAAGATTAACCTGTACGCCGCAGATGACCACCTCGATGAGCTTGCAGAAATTTTCCGGCAGGCATTGCACATCAATGATGTGGTATTGTTGACCGGTGGTGTGAGCGTGGGTGATTATGACTTTGTGATCCGGGCGGCTGAGCAGCTTGAGGTGACACAGATTTTTCACAAGGTGAGGCAAAAACCCGGGAAGCCACTGTACTTTGGTAAAAAGGGAGATAAAGTGATCTTTGGTTTGCCAGGAAATCCTTCTTCTGTACTCAGCTGTTATTATCAGTATGTTTTGCCCGCACTGGAAATACTGACAAATTATAACGGAATAGTGACTACCCATAAAGGATATTCAGGCAGGATAAGGCTTACTGATGCCGTGCTGACACATTCTTATGAGAAACCGGCAGGCCTTACCCATTTCCTGAAAGCACACTGCCATGATGGAAATGTTACTCCGCTGCATGCGCAGGAGTCGTTCAGAATGAGTTCTTTCGCAGCAGCAAATTGCATGATAGAACTGAATGAAGAGCAAACAGTTTTTACTGCCGGATCTGTTGTGCCAGTGTATATCCTACCGGAATAGTTACACAAGGAAGATATCAATATCCTATATTATTCCTGTAAAAATATATACATTCAGTAATTTATCATAGCTTGTTAAAAACAGCATTTAAACATTAACCTTTGATCAAAGTGGAAATACAAGTTCTGGTCTTCGGACAACTTACAGAAATTATTGGGAAGACACAGCTGAGTATTCAGGATGTGGCCGATACCGATGCGCTGAACCTGAAGATGCAACAGCGGTTTCCGGGATTAAAGGAGCTGAAATACTTCATCGCCATTAACCACGAGTTGGTTCGTGGCAATACAACTTTAACAGAAACAATGACAGTAGCATTTATGCCACCATTTTCGGGAGGATAACATGGGGAATTTAGATACAAAAAGATACCAGCGACAGATTTTATTGAAAGAATTGGGACTTAGCGGACAGCAGAAGCTGGCCGATGCCAGGGTATTGGTTATAGGGGCTGGGGGATTGGGCTGCCCTGCTTTGCAGTACCTTGCTGCGGCAGGTATAGGGACGCTGGGGATTGTAGACCATGATACGGTAGAGCTGAGTAATCTGCACCGGCAAATTTTATATACCGTAGCAGATGTAGGCTCATCAAAGGCTGAATGTGCTGCAGAACGTCTGCTTCAATTGAATCCGGCAATTGAAGTTATACCTTATTGCCTACAGTTAAATAACAGGAATGCACTTTCAATTATCCGTGAATTTGATATGGTGATAGATGGGTCGGATAATTTTCCTACCCGTTACATGGTAAATGATGCCTGTGTATTGTTGGATAAACCTTTGGTATATGCAGCATTATCGGTGAATGAAGGGCAGCTGGCTATATTTAATGTACCGGACTCCTCGGGTACAAAGGTAAATTACAGGGATGTCTTCCCTGAAGCACCGAAACCGGGAGAGGTGTTAAATTGTGCTGAAGCGGGTGTGCTTGGAGTTTTACCAGGTATTGTGGGAACGATGCAGGCTGCCGAAGTAATTAAGCTGATTACCGGAATCGGAACACCATTAATTAATCAGTTGCTGATCTATAACCTGTATTCACAGCATACGTATAAGCTGAGTTTAAACAGCAATACGGAAGTGGATTCCTTACCGGAAGATGCTGCTGCTTTTATGAAAATGGATTACAATTGGTTCTGCGGGATTAAAACACCGGTGGGCGGCATTTTTGAAATCGATCCGGAAAAATTCCGGGAGTTGGCCGCCGATGCCGATTACACGCTTATTGATGTCCGTGAAGAAGGTGAATTGCCTGAACTCACTGCATTCGAACATCTCAAATTGCCCTTATCGGCATTAAAATTAAAAGTCCCTCCCATTGAAGGCGAGAAGGTTATCGTGCTCTGTTATTCAGGGATCAGAAGTGTAATTGCTGCTGAAGTCCTTGCCAGTGCCTATCCCGAAAAGGAGATCAGCAGCCTCAGAGGCGGGATATTGAAATTGAACGAGGGAGAAAGCGCGACATGAAGCCCATCAATCTGACAGGATTTTAAACAACACATGAGAGAGAAAAAACTTAAAAATATATTCACCAGTGGTGCTATTTCCGCACAGTTTATTGCAGAAAGTATCCTGAAACACCAATCCAATACAAAGATCGGTGCCCACAGTATCTTTCTTGGTCAGGTACGTGCCGACCAGATAGGTGAGGAGCAGGTTACAGGAATAAATTATACTGCATACGAAGAGATGGCCCTCGAGAAAATGTATGGGATAAGAGAAGCGGTCTTCGCAAAATATGCGCTCAGCTGTATGCACGTCCACCATAGTTTGGGTTTAGTGCCTGCTGGAGAAGTCTGCCTTTTTATTTTTACTTCTTCTGCGCACCGCAAAGCCGCCATGGAGGCCTGTGATGAACTGGTAGAACGTATCAAGGCAGAGTTGCCCATCTGGGGAAAAGAGATCTTAACAAATGAATCACATCAGTGGAAAGAAAATAAATAATGGTCAACATCACACATAAATCCAATACCCTGCGCAAAGCAGTAGCGATTGCCATGGTAAAAGTTTCCAGCCAGGACACCATCGATGCCATCCTGGAGAAGAAAGTGCCCAAAGGCGATGTCTTTGAATTTGCAAGGGTGGCAGGATTGTTTGCTGTAAAAAAAACCAGCGATGTGATTCCTGATTGTCATCCACTTCCGGTAGAATATACGGCGATCACCTACGCAGTGGAAGGTCTCCATATTGTGATACGTGTGGAAGTACATACCATTTATAAAACAGGGGTAGAGGTGGAAGCCATGCATGGAGCTGCTGTAACAGCACTTACGCTCTATGATATGCTCAAGCCAATAGATAAAAAAATAGAAATCGAACATATCAGGCTGGAACACAAATCAGGGGGGAAAAGTCAATACCCTGCTGTGACTGGACATGCTTTAAGCTGCGCTGTAATTGTCTGCTCTGACAGTGTAAGTGCAGCTGAAAAACAAGACAGGTCTGGTAAGGCGATCATCAGCAGACTGGAGCAGTTTAAACAGGAAACCAATCATTATGATGTGATCCCTGATGAGTTTGAAAAGATTCAGCAAAAAGTGCTTGAGCTGGTGGAAAAGGATTTTGATCTGGTGCTGTTTACAGGAGGTACAGGATTATCTGCAAGGGATGTTACCCCTGATGCTATTCGCCCTTTGCTGGATACCGAAATTCCTGGTATAATGGAAACTGCGAGAAACTATGGACAGGAGAGGATGCCTTATGCTATGTTTTCCAGAGGCGTAGCGGGCTTTATTAAGCAAACCCTGGTCATTACCCTGCCTGGAAGTGTAAAGGGCGCTGAGGAAAGCATAGATGCTTTATTTCCAGCTGTCTTGCACGTATTTAAAGTGCGGGAGGGCGCTGGTCACGAATAAATCTTTAACGGCCCAAATCATTGCTGACCAGGCCGTAGATATGAGAAATGAGTATTTTTATGCGGATCTTATTCGTAGCGCAAGGCTTCAATCGGATCAAGTTTCGATGCTTTTACCGCTGGATAATAGCCGAAGAATATTCCGGTAACGGCACATACCAGGAAGGAGATCACAATAGATGATTCAGATATCACGGTTGGCCAGTTGAGCAGGGAGGAAACGATGAGCGAAGAGGAAACACCCAGGATCACCCCAATGACCCCTCCCGTAATACTAATCATAACGGCCTCGATGAGGAATTGAAGTAATATGTCTATTCCTCTTGCCCCTATAGACATTCTCAAACCTATTTCACGGGTTCTTTCCGTTACGGATACATACATAATGTTCATGATACCAATACCACCGATCACCAGCGATATACCTGCTACTGCTGTCAGCAAGGTGGTCATCATGCTGCTGGTGGAATTCAGCATCGTCATCAGCTCTGCCTGTGTCCTGATCTGAAAATCATCCTGTTCATCGGCTCTTAGTCCATGAGATTCCCTCAAGATTTCAGTGGCTTCTGAAACGGCTGCATCAGATGCACTTTCTGTAGTCGCTGAAGCATAAATCTGTCCAAAATAGATGGACGAAAGTACCCGTTTTTGTACTGTGGTATAGGGAGCAATAATGATATCGTCCTGATCCTGACCGAAATTGCTTGTCCCTTTTGGCGTGAGTACCCCAATCACCTGGAAGGGGATTTTTCCGAAACGGATAACTTTACCCAGCGGGGATTCTCCATTGGGGAATAAATTATCCACTACCGTCTTCCCCAAAAGGCATACTTTTGCTGAAGATTTTACATCCTGTTCTGAGAAAACAATCCCATCTTTTACGGTAAGCTTCCTGATGTCCAGGTATTCCGGACTTACGCCGTAGATACTGGTGGGCCAGTTTGCGGCACCATTGATCGATTGTCCGCTGGAACTCGCCTGCGGAGAAATCAGTGCAATGTCAGCTGCATTTTTCTGCAAGGCATTGACGTCCTTAATTGTCAGGCTGTTGATGCTGCTGCCCATCATTCTTGCGCCTCCAGGTTCATTGCTGTAAGGCATGATGGTAATCATATTTGAGCCCATACTGGATAACGAAGCATTGATGCTTTGTTTGGAGCCTTCGCCAATAGACATCATGGTAATTACAGAGGCTACCCCTATAATTATGCCCAGCATCGTCAGCAATGCACGTAATTTATTTCGTTGCAGTGCTTTAATTGCAAGCATGATGAGGTTAATAATCTTCATATCCTAACTAATTAATAATCGTCCGTTTCAGGAAGCGCATCAAGTGCTTCCCTGGCAGAACGACGGTTTATATTCTCTGTATCTTTCTGGACTTTTCCGTCCCTTAACATCACAGTCCTGCTGCTGAATCCTGCGATATCTGGTTCATGGGTGACAAAAACAATGGTTTTACCATTTGAGTTCAACTCCTGCATCAGCGACATGATTTCATAGGAGGTACGGGTATCCAGGTTTCCTGTAGCCTCATCTGCAAGAATCATCACCGGTTCATTCACCAGGGCACGGGCAATGGCAACACGTTGTTGCTGGCCACCAGATAACTGGTTGGGGGTGTGGTCAAATCTTCCGTCCAGCTTTACGGCCTGTAATGCGGCTATAGCCCTTTCCTGTCTTTCTTTGGAACTGATCAATGGATTGTACAGTAAAGGAAGCTCTACATTCTCCAAGGCTGAAGTACGTGGCAACAAGTTATACGCCTGGAAAACAAATCCGATTTTGGTGTTCCTTAGTTTTGCCAGCTCGTCCCTTGAAAGTTCTTTTACGTTTACCTTATCGAGCAGGTAGGTGCCATGACTGGGCTTGTCAAGACAACCCAGCATGTTCAGCAAGGTGGTTTTTCCTGATCCGCTACTGCCCATTATGGTCACAAATTCCCCTGCATTTACATCAAACGAGACTCCTTTCAATGCTCTTACTGTTTCGGTGCCCATCGTAAATTCCCTTTTTACGTCATGGATCTCAAGAATCTTACCCATTATTTTTTTCCTGGTCTTTTGGGCATGAAAGGACTGGAGCCTGCCTGAGGCACATTAGCCGCTACAGTCTCTGTACCAGTAGCTACAATTTCTTCTGATGTAAGTCCGTCAAGCACCTGTACATGTGTATTGTCATTTAATCCTGCCGTGATTTTCTTCTGAATCAGTTTACTGCCCTGTATCACCCACACATAACTATCGGCAACTTTGGTCGTTTCTCCCTTGGTCTGAGCTGCTGCGGTTTTGTGCGCTGCAGAGGCCAGATCCTTAATAGGCACGATGGTATACTGTTTGGTCAAGCTGGAATCTGGACTGAATTTTAATGCTTTTGCAGAAATCAACAAGGCATCCTTTACCTCTTTGGTATAGATTACAATACTTGCTGTCATTCCCGGTTTTAGTTTTTTATCATCATTCGGTGCTTCAATAAGGGTAGTGTAAGTGACCACATTCGATGAAATGGCCGGATTTAAACGAATTTCTTTCACTGTTCCGTTAAACACGTCATTAATGAAGGCATCTACTGTAAAGGTGGCTCTTAATCCCTTAATTACTTCACCTATATCAGCTTCATCTACATCAGCTTCAACCTGCATCTTTGTGATGTCTTTCGCTATCGTGAAAATCGTTGGTGTGCTATAGCTTGCAGCAACAGTCTGGCCCACACTTACGCTTCTGCTCAGCACAACTCCGTCTATCGGAGAGTAGATCTGTGTGAATGATACATTTCTTTCTGCTGAACGAAGTTGTGCTTTTACACTGTTCACACTTGCCTTAGCAGCCTGGTAAGTACTGAGGGCAAGATCATAATCTGCTTTACTGATCGCACCTGTGGCAAATAGTTGCTGCTGGCGTTTGAAGTTCGCCGACTGGTAAATTTCTGTACTTTGCGCCTGCTGCAGCCCGGCTTTGTATTGGTCTACGGTAGCCTGTAACAATACCGGGTCAAGCTGCGCAAGTAGTTGTCCTTTTTTAACAGTAGAGTTAAAATCGGCGTACATGGCAGAAACAGTACCTGATACCTGTGTACCTACAGTAACCGTATCAACGGGCTGTATCGTCCCTGTTGCTGTTACACTGGTGGAGATCTCTCCAATGGTTGGCTTTTCTGTGCTGAGGGTTACAGGTTGTTCTGTTTTCCTTAAAAAGAAGTACCATATCAGTCCGCAAAGGACAACAATGGAAACTATGGTCAGGATAATTTTTTTAGACTTCATATATTATAATTTTATAGGTATTCCAATGTAAAACTCATAAATTCTGGCTGCGAGTGCAGCGTTGTATTTTGCCTGTATGAAAGACTGCAAGGCCTGTACATACAAATTCCTTTGCTGATAGAAGTCATAAATATTCGCTGACCCTATTCTCAGTTCTTCATTCGAAATGCGGTAAAGTTCCTTGTTGTAGTTGAGTTGTTCTGTCGCAGATACAAATTGGTTCTTTGCATTCTGGACGGTGATAAACGCCTGCTCTGTAGTTAGTTCTAATGCGGTTTTTGCGTTTTGCAAGGTGTTTTTGGATTGTTCCATCACTATTCTCGCCTTCGCGACTGCTGTTTTATTTTGTCTTTTGGTAAAGATTGGAATAGAAAGGGTTAGTCCGGCCTGTTGATAAAAATTGTTATCAAACTGCCTGAAGGTATTGTATGTCGGGTCATTTGCGAAGCTGGTTCCCATACCTGCTCCAAGGGAGAGGGTAGGCAGGTAGCCTGTTTTTGCCTTTTGTACATTCAGATCAGCAATACGTACCCCCAGTTCTGCATTTTTTATTTCAGGACGATTTTCCAGGGCATATTGCTGTACGCTGCTCAGGTCCGGAATAATGCCGTCAGATAATACCGTATCTGGTTTAACGACATCAAAATCACGGGATTCAGGAAGCTGTAACAATTGTTTTAGGGTGATCTTATCCTGACGTTCTGCATTTACAGCCGTTGTGAGGTTATAATTATCTCCTGCCAGTTGTGCTTCGAACTGAATGACCTCTTTTTTTGCTACACTACCTGCAGTGAAACGGCGCTGTGCCTGGGCCAGCTGTGCCCTGGAAGTCTTGACCAGGTCCTGATTGTAGATGATACTCTCTTTATCTACCAGGATATTCAGGTAAGCCTGTGTAATCTGTAGGGTAATGTCATTTTCGCTTTCCAGTACACTAAAGTTTGCAGACTGTACAGAGAGGTCTTTCTGCTGAATATCTTTTTTAAGATACCCTCCCTGATATAAAGTCCATGCAGAACTTAGTCCGTAGGAACCTGAAGAGTTAATTCCTGATCCGGAGTTGTTCAGGTTGACATGGTTATAAGATAATGAACCCGATGCGGCAAGATCCGGAAGCAGGGCTGACTTTGCCAGCAGCTTATCTTCTTCGGCACTTTGCTTATCGAGCCGCAGGTTTTTAAGCGTAATGTTATTGCGCTTTGCATATTGCAGGCAAGCCTCGAGGTCCCATACCGGGGGAATTCCCTTTGCTGCTGTTGTATCTTGGCCGAATCCTTTAAAAAAAGACAGGCTAAGGAAGATCAGGAGCAGGCTTTTAATTGTGAATTGTGACATATACTGCTATTAAAATCGTTGTTAACTGGTCAAATCAACAGTTCTTTACCTGATAAAAAAAATCGAATAGACAGATGCCCTAAACAAACCGACAGGGAGGCAATTATTCAGGATGTAGAGATTTGGAGTTTTCTGAACATGTTCGTTACCTTGTACCCACCTAAGCAGGCTTAAATTTAGAAACAGATGATAGCATTGAAAAGCCGTTCGTATATTACCGTTTTGCTTCACGTCTTATTGTGGACAGTATTTGCATTTATTCTCCTTTTTTATCTTCCGTTTTCATGGAACATCAGGTTTCCTCCTGAATTCTGGATGAAGCAGGCGTTTATTTTGGCGGTATTGGTGCTGGTATTTTATTTCAACAGTTATATCCTCGTCCCAAAAGTGCTGTTGAAGAATGATAACCTTCTTTTTGTGCTCTTCGTTGTGATCCTATGCCTGTTGGCTGGTGCGGCGGTAAAGGAGGTCGATCACCTGTTATCCTTGCCCCAGCTGATGGAGAAAGCTTTTCTTGAAATAGGCATTATTAAGCCCAAAAGAGAAGAAAGTATTGATGTTTTTCAGGTCATGGTAAGCTTCGCAACGATTGGTATCAGTACAAGTGTTACGCTTATCCAAACCTGGCAGGTTGATAAGCAAAGCCGTGAGGCACTGGAAAAGGAGAAAATCGTATCTGAACTCTCTTACCTGAAATCACAGATCAATCCCCACTTCTTTTTCAATACCTTAAACAACATCTATGCGCTCACCCATGTGGATGTTGAAACTTCAAGAAGTGCATTGCATAAATTATCAAGGATGATGCGTTATTTATTATATGATACGCAAGCTGGTATCACCCCTTTAAGCAAGGAGATCTCTTTTATCGCAGATTATATGGAATTGATGAAACTCAGGCTGCATGATACCACCATTGTCAATTTTGTAGCGCCTGTGATTGTTAATGATGTACAGATCGCACCCATGCTTTTTTTGCCTTATATTGAAAATGCTTTTAAGCATGGGGTCAGTACTACGCTTCCATCCGTTATCGCTATAGAAATGAAAATAGAAGATCATGTGCTTTCTATGACGGTGAGAAACACGATCTTCAGTGACCACACGGTTACCGCGGATGAATATGGTGGAATAGGCCTGACCAATACCAAGAGGAGACTGGATTTGTTATATCCCGGTCGGCATACCTTCTCGGCTGTTAAAGCTGATGATACGAATGAATTTATTGTAAATTTAACTTTAATGTTGGACAATGCTTAAATGTATAGCGGTAGATGATGAGCCCCTGGCATTGGGACTCCTCTGTAGTTTTATTGAAAAAACGCCATTCCTTAACTTGACAGCGAGTTTTTCGAGCGGTATCAAAGCAATGGAGATGCTGCATGGAGAACAGGTGGATCTGATCTTCCTTGATATTCAGATGCCGGATTTAACAGGGATACAGATGGCCCGTTTACTGGAAGGACAACCTGGAAGCGGTAAGCCAAGGGTTATCTTTACTACGGCATTTAATAATTTTGCTTTGGAGGGATATAAGGTTGATGCCCTTGACTATCTGCTGAAACCTTTTGATTATGAAGAATTCCTTAAGGCAGCGAATAAAGCCAGGGCTTATGCGGAATTGATCAGGCCTCAGGTTCCTGCTGTCACTTCAATTGTAGAGGAGGATGGTTATATCTTTCTAAAAGTGGAATATCAGCTTGTAAGGGTTGCAGTAAAAGATATTTTATATATCGAAGGGTTAAAAGATTATGTAAAAGTATACCTTGAAAATACAGACAAACCTTTACTTACGCTAACGAGTTTAAAAGCACTTGAACAAAAGCTTCCTGCAAAAAAATTTATGCGTATCCACAGATCTTATATTATATCGCTGGATAAGGTCAGTGCAGTCACGAAAAATAGTTTGACAATTGCTGAACAGACCATCACTATCGGAGAGCTGTACAAAGATGCATTTTCTGCTTATCTGAGTAAGTGGATGTAGTCAATAAAACCAATGTATACAGTTTCCTGTATACATTGGTGAAAGCTCATACTGTTCTATTTGGTTAGAAAAGGTTTGTTGTTTCTTTGCTTTTACACAAAGTGTTTCTTTTTGGTTAGAAAAGGTCTTCATTGCTTTGCTGTTACACAAGGCGTTTCTTTTTGGTTAGAAAAGGTTGTAGTTACTTTGCTTTTACGCAAAGTGTTTCTTTTTGGTTAGAAAAGGTTTGTTTTTGCGTTGCTCTCACACCGCGTATTTATTTGGTTGTTTTTAGTTTACTTTTCCCGTATGCTAATATTGTACAAAGTTTGTCAAATCATCATACGGTTTATATTTGGTTAGTTTGTGTCGTTGTTTCCGTAACACTAAGTCAAAGCTAAAATTTATTTTAATAGCTTCAACTATAATTGTTAAAAATTGTTAAAATAAAATGTAATATTCTGTATATCAGTGTTATAAAATTAAAATAAGTGTCATTTTCATGTCTTTTAGTGTGTTTTTAAGCCTGTTTTTTGAATCATTTTGATGGTGTAATATGTACACTATGTTAAAATAGTATTACTACCTATTAAAGATCAAAGGATGTCTGCTGGGCGTAAAATCGGCTAAAATTTTTAAACGTTTCTTTAACGTTTATTAATAAAAGGGGATAAAATCCTATTAAAAGGGGCTAAAATCGTGTAAACGCGAATAAAATACTTTTTTTGGAGAATTGAGCCCAATAATAAGAAGATTTGGACTCCATTTTACCCCTGTTTAAGACCCGTTAAATTTATTTATAAATTGATAAATTCAACGGGTTTGAGCTGATGCCAGGAGGACAAAACTGTTGTAAAGATTCTCACCTGCCCCAAACATGCGCACAGCAATGATGAACTGTTCAAAGAATCTCTGAACAACTTTTAATGAAGCATAGTTTTTGCCAGCGAGAAGTTTTAGCAGGTTCAGCGAAAGATTCACCTGCCGGATGTAGTCTTGATCCTTCTAGGCAAGGGTACAGACGGCTGGGCAGTTTACTTTGCCTATTCCCTTTATATAAGTATGACAATGGCAGGAAACAAAAGCAGTTAAATATTATTTTGCTTCGGGTCTAGATCCGGCTTAAGGAAATGCAAGGGCAGAGTCCTTATTGAACCCTGGTTAAAAACAGTCCATCTCATGAACTTTCGATGGATGCGGAGGGATACTGAGCGGGGGAGCATAATGATCCACAAATGCTTTCCCGGATTTTTTATGTTCCCGTTAGCCTGCTAAGGAAGAAATTGGCGCATAAATTGTAGTTTAGGAAAAATTAAAAACAATTGTTCCTACCATCCATATGTCAAGACTTCTCACATTCCTTTCATTTTCCCTTTTGACCTTTCTGTATTCCTGTTCTTCGGTTTATATGCCCAATGTACCCAATACGCCTATGCTGACCACAAAAGGAGAATTTAGCGGGGGTGCCCACATCTCCTTAAAAGGAAATGGAAACTTTAATGGTGCATATGCCGTATCAAACCATATTGGTGTCCTGCTCAGCGGGGCTTACATGAAATATGAACGTAACAGGAAAGATTTTGAACATCAACTCATAGAAGCTGGTGCCGGATATTTCGACACCTTTGGGCCGAATAAGAACAGGATCATAGAAGTGTACGCAGGAATAGGCTCCGGAAAGACTTTGCGTACCTACCGTGAGTTTGATTCCGGGGTATTGGTGCGTACGGAATTGCAAAAGGTTGATTATAGTAAAACATTCCTGCAGGTGAATTATAGTTCAAAAAAGAATAAAAACCTGCATCTGTTCGGGAATGATTATCCCATAAATTATGGGACAGCACTGCGCATCAGCCATGTAGGGATGGATGCTTTTTTAATTGACGGTATTGCACGGCCTAAAGAGGATAATATTTACCTTGAACCTATATTCTTTACCAGAATGCGTTTGAGTGATGCTGTACAGCTTCAATATACCAGCAGCGGGAATTTTGGACTGAAGAACAGGAAGTATATGACCGCCGGCAACTCCATTTTTAGTATTGGTGCCGTGATCAATGTGGGGGGCATGAAGAAAAATAAAAAACCTCTTTGATCAAATTCTACGTATGGATTTTTGTACCAGTGAGTCTAGTTTTTTCTTCAATGAATCCGGCGAAAACGGTTTAGTTAAATAATCGTCGAGATAGGTATAACTGAAAGATTGCTGAATATCGACTTCGCTCGAAGCCGTAAGGGCAATGATTTTTATATTCGCAATCTCTACATTGGCAAGTGCACGAATCTGTTTGGAGGCTTCAAATCCGTCCATTATTGGCATATGAATATCCATGAGTATGACATCAAATACACCTGTTTTAGCCATTTCCAATGCTTCCATCCCATTCCCGGCCACGGCATAGGTACAGCTCCACTGATCCAGGATTTTCTTCAGCACCATTACATTGATCATATTGTCCTCTGCAATAAGCACATGGAGATTACTGATATCGACTACATTTTTTGCTGTGGTCAGCAGGTCGGTTGGCTGGTATTCTTCTGCCGTGAGCTCATAGGTCAGGTCAAAAGAGAAATTGGAACCCTTATTGACTTCGCTTTTTAACTTTAATTCACTTCCATGGAGTGCAATAAGTCTTTTTACGATGGCCAAACCAAGGCCAGTACCACCATATCTCTTGGTAATGTTATTATTTGCCTGTAAAAAAGGTTCGAATATGATGTCCTGCTTGCTTTCCGGTATTCCTATGCCATTGTCAATTACAGCAAAGGAAAGTGATATTTGTTCTTTAGTCCTGCTGATCGTTTTAATGTTGATCTGTATCAGCCCATTTGCATCCGTAAATTTAATGGCATTGGAAACCAGGTTATTCAGGATCTGAATGAGCCTGGTCTGGTCTCCTATCACATAGGGCAGGTCATTGTCAAGGTCTATATTCAGCATCATGTTTAAACCCTTTTGCTGTACTTTGGCGCGAAAGGAGGAGTAAATATTGTGAAGAAGTAGGTTTAGATTGAAAGCCGCTTTATTTAGCGATATTTTATTCTCATTCATTTTACTGAAATCCAGCGTATCATTAATTAATGCGAGCAGATTTTCAGTGGAGAAACGCAGTACGGCCAAGCTCTCTTCCTGGTCTTTTCTTGGATTTTCCACACTTAATAGATTTGTCATGCCAATTACCGCATGCAATGGGGTGCGCAATTCATGAGACATGGAAGAAAGAAAATCGGATCGCATTCTGGTCGCTTCGTTGGCTTCGTTTAATGCCGACTGCAATTGTTCATTCAGTTCCCGCTCTTTTGCCTGACTTAAATAAAATGATTTAAAGAACTCATTGTGCATGACGATAATCAGGATGAAGTTGGCAATCATGGTCAGCATGAAGGTATTGTTGTTGATCTGTGAATCGGTCAGGTAAACTTTGCCGTCCTGTAAACGGGTAAACAACAAATATATGATTACAGGAGATACATTACAGACTGCATAAATAAGTCCCCAGTTTTTTCCGAGGATGTAAAAACTGGAAGAAATGACAATGAGAGAAAGTTGGATCATGACAACGTTGACCCCGTGTTTATATAATACGATGTTTGTCCATATGAAAATACAAAGCGAGATTAAAAATATATGTGCCGAACTCTTCCATTTTTCCTTATAGATCAACAGGTATGCCGCATAAATTAAAGCTCCTATGAATACAACAACCCTGGTTACGATAACCGGATGCGGATGGATGGCTAATATTCCCAAAACAAATACGGCCAAGAGGATCAACAACAATAAGCCGAAAGTTAAAATTCTTATCCTTGCCTGTTGTAAAGGCGCTTCATTGTTTTTAAGCAGGCTCTTGTATCTGTCTGTCAAATTGCTAAAAAAAACCATAGGACTGTGTATGTGTATCTCTATTACGAAATAATCGTTACGCGAGATCTTTTGTTCGTCAATTCAAATAATTAGTTAATAAAACCATTATTTAGAGCAATCTACTCCTTTTTGGAATACTTTGCAAATAATTGTTCTTCTCGTATAACAAAAATAAGGCTTCTTCTGTTCTTTAGGTGCTGTAAAATAGAGTAAACAAGTTTTATTAGTATGTTTGTTCCCAAATTTCACACATGCATATAGATTTTCAAACAAAAATTGGCGTTCTCGGACTGGGATATGTTGGTCTCCCTCTTGCCATAGCGTTTGCGAAAAAATACCCTGTTCTGGGATTCGATATTAATCCTGAGCGCATCAGTGAATTAAAGAATTTTGAAGACAGTACCCGTGAAGCTGATCTGGAAAGTTTAAGGAATTTATTGACACACCACCCTGCTTTCACCTTATCTTCAGCACCTGAGACATTGAAAGATTGCCGAATATATATTATTACTGTTCCTACACCGATTGATCAATTTAAAGTTCCTGATTTAGTTCCATTGCTTAGTGCCAGTAAGCTGGTTGCCGGTTTCCTTAAAAAGGGGGATATTGTGATTTATGAATCTACCGTATATCCTGGATGTACGGAAGAGGATTGTGTGCCAGTGCTGGAGAAGTATTCCGGATTAACATTTAATACTGATTTTTTCTGTGGATATTCTCCGGAAAGAATAAATCCGGGAGATAAAATCAATACGCTTACTAAAATCGTAAAGGTGACTTCAGGTTCTACACCTGATATTGCTGAACAGATAGATACCCTTTATAAAAGCATTATTACCGCAGGAACGCACCAAGCGCCAAGTATAAAAGTAGCCGAAGCATCCAAGGCAATTGAAAATGCACAGCGCGACGTGAATATCTCTTTTGTAAATGAACTGGCCCTGATTTTCGATAAGATGGGCATAGATACCACCGATGTCATTGAAGCTGCGGCGACTAAGTGGAATTTTTTGAAATATAAACCCGGACTTGTCGGCGGCCACTGTATTGGGGTGGATCCCTATTACCTTGCCTATAAATCCAATGCACTGGGATATAACCCACAGGTGATTCTTTCTGGTAGAAATGTGAATGAAAATATGGGTATTTTCGTAGCCAGTAAGGTAGTGAAAATGCTTATTGCCCGTAACGATAGGGTGAAGGGGGATAAAGTACTGATCCTGGGCTTTGCCTTTAAAGAAAATTGCCCCGACATCAGGAATACGCGGGTACTTGATATTTACAAAGAACTCCTGCAATTTGGTGTAATTGTGGATATATATGATCCCTGGGCAAATGCTAAAGAGGTTAAATCAGAATACGGGATAGTGCTTCAGCCTCAGTTGCTCCGGAAAGATTATAAGGCTATCATTCTTGCTGTAGCACATCGTGAGTTTCTGGAAATAGATTATCAGGCCTATAAAAATAATGGCACAATTGTATTTGATACAAAATCTTTTATTGACCGTAAATTTGCAGATGCCAGACTTTAATCCTGTTGGAACAATCATTGTATCGCTCTTTTTGTAGTTGAGCATAAGCTTTTTAGCTGAAATTTGCCGGAAGGGAAAGTACTGACTATAAATTGAAAGTTGTCAGAATGTAAAACTTTCAGCAATTCAGCTAATTTTATCTATTAATTAGCTGATATATGATTGAAATTACAAGTTGATTTCTATTTTTGCGCTGATTAAGAACGGTTGACAAATTTATTAGCCTACTTATAAATAAAGAATAACCCAATCAATAATGCAAAACCAAGAAAATAAAATCAAAGTTGCAATCCTGGGCGTGGGTAATTGCGCCAGCTCACTTGTACAAGGTGTAGAGTATTATACAGAATTTACAGATAAAACATCAGGCTTAATGGCTGATGACATTGGTGGTTACAAAGCAGCAAACATTGAATTTGTTTGCGCCTTTGATGTAGACGACAGAAAGATTGGTCTTTCTCTTAAAGACGCTATCTTCGCGAAACCAAATTGTACGATCGTATTAAATGCGAACATTAAAACTGAGGCACCCGTATACAGGTCTCCTGTAATCGACGGTGTATCTCCACAAATGATTGCTTATCCTGAAGCAAACAGGTTTTTAGTTAAAGAAGAGCTTAAAACAACAGATTCACTGATTGATGGTGTAGACTACGATAGAAATCTTGTAAGTACTTTAAGGGCTGAAATTATTGAGCAATTGCTTAAGCATAAAGCTGAAGTTCTGATTAACTACCTGCCAGTAGGATCTCAGTTAGCTACAGAGTTTTATGCAGAAATCTGTATAGAATTGGGTATTTCCCTGGTGAACTGTATCCCTGTATTTATTGCATCAGATCCGGTTTGGGAACAAAAATTCATTACTGCAGGAATTCCTATTATTGGTGATGATATGCGCAGTCAGTTTGGTGCAAGTATTGTTTCACAGATGCTTCAGGAACTTGCCTTTGAAAGAGGCCACCATGTAAAAGCACATATCCAAAGAAATGTTGGTGGAAATACTGACTTCCTTAATATGGAAGATAAAAACAGACTGAAGTCTAAAAAGATCTCTAAAGAAAATGTAATCAGGGCCCAGAATGATATCAGGGGTATTTCAACTGAAGATAGTTTCTTACATGCAGGTCCTTCAGAATATATTGCATTTTATGGAGACAATAAAGTAGCCAACTTCCGTCTGGAATTGGAAGGTTTTATGGGGGCTCCGGTAATCTTTGATGCACAGTTGTCGGTTCAGGATTCTCCGAACTCTGCTGGTGTGGTTATCGATGCCATCAGATACGTATATGTAGCAAGGGAATTGGGTTTGGTAGGTGCTTTGAGAGGCCCATCAGCTTCAACCCAAAAAACACCACCAGAGCAAATGATGTTCAGTGATGCGATTTATGAATGCCACTCTTTGGCCAAACGTCAGCTGACAGAATCTACTAAAAAACAACTAAAGAAATAATTCTTTCTATTGTATGATTTTTTTTGCCGCAACAGGATGACTGCTGCGGCTTTTTCTTTTTTATGGGAAATATGGTTCAATATATTTCACCTAAACTTTACATAAGCTTAATCTTTTCCGTCAAAAACTCCAAATAGTGGCCAATAATTTTGTATTCTTATGGATACTAAGATTATAAGCAACCTTAGAGAAGGCAACCTTACTGTATTTAATACTGTCTACGAGTTGTATCACCCACAGATATATAGTTTCATAAATCACAAAACACAATCAGATTTTCTAGCGGAAGAAGTAGTGCAATTGACCTTTATCAGGTTATGGCAACAGCGTGAAGCGCTACAGGAAAATGTAGAACTGAACATTCAGTTGTTTGGGATGGCCAGGCAGGTAATGATTGATGAATTACGTAAAGAAGCCACCCGTTCAAGACATAACAGCGAATCTGCGCTAAATCCTTTTTCCGATAGTCTGATGAAAATGATCGAAAGCAGGGATATGCTTAAACATTTTGAAGATGAAATTGAAAATCTTCCTCGCATCCGTAAGATGGTCTTCAACCTGAGCAGAAAGCAAGGACTCAGTCACAAGGAAATTGCCGAAATTCTCTCCATCTCCCCTAAAACCGTAGAAGCACATATTGGTAAAGTACTTTCCAGACTCCGCCAGTACATGTACAGCATTTTTTTGTAGTATATTAAGTAATTGTTAACTCGTAAGGGATAGCTGCCTGGCATACGTAATGTTAGTATGAAGGCTAAAAAACGTCATTACTTTACACTCCGCTCTAAAGGTTCTGATTACACAAAAAAAATTCAGGAAATCTTTAGTGATGAGGAATGGAATGAACACCAACAACAGCAGGAGCTACCGAAAGGAACATCAGAGAAAATGTATGGTGTGATCCTGCAAAAGGTATTACAGGTTACAGAGAAGGAAAATAAGAAATATAAGCTGAAAGCGCTTGTCTTCAGGACGGGAAAATATGCCGCTGCCGCTGCTGTGTTCCTCGTGATTGCATTTGGTATATGGTTGAGCCGCCCACCTGCTACTGTACAGCAGAATAAAGAACTTGCATCAACGGTATTACCTGTGCCGCAACCGAAAGTATGGGAAGTGGTGACGAATAGCAACCATACAAAAAAAATGGTGCAACTGCCCGATTCTTCTATAGTCACACTTTATCCTGAAGGTATCCTGAAGTATGAAAGAGGATTGACCGGACCTTTGCGTAATGTATACCTTACCGGCCTGGCTTATTTCAAGGTGAAACGAAATCCGGAACGCCCTTTCAGTGTTTATGCCGGGGGACTGAAAACTACTGCCTTGGGAACCTCTTTTACCATTAACACCATAGCAGGCAAACAGCATACTTCTGTAAAGCTGCATACCGGTAAAATTGTTGTCATTCCTGAATCCGCATCTTCAAAACAAGGACCGATGTACCTTTCAAAGGCGGAATCAGAATTGATCTACAACAGAGAGGAGCAATTGTCCCGTATCGTGAAGGTGCCGGCTCCGGTGAAAATACTTCCGGAAGTTTCTCTTGTCAGGGAAGGCAATATCATCACCATGAAAAATATCCCGCTAAAAGAGGTCATCACACTTCTCAGCACTGCTTATCAGGTTAAAATTACAGCAGAAAATAAAGACATCAAAAACATCACTTATACAGGAGAGGTCAATATCGACAAGGAGAATATTGAAAGTGTCCTGCAGGTGATTTGCCTCATCAATAACATGGCTTTATCCAGAGGTGCGGAACAAGAATATATCATTCAAAAAAATACAAACACAACAGTCAAATAAATAACAAACACATATTCATGAACACAATTATGTACTTAAAAAAATTAAAGAGCCTCAGATGCCTAGCCGCACTTGCACTGGTGTGCTCAGCAACGCAGGTTTCTGCGCAGCAAACCCCTGTAAAAGGTGTGGTATTAGACGTATCAGGGCAGCCACTTCCCGGAGTGAGCATCAGGGCCGAACACCAGGGTACAAAGAAAGTGGTAAATACCCGTTCCTCATCAGATGGATTGTTCAGTTTCAGTAACCTTCCTGCTGGTGGGCCATACCGCTTTATTTTCAGTTATATGGGATACCAGACAGACACCTTGTCTAATTATACGCTGAGTGCCGGTCAGCAGGTAGCCTTAAATCTGAAGCTTAAGGAACAACAGAATAACCTCCAGGAAGTCGTTATCGGGTATGGAAAAAGTAAAAGGAATGAAGTGACAGGATCGGTGACTTCCGTAAAACCGGAAGACTTTAACGCGGGCGTGGTGAGTTCTCCCGGGCAGCTTTTACAAGGTAAGGTTGCTGGTATGAATATTACCCGCAGTGGAAATCCGAACGACAAACCTTCAGTGATCCTGAGGGGGCCGTCAAGTTTCAGGAATGGGGCACAAGAGCCTTTCTATGTCATTGACGGAGTTCCCGGAGCATCAATCGATGTAGTCGCACCAGATGATATTACCAGTATGGAAGTCTTGAAAGATGCTTCTTCTACTGCAATTTATGGTTCAAGGGCGGCAAATGGCGTAATCATGATCACTACCCGCAGGGCATCTAAAGGTCAGCCGACATTAAGTTACAGTGCCTATGCAGCTACCGAATCAATTTCTAACGCAATCGATATGGCCAGTGGTGACCAACTGCGCACCTACCTTGCCGATAATGGTAAAACCCTTGATGCGGTAAATAATGATGGCAGCAATACAGACTGGCTTAAGGAGGTGACCAGAACAGGTTTTTCCCACAACCATAACCTGAGTTTAGCTGGTAGCGGAGAAAATTCTTCTTACAGCGCCAGTGTAAATTACCTTGATAATGAAGGAATTATTAAAACCTCTTCCTCAGAGCGTTTTATTGTACGTGGAAATATGGAGCAGCGTATGCTGAACAACCGGTTGAAATTAAACCTGAATGTAACCAACAGCAGCATCACCAATAATAAGATTGCCAGCGAAGTATACAATAATATGTTTACTTTCCTTCCTACGGTAGGTGTCTACGCAGCAGATGGTAGTTATTCTGAGGATCCTTCAAGAACCAAGGGTACAGGAGGATATTATAACCCGGTAGCTTTATTAAATGACAATACCATTCAGGGCAAAACGAACCTAACGCTGATCAATGGATCTGCAAAAGTGAATATCCTGAGGGGACTTGACTTTACCACTATGGGGTCTATCCAGAGGGAGAAGATTGAAGAAAATTTGTATTATAAAAGGTCATCTATGCTCATGCAGGGATTGGGTGGTTATGCCAAACGTTCTTCTATTACCAATACCCAGAAAGTAATAGAGGGTTATTTCAACTATGACAAATCTTTTGGTGACCACAATTTAAAATTCCTTGCCGGATATTCGTGGCAGGAAAACCGGGATGGAGACGGTTTCCAGACTTCGGGACAGGGTTTTGTTTCGGATGAGCTCGGCTGGAATAATCTTGGTCTCGGTAATGGAAATGGGGGTACTGTAGTTGACTATGGTGATATTTATATCTCAACACTGAGACTGATTTCCTTCTATGGTCGCGCCATGTATGACTATAAAGGGAAATATTTATTGCAGGGAACACTGCGTCGTGATGGTTCATCAGCCTTCGGTGCCAATAATCGCTGGGGAATGTTCCCTTCTGTATCTGCCGGATGGAATATCGACCGGGAAGCCTTTATGGCCAATATTAATTTTGTAAGCGCCTTGAAATTCCGTGCAGGTTACGGTGTCTCTGGTAACTCCATTGGTTTCAATGCCTTTACTGCTCAATATCTTAATGGGAAATCTGAGTATTTTCCTTATAATGGAGGGTATCTTCCAGGAATTGGGCCTGCGCAAAATGCAAACCCTAACCTGAAATGGGAGCGTACTGCCACCATGAACCTAGGCTTAGACTTCGAATTGTTTAAAGGAAAGCTATCTGGTGCCCTTGATGTATATGATAAAAAAACTACGGACCTTATTGGTTCTTATGCAGTTACTTTTTCTCAGGGATATCCATTCAATATACTTACTACGAATGTAGGCTCGATGAGCAATAAAGGGATAGAACTCTCGCTGAAAACTACACCGGTAAGAACTAAGGATTTCAGCTGGACAACTGCACTGAACTTGTCACACAATAAGAATGAGATTACCTCAATCTCTAATGAGAAGTTTTTTGCCGAGCAAATTTATACGGCTAATCTGGGTGGCAGAGGACAGTCAGGTAGCGGATATCAGATCATTAAGGAAGGTTTGCCTCTTGGATCTTATTATACTTTAAGATATGCGGGTAAAAATGAAGAGGGCGTGTCTATGTTTTATGATAAAGACGGCAATGCTTCTGCAACCAATAGCGGATTTGATAATTTCACTGTAACAGGTTCTGCACAGCCTAAATTATTATATGGCTGGAATAACACATTTAAATATAAACAATTCGATTTAAATGTATTTATCCGTGGCGTATACGGTAATAAAATCCTGAATGCTACTATGGCAGATATGAATGCGCCGATTTATGCCGCACAAACAAATATTCTGGCAAGTACACTCAATGAATCTATCAAGGATATTAATGCACACTTTGTATCGGACAGGTACCTGGAAAGCGGTTCTTATCTGAGACTGGATAACGCAACCCTAGGATATACTTTTAATATCAAAGGAACGAGATCATTCCGTATTTACGGTGGCGCTAATAACCTGTTTATTATCACTAAATATAAAGGTGTAGATCCAGAGATTGATATGGCAGGACAGACACCAGGTATTGACTACCGTAATTTTTATCCCAAAACACGCACATTCATGTTTGGACTTAGCATGAGTCTTTAATCCATAATACTTATTAAAATGAAAAAAATATATACTATTGCTACCCTGGCTGCATTGGCTTTGGGCAGTTGTACCAAATTAGATATAGGTGTAGAATCGCAGTATACTGATAAGAATTTTCCTACCACTGAGGATGCTTATCGCGCTGCAACTGGAACGATCTACCCAAAATTTACAACAAACTATGGGGTGAGTGTATTCTGGACTCAGGAATTAGCGACCGACGAAGCAATTATTCCTGCACGGAATGTAGGTTATTATGATAACGGACGTTATATGTTTCTTCATAAACATAGCTGGACAGTAGATCACCCTTTTGTGCAATCTACCTGGGAATGGGGATATGCTGGGATTAGCGACTGCAACAGGGTGCTTAACCTGTTAGAGAAATCAGCGGATGGGCCGGTTAAAACTGCCTATGTCAGCGAAGTACGAACTATGCGTGCACTTTTCTATTTCTATATGATGGATTTGTATGGTAACGTACCTATTATATATTTTGGTGATTCAGAACAACCTGTACAATCCACAAGAAAAGAGGTGTTTGAGTATATTGAAAATGAACTAAAGGAAACAGCAGAGACATTGGTTGCTACCCCTACAGTTACGCTTGCCAATTACGGGCGTCCTACAAGATGGATGGCTTATGCGCTATTGCAAAAAATGTATCTAAACGCGGAACAATATACAGGTACGGCAATGTATACCCAGGCGATAACATACGGTAATAAAATCATGGACGAATCTTCCCTGGCTTTAATGAGTAATTATAACGATCTGTTTTCGCCAACAAATACTGCAAATACAGAAACGATTTTTGCTGCGACCTATGATGCCAATTATTCCAATGGTAATGCAATGACCCGTTACTCACTGCATAGTGCTTTAAGAGCTAAATATAATCTTCCTTTTAGTCCGAGTAATGCCATGTGTACCATAGCCGATTTCTACAATACCTTTAATCTTAAGGACGATGTGCGTAATGCAACCTGGCTGGCCGGCCCACAAACCCTTGCGGATGGAACACCGGTAAAGACAGGTAATTTCCAGTTGAATTTTACACCGGAAATTGTATTGACCAATGAAGCGACGATGGATGTTGGGGCTGAGGTTGGCGGAATATCCCGGGGTGTTCGTTCTGTTAAATATGCACCAGATCCGAATACCAATAGCAGCACCCGTTTTCAAAATAACGACATGCCAGTATTAAGGCTTGCTGATGTCTACCTGATGCAGGCCGAAGCACTATTAAGACAAGGAGGAAGTTCAGCAGATGCATTGGAACTTGTGAATAAAGTCCGTATCCGTGCAAAAGCACCAATATTGAACAGTGTTACCTTAGAAGATATTTTTGTGGAGCGGGGAAGAGAACTGGCCTGGGAAGGCTGGAGACGTAATGACCTGATCCGTTATGGTAAATATGAAAATGCATGGCAGTTTAAAAAAGGGAATGAAGGTGTTTACCGCAGAATTTTCCCTATTCCTGCAACAGAACTGGTGCTAAATCCGAAACTGGTTCAGAATCCTGGATACTAATACAATAGCTAATCCTTGAACATGAAAAGAAGAGAATTTTTTAAAAGTACTGCAATTACTGCATTGGGAGCCACGATATTGGCTCCCTTAAACTCATTGGCCACCCCTGTAGAAACAGAACTGGAAAGCGAAGACATCTCTCCGCGCAGTGAATTGAATGATGACTACCCAGTTCACTTCCTAGCTATTGGAGATTGGGGACGTAATGGTGCCGATCACCAGCTGCAGGTCGCAAGGCAGATGGGGAAATGGGCTACAGAGAATCCCAATGATTTTATTGTTTCATTGGGGGATAATTTCTATCCAAGCGGCGTAACCAGTGAACATGATCCGCTGTGGCACTATTCTTACGAGAATGTGTACACAGAGTTTGCCTTGCAATGGGATTGGTACCCTATCCTGGGGAACCACGATTATAAATCAGATCCTGATGCACAGGTGCGCTATAGCAATATCAGCAGGCGCTGGAAAATGCCGGCACGTTATTATTCCAAAGAGGTTTCCCTGAAAGGGAAAGATGGAGGTAAAATGCTGATGGTATTTATTGATACCAATCCTATGATCCCTGAATTTTACCAAAATTCAGAATATGGTCCCCATGTTGCGGGACAGCAGCCGGAAAAACAACTGGAATGGCTGAATGAAACACTGGCGAATGCCTCTGCCGATGTTCGCTGGAAAGTGGTAATTGGCCACCATCCAATCTACACTGTAGGTCCCAGGATTAAAAACTACGATACTCTTGCGGTGCGTAAGGTGCTACAGGACGTGTTTGAGAAACATAAAGTTGACGTATACCTGTCGGGCCACGACCACTCCCAGCAGCATCTTAAGCCTGAAGGATTTACCCATCAGTTTATTTCAGGTTCAGGTTCTGAAGTCACTCCGGTAACTGCCGGGGTAAGCTATAGCCGCTTTGAAGCTGCAGATTATGGATTTATGTATTTTTCTGTGGATAAAAACAGACTGAATACCAAAATCATCAACCACACCGGGAAAATGATTTATGAAACCACTTTGAAAAAGTAAGCGTATAATTTTATTTGCTGAGGAAAGAGAGCCCATTGTGGCTCTCTTTTGCATTTTACGGGCATCTAAACCCATGATTTTAATGTTATTACAAAAAAAAGATCATTCTGTTCAGCTGTTATGGAAGAGCATAAAAAATTTTAAATTAAATTTGCGCCATAAAAACACACTATGATTTATTTCTTCCAAGGTCAGCTCAATACTGTTTTTGTTTTACAAATAGAGCGAACTCTCACACCCTCAGACATTTCAAAGTTAAACTGGCTGTTTGGCGGCGCACAATTGAAAGAGGAAACAGTCTTAACAGATTTTTTTATCGGCCCCCGTGCGGCAATGGTTACACCATGGAGCACTAATGCTGTAGAAATTACCCAGAATATGGGGATTGAAGGAATAATCAGAATTGAAGAATTCCATCAGGTGGAAGCGGCTTTTACCGACTTCGACCCTATGTTGTTCCAAAAGTATGAAGAAATCACGCAGGAGATCTACACCATTAGCCTGCAGCCGGAAGCGATCCTTGAAATCACTGATATCGCTGAATATAACCAGCAGGAGGGACTCTCTTTAAGCAGCGAAGAGATAGATTATTTAAATAACCTGTCAGAAAAACTTGGCAGGAAATTAACCGACTCAGAAGTCTTTGGCTTCTCACAGGTGAATTCAGAACACTGCCGTCATAAAATATTTAACGGAACCTTCGTTATCGATGGGGAAGAGCAGCCTATTTCCCTGTTCAAACTTATCCGTAAAACTTCAGAGGCCAATCCTAATGGAATTGTTTCTGCCTATAAAGATAACGTAGCCTTTGTAAAAGGACCAACGGTACAACAGTTTGCACCTAAACGTGCCGATGTACCGGAATACTACGAAATCAAAGACTTTGAATCTGTAATTTCCCTAAAAGCAGAAACGCATAATTTCCCTACCACGGTAGAACCTTTTAATGGTGCTGCGACAGGTGCAGGTGGTGAAATCAGGGACAGGCTTGCTGGTGGACAGGGGTCGTTGCCACTTGCAGGTACCGCAGTATACATGACTTCTCTTTCCCGTCTGGAAGAAAACCGGGAATGGGAAAAAGGTGTAGCGGAAAGAAAATGGTTATATCAAACTCCAACAGACATCCTGATCAAAGCTTCCAATGGAGCATCAGATTTTGGAAATAAATTCGGTCAACCTTTGATTACCGGCTCTGTACTCACTTTTGAACATCAAGAAAACTCAAGAACCCTGGGTTACGACAAAGTGATCATGCAGGCAGGTGGAGTAGGTTATGGTAAGGCAAGCCAGGCAAAAAAAGAAAAACCCTCAGTGGACGACAAAATTGTTATCCTTGGTGGTGAAAACTACCGTATCGGAATGGGAGGAGCGGCTGTTTCTTCAGCAGATACCGGTGCACTCGGAACTGGCATTGAACTGAATGCTGTTCAGCGTTCCAATCCGGAAATGCAGAAGAGAGCTGCCAATGCTGTTCGTGGTATGGTGGAAAGTGACCACAATACTATTGTTTCGATCCATGACCATGGTGCAGGTGGCCACCTGAACTGTCTGTCAGAACTGGTGGAAGAAACCGGTGGTAAGATCGATCTGGATCAGCTTCCGGTAGGTGATCCAACCCTGTCTGCCAAAGAAATTATAGGGAATGAATCACAGGAACGTATGGGACTTGTGATCAGTAAGGAAAATGTAAATACCCTGCAGGCAATTGCTGACCGTGAAAGGTCGCCAATGTATACTGTCGGTCGTGTAACAGGTGACCATCGCTTTACTTTTGAATCTGCTACTACGGGTGCAAAACCTATGGACCTGAATATGGAAGACATGTTTGGCAGTTCACCTAAAGTTGTGATGCAGGATAAAACAGTTGAAAGATCCTACCAGCCGGTAGCCTATGATACTGAAAACTTGAACCATTACCTGGAGCAGGTACTGCAATTGGAAGCTGTGGCTTCGAAAGACTGGCTGACCAATAAAGTCGACCGTTGTGTAGGTGGCCGTGTGGCCAAGCAGCAAACTGCAGGCCCTTTGCAGCTGCCTTTAAACAACTGTGGAGTAATGGCACTGGATTTTCAGGGAAAAGATGGTATCGCGACCTCCATTGGTCATGCACCCTTATCTGCCTTGATCAACCCTGCTGCGGGTAGCCGTAATGCCATTGCAGAATCTCTGTCGAATATTGTCTGGGCACCGCTAAAAGATGGCCTGGAAAGTATATCGCTTTCGGCCAACTGGATGTGGGCCTGTAAAAACGAAGGTGAAGATGCCCGTTTGTATGCCGCAGTAAAAGCTTGTTCGGCATTTGCCATAGATCTTGGAATCAATATCCCTACCGGAAAAGATTCCCTGTCTATGAAACAGAAATATAAAGATAGCGAAGTCATTGCACCAGGTACAGTAATTATTTCCGCCGCCGGTCACTGTGATGATATCACAGCAGTAGTAGAACCTGTGTTACACAAGGATGGTGGTGCTATATATTATATCAATCTTTCTGCCGACACTTACAAACTGGGTGGCTCTTCATTTGCCCAGATCCTGAATAGAGTAGGGACTGAAACTCCTGACATCCTTAATGCCGCTCAGTTCAAAAATACATTTAATACCCTTCAGCAATTGATCAAAGAAGGGAAAATACAGGCAGGACATGACATCGGCAGCGGCGGTCTGATCACTACACTACTGGAAATGTGTTTCGCTGACCGTAACCTGGGTGCTTCAATAGACCTGTCTTCATTAGGTGAACAGGATATCATTGAAACCTTATTTGCAGAAAACATTGCATTGGTCTTCCAGGCTGAACATGCAGCAGAAGCTATCCTGGACGCTGCAGGAGTGGTTTATCATCAAATAGGTACGGTAGGCTCCACTGCTCAATTAACAGTCAGCAATCAGTCGGGAAGCTGGAACTTCGATATTGATCACCTGCGTGATGTATGGTTCAAAACTTCTTACCTGCTGGATCAGAAACAAAGTGGTACAGTTAAAGCAAAAGAGCGTTTTGACAATTACAAAAACCACGTACTTCAATACAAGTTCCCATTACAATTCGATGGTAAAAAACCGGTGATTGATCCTTCAAAACCGAGACCGAAAGCTGCGGTAATCCGCGAAAAGGGTAGTAACTCCGAGAGGGAGCTGGCAAATGCCATGTATCTCGCAGGTTTTGATGTAAAAGATGTCCACATGACCGATTTAATATCAGGCCGGGAAACCCTTGAAGATATCCAGTTTATCGGCGCGGTGGGCGGATTCTCTAACTCAGACGTCCTTGGATCAGCAAAAGGCTGGGCAGGAGCATTTTTATACAATGAAAAGGCGCGTTTAGCCCTGGAGAACTTCTTCAAACGTGAAGATACCCTTTCAGTAGGTATCTGTAATGGCTGTCAGTTATTCGTGGAACTTGGACTGATTAATGAAGACCATGCTGAAAAGCCGAAAATGCTTCATAATGATAGCCATAAACACGAAAGTGGGTTTACTTCATTGACTATTCAGGAGAATAACTCGATCATGCTATCTACGCTTGCTGGCAGTACCCTTGGTGTATGGATTTCGCATGGTGAAGGTAAATTCCAGCTTCCATATGCTGAAGATCAATATCATATTGTTGCCAAATATGCTTATGAAAGTTATCCAGCCAATCCTAACGGATCGGATTACAATACAGCTATGATGTGTGACCATTCAGGAAGACACCTGGTGATGATGCCGCATATCGAGCGCTCATTGTTCCAATGGCATTGGGCTAATTATCCGGAAGGTCGTAAAGATGAGGTTTCTCCATGGATTGAAGCATTCGTGAATGCCAGAAAGTGGTTGGAAGCTTAAAATATAAATTGAAATTGTGAAAGGCCCGGAGAGTTGAAATCAGATAAACTCTCCGGGCCTTTTGTATTTAACGTGTAAAATCGATGATCTCCTGCATTTTCACATTCAGCATATTTACTGCTTTTTCCATCATCATGAGCTCTTCCTTATTGGCCTTATAGCCTTCTGCTTTAAAAATATTCATAAAACCGATCAGTGAAGCTACAGGTTTACGCAATTCATGGGATTGGATAAAAGCTATCTTTTTAAGGGATTCATTTTGTAATAATATCGTTTTTTCACGCTCTACTGTTTTGGTGATATCAGTAGAATTACTGGATACCCCAATAATCTGTCCCAATGAATTATAAGCAGGTTCATATACAATATTCCATATAATTGCCTGCTGCTGATAGCTAAGTTGACGCTGTGATTCCACACGTTTCCCGCTTAAGGCAGTCTTATAATGGTGTGTGAATTCTTCTTTGTAATCGGGGTGTACACAGGAAAGGATATTCATGCCTTTTTCGATGTTGACACCACGTTCGTGCTCAAAAAATAGTGCTGCTGCCTTATTAAACGCGATAACGGACATCTTTTTGTCAAGCAATAAGTGGAATGAGCTAAAACTGTCAAATAAGGATTGGAATTTATGGGCAATATTTTCCATGGAATTCAGCTGTTCTTTCCATACGGTGTTACCCCTCTCGGATTCCAGAAAGCAGGTCACCTGCCTAGCCAGCAATAAAAGCATCTTTCTCTGTACAGGGCTCAACTTTTGTGGAGATAAGCCCATCATACATAGGCAGCCGCAATGTTCCCCGGAAGCTGTAGTCAGACGAATTCCGGCAAGAAAACGGAAGGGAAGATTTCTATCTGCAGCAAGTATCTCCGTAAATTGGTTATCCTTTGATAAATCAGGTATGAGTACCAGCTCAGGCTGCGACATGACCCGCTGAATAAATACTTCATTTAACTGTGCTGGATGGGACAATTCCCCATAGGTATAGCTGATTACTTGTTTACCCTGTTTAGATAAGGTAATAAAGGCAGTTGGAACCTGACAGATTTCTCCTGCAAGGGCAACAAGTTCCTGTAATTCCTGTTCCTGGCCAGTTCCTGATTTAAAAAAATGCTCTTCTTCACTTAATCTTTCCATACTTTTTAGGTAAACGCCAGGCGACATTTATTGACTACTCAGGGAACATCGAAACTTCAGGAGACAAATAAGGCGGAGATCCAAATGCTAAGAAATCCTGCCTGGATGTGCATTTATGCTATGGTTAAACGTTTTTTTTGCTTATCAAATATATCAATTGTAGGAAGTTAAAAAAATACCCATATGTAGGTATTTTTTTTAAAAAGAGCCATAGATGAGTTTATAATCGCTTATGTTCGCTTAATTCAGAATATTTCAATCTTTGGTTTAATTGCTAATATTATTAGCAATATATTTGTTGCATCATTATAAACTTTAAGTTATGAACAACAGAAAATCCTTACCCTTGAAATATCCTGATAATTTTATGGTGTCGGTAGTCATCACCAACCTTGATGCAGAAATGGTGCTGCAGCAATTTATCGACGAGTTTTCTTTTTATGATTTTTATAGCCCGCAGATCGGTACAGACAATGATTTTGTGTCAACTGGAATTATAGATCTTATAGAACAATATTACCATTGGTATTCCCCTTTGACAACACCGGCCTACCGTGGGCTCAGTTCTGCGTATTTAAAGCGGATTCATTGTTTGAAAAATGATAAATGCCTTACAGATGCAGAGAGGTCTTCAAAAAGTAAGCTCCTGATGAAAGAATGGAAAAAAGAGTTGCCTTCTCTTATCAGGATTCCTGGAAGGATAAAACTGGAGCAGAATAACTGCGTAAAAATCAGTTTTGAATTTAATCTGATGTGTGCGTTATGCCACATGAAACCGGAACGTGCATTAACTCAGTTTATGGACGAGATTTCTATCGCTAATATTCAGGCCTATCACCAGTTTGATCCCTATATTTCCTACAGGAAAAGACCATATATTGCCGAAAATTCCCTGCCAGAGGATAAAAGAGAGATAAGAGAAGTATATGAAAAGAAATTTACGGCTCTCCATACCAGGATGAGTAAAGTGAAAAGTTTTGATCAACGTGTGGCAGCGTATCAGGCTTTTTACAAGCAATGGTGTGACGAACTGCTGTCAAATTAATTTTTGTCGTTCAATTTCTTCATGTAGTTATGTATGGCCATACTGGTAATCCTGGTTTCCTTGATTCCTATCATTTTAAATTTGACTTGAAGCTTCGGATTCTTCCTGGAAAGTGAACTATTTTTAGACAGATAATCCTCCAATAAGTTATTGCCTTCCCCATGTGTTTTGTTTTTATTTAGCATATCTCTTAAATTTTAGCTGGAATTATGCCAATTAGCTGCAATGCTAGATAGACTCACAACTTTAAGCTCTAATTGGTACTAAATTAAGAAATTTTAATCAAAATTTTATGTTGAATAATTAAATTATAGACTTAACAATCAAATATTTTGACTATATGTGGGTAGGATAGGTGATTTGACTTACATTAAGGATAGGAGAACCAGTGCAAGGATCGCTGGAAGAGCCTGTAAAAAGAATATCTTTCTACTGGCCGTAAGAGCTCCATACACCCCGGCAACAGCAACACATCCCAGGAAGAAAACAGAAATATGCTGCTTCCATTCTACATCATCTATAAAGAAAGTCCATAACAATCCTGCAACTAGAAAGCCATTATATAATCCCTGATTGGCAGCAAGGGATTTGGTATGTTTAAAGACATCGGCTGGGATCTTACCTCCAAATGTTTTTTTACCCCGGGTTTCCCAGGCGAACATTTCCATCCATAAGATATACAGGTGTTCCACTGCAATACATCCGATAAGAAATTCCAAAACATACTCCATCATTATGCGGGATTGAGGTTTACTATTTCAGTCTAGCAAATCCTGTTAAAGATACTGCAAAAATTATAAAGAGCCTACTGTAAAGCTGCAGCTTTACAGTAGGCTTATTGATTATATTTTCGATCTAACCGCCAATCAGTGATTTTGCACTTTTAAGATGAAGCCTTAACAGGGGCAGGTATTTCTTCGCAAAATCTCTAACTTCCTGATCTTTCGATCTTGTTCCCTGTTCATAAATATCAATTGCACTTTCATGATCCGTAATCATCATCTGTATATAGGCTCCATCAAATTCATTTGCTGAGGTGGCAGATAAAGTCTTCATCCTGATCTCTGCATCCGTACCCAATGAATCCGGATTGGGAAGGCTGATTTGCTTCGAAGCGGCCAATGCCAAGAGTGCTGTATTGATATCACCCCGTTCTTTGACTACCATCATCGCTAAAGCTTTTGCATCAGTGGTCGTTGCCCTTGATAGTGCATACTCACTTAATTTTACATCACTCAGTCCTGTAATTGCTGCAAGGTCTATGAAATACGCAGGACTGTTTTTTGCTTTAGCTAATTTCTTTTGTTCTGAATCTGCATCTGCAAGTGCTGTCGCGGTAGTTTCCCCTTGGGTTGCATTGCCGCTTCCATTGCTGCTACTGCTTGCTCTCGTGCCATTATTGGCTCCGGTTTCACCACTCACGCCTGAACTGGGATTAACGCCTGTGGAACTTGCGGCAATTCCTCCCTGGCTCCCTGAAACTGGAACTGCGGCTGTATTCCTGCCTGCGGCTATATTCGAGGCACTGCCTGTAGACGGAGTAATTGGGCCACTTGGGCCCACATTGCCTGAAGTGTTTCTCTGGCCTGCACAGGCCTGAAGTACCAGGGTTGTGATCGCCAGAAGTGCTATTTTATTTATATGTTTCATATGAGGTATTTTGATGTAGTTCATATTTAACAAATAGCGTGCTAACTATTCTTCAGTTCTTCTTCTAAAGGATTATCATTTGAATGCTAGGTTGTCCTTCAGCAGACCTTATTGTTATCATATTTTTAAAAATTATAGTTAATATTGTAACGTAAGAGAATTATGGATCCGATTGAAATAGAGCTTTGTACTGATGGAGAACTGATGGATTTAATCCGGAAAGAAAACCGTTCTGCATTTAATGAGCTTTATAAAAGACACTGGTCGGGTTTATTGGATGTTGCTTTTAAAAGACTCAAAGATGAAGACATTGCCGAAGAGCTGGTTCAGGAAGTATTCCTTAATCTTTATCTGAAAAGGGAAACATTAACCATTACTACCACAATCGCAGCCTATCTTCATACTGTATTGAAATATAAAGTACTGGATGAAATCAGGGCACGCCTGGTCAGAAACAATTACCGGGAGGAATGGCTCAACAGGCCACCTTTACTTGCTGCCGACGCACATACGCTCCTTGAAAAAAAGGAACTGTCAGACTTGATTGTTTCCCTGGCCGATCAGCTTGCCCCAAAATGTAAGGAAGTCTTTTTACTCAGGCATCAGCAACAACTGAGCAATAAAATGATTGCTGAGCGCTTAAAGATTGCAGAAAAAACGGTGGAGGGACACATCAGCACGGCCAGAAAGACACTTAAAAATTTATTAAAAGATTATCCTTCAGATTTTCTTTCTATTCTTCTCTGTCTGGCGCTCTTGAAATAATGTAATCGCTATGAAATTTTAAATAAAACCTTTTGAATTAATGCTGTAAATCTTAATATCTCCAATCGGAGGTGTGTAATCGTGTTCGGAATAAGCTTTTTTGTAAGAAAAAATAGAAGATTGTCAATAATAGTCTGTTTTGTTTTATTTTTTTTTGAAAAGACCAAGGGTTTTCTGTTTCTGAACCGATATGTTTTATGTAGCGGCAATATTCAAGTTATACTTTATACCATATGATCAGCAAGGAACGCTTAACTTATTTAATAACGATCTGTAATCAACAGCAGGCTTCAGCAGCAGAACTGGAGGAACTCGACCAGTGGTATGCAAGCTTTGATAAGGATGCAGGCTTTACCGGAAATCTGAGCGATGCGGAAAAATTTCGGGTGCAGCAAAGGATGTTGCAAAAAATCAATATTGGGATTGAGTCGACTACTGCAACTGTTCTTCCCACAAAAACAACATATCTGTTTAACTGGAAATATATTGGTATTGCCGCATCCATGTTGCTTGTCATTGCTGCTGGTCTAACTTTCTATAACTCTCTGCTCCAGTCAAAAGTTAATGGGCCAACAGTAGTAAAACATCTAAATGACATCAATCCTGGGACGAACAAAGCTATTTTAACCCTGGCCGATGGAACGAAAATCTACTTAAACGATAGCAAAAATGGAGTGCTTGCCAGTCAGGAGCAATCTCAAATAGTTAAAACAGCTGATGGTGCTATCAAATATCAGCATACGGAGGGTAAAGATAACACTACACCATTGGCTTATAATACCATATCAGTGCCTCGCGGAGGTAAATATCAGCTTATCCTTCCCGACGGAAGTAAAGTATGGCTGAACTCCCAGTCTTCCTTAAAATATCCTGCTGTTTTTACAGGGAGCAAACGGGATGTCGAATTAATGGGGGAAGCTTACTTTGAAATCGCCCATGATCAAACAAAACCATTTAGTGTACACTCGGCTGGACAAATCGTAAAGGTGCTCGGTACCCATTTTAATATCAATACTTATCCGGCATCGGTAGTAAAAACTACTTTACTGGAAGGAAGTATTCTTCTTAGTCAAGAGGCCACAGGAATAGCTAAGAAACTCTTACCCGGGCAACAGGCAAGTCTGAAGGGGCATACAATCGACGTAACTGAAGCAAACACCGAAGAAAGTCTGGCCTGGAAAAATGACCTCTTCATCTTTAACAATACAGACCTGCCCACACTCATCCTCCAATTGGAGCGCTGGTATGATGTGGATATCACCGCAGCAAAATTACCCAACAAAAGATTTTATGGAAGAATTTCCAGGGATGTGAAATTATCAGCAGTGCTGAATATGCTGCAGGTGACCAGTAACATCCAATTTAAAATTGAAGGAAGGAGGGTTACTATGGTAAATTGATACTCCTGAATACATCTGCTTCCTACCAAATAACCAATCACACACCACAACTTAACCAAACCATTAATTTGAAAAATTTCTATAAAAATAGAAGTTCAAGGAGAACTACAGGCCAAAAATCAGCAGGTTCAAATGGCCATCGTCAACTGATTTCATTCCTTTTTGCTATACTATGCATTGCTCTTCCAGGAATAGCAAGTGCACAAAACATTACATTGAAATATAAATCTGCTCCTATAGGAACAGTCATTAATTCAGTTTCTAAACAAACCGGCTATAATTTTCTATATGATGCCAGCTTTCTTGAAAAAGCGCGCCCGGTAACTATAGCTGTAGATAAAGCCCCGCTACAGCAGGTGCTTGACCTGATTTTCGCAGAACAAACATTCAGCTATCAGATCAGTGATAAATCGATTATCATTAAGGATAAAAAAACTGCTGGTGCAGCAAAGGAAAGTGTAAAGGATGAGATTATCCATGGTATGGTTACCGATAGTACCGGAACACCATTGCCGGGCGTAATCATTTCCTTTAAAAGCAGTCCGGGAACTACACAGACAGATGGATCAGGACATTTCTATTTGCGTTCCCTGGGTGCAAGCAATACGATTGTTGTCAGGTATATGGGGTATAAAACCCGCGAGATGCCTATTACAGGTAAGGAGTCTATGAATATTGTACTCTCACAAAATACCATGGCCCTTGACAATGTTGTAGTCACCGGTTTTCAGACTATACTGAAAGACCGTTCTACCGCATCGGTTGGTCAGGTGAATGAAACGAAGCTGAATGCTTTCTTAAATACTGATCTGGTTTCTGCATTGGAAGGGAAAGTGGCAGGATTAAGTATGTACAGAGGTAATCCGGTTCTTCGTGGAACAAGTACCTTTCAATCCGTGACGGTGGGTTCAATTCCTCTGCTGGTGATTGACGGATTGATTACAGAAGGAGCTCTTGAAGACATCAATCCTTATGATATTGAAACGGTTACTGTGCTTAAAGATGGGGCCGCATCATCAATTTATGGAGCAAGAGCTGCCAATGGAGTAATTGTTATCAGTACCAAACGAGGTAAAAAGGGTAAAACACAAGTTTCTTTTAATGCCGATTTCTTTGTTACCGAAAAACCAGACCTGGATAAAATGCATTATGCTTCAACCAGCCAGGTGCTTGACTATGAGATGGGATACTATCAGAGTGAGCTGGACAGGTATTCCTCTGTTACGGATCTTTTTAAATATTATGGAGGTATGAACAGTGCACCCCGGAATTACAGTCCACTGTTTGGATTATACCGTGATCAGGCAGAGGGTACAATAACTGCAGATGAGTTCAACAATACACTCAGCGGATGGCGCAATAATGATTACCTGAAACAATATACAGAGCAGGTATGGCAGGAAGAAACGCGTCAGCGTTATAACCTTTCTTTAAGCTCTGCATCAGATAAAAGTAATACTTTCTTCTCCTTTAATTATGATAAAGGGAATGGACAGGTCCGTAATAATACCAGCGATAATATGAAGATGTATATGAAATCTACTTTTAATGTTTCAGATCGTTTTACCGCAACATTTGGTGTCAATGCAACTTATAACAGAGCAGTATCTACAGCAACTGGTTTAGACAGCTATGAACTTCAACCACGGTATGCCACTATAACAGATGACAATGGAAACCGTGTGCTGAGTGATTATGTTACCCTTTCTTCTGCCGGAATAATGAATTCCAACGTCGCTGCAGCCCTGGAAGCCAACCCAAACTTCAAATCGGTAAAGTTTAATGTTCTGGATGAACTGGATAAAAATCAGACAAAGACGAAATCTCTCAATGTAAGAGCTTTTACCAATCTGGATTATAAAATTACTAAAGGTCTGAAGTATAGTTTAATGATGCAGTATGAGCTTGGCAGAAAAGAGTCTTATAATTACAGTCAGGCCGATTCCTATGCCATGCGTTACCTGTATAATGCCATGACCAGCTATGATGGAACTACATATACCCACTATGTTCCTGATGGCGGAAGACTTACCCAGCTGAATACAAAATCAGAGGCATTTACCATAAGAAATCAACTGGATTATAATACTTCTGTAGATATCGGTAAAACAAGAAATGATTTTATATTTCTTGCCGGATTTGAGATGCGTCAGACAAGAATACCTGTCGCTGTAAGTGACATCAGATATGGTTATAACCCGGTTACTTTAAGTTCGCAATTGCTCAACCTAAGGAGTTTGGATACCGATGGAATTATAAGTTATATGACTGGTAACAGGCTTTATCTGGGCAGTCCGGATTCTCATACCGATGTGACCAACAGATATGCGTCCGCCTATGCAAATGGAAGTTACACCTTAAATAACAGATATAACTTAACAGGAAGTATCCGTTTAGATCAGGCCAATCTGTTTGGTGCCAATATTAAAGATCAATATCGCCCGCTATGGTCTGTAGGAGCAGGCTGGAATGCCACTAATGAAACATTTCTGGCAGGTCACAATTGGTTGAATTACCTGAAGTTAAGACTTACCTATGGTATAAATGGTAATATAGATCAGTCGGGTACTACAAATTTGGTAGGAGCGCTGAAAAGTGAAAAACTATACACTGATATTCCTTATCTGGAGATATCGCAATTGCCAAATCCCTTGTTGCGTTGGGAGAAAACAGCATCTACCAATTTTGGGGCTGATTTCAGTCTGTTCGGCAATAAACTGTCGGGAAGTCTGGACCTCTACCGTAAATATAGCTCAGACCTGCTGGTGACCTCTAATCTTGATCCAACTGTGGGGACATCAACCCAGACGATCAACAACGGATCATTAATTAATAAGGGGATTGAACTTAGTTTATCTTCAGATTGGTTCCACCGTGGAGACTGGACTTTAAGTTCATCGATGGTCATTGCCTTCAACAAGAATAAAGTAGATAAAGTGGAGCAGTCAAGTACAGTAGCCACAAGTTATGTTACTTCACCTTCTAATTACTTCTACAGCAATACGATTTATAACTCTCTTTATGCTTATAAATATTCAGGCATTACCAATGGTTACCCGGTTTTTTATGATGAAAATGGAAATCCAAATGTCACTTTTGATGAAAGTGGGAATCCGCTTAGCATGAAACAGATTACCAGTCCTTCTGCACTGGTCAGAGTGGGAAATATCACTCCTGTATTTAATGGATCATTCCAGCAACGGGTGAAATACAAAAACTTCGATCTGGGTGCATTATTTGTATTTTATGGGGGAAATAAGCTAAGAAAAGATTTGATAGATTTCTCCAGCTATACGCAAACGAATGAGAATATTGTCAACAGATGGACCGCTGAGAACCCTAATAGTGGCTTCACACGTTTAATTTATGACTATCCTGAAAACTGGCAATCTTATGCCACTTATTTATCCACTTATTACCGGTATTCAGATTCAAATGTGGCCAGTGCGACTTATGTACGCCTGCGTAATATCTCACTGTCTTATTCATTGCCGCAATCAGCACTCCGGAAACTGAAAATGCAGCAAATTAAAGTTACTGCACAAGTGAACAACCCTTTCTTATGGGCCGCTGCGGGTGATGATATTGATCCTGAAACCTATAGCCTGAATAGTGGGACAAGGAACCTGAGTACGCCAAGATCATTCTTAATGGGCCTTGCCGTTACTTTTTAAATGTTAGAGTTGAAAATATCTAAGAAATTAAACAGATGAAATCGAAATTTACCTATATCCTCTCCCTGGTGCTGCTGCTGTTGAGCACGGCTTGTGAAAAGTACCTGGACATTGTGCCTAAAGGTGAGGAAATCATAGAAAATGCGGACCAGTTTTATAACATGGTATCCTTTCCAAACCGTGCTTATCCGATCAATAACTTTCAGTACCTGGTAGATGACCAGTACCTAAAGGAAAGTAATGTGATCGGACTGCCTGCAACAAACATAAATGTCCTCAATTTTACTTTTAATGAGAGTATCAACAGACCAAATATCATGACTTCCTCCAGTCTGTATAATCAGGCCTACAAATACATACTCCGCTGGAATACGATCATTTCCCTGGTAGATGACAGTAAAGGAGAAGTCAGTGTAAAACAACTGGCGAAGGCTGAAGCAAGAGTATTACGTGCTTTCGATCACTTCGTCATTCTGAATACTTTTGCCAAACATTATGACCCGGCAAAGGCAAGTACACAGGGGGGAATCTGTATCATGGATGAATACAACCTGGAAGCGAAACCAGTAAAATCTACAGTAGCAGAGGTTTATGCCTTTATAGAGAAAGACCTGGATGAGTCCATTCCATTTTTACAGACTAACCCGGAAAATCCTTACCATCCTTCACTTGCCTATGCCTATGCGCTAAAAGCAAAAGTACATTTATTCAAAAAGGAATTCGAAAAAGCTAAAGCAGCAGCGAAAGCATCCCTTGCGCTGAAAAGTGATATTTATGATCTTGTTGCTTATACTGCTGCCGGTGGGCCTGCTAAAGTAAATGTTCCTGTAACCAGCAATCCTGAAATATTAAATCTGGTCTATATGACCGGATACAATGAATTGAACTTCGGATACAGTTATATTATCAGTCCTGAATTAAGAACCTTATTTGGTGCCAATGATGCACGTTTTAACCTGTTCTTCAATACTACCAATGCCACCTGGCTTGACATGGCGGCAGGTACAGCATGGTGGAACATTAAATATACCGCTTTTTTCTATCCTACAGTAGGGATGAAAACTACCGAAGTACAGCTCATGCTGGCGGAATGTGAAGCAAGGGGAGGTAACTTAACTGAAGCGATCAGGCTCATGAATGAAATCAGGGTGAAAAGAATTACCAATACCGCAGAAGCTACACTGGCTGTTCCGGCAACTATTAAGGAGACAATGGACCTTCTGATTCAGGAACGCCGTAAAGAACTGTTATTTGGCTTTAACCGCTTTTGGGACCTGCGCAGGTTTAACACGGAACCTGATTATGCCAAAACTATTGTCAGGGTATTTCCACTGGTGAATAAAACGGTGCCACAGGTTACGTATACCTTAAAACCAGATTCGAAATTGTATACCATACCATTTGCACAGGATGTTTTAAAACTTAATCCTGGTCTGACTTTAAATACCGACGAAGCCATGCCCTGGTAACTGCTGAAATACGATAAGAAAATTCCTGATGGGTCATAAGACCGGTCAGGAGTTCTCTTTTTTATAAAACAACACACACAAAAACAAACCAATGAAACGAACCTCTTTAGTTTTTACCCTCTCCCTTTCTCTTGCGCTACACACCTACGCGCAAAAGACAGTAGTGGTGCCCGTCAAAACCATCGATAGCGTGCAAAAAACTTTAACTGTAAGTAAGTTAGGTACCTACAGTAAAGTTATTCCTTCCTCGGCAAAATCTATGTCGGGAATGTTCAGCACACATCTAGTCGACAGTAAATGGTATTTTGAAATCCCTGATACCCTGCTTAAAAGGTACATCCTCGCAGTTACACGTTATGTAAGTATGCCACAGGGCATGAACCTTTATGGTGGTGAAAAAGCAAATGAGCAAACGATTTACTTTGAAAAAGGACAGGGAAATAAGCTACTTCTGCGTGCCTGCCTTTACAAGGAAATTGCTGCAGATACGAACCAGGCAATCCGTATAGCTGTCAATAATTCTAATGTAAATCCTATTGTCGCCATCTTTGATATCAAAGCGGTGAATCCTGAGAATAACAATATGGTTATTGAGGTGACCGACTTCTTCAGGAAAGAAAGTCCGGTGGTTTCGCTAAGCAACAGTGTAAAAACAGAAACGAAATTGGGCTCTATAGCTGATGACAGGTCATTTCTGAACACGATCAGGTCATACCCGATTAATATTGAAATCAAGACGACAAAAACGTATCAGTCAACCGCCACAGGGATTCCTGCTGCGGCATTAACGGGTTCTGTCACCCTCGATCTGAATACCTCACTGGTACTTCTTCCCAAAGTGCCTATGCGTAAACGCCTGTTTGATGAAAGAGTAGGGTATTTCACCAATTCTTACAGTGTATTTGCTGACGATTCACAGGATGTGGAGAAACTCTCTTTTATTCAGCGCTACCGCCTGGAACCTAAAGCGGAAGACATCGAAAAATATAAACGTGGTGAGCTTGTTGAGCCTAAAAAACAAATCGTTTATTACATTGATCCGGCAACGCCGAAAAAATGGAGGCCTTACCTTATCGCCGGTGTGAATGACTGGCAGAAAGCGTTTGAACAGGCGGGATTTAAAAATGCAATTATCGGTAAAGAATGGCCGGAGAGCGATACGACCATGAGCCTTGAAGATGCACGTTTCTCGGTTATCCGTTATTTCGCATCTGAAAAGGCAAATGCTTATGGGCCAAGAATCAGTGATCCCCGTAGCGGCGAAATCATTGAAAGTCATGTAGGCTGGTACCACAGCGTGATGCGTTTATTGCATAGCTGGTATATGCTGCAGGCAGGAGCGATAGACCCAAGGGCAAGAAAGAATACTTTTGATGATGAACTGATGGGCGACCTGATCCGTTTTGTGTCTTCACATGAAATCGGCCATACCATAGGTCTACGCCATAATATGGGTGCTAGTAGCCAGACTCCGGTGGAGAACCTGCGCAATAAAAAATGGGTGGAAGCGAATGGCCATACCGTGTCTATTATGGATTATGCAAGGTTTAACTATGTTGCACAGCCTGAAGATCATATTGGAAAGGAAGGCATCTATCCACGTATTGGTATGTATGATAAATGGGCAATAGAATGGGGATATAAAAACCTGTTCGGTACAAACGATGAAAAAGCCGACCGGAAAATCCTGAATAAGCTGATTGTAGATAGTCTTGCGGCCAATCCGAAATTATGGTTTGGGGGGGAAGGTAAAAATGAGGATCCACGGAGCCAGACAGAAGACCTTGGTGATAATGCCATGAAAGCAAGTGATTACGGATTGAAAAACCTGAAACGTGTGGTTCCTCAGCTGATCAGCTGGACTGCAGAGGATGGAGATCTTTATGAAAACCTTAAAAAAGCACATAAAGGTGCAACGGCAGAATTCAGCAGGTTCCTCTACCATGTGATGAAAAATATGGCTGGACAATATGTTACACAAAAAAGTGTAGAAGAAACCGGACCTGTTTTTAAGGTCATCGAAAAGGAAAGAGTAAAAGAGGTGATCGATTATGTTGGGAGAAATGTATTCAATGCCCCTTTATGGCTTTACCCTAAGGAAATCACCAGCAGAATCAATGTTGATCCTGTAAAAGATATTATGGCCCAGCAGAACCAGATGCTGATGATGTTTTTTAGTCCCGCAATGGTGTACAATATGTTCCAGATTGATATGAAATCGGGTTACAACTATCCTGTGCCGGAATACCTTAAAGACCTGCACCATGCAGTATGGAAGGAGTTCAACGGGAATCCTGTAGAGAATATGTACCGCAGAAATGTTGAGCGTGTGTATATAGAACGTTTGGCTGCATTAATCAATACCAAAAGTATAATTGATGCTAAGATCGTAACGGAAGCCGACCGCAGTGATGTGCATCTTTATGCTCGTCAGCATGCGTTGTGGTTGCGTAAACACCTTGGCGGATTGAAAGCTAAAGATGCAATTGATAAAACACATGTGAAAGAAATGAAATCACAGCTGGATCAAATTATTAAATACAAATAACATGAAATTAAAATCAATCCTCATCCTGGCATTAGCACTGTTGTTCAGCAATGCCTTTGCACAAAAAAATAAAGCTGCACAACCTGTAGCAGGACAACTGGCAGGCTATTACCTGAACTTGAAAAACAGCCTGATCATCTCCGATAAGGACAATGCAGCCAAAGGAGCAGACTCCCTGCTGAGCGCTATAGCTTCTCTTCCTAAGAAATCAAGAAAGGAATACAGCAGCAGTCTCGATTCGCTGAGCAAATATGCCGGCCAGATTGCTGGGACAACAAACATCAACCACCAGCGTAAATCATTTTCTTCATTGTCCCGTTTCTACTGGCCTATCGTTGAGAAATCAGTACTTAATCAGCCATTATATCTTCAGGTATGTCCAATGACAGGAGAAAAATGGATAAGTAAAGAGAAGGAAATCAGAAATCCTTACTATCCGAAAAATATGCTGACCTGCGGAGAAGTAAAAGGGCAAAGTGCAGAAAGTAAATAAACTCATCCATCGCCTACACCAAGGCTTTCAGCGGCTGCTTTCTTTAATGAAAGGGCCGCTGAATTGTTTCAGCCGCAGGGCTATTTTTTTAGGCTAAGCCATTTTTCAAATACAGCTACGATATTTTCCTCCACAAAGGGTTTGAGGATCACATCGTCCATACCGGCTTCCAGGCACTGCTCTCTTTCACTTTTCAAATTCCCCGCTGTAAGTGCAATAATTGGGATATGCCCTTTATTTTTCAGTTCCCTGATCCCTCTGGTCGCCTCGTAACCGTTCATGCCAGGCATCTGTACATCCATAAAAATCAAATCGGGCGTTTGCAGCTCACAAATTGCAAGTGCCTCAAATCCATTATTGGCCTCTAGTAGCGTCACATCTGGTGCAATTCTCCGGATGATCACTTTTGCCAGCAGCATATTCACCGGATTGTCCTCGGTAATTAAAATATTCAGGTGTGGATATCCGACTGCCCTGTCTTCCATCACAGGACTTGGTGGTGTGTGGCGTTCTTCCACAAAAATTTTCGATAATACCTCATAAATATCCTGCATCTTGACAGGTTTTACGAGGCGGTGCCGGACGTTCAGTTCTTCACAGGACTTCATCACTAGTTCATCATCTGAAGAACTGTAGAGCAACACCACCGGTTGATCATTCGAAGCTCCATAAAAGCCCTCCCTGATCTTTCTGATGGTTTCCAGTCCGTCCAGATAGGGCATGTGGTAATCCATCACAATGACATCATACTGGTGGCCTTCAGCAAGCTGCTGTAATCCTTCAAATCCATTCCTGGCCTCTGTGCTCACTATGTTTTTTAAGAGTAACATTTGTTTTAAAATCAGCCTGTTGTTATCATTGTCATCAACAATAAGCACTTTCTTGATTTTCTCTATACGGGAATATACGATCGGTTTGCCCTGTTCCGCTTTGAAGTCGGCATCAAAATAAAACCAGCTACCCTTACCCTGTATACTCTCCAGCTGGAGTTTGCTCCCCATCATGGAAAGTAGTTTATTCGATATGGTCAACCCTAGTCCGGTTCCCCCATATCGCTTTGTTGTGGAGCTGTCCTCTTGTGTAAAAGCCTCAAAAATCTTTTGCTGCTTTTCCGGAGCAATACCAATCCCGGTATCACGAACTCCCATCCTTAACCGTATGGTTTCAGCTTCAGCGGGTAAAGCTTCAATCTTCAGTTCAATTTCTCCTTTCTCCGTAAATTTGGATGCATTGCTGAGCAGGTTAATCAGGATCTGCTTCAGCCGTACGCTATCAGCCCAGATGAAACGTGGTAGGTCAGCCGGTATGTTCAGCAACATCTCCAGGTCTTTATTCTGCAAGGGATGGGTAATAATATCAATGGCCTGGCCAGCCATTTCATATAAATCACAACGGGAAATGTCTAGCTCCAACCTGCCAGCTTCAATCTTTGAAAAGTCCAGAATATCATTAATAATGGCCATCAGTGAATTCGCTGATTGGTTAACCATACCCAGGTACTGACGCTGGGTTTCATTGAGTGTGGTCTTCAGCAGGAGGTCTGTAAAACCAATCACTCCATTTAAAGGGGTGCGTATTTCATGACTCATACTGGCCAGGAACTCCGATTTCGCTATATTGGCTTCTTCAGCTTGTATCTTTGCCACCTGAAGCAGTTCATTTGTACGCTGCAGGTCGTTCATCAAATGATATTTTTCATTCACATCGATCGCATTCCCAATCACGTAGGGGGTTCCGTCGGGACTCAGTGCCCTGGCATTATTAAACATCCATATGCGGGTAGATCCGTCCTTATGCAGAATCATCATTTGCCCTTTCACCTTTTCGGTGACCCTGATCTCCTTCAAATATGCCTCCAGGTATGCCTGTCGTTCCGGTGGAATGATGTCAAATAGTGTTCGTCCCTGCAATTCCTCAGCACTGTATCCCAACATCTCCGCTCCGGCATGATTAAAAGATAACAGGTTTCCTTCAAGGTCATGTGTACACATCAGTCCCTGTGAATTCTCGAAAAAAGCACGCAATTCCGCTTCACTCCGTATCAATTGCCCTGCTTTGAGTTCACGTTGCCTCCTGGAAATCATCAGGGCCATGACTTCCTCTGCCAGCAGCTTCAGCATTTTTTTCTGTTTATTGCTTAACTTTCCCGGTATCTTATCGGCCACGCACAATGTACCCAGGGCAAAGCCTTTTTCATCTAAAAGGGGGACCCCTGCATAAAAACGAATATTGGGATCATGAGTAACGGCATCAAATGAAGCAAACCTTTCATCAGTACTGGCATCTTCTATTTCCATGATGTGGTCTTCCATAATCGCGTATTGGCAAAAAGAAAATTCCCGGGGCATTTCCTTGTCTTCAATACCCACCCTCGATTTAAACCATTGGCGGTTCTCATCAATAAGGGAGATCAGTGAGATGGGAGCATTACAAATCATTGAGGCCAGTTCCGTAATGCGGTCAAACTCATCTTCTTTCAAAGAGTCCAGTATATCATAACTATAAAGGGCTTTAAGTCGCGCTGTTTCGTTCTCTGGAATGGGAAAGTTCATACGGATTTAATAAGTTATGGTCATCTTAAATTAAACAAAGTTCAGTGGTATCACAAGCGTTCAGATTTTTTTATGATCTCCCGTATAATCTGGTCCACTTCATTTGCTGAGTCTTTCAGGTGGTCTATCAGCTCCTTCTTGTTTTCATCGTTCTCATTGTAGCCCAATAATTCAGCCAAACCCATTACTCTTGCGAGTGGGGCTCTGACGACGTGGGATTGCAGCCATGAAATTTCGCGGAGACGGCAATTTTGCTCTTCGAACTCATGTACAGTTTCCCTGAGCCGGAGTTCGTTTTCAATGCGCTGGGTTACATCCCTGGAATTTACAACGATGCCAGCCACGCTGGGCTCATCAAACATGTCTGTCGCCACGGTTTCCACCCAGTGGTAATGGTTATGCTGATCGGCAAAACGATAAGGGGAGATGAAGATGCGTTTCTGCTGTTTAATGAGCAGGAATTCTTTATAAACACGTTTCCTGTCATCCGGATGTATATATGCAGCAGCTTCCCTGCCAATGAAAAATTCAGGGGCAACCTGGAGTACTTTCTCTATCGTAGGGCTCATGTACATGCACCGGCCATGTGCATCAATAATGGCTATCATATCCGCACCTTCCTGTACCAGTGATTTAAAGCGCTGTTCATTTCTGAACAAAGCATTGGTTACACGTTCAAGGATGTCATTTCGCTCATAGAGTTCATCTGTATTGGTTTTATTCTTGAGCACATCATGAAGATCCCTGTAATCTTTTCTCATCTTGCTGCCGGCCAAGAATTCATTGATATCGTAGGGGCAATACATAAAAAACTGAACGGTTTTATTTTTATCAACTATTGGATAAATCTGTTCATTGGTCGTCCTGCTGGTAAATAAATGAACAATAAAGGCCTTATGCGTATCATCCGCCGGGAAGGCTTCAAATAATCCTTTTCCTATCATGGTATCAACAAAACAATCTACCTCCTTAATAAACGCCCTGTTTACATATACAATGGTATACCGGGGAGCATCATTCATTAAAATAATGCATGGTTTTGGAGAGAACTCAAAGGCGGGGCGTAAATTTTCTATCGATAACATTTGAGTCTTGTGCTTAAATTCTTCTGTTGATTTACAATATTCTTCAGGTCAGATGTTTATGTCTTTTTATAGGATGGCGGATCTTTTATTTTTCCGTTTATTATAAATCGATTTTGCAGCTCTATATTTCATCAGTTCTAATTAAACCATTATTTAATTAAATAGTTCAGGCAGGGCTATTTTGAACAAAATGAATATTCATTTTGAAAAATCAATCCTCAAAGTTGTTGGGCATAAAAAATGAATGTTTTTGTCTGGGACTAAACTGTTCCCTCTCTTGGCCAAGAGATAAAAATTGACCGGTTCTTTATAAAATGGAGAGGAGATTCTGTCAGTTTGTTAAGTTATGGCTGAAACCCGGGCAGTATTGGGAAAGCTATTTCTTATCCTGCTTATATGTTTTTCAAGTGTTTGGTGGTGAATTGATGAAGTTGTGTAGGTGGCAGGGTGTATAGTTTTGTAGGCAGTGGTGCTTGCCTACTTTTGCCGGTTATTCATTTTTCTAATGGCCTGTGCCTACTGATCACCTTCTCCTCCTGTTTGATAGGGGCAATAATGTAACAATTTCCCCGAAGTAATTTTTTTTGTGCTTCACAATTAAATATGGCCTAAACTTTGTGTATGGATTTAGGTCTACATTGTTCTGTAATAGATAGATCTAAATACAGCTAAAACATTAAATAATAGCTGAATGTGATCAGTATCAAGGTAATTAAATTATCTTGGTAGTGTAAGTTTAGTTTATTTGATTAAATTTGCAGTGTTATAGCGCCTCGTATATTTTTAATAAACATTATCTACCTGGTTATAAGTAATCGAATATGTCAAAACTAAACCCACGTTGCTGGAAGTGCCAAACACCTTATCACTTTCAAACTCACAGACCATGGGCTGTTAAAAACCTTTTGTTTTTTCTACCCCTACAATCTTATTTTTGCCCGCGTTGCATGAAAAATAGATATGTATGGGCGAAAAAAGGTACGGGTATCACTTACAATACCTTAAGTGAAGATGATTATAAAATAGCTGCTGAACGCACGACAGCAGCTCGTACTTCACAGGAACAGACCGCTGGAACTGCTCAACCAAAACGCAAGCAGACTGCTGATGCTGAAAGGGCAGCTTAGCATTTACAGCTGTCTTGAATTTTAGCAGTGCCAGAAATTCTGGTTCTGCTTTCCACTAATCGCCCCTTCAGAATTTTCCCGACTTATTCACATCTATGATAGGTAGGTTCCCTAATTTTCACTTCCTTAGGGAGTGTAATTTCTGTACAATTATCTGATTTTAAGGGGTTTGTTTTTTTGTGGATGCTTTTCTGGAATGTGTATAACTATGTGGATAAGCCTTTAAGGTGAGTTCCTTTCTTTTTCTGTGAGCTGTTTTGTTTTGGGAATAAAATCTAAATGATCATCAGTTCTACACGGTCTTTGTACCAATTGTAATCATGGCATTGATAGATCAGTTTTCTGTGACTTTCATCTATAATACAGATGATCTTATGGCCATGTCGTTTCAGGTAGATATGAGAAGAGGGAATAACCATATAATTTTTACTTTCCAAAATACCGTAGTTTCCCTCACGATTGACAAATACTATTCTATACATACAAAACTATTCTATTATATACCACAAACTTATTTTCCTTATAAATTTTTCGCAAGCGTATTTATATCTGAATTATAGTTGTCCGCACTTTTTCCCGAATAAGTGGCCATAAAACAGTCTATACGGTTGAATTAACATTTTCTTAAATACATTACACAGAATAATGTACTATACTTGCGGTGTATTTGTTTTTTTAACAAATTTTGTCTCTATTTAATTTCAGGGAATCTCAACTGTTTATAAAAGCACTCACTGGAATAACGTATCAGGTCATATGGATAATGGAGAAATGGATCGTCTTTTTGCTGTGGATAGATTTTTAAAGCTTGAAATCAGTAAGGAAGATGAATTAAGGGAAATTCTGGAATTTGCTGCAAAAATATGTGCTGCGCCAATTGCACTTATTACTTTACTGGGGAAAAATACCCAATACTTCAAAATGGGAGTGGGGACAGTGGAAATGGAAACCAGCCGGGAACATGCTTTTTGTAACCATACCATTAAACAAGATGGGGTACTGGTGGTGTCGGATACCAGCAAGGATGAACGCTTTGTGAATCACCCGCTGAGGGAACAATTGGATATACAGTTTTATGCCGGGGCTCCATTGATCACGAAAGACGGATTGAAACTGGGTAGCTTATGTGTTATTGGCCCTGAACCTTACCAACTGTCCGAACAGCAGACCATGATGCTGGCATCCTTATCAAAACAGGTAGTTAATATTATGGAATTTGAAAATAGCGTTCAGATGTTAAAGGAGCATATTCGTGAAGCCCATAACACAGAGATTACCCTGCGTTCCCTGTTCGAAAGTTCTCAATCTTGTTTGCTTCTGGTAGACCTTGATTTAAAAGTGCTGTTTTATAATAAAGTCCTTTCAGATATCATGGTGGAAAGTTTTAAGAAACCACTTAAGGCAGGAATCGTCATTACCGATATCGTATCTGATGATTTTATGTATCAGTTTTTACTGAATTTTAACAAGGCACGCCTGGGGGAACATGTGGTGGAAGAAGTGAGGTACACGTATCCTGATGCCGATGCCTGGTGGCATATCACCTATGATCCTGCATATGATGCCGAAAATAATATCATCGGTGTAAGTTATTGTGCTACGGATATTTCTGACCTCAAATTGTATCAGCAAAAGATTATGGAGAGAGATCAGGCTTTACATACCATTGCATTGATCCAGTCCCATGAAATCAGACGGCCTGTAGCTTCTATCATTGGTCTGACAGATTTATTTAAGCTCAATAATTACCAGTTTGATAGGGAAGAGTTTCATATGTTGGAACTTGCAGTAAAGGAACTTGATGATAAAATCCGTGGAATTGTGAGTCATACCCCTGGAAAATAACTTGCTGAATTAATCCGCCATTGGTTTTACCCCTTTATTAGATGCAAGTCATTTGTTCAACAGCATAGTGTCTATTCATCTTCACACTATTTCTTGTTTTTTCCATATTGTGGTTCTCACATGATCTTTTTTATTTGTTATCACTTAAATAAGATATATCAGCGGGTAACATTGATTATTTGTAGAAGTAATAAATATATATAAGAATATTTAATTTCATATTTTTATTTAAAATTAAGACTTGTAATATGATAGAAATCATTTTTTTTTGATTATTTTTAGAGAACTAAAACTATGTGCTGATTCATGTTCTCATTTTTTCGTAAAAAAAACGTGGTAACTAACCTCGAATGGCTGGGTACCGACATACATTCGAACCTGCTTCCTGGAATTCATGAAGGATCTCCGGGTCTAATGGATGCAGTTGCTTATATTAAAGAATTAAGTGAGAAAGGCATCGCTAAAATTCACTGTACGCCCGCTGTAACTGACCCTAATTTTCAGGGATTGGATACTGTCATTTCATCTGCGAAAGAAAATTTAGAGAAAGCTTTAAAAAAAGCCGGGGTGTCAATTGCAGTGACTACAGGTGCGAAATATGTGGTCGATGAGAAGTTTGAAGTGGGACACGGCCTGATCACCCTTCCCGGTAAATATATCCTCCTGGAGCTTTCCCCATTAAAGGAACCCCGCAACCTGGAAGAGATCATTTTTGATCTCCAGATCCTTGGTTATAAAGTTATTCTGGCTGGGCCTGAGCTTTATTCCTATTACCATCACAACCGTTTCCGTTATAATAGGTTAAAGGAGTTGGGCGTGTTTTTCCAGCTGAACCTTCTTTCCGTTATGGGGCATTATGGCAAAGCTGCTAAGCAAGCTACAGATTTTCTCTTAGAAAAGAAATATTACGAACTTGCAGCTACTGAAGCCTTGGATGAAAACCACTTGTCACTTCTTCTAAAGAATGTAATTGACGGAGCTATGTTTCATGATACGACGGAATATGCGTTTAAGAATAAAGATTTATTCGGATAAGTCCCTATATTTTTTTAATCATTCCCAGCACGATTTCATATAGGCTAATCAATTTGCGCTGTAATTCTACAATTTCTGTATCCCGCCCGCTGATTTTTGTCTTCAGTTCCTCTGCCTCTATTCCCAGAGGTTGCTTGACCAGTTCTTCCGGGCGAAACAGAATTTCAGAAGGCCCAACATTGAAGATATCCGACAATCTATGTAGCCGTGCAATGTTAATTTCGGTTAAACCAGTTTCGATTTTTGAATATGCAGGTATCGAAATCTTGAGCTTAGTCGCCATTTCTGCCTGTATCCAGCCATTTCTGATCCTCAGGCGTTTTACATTATCACCTACGGTATTATCCATCTTTCTACGCATATTGAATGATTATAAATTAATTAAATATGCCTATAATGCTTAAGCCTGGATTTTGTTTTAAGTAAATTATATTTTTTATAATTTTCTCCATAAGCCCTTCCGGGAATCGCTATCCCATCAAAATGAACCTGATTTTTATTCTTTTTTAGAGTTTATCTACCCAAGTTTAAATTCTTAAATGGGTTGTATGGTCTGCCAGCTTTTTAAATGTATTTTTTGGTCGCCTGACCCAGCTTTTGTTAACCATAGGGAATAAATTTCTTAATGTAATGTTGTTTTATGGCTAACATTGACAACCTAGTTTTGCCCCTGCAAAAAAACTAAATAACAGGTGTACCGGGTAAACAATGCAATTGCTGCAGGTTTATCACCTTCCCATACCAGGGATACACAGGTGTACGTTATAGTTTCTGACCTTTAAATCATCCATCTGAAAAGATATAGAGGAATTCTATAGGACCATACCTATAGGGTTCATCTTTTTTTATACGAAAATGAAACACAAAATTAGATGAAAAGAATAATAATCTCTACCTTAATTCCTGTTATGGCAGCAATTACCCCAGTATTCGCCCAACAGGCTCCCTCGTTATATCTAACTGGTTACAGCTATTCTGCCAAAAATAAAACAGTGGGCGTAATAAAAAGTATGGCCAACAGTAGAATTAAATCGGTCAGTCTGAGCGGACCCGATGCTGCCTTTTTTGAACTTCATGCAGATACGCTGCTATTGAAAAAAATGAAGCCAGAAGCGCAGTATATGGAGGTTGCCCTGAAAGCTAAAACAGCTGAGGGAACAGTAGTTAAGCGCGTGAAGCTGGTGAATGATGAATTTATCCGCAATAAGGTGATTGCACACCGGGGTGCATGGAAGAATACCAATTCGCCTGAAAACTCTATTGCCGCATTGAACCATGCTATCCGTATTGGCTGTGAAGGTGCTGAGTTTGATGTCCACTTGTCTTCAGATTCAGTGATGTTTGTCAACCATGATGAACATATCCAGGGACTGACTATTGAGAAAACAGATTCAAAGCAGCTTGCTGGCCTGAAGTTAACCAACGGTGAAGCTTTCCCCACCCTTGAAATGTACCTGAAGGAGGGAATCAAACAGAATAAAACTAAGCTTATCCTGGAAATCAAACCTTCCATCGTAAGTACGGAACGCGTATTGGAACTGACTAAACGTGTAGTGAAGCTGGTGGGCGATCTTAAAGCTGAAGGTTGGGTAGATTATATCAGCTTTGATTATGATGTCTGCAAGGAGTTGCTGAAGCTTGCTCCATATGCTAAAGTTTCTTACCTGAAGAGCGATAAAGCACCAGCAGAACTGGTTGCCGATGGCATGTATGGTCTTGATTACCATTTCAGCGTGATGCAAAAACATCCGGAATGGATCACTGAAGCCAAAGCAAAAAATCTGACCATTAATGTATGGACAGTGAATGATGAAGAGATCATGGATTGGCTGCTGAAAGAAAATGCCGATTTTATTACGACAAATGAACCGGAACTTTTATTGAAAAAGATAGGTAAGTAATCCATAAGCATTAATTATCTATACCATTTGCCTTCAACACTATTGTCTTAAGGCTGATGATGGCTTAACCTATATTTGCCACTTCCTATACTCCCCCTGCTTTTTTTAGAGGCAGGGGATTTCTTTTTCTTACCCCACCAGATATAAAATCCTGTAACCGGTAAACTTGCACAGATCAGGCTCGCCAGAAAATAAAGGATCTTGGTCGTCAATCCACCAGCAGAGCCCACATGCAGGGAGAAATTGGAGCGGCGCAGCCAGGCTGCCAATGCTGCTTCCCCGATTTTTGACTGGGAAGCAGGCAGCTGTTTCAACGTATACTGATCGAGGTAAATATCTCTCCATTTGCCATGATACATATCAGTACACAGGTAAATCGCATCTGATGGCTGATGCGGGAAACTGATGATCACCTCATCAGGGTGATATTCCCCGATTTCGTCTTTCGCCATATTCCAGGCTTTATCCACCTGTTGCAGCATTACTGTTGGCCTGTTAAAGGTACTGTCAGATACCGGTTTCAGCCGGGCTGCCTGTTTTTCACCAGCCAGCCAGTAAACGCCCTGATTAAACCAGCTGAAACTCATCATTAAACCGGTGAAAGCGAGGAGTAGGCCAATGGTAAGTGCGTAAAACCCCAGTACATTGTGCAGGTCATAATTCAAGCGCTTAAATTTGGCATTCCAGCGTATCCTGAAACTTTGTTCCCGGCTTCTCTTATTCCATTTCTTCGGCCACCATAAAATGATGCCGCTAAGGAGGAGGAAGAAAAATATCAATGTGCCGGAACCAACCAGTAAGTCGCCTGTTTTCTCCGGTAGCCAGAGGTGAAAATGTCCTTCTTCTATGATATGGAAGAAATCTTCATGATCAATCATGGCCACTACTTCTGCCGTATAAGGGTTGACATACACCATGGAATCGGAGTTCAGGGAAAACTGAACTGTACGTCCCTCACCATTGTACCAGGCAGAATGGATCTTTTTATCGGGTAAGGTTTGATGAATAGCCTGGTACAGTACAGAAGGGGGGAGCACTGCTTTGCCAGCAGGTTTTTCTGCATGCAGCCAGGGAGAGCTGAATACCCTGATCTCTTGCTCAAATACAAGGATACAGCCTGTGATACTTAGGATCACTACGATAATCCCGGAGACAAGCCCCAGCCATAAATGTAGCCAGGCATTAATCTTTTTAAACAGCATGGAATCGGATTTAGGTCATGCTGTCCGGTGTATCCGGACAGCAATATCCATCAGGGGCGTATATTATTTAATTTTGTCTATTCGGCCAACAGTGCTAACACCGTCCAGTTTCAAACCTTTTTTAACGGCATTGGTAGCCGGGTCAAATTGGTAAACATAAAAGCCATCACCTGTATTGGTGACAATATAAGCTTTACCGTCTTCAACCAATATGTTTTGTGAATAAGAACCACTTCTGCTTGCCGGGATATCGATTTTAGTTTTTGTCTGGTTGACCAGGTCTACTACATAATAACTTGCGGCGTTTACCCCACTGTAATCAGCATAGGTCGACAACAGCGTTTTGTTTAAAATTTTTACAATTGCTTTCCCATTGCCCAGATCAAACAGGCCTATGGTTTCTTCTTTTGTCCTGTCAGTCAGTTCAAAGAAATAACTGCTGTCAAACGTAGTTCCACCATTCGCTACGCGATTAATACCATAGGCAGAACCTGTTCCGCCACCGGCCCAGATGGTTGGTGAAGAAAGGAAATAAGCAGATCCGTTGTAAGCAATCGCACCAGGTGTATTTAAGTTATATGGGCTTGGGTACTGGCTTCTTGTGTCTGTGCTGATGGTAACATTGGTCATGTTCGGATAATCCATTGAAGCAACATAGGTTTTTCCGTCAGACTGGCCATCATTAGCAGCCACTTCCAGGCAATAGTTGATGTACAGTTTATTGCCTACAAAAACTACATTGTTTCCCCAATAGTTGTCATTTTGTGCTGAAGGTACAGGGATATTGATGTTTCCGCTTGCGGTGATCGTCATCGTTTCTGCATTCAATATGGCATATTCAAACTGCCTTCCTGCCGGCATACTGAATAAAACGAGGGTTTTTTCATCTTTCCAGGCATAAAAACTGGAATATCCGGCCCAGCTGATCTGGCTGAAAGGAATTTCTTTTACAATAGTTTTTGTCTTATTGTCGGAAGTGAATTTAACGAGGTTGCCGTTGCTGTTATCTACAGCATAATTATAGCCAGCTCTTGAGGTGATCATTCCATAATCGAGTGCTATACCTGTACCTGCAGTAGTTAAGGTACCTTCGGTAAGGGAACCGCTTTGTACCAGGTAAGTTCCTGCCGGTGTACCTGCCGAAACCAGGAAGCTATATGTTTTATCGGTTGGTTCGGTAACTGTCGTGTCTTCAGTATTGTCTTTTTTACAGGCACTGAAGCTTAAAAGAGCCAGTCCCAGTGCAATGAATAGGTTTTTGTGGGTTGTAAACATGATGATATTTGATTTTTGATTGAATATATATGGTACTTGTTTATTGAAATGAGCTGTGTTATAGTTTAACGCGGTGCTGGAACTTACCTGATGAAATACCTTAACTTCAGGAATACCGACCTGCCTGGTTTCTGCAAACGGAAGTTATCATAGGCCAGTTCATTGGTCACGTTAAATGATTCCGCGGAAATATTATACTTTCCATTCTGCAGGGAGTAAGAAAGGGATACATTGTGCACCAGCTGGGAGGGGATCTTATTGATGGTTTCTTTGCTGCCCCTGCTTTCCCAGCTCACATAATACCAATTGACAAACTGTGAGGACCAGTTAAACTGGAGGCGTGTATCTTTGCCCAAAAGATCATTCTTGCCTATCCCAAAGTTAGCATTGGCAAAGAAGTTAGGCTGGTTCGGGATCCTGTCCAGGTAAGTTGGGTCGGGCAGGCCGTTCAGTACATCTATTTTCCCTTTATTGATCCCCTTCTGGTAACTGGCATTCACAGATGCCTCCAGCAAATTGTTGTATTGATAGCCCAGTTCACCTTCTACACCATTAATCTGTGCGGTTCCCAGGTTGTCTACCTGTGAGAATTTCCCTCCGGGAGTGGCATAAATCAGGTCTTTCACATTCCTGAAAAAATAACCTGCTTCTGCTGTGAATTTATGTCTGCCTTGCTGATGGGCATAATAACCACCAATATTGATATTGTCACTGTGTTCCGGTTTCAGATCGATGTTTGAAGCATACAAAATCCCGTCACCCAGCAGTTCCACGGCTTCCTGAAGCCTGTAGGCATGTTCATAAGAAAGTTTAAGTCCCGCCTTTTCGGTAATCTTGAATCTGGAAGCCAGTCCATATCCGTAATAATTGCCATTCGTACTCGAGTCTGTTCTGGAATATACCCCGTTGCTCACAAAAACGGCTTCTCTCACCAGGGTTCCCAGTCCGTAATATTTTGCAAATAATGTGGTGTTTAAACGCTTGTCAAGGAAGTTGGTCTGATAGGCCAGTCCGACAATGCTTTTATTAATCCTGTTGGGCTTGTCAAAAGGATTATTGTCTACATATTTAATTTCGTCTACGGCCGTCCTTGAGAAGCGGCTGTACATATAATTCAGGTTCAGGCTCTGATGGTCATCAATCTCATACGCGAAGTTTGCCCTAATGAGACCTGTATTGTTTTTATAATGGTAAAAGGTCTTGATGTCTTTTATTTCTCCCGAAACGGAAGAAGATTTGATGATCCCGCCCCATCCGTAGATATAATCAGAGGTATCGACGGCACTTGATCTGTCGAGGGACAAAGATCCGGTGATGTTTGCGGTAAGACCATCAATCAGGAAGTTACTTTTCTTATATTTTACGGAAGGCATATAGAAGTTACCCTTACGGTTCACCCCGCCATATACATTGTTCTGCGTGGCCCCGGTTTGTATTTCCTTGTAAAAATTATTGTAGGAGAATCCCAGGGTAAACAGGTCAGCCCATGATTTATTCGCTATGCCTACATCCATTTGTGCCATAGACGAGCGGTAGGCATCATGAAAACGACGAACATCCTTGTATACCACCTGATTGTTTTCATTTACACTCACCGGCGCATTGTATTTGGGATTGTTCCGCATCAGGTAGTCATTGTCCGAATAGTTATGGAAACCATTGAAATTGAAAATCAGCCCCGTTTTCTCCTCTGTAAACCTTCCTGCCAGTGCTGCGCGACTGGTGTTGAAAGAACCATAACTGTAACTTGCATCAAGGAATTTTTTGGTATGCTGATCGGTGATCACATTGACTGCACCACCCAGTGCATCTGCGCCCAGTTCTATAGGAACCACCCCTTTGTACACCTCTATCCGTTCTGCAAGGTTTGCCGGAATATTATTGAGTGACATTCCTTCACCAAAACTTTCCATAGGAATCCCGTCAATAAAAAACCTAACCTGTTTGCCGGATAAACCGTTGATAGAAAAATTGAAGTCAGATCCCAATCCCCCTTGTTCCCTTACTTTCACCCCTGTGCTGCGGTTCAGGATCTGGTTTAAATCGGATGAACTGTTTGCGAATTTCCTGGTTTCAATGGCATTGACCATAAAACCGGATTCTTTCACCTCTTGTGTTTTTGTTTTGCCCTGAATGGCGACATCATCCAGCACCCGGGAGTCTTTTTTCAGCTGAAAATGAAAATCCGAAGGCTGGCCTGGGCCTATGTTGATGCGCTGATTTTCAGCAATGAAACCTACGCTGCTGATTTGCAGGGTATAAGTGCCATTTTTGATGCCTGACAGCTGATATTTTCCTGCAGCATCGGTAGTGGTACCAATTGTTGTGCCTTTCAATACGACAGTAGCCCCCATAATGGGGCCATCGTTACTTTTTACAGTGCCCGACAGGACTCCTGTAGTTTGAGCGAAGGCATTGAAGGTTAATCCGCCGAATGAAAGTGTGCCGATTAAAATAATGAGTAGAGTTTTTCCGTATGACATCGTTTTAGTTTGTACCGTTATACCATTAAGTAGCACAACTGCACAACACCCGAAGGTCAGGGACAAAAAAAATACTATTTATTTCAACTCGTCTATTCTCATGATGAAATCAGTAGTTCCGGCGAGTTGAAGGCCTTTTTTAAGATTTCCGCTGAGGATATTATAGATCCAGATATAATTACCTTCAGTGGAGGAGTTTACCGATATGTAGGCAATATCCCCTTTTACAATCACACATTCTCTCCTGGTGCCTTTATCAAGGGGCAGATCAAGTTTCTTCAGTACTTTTCCTGCTATAATATCTACCAGGTAAAACTCAAACTGTGCCACACTGTAATGGTCTTCAAGGCCTTTGAAAAGGTCTTTCCGTTCGCTCCTGATGATGGCTTTTCCCTTGCCCAGGTACCACATCCCATAGGCATGATTGTGTGAAATTGATGAGGACAGGTTAATGAAATAGTTTTTGTCTATATGATTTTCAGTAGCTTTTATCCTCATGATACCGCTTGGCAGTTCGGGGCGGTTGCCGAGTGCAATACCGGGGCAGACCATAAAGTAATAATCGAGCTTTTCATCATTGAAGGCATAAGGCTGAATGGTGTTTAAACCTCCCGGATAGGTAGACCGGGTATCTTTATCCGTTTTCACTGCTGTCATCTCAGGGAAGTTCAGTTCCGTAACATAGGTCGTATCGCTGGTGATATAGTCTGAGGTACTCGACTGCTGGTGATAGGTATAACCCACAAAGAGTTTCGGATAGCGGAGGTTGACAAAGCCTACAGAAGTCTTATTGTACTTACCTGCGGAAGCAGGAATATCCATGTTGCCATAAGCAAGCATTTTCAGGGTGTCTGTCCTGAGCAGTACATATTTAATCTGGCCGAATGCAGGAGCTGTGAATCCGGTAAGCATCAGCGTATCGCCGCCCAGCCATTTACGGTTTTCAATAGAGAAGTTCTTCAGCTCCAGTGAATCTATGGTTACGAAGAGGTTGTGGTCTGATTGATATTTGTACAGAAAGCCTTTTTTCCTGTTGATATGGTAATAATACCCTTTATGGACAATCACATCCCGGTCTAGATCTTTGCTGTTCAGCATGGCTCCCTCTTTTTCCGGGTAAATGATCCCCTGGTCCAGTGTATCTGTTTCCAGGATATATTCCTTATCGTCTTTGCCAAGAATGTAGATGCTGTAATGGTGGAGAGACTGCTTTTTTGAGATGACAGTTTTTTGCTTGCAGGAAAACACGCAAAGCAGGAGTAAGACCAGGAGTGGCGGACAGTTATATTTTAAACTCATTGATGATCTGCTTTTGCATTACCGGAGGAAGATCCATCAGGTTGTGTTCATTGATAACGATAACTTTGTTATGTCCGTTCTTACCCTTAAGAATAATATAGGTCTGGCCTTTTTCCAGGCTTGTTTTATCATTTCTTCCTTCAAACTGAAGTTCTATATTTTCCTTGGGACGGATGAGCAGGCTTCCTGCCAGGTCTACTGTTCCGGTAAGGTTGTCAATGCTGCCAGAAGTATTGGTGCCAATAGAGAGGTCATACATGCTCGCCTGCAGTTGTTTGACGTCAACAGATGAAGTATTGCTCACATTCAGCAACTGAATATTTTCGTCCTGTTCGTTTTTCCTGAACCGATTGCCGATAAAAATGAGCATGCCCAGGAATAGTGATGCTGCGGCGGCACCATACCAGAATGTAGTATGGAATTTCCTTTTTGCTGCAGGTTTCGGGGCTTCCGCTGCAGCAGGTTCCTGGCTACTGATGAATTCTTCAATGCCGGCCCAGATTTCCTGTTTGTGCATTTGCTTGTCTTCAATGGCCGGAAGTTGTAATGCCTCGTCACTGTCTGAAGAATACAGCCATTGTTCTACAGCCTCGGTTTCCTCCGGACTGCATTCCTGCCTGTGGTATTTTTCTATGAGATCCTTGTTAATTTTCATTTTTTTCTTCATGATTTCCGGAACAAACCGGATAAGGCATTACTTATGCAAACTTATATAAAATATAGGTAGCATAATAAGGTCTTTTCCGTAAGTTGACCTGGAAATTTAGGTAAAATGATTCGAAAGGTTCACTCTGAGGACACCCAGGGCCTTGGTCATGTGGTATTCTACGGCACGTTCACTGATCAGTAGCGAGGAAGCAATTTGTTTATTGCTCATTCCCTGTTCCCTGCTCATCTTAAATACACGTCTGCACTGGCAGGGAAGGGTGTCCACTAAAACATTGACTTTTTCTTTGAGGTTGTTGTAGTTTATTTTTTCTTCCGTACAGTTGGAAGAGTGACTGCAGCCTTCAAATTTATTGCAGATGTGCTTTTGCTGGCTTACTTTATTCCGGATGTATTCAAAAGCCTTAAACTTTGCCGCCCTGATCAGGTAATTGTTGATGTTTCCGAGTTCCAGTTCCGCACGGCGTTCCCACAGGGATTTGAAAATATCCTGCACCATTTCTTTGGCCGGTTCCGTTTCATGGATGTTGTTGTAACAAATGGCGTATATTTTTTCCCAATACATATGATATACCGTTTCGAAGGTTTGCTTATCGATACGTATCAAATCATGATTTTCTGTAATGGCCTTGTTTCCTGACAACTCCCTTTATTTTTTGTTCCTTCGGGCAAATATAGTTATTTAGATTTAATATAAACAACTGGAGTAGAATAAATGTTACCAGGTGTTTTATAGCGGGGTAAACAGCTCATATGGATTGGATTTAACCCCCAATATTAAAAATTGATGACATCGGCCTGAATCTGATTGCGTGCGGGAGAAGAGTAATCTTATCCGGGTTTAAAAAACAAGAAACTGTATCATTAACGAAACTAAGCCGCTGAGAATTGAATATTTGCAAATGCTTCCGTAGAAGAGTATGGGTAAAAACAACTAGAAAGAGGGTGGTCATGATTGATGATACACCCTCTTGTTTTTTAATGACTGCGCACTTCAGTAAAACCGGCCAGCCCGAATAAAGCGAAGTAACCTGATGCAGTTACAGAATTAGCTGTTCCAGTATCCTGGTTAGCTGCTCCCCATGCAGGTTTTTTGCTACAATCTTCCCATCGGGAGCAATCAGGAAATTCTGCGGAATGGCTTTGATCTGGTAGCGCTTCCCCGCCGCATTGTTCCAGCCCTGGAGGTCGCTTACATTTGTCCAGGTCAATCCATCATCTTTAATGGCCTTCAGCCAGGCTTGTTTTGCAGGTAATGCATCCATAGAGATACTGATGATCGTAAAATTCCTGTCTTTGAATTTCTGAAACTGCTTTACCAGGTCCGGATGGCCAGCCCTGCAGGGGGCACACCAGCTTGCCCAGAAATCAACGAGAACGTATTGCCCCCTGAAAGAGGAAAGCCTAACCCTTTTTCCATTGGAATCTGGCAGTTCAAAGTCGGGCGCCAACTGACCACTTTCGAGTCCTGTACGAAGGTTTAACTCGCTTTCGTAAGCAATGCCGGCTTTGGAGGTACTGACTTCAGGAGCCAGCAGGCGGAACAACCTGAGGATTTCGGAAGAATCAAATATGGGACCCGCATGGTTTTTCAATACGTCGAGACTAAGCATCACATCTGGATGATCGGCAATGAATTGCTGATCAGTTCTTTTTCTACGTTCATTCAAAACCTGCAATTGTTCTTTTAACCGGGCAATGAATGTTTTGTCTTTCCTGGTTTCTGGTGTTAAGGAGGCATAAAGGGCTTTGATGGATGCTTCAATTGGCTTTATCAGCTTCTTGTAGCTTTGATTCGCCGAATTTTCCTTACCTCCAACAATGTCTGCACTGGCAATGGAATCTGTTCCTGTAATCTTTATTTCAGCCTGATCAAGGCCAAGGTATAGTGAACTGAGGTCTGAGTTTTTCTTCTGGCGACTGCTGCCATCCCTGCTTAACATCAGACTGGCCCTTGTGGTTCCGGGAACCTGGCCACTGAAGGTAAATTGACCATTACTGATTTTCACTGAATCCCGTTTCAGACTGTTGTCTCCGTCCGTATAACTCAGAAAGAGCACCGAACCTTCAGCTACGTTTTCCAGCTTCCCCTGGATGATGAAATGAGGATTTTTGGGATGAAGACGGCTATCCCGCTGCTGTTTATTCGCTAAAAGGGTATTCAGCATCAACACCGTTGAAGGACTTGAAGGAACCGGGGCCTGAAAATCATGGATCTTAAAATGATCATCGATGACAATCGTTCTGGGGATATTGATCACCTGATAATCTTTTAATGTACTTCTGGTCACCTGCCATTGTACCCCTTCGGCATTTCTGGATCCGAGGCTTTTCTTCCAGTTATCCATACTTTCATCAATGGATAAGGAAATGAATACGACCTCAGGATTGTCCCTGTATTGTTTTTTCAGTTGCTCAAAAGCGGGCATTTCTGCCATGCACGGGCCGCACCAGGTGGCCCAGAGGTCAATGTAAATGATTTTGCCCCTGAAGTCAGAAAGACGAACTGTATTCCCATATTGGTCTGTCGCCATAAAGTCTTTTGCGGTATCAGCGTTTCCGTAGGTCAGCAGACTTTCCAGTAGGGATGTGGCTGCGACGCTGTAAGCCGAAGTTTCCAGCGTAGACAGGCTTGAACGGAATCCCGGCAGTATTTGTTTATTGCTGGTGCCGACCATTACCTGGACAATGGAATCTGCTTTGATCCAGTCGGATATTTTGTTGAGGGCAGGAGATTCCGGTTGACCGGATTTTCTGGTTTCCTCCAGGAGGTATGGGGCAATGTCCCTGAATACAGTTAATGTTAGGAAATCATTTACTGACAACTGCTCTTTTGAGTCCCCCGGTTTTTTTTGTCGCAAGCGTTCGCCTGGTTTTCTCTGTCTTCCTGATTTCCTCTGTCTGTTTGATTCCGGGAGAGCTGATCGCAGTAAATTATTTTTGCAGTCTTGCAAGACCGGCAATGCCAGTGCATCGAATGTTTCCTGGTACTTCTTCATTCCTTCTGCTCCCAATTGCTGTTTCCGGGGAAGATAATATTTCAGTGAGCGGATACTGTTGATCAGGTCAGACTGGATCCTTGCAGTTTCCAGCTCCCTGAATACAGGGGATACTTTCCTGACTTCTGCTAAGCTCAGCTGGCGGTGATGGCTTTGTGTCAGGATTGCCTGAAGTGTTCCTTCCGGGTTTTCTCCTATCAGTTTGCCTGCATTCAGGTAAGAACCACCCTTAGGGAAGGGCGTATCTTTTAGGTAGCTATTGGCTTCATACCCTTTGCCTTCAAATGTGGATAGCGAAGGATTGTTATGGTCGATCAATACCTTTAACTGGTCACCAGGACTCAGGTACAGGATATTACGGCCCAGGCGATAGTAACCGGGCTTCTTCAAAGCAAACTGCATATTGAAATTCCCCTGTTCATCCATAGCAGCCACAAGATTTTCCTCTTGTGGCTGCAGGTACTGAAATTCTGAAATATCTTCTATTTTTAACTCCTTCTGGGAACTTTTGAAAATCCCGGAGATTTTCACTTCCTGCGCATCTGCAAAGAATGCGGCAAGCAGTAGAAAACCTATCAGGTAGTACTTTATCGAGATCAGGTAATACTTCATCGACTTATGGATTATTAGGCATACCGGGATTTTGATCCAGCACTTTCTGTGTAAAACGTAAGGTAAACCGGTCCGGCGTTAAGGTATATTCTGTCAGGACCCCATTGCTGTTGTAATACTTGTGTGTATAGACCACATCAGAGAAAAGCGGATCGGTCGACAATCTTCTCATGTCAAACCACCTGAATCCATTGATGGCAAATTCCCGTGTACGCTCATCGATGATATATTTGATAAGGCTATGCTGGTCGCTGATCTCCACGCTGGCGTCAGCTGCAGGCATCCTGGTTTTTCTGAAATCTTCAAGTATGGCAATTGCGCCACCCAGATCGTTTGCCCTGGCCAGGCATTCTGCACGCAGCAGCTGTATATCTGCGAGACGGATCCCAATCTGTACCACAGTGCCGCTGTTTCTTCGCAGGGTATTGGCCAGGGGCAATAGGACTCCACCACTTGCCTGGGGACTAAAGAACCTTAAACGCATATCAGATGGCTTGAATAAGGCAACAGCCTCGGGTGTTAGTAAAATCTCCGACTTGTCGGCCGCCCATGCACCAGCATTTACCTGTTTACAGAAAATATTTTCTGTATTTAACCATGCTGTAGGATACAAACTCTGGTATCCCGGGAGGTTCCATTGCGGATCATAACCCCAGGCACCTGCTGTCCCCGCATTTGCCATCGTCACGTTTAAGTTGTACAGGCTTACCGTATAATTGGTGGGCAAATCGGCAATGGTACTGTTCAGATAGGGCAGGGCTTCACTGAATTTTCCCATGAACACCAATATTTTTCCCATAAGTCCTTCAGCAGCAGCTTTGCTCAGCCGGCCGCGCATGGAAGAATTCCGGGGTAACAGGGGAATCGCTTCCCGGAGATCGGCCATCATGAAATCATAACATTCCTGAACGGTGGCCCTGGTAAATTTAGTTTCTGCCACATCTGCCACCCTGATAATCGGGAAGGCAAGGTCAGTCCCTGCTGTTGCCGGATTATAGGGCTTGCCATAGAAATTGGTCAGCATAAAGTAACACCAGGCCCTGTTGGCAATGGCCTCCGCATACAAAGCATTTTTTTGTTCTTCTGTCCCATCGGTCGATTCCCGCACTTCTACGGCTATTTTGTTGTAGGTGTACAGCTGGGTCATGATGCCTTTCATTTCAGCTCCATTGTCCTCGGGATTGTAAATGTCTTTCTCCCACCTGAAAAGCCGCTGCATGCGCAGTGTTCCGCCAGAGAAGTAAGGTTCTGTGGCCAGCACCTCATCGCCCATGACCAACTGGCCATTAGGAAAAGAGCTGACATCCACACCCGTATTGATCAGTGAGGTATTGTTGAATAAGAGGTTATAATCGGAGGTTGCTTTTGCGATCAGCTTCCCTTTTGGAGTTAAATCCAGGTAATCTTTTTTACAGGAAAACAACAGGGTACATAACAAAAGTAGCCTCAGCACTGTAAAATTATATGTATTTAATAAGTTCATGGTTTAAAAGTTGATGTGAGCACCTAATGATATGGTCTTCTGGTTAAGGGGCATTGTCCTGGCACCTCCATTGGCGGTGCTGCTGTAGACGGCATAACCTGTGGGGTCCTGAAACTCAGGGTCTATCCCATAATGGTTGGCCTTCCATAACATCAGGTTCGACAGTTGTGCCCTCAGCGTAATGCCTTTGACATTGATTTTACTGAGCATGTTTTTCGGCAGTTCATAAGAGAGGGTAATATCCCTCAGTTTGATGAAACTTGCGCTCAGCACGTTCCTGTCTGCCAGCGTATAATAGTCCAGGTTGCGTTCACTATCACTCAATCCATTCTCCGCAATATAGGCCGGGATATCGGTGAAGGCCTCGTCACCCGGGTTTTTCCATCTGTTAACGAATTCCTGATGGACATTCCCGGTAAAGGATCCCTGTCCCGGAACAAGTCGGCCGCCCGAGAAAAGGGTGTTGACATCACGGCGCATCACATGTCCCAGGTTATAAATCACATTGGCACTGAGGCTGAATGGGCCATAGCTGAACACGTTGGTCAAGCCTCCGCTCCATACTGGCTGGTAAGTGCCTTTGTATATAATATCGCCAGGTTTGGTGGCATTGATTTCTTTCGTCATGCTGCCATCGGCCAGGTATACCTGTGGATTCCCTTCATTGTCCAGGCCTGCGTATTTATAGGCAAATACAGAGAATGCGGAATAGCCCTCCAGGTAGTTTTGTACTACCTGTCCATTTCCTGTGCTGATAGGTATGGCATTAGATAGGGAAGTGATTTTGTTTTTATTGTAAGCGATGTTCAGTAAGGTACTCCAGCTGAATTTTCCGCTTTGGATATTCATGGAGTTTAAACTTGCCTCAATCCCGGTATTGGTCATGCTACCCATATTTCCGGTGATGTTGTCATAACCTGTAAAAGGATTTGTAGGAAGCTGCCCGATGAGCTCATCTGTATTTTTCCGGTACAGGTCAATGCTTCCGCTCAGTCTGTTGAATACCGAGAAGTCGAGTCCCAGGTTAACGGTTTTTGTTGATTCCCAGCTTAACCTTCTGTTTGCCGGGGTTCCCAGGATCAGTCCCCTTCCATCAGGGAAGATGCTATTGTTCTGGGCAATGACAATGTCATAGGAAGCCGCGGTTCCCGGGGAAGGCGATAATCCGGTGATGCCATAGGTTCCGCGGACGATCAGGCGGTTCAGCCAGCCAATCTCCTTCAGGAAGTCTTCCCTGCTGGCATACCAGCTGAGTCCCCCACTGCCTACGGGCCTGCTCTGTGCAGATTTGTCTTTACCAAACAGGCTGGATTTATCCAGTCTCCAGTTTCCGTTAATGGTATACTTGTTCATAAAGGTATATCCCGCATTGGCATAATAAGACACAACGCGGTTTTCAAGCTCTGTTCCCGCATAGGAATTGTTGAACAAGACGCTTCTGGATCCGCTGTTGGGATAAACAGTATTGTTAATTCCGGCAGCAAGGGTTTTATAGTCTATTGCGCCGAAGGTAAGCAGGTCGGGGTCATAACCACGGAGTACATTGGTATTGTTCACACTCAGCTGGTTTTGTATTTCCTGTCCGAACAATACGGTGAGCTGGTGTTTTTGTGCATTCCAGTTCTGATCGTAACTCAGCTGGTTCCTCACGTTCCAATTGCGCTGACTTTGGTTTGCTACGGTATAACGGCCACCGGTTGCCGGCAGGTAATAGGTTGGTGTTCCGCCTGTCGTGCTGGGAGCCACAGTAAAGGAAGCCAGTTCACTTCTTACGGCATAATTGTTCTGGTTCAGGAAGGTGGTGTTTTTCTGGGTCGATTTATAGAATCCGTATACGCCTTCAAACTTCAGTCCTTTATAGATATTGGCGGTAAGGCCAGCCACGATCCTGTTGATCATCTGGTCCGATTTGTAGCTGCGTCTGGAATATTCATCTACAGGATTGTAGGAGAGATCCAGCAGGCTTCTGTTCTGGTAGCTGGTTCTTATCGCATCGCTGTAGTTCAGCCATGACATGGGAAGGCTGTTCCCTGCCTCATCTTTGAACATGGCATAAGGCAGAAACTGGCTGTCGGGTGAAACGGCATTTTTTGCACTTTGCAAACCGTTGGTCAGGTCGGTCACCAGGTAGGCACTAATGGCTTTGTTGAACTTATAATCCTGGCGCACATTAATTTTATAGGTATTGTCGGACGTACCTACCGTATTGCTCTGGTTATTGGTATACGCCATGGAACCATAAAAGGCATATTGCTCTGTGCCGCCGCGAAGAGACAGGGTCTGGTTCATTAACATGGCATTCCGGTACCAGGTATCCTTGATCTGGCTGAGGTTATTCATGGAAGCCAGGGCATCCAGCTGACTATTGGCTGCCGTTTCAGAGAGGGTACCTGCATGCAGGTTGTACAGGATCTGTTCATGTGGTGGCAATACCGGACTTAAACTTCCGTTTGGTACAATTGATCCGGCAGGATTCAACACCGGATTGAAGATTTCGCGGGCAGACTGAATAAACTGCGTACTGTTCATCATTCCTGCATAGTTCAGGTCGGGGATCCCTTTGAAATTTACGAAACCATCGTATTCAATTTCGATACCCCTGGTTGCCCTCCCTTTGCGGGTGGTAATCACGATCACTCCATTTGATGCTCTCGCTCCCCAAACGGAGGCCGCTGTTGCATCTTTCAACACCGTAATATCTTCCACATCATTGGGATTGATAGAGGCAATATTGTCTATCGGAAATCCGTCTACAACATATAACGGTCCCCTGGTGGAATTAATGCTGGTCACCCCCCTTAATAAAACCTGGCTGGAAGAATACCTGTTATCGGAAGGTGCGTTATTGATGGTCAGGCCGGGAATCAATCCATCGAGCCGCTGCACAATATTCATGGTACCGGTACGGGCATTGATAATCTTCATATCAGGTTTGGCAAAGCTGCCCGCACTCCGTTCTTTGGAGATGGTCTGGATCCCTGTAGATACGATAGAGACCCCTTTTAGAATAGCGCTGTCTTCCTCCATGCTGATGGATAGCTCATTGCTGCTGTTTCCTTTCAGCACGATAGGCTGATCCTTATAACCGATATAACTTATGGTCAGCTGTTCATCTTCCTGAAGATCGGCAATCCTGAAATTCCCATTCACATCGGTCTGTGCCAGGATCTTTCCATTGGCATCTTTCACCGAGGCGCCGGCCAGGGGAAGTCCCTGGGCATCCTTCACATTTCCTTTAACGGGGAAGCGTACAGGAGCATTCAGTTTGGTAAAAACAATCAGTTTCTCATTGATCAACTTATAGGTAAAGCCAGTATTTTGCAGCACCTGGTTCAAGATTTCTGCAATCGCTTTATCCTTCACCTCCAGGTCCAGTTTCTGTTCGGCCGGAAAGTTATTGTTTCCATACATGAAAGAATAGCCGGTTTCGCGTTCCATGGCTTTCATGATCTGATGGATACTGGTTTGTCTGAGGTTCAAGCTGATTTTCTTATCCTGTGGATAGACTGCGGCTGTCACATGCATCAGTCCGGCTATCAACAGTATTAAGGTTAGTTTCATAATTTTTAGGATATTACGAAATAGAGGCGGACACATTGCTGTGCTGCCTGTAATTTTTATTTTCATTTAGTTGATACGGTTTTTCTCAAAAGCAGGTTAGGTTTGCTCAACCTTGTTTGTTACTTTTAAGGAGATTTTTAATAATTGAAGCATTCGAACGGCAAATTTTTATGCTTCGTTAATTGGGTCTTACAGGGAATTACCAGCAAGTAATCCCTGTATTTTCATCAGTAAATAGTTGTTTTTTATCGGTTATGAAGCGATCATAAGCTTTATTCATTGCTGTTTGTTAGCGGTAAGCTGATGATGGTTTCATTGCTTTAGTAAATGTTGATTGTCTTGTCCTCCTTTCTGTAGTTAAAATTCGTGGTTAAGGTTAATGCGTTTAATACATCGTCTAGTGGCAGGTTATTGAAGGTACCTGTAAAGCGATACTTTAGTAAGGCAGGATTGGTGATATTGATTTTAACATCATACCAGCGTTCCAGTAAACGTGCCATTCCGGCAAAATCTTTATTTTCAAAAGCGAGGCGGTTTTGTGTCCAGGCAATTTCAGTGATCTCCGGTTCTTTTTCCGGCATGATTTCCTTCGGGATCAGCTTTGTATCCGGGAGGCGCTGCGGTTCCCGGGCCTTAGGCCGGCTGCTGAGTCCTTTGCCTGCAATAAACTTCTCCCTGGGTTGAAGTGTGGCGAGGAGCTGATTGGAAGAGGGTTGCAGTACCTGGATGGAGCCTTTAAAAAGGTAAGCTTCCTGTTGTTCATTGGCATAGGCACTCACATTGAATTGGGTGCCCAGTACTTTAATATTGAATTGTGCACTGTGCACAATAAAAGGTCTTTTGGCATGGTGGGTCACCTCAAAAAAGGCTTCACCAGTTAAACTGACCTCTCTTTGCTGTCCATTGAATTTTTGAGGATAGGTAAGACGGCTGTCGGAATTCAGCATCACAACCGAGCTATCGGGCAGCACCAGCTTTCTGCGTTCTCCTTTTTTGGTCATTACGGAAATCAGGCCTTTAGATGAAAGGGGATTGCTTTTATACCGCAGGAAAGCGATTGAACCGGTAATCAGTAGCAGTGCTGCTGCAATACCGATCCAATATTTCAGGGATTGTTTTTCGGGTTGTGCACGATCAATGCGCTGAATGATCCTATCGTACATCCTGCTCTGCATTTCAGGATCGATGTCGGGCTGCGCTTCGCCATGCGTTTGTTTATAAGCATAGTAACTCTCCAGGAGTTCCTGCTCTTTCCGGCTGGCTTTACCTTTGGTGTATTTTCCGGCCAGTTTTCTTAAAATGTTTGAGTCTGCCACAACGTAGATTTTATAATAAACAGCAACAGGTATTTCTGTCCCTTTATTACATGTACCCTATAGGTGGACTTGCCCCCCATAAAAATTTTGAGAAAATTACATTTTTTCGTTTTTGGGGTTAGAAAATGGGAATTATAACAGGAGGTACAGCAGGATGATCAATTCAAAAAGTACAATTAGCTTAGAAAAAGCTTTCTTTATTTTTTTTAATGCAGTATTCAGCTGATTCTCGACCGTTTTTGGGGAAATATTCAGCCGTTCGGCAATTTCTTTGTGACTAAGCTGCTCGTTCCTGCTCAGGTAAAAAATCTCTGCACATTTCTTTGGCAGCTGATCCAGGGTGTTTTTCAGCAGGGTCCTGATGTCCTGTTGTGCCAGCAGATGGTCGCCATCGTTAGCGCAGAAGGCGAAGACGAAATCCTTTTCCAGGTTTTTGGCAATCACTTTATTGTGGCGGATAATTTTAAATGCCTGAAAGCGGGTGGATTGATGTAAATAGGCTTTAAGGTTGATAATGTTAAGTGTAGCACGTTTTGTCCACAGTTCAAAAAGCACTTCCTGTACCACATCTTCCGCTGCTTCCTTATCCTGTAAGAGTTTAAAGGCCGACTGGTAAAGCGGATTGGCATAACTGTGGTAGATCTGATCGAAAGAAGAACGGTCATCCTGTCTGAGTAAAAGCAATAAATCCTCATCAGAGTTTATTTTGTTGTTCATTATACCTTCCTAATCCGCTAAAGAACGAATATAGGAAAAAGATGGGTGTAGGAAGGGTGATGGGGTACAAAAACTATAAATCGTCATTATTTATTCTTTTTGCTGCAATTATTTCCTGCAATTTATTTCTATTCGCTTTAAAAGCTTGGGATTTATTAATTTTTGTGAAAAATATCTTTGAATTTGTGCATCTAAAGATACTACTAATGTGTATTTATAGGTTCAAAAGGCCTTATTTACATTTACAAGCTATTGAAGGCATGATGATTGTAGATGGACAGTTTAAATTAACTTACAACACAATAAAATTAGTCAGATTACCAATCATTATTATTATTTTTTCGTTACAACTATGGAGAATATACCGGTGCCAGTGAATGAAGATGGGCGATTGCAGGCACTAGAAAATTATCATTTATTCCATTCGTTTTCAGAAATTGAATACGACAGATTTACAGAGCTCGCAGCTCTCATTTGTCAGGCTCCGATTTCGGTGATCACTTTCGTTGATGAAAAAAAAGAATGGTTCAAGTCGAAAAGAGGAATAACACTTCATGAAATGGCGAGGGAAAGTTCTTTCGGCCAATATACCATTATGGGAACCACTGTTTTCGAGGTGGTCGATGCCATGGCTGATCAACGTTTCAATACCAATATACTGGTTACCGGAGCACCCTATGTCAGGTTTTATGCCGGATTTCCACTGGTGGATACAAAAGGATACACTGTTGGGACACTTAGTGTGATGGATCATCAGCCGAAACAACTCGATGCCGGTCAGCAGAGGGGGCTGGAATTGTTAGCGGCTGAAGTCATGCGGCATATCCTTGCACACCGTCAGCAGGAGGACATCCGGAATTTTGATAAAGTCTTTAAATTTTCAGACGACCTGATTTGCATTACGGATATTGCAGGGAATTTCAAGAAGGTGAATGATGCTTTCTGTAACCAATTAGGCTGGGATATAAAGGAACTCCTGGTACAATCTATTCCACAGCTTGCGCATCATGACGATGAAGACCTCACGGTGCAGGAAATGCAGCCCTTGCAGGAAGGGCAGAATACAGTGAGTTTCGTCCACCGCTTAAAAATTGCCACCGGAGGATATAATTTTATCCAATGGAACTTGACGCTTGAACCTGCCACCGGGAACGTTTTTGGTGTGGGAAGAGATGTCAGTGAATGGCAGTTGTTAGAGATTGCGCTTCAGCGTACCGAGGAGATGATGGAGCAGAACAACCATGTGGCGAAAGTGGGGGGCTGGGAGTATGATATTCCTGGGGAGAGCATCTATTGGACATCCGAGACCAGGATTATCCATGGCGCCGGGCCCGATTTCCTGCCTGCAATGGATAATGTGTTTGATTTTTATCAGCCTGGGCGGGACCTTGATCTCATCACGCGGGTCATGGTGGAAGCCATAGAAAAGGGAACTCCCTGGGATGTGGAAATGGAGATCATCACCCTTGAGGGAGAGAAAAAATGGATAAAAAACATTGGACGCAGTGTATTGGAAGACGGGAAATGTGTGCGGATATATGGTTCTGTTCAGGACATTGACGAACGGAAGAAAACGGAGCTGGAGGTTATCCGTTCCAAGGCTATCCTGACTTCATTTGTTGAATACACTCCTGCTGCGGTGGCCATGATGGATAATGAAATGCGGTACATTGCTTACAGCCGTCGCTGGAAGGAAGACTATCAACTGACGGGCAATTTGATCGGTACTTCCTATTACGGGTTGTATGGCAATACCGCGGATGATCAGATACGGAAGGCCAGACATCAGCAGATCCTGAAAGGGGCGGTAGAAATTGCCGAGGAGGATTTGCATTACGATGAAGTGACGGGGGAGACCCACTACGACAGCTGGGAGATGCGGCCCTGGTATGAAAAAGAGGGAAAGATTGGCGGGATGATGATTTTTGCGAAGGATGTCACACAGCTGGTTACCCAGCGGGCTGAGCTCGAGCAGGCAAAAATAGCGGCTGAAGGAGCCAGCATGGCTAAATCTGAATTCCTGGCCAATATGAGCCATGAAATCCGTACGCCGCTGAATGGGGTGATCGGTTTTACCGACCTGGTGTTAAAGACTTCGCTGAGCAAGGACCAGGAGGAATATCTCTCTATCGTTAACCAGTCGGCTAATATCTTGTTGGTCATTATAAACGACATTTTAGATTTCTCAAAAATTGAAGCGGGCAAGATGGAGCTCGACCTGGAACGGCATGATCTGTATGAAATCTGTCGCCAGGCCACAGCGCTGGTTACCTTCCAGGTTCAGCAAAAGGGTTTGTCGATGTTGATCACTATGCCGGAAGATATGCCTGCATATGTCTGGCTAGATGCGTTGCGCCTGAAACAGATCCTGGTTAACCTGTTGGGGAATGCAGTAAAGTTTACTGAAAAGGGATTGATAGAGCTGAAGGTGGAGGTCGTAGCGCAGCAGGACGGGCAAGCTACCTTATGTTTTAGCGTGAAGGATACAGGGATAGGCATCCGGACTGATAAGCAGGAAACAATTTTCCATGCTTTTTCACAGGAAGATGGTTCTACGACTAAAAAATATGGAGGAACGGGTTTAGGATTAAGTATTACGAGTAAATTACTCACATTGATGGGCAGTAACTTACGGGTGTATAGTGATGCCGGGCAGGGAAGTGTGTTCTTTTTCACACTAACGATGAAAGCTGAACATGGTGACGTGCAGAACGAAGCTGAAACCCACCTGGTTCAACAGAAGCTTCCTATAGGCGATAGGCTTGAGCGGGCTGGGGTAACCATTCTGGTGGCGGAAGATAATCCGATAAATATGCTGCTGGTGCGGACAATTCTGAAAAGGGTTGCTGCTCATGCCCGTGTTCTTGAAGCGGTGAACGGGCTGGAGGTTCTTAAATTTTGCAGGAAGGAGATCCCTGATTTAATTATTATGGATATCCAGATGCCTGAAATGAACGGTTATGAGACTACGACCAAGATCCGGGAGATGGACAATGGAATCCATGTGCCGATTGTAGCGCTTACTGCCGGAAATGTTAAACATGAACGGGAGAGATGCCTTCGGGTGGGGATGGACGATTTTATGGTGAAGCCGATTATTGAAGACAGGATCATTGAGATCCTGAAGAAGTGGCTGCCTGGTTCTTCCCCTGCTGAATAACTTCGCCAAGTTTGCCGGAAAGCATGTCGAGGATCGTATTGGAGCCCTTCCAGATAGGCTGGCCGCTCTCGTCAATTCCATCTACAAAAATATAACCCGAACTATTTTCTCCATCAATCATGACGGTATATTGCCCGGAATCATCTGTTGGGGCGGTAATCACAATATTCTGGGTCGTGTGATTTTCGTTGGTGATCTTAATTTTATATTCCTCCATCATCCAGTAACAATCCGGGGATTGTTTTAGTTTGAAAGCTACATTCAGTTCCATAACAGCTGTATGTACATTCAGCAGAATTCTTCAACACATTACTGGTCTCTTTTTATCGATCTGTGTTCTTCAATCTTTTGATAACACTTGGTGACAATTCAGTTGCCTTAGCAATTTGTTCGAAGGGTATCCCTGCTTCTTTTAACCGCAGGGCAATCTTTCTGGAAGTTTCTTTTGCTCCTTCTGCTTTACCTCCCTGGTAAAACGGATTGTATTCTTTTGTAAATCTTGGTTCGTAATTCATAATGATCTCAAATAAATTGTTGTTTTTTCGTTAACGAAGTTCTTCACTATTTTATTGATCAGTGTTCTTCAATCTTTTGATAACACTTTGTGACAATTCAGTTGCCTTAGCAATCTGTTCGAAGGGTATCCCTGCTTCTTTTAGCCTCAAGGCAATCTTTCTGGAAGTTTCTTTTGCTCCTTTAATCATGCCTTCTACTCTGCCTTCCACTAATCCCTCTGCTCTGCCTTCTACTAATCCTTCTGCTCTACCTCCCTGGTAAAACGGATTGTATTCTTTTGTAAATCTCGGTTCGTAATTCATAATGATCTCAAATAATTGCTGTTTTTTCGTTAACTGAGTTCTTCACTATTTTATTGATCAGTGTTCTTTAATCTTTTGATAACACTTGGTGACAATTCAGTTGCCTTAGCAATCTGTTCGAAGGGTATCCCTGCTTCTTTTAGCCTCAAGGCAATCTTTCTGGAAGTTTCTTTTGCTCCTTTAATCATGCCTTCTACTCTGCCTTCCACTAATCCCTCTACTCTGCCTTCCACTAATCCTTCTACTCTGCCTTCCACTAATCCCTCTGCTCTGCCTTCTACTAATCCTTCTGCTTTACCTCCCTGGTAAAACGGATTGTATTCTTTTGTAAATCTTGGTTCGTAATTCATAATGATCTCAAATAAATTGTTGTTTTTTCGTAATTGGGAGAGTATCCCCAGTTGGTTTAAATATTTATTATAGGTAATACCCGTTGTCACTTCTCTCAATCCTTGAATAATCCGTCCTACCACTACATCAAGACTATCTCCATTAAAGTTACATAAAATAGAGAATACTTTGCTTTCTGCGGATGAATTATTTAGCAGATAATTATAATCTATATCTATAAACGATTTTATGGAGTAGTTGAACTCAAAGTTGCCCATTTTTATATCGGTTTCCATTTGGTGTTCCTGCTTTCCCAGGAACAGCACATACTGTTTAACCGGAATCTCGTATTTACGCAATAACATGATATAATACTCTGCCATCCGAAAGCGCATTTTTGGATCAGGCCTTGTCTGACATTCGATGTGTAAGATAGAAGCCTTACCTTCCCTGTTCCACACTCTTTTCAGGAAATCAGGTTTTCGTTCTTTTGTATGCTGAATATCTGTAGGCAGGCCTTCTTCCTTAAGGATATCCATATTCAACATATTTCCGGCAATGCTGGGCAGCATGACATCAATGTTCTCTTTAAAAATTCGATCATAATCGCTATTGTTTGTGCTGCGGATGGTTCGTGACTGCATAAATTCAGGTTAGTGTTTAAAGCCTCTTTCATTCCATCAAAAGGCAAAAAATTTCCCCTGAATAGACAAGCTAATTTATTATGGTCTGATGGATATGTGGTCATTTATTTCAATAACTAAATTTCTTTGAGTTTTTGGGGGTAAAAACTCATGAAAAATTTAAAATATTTTATTTCTCACCATGCAGATGATACGCACAACAGGACCAGCACAGCATTTTTAATTTCACACCACACCTATTTAATGGTCTGTTTTTTCAACAAACGGACCACTACCACAGCACCAATCAGTGCCGGAAAAAATAAAAGAAAAGAGCGTTGCAGTAAGGTAAATAGTGATAAAACCGAAGCAGGCACAATCTGGGCAAAGAGCACAGCAATGCTGGCTTCTGCAAAACCACTTCCACCCGGACTCGGGGCAAAATAGATCATAAACTGGATCAAGATCTGGATACTGACCACCTGTAATAGTTCTGTTTGAACGCCTAGTCCAAGAAGAATCACATACTGCATCGCATATTTATTTAGGTATAGCAAGGTGGTGATCAGTAAGCTCAAAGGGAACAGAAAGGGGTTTTCTGCGAGTAACTTCCTGCAGATCTGCTGATAGTTTACCACCTTGGAATAGGAACGTTCCCCCCAGTTTTCCGCCTTATCTTTCCTGGAGGGGAAGATACTGCCGAAGAGGCCGGCCATTTTCCTGATCAGGGTTCCTGCCAGCAGCGGCTTCCAGAAAGCCAGCATAAACACCAGTAGAAAAATGGAAAATACCGAAAAGCCATATTTCAGTAGTGTCAGTACCAGTCCGCTTTCCAGCTGACCATTCATCAATAGCATGGCAAATAATCCTGCGATGGGCATAAACAACAGGGTAGCTCCCATATTGATCAGGCTCACTATAAATCCGTCCAGTAATTTCAGGCCATGCTGATGGTACACATACAACTGAGCCGGCCCTGCGCCACTGTGAAAAGGGGTAATTGCCCCCATGAACATATTGGCTACGTTTGCCTGGAAGCTTACCCAATGCGACAATCCGGGAGCTAATTTTCTGATAAAAATATGATTGCGCCAGCTGCCCAGCATCAGGTCGATAAAAACCATGACAAAGCAAAGGAAGATATAGCTGATATTGATACTGGATAGGGCCTTCAGGGTATCGCCGGTATGGTTATAGAAAAAAACTACTGCAATAGACGAAACCGTAATCAGACATAACCATAAACCGCCTTTGTAGATCATCTGTTTATTGAAAACGGCGTCTAGTGTTTTTTCTTTTATCACTGTGCTTCCTTCCTGTGCGGGAGGAATGCTGTTATTTGTATCTGACATGTTATTTTTTACCATATAAATTTTTACCTGGAAGATTTTTTGTTGGTGTCATCAGTTCTGTATAGGTTATGAAATGATTGGCATGACCTCTGCATGATTATTTTTTATTCCATCAGTTCTGTACAGGTAATGAAATGATTGGCACTACCCCTGTATCATCAATTATTCAATCCATTTTAATCAATTCAGGGCATTACCTTCATTCGCAGGAACAGGCTTATTCATCCATTTCAGTAGGCTAGGGAAGATATCTGCTGTCCTTGCGGAATGAGTTGCCCATCCTTTTTGGTTGTAAATCATAGGGACATGCATATGTTCCTTGGTCAGGGATCCATGGGAACCCTTATGTTCCGGGTACTCCCAGAAATCCCGAAGATCATAGCCATTTCTTGCACTCACCACCACATCACCGGCGCGTCGGCATTTCAACAGCTGGGAGATTTGCACCAATGCATCGGGATACAGGCTGTTAAAGGTACTTTCCAGGGCTTCGCGGTGGGTAACAGGAGGAATATGGCCTAAAAACAAAGGATCGGCATCCAAAGGTTGGTAGGAATAGTTCTCCCTTTGCTGAGTGATCAATGCCTTTCCATGCTGGTTCTGCACCATATATTCCCCTGGCCGGTTTCCGCGGTAAGCGACAAAGTCGACAGCCTTTTCCCTAAGTAGTTCCGTCATTCTGGTTTTACCGAAATGTATCATCAGTTCCTGTTCTTTCAGTACCTGTGCCCCGTCATGGTTCAGCAGGTGTATACTGCCGAAAGAATTTCCCGAAATCATCACGGCAGATTTTGGCTTTCTGCGCCAGATCACAGGATAACCCACCGATTTCAATCCCTGTTCCGTCATCCAGTCGCCCAGGTCGAAATGCGTATGGCTTGGCGTCAGGCCATGGTCGGAGGTCAGCATGAACAGTGTATCTTTCCACCAGCCCTTCTTTTCCAGGTTGGCCCTCACTTCACCAATACTGTTGTCTGCAATCTGGTAAGCTTCCACCGTGCGGTAATCCCTGATATGGTGGTAATGAGAATCCCAGTCCACACTGGGAAATACAGCAAAGAGAAAATCAAAATCTTTACCACTATTCAACAGTGCCATGATCCTTTCGTGTCCCTGGAGGTCAACCGGATGGTGTCTTTTCATGAAGTGGGCACGCATGTACAACCAGCTTTTACCTTTTTTGCCCAGGTCATATGCATCGGGGATATTCCTGGTGATCATATTATAGAGGTTATAAGACTTGCCCATCACCTCAAACAGGGTAGGTATTTCGGCAGGCATATCGGTATTAAACCAGTTGGCTTCGGGACCACAATACGAACGCATGGCCATTTTATTCCATCTTGTGCGTTTAAACTCCTGTTTGTCGAACCACCTGATGCCGGGGATATTCATCGTACCAGGGAAATGCCCCGTAAGAAAGGGGAGGTATGCCGGGCCGGTGGTAGAAGGGAAACAGGTGGTGGCGGTGCGGAAGGTACCTTCTTCAGCGAGCTGCTGCAGGTGCGGAAGTTTGCCTTCTGCCATCAGTCCGTTTAATATATCCGGCCGGGCACCATCCAGCAGGTAGAAAAGTACTCTTTTTTTAGGGCTACTCATAAGTTATATGCGATTTTGTTTGTACACTATTTATCCAGCTCGTCTTAAAAAGACGCGCGAACTGATCATAAGAAGGGTATAAAAGACAGTAGGTTAACCTTGCTAACTGGTTGGTATTATTTACTCAATTTGATTTTATAGCCCAGACGCAGGGTCACCAGCTGCATATTCAGGCTGAAATAACTATCGTATTTCAGGCTGGTTTCCAGTCCCCCGCCCAACACATAACCTGCAGAAGCCGAGACGATCATCGATGAAGTTTTGTCATCCACCTTAAACCGTGTTTCTGACTGGTCCTTGTGCACTTCCACAAATTCTGTTGGCTTATTCAAGCCCACCAACATCCCCATCTCCCCGGCGAAGAATAAGTGTTTCGACGTATAGGTCCGTATTCCTAGTTTCAGTGGCATGCCTACCAATGTCTTATAGTCATAATAAGACAGGTACCACATATCGGAGGTGTAAGGCTGTCTATAGGTTGCTTCTTGTTCATGGAAGATCACTCCGGTAGTCAGGCTGGCGGCAAAGCGGTCATTGAATTCACGGAGCACAGAAATTTCTCCTCCATAAACCGGCTTTGAGGCATTGAGTTCTGTTCCGGCAAGTACATCCATCCCCAGGAACCAGTTTTCCGAAGTATGTGTAGTCCTGGAAATCGGTTTAAAAACAGAATTAAAAGCAAGTCCGGCTTCCCATCCGAATTTGTTCTTATGCGTGGTGACCGTTATGGAATAATTGGAATATCCGTATTCATCAGGTGCCTCCGGGGTAAAATTTAACTGGGAATGCTGGGAATACCTTCTGACTGTAGGGCCTGCGAACACGCTGATGTTTTTGGTCAGCTGTGCATTCATCAGCAACTTTCCCTGTTTCCAGTTCTCCCGGAGTGACTTAACGCCAAAACGTTGGTAACCTGCAATGGCCGATAGGTATAGCCGGTCGCTGAACATAAAATCATGTCCAATGCTCAATCCCAGTCCAACAGTCCTTTCCTCTTGTCCCACATTCATGCCAGCATGCACTGTTGTATAAAAGCGGTGTGTACCGGAAGTAAAGAACACATTGGTATTCATTACATCACTGGCAAACAGGCCGACCTTATAAAATCCATTCCTGCTGATATTCAACAATCCGATACTGGCGCCATAAGAAGTATCGGCCACATTCACCAACCCGATCTGCAACCCTCTCAGCATTCGTGTTTCATTATTCAGGGTAGCGAACTGAACGCCGGTCACTGTACCTTCCGTCTTATTGATATATCCTGCCATTTGTGCTCCTTTCACATCGCCCAGCGTTTTATTGCTTACCCCTGCGAGTTGTACACCATTCACTGTTCCCCCCACTAAATTAAACACTCCGGAGAACTGGAAATACCTCGAATCAAAGCGGTTGATATTAAAAACCCCACCAATTTCAGCACCTTCCACCCCGGCGGTATAGCCGCCCAGAAGGTTAAAAGAAAACTTATTCACCACTTGCGGACTCATCATCCCGCGGGTACTTAATCCCGGGGTCAGGGAAACCTGGAACTCCCTGTTGGCAAAGAAATCGGGGATATTCAGGCTCTGTATCCTTTGTTTTGCACCGATAAGGAACCTGCCGAGCCCTTCTTTTTCTATACCTCTGCTATTTTCTGCAGCATGCTGGTAATCGGCGGCGCGGATCCTGTCGGTAATGGCAACCGACTGCAGGTAATTGATCGAGGCATCCTTAAATAACAGTTTACTTGCAGTAAGCGTAATTTCCCTGGCTTGTCCGGTCTTAAATTTCAGTTTAAAATATCCGTGTTCATCTGTCATGGCTGCCACCAGCAACTCTTTTTCATAAACACTGGCATTCATCAGGCGTTCACCGGAAAGGGCATCAACCACCAGTCCACTGATAGAATAGCTCTGCTGTTCTGACATTACATCGGTCGTAATAATCTTCAGGGATCTCAGGGGAGGGGTAATCACCAGGAAATTCTTGTTCTCTGTAAACTCATATTTATGGTGAAACAGGAGTTCCAGGGCATCGCCCAGGGTAATCCCCTCTCCTTTCACCGTGGCCAGGCTATCTTTTGGAATCAGGTTACTGTTATAGGAAAAGCTGAAATTTCCGGCTTTCTCCAATTGTTTAAACACCTGTAGCAATGGTTTCTGTCGCATATCAATCGTTATCCTGCGCTCCAGGATTTGCTGGGCCTGAAGACTATTGTACAGGCTGGCAATTAAAATAATGGCTAAAGTGATTCGTCTGCTTATTGGTGTAAAGGTCATCCCGGGGGTTATTTCGCTAGGTTAAATAGGATCTGTTTATCTTTTCTGGTTACCTTCAGGTTGAAGGTTTTGGCAATCACACTAAGAATATCATCCAGTGATTCATTTTTAAAAGTCGCATTCATGGGCAGGTCTCTTAGTGCGGTCTGCTGAAAAGAAATCTTCACCTCATAGGCTTCCTCCAGCACTTCGCAGAGTTTCCAGAGGGGGGTGCCATCGGCTATAAACTCCTTGCTGCGGTAATAATTGTAAAGGAGATCGGTATGTTTTTCTTTTTGCAGGCGCACATCTGACGGATGGACAAGAACGCTTTCTGCAGGCGACAGGAGGATGTGGTTTTTATGGTTATCCACTTCAACCTTACCCGATTCCACAATCACCTCTGTTCTTCCCTTGTTCACTTTTACATTAAACGCTGTTCCAACAACCTTAATCTGCATTCCGTTTACGCGGACAAAAAAAGGCCTGGTCTTATCGTGGCTCACCTTAAAAAAAGCCTCCCCCTTATTCAGGCTTACTGTCCTGGTCTTGCCTGTAAAAGATTCCGGATACTTTAACATCGAATTCTTGTTCAACACTACGGTTGACCCGTCCGCTAACAGCGTGGTCTGTATTTGGCTGGAGGTCGTTGCGGTTAACTCCTTTACAGGGCTGGTCCGGAGCATAAAAAACCAGATCATCAGCGGAATGCCAGCGAACACCGCAGCAACTTTCATCCAGGTACGCCAATCGTATTTTTTCCTTAAGGGGATAACCCTTGTTTTTTTATGTGTGGCGGCTTTCTCTTTAAACCGGATAAGGGAAGCTACAGCATCTGCAGGAGGTCTGGAAAGGGTTGGGGCAGTGATGTTCCATACCTGCTGAAGATTTTCCAGTTCCTGCTGGTTTTTATTGTCTTGCCGGCACCATTGTTCCACGGCAATCCTCTCCTCGGGGCTAGCTTCATTTGTCACGTAATGAATTAATGTATCAATATTCATTTTTCAATTAATTAGGAGCCAAAAAATAAGAAGGGGTAGGTAATCTTCCAGTTGTATTCTCAATCTTTTCAATGCTTTAACCATGTGTTTTTCCACCGTATTCACGGAAATTTCCAGCATCCCGGCAATTTCCCTGTACTTCAGCTGTTCATATCTGCTCAACTGAAATACCATTCTACATTGTTCTGGTAAATGGTTCAATGCATTGTTAATGGCCTGCTGCAGTTCTTTGTATTGTACTGATTTTTCTGCTTTCTCCTGATTTTCTTCTGTCCGCGGCTGACTGTGTTTTTGGTATGTGCTTTCAATCTGCTGGTGTTTAAGATGATTCATACATTCATTATATACGGCGCGGTACAAATAGGCTTTCTGGTAAGTGGAATTGTTTAGGGCTTCTCCATTTTCCACGAGTTTTAAAAAGACATTGTGTACCATATCTTCCGCGATGGCATCATCCCTGACCATACTGCTGGCATAGCGGTTCAGTGCAGGATAATACATCAGATAAATTTCATCAAAGTCGGCCGGCAGGTCCTGCTGCTTTGTTTCTGCTATCATTTGTTTCTCATTCGGGTGTACGGTTAAATGCGCTTTAGTGATAAGACAACCAAAGTACGGTTTACCGCCATTGGATAGAGAAATAAATTTTTGACCGGAGTGGGGGAGAGTGGAATCATTGCCGGGCTGATGTCTGCCGATGAGAACTGAGCAGTGGTAATGAGGGATGGGCTGTAACCCAACTCAGCAAAATTATTGGTATACAATCTTGCGTACTTGGAATGGTGGTATCTGTAAATCGGTGCCACTCCTTCAAAAGTTCCAAGATGGGATAGAATATTCCATCCAAAATTATCTCGGATCAAGATCAAAAGTTGTGGGCAAAGGCAAGATGTTCAGCTTGAAGTATTGAACTTTCCCGATGTGATCACGATATGAACACCTGTTATGTTTTATACTTAATGATCCTGTCTCAAATAAACTGAATCAAAGTCCGTCCAGAAAGAGGAAGATGGACCAATTTTGATGCTAAAGATGCGATGTCTTTTTTTTAACTATTGATTAATACTGAGTCAGTGGATGACCGCTGTATTAAAAATACAAATCAGACTCAAATTTTCTCGATCCCAGACCATGGAAATATGGAGGATAACCGGATTTGTAATTGCTCAGAAACCACCTCCATCCGGTGATATATGTCGACTATTGTGCCGGGCTCTGTATAACGATTGATAATTTTACGTTTTTAGGCTATTTATAGCTTTGCTGTGCGCTTAAATGCTAGCATTTACATAATTATATGTTTTGAATTATTAATTTGCTCAGAGGTCATTATATGAAGTATTTTCATTTTGCGCAAAACTGTCAATAGTTTAGGATTGGGTATATTTAGAACTTGGTAACGGTTTTAGAATTGTTCGATACGTCCTCGGGCAAACTGCGTGTCAGCTGCGAGTTGACTGCGACTTTTGAGGGGGTAAAAAACACTAGTGATTTTTACACGGACTTTTCACGGAGATAATATGCACCTGAGTCGCTCTCTGACCGAGGACGTACCGAACAGATATCATGTACAATTACTTAAAATATACGTGCGTCTGATTTAAATTTATGATCATCATATGATATTAAAGTAATTAATAGTATGTTGTCTATTTATTGGAAATTGCGATAAGCACGTAAAGCCTACACCGGTTTCAGATTTAAAATCAATGTGCTTTTTTGGAGGCCTCGTATTTGCTTCCCGGTTCTATGGGAGCATCATTGATATTTTTGAGCAAGATGAATGTAGAAGAGTAAAAAATGGTGATCAATTCTCAAGCTGCCTTGATGCTATTTCTATAGAAAATTAATGCTAAAACTCAAAGCAATTAGAAGTCAATTCCTGTGGAGGAGAAAGATCAAATTCTTCTTATAGAGGTGATACCGATTTATACCTAGTTTAACATGCTCCCCACAACTTTTGGTCTTGATTCGATAAGGGCAGACCTGTCCACCAGTAGACAAGGAATTAATCAGGTTGCTAATACTTTTATGAATTAAACTCTGGAGGTTAATCATCAGTATGCAGCGGCCTGAATCTTAAAAAAAATAGGCCGTATCATGACTGTCTTCGCATACTTTGCTTAATTTTTTCCCGATGCTGTTCGCCCCATGCGCTCAGTTCCCTCATCACATCTTTCAAGGTATGGCTATACCCCGTTGCTTCATAAATAATGCTTACCGGGGTGGTTGGGTACACATTCCGTGTAATAAACTCATTTAGTTCCAGATCTTTCAGCTCTTTGGCCAATACCTTGGCAGATATGCCGGTTACTTCCTGTTGAATCTCGTTAAAACGCTTTGGTGAGTGCATCAGGCAGAGGATCACTGCAAGCTTCCATTTTCCATTAATCACATATAGCGAGTCGAGGATATTCCGGAGTGAGCTGTTACACTCTGCCTTGGTTGGAAGAGGTTCATTTATAATCACTTTCATAACCGTAAAGGTAATCACTTACCTCCATGTAACCGCTTTCCTTTAGGTAAGTACTTACATTTTACCAGCTGCTAACTGTAGTTTTGCCGGTGTAATAATCATACAAGACATGAAACATATCCTTCATTTAAAATCGAGCATACTAGGTAGCGCATCATACAGCATCAGGCTCGGCGATGCTATCGTAGAAAAAATACAAGATAAATATCCGGGCAGCAGCCTGGAAGAAGTAGATCTGGCAGAAATGGAAATTCCGCATCTTAACCCTGCTCTCTTTCGCACATTCTTTATTCCTGGCGATCAGCTTACCGAAGAGGAAAAAGCAACCATACGCCTATCCGATGATTTTGTTAAACAGTTATTTGCTGCAGATATTATTGTGATTGGCGCGCCGCTTTACAACTTTACTATTCCCTCATCACTCAAAGCGTGGATTGACTATATTACCCGGCCTGGAATAACTTTTGGGTATGGCGAAAATGGTCCTGTTGGATTGGTAACGGGAAAGAAAATTTATGTGGCCATGTCATCAGGTGGTGTCTATTCAGAGGGTCCTGGCAAAGCCAACGATTTTGTTGCCCCTTATTTGAAGGCCTTTCTTGGCCTTTTGGGTATCACGGATTTAACCGTAGTTCGTGCTGAAGGATTAAAAGTTGAGGGATTGAAGGAACATGCAATGGAGAAAGCTATCGACAGTATCGAGATCATATAGTGGCATCACTTCTTATTCCTACCTTTTCATTTGAACATGTTGAGGTAGGAGTAAGAATCTCAGCCTTTTGATTATAAACTCTGGTATTTCTGTTTGTGGTGTACAAATGAGATCAATCTATTTCAATTTTGGGGTAATTGTGTGAGTAAGTTCCTTTATTACCCCTAATGGAAGCGCTGTTATAGAAGCTATTTTGTCATCTGGCATTCCATTTTCTTTAAGTTTGACAGCAATTTCCCGGGAGTTTTCATATGCTCCTTTTATTATCCTCTGCGTTATCCCTTGCGTACTGCCTCTTTCTTCTCCTAATTGAAAGAATGCATTTTTTTCAATTACTAATCTTGGATCATAATTCATATCTAATTTTATTAAATGTGATAATGCTCTTAATTGTGAAAGGATGCTTAGCTGGTTCACATACCTGAGATCATCCAACTCTCCGGCTAGTTCTCTTCACTCCTCCATAATTCGCTTTACCACCATAGCAGGATCATTTCCACCAAAGTTGTATAAAGTGGAAGATATTTTACCTTCATCAATGATTACATTTTATAGTATGTTGTAATTTATATCTATGTTAATTTACAATGTTGTGTTTTAAGTCAGATTTATCATCAATTAATAGCTGTGCCACTCTGGATGCTTTTTTCACCAAGAAATAAAACAAACTAAATAAAGGGGCACTGGTATTTCCGTCACAGCATGATATAATCATTTTAAAAGATCCGGATGTTGAAAGTTCGCGTATGCTATGCTAACCACCTAACAGAAGATTTTATTTTCAAATTCATCAAATTCTTTGGAGAGATTGAACATTCTAAGAGGTAAAATAAACAATAAAGGTTTCCGGATTGTCCTGATGAATGAGAATGATGTAATTCGGGGCAGCATTATTGTGATTGAAGAATAAAACCATCCTATTATCTACTAACATTTCAAAAAATTATGCAATATTTATACTTCAAATCAGCACAGGGTAATTTTGGTGATGATCTTAATCCCTGGCTTTGGCCTCAATTGCTGAACACGACTTCGGAACAGGCAAGGAATGCCGACTACTTTATTGGCATTGGGTCAATACTGCATCCTGTAAGTAAAATTATTGATTTGAAGGATTCCATCAGTAAAAAGATAGTATTTGGGACAGGTGTTCGTCCATGTACCGACTACCGGAAATTGGTGCTGAATGATTCCTGGGATATTAAATTTCTAAGGGGGCCGTTGTCGGCGCATTCGCTGAACAATGCACATGAGTATATTACCGATGGAGCTTATGCCGTACGTCATCTAGAAACTTTTAATGATTTATTAAAAACCCCAAAAAAGTATAAAATCAGTGTCATGCCCTACTTCCATTCTGTGGGATCCCTGGACTGGCGAAGGATTTGTCAGGATTTAGGGTATCATTACATCTCTCCCTTCTCTGAAAATGGTGTTGCCTCCACCTTACAGGAAATTGCTGCTTCTGAATATGTGATTACAGAGGCCATGCATGGTGCAATCCTGGCAGATGTATTACGGGTTCCCTGGCACCGAATTACGGTAACTACCCCTTACAATGAAGGACCACAGGTGTCAGAGTTCAAGTGGATGGATTGGATGTACTCCATAGGTTTGGGGCATATCCATGCGACAAAAATCAAATTTTACCGTGGAGCTGTAGTAAACCATTGGGTTCAAAAGCTGACCAACGGCATGGTAAAAGTTGAACTGCTAAGAAAACAACGCCTTTTCAAAGACGTTTCACATACCTTGAAAAACATAAAAGATTATAACTTATCTGCTGATCAAGTGATGGATGAAATAGACAATAAAATTGGCAATCAAATCTATACCTTTAACAAACCGTAAATGCCGGTCTGCAATTTCTACCCACGGCTTTTATCCTATGGGGTACTGTAAACCTGCAACAGTTTATCGATCACCAATACTTTACTGTTGTGTGAAGCTACTTCCTGGAACACCTTATTGCCCAGTTCGTCGAATATCCAGGCATTTGCTTTCTTCATAGCAATGGCTTCCTGAACTTTTGCAGTTAAGATTTGAGCATGATCTTTATCGTCTGCATAGGTATAGGAAAGAACCAGGCTGTCGTCCTGAAGGTCGGTAATTGTGCCTATCCTTGGACATATTACAGTTTTTGCATTAGAAAAAGCCAGAATTACCGTTCCTGAATTCAGGCTACTTTTTAGGTCGTATGGAAGTATCAGCAAGTCGGAGTTTTTGATATACGAGGTAAGGAGATCATCAGGAATAAATTGTAGGTCAAGATTAATATTGGCCAGGTCTTTCGCATATTCACTGATGTATTTTTTATAAGCAGATTTGGCATTTCCTGCAATGGTAAGTATTACCTCCCCTTGAAATTGTTTAACAACATCAATCAGCAATTCTATATTTTTGTAGGGTTTTACCGCACCAAGGAAAAGCAGGTTTAACTTCGTTTCATCCTTTTTTACTAGAGAAGATTCAGGGGCGGCCTTATAGCTACCAATATAATCAGGGTGGGGAATATATATAATCTTTTGTCGGTCAAGTCGGTATTCCAAAAGCAGTATTTCAGCCGATAATTTTGAATGTACAATAATAACATCTGCGCTGGTCACAATCAGTTTCAAAAAAGTTTTTTTCAGCCATTTATTTTTCTGGTCGTGCATAGTCCTATTGTGCATAGTCCACACAATTCTTTTTCCGGCTATTTTAAAAGCGATTAATTTGCCTGCGCGGGCTATAAATTTCCGGATATCAGTGCTGGTACTTTTCCCCAGAGATTCAAACCAATTCAAGTGAACTACATTTATACTTCGAAAGGATTGATAATTTTTAAAGGCATTATTATAGGTGATCAATTCCACTCCTTTAGATTTAAGGCCTTCTGTAATAATGCTTCCATATTTATTGGCTGAGTGGTCTGAGGGGTAGAAAAGAATCTTCATAGGTAGGTATACGCAAGTTCTAAAGGTAGGGATTTAAAAAGGTAAAATGCCCGAGCAAGTTATAGATAACTATCCATCCTTCAGTTTTTACAGCTATACCTTAATTACTAAACATTTAAGGGAGCGTCATTGGGGTAGGTCCGTAGTAAGTCCGGCCTGAGTCCGACCTGAGTCCGACTATTTTTAACTAGTTGTTTTTGGTCGGACTCAGGTCGGACTCAGCACGCACCCAAGTCGCAGCTACCCGAACGACTGTATAGTTTCCTGTACAAGACCATGGGTATAGTTTTTTTAGGAACAGACGCCCTAAAGGTACAGACCAAAAGCGGATGTAGTACCAACGGATAAGCATGTGGATGTTTATTTACCTGTTCGGCCTGCTGAGTTAAGTAAGCCTTCACCTTCTTTACCGCTGTAAATGGTTCATCGCAATTGGATCTTTAGAAGAGAATCTTGTTGCTTACACTGGTGCACTAGTTAATCATTTATTGTATTGATCAACTGTAGTCTATATAATTTATTCAAAATTTAAAGTTCTTATAAAGAAATGATTATTTCAGATAATGACGAGATGAGTTAATTAAAATAACCTATTCCAATCTTCTTATAATTACACGCAATATGGTAACTTAGGTTTTAGTTTTTGAACCTTAATTAACATATTATGACAGAGGCAGTAATAACGGTTACCGATGAACTGGATATTCCAGTGAAAGACGATTTTACAGGAGATATTGCGGGATCAATCGCTCTTGGGTCGGCAAATAGAATTAAAATCAAGGGTACTGATCTTCAGGTTCGGGAATTAACGAATATAGAAGATCTTAGTGCCAGTAGTGTTCCTAGTTTTTCAAATACAATATTTACGATATGAACAGAGTTCTTGATACCTTGTACAATGTATTAGATCAATATACAGGAGAATATCTCACGTATAATAAGGTGACAACCTATTCAGACGGGACACCTATGACTGATGGAAAAACAGATGGTGTGATTTATCGCAAGTTGGGGACGGAATATTTCAGAAGGAATTTTACAGGCCCCATGAATGTAAAATGGTTTGGGCCTTTAAATGCAGTCAACTTACAAAAAGCATTGGATGTTTGTCCGGATCGGAACACTTTGGAATTGGATCCCGGATCTGTGATTGATCTTGGCGGTGCCACTGTTAATGTAAATAACATTATCTCTATAAAGGGGAACCATTGTACAGTTAAAAATGGTATTTTCTGGGTAGGGACTGCTGTGAGAAGAGATTGGAATACGTCAATTGTTGATATTGTATTTGATAATTGTATGATGGAAATTAGAAATGTTCGGAGAATGACTATTGACTGTATCCACAAAAATGTTTCTAAAGCCATATACCTAAATCCCGAAGGTACTGCTACTGGTATCGTCCATAGTGTCGCTCAGCTTGTTATTCGTGGTACTTTCGCTACTGTAGATTATAATGTCTTTGCTGATCATGCCATATGGGACAGTGTCAGTGATATCATCTGCACAGGAATAATTAGTAATTATGCCAGAATAACCCATTTCCATTTAGCCGGGTGCGATGGTTTTGTATTGTCAAATTCAACGCTGTTTTTTCTTGGAGAAACAGACATCAAGGAACGGCATGTATATATTGGCCAGTCTAATTTCGTAGTGATAACCGGAAACAATTTTTTTGAATCGGGTACGGAAAGCATTTACCTCGGTATACCGAAAAAAGTGACCATTACCGGTAATAATTTCGCAAGAATAGGCCAAAGAAATTTGTTTTCCTGCATCGTGTTGACAGGTGTTACTATTGATGTTTTCGCGAGTATCACTGGAAATACAGCCGATTTTTATTCGAAACACTTCGTGGAGGTCTCTGTCCGTGGAGGCGTAGTTAATTGTAAGGGCAATGCACTTCACTTTGGTATATCAGATTTCCTTTCCTATTATGGTACGGAGTCTCTAAGTGCATCTCCTCATTATTATGTGGAGAATAAAAGTAATGACGGTTCTGCATTAATTGCTGATTTTACTGATGAAAAGGTGTCAACAAAAGTAAATCGGTATATGCTTTCAAGTTTTGCCGGATTGGAGTTAAATATTCTGGAGAGAGGTCTCTTTTATGCTGAATCCTGGACGCTGAAAGTGCTTGGGGTCGTGGCATCTACTCCCGGTACCGTACTTCATTTTTCTAATTCTGCAGGTGGCTCTGGTTCCGGACTGATCTATTCCGGAGAACTTCAGGTAACCGTAAGGGCTACAAGTGGTGCTTCTTCGACCTCCAATCTTTCGCAATATTATTTGCAGGTGTATAGAAGAAGTTCTTCAGCTGGAAATTCAATTACGGAGGTATCGAAGATGGGGTTAACCAGTGGTGGAGCCGCAAATCACCCTTCTTTTACATTCAGTTTAGATGCAGCAAATAATGCACTGATAGCTACTCCTGTTGGGCTTACTGCAGGTGACTTTACTTTCGCTGTTCAGGCTAAGGGAGATATTTTGGTTGGATAATTTTTTTTCTTGTAATTACGGAAGAGTCAAGCATAATTTGGCATCGTCCGGAATTAAACTGAATTACTTTTTATTTAAATCCAGTCTTCATGTGCTGTATACACAGACAATGTTAGATGAAGTGAATATTTAGGGAGGTAATTTTGATTTAATTCAAAATTATCTCCCTTGAGTTATTTTATTTCAAAAATAAATGCTCATGAAAAATAAATTGTATATTTCTCACCTGAAACTCGACAAGGGTAATGGCAATCTATTTTTAATAAAAACGCTATAATATACATGGGATTATTTGACAGATTACGGGGTGAACTTATCGATATTATTGAATGGCTTGATGGGTCAGATGATACCTTGGTTTACCGTTTCGATCGTTATAAAAATGAGATAAAGAATGGTGCAAAACTAATTGTAAGAGAAGGTCAAGCGGCTGTATTCATTAATCAGGGGAGAATTGCTGATGTCTTTGCGCCTGGAATGTACTCCTTAACTACGGATAATCTGCCTATCCTTTCTACTTTGGAAGGTTTCAAATACGGATTTAACAGTCCTTTTAAAGCAGAGGTTTATTTTATAAATACGCGTAATTATACAACCCAAAAATGGGGTACTAAAAATCCCATTGTTCTTTCTGATCCTCGGTTTGGAATGACCGAAGTTCGTGCCTATGGGTCATATGTTCTCCGTGTTAGTGATCCAGTTGTTTTCATCAAACAGGTCGTTGGGACGGATGGCAATTTTACTATGGGTAAAATTGCAGACCAACTAAGAAGTATCATCGTTTCACGATTTACCGATGCTGCAGGAGAGGCAAACATCACGATTGAAAAATTTGCCTCACAAACCACAGAAATTGCTGAGCTTGTTCATGTAATTCTTGGGAAAGAATTTGAAAAATTCGGTGTCGAATTGATGAGTTTCCTTATTGAAAACGTATCGATGCCTGAAAAAGTAAAAGAAGAACTGTTTGAACTTAGCCGTTTAAATGCTGTGGACTTAAATAAGTTCAGTCAAATGAAAGCCGCTAAAGCCATGCAAAGTGTTGCTGAGAATGGCAACACCAGTACAGGATTAGGGATGGAATTCGCTATGGCCAATATGATGGGACAGATATTTTCCGGTGCCAACCAACAGCAGGGGAATACTACAAGTCGCACCTTCCATCACGCTACTACAACGCCTCCTCCTCTACCCAATATGGTTGTTTTCTATGCAGTTGTAAATGGGCAGCAGGCCGGTCCATATGATATCAATGCTTTAAAGCAGTTGGCAGTACAACGTCAAATTACAACTGATACTTTGGTGTGGCGTGAAGGTATGGAGAATTGGCTCCCTGCAAGCCAGTCGCCGGAATTGAAGTCTGTATTCGGGGCAGTTCCTCCGCCACTACCTGGACTCTAAATGAAAAATACTGAAAAAGAAAAATAAATGTCAACGTTAGGAGAAGCAAATGGTACCACAGGAGTCTGTAAAGGTTGCGGTGCTCATTTAAATTATACGCCAGGTAAGTCGCAGGTAAAGTGTGAATATTGTGGGGTACAAAATGAAATCGTAGTTAATCGGGAGAATGTAAATCGTGCTGCAGACCCATTTTCAATATTGAAAGAGCACCTTTCAATTGATACAAGTGGCTATAAGTCCATAAAGTGTCAAAAATGTCAATCTAACGTTAGTATTCATCCCGATACAAAAGCTGCTACATGCCCTCTTTGTGCCACGCCTTTAAATATTGGAAGTTCGTCTACAGGAAATAGGATTAGAGCGTCTTCAGGTAAGTTGAGTGATGTAGACCAGGCTAAGGTAGAAAGACAAGCTGAACAATTAAAGCGTGGATGTCTTCAGTTTTTTAAATATTTATTCATAATAATAGGTGGTATTTTTGTTTTTATTCTATTAGTTGCATATTTTATGTCTAAATCTGAAGGATAAGCTTTGGGAATTGTTAACAGGTAATATCAGTTCATTTTATACCTACAATAATAATTAATGTCAAGTGCAAGAAAGGAAACAAGTGATACCACAGGAGCCTGTAAAGGTTGTGGTGCTCATTTAGATTATACACCGGGTACATCACAGGTAAAGTGTGAATATTGTGGGGTACAAAATGAAATCGCAGTTAAATGGGCTGGGGTAAATCAGGCTGCGTCTTCTATTGAAAGTTCATCTAAAGGAAATAAAATTATATTTTCTCCAGTTAAGACAAGAGAATGGGATAGATCTTTGTCCAACGGACAAGTTAAGAAACCAAGAAATGGATGTTTTGCAATTTTTCTTTATTTGATAGTAATACCGCTTGCTGTTCTGTTCTTTTTCTTCATTTTTATGATTATTTACAAAGCTAAAGGATAAATATTTGTGGGCTTTTAACCTATAAAATCAGTTTGTTCTTATTTGTAGAAGGATAGTAGTGTCAAATACACAAAAAGAAACTAATGGTGTCTTAGGAGCCTATCAAGGTTATGTTGCTCGTTTAGAGTAGACGCCATGCTCATCGCAGGTAAAGTGTGAATATTGTGGGGTACAAAATGGAATCGTAGTTAAACGGAAGACAATAGGTCGATCTGATCTATCATTGTTTAACATTCTCTCACTTGATTTTGCCGAATATAAATTTACAAAGTGTAAAAATTGTATGGCTGTTATATGAGTTCAACCCAATTTAATTAGAGTCGCATATCCTCGTTAAACCAAGCCTCTGGATATGGAGAAGTTAGTTTCGGAGGAGAATATTGAAGTAATCACATTCCCTTAGGCTAATGTGTATGGAGTTAATTGGGACAAAGCCAATAGCTACCCTAAGAAAAAGAATAAACCACTATCATCCCTCTAGCAGTTATGGTGGTGTTTTTTTGATTGCAGAAATATTAAAATCTGTTAAATAAGATTGAAGCTACAGATTAGTTTCCTGACTGACATAACCTATTGCATAAGAAAGAGATTTAAAAACTAAGCGGATAGCTTAAAGCAAGTCAATCTATATTGTCATCTAATTTTAGGCTTATTGTTATGTAGTTTTATATATGCATTGAAATGGCGAATTGCCATGTAAATAGCAAATAGAAATATAATCAAGAAAAATACTGTCAGAGACACTTCAAACGAATTTGGGATAGAAAACCCTCTTAACATAGATTCTAAGAGACCGGGAAAAGTAAAGAAATGTATATTCTTACAGAGTATAACTAACCAATATATTGTAAAAAATGTAGCGGTTATCCCCATAATATTAACGATGGTTCTTTCCTTTTTATTCTTGATAAATACAGATTCTAAATTCCATTTGGTGGTTAAAAGATTCCAATCAATGAAAATTAAATAAACAATGAGATTCGAATAGAATGGAATGTTAAACATCAATAAAACTAGCATGTGAAAAACTACACCTGCTGCGATAAAGAATCTGAAATATTTAATCCTTATCACGCTAAATATAAAACCAAATTCTAAAATCAAAGCAGAATAGTCCATCATTTTCCAAAATATGTGATTATCAAATGATTGTAAAATGGGGGTAAGGAAATCATTCCTATCGATTGTATTATAAATTCTTAAGAAATGAAATCTAACTCCTTCACCTTTCCAACTTAGCCAACCTCCTATCATTTTTTCAGCGGCAGAAGTGAACATAGAAAATCCTATTGCTAATGCAAAAATTAATATAATCATTGCATTAGTATTTGATGAAATTTTGTAACTCGTATGTTTTTGTGTGAACAAATTAAGGCTAAAATATTTTCCCCACCCTGCGAATCCCAAAAATGCAGGAGCAAGATACCACAATAGTAAGTGATCAATTTTGCCGAAGGAATACCAAAAATTATGTCCGATTATGCATGTAATAGAGAATAATAAGGAGGTCCATCTGGATGCAACTCCAAGAAACATTAGCATAAAAAAACATAGGTTTAATAAGGTTAATGTTATAAAGAACCAGCCTGCAGGAAAATGGGAGAATAAGGCTGAAAAGCTTAAAACAGGTGGGTTGAATAAGTAATCTAAACTGCCTGCGATCCAGCTATACGAAGGAAGTCCAATCAAAAACAGCACTATAAAGCAATATATTATCCGATATATAGATAGGTATTTGGGGTCTATATAATAATCATTTAAGATGGTTTCAAATTTCATATTAGTCTTTAAAATAAAGTTTTATATCAGGTTCGTTATTTATATCCTTCTCAAATACTAATTTTCTAGTATTGTAGATCTTTGTTGTTTTGTTGATTTGAAGGCCCTTGAAACTTCGTTTTGGATAAAGTTTCATCAACTGTTTTATGGAGTATGAAATAAAGGCAGTTCTCGCACGCAGAAGCGAAGGATCATTTTTAAACTTCTTCTCATTTGAAATGATAGTGGATAAAAAATAGTTGACATGTTTTTTATAGCCATTAAAAAAGTTTTTTTTATCAATAGCGATCAGCTGATTTTGATTAGTGATTGCATAAAATAGAATATCAGGATATTGAATGTTATCCTGCACTATGGGCGCATAAGAGAACGCCGGAAATACAAGTGAAGGATAAATGTTATGCTTCCTCCCGACCAGAAAATGAAGTAGCAGGACAATCAAATAACTGATAATTATCATCTGATTCAAAGAATTTTTGTTCATATGTTTATTTGGTTAGAGCGTTTCTTCCGAACTATTTGTTCGGCTATTTATAGAATAAATAGATATTGATCATATTGGGCTACCAACCCTCATTTTCAGGTACTACTGCTATTTTAATATTAAACATATCAGAGAGGGCTTGCCTGGCAGCATGGTAACCACACATTCCATGAACACCTCCTCCGGGTGGTGTACTCGATGAACAAATATAAAGTCCTTTTTTTGAGGTTCTGTAGGGGGAATATCTCAATGCTGGTCGGGTATACAATTGACCAATATCTAATATTCCTCCATTTATATCCCCACCAATATAATTGGGATTATAAACATTTAGCTGCTGTGTATTCATTGTATGTTTTCCAATAATAACATCTTTGAAGCCAGGAGCAAATCTTTCAACCTGATTCTCTATAATTGCTGTCATATCGGTTATGGAACCATGCGGAACGTGGCAGTATGCCCATGCAGTATGTTTCCCAGAAGGAGCTCTGGTACTATCAAAAACACTGGGTTGAGCCATCAGGACATAAGGACTTTTAGTAATTTGACCTTTCGAAGAATATTGTTCAGACTGTGCTATTTCCTCAAAAGTATTACCTAGGTGTATGGTTCCCGCTTGGCGCGCTTCTTTAGCTTTGAATGGTACCATTTCTGATAGTGCCCAGTCAACTTTAAATACCCCCATGCCATAGCGATAATTTTCTAGTTGCCAATTGTAAATTTTAGATAATGCTTTCCCGGCAATCAGTTGTAGTTGTTTCGGAGTTACGTCTAAGAGCACGGTCTTTGAGGGGGGTAATTGATTTAGGTCACTTACCATAAAACCTGTTTGTACGGTTCCTCCAAGAGAAATGAAATATGATTCCAGAGCCGACGCTATCGATTGAGAACCACCTTTTGGAATTGGCCAACCATGAATATGTCCTACGGCCGATAATACCATTCCTATCGCAGCAGTGGTTAAATTATGTAGAGGTTGAATGGAATGTGCAGCCATACCTCCCCATAATGCTCTTGCTTTTTCGGTAGAAAACCTCTGTGAAATCATTGTGGCAGATTGCAACGCATTCAAACCAAACTTTGCCAGTGGTATAGGATATTTTGGAAACCTAAGGGGGGATAATAGACTTCCTACTAATTTACTCCAATTCAGAACAACAGGTTCAATCAGATCAAGATAAACTTGTTTATCCGTACCGAGTGAATTCGCAGTTTCTGATAAAGATCTATAGAGAACTGCGGCAGTGCCGTCATCTAGTGGATGAGCAGCAGGTATATTGGGATCAATATAAGTTAGGCCGTGTACCTGCAGTGGAAGAGAAGAAAAATATGGTGAAGCCAAAGCCATTGGATGTACTGCGGAGCAGACATCATGTTTAAATCCAGGAAGCGTTAATTCGCTGGTCCTGAGACCTCCACCAATAACATCTTTACCTTCTACTAATAAAACAGATAAACCAGCTCGCTGCATAGCAATAGCTGCAGAAAGTCCGTTTGGTCCTGATCCAACTACTATAGCATCGTATGCCAAATTCTTATTATGCATTGAGCGTCAATCACAAATAGAAAACAAATATATATTATAATAGAATACATTGTTTGTCAAAATATACGAATGATTTTTTGGTTGAGATTTATTTAGCCCTTTTTTGTACTATTTCCGCTGCTAAATATCACATAGAAATAGAAAGAGGATTTTGCAATGTAGAAGGAAAAAGGGGAGTAGGATAGATTCTCCGCCTTTTGTTAGCTTTCTTTAAGGAAATCTTTCTAGGGTAATATTAAAGTTCACTGAAGATGAAATTTAAGGAGGATTGACACTATGACTTGGCTGAGATTGTGTAATTATTACTGAAATACTATTTTGATATTTTAGCGTAAGTGTCCGTTTGCTTGTAACTAGGTTTTAATTGTGATTCATCATGTTACCGTCTATTGAGATAAAAATATATTACCAATTGCCTATAACATGATCACGCTATCAATCAGCTTCGACTTACTGGGCTATGCCTGCTTTTCTGACACAGCCCATAATCTATAAGTTATTTTAATTTTAAATAAAGCTTTCTCCAAACTGGATACTCATTTGTTTTACAATTTCCTTTATCTCCTGCTCCTGTTCTTTAGGATAGATAAGTAAAGCGTTTCCCTCATCAACCACAATAAAGTTTTCCAGGCCTCTGATCACGGCAAGCTTTTCGCCATTGATATGAATAATACTGTTAGTAGTATCGCTTACACTAATCTGTTTAGCAGCAATAACATTGTCATCTTCGTCTTTGGGCGCAGCTTCATATAAAGAAGCCCAGGTGCCTAAATCGGACCAGCCAAATTCAGCAGGAATGGTGTAAACATTATCGGCTTGTTCCATGATTGCATAATCAATGGAAATGTTTGGCGAAGTAGGATAGTATTCATCTATAAATGCACGCTCTGCATCTGTATTATATAATTCACATCCTTTTTCAAATAAGGTATGTATGTCGGTAGAGTATTTTTTTAGGCTGCTTAAGATGGAACTGGCTTTCCAGATGAATATTCCTGCATTCCAAACATAATTGCCTTCTGCTAAAAATTCTTTTGCCTTTTCTAACGATGGTTTTTCTTTGAATTGAGCTACTTTGTATACCCCATCATAAGCAGCCGACTCATATTTTATGTAACCGTAACCTGTGTCTGGTCTGGTCGGTGCAATTCCTAGGGTTACCAGTGCTTCATGCTGTTCTGTATAAGCTAAAGCTTGTTCGATTTTCTCAAGAAATTTGTCTTCATATAAGATAAAGTGATCTGATGGAGCTACGACAATATTGGCTTCAGGATCTAATGCGGCAACCTTGAAGGAGGCATAGGCAATACACGGAGCGGTGTTGTTGCGGCTTGGCTCGCAGATTAATTGATTGTCTGTGATTCCAGATAGCTGATCTTTAATAATGTCCCGGTATTGACTATTTGTTACAATAAAAATGTTTTCTTGTGGACAGAGCTTTAAAAAACGTTCATAAGTTAACTGAAGTAAAGACTTTCCAATCCCTAATACATCAAGAAATTGCTTTGGAAAATTATTGCGGCTTTTAGGCCAGAAACGGCTGCCTACGCCGCCTGCCATAATTAAAACGTAGTTGTTATTTTTCATTAGTTAGTACTTATGGTTTTTTTTTGCTGTAAGGAGAGCATTGATGACATAGAAATGTTTTATTCTTGATTGTTGTGGTTGACGTGTAAATATAGTATTTTCATTAATAAATGTATTTTTTAAAACATTTTTGACTGTTTGGATTGTGTTTTGACCCAAAAAAAGTTATTGTATATGTTTGCATATCTCATGCAGTTAATATTTGCTAAAAATATATTCTACCATCTGCGAATTAGTCCTCTAATTTGACAATAGGTGTGTTAATTTAAGCCTGAATAAATATTAAATTTTAAAGTTTTATACAAAATTAATAGTTGTGATGTGCTGTAGATCATTTTTTTTTCTATTTTTGTTACTGTATAAAATTTATGACAGCTACTTCCGCAAAATTTAGATATGATATTAATGCTTTAAGAGCAATCGCAGTTATTGGGGTTTTACTTTTTCATTTTAAGGTGCCTTATTTTAATGGAGGATTTTCAGGAGTGGATATCTTCTTCGTTATCTCTGGTTATTTAATGACAAGGATTATTATAAACGGAATAGAGAACAATAAGTTTTCGGTCGTTGAATTTTATGGAAAAAGACTTAAGCGAATAGTTCCTGCTTTACTGGTTTTAATTATTGTACTCTCCTGCTTAGGTTTCTTTTTTTATTTTCCTGTTGATTTTATGTTAAATGAAAAAAATGCAACTGCCAGCATATTGTTCCTTTCTAACATGTTCTATTGGAAGAATTCCGGCTATTTTGATCCTTCTTCTGAGACGAATATTCTATTACACACATGGTCATTATCTGTAGAATGGCAATTTTACCTTGTTTATCCCGTAGTTCTGTTAATTATATTAAAGCTTTTTAAAACCAAGTCAAGGTTTACCGGGTTTTTCGTAGCCTCGACATTCTTAATAATGCTATTTTCTATTTATCTTACTAAGAAATCACCCACAGCATCTTTTTACCTTTTGCCAAGCAGGTCTTGGGAAATGATGTTTGGGGGTATAGCATTTCTTTTAGAAGGTTTCTTGAAAGATGTTAGAGTAAGAAAACTAATATCCTTATTGGGTTATATCCTATTGCTCGCTGGATTATGCTTGCTGAGAACAGAAATGGAGTGGCCAGGATTTTTCACCATAATCCCGGTTGTAGTGACATTCCTAATCATTACTTCGAATTATAATGATTTCAAGTTCTTAAAAAGTAGTGCCGTTCAGTTTCTAGGAAAAATTTCCTATTCTTTGTACCTCTGGCATTGGCCAGTGTATGTTGTTTCTAAATATTTCGGGGTCGAAACAACATGGGTTTCAGTATTCAGCCTATTGGCTGTCTCTTTTATACTGGGCTATCTTTCATATAGATATGTAGAATCCATAAATTTTAAAAATAACACTTTTATCTTGTCTGGAATGATCGGTTTAATTGCGATTACTTGTTATCTTGGATTTGTAAGTACGAATAGCTTCATGTTTAAGCCACTTTCAATTTACCTCACCAATTATGAGAGTGAAAAAGTCGATAAAAAGAGTCAATTTAGTTCTGGTTGTTGCTTCATGTCAAGTCTCCACTCTGGAATGAAGGATTTTAAAAAAATGGAATGTCTCAGTATTAAGGAGGATAAGAAGAATATTCTTTTAATAGGAGATAGTCATGCTGCACAGCTTTCATTATCACTCAGAAATGTCTTAGGCCAGTATAACATTAACTTATTGCAGGCTACCTCTAGTGGATGCTCACCGATAAAAAGAATGAATGGTCAATTGAGATGCAGTGAGATCATGGATTACATTTATAATGACTTCATTGTAAATAATTCGAAAAAGATTGATGGAATTTTTATTTGTGCAAACTGGGTAGGAAGGGCTGCTGGAGATAATGACAGGATGGTTAATGATATTAGAAATACAATTCAATATCTAAATGAATTGGGTATTCCTGTTTTATTAATTGGTCAGAATGAAACTTATTACATGCGTTATGCATCAATATTGGCAAAAGAGATTGAGTATAATATCAAATTAAGGGACAGTCAGATAAATAAGGATTCTTTCACCATTAATCAGATTCTGGAAGATCAGTTTAAATCAAATTATATTAATATTATTCATAGCACTAACATTCCCCCCTTGTCAAAAACGAATAGTCCTTATATGTTTGATGAAAATCATTTCACATTATATGGTGCTGATATAGCAATCAAGAAGGTCTTTTCAGACCCGATAACGATAAGTTTTTTAAAGAAGATGGATGTAAAGGAAAACATACTTTATAATTCTTCCATGGCATTCGTTTCTGGTCAATTTCCTACGATTTCGAATTGAAAATCTATCGTAAAATATAGAAAAGAGGATTTAGGAATAGGTTTAATTCATTGATTGAAACATTTATTTGATAAGGACCTTTGATTAATGATAGAATTTTTTTGAAAAGACAAAGTTTCGATATGTTTGAAAATAATTTAAATATTTTAGGTCAAATATTATAAAAAGCTTAGTTTTACAGTTGAACAACTACAATGGTTGCGCAAACTACACTCACCTTATGATTAGAATTAGTACTACAAATAAGCTCTCTAAATTATTGTGTTTATTTGCAATCATCCTACTTTCATCTTGTGGAACAACGAAGAACGTTCCTTATTTCCAAAATGTTAGTATTGCGGATAGCTCATCTTTATCAGCAACTGCTGTTTTCCATGAGCCCACAATCCAACCAGACGATATTTTGTCAATATCTGTTTTTACCATAGATCCGACCACATCTATGGTTATTAATCAATTGGGCACTCAAGCTCTCAGTAGTGGACAAGTTGGAGCCCCAGGGAGTTCTGCTATAAATGGATTTTTAGTCGATAAAAATGGTGAGATTGAAATTTCAGTTATCGGCAGAGTTAAATTGCTGGGTTTAACTACTTTCGAAGCAAGAGACCTTATTAGAGATATTGCCTCAAAGAGTTATAATAATCCCAATGTACAGGTCAGGTATGCAAATTTTAAATTGACCATCTTGGGAGAAGTTGCACGTCCAGCTACCTATACCGTTCCTAATGAAAAGCTCACTGTTTTAGACGCACTAGGTTTGGCTGGTGATTTAACAATATATGGAAAAAGGGAAAATGTACTTTTAATTAGAGGTGGTAATGGAGTAAAGCAATTTGCCAGGTTAAACTTAAATTCAGCTGATTTGTTCAATAGCCCATTTTTTTATTTGAAGCAAAATGATGTGCTGTATGTAGAACCAAACAAAGGAAAAGCTGCATCCTTGAATACGGCTAGAACTCAAAGTTTTGCATTAATTGGTACCGCGTTGACAGTATTGATCACGCTTGCAACCAGAATTTTTTAATTCTGAGGATGGTGATAAATAATTTTACATCAATCTATTAAATTTACATGAATACATCATCAGATAATCAATTGATATCACAGCCGGTCGAAAACGATAATATAGATTTTCGCCAGATTGCATTTAGATACCTTTCGAATTGGCCATGGTTCCTTTTGTCGGTAATTGCTTGTTTAATTATAGCATATACATATAATAAATTTGCTACCCCTATGTATAAGGTATCGGCTAGGGTGTTGGTTAATGACGAAAAAAAGGGGGGTGGATTGGCTACAGGATCTGAAGTCTTAGGCGATTTAGGGGGATTACTTGGAGGAAAAAGTAGTGTTGATAACGAAGTTGAGATTTTGAAAACGCGTCATTTAATAGAGCGTGTTGTTGAAGATTTAAAGTTAAATGTCACTTATTTTGAAAAGGCTCCTGTTAAAGATATCGAAATTTACAAAGCCCCTTTTATTGTTGAACCAATAATTTTAGCAGAGACTGTCAAGTTTGTGCCCTCAGAACTTACTTTTCTTGATAACAACAGGATCTCACTAAAGTATGATGATGTGGATACTGTGGTTAGTTTCAATAAACCAATTAACATTCCAGGTGTAGGGACTATTCGAATTATTAGAAATCCTAATATTGAGATAGCGAAGGAAGGGTACGGGTTTTTAGTCCAGTCAGTAGATGATAAAGCATCAAGTCTGATCAATGATTTAACGGTCTCTGTAGGTAGTAAATTGATTACCATCATTGATTTATCTCTCGACAGTTCGATTCCAGATCAAGGGGAAGATATCTTGACTCGTTTAATTTATAATTATGTTCAGGAAAACCTCAAAGATAAAAATGAGATCGCCGACAGTACGATAGCCTTCATTCAAAGGAGGTTAATGATTATAGGTAGTGAACTTGGAAGTGCTGAAGGGAACATTCAGAATTTTAAGCAAAAAAACAGTCTGGCTGACATGAGTGAGCAAGGCAAATTATTAGTAACCTCAACAGGTCAGTATACTGATGAGTTAGCCAAAACTGAGACGCAAATTTCAATAGTCAACAGTATTCTGGACTATTTAAAAGATAATACGAAAAATAAGAGAGTGCTCCCTAGTCCGTTAATGCAAACTGGTATGGTTTACAGTGGGGCAGTTGAAAAATATAATGTCCTATTATTGGAAAGAGGTAGGAAATTAATAGGCTTAACCGAAGATAATCCAATTATCGTAAATTTGGATAAGGAGATCTCCAATGCAAGATCCGATATAGAGGCTAATTTGAGCAGTACGCTTGACGGACTTGAAATAACTAAAGATAAGCTTAAAAAACAAATCGCAGGTGCAGATAGCCAAATTAGACAAGTTCCCGAAACTGAGCGTAATTATCTAAAATTAGCTAGGCAACAACAAATTAAGCAAGAACTCTACATCTTCTTAATGCAAAAAAGTGAAGAGACAGCGATTTCCAAAACTGCCAATATCGCGAATTCTAAAACTATTGATCAGCCAAGAGCAGATAATAAACCATTTGCTCCAAAAAAATCAGTAGTATACCTTGGATCTTTGGTTTTTGGATTTTTGTTACCTCTAGGTATTATTTTCTTGAAAGATTTGTTGAATGACCGAATTGAATCCAAGGATGATATTATTCGTCTTACTCACGTACCAGTTGTTGGTGAAATAAGCCATAATGATGATATTGATAATTCGATAATTGCTAATAATTCCAGATCCATCATTGCCGAGCAGTTCAGAGGGTTGCGAACCAATCTTTCCTTTTTCCTGAAAGGCGAGAACGAAAAAGTTACGCTTATAACTTCTAGTATGTCAGGAGAAGGAAAATCATTCATCGCACTTAACCTTGCTACTATACTTGCATTGTCAGGAAAAAGGGTATTGTTAATGGAATTGGATCTCAGAAAGCCTGGTTTGTCTGCAAAGATGAATATTGATAATAAATTTGGTTTTACAAATTATATTATCTCCGATGATATTACTCCAAAGGACATTATTCAACCTCTGGACCTCCATCCAAATCTCTTCTTTGTAGGTTCGGGACCTATTCCGCCTAATCCTGCAGAAACGCTAATGAGTGGCCGTTCTACAGAATTATTACATGAGCTAAAGCGACAATTTGATTATGTCGTTATTGATGCTCCACCTATAGGGCTTGTAGCAGATGCGCAGCTTTTGGGAGATTTTGCTGATATGTGTCTATATGTGATGAGACAGGGATATACTTATAAAGATCAGGTCAATATTGTTAAAAATCTTGCCTTGTCAAATAAAATGAAGAGAATGGGAATTATCGTGAATGATATTGACACCAAAAGTGGCTATGGCTATGGCTACGGTTATGGCAGTGGTTATGGATATGGTTCTTATGAACAGGAAAGTGATAAGAAAGGCTTCCTAAGTAAATTCAAGCGACGTTAACGCTAATGAATTATTGATTTTCTGGTGATTGCGTAAGTTGAATTGTTATGATACTGAAATTAATTATATATGCTTAAACTGATAACTTACAAATGAGTAGCCATAAAAAATTAGCTATAACTGGTATTTTCTGGAATGGAGTCCAGCTGATAATTAATCAGTCTTTTACTTTTATTATTCGATTAGTTCTTGCTAAGCTTTTATTTCCTGAGCAATTTGGCGTAATTGGAATGGCAATGATCTTTACCGGATTTGTTCAAGTTTTGAATGATCTCGGTATTGCAGCAGCATTGGTACAGAGAAAGGATGAAGATTTACGGGAAGCACACTATCATACTGCATTTTGGACAGGTGTAATCTGGTCTGTTGGATTATTTTTGATAATGAGTTTCTTACTTGGACCTTTTGCGGCTAGCTTTTATAAGGAGCCAATGTTGAAATCCATAATTCCCGTTTTGAGTATTGGAATATTGTTTAGCCCTATTAATCTTGTTCATAAAGCATTACTTACTAAAGTAATGAATTTTAAAAAAATGGCATTTATTGACAATACATCGAATATTATTTCTGGCTGTATTGCTTTGATATTAGCTTATATGGGAGCAGGGGTATGGGCTCTAGTGTTTAACTCTGTTGCTACAATTATTATTTCGATCCCATTATATTTTTGGGCTTCGCGATGGTATCCCAAATTCATTTGGGATAGGGATGCATTTAATGATGTATTTGGGTTTGGCGCATATACTACTGGTACTAACGTCATTAATTATTTGATCAATAATGTCGATTATTTGCTAATTGGGAAGTTGCTTAGTGCAGGAGCACTAGGAGCCTATACTTTTGCTTTTGTACTTACAGATACATTTAGGAGCAGACTCATGGCTGTAATTAATAACGTAATGTACCCAATTTATGGTAAGAATCAATCGGATCCTCAGGCCTTAAAAAAGTATTATCTTAAAGTCATCAGCTATAATAGTATCATTGTCTATCCAATTATGATCTTTATGTTAGCTGTTGGACAACCTTTCATCATACGATTCTTTGGCGAAAAGTGGATTGAATCTGTCGTTGCATTGAAGATTTTGGCTGTATCTGTAATGGTGCATATGTTGATCAACAGTAATACAGCCCTCATTAGGGGAATGGGACGACCTGGACTTGAATTCAAGTTACAAATCATTAAATCTGTAATATTTATACCCACTTTATACTACGGAATAGTGTATTGGGGTATTGCCGGGGCAGCATATGCAGTCTTGATCAATAAGGTTGTCGCAGTCATCATAGGTCAATATACTTTTAATTATTTGTTGATGATTAAACTAACAACTATGGAGTTTTTTCACTCCGTCAAGCGACCATGGTTGGCTGCAATAGGAAGTTATGGCCTTGCATTATTGATGGATAAAATACTACACGTTCATTTTATGATTACAGGAACTACAATTTTTATTTCATATTTTTTAATCATCTACTTGTCTATGGGAAATGAACTTAAAAGGGAATTCACTCAAATTAAATCATTAAGGAAAACATCGGTATGAGCATTTTAAGGAAGCTAAAATCAACTGTCAAGGGGTTTATTAAGAATAAGCTGCCTGGGTATTTATATAAATCATATTTCTTGTCATCCGTCTATTATTTTCTTTTTGATTCAGCCTTTAGGAGAGAACATAATGCAGTACTCGCAGGTAAGGTCAAGCACTTAAAGGAAACGAAGGATTCAAATGGGAATTACTTCCTCTTAGTGAGGAATACGCATAGGTTAGAGAAGGGATTACTGATGATACCTCGGCGTACAGTCTTTGCAAAAGATTATATCTTGGAGACGATTGACTCATTTGAAGGTATTTGGAAAATTCATAATCAAGATAATTCAAATCCACAATTAAAGTGGTTTAAAGATGTCATCAGCGAATATTTTGCTCATATTGCATCGAATGATGCTTTTATAGAGAGTTTGGGTCAGCGGTTCAATACCATACTTTCCAGTGATTTAAATGCTGACTGTAATGACTTAACTAAGTCTGTGCCTTATAAAAGACTTCATGAAAATAGAAGTAATATTTCGTATGATGAATTTTTCAGGTTAAGTAAACAAAGAAGATCAGTAAGATGGTATTTAAAAAAGCCTGTACCAAGAGAATTAATTGATAAGGCTATCCTGGCAGCAAATCAATCCCCTAGTGCCTGTAATCGTCAGCCTTTCGAATTTCGTATAATTGATGATCCTGAATTGGTGAGTAAAGTGATAAAATATCCTATGGGCACCACGGGATATGGTCATTCCATACCAGTTATGGTTGTGATTGTCGGCAATCTTGATGCCTATTTTGACGAAAGAGACAGACATGTGATATATATAGATGCCTCTTTAGCTGCAATGTCAATGATGCTTGCTTTAGAAACATTAGGATTAAGTAGCTGTGCAATCAATTGGCCAGATATAAATGATAGAGAATATAAGATGTCTCAGTTTCTAAATCTTCAACCACATCAGCGTACCATTATGTGTATGGGTGTTGGCTATCCTGATCCTGATGGACTAGTTGCTTTTTCGGAAAAGAGAAACCTAACGCAAATTAGAAAATATAACTTATAATAGATATGGCTATGATTATTGAATTACGTGGAGTCGAGTTTCACAACAAAGGTGCTGAGCTGATGCTTCATGCTATTATTGAAAAGATCAAAAGTAAATTCCCAGATGTGATCTTTGTTATGGAGAAAACTCCATCTGCTCCGAGAAACAAACAACAGGAATTTGGAATCTTTACCAAGACAAATTTTAAGTTATACAAATTCCCTCTTAAATATGTTTTTGCTCTTGTCCCTCAATCTATGAGAAGAAGCAATTATTTCATAAATGAAAGTGAAATCGATGTGGTGATAGATGGATCTGGATTTGCATTTGGAGATCAATGGGGTGCGTGGAAAGCTGGTTATAGATTAGCGGATCATATTATTAAATGGAAAAAAAGTGGTAAAAAAGTTATCATGATGCCACAAGCACTCGGACCATTTACGGAACAAAAGCTAGTGTCAAAAATGCGAACAATTATTGAATACAGTGACCTCATTTTTGCGAGAGATAGAATCTCTTTTCAATATATGTTAGAGCTTAATCCGAATGCAAAGAATATCAAACTTAGGCCGGATTTTACTAATCTTATCAAAGGTAGTATTCCCTCCTCTTTTGATCCTAAAACCTGTGAAGTTGCGATTATCCCGAATAATAAAATGATCGAAACTGCATCTGAAGAGGCTGGGCTGGCATATGTTTCCATGTTAAAGAAAATGGTAGAAATGATTCAAGATAAAGGCTATAAACCTTTCTTTTTAATTCATGAAGGAAAAAAAGATCTGGCTTTAGCAGTTAATACGAACAATTCGATTGAGAAAAAAGTTCCGGTTGTTATCGAAGATAACCCATTACATGTCAAAGGAATTATTGGATCCAGTAAAGCTGTTATTACCTCAAGATTTCATGGACTTGTAAGTTGTCTCGCGCAGGCCGTTCCTTGTTTAGCTACAGGATGGAGTCATAAATATGAGATGCTTTTGGAGGATTATGGATATGCTGAAGCCCTCGTGGATGTATCTAGTAACGATACCATTTTATTACAAAAATTAGACTCAATTTTAGACGATTCTTCAAGAATCACCATCATCGAAAAACTTAAGAAAAATAGTATCGAACAAAAGAAATTGAGTGAAAGTACCTGGGAGGAAATATTCACTTTATTAAATAAGTTGAAATAATTAATCGTCTAATTATGGAGCTTCCGTTTGTAAGTATTATCGTTCCTACCTATAATGATTGGGATCGCTTGTCATTATGTTTGGAGGCTTTGTCTCGTCAAAGTTATCCTTTGGATAATATGGAGATTATTGTTGTTAACAATAACCCTAAGGATAGCGTTCCTGATCAATTTATTGTTCCAGGTAACTGTAGAATAATAACGGAAGGTAAAAGTGGCTCTTATGCAGCTAGAAATGCTGCATTGGCCCTTGCCAAAGGAAGCTATATTGGTTTTACTGATTCAGATTGTATTCCAGATGCAAATTGGGTTAAAAACGCAATTGATCTATTTAAAGAAGATTCTACTCTTCAAAGAATAGGGGGGCGGATAGATATATTTTCTAAAGTTCCTGATATCTATAATTCCGTTGAACTTTATGAAACAGTCTTTGCATTTCAACAAGATCTTTACGTTAAGGAATATGGTACCTGTGTTACCGGAAATCTTTTTACAACACGAAAGGCTTTTGATTCAATTGGTGTATTCAATGATTCTTTAATGTCAGGAGGTGATTTTGAGTGGGGAAATAGAGCGACTCAGGCAAATGTTAAAATCATATTTGGCGCAAATGTTATCGTTAATCATCCTGCGAGATATCGTTTTGAGGAGCTTGCTCAAAAATCCAGAAGAGTAGCAGGAGGACATTATAATACGCATGAAGTGAAAAAAGGATTTGTCAAATTCTACCTTTCCTTGTTTAAAAAATTAATTCCCGTAGGTAGTGAGATAGGCTTAATTTTTTCTAAGGAGCATTTGTCAATCTCCCAAAAAATGAAGGTGTTTTATACAAGATATAAATTGCAGTTCATTTATAATTATACACTCTTTAAGTTGAGAAGGGGACAATCTGCCGAAAGGTTTTAATCTTACTGGTCATTTTAATAAAATTCATTATGAAAATAGGATATATTGCAGAATTTGATACGACAGATATTACGAAGAGATCAGGTTTGGGAGTAAATATTGCATCTGCTTTGAAACAGAATTCAAATACCCTACAATATTTGGATAAATTTAATCCGAAACCTCCGCTATCGGCGTATATAAAAAAGGTATTTTATAGGTTAAAAAAGCAACGATTCGATTTTCTACGTGAAAAATGGTATGCAAAACAATTCGCACAATACATTTCAAAAGAACAGGATGATGATATTGATTTGTTTTTTTCGCTGAGTTCACAACCTATTGCATTTCTGAAAAGTGATAAACCAATAGTATTTTACACAGATGCTACTTTCGCCCAAATGATTGGCTTCTATTTTAATAATTTGTCTGGTGATTCCATTAGGAATGGAACATTGATAGAAAAGAAGGCACTGGACAATACGAATCTGGCGATCTATGCCTCAAAATGGGCTGCTGATTCAGCTATAAATGATTACAGTATAAATTCAGCTAAGATTAAAGTTGTTCCGCGAGGTGCTAATATAATTTGTGATAGATCAGCTGAAGACATTAAACAAATTGTAGCGAATAGATCAAAGGAGATTATAAAACTACTTTTTGTTGGAGTAGAATGGCATCGAAAAGGTGGGGATAAAGCATATGAGATAGTTAAATACCTTAATGATAATAATATAAAGGCAGAATTACACATAGTTGGATTAAAATCGATTCCTTTAGATCCATTGCCGGATTACATAATTAATCATGGTTTTCTAAATAAGTCTGATTCATCTCAAAATGAGATTCTTAACAATCTTTACCTGGAATCCCATTTCTTTTTGCTACCCACTGTGGCTGATACATTTGGAATTGTATTTGCTGAAGCCAATTCATTTGGCTTACCCGCTATTTCTTTTAATGTTGGCGGAATTGCTTCTGTAATATTAAGTGATGTCAATGGATATTGTTTCGATCCCAATATCAATACTCAGGATATTGCATTATATGTACGTGATGTATTTCATGATCAGAAACGCTACACTGCTTTGTGCAATACCTCTTTTAATGAATATGAATCAAGGTTAAACTGGAGGGTTTCAGGAGCTCTTATACAAAATCTAATCAAAGAATTATAGTTTAATTAATACTTATATTCAACATTCAATGGATAATGACAACAATAAAATTTTTAAGCCCATAAAATCTGCTGGTGTTCTGAGAAGAGAACGCATAGAGATTTTTACGCTGTTGTTGGTGATCATCCAAAGTTGTGGTATCCGATTTATCCCTGGGCAAGGAAGTTTATTAATTGCATTAGTTCTCTTTCTTTCCAGAGATGGATTCAAAGCACTATCAAAAAAGGACTTTGGAAATTTGTTCATTATTTTCATTTTTCTATTTATTAACAACATCTTCGGACCAAACTTTTCGATTTCTAAATTTATATTTCAGTATGGATTGGTTTTAGAATCTTATGTCTTTCTTCTGTATTATAAGAAAAAGGGTTTTGATGTTTTATTAGACAGATTTTACAGAGCCCTCCACTTCATATTTCTCCATGCCTTAATAGGTTTCGCCTTATATATCTTATTAAGACCATTGTACATGGCTACAACTGCTTTTGGTTACCCATATAGGACTTTTGCTTTTTTATTTTATATCGCCAATCCAGATGGAGCGATTAGGAATACTGGTTTACTTTGGGAGCCTGGATTATTGCAGATGATGTTAAATATATATCTTTTTTATAGCATCAAGAGAAATGCGCCAATCTGGGTTTTGGTATTGATAACATTAACTATATTCAGTACACTTTCGACCGTTGGTTTCGTTATTTTGGGCTTTAACTACATATATTTTATCCTTCATAACTTTAAGAAACGGACTTCGTTGATTATAAGACTTATCATTTTGACATTTTTGCTGTCTGGGAGTCTTATTTTTATAAAAGATAATATTGAAGACAAGATCAGTGGAAGTAATACTTCCGGGCTTGTGAGATATAGAGATTATTTAATAGGGATGAGTTTAATTGCGGATAGACCCTTACTCGGACATGGTCTTTTTGAAACCAAGTACCTTACAACTCTTCCATATGTATCGATAATTGAATCTAATGTTTTTACTACAGAGTATTTAGCTGATGTAGATGAGCTTTCCGGAGGCTTTACCAATGGTTTGCTAGGAATATTTTGTTGGTTTGGTGTACCTGCGGGTCTTCTATTGAATATCCTCTTCTATAGGAATAGATTTTCGATGAGTTCCGGGTATCCCCAACTCGTATTCTATTTAATAATTACGCTGACTACTATTTCTGAACCTATTACAAATACGGCCTTTTTTCTTTTATTCCCTTTTTCTTTTTTAGTCTTTAGTAAACGTAAATCAGTATGAAAATATCCATTATAACAGCTGTATATAATGCCGAGAAGTTCTTGGTAGACTTTTTTGAAAGCATCAAATCACATGATATTGATGATTATGAACTTATTATTATTGATGGTGGCTCAAAGGATCGCAGTGTCGAGATTATTAAATCATATAGTAAGTATATCAAATATTGGATTAGTGAGCCAGATAAGGGTATTTATGATGCCTGGAATAAAGGAGTGTTAAAAGCATCGGGCGAATGGATCATGTTTTTGGGCGCCGATGATAAATTGGTAACTGGAGCCCTGAAAGATTATAAAAAATACATTATTGATAATACCATAACAGAAGATAACTGTCTATATATATCATCAAAGATGCAGATAATAGACGATTCTGGAAAAATGATACGTATCAAAGGATGGCCTTGGGAATGGCCGTTCTTTTTAAAAGAGATGACCGTTGCACATCCTGGTTCATTACATTCACCTAAATTATTTCGTGACTTTGGACTGTTTGATCCTTCCTATAGAAGTTCCGGGGACTATGAACTCTTATTAAGACCTAAATCCAAGTTAAATGGTAGATTCTTTGACCAGTTAACAGTGATCATGTTAGAAGGTGGGATGAGTGACAGCTTTCTGGGCATTGAGGAGCATCGTAGGGCGGCTATAAAGACTGGAGGAGCAAATCCATTTGTAGCTTATTTAAATTCCTATTGGGTTGGATTTAAATTTTTATCTAAAAAAACCACTAAGAGACTTGGGCTCAATCTTTATTTGAAAAAGTAGTTAAACTGATGAATATGAAAAGAATGTATCTCCTTCTAATTATCGCTTTTCAGCTTGTTAATTGTAAAGCTTATAGCCAAACCAGAGTAAAAATGGGGGCGTATTATTTTGATGGTTGGCGGAACATCCGTTCCGTACATTTGACATCTTCCCTGGTTAATAATTTCTCCTCCAGGCAACCGAAATGGGGTTGGGTTACCAGTACACAAAAGATTGTTGATGAGCAAATAAAGGTGGCTTCAAAAAATGGTTTAAGCTTTTTTAGTTTCTGCTGGTTTTATAAAAAGGGTGGGGACAGTCCTTTAAATAATGCACTTAATCTTTATTTAAAATCACCGAATAGAAGTTTGCTTGAATTTAGCTTGTTGGTTTCCAATCATGAAGGATATGAAATCGGTCCTTCAAATTGGAGAGACTTTCAGACAAGGGCCATTAATCTCTTCAAATTACCTGGATATGTTAAGGCCAACAATAAACCATTGATTGTCTTTTTTAGTTTGCAAACACTGATTAAGCAGTTTGGCTCAGCTGAGAAAGTGGCTATTGCTTTTGAAAGTTTGAGAGAACAGGCACGAAGAGAGGGATTGGCAGGTGTAAGTATTGCGGGCTGTGTATCTAATGATCCGAAGAATATTTTACTAGCAGAGAGATGTGGTGTTGATATCCTTACCGGGTACAATTATCATGATGTGGGTTTGTTTCGTCAATCAGGGAGTGTACCTATAGAAAAAATGGCCAGTACTGAGAGGCAGATGTGGAATTCATTTAAGAGTTTGACAAATCTACAATACATACCGGTGAGTACTTTGAACTGGGATCCTAGGCCTTGGGCGAATAAAAGTAATAGATACTCGACATCGCCTTATTATAAAGGGTATTCAAAGCAATCGGTATACAATTCGGTTAAGGGCTGTGCTGACTGGTTGCAAAAAAACACCAGCAATACTACACCTGAAAAAATCGGATTGTTATATGCGTGGAATGAATACGGAGAAGGTGCATATTTAACTCCAACTAAAAATGGGGAAAATTTGGCAGAAGGAATAATAAAAGCTTTGAATAACTAAGTTATACATTATCTAACTCTTTTAAAATGCATAAATATTTAATATTAAGGAGCTATCTGTGGAACATTATAATGCTAAAGTTGATCAATGCTAAATATTTGAAGCTGCCTAAAATTACAGGTTGTATCAAAGTTAAGGGATTGAGGGGCAAGATCACTTTTGGCAATAAGGTTTCAATTGTATCCAGCAAATGGGCAAATCCGGTAGGATTAAGCTCTGATACCTATATCTGCCTAAATCCGGGCGCTGAAATAATAATTGGTAACAATGTGGGAATCTCTAATGCATTGCTATTTGCGTGGTCAAAAATAACTATAGAGGATGACGTAAGAATTGGTGGTGGTTGTCAGCTATTAGATAACGATTTCCATAGCTTAGACTATACCATCAGAACGGGAAGATTGGATCAGAAATTTGTAAAGTCATCCCCGATAGTTATAAAAAAAGGAGCTTTTATAGGAACTCAATCAATTATTCTTAAAGGGGTAGAAATAGGAGAACAGAGCATTGTTGCTGCAGGTTCTGTTGTAGCGAAAAGTATCCCTCCCTTTGAAATTTGGGGTGGAAATCCAGCACGTTTCATAAAGAAAATAATTAACGAAGTGAATGGAAATTAAAAGAATGAATATACTTATGATCGGGCGATCAACTTTAGATTCGTCTCCAGGTGGCGATTCCGTCCAATTGTATTCTACAGCGAAGTATCTAAAACTGCTGGGTGTTAATGTTGATGTTAAGCTTTCCCATGAAAAGATCAATTATGAAAGTTATGATTTGATCCATTTCTTTAATGTCATTAGACCAGATGATATCCTTGCACACATAAAGAAGAATAAACTGCCATTTGTAATCTCTACAATCTTCGTTGATTATAGTGAATATGAAAAATTGAATAGACAAGGTATTCAGGGACTGGTCGCAAGGGTGTTTTCTGGCGATCAAATGGAATATATTAAAGCCATTGCCAGATATGTTGTGAATGGCGATAAGATTAACTCCATGCGTTATCTATGGAGTGGTCATAAATCCTCAATCAATTATGTGTCCCGTAAAGCAAAGATGTTACTACCAAATTCACATAGTGAGTTTAATAGGTTTGCTAAACTTTATGATACGAATGGTATATATAGAAAAATCCCCAATGCTATTGATACATCTACATTTGATGAGAATGTAGTGCCCAATGAAAGCTATAGGAATCACATCATTTGTGTGGGAAGAATTGAAGGGCGTAAGAATCAATTGAACTTATTATTAGCTCTTAAAGATACAGACTATAAAGTTACATTAATAGGTAAGCCATCACCCAACCATAAGGGATATTACGAGGATTGTTTAAAGATCATCGCTCAATATCCTAATTTACAAATGATAGATCATATTGATCATAAAGAGTTATCGTCCATATATAAAGCTGCTAAAGTGCATGTCTTGGCAAGTTGGTTTGAAACCACTGGCTTAAGTTCTTTAGAAGCTGCTGTAATGGACTGTAATCTTGTTGTCAGTCGGAAGGGAGATACTGAAGAATATTTTGGTGACATGGCTTCTTATTGTGATCCCGATGATATTGATTCTATCAGAAAGGCGGTTGATGAAGCCTATAACAAACCATTTGATCCTTCACTAAAATTATTATTACTAGATAAATTTACCTGGCTAAATGCTGCTGAAGAGACTTACGAAGCTTACAAGGATGTTTTAGAGATTAAATCATAATGTGCATATCAAAGGGTTTAAATACAGATTCTATATAAAATAATATGAGCAGAAACCTATTTATAGATTATTTGAAAGGAGTGGCGATTTTTTTGGTTGTTTGGGGACATGGACTACAATTTCTGGATACCCAATATAATTGTTATCAAAATCCGGTTTTTCTATTCATTTATTCCTTCCATATGCCATTGTTTATGTGTATTAGTGGATATCTATTCGCCTTTAGTGCCAAAAAGAAACCGTTTACTGAAATGTTTAAAATCAAGTTTAAACAATTATTTTATCCGATTTTATGTTGGGGTTTATTATTTACCTGGTTGGTTTACTATAAAGAACTTGATGCTCTGCGTAATAAGGAGATGATACTGCGCTATATGTGGCTTTATATTAGGAGTTTACCTTATCATCTTTGGTTCCTGTGGTCATTGTTTGTAATATCGCTGATTGTATCATTTTTCGCAGTTAAGAAGAATGAAATGATGTTGCATTCATTGATATTCTTGGTTCTTCTTTTTACTCCCGATAATTTTGGTTTTTCCTATGTTAAGTTTATGTATCCATTTTTTATGATGGGATATTTTTACAATTTAAATGTAGAGAAATTGCAAAAGGTAAAAAAGTATTTTATTTATGCTTCTGCTGTGATTTTTCCTCTCTGTCTTCTCAGTTGGTCGAAGATTGATCTTATATATTTTACTGAAATGTCATTCTATCATTCTGCAACGAAAGAACATTTGTGGATAGTTCTATTTAGATATTTAATTGGATTTACAGGAGTTGTTCTCATGGTAACAGTGATAAGGAAATTCTTGTACTTTCCTCAGATCAAATTTATTACAACCATGGGGGTTTTTAGTTTAGGCATTTATATCATACAAACTGTTCTGTATTATATAGTTAAATTCTATTCTCCGATCCATGATTCAAACGTTTATGTATATACTTTTATATATACCATAATTTTAGCGTGTGTATTGATTATAATGAGTATCTCTATCACAAAATTAATGGGTAGGATACCTTTTTTGAGTCGGATTTTATTTGGTGGTAGGTATTAGGTGTTGTTTATCACAAATTACATGGATAGAATTAGAACCATTATTTGGAACCTGATATTATTGTGTTATTTTTGATTCTGGCAAATAATATAAATCATTTATTGGAATTCTACTCCTCATTTTTTTCTACAGGATAACGATTTAAACTTATAAAATAATATGCGAATTGCAATAGTTGGAACTAGAGGTATACCAAATCATTATGGCGGATTTGAGCAATGCGCAGAGTACCTCGCACTCGGTTTAGTGAAAAAAGGTTATGAGGTTTTAGTGTATAATTCTCATAATCATCCTTATCAAAAAAGCGAATGGAATGGTGTTCAGTTGAAACATTGTTACGATCCTGAAGATAGTTTAGGAACCGCAGGCCAGTTTATATACGATTTTAATTGTATTATGGATGTGCGAAAACGAAAAGTTGATATCATTCTTCAGCTCGGTTATACAAGTAGCTCTGTATGGGGTAAGATATTGCCTAGAAAAACCGTTGTCACAACCAATATGGATGGTCTGGAGTGGAAACGTACGAAGTATTCTGAAAAGGTGAAAAAATTCTTATTGGTAGCTGAAAAACTTGGAGTGAAACATAGTGATCACCTGATTTCAGATTCAATAGGTATTCAGGATTATTTAAAGGATAAGTATGGAAAAGATTCTACTTTTATTCCATATGGTGCAGATGTGTTTTTAAATCCTGATTTATCCGTATTGACTGAATATAATCTGGAGCAGAATAATTACGATTTGTTAATTGCGAGATTAGAACCAGAAAATAGTATTGAAATTATTTTGGATGGAGTGGCTAAGGCAAATGCTGGCCGTCCATTTCTTGTGATAGGAAAACATCTAACTACATATGGTGAATACTTGAAAGATAAGTTTAAGAACTATCCACTCATCAGGTTTGTTGGAGGTATCTATAACATTGATAAACTGAATACTATAAGGTATTATTCGAATATATATTTCCATGGGCACACAGTTGGTGGAACTAATCCATCGTTATTGGAAGCGATGGCTTCCAATAGCTTGATGTGCGCAAATGACAATCCGTTTAACAGATATATTCTGGGTGACGATGCCTTGTACTTTAATACACCCGATGAGGTCTGTAAGGTGTTACAGGAGGTAAATAAAACGGATGCTAGTCTTCAGCATTACTTGTCAAATAATACGGAAAAAATAAATGCTATTTATACTTGGGATAAAATTGTAGACCAGTACGCAGAGCATTTTGAGTCAATTAAAGGAAAATTAACGAGATAGATACTTAATCATGAAAAAAATCCTCATTACCGGCGGAGCCGGATTTATTGGATCTCACGTTGTAAGAAGATTTGTGAATACTTATCCTGACATTGAGATTGTTAACCTGGATAAATTAACTTATGCCGGCAACCTGGCTAATCTGAATGATATAGAAGGGCAATCAAATTATCGCTTTGTAAAAGCTGATATCACTGATTCGGAAGAAATTAACGCTCTTTTTAGAGAGGAGAATTTTGATGCTGTAATTCATTTGGCTGCCGAGTCTCATGTAGACCGTTCAATTACCGATCCAACTGCATTTGTGATGACCAATGTAATCGGTACAGTAAACCTCCTGAATGCCGCAAGGGAATTCTGGAAAGGTGATTATGATAAAAAAAGATTTTATCATGTATCAACTGATGAAGTGTATGGTGCATTAGGTGAAACGGGCATGTTTACTGAAACAACTGCATACGACCCGCATAGTCCTTACTCTGCTTCTAAAGCGAGTTCAGATCACTTCGTAAGAGCGTACCACGATACTTATGGATTAGATGTTGTGATCTCTAATTGCTCAAACAATTATGGGTCTCACCACTTCCCGGAAAAATTGATTCCATTGGCCATTAATAATATTAAAAATAATAAACCTGTTCCTGTTTATGGAAAAGGAGAGAATGTTCGCGACTGGTTATGGGTTGAAGACCATGCGCGTGCCATAGATGTTATTTTCCACCAGGCAAAAACCGGTGAAACGTATAATATTGGTGGACATAATGAATGGAAGAATATTGACCTGATTATGCTGCTATGTAAAATCATGGATGAGAAGTTAGCACGTGAACCTGGTTCTTCAGCGAAACTAATTACGTATGTTACTGACAGGGCAGGTCATGATTTGAGATATGCCATTGATTCTACTAAATTACAGGAAAAATTAGACTGGGTGCCAAGCCTTCAGTTTGAAGAAGGTTTGGCCAAAACAGTTGACTGGTATTTAGAGAATGAAGAATGGTTGGAAAATGTTACTTCTGGCCAATACAAGAAATATTACGAAGACCAATACACAGAAAGATAAATGAAAGTAACGGAAACAAAATTAAAAGGCTGTTTTATAATCGAGCCTACGGTCTTTAAGGATGCAAGAGGCTATTTCTTTGAAAGCTTTAATGAACCGAAGTTCGAGGCTTTAACGGGTGAGAATGGACATTTTGTTCAGGATAACCAATCCGCTTCTACCTATGGTGTAATCCGGGGATTACATTTTCAAAAAGGTGAGCATGCCCAGGCCAAATTGGTTAGGGTAATTGAAGGTAAAGTTCTGGACGTTGCTGTAGATATCAGAGAAGGATCTGAAACCTATGGTCAGTGGGTGGGGGTTGAGCTTTCTGCTGAAAATAATACGCAGTTATATGTGCCAAGAGGCTTCGCTCATGGGTTTTCCGTATTAAGTGAAACTGCAGTGTTTGCTTATAAGTGTGATAATGGTTATCATAAAGAATCGGAAGGCGGACTGAGGTTTAATGATCCTGATTTAGGTATTGATTGGGGGATCCCGGAGGATAAAATGAACTTGTCTGAAAAAGACCTTATCCTTCCATTCTTGAAATCTTAATAGATATATAAATTTTAAAACTTAGAAATCTTGAAAATATTAGTATTAGGTGCTTCAGGTCAACTTGGACAATGTTTAAAGGCCGTTTCTTCAGGAAGAGGAATCAACGGTCTGGAATTTCCGGATGAAACTGCTGGTAATATTCTGAATAATGATGCCCTGAAAGCTTTATTCCAGGAAAAGCAGCCCGACTTTGTAATTAACTGTGCGGCATATACTGCAGTGGATAAGGCGGAGGATGATATTGATCTTTGTAGAAAGGTGAATAAAGATGGCGCAGCGAATGTAGCAAAGGCTTGTAAGGACTTTAATGCGAAGTTGGTTCATGTTTCTACTGACTTTATTTTTAAAGGCGACAGGGTTGAGCTTTTAAAGGAGGATGATGTTGCTGAACCGATCAGTATTTATGGTGTTACCAAATTGGAAGGTGAATTTGATGTAGTTGATATCCTTCCTGAACACTATATCTTAAGGACCAGTTGGCTGTATTCGGAGTTTGCGAATAATTTTGTAAAAACGATGCTGAAGCTTGGGGCTGACAGGGATGAACTGAATATTATAGCTGATCAGATTGGTACGCCTACATATGCTATCGATTTGGCTGGAGCTATTCTGGATATCATAGCATCAGGTAATTCTGCATACGGAGTTTACCATTATAGTAATGAAGGTGCGATTTCCTGGTTTGACTTTGCGAAAGCAATTTTTGAAATTAGTAATACTCAGGTAAAAGCGAATCCTATTCCTACTTCTCAATACCCAACAAGAGCTGAACGCCCTAAATTTTCAGTAATGGATAAGACAAAAATTAAGAAGACGTTTGGAATAGAAGTCCCTTATTGGAGAGATAGCTTAGTTGAATGTATAAAACAATTAAACATTAACGCTTAAAAATATAACATGAAAGGTATAATTCTAGCAGGAGGAAGCGGAACAAGATTACATCCCCTTACCTTAGTGATGAGTAAACAAATGATGCCGGTTTATGATAAACCGATGATTTACTATCCATTATCTACCCTGATGCTTGCGGGGATAAGTGAAATTTTAATTATTTCAACACCTCACGATCTGCCAAATTTTGAAAAACTATTGGGAGATGGAAGTAGACTAGGATGTAAATTCTCTTATGCAGTTCAGGCTGAACCAAATGGATTGGCGCAGGCATTTGTTATTGGGGCAGATTTTATAGGTGATGATAAGGTGGCCTTGGTTTTAGGTGATAATATTTTCTATGGTGAAGGCATGTCAAAACTATTGCAGGCAAGTGCCGACCCTGAAGGTGGGGTTGTCTTTGCTTACCAGGTTTCCGATCCGGAGCGTTATGGTGTAGTAGAATTTGATGAAAATAAAAAAGCAATCAGCATTGAAGAGAAACCGGTTCAACCTAAATCTGACTATGCCGTTCCTGGTCTTTATTTTTATGACAACAGTGTAGTTGAAATTGCCAAAAATATTAAGCCATCCCCAAGAGGTGAATACGAGATTACTGATGTAAACAAAGTTTATCTGGAACAAGGGAAATTGAAAGTTGGTGTATTGAGCAGAGGAACTGCCTGGCTGGATACAGGAACGTTTAATTCGTTGATGCAGGCTGGTCAGTTCGTTCAGGTAATAGAAGAAAGACAAGGACTTAAAATAGGCTCTATTGAAGAAGTTGCATACCGTATGGGATACATTGACGCGGAGCAACTGAAAACGATAGCTACTCCTCTGGTGAAGAGCGGATACGGACAGTATTTACTCAAATTGATTAAGTAACCCATTTAGTGAGTATATGAAAAAGGCAACCATTGGTTGCCTTTTTCATTAAAAAGAGTTGTTAGTTCCAGTTCAGGTCTTTAACTTCATTGTAAACTTTCTCTATACCATCTTCTAAAGATATTTTAGCCTTCCATCCTTTTGAATGGAGTTTACTTACGTCCATTAGTTTTCTTGGCGTTCCGTCGGGCTTGGATAAATCTTTGATAATTTCACCTTCATAGCCAACAATTTTAACAACGAGTTCTGCCAGGTCAATGATAGAAATATCCTCTCCAACACCAATATTCACAAGTCCTTCTTCATTGTAATTTTCCATCAGATAGAAACAGGCATCAGCCAGGTCGTCAACATAAAGAAACTCTCTTTTTGGCGTACCTGTACCCCATATGGTAACTGAAGGTGCATTTGTATTTTTAGCTGTGATGACTTTCCGGATCATCGCTGGCAATACATGAGAATTGTTCAGGTCATAATTATCGTTAGGGCCATATAAATTTGTGGGCATAACAGAAATATAATTACAACCATACTGAGTACGGTAGGCATCACACATTTTTATACCAGCGATTTTGGCCATAGCGTAGGGTTCATTGGTAGGTTCCAATTCGCCCGTTAACAAGTAATCTTCTTTTAAAGGCTGTGGAGCTAATTTCGGATAAATACATGATGAGCCCAGAAACATAAGCTTTTTCACATCGTTAAGATACGAAGAGTGAATAACATTGTTCTGGATCATCAGGTTTTCATAAAGAAACTCCCCGCGATAAATGTTGTTGGCAAGAATGCCACCAACTTTTGCTGCTGCAAGAAAAACGTAATCAGGTTTTTCCGCTGCAAAGAAATCTTCCACATCACGCTGATTGCGAAGATCAAGTTCTTTTGAGTTTCGTGTAATGATCTGGGTAAAGCCTTCCTGCTTTAGTTTCCTTACTATTGCAGAGCCAACCATACCATTGTGTCCGGCTACGTATATTTTAGAATCTTTTTCCATTATAATTTTTAAATGATCAACGGCGGCTTATTCGAATTGATTTTTCACTGAATAACCAGCTTCTTTTAACATTTTTTCCTTACGGAAATATTCAACATCAGATGTCATCATATCATTAACTAAACCGGCAAGATCATACTTTGGTTCCCAGTTTAATTTTGATTTGCATTTCGCTGGATCTCCAATTAATAGATCAACTTCAGTAGGACGGAAATAACGTTTGTCTACTGCAACTACTTCTTTACCAATTTCAACCTGATAGTCTGGATTGCTGCAGGAAACTACTGTACCTCTTTCCTCTGCACCTTCACCTGTAAAGGCTAAAGTGATTCCAACTTCATTGAAAGCCATTTTTATAAAGTCACGAACAGTTGTAGTTACGCCTGTTGCAATAACAAAATCTTCAGGAGTTTCTTGTTGTAAGATTAACCACATGGCTTCAACATAATCTTTTGCATGTCCCCAGTCTCTTCTTGCATCTAAGTTTCCAAGATATAATTTATCCTGCATGCCTAACGCAATCTTAGCTGTTCCACGAGTAATTTTTCTGGTGACAAATGTTTCTCCTCGTAGTGGGCTTTCATGGTTAAATAAGATACCATTACAAGCAAACATGCCGTAAGCTTCACGGTAATTTACTGTAATCCAGTAAGCGTACATTTTAGCAACTGCATAAGGAGAGCGTGGATAGAATGGGGTAGTCTCAGACTGAGGTACAGCCTGTACCAATCCATACAATTCTGAAGTGGAAGCTTGGTAAACCTTAGTTTTATTAACCAGACCAAGGATTCTGATGGCTTCCAGAATTCTAAGCGTTCCAATCCCATCGGCGTTAGCGGTGTATTCAGGTGTTTCAAAACTTACCTGTACATGGCTCATTGCACCTAAATTATAGATTTCATCAGGTTGAACTTGTTGAATAATTCTGATTAAGTTAGTAGAGTCACTTAAATCGCCATAGTGTAAAACAAAACGAACATTGCTTTCATGTGGATCCTGATATAGATGATCAATACGATCTGTGTTAAATAATGAACTTCTACGTTTAATACCGTGAACTTCATAACCTTTTTTTAACAATAGATCTGCTAAATAAGAGCCGTCCTGGCCTGTGATACCTGTAATTAGAGCTTTTTTCATTTGTTTACAATTTAATTCTTTTATATCAGTTTTGTAACGGGTTGCGATGAATTGAAAAATTAATTATGATTATAAGGTCAAACTTTAATTATCATTAAGATTATTTTCATGAAAACTTGATGATTTCTTAATATTTATAAAAAAAAGTGACATTTATCTTCAACAAATATATTCATTTCTACTTAAATATCTATATTCGTGTATAATTCACACTAATGATTTATAGAAACATATAAAAAACAAAACATACGGTCAGTGTAATTTTTGGCTGTCTTTGTATATATTGCATGTAATTTAAAAGGAAACAACATTTTTATAAAATATGAAGAATATCACTAATATTTGCTGCATAGGTGCTGGTTATGTAGGTGGTCCGACAATGGCAGTTGTTGCTAAACAATGTCCGGGTATTAAGGTTACAATAGTTGATTTAAATGAGGCGCGTATAGCTGCCTGGAATGATCCTGATGTAAATAATATTCCTGTTTATGAGCCTGGACTAAGTGATGTTGTTGCCGAAGCCCGTGGAAGAAATCTTTTCTTCTCAACTGATGTGGATAAAGCAATCGATGAGGCACAGATGATTTTTATATCTGTGAACACGCCAACAAAAACTTATGGTGCCGGAAAAGGAATGGGTGCCGATTTAAAATGGATTGAGCTATGTGCAAGACAAATTGCAAGAGTATCAAAAACAGATAAAATCATCGTTGAGAAGTCTACCTTACCGGTAAGAACTGCGGAAGCGGTTAGGGATATCTTACAAAACACAGGTAATGGCGTTAAATTCCAGGTATTATCTAACCCAGAATTTCTTGCTGAAGGAACGGCTGTAGAAGATTTGTTAGCTCCGGACCGTGTTTTAATTGGGGGAGATTCAACTGAAGAAGGACAGGAAGCCATTCAGGCATTGGTTGATATTTATGCACAGTGGATTCCACAGGAGAGAATTCTGACTACCAATGTATGGTCATCAGAGCTTTCCAAGTTAGTAGCTAATGCATTCTTAGCACAGAGAATTTCATCAATTAATGCCATTTCTGAACTGTGTGAAAAAACAGAGGCAGATATCAATGAAGTTTCGAGAGCGATCGGGACCGATAGCCGTATTGGCCCTAAATTCCTGAAAGCATCAGTCGGTTTTGGTGGATCTTGTTTCCAAAAGGATATTCTGAATCTTGTTTATATTTCACGTTCCTTTGGTTTGCGCGAAGTTGCGGATTATTGGGAGCAGGTTATCATTATGAATGATCACCAGAAGAAAAGATTTGCATTGAATATTGTCCGTAGTTTATACAATACGGTATCTGGCAAAAAAATTACTTTCCTGGGTTGGGCTTTCAAAAAGGATACAAATGACACACGTGAATCTGCGGCTATATACGTTGCAGATGAGCTGTTAAATGAACAGGCTGAGATTAAGGTTTACGACCCTAAAGTAGGTGAAAAGCAAGTTTATGATGATTTGAACTACCTTGAAACTAGGAAACCAGAGGAAAATACCAAAGGTTTGTCTGTCTTTGAGGATCCATATGAAGCATGTAAGGATGCACATGCCATAGCTGTTCTAACAGAGTGGGATGAATTTAAAGATTACGATTGGCAAAGGATTTATGACAATATGCTTAAACCAGCAAAAATATTTGATGGACGTAATTTACTTGATGCTGAAAAGCTCAGAGCGATTGGCTTCAAAGTTCAGGCTATTGGTGTGAAGTAATATACTTCATTAATGATAAAAGTAATAAGGTCGCTCTATCAAGCGACCTTATTACTTTTATCATTCTTTTTTAAAAGGATTTATTGATCTTTAAAATTAATCCAAAGGAATCATTTAAGAGTTCTCCTTTATCAAAGGATGTAGCAAAACCCACATTAATCCCATCCTTTAAGGGCTTCATACTTTCAAGATAGAAAGATAGTTGTTTAACTTTCTCAAATACATTTCCATTATTAGGTACTACTATTGGCCCGGTAACACGTCCATATTGACTGGTGCCAAAAGTGCCATAATTATGTGAGTAAGTAACTTTTGTGAGTACTGACCAGTCTTTGATTGCCCCCTCCAATCCTAGATGAATGGCAACAACCCGATTATTAATAAAATATTCATTTCTAGATTCCTGTCCGTCTTTGGCATCCTCTCTTCTTGTGATTAACGGATTTCCCAATCCCATATTCATGTACGACCATCCATTTCTATAATAATAATTGTTGTAATAATCTTCATCACCCGATTTTGTCGGTTTTGACCACGGATACCCCGCCTGGTCTTTTGTGTAAAATAGTTCGGTTAGAACTTTTTTCCACTTGATGAGATTTTTTTGTGTATTAAAATTCTTGTTCTCTATAGTAATTCCCGTCAATCCATCTTTGATGTTGGCTAATTTGGATAATGCACCTACATCATAAAAGTTTTGCCTGTAGAGGCTCAGTTTAACAGCATCAAAATTATATTCCACGCCAAGATCTAAAGATCCTATTTGGTTTCCAATTTTAGATCTTGGGGTCCCTTTACCCCCGTAGGCCTGCCCGGTCAATACATACTTGAACGTTTCCAGGTTTGATAGTTTGAATGCCGATCCATAGATTTCCCTTTCATTACCCCAAACTACCTGATGATTAAATCCACTGTAAAACTTAAATCTCCAGTCTGCTTTTCCTACTCTCACATATAAAGATTTCTGGTGAAAATAAGTGTCCTGATAATGTGCTGTACTATTGACTGCATTATAGATTGACTTTCTACCGAACCATCCGTGTAGGAAATTACCTTTTACAGAGAATAAACCATCAAATACTGGAATGGAATAATATTCAGGAATTGATAATTCTATTCTAGGTACACCTGGAGCATTACCAGAGATAGCAAAATTTCCAGAGCTAAGTGTAGTGTCTCCATTCAGCCCCATTACATTTCTGCTCCTTCCGGCAGTAATATTAAGGACACCTATTCTGGCTTTGGCATATCCTTCTATCAATTGGAGGTTGGATCCTTTACCAATGTTAGCCCTGCCTTCAAAACCAAATCCCCAGTCGAGTAATTTTCTTTTCTTATGGATACTATCTGTTGTAGATAAAGGGCTAAATTCTTTATAAGCACGACCAATAAAACTTTGAGAGATACCTGTTAAAGGAACTGAACCAAATTGATTTGATCGCATCCAAAATGGTACTTCGTCGTTCGTAGTACCCATGGACTGAGATTCTATCTCAAATTTAATAGGTTTTTTCTGGGCAAAAATAGTGTTGAAAGTAAGAGTGGTAAGTAAAAATGTAAAAATGGCTTTTGGATTGATCTCCAGTAGGATTTTAATCATAATTAGTCAGGGAAAAGTGTAAATACTTGTAGGTTAATAGCTAATATTCTTTGTATAACGTAAATATTACATAAATCGTTTGATTTATAGTATGAAAACTATGTTAAGTTGGTATTATGAAAGTCTTTATTGCAGTAAAGGTTTGAATGGTGTTAACTATATATCCTGATAAGGATAAGGGCTATAATAAAACAGAATGATGACATTGAAATGGTAATCATAGCTGATAGCTCTACATTACCGCAATTAACTCTTATAATTTATAACACAAAATTACCATCGCTCTGTTATAGGGACTGGCTATCTTTTATATCGGCGATTAGGAAGGGCAGGGTAGATAACAAGGATATTACCTACCTCAACCGATTGAACAAGAAATTTTTAACCAAAACACCATTACTACTTTGGGGAGTAGCCTGAAGATTTAACGCTTAAATTATTAATATAACATGACTAAGATTACAAAGATTTGCTGCATAGGTGCCGGATACGTGGGCGGACCTACTATGGCCGTAGTAGCTAAACAATGTCCGGATATCAAAGTGACCATTGTAGATTTGAACGAGGCACGTATTGCTGCCTGGAATGATCCCGATGTAAATAACATTCCTGTCTACGAACCGGGTTTGAGTGAGGTAGTTGCTGAAGCACGTGGACGGAACCTGTTTTTCTCTACAGATGTAGATCAGGCAATTGAGGAGGCAGAGATGATTTTTATCTCTGTGAATACACCAACGAAAACCTATGGTGCCGGAAAAGGTATGGGAGCCGATCTAAAGTGGATTGAATTGTGTGCAAGGCAAATTGCAAGAGTATCGAAAACAGATAAGATTATTGTAGAGAAATCTACTTTACCGGTAAGGACTGCTGAAGCGGTAAGGGATATTTTACAGAGTACAGGGAGTGGCGTTAAGTTCCAGGTATTGTCTAATCCGGAATTTCTTGCGGAAGGTACGGCAGTGGAAGATTTGCTAAGCCCCGATCGCGTTTTGATTGGTGGGGATAGTACAGAAGATGGCCAGGAAGCGATACAAGCTTTGGTTGATATTTATGCACAGTGGATTCCGAGGGAAAGAATCCTGACAACGAATGTATGGTCGTCGGAATTATCTAAACTGGTAGCCAATGCTTATCTGGCGCAAAGGATCTCTTCTATCAATGCAATCTCTGAACTGTGTGAAAAAACGGAGGCAGATATCAATGAGGTTTCAAGAGCCATTGGGACAGATAGCCGTATTGGTCCGAAATTCCTGAAAGCTTCTGTGGGTTTTGGGGGATCTTGTTTTCAAAAGGATATTCTAAATCTGGTTTATATTTCACGTTCTTTTGGCTTGCCTGAAGTAGCAGATTATTGGGAACAGGTGATTATTATGAATGACCATCAGAAGAAAAGGTTCGCGTTGAATATTGTGCGTAGCTTATACAATACTGTATCTGGCAAGAAGATCGCGTTTCTGGGCTGGGCTTTTAAAAAGGATACGAACGATACCAGGGAGTCTGCAGCTATTTACGTGGCCGATGAGTTGCTGAATGAGCAGGCAGAAATTAAGGTGTATGATCCGAAGGTTACGGATGTTCAGATTTATGGTGATCTGGATTATTTGGGTTCCAGACAACCCGAAGTAAATTCAAGAGGAGTGTCGGTGTTTGATGATCCTTATGAAGCTTGTAAGGATGCCCATGCCATAGCTGTTTTAACAGAATGGGATGAATTTAAGGATTACGATTGGCAACGGATATATGACAATATGCTGAAGCCTGCAAAGGTATTTGATGGCCGGAATTTATTGGATGCTGAAAAGTTGAGGACAATAGGATTTAAAGTCCAGTCAATAGGGGTAAAATATTAATTTTAAATCCAAAAAGAAAAGGGCTGAATCCATGGATTCAGCCCTTTTCTTTTTGGATGGACTTCAAATGTGACAAAGCCTGCTTTTTGAATGAGCAGGCTTCTGGAATTAATCAATGATTTAAGATATGGATCTTAATTGCATTTATTACTTTTTTTAAACTCCTCATTATATATCTTCAGGCTTGCTTTTAACAATTGTCTGGCTACATGGATTCTGGTTTTTACTGTCCCAATTGGGATATTGAGTTCCACTACGATTTCATGATACTTATAACCTTCAAAGTACCGGAGAAATGGAATAGAATATTGAGTACCCAGCAGGCTAATGGCTTTGCTGATGTCTTTTCCCATAAAATGGTAAGTCGCCAGGTTATCTGTTGCACTTTGTGAGAGTTGCTCATAATTGAGCTCTTCCCGTGTATCTATGATTCCCCTTTTTATATTCTTAGATCTGTAATTGTTGATAAAAGTATTCTTCATGATGGTGTATAACCAGGCTTTGATATTGGTTCCGCTTTTAAACATGTTTTCATAACGCATCGCCCTAAGTAGGGTGTCCTGCACCAGGTCGTCTGCATCATCAAGATTATGGGTAAACTTCATGGCGAATAGCTGAAGGGCCGATTTGTGATTACAGATTTGAGCACTGAAGGTGAGATTTTTCATAGGTTTTAGATAAATTGGGGAGATATCTTTGGAAACACAATCTATGTACCATTAAAAATAGTATTCTATTTAAAATTTTGTTAGAATTTATGCTTTTAATGATCGATAAGTGCCCTTTTATGTGATTAAAGGACTTTTTGAAGATGTTTTACTACGATATAATGAAAAAAGAAGGCTTAAACTGAATTTCGGCATGGAAGGTAATGAATGGCAATTGTATGTTTAAATATTCAGTACGTCTATTTTAAATGTCAAAAAGTTAAACAAAATGGAGGGAATCACTAAACTGTTTAAATAGAGCCTCTGGTTGTGTTTAATTACGACTACTAATTTCTTAAATAGTTTGATTCCGTTTCTTGAATAATCAATCCCTGCATTCTTTCGACTTTATGCCTATTAAAGTTGTTACAACCCTGATTTGGCATGGTTGGTGGTTGCCGATAAGCAATTAACACTCAGAGATTACTTCTATTTTTTTCAGCTGTTGCGATTATGCACGCGTTCCGCCACACGGGCATGAGGAAAGAAAAGCTTTTACCTGATTGAAAATTCCAATTGTTTACTTATAATATAACATTGATATGCCAAAGAAAATACTAGCTATCGCTTCGGTGGGGGGACACTGGATTCAGCTTTTACGACTGAAACAAGCATTTGAGGATATGAATGTCGTATTTCTCACTACCAAGAAGAGTTTTGCAACGATGGTGCCGGATCATAAGTTCTATGCTGTTACCGATTCGAACAGAAAGAGCAAGAGGAGGATGATGATGACCTTCGGGGAAATTTTTAAAGTGGTGCTGAAAGAGTTGCCGGATGTGATTATTACTACCGGAGCCGCACCAGGCTTAATGGGGCTGGTGATTGGAAAGTCATTAGGAATTAGAACAATTTGGGTGGATAGTATTGCCAATGCGGAAGAACTTTCGCTGAGTGGAAAAATTGCAAGGAAGTTCGCTTCTAAAGTATATACACAATGGCCGGATCTGGTGGAGGCCGATGTACAATTTGCAGGAAACGTTTTATGATTTTTATAACGATAGGAACTCAGGAACCATTTGACCGACTGATCGGGATGATGGATGAGATTGCAGGAATGTATCCGGAGGAGAGGTTTATTGCCCAGGTGTACGAGTCAGAATTGGTGTTACAGCATATGGAAGCACGTATTTTCTTAACACCAGAGGAGTATAAGGAGTTGTTTACGGAAGCACGTATTGTTATTAGCCACGCCGGTATGGGAACGATTCTTTCAGCGCTTACAGCTGGTAAACCTATAATTGTAGTTCCCAGAATTGCCGCCCTTGGCGAACACCGCAATGAACACCAGCTGGCAACCTCAGGAAAACTGCAACAGCTAAAGTATGTGTATCTGGCGAATAACAAAGTGGAGTTGTTGAAGTTAATGGACACCGCAATGAAAACTGGTTTGGTGGCTTTACATCAGGTGACTGATATGGCTTCAGCCGATTTACTCAACTCTATTAAAAGTTTTATCAATTCTTAGGTGGGTTTGTGATTTGCAAACAGAAGTGTTTTGAATGTTTATCTGAAACTTCCAATAAAGGTTAGGCATGACGGATAATGTGCAAAAGTGGTTTAAGATGTATTTACAGGCTAATTGATTTAAAGACACACAGTATATGTATATAATAAAAAGGGCGAAGACGGTTTTAGTGAAGGTTTATGGTTTATTGAAATATTATCGTTTGCCGGCGATAAATACCGGTGTTGCTATTCGTTCGAAAGCTGCTGTGATTAATTTTGGCGGCTTTTTATTGAATACAGATAAGGGCCGTTTTTCTTTTATTCTCAGTCAGTTTTTTTGTTTTAGCGGATTTGAACTGGTAATTAAACTGGATCAGCGGTTTTTCCTGAGAAAGGGTCCCTATAAAGAGCTGCTGCTTGAACAGGAGTATGCCTTAACCCGAAATACCGGTACGGAGCCACGTACAGTTACTTTAATTCAGCCTAATGGTAATCTCAAGAAGATTAGTTTTTACAATGGCTACCAGCTGTTGGATACGCCGATGAAGGATACTTGGTATCTTCCTTTTACACTTCACCCAAGATTTTACAAGGAGTTTCTTTCAACCTATGCATTGGCTGGATATAGAGAGATGAAATGTAATATGCGTATTTTTTTTGCCGGAAATGCAGATAGGACATTGTATGACAGTACGGTGTTGAAGGATAATTTTAAGGGCATAATTTCGAGGGTGGAGGTGCTTGACCACTTGGAGCTGACTTTTAAGGACAGTGAACAGGTACACATGATCTATGACAAACATGCTTTTTTCGATGTGCTTAAGAATGGTCTGGCAGCAGATAAGTTTGTGCGAAGTGAGGCCAGGACTCCAGATGGGGATTGGCTGACGATTATGGCACAGGCTAATTTCTATATATGCCTTCCAGGCGTGAGGATGCCATGGTCGCATAATGCGGTGGAAGCGATGTGCGTGGGTGCAATCCCAATTATCCAGTATGGCAATTTGTTTAGTCCCCCGCTTACACATATGGTGGATTGCCTTATGTATAATACATTGGAGGAGTTAGATGCAATGATGGTATTGGCACTGGCAATGCAGGATGAGGAAATGGATCGAATGAAAAGAAATGTGTGCCTCTATTATGATACATATATCGCCACCGAGGTGATTATAGATAAGATAAATTCCTTTTTTGCCTCTGATCGGGAAGAGCTGAAAATTGCTATCCCCTATTTGCAAAAGCCTTTACCTATATAGGGTGGGATGTTGTGCTTTTACCAATTGATTTGAAAATTTTTAAGAATTATACCATGATTCAAAACCTGAAGGGAAAGAAATCCCTTACTTATGTAGCCTTCGTTTTTTGCCTTTTTACGGCATCTTCCTGTGTGAATACCAAAAAGGTAACTTATTTCCAGAACCTGTCTATGGCCGACCAGTCGGTGATCGATTCTGTTGCCCGTTTTAATGAACCGGTAATCCAGAATAATGATTTATTGTCGGTGACAATCAATACTGTTGATCCGGAAAGTGCTTCGGTGGTGAACCAGTCCAGTACCCAAATGGGGGGAGGTACCTCGTCTAACCTGGCAAGGGAAGAGATTACTGGTTTTATGGTGGACCGTAACGGGGATATCCGCCTGTCTATTGTTGGAAAAGTGCATGTGGCAGGATTAACGACATTTCAGGCCAGGGAGCTGATCGAAGAGAAAGCCAAGCGGTATTTACAGGAACCAAGCGTGAATGTGCGTTTTGCCAATTTCAGGGTCTCAGTGATAGGAGAGGTGGCAAAACCTGCTTCTTATACGGTGGCGAATGAAAAGGCATCGGTGCTGGATGTATTGAGTCTGGCGGGTGACCTGACGATTTATGGCAAACGGGATAATATTACGGTGATTAGGGATGCTGGCGGAAAGAAAACGGTAGGACGGTTGAACCTGAATTCGGTTGATATTTTTTCGAGTCCTTTTTTCTACCTGAAACAGAATGACGTGATTTATGTCGAGCCGAATAAGGCCAGGGTATTGTCCTTGAATAGTGCAGCCCGTACAACTATTGTAGCGGTTATCGGAGCCATTTCTACTATCGTTTTAATATTGACCCGTATTTAATAATTTATAAAGTTCCTGCTGCGTAGCAGCTTAAGTACATAATTGACCGCTATATGAGTAATAAAAAGTTTGATCAGGTGATGGATGAGTTCGATAATGACCGCGGTTTCGAGAACCTGTTGAGTAAGTTTGTCAGTAACTGGTATTGGTTTGTGATTTCCTGTTTTCTAGGTTTTCTGCTGACTTGGTATATTGCCAAAATACAGACGCCAATGCATTTGATTGATGCCAAGGTGTTGATCAATGATCCTAAGTTAGGTGCCTCAGCAGGCGACGGAGCCCTGGGGTCTTTGACGGGCATGACAGGATCTGTGGTAGAGAATGAGGCAGAAGTGCTGCGTACCCGCTTTCTGATGGAGAGTGTGGTGAAGGAGATGAAGCTGAATATCACATATTTCAGTAAAGAGAGGTTTAGGGATGAAGAGTTGTATGCTTCGCCATTTATTGTGGATGTGGTGGAATATGCAGATACAATTGCCTCTACGACTATGGATGTGGAGTTCCTCTCCAGCGGAAAAATAAGGCTGACGAATGACTTGATGGATACGGTTGTTTCTTATAGCAAGCCTTTGAAGGTGAAAGGATTGGGTTTGATGCAGATCTTGAAGACGAGTACTGCACCGAAATCTGGTGATTATATATTCACAGTGACTTCTGTGGATAAGGCCGTGGAAAAGCTGACTACGGCAATGATTGTGCTGGTTCCGAATAAAGCTGCTTCTGTAATTGATATTACGTTTAATTATCCCCTACCAGGAAAAGGCGTAGATATTATGAATACTTTATTGAATAATTATGTAAGGAAAGGCCTGGAGAATAGGAATAAGGTAGCAGATACTACCTATGCATTTATCCAGAACCGGCTGAAGTATTTAGGTGGGGAACTGGGAAGCCTGGAAGGTAATATCCAGACGTTTAGGCAGGATAATAAGTTGACAGAGATGTCGCAACAGGCTACACAGCTGATTTCCAATAATGCACAATTTGTAAATGATTTGTCGCAGGTGGAGACTCAGATTAGCGTGCTGACGAGTCTGCAGGAATACTTGCAGGAGGATAAAGGGAGGGTGGTGCCCAGTTCATTGGTGGTGAGCGATCCTACATTTAGTGAACTGGTGCAGAAGTACAATACAATGCTGCTGGAACGCGACAGAAGAATGATGGGCGTGACAGAGGAAAATCCGATGATTATTAATCTGGATAAAAGGATCGCCAATTTGCGTAGTGATATGATGGCGAGTTTAAGCAGCAGCAAGAATTCCCTTGGTATTACCCGCGCTTCATTGCAACGGAGAATTAAGACAGTGGAAGGACGTGCACAAGGCGTGCCGGCTACGGAACGCAATTACCTGGATCTCGCCCGCCAGCAGAAGATTAAAGAGGATCTTTTTATCTTTTTAATGCAAAAGGGTGAGGAAACGGCCATCTCGAAGACCAATAATATTTCAAACTCAACTAATATTGATCCGCCGAAAGCGGAGACGAGCCCATTCAGTCCGAAGAAGGGGGTGTATTATTTTGTAGGGATCTTTTTAGGACTGGTGATTCCTGCGGCATTGATTTATCTGCGCTTTTTGCTGAATACCAAAATAGATTCGAAGGCCGATGTAACCGACAGAACGAATGTTCCGATTATGGGCGAGATTTCGCGCAATACGGATCAGTCTAAATTAATTATTACGGATACAGCGCGTGACGTGATGTCTGAACAGTTCCGTGCTTTACGTACGAACTTGCGGTTCTTTTTAAAAAACCCAGCCGAGAAGGTGATCCTTTTTACGTCGAGCATGTCGGGAGAAGGGAAGTCTTTCGGTTCGATTAACCTGGCAAGCATTTTAGCGCTTTCAGGAAAGAAGGTGTTGCTGATGGAAATGGATTTGCGTAAACCTGGTGTGTCAAGCAAGCTGAATATTCGTGGAAATGTTGGTTTTACCAGTTATATTATAGATACCAGCTTGAAGGTGGAAGATATTGTGAAACCGCTTCCAGCATTAAATAATTTGTTTTTTATGAGTTCGGGTGCCTTACCACCGAACCCCGCAGAGATGATCATTAGTCCCCGGGCTGAACAGCTGTTCGCGGAAGTAAGGACGCAATATGATTATGTAATTATGGATGCCCCACCGATAGGGATTGTGACAGATGCACAATTGATTGGCGACTATGCCGACTTATGTATATATGTAGTGAGGCAGAATTATACGCTTAAATCGCAAATTTCTATTGTTCAGGATCTTAAACGTCATAAAAGCATGAAGAACATCGGGATTTTGGTGAATGATATCACCTCACAGCAAGGATCGGGATATGGGTACGGTTATAATTATGGCGATTATAGCCATACGGTTACACCTACGATATGGCAGAAACTTTTCTCCCGTTTTAAACGCCCCTAATTTTTAACAGCGTGGTTGAATAGTGCAGTTTTAACAGTGTGTTTTTAGGATGTAAGTTTTAAAACGATAGTATACAACAAGAGTAATTAGAACAATAGTTTTTATGGATACTTCCCCTTTTTTTTCAGTTATTATTCCGGTGCACAATAAGTTGCCACACCTGGAGCGGTCAATAAATTCTGTGCTGAAGCAAACGTATGCAAACCTGGAATTGATTGTTGTTGATGATGCCTCGTCTGATGGATCGTCAGAGAAGTTGATGGAGTTTACCGATCCCCGCTTGACTTTGCTGAAGCGGAATGTTCCCGGCGCCGGAGGTTACGCAGCGCGAAACCTTGGTATTAAACATGCAGCGCACGACTGGATTTGCTTTCTGGATGCCGATGATGAATGGAACCTGAATTTGTTAAATACGATTAAGGATACGGTTTTGCTGCACCAGGGAATGGAGTGTATTACCTGGGGATGGATGAATGTAAATGGAGAGAAAAAGGTAGTGGATAAGACGTCGAGGCTAAACACCAACTATCCTTTCCGAAATTTTGATTTGAAGGATTTATTTAATCAACGCCATACTTTATGGACGGGGGCGGTGTGTTTTAAGAAAGGTCTGATCACACGTGCTGGTATGTTTCCTGAAACGGGTTTTAAACGTGGCGGAGATGTGGATACCTGGATCAGGTGCCTGTATTATAGTAAGGGGAATGTGTGGATCAATAAGGTGATGTCTTTTTATTATCAGGATGCCGTGAATATGGTCACGAAGACCATAAAGAGAGAGTCGCTTTATATTTTTTCCCCTTTTTTACTGAAGCTTAAAAAGGATTCGGAGAATGTGAAGTTAGTGGATGCCATTAAAAGTTTTCAGAATAACAGAATTTATACTATTCTGAGGTGGCAAATTATTGAGCGGCAACCGCTGGATTATGAGCTGATCAGAAGTCTGAATTTTTCTCCTGAGGTGATGCCGATGATGGGGAAGTTATTGTATAATAAAGTAAAATATACTTTCAAATCTGTGGAACAACACCCGGCCGCAACAAATCATAAGATTTAAACGCTGATAAGAAACTACAATGAGAATTGTGGTGGTTTCAGAACCATTAAAATACAATTACCCACTAATGAAGATAGCTTTTTTTTACAGACAATTGGGTCAGGGTGGCATTCAGCGCATGATCGTGAATTGCGCCAATTTTTTCAATGACCATGGCCATGAGGTTACGCTGATCCTGATCAAACCGGGTGGGGCTTACCATGAGCTTCTGAATACGGGGGTGAAAGTGATTTATTTTGAAACGATTAGTCAGTTGCGCCTGGTTGGGCAGCTGAGTGGGATTTTAAAAAAGGGAAATTTTGATCTGTTGTATACTGCTACACCAGACCTGAATGGTTTTACAATTCTGGCGAGGATGCTTTCCGGAACGAAGACTAAGGTGGTGATCTCTGAAAGGAACAATACCCTGGTGTTTTTCAAAAACATGAAGTGGAGCCTGTCAAAGCTGAGTTTCCTGACCATTCCTTTCTTGTACCGCTATGCAGATGCAATTGTGGCGGTATCTGAAGGAGTGAAGAAAGGGCTCAAAAATGTAGCCTTACTGCAGGAGAAGCGTATTACTGTCATCTATAATCCTGCGTATCCCCCTTTGTTGGATGATCAGCTGAAAATTCCGGTAGTGCATGACTGGTTTGAGGATAAAGATGTCCCGGTGATTGTCACGGTAGGCCGGCTTACAGAAGCTAAAAATCATGTATTATTGCTGGATGCAATGACTTTACTGCGGTCAAAACGACCGGTACGCTTGATTATTGTAGGGGAAGGCCCGATGAGGGATGTATTGAAACGCAAAATCCAGGTTTATAATTTAGGTGGAGTGGTAGAGTTGGCAGGTTTCCAGTTGAACCCTGTGGCTTGGATGAAATCGGCCGATGTGTTTGTTCTTTCATCAGATTATGAGGGTTTTGGGAATGTGCTGGTGGAAGCATTGGCTGCCGGGACTACGATTGTTTCGACGGACTGTAATTATGGGCCTGCAGAGATTGTCGGTACTGATTTCGGCTATCTTACGCCAACCGGAGATGCCCGTTCACTTGCTGGACAGATTGATTATGCACTGGATCACCCAATTGATAAGCTGAAATTGCGGAGCAGGGCACAGGATTTTAGTTTAGACCATATTATGGAACAGTATTCCCGGTTGTTTAAGTCGCTGTTGGAATAATAGGAGCAGGGAAAGTTGATAGCGACAGGTGCCCATTGGGGGGGTGTGAGAAATGAGATACAATGTGATTTAACAAAAAAATAAAGGCGATGAAGTTATTAGTGATTACTCCTTTTAAGAACGAACAGGGTTCTATTGCGATGAATATCGAATCTGTCATCAAACAGGGGATTCATCCGGTGAAATGGATTATGATGGATGACTGTTCTGATGATGAATCGCCAGCTATAGTAAAGGAATACCAGGAGCGTTATCCTTTTATTCATTATCACCGCCGGGAGAAAACCGGAGGGGCGAGGGCAACTGGAAATAATGTGGTGGATGCATTCAATGAAGGATTGCAGGTTGCTGACAGTTTGGGTGTGGAATGGGATATCGTGTCTAAGTTTGATGCGGATATTATTATACAGCGCAGTGATTACTACAAGTTCATTCTAGGCAAATTTGCCTCTTTTCCACTATTGGGTATTGCAAGTGGCGTTACTTATATTGAAAAGGAGGGTGTGAAGGTAATAGAATCCAAGCATAAATGGCATACCCAAGGGCCTACAAAGTTCTACAGAAAAGAGTGTCTACTGGCTATTGGAGGTCTTCGCCCATTTAAAGGATGGGACGGGATTGATAATATGCTCGCGCGTTCGAATGGATATATTACAGAAAAGTTTTTTGAACAGGAAGTGCTCCACCTTTACCCTACACAAACACGGACAACAGAGGGCGGATTTGCGCAGGGATTACGGAGGGAAGCAAAAGGATACCGGAATATAGGATATCCTATGTATATGTGTATCTTCAGGTCATTGCGATTGGCTAAGGATAAAGGGTTATACCACAGTTGGTTATTTTTCTATTACAGTGTAATTGCATTGCTTTCACAAAAGCCGATGATTACTGCAGATGAAGTAAAGATCGTGAAGGCTTTTATGCGAAAAAGGTGGAAGAATGATTTTGTATATACGGGTAGTGTAAGTTGAGGACAGGAGTTAAACAATTTAAATAAAGAGACAAGTGCAAAAAGAGCGGCAAACCGTTAAATCATTTTTTTTCAAGAATTTCTTCGTCTTGTGCCTGGTGATCCTTGGCCTCACTTCATTGTGCCTGTTACTGGATCACCATCAGTCTGAATTCACAGTTTCGGTATTGGAGGTGACTTTTATGTTCTATGCGGTGGCATCTTACCTATGGACAAGGGGAACAGACTCCCCTTTGATGATCACGATACGCTGGTCGTCGTTTTTTTATGTCGTCATTTCCTATGTGTATGCTGTGGTGTATAAAGAGCGAAACGTACTCGATTTCATCATGATCTACAAATGTTTCTTTTACCTGTTTTTCCTAACCTTCCTTTCTGGTAAAACACTAATTGCCTTTAAAACGACCAATTGGATGTTTATCATCCTACTGGGTTTGTTTATTCTGAAATATGTGGCCTTGATTGTAATTATGAAGGAGGATAGGCCTACGCTATACATGGAGAACAATTTTGAACTCATGCTGATTTATGCGCTTTTCCTGGTTCGGTATTCGGCTACGAAGGGAAAATACCTGCATTTTCTGGGTTTGGTGGGGCTGATTACGATTTTGTCTTTATCCAGGGCTTCGTTACTGATGTATTCGGTGATCGTGTTGTTTGTGATTTATGATTCATTTAAAAAGACCAGGGTTTTCTTTATCCCCGGTGCCATCATGGTGTTGGGTGCTGTGGTATATTATATTTTTACACAGCGCGATGCCAATCTGGAAGAAGTGGACAGGTATAAGTTCATGCTGGTATGGTGGTCGAATATACACGATTGGAATATTTTACAGTGGTTGGTGGGCGCTGAGCGGATTACTCCTTTAAGTGCATACTCCTGTAGGGTAATGGGATATTTTGTGAATTTGTTTAGTTATGCGCATGATGGAAGTTGTTATTCTGTGGTGCTGCATTCTTTTTTATTCAGGATTATATACGACCATGGTTTGTTGGGGCTTGTTTTTGTTGTCGGCTCTACCTGGGCATTGATGGCAAAAAATAAGGTTGCCCCCAAAATTATTTTGGTGTTTATTACTATTGTGCTGATTAATGGCCTTTCGGTTTCCTCTTTTAATAACCTGTTTTTTGCTATTAGCATGGTGTTCCTGATGACTACAAATATGGAATTTCCTAAAGAGGAAGAGGCACAGGAGCAAATTGAGGAAAAAGAAACTGAGGGCGAAGCAGCGACTGCTCTGCGCTAGATTGTTTGGAATGAAATTGATGAGCTGAAGGATGATGAATAATAATGCAAAAAAGTAGTAAGGCAAGAGGAAAGTAGTACAGTAAGAAGATCATAATAAAATTAAAAGATAGTAGCTCAATAAATAATAGCATAAACATATACGTTAAATGAAGACAACTTTAAAACATAACTTCCAGGGATATTTCGCATTTTTTTACGGGGTATTGGGCTCCCGCTTGATCTTTGATATTTTTCTGAGTATCTCAGTCAGTTTCTTGGATGGTATTGGTCTGGCGATGTTTATTCCTCTTTTACAGTCTATGGACGAAAATGGAAAACCTGGAGGGGCTGATTCCATGGGTAAGCTTCATTTTTTTACCGATCTTTTTGATCATGCCCACATTCCATTGAATATTTATACGGTACTGATAGCCCTGGCCTTGCTGTTTATATTTAAGGGGGTATTAAAGTATGCCCAGTTAAGGAGCCAGGTTTCCTTGCGACAAACTTTTACAAAAGGTGTTCGTTATGAGTTGACCTCAGATTTACAACATTTGAGTTATGTTGGTTTTATTAAACAGGATGCTGGGAAGTTGCAAAATATTATCACCACTGAGGTTCAGAAACTGCACCTGGCTTTACTGCATTACCTGAATTCGGTGAGTGGGGTGGCCATGTTATTCACGTATGTGGTGATGGCATTTCTGGCGAATTGGCAGTTTGCCTTCCTTGTTGCCATTGGATCTGCATTGTCTAACCTGATTTTTAGTGGAATTGTGAAAACTATTAAAGCGGCATCACTCAAAATTTCTGGTAAGGGCAATGTGTTCAATGCCTACCTGATTGAGGCGGTCCATTATTTCAAATACCTAAAGGCCACAAGTCAGTTTAAAGGTTTTTCTGGTAAGATCCGTACGGTCATTGATGAAACCGAGGTACTTGATCGCCAAATTGGCAATAATCAGGCGATTACAGCGAGTATTAGGGAACCATTGGTAATGCTGATCGTAGTGATTGTGATAATTCTTCAAATCAGGTGGATGGGAGGAAACCTCAGTTCTATTATATTGAGTTTATTGTTGTTTTACAGGGCGCTGTCCTTCCTGATGGATTTTCAGAAGTCATGGCAGAATTTTATTCAGAATATTGGAGCCATGCAATCGGTATCTGACCTTTCGGAGGAGATGAAGAAAAGCAGGGAAGTACAGAGCGAGGTTCCATTCCCAGCCTTCCGTTCGGTAATGGAGATCAAAGACCTGAAGTTCAATTATGGAGAGAAGACGGTACTGAACCGGGTGAACATGACGATACCAAAGAATCATACCATTGCCTTTGTGGGGGAGAGTGGATCTGGAAAGACTACCATGGCGAATATGATAACGGGTATTTTACCGCCTGCGGAAGGAAGTATTTCATTTGATGGGGTACCGATATCTGCTTATAATCTGGATTCTTACCGGGAAAAGATTGGTTATATTTCCCAGGAAGCAGTGATTTTTAAAGATGACGTGTTTAACAATATTACTTTCTGGGCTCCATATAATGAAGAGAATATCAGGCGTTTTTGGGAAGTGATTGAACTGTCGTCATTGACTGAGTTTGTGAATAATCTGGCTGATCAGGAGAAAACCCCGCTGGGAGATAAAGGAATGCTGATTTCCGGAGGACAGAAGCAACGTATTTCCATTGCCCGTGAATTGTTTAAGCGGGCCGATATTCTCATCCTCGATGAGGCTACCTCTGCACTTGATTCGGAAACGGAGATGATGATTCAGCAGAATATTGAGAAGCTTCAGGGAAAATATACGATGTTTATTATTGCACACAGGTTATCGACTATTAAGAATGCGGACATGATCTACGTGATGGACAAAGGGGAGATTACCCATAGCGGAACGTTTGATGAACTTATCGCTGCATCACCTCGGTTTATGAAAATGGTTTCCCTGCAGCAGTTATAACTGGATTCAGTGGAGGGGGGGATCTTTAGGGATTTGTGATAGGGACTTAAAGGTGGTATAGATTAAAGTAATAATGATTTCAAGGCTTATGAAAATAAATATCAGGTGTAAAACTGTATTGATGATTGGCATTATCGTTTTTTATGATCAGGCTGCGGTTGCTTCAGAGATAGCTGTTCCCCCAGTGGTTTATTCGGTTTCGGATACGGCTGCTATCAGAGTTATAAAAACAACCACATCGGCAAGATCAACAACAGTAAAAGAGGAAGCAACACCAGCAACTACTCCTATCCTTAAAGGTATCCTTTCAGATGGTACCTTGAAAACCGGGGTTCCTTTTCCTGTAGGGGCTGCGGTGAAAATTAAGCCGCTAAGAAATAGTGCCGCCTACCGTAATGTCCTGATCAAACAGTTTAGCAGTATTACTGCAGAAAATGCAATGAAGTTCGGATCCTTGCATCCCTCAGAAAACGTGTACCGCTGGAAGGATGCGGATGAAATTGTAGCTTTCGCGATTAAGCATCAACTGAGGGTGCATGGGCATACCTTGCTCTGGCCAAAATCCAATCCGGAATGGGTAAAGAAATTTCAAGGGGACAGCGTGGCCTGGGAGGGACTTTTAAAGCGACATATCCAGACGGTGGTTAAACATTTTAAAGGTAAAGTGGCCAGCTGGGACGTAGTGAATGAGGCTATGGGAGATGATGGTAGGCTGAAGAAAAATATATGGTTACAGAAGTTGGGGCCCGGTTATATAGCAAGGTGCTTTCAATATGCCCATGAAGCTGATCCAAATGCTATTTTGTTTTACAATGATTACGGACATGAGTATAGCGCTAAACGGCGAAGGGCAATTATCTCGATGGTAAAAGATTTGAGGAATAAAGGGGTTCCGATAGATGGGCTTGGGTTGCAGATGCACACAAAGCTGCGCATAGTTGACAAGAAGATTCAGGATGCGCTGAAAGAAGTGGCCGCTACAGGATTGATGATCCATATTTCTGAACTGGAAATTACTGTTGGACATGGTTTGCCAACGGTATTTCAGTTGACTGATGATTTGAACCAGCGTCAGGGTCAGAAGTATAAAATGATTTTTAAGGCATACAGTACTATTCCAGCCAGACAGCAGTTTGGTATTACGACCTGGGGAGTGGGTGATCAGGATTCCTTCAGGAATGCGAAGCTTAAAAACCATGAATATCCGATTTTATTTGACCCTGATTATCAACCCAAGGCAGCTGTTAAGGCAGTCTTAAGCATTTTTTAAATGTAGTATCAGTTGATGTAGGTTGATATCAATTTTATGCTTTAATGTTCCTCGGGAAAACGTCTTTTTACCAGTCTTGAAATGACAATTCCAACAATCAGTTTTGTCATCAACCCCGATCGGCGTAACAATGTCCTATTGATGATCAACGGAAGCAGGTAGGTGAGAACTTTGGCAGGAACATTTGTTTTTCTGTCTATTTTGAGGTAGGATAGAGGATCTGTTGGCGTTAAAAAGCTTGCTACCGGAGAAGTGATCAATGTTCTTGGTGCTTGCCTAATAATTTTTTTACTCAGAAAAGCTTGGTTTCCTGCAAGGATGGCTTGCCTGGCTTTGAGTTCCTCTAAGTTATTGATATCGTTGTATTTTTTCATAGCATTCGTTTGATGGAGTAAATCATCCTCATTAGGATTCATTGTCCTGGATGGAGTTGTTCCCGGTTTCTATTTCTACTTCTTTGGTGGTAACTGCATAATGTGACGGATGAATTTCTGATCCGTACGCTATGGCATACGCTTTAGTAAATTCTGCACCAAAATAAAGGATGATGGAAGAATAGTAAGTCCACAGGAGCAGGATAACCAGTGAACCAGCAGCGCCATAGGTACTACCCACATCGCTTTGCCCAATGTAAATGGAGATACCAAATTTACCCAGCATGAAAAGCAGGGCGGTAACTACTGCTCCATAAATGACATCACGCCATTTGATCCGCGCATCTGGCAGAACTTTAAAGATTACCCCAAAGATGAGTGATACCACCGCGAGAGTGACGATCTGGTTAATGATGTAAAATAATACGACTGATATATCCGCAAAACGAGCTTTCAAGCTGTTACTGAAACCATCAAGTATGGTAGTAATACCTAGCGAGACAAGGAGCAGGAAAGCCAGGCTGATGATGACTGAAAAGGAAAGAAACCGGTTCTGTAGCATTTTCAACCAGCCGCGTTTGGGTTTCGGTTTTAATCCCCAGATGGTATTGATGGAATCCTGGATATCTCCGAATACGGTTGTTGCACCTACCAATAGGGTGACAATTCCAATAATAAACGCTACAGTGCTTTTGTCGCCAATAGCGGCTTTACTGACAATGTCCTGTAACTGCAGGGCGGTTTCTTTACCCATGAAACCGGCGAGCTGCCCGTAGATTTGTCCCTGTGCGGCTTCTTGCCCCAGGAAAATACCACATAGGGAAATGATGACTACAAGTAAGGGTGCCATGGAGAAAACAGTGTAATAGGCAAGTGATCCGCTAAGCTTGGTCACCTTATGGTCGCCAAAACCCGTGAAGGAATTTTTCAGGACTTCCCAAATGCCCTTAAAGGTAATTTTTCTATGGATTCGATGTTGCTCATTTTTGTGCTGTTGTTGATTTTCTGTTGCTGCCATTGTGTTTTTTTCCAGGGAGTGTACGTTTAGTTTTTCTGCTATTTTTTTTGTGTTTTCAGGCTTTCTTAGATTTTCTGCGCTGTCTTCTTCGTCTTGTTCCTGCTGCCGGTGTTGTTTTACAAAATAGCGCTGGATGGTGATATTCCTGATATAGCTTTCAAAGGCATTCTTTTTCCATACAAGAAGATAACCCGTTAAGGTGAAAAAGAGGACTGCACAGCCAAAGCCAGCTGTGTAACTGCCGAGCAGTTGGGAAAGGTAGAAAGCTAAGGTTATTGTAGAAGCGAAAAATGCAATACATAGGAAAAGCATCATGATGGTATTGGTCATCAGGTCTGCTACCAGCCTGGCTGTTCTCTCTATTGCGCTTAGTTTTGCACGTTCCAGGTAGATGGTTATATATTCTTTTACATCGGCCCACAGGGCGCTCAGGTGGTTAGGTTGTTGTTTTTCCATATGCATAGGTCTGTTTGTTTAACCGATGATTTAAGAAAAGGTTTCCTGCTGGTGTTTTTATTCCTGAGGGTTGTGGGTTCTGTGAGCTGTTTTTAAGTTATACAATGGAGAAATTTTGGGCGGTGAAAATAGTTGGCTGCTATCCATAGTGCTGATAAGCCTGGGAAAGATCTTTCAAGTCATCTAACTGAGACTTACTTCGGAATTTTTAAGGTATAGTTGTTTTCTTTTGTTAATTATTTGAATGAATAAATTAAATTTGCAGAAAATATATCGATATGCGTTTCAGACACTCTAAAATTGTTGTCTTATCATTATTTGTGATGAGTTTATTCATGATAATTTCATGTAAAAAAAGTAACGAAGAACCAAAGCAGGAAACTAAAGTAGATCGTCCTATAAATTTAGCGGCAACTAAAGGAGCCTTTGGACAACGTATAGTAGTCACCTGGACACCACTACCTACTGCTAAGAATTATCAGCTGTTCAGGTATGATGAAAGCAGTGATAAGTATAATTTAATTGCTGAAGGTGCTGATACCCTTTATACTGATTTGACAGTTTTTGAACCCTATAAAAAGGTTTTTTACAAGGTAAAGGTGGTGAATAGTACTACTGAATTCAGTGATTTTAGTGATGTGAATTATGGATATACCTCTGGGCGTACTTTTAGTAAGTATTTTTCTTTTGGATATGAAGGGACGGCTCCTGGGCTATTTGAGTTTGTGATGCATGTTGAAGTTGATCGTGAAAACAATATCTATACGAGTGATGATGGCAGCAATAGGGTGCAAAAATTTGACCGTAATGGAAATTTCAAAGAGATTTTCTTCGAAGGGAATGGTGCGCGGGCAATTGCATTTTTAAAAAATGGCAATACAGTGGTCACGAGAACTCAAAGCAGTTCTTATGTACTCATCCTGGATGCACAAAAAAAGGTAGTAAAACAGTGGGGGACTTATGGAACTGGTAATGCGCAGTTTTCTAACATAGAAGAAATTACAGTAGATGATGAGGATAACATTTACATTGTGGATGGGCAAAATAATGCGGTGAAGAAGTTTGACCAGAATGGTAATTTCCTGTTAAAATTTGATGCAGCAGTCCGTGTTAGCGACCAGATTGAAAAGGCTTATCCATACGGTATATGTTTTTATAATGGGAAACTGTTTGTGACTTCTACAAGGAATCACCTGATTAGGGTGTTTGATAAAGAGGGTAAATATCTTAAAGCATGGGATGCCGGAAGTAATTGTTATGCCATTAAAGCATTTAAAACACATTTATATATCAACTGTGACACCCATGTGCTGAAAACAGATGAGTCTGGAGAGATAAGGGAAAAGATTGGCGAGGGGGAGTTTTATAATCAAATAACAGGGCTGGCTGTAAATAGTGATGAGGAAGTTATTGTGAGTGATATATATGCCCGTGCAATAAGAGTGTTTAAGCGCCTATAGTAATAAATAGTCTCGGAATAGCCGAGGATGGAATGAGCTACCAGGTGTGAACAGGGTAGCTCTTTTTATATATGGCCTTTGGCATGAGATTTTCTTAGCCCTGCATCTTAACTATATCCTGCATAAACCAGCTGTTTTTATTGGGAATGCTTTTCTTTACATAGCTTTATACTTCTGGCTACCTATACCTATTTTTCCTGAATAGTTGGTAATTTCTATTTAGAATTTTAAAAATAATTATTAATAAAATATTTTACTTTTATAGGAATTTTAAAACGTTTTATGTTTATATTTACCATACGGTAATTGAGCTATGAAGTTCAGTGCCGGATTAAATTGTAAACTGCATTTGATCAAAGAAACTTTGCCTGAACAGACCTACGAATCTATAAGGACGCAAAGTTACGGATGAAAAGAATGCCCGGTTTCTGTATCTTTGCGGCTATAGAAACATGGGCGCTCCCCGTATTGCGTGCTTTAGAGAACTTGTTCTCTTCCCTTCGTAGGGGGTGTTCAGGCGTACGGGGAGCCTCCATGTTTTTTTATGACCCTTCCCGGGTTTCCTTTGTTTTAATGCCATAAAGATTAAAGCAATGGAAACCTTTTCAACTCCTGTTTATTTCCTTCTCCTGCTTCCGGATGCCTGCCATGAGCATTCCGCATCCCTATTCGTTAGGCTATGTGGCCTGTCCCCACCCTTTCTTCTATTTTGTACTGATGGCTGATCTTGCAAGGTTTTAGCCTGCCCAGCCTTTTTCCAATTAATTTCTACACTTAACATAAGGATTTGATCCCCATGGGATCGCTATGCCCAAAAAATTACGACAATGGATAAATATAAAAATGCAGAGATGGAGCTTGCCGCTACCATTATAAAGGAAAAAATGAATGCCGAGTCGGTTTTCTGCTTCGGCGAAGCCACAAACCATAAAACCTCCTGCTCATTCTTCAGCAGCCAGCAGCGAAGGTATTTCAACTCCATGCACTATGATTTCCTGGTGGTTACCTCAGCTAAAACAGGACTGAAGCCCGGGAAGAGGATGAAGATAAAGGAACTGATGGTGCAGGAAGAGGTGGACTGCACACTGGTTGTACACACCCTGGAGGAAGTAGAGCAGGGATTGAAGGATAACAACCGCTTTTTCCATACCGTGATCAATACCGTGGAACATGTACCTGGGCATGATAAATTATTGGCTGGGCTATTCACCATCCCCTTTGATAAGGAGGCAGACCAGGAAGATGTACTGCAACGCAGCCAGGCCTTTTATGCGGACATTGAAGCGTATGAACAGCTCCGCTATTCCAGCCAAAAACCCCATATCTGTGTTCCGCTGATCAGCCGGCAGCTGGAGAAAGTCTGCCTGTGGCTTATCTACGTGATGATGGGCTATGAACCACAGGGCTATACCCTGAAAGGGCTGGTCAACCTCTGCACCGGCATTGACCGCCGTTTCGAAAAGGTTATCCCCAGGATTACCGAGGCCGACTGTTACCATTATAAAGTGCTCATGCAGGGCGTATGGAAGGGGAAATATGGCCGGGACAGGGAGCCGATCATGGAATACCTGCACAAGGCAGTTGATGATTTTAGCAGCCTTGCCGAAGAGATTTGCGGGAGCAGGCTACTGATGGTGTCCAATCTTGTTAAAAAAAACCAATGCATAATAAATTAAATCATGAATATTCAAACTGAACTGATGGCCATGGCCATTAACTACATCAATGAGGTGATGGAAGCCGAGCACATCTACTGTTTTGGCTCCAGGTACCTGCAACAGCAAACCGAGTCTGTTTTTGGAGACCTGAAAGGATTGAAGAGGGCTGTCCATTTCGACCTGCTGGTGGTGACAGACAACCTTTGTCCACGCCCCGATTTTATTGGCAGGCTGGAAAACATGGAAGAAATGGAGGTTACCGTCTGCCTCATGGTGTGTACCCGGGCGGCACTGGATGATGCCTTGCTGCACAATAACCGTTTTTACCATACAGTGATCAGCAAGGGCAGGTTGGTATATGGTAAAACAGGAACCGCAGCCCTTCTGCCTGCGGGTTTTGATGAAGAACGTGACCTTGAGGCCATAAGGGCTTACAGGGAGAATTGTGCGGCCAGGGGAGCGAAAAGTGTATTTTCTACAATGAACTACAAAAACATCTTCAATTTTTCTGCCATCCCGCTGTATACGAAAAGCTTGGTAGAGGTTTGCAGGGAGGTCGTTTATGTGTGTATGGGTTATGAACCTGAGGGATATTCCCTGGAGCAGCTGCTGGACCTGTGTGACAGCATTGACCCAAGGTTCAATGAATTGATTCCAAGGTTTACCCAAAGGGATATTTTCCATTACAAGGTGCTGTTGAAGGGATCCTGGAGGAAAGGCAAAGTGAATATGATGGAGCCACGTATGTTGGATCTATACGATTGCTGCGAGAGGTTTATTGGCCATGCCGAAGCGGTATGTGCCCGGAAACTAGAGTCGGCTGTTGAAGGATGAGGCTGTTGATGATAACCCGGAATAGGCGGTGTGATGATGGCCTGCCTGTTCCAGGTTTTGATACATTGTGTCTGTGTTAGATTGCTGAAAAGAGCATGATGGTGTTCCCTCGTCTTTAGAGTGGATTATCATTGAGTATTTAATTGTTGTTTACACTGGTTGTGTTAAAATTTCATAAACGTATTTGCGGTTTCTTATTCTTTTGGTAGTTCATTAACCTTGTCTGCAAATGAGTATAGGTTTGGTTACCCAGGGCAATAAAACAAATGCTGATAAATCGGATGAATACATTCTATAGGTCTTATTTGAAGAATAGTATGGTTGTAAGTTAAATTATTTCATTTCTGTTATGATTTTTAATATGGTAAAATGAATTTAATCATTCTTGAAGCTGAAGTTTTATGATTATTTTTGGAGAATTGACACAATATTCTACTTATTTATTTAGGCAAACCATTGGTTGATTTATGGAAGAAATATTTTCAATTATATATGGCAGATGGCTTCTCCTCGTCTGTGGTTATAGTGTTAGAAAGATTCAGCTCTTTTTTAGGAAATTATTTATTGTCAAAAATGAGATTAAAAAGGGTAATGACAAATCGTTAAAAATAGCTTTTAACGATGATCAAAATATCATCCCCGGATTGAGTGTTATTCTGCTTCTTGTCGCATTTTTTGTATATGTAGTGAATAAATAATTTGTTCCAAAGGGTTCTTATGCCATCATTAATGCATAGTATGAATTTTATTATTGCAAGCTTATTATTCGTTTATTTCTTACTTAATGGTGCTATTTCCTCAGGTTTCTGGTGACAATTTTGTACCACAAGTTACCGTGTAAAGTTAATAAATACTTCGGATAAAATAATTAAGTCTAGTAGGTTGCCTGTAGCGCAATCTCCTTGCCTGCACTTTCTTCAGTGAGTAATTTAACATTAGAACCATCCGTTTTCGCTGTATAAATTGCTTCTGTACCTGTTAAAGTTTTATAAACGGCGAAGAATAAGACATCAGCCTTTGCATTTGCCATTTCTTCACTTTGAAGTACTGTGCCTGCAGGTAGGGATAAACTGATTTGATGTTTATTGCTTCCATCAGGCTTTACCGACCATAGTTCGTTGGTGGTTGATCCTTCTTTTCCATATATAATGGCATTTTCTGGACTTAAGGATTGTAATCTTAAGGTATACTCCGGCGTTTCGGTAGCCACTGCTGTTACGCCCGATCCATCCAGATTACATTTGTAGATGATATTGGCTCCGCTGCTTATGTTGGTGCCAATGAAAATAATGGTGTTTCCATCTGTAGTTACCTTTGCCAGCTCTTCTTCTTCCAGAGATATCCCTGCAGGTAAGGCAATGTTTATTTTATGGTTGTTACTTCCATCGAGGTTTACCGACCATAGTTCCAAACTTGAAGGATATTGAGTGTACAATACGAAGTTGTTATTTACTACAGCCTGTAAGCCTGTGGTAAAACCGGGGATATCAAAAATTTTGGTAATGTTTGTTCCATCAATATTGCACTTGTAAATGCTGTTATTGTTGGTGACGGTGCTTTCTGCCAGGAACACCAGGGTTTTACCGTCGCCACTTACTTCGGCAAGGTCTTCATAGGCAAGTTCCATTGTGCTTGGCAGCGAAATAGTAAGCTGTTTTTTATCGGTGCCATCTGCTTTGATAGTCCAAAGGCTGTTTGGATTGTTTCCATTGATGATGCGATAGATGAGGATTGGCGTGATTACCGTTTCTTCTGGCAAGGGAGTTACAGGAGAGTCGGATTTTGTACAGCTGGTCTGGAAGAGTATAAGGGTTAAAATAGAGGTTGTAATCAGGGCTTTTTTGAAGAGGTTGTTTTTCATGGTGGTTATTTTTGGCATTTGGTTGGGGAGGGTAACATTCACCTGAGCAGGACTTAGGGATGGGTGTTTACCTTTGTCATATTTTAATTGTTTTAAAAATACAAGAATTATAGTCTATGGGAAATACTTAGATGTAGGTATTTTTTATATAATGAATTGCACAGATATGCACTGGAGGAGGGGAAGTTGCCTAAAATGATGGGCATGATTCGTTCTGTTATCTGATGTTGTTATTTTACGTTTGTGTCCGCTTTTTTAATTTTAGTGCCTGTTTCTCTACAAGGTGCCAGGAGGCATAGGCGAAGATAAAAGCAATAGTTGCACTTAATATGAAATGCGTATAAGGATTCAGTGCAGGAATTTTTGCAGCTATGGTTTGCTGAATGGGGAAGGCGAAAATGTATAAGCCATAAGAGAAGTCGCCATTTTTTGCGAAGTTCTTTAAGCTTTTGGTTTTTATAAAACCTGCAAATAGCAGGAAATAACTGAATGTAATTCCTGTGATGATTGCCCCTGGATAGGGGTTAGGATTTGCGTAGATGTTGAGGACGAAAGTGGAAAGCGCAAGTATAGCCAGGTATTTGTTGAGCACAATTTTTTCCCTGCAGAGGTAGGCCAATGACCCAATGGCAAAGTAAAAGATATTTACCGAAATTCCCGTTAGCCAGAATAACAGGATCACAAAAACGAGGGCTATGGTTGCTGGCATGTATTTTTTTCTGAGCATGAGTCCGATGGCAAGGACTGAGGCGTAACATCCTATTTCGTAAGGTAGAGTCCACAGGCTTCCATTTACCGTTTTTGGGTAAATGTTGTTTTCGAATACCCCCGGTAAAAAGTACTGTGTTTTTATGGCGGAGATGTTGACGATGTATTTCAAGGTAAGTGGATGCCAGAAGTATTCAGGTATTGGTAAAGTGGTGAATAGTGGTCCCAAAAGAAGAATGGTTAACCCTATGGTGATGACCAGGGCCGGGTATATTCTAAGGATTCTGGCACTGATGAACCGGCGGGTGCTGGAGCTGCGGTGGAAGCTTTGGGTGATGAGGAGTCCGCTGATGATAAAGAATATGGCAACGGATAGGGTACCAAAATCTACCCTGCCTGAGGAAAAGTTAAATAGGGGGTCTTCTGCAGGAGTGCTGAGTTTGAATGAATGCGAAAATATCACCGCCAGGGCAGCATAAAACCTGATGAAGTCAAAGTTGTTTTCCCTGCCTTTTAATGATGCCCCTATGGTTTGGTTCATTGGTGAACGTTCATTTTTTGACTGTCAATTGTGTGTTTATGCAATTGACTGTTCTCAAATATAAGGGAAATTTTTGCGGAAGGCTGACAGGGGAAAATAATTATATCGGAATTTCAGGGATAAAGTTTTATTCATACTGGTTTTTTACACTGTATCCTGCTTCTTTTAACATCCTTTCTTTGATGAAGTAGGTGATATCTGACTGCATCATGTCTTCCACTAATGCGCGAAGGTCATATTTTGGCTCCCAGTTTAACTTTGCTTTGCATTTTGCCGGATCCCCGATTAAGAGTTCTACTTCGGTGGGACGGAAATAACGTTCGTCTACCGCTACAACTTCTTTTCCGGTGGCTAACTGGTAATCTGGATTGCTGCAGCTGATGACCAGTCCTTTTTCCGCGATTCCTTCACCTGTAAATTCTAGTGTGATGCCTACTTCCAGGAAGGCCATGCTGATGAAGTCCCGAACGGTGGTGGTGATACCGGTAGCAATAACGAAGTCTTCAGGCTGGTCCTGCTGCAGAATTAACCACATGGCTTCTACGTAGTCTTTTGCATGGCCCCAGTCGCGGCGGGCATCTAAATTTCCGAGGTATAGTTTTTCCTGCAGGCCTAAGGCTATTTTGGCTGTTCCACGCGTGATTTTCCGGGTGACAAAGGTTTCGCCCCTTAATGGACTTTCATGGTTGAAGAGGATACCATTGCAGGCGAATATCCCATAGGCTTCACGGTAGTTTACAGTGATCCAGTAAGCGTATAGTTTTGCTACCGCATAGGGAGAGCGCGGATAGAAGGGGGTGGTTTCTGATTGGGGTACAGCTTGTACCATACCATAAAGTTCTGAAGTGGATGCCTGATATAGTTTTGTTCGATGTACAAGTCCGAGGATGCGTATGGCTTCGAGGATTCTGAGTGTGCCGATGCCATCTGCATTGGCAGTGTATTCAGGGGTGTCAAAACTCACCTGTACATGACTCATGGCGCCAAGATTGTATATTTCATCGGGCTGAACCTGTTGGATGATTCTTATCAGGTTAGTGGAGTCGCTTAAATCACCATGATGAAGAATGAAACGGATGTCACTGTCGTGCGGATCCTGGTATAAATGGTCGATACGATCGGTGTTGAATAAGGAACTGCGCCTTTTGATACCATGTACTTCGTATCCTTTTTCTAAAAGCAGTTCTGCTAAGTAGGCCCCGTCTTGTCCTGTGATACCGGTGATGAGTGCTTTTTTCATGGCGATGAAGGTTGAGGTGAATAGGATATAATTATAAATATAAGACCCCGAATAGTTAGAGGAAAGCCCAGATGGTCTATTGTGCAGCCTTTACTCAGTATTGCCTGATTATGTATAACAACCTGTGCAGTTTGGGAAGTATCTTATGTATATATTTCTGGGCAAATGTAGGCGAGAGTAAATGATGGAAATATGGGGAATAAAAAACATCTCTTGCTAGCGATTGTTATCGCCTTATCAGACCTCAACTGATGATTCAAACTCAAATACAGCTAACTATGGAAACCAAATCAACATCTGCACCAAAATTCAGCACCAAGACCTCTGGGAGAGCTGAGCCAGCATTACTGGAATTATTTACAGACAGCATCAAGGATATCTATTGGGCTGAAAAACATCTGGTTATTACGTTGCCAAAGATGAAGGAGGCCGCGACTTCAAAGGAATTAGCTGCTGCTATTGATGAACACCTGACGCAAACCCAGGGTCATGTAGCCAGACTGGAAGGGGTGTTTACCCTACTGGGAGTAGCACCACAGGCGAAGAAATGTGATGCAATGGAAGGTTTGGCGAAAGAGGGGGAGGGGATTGTTGAAAGTACAGAGGCCGGAACGGCAACAAGGGATGTGGGAATTATCCTGGCTTCACAGAAAGTGGAACATTATGAAATCGCTACCTATGGCGGTTTAACCCAGCTTGCCACAACACTGGGCTTGGATGAGGTAGCAGATTTGCTGGCTCAGACCCTGGCTGAAGAGAAGGATGCCGATCTCATTTTAACAGAGGTGGCCGAAAATAGTGTGAACTATAAAGCAGCTGAAGAAGCTTAAACAAACATGATGATGAAGAAGAAAAATACACCGCCAAAATCGGGTACCGAGACAGCAATAGATAAAAAGTTACAATTACCGGAACAGGAAACTGCCAAGACGATAAAGCTGGAAGAATTCACTGCAGACGGTACTGATGAATTAATGACAACGAACCATGGGGTGAGGATCAATGACGATCAGCATTCCCTGAAAGCAGGGGAACGGGGATCTACCTTGCTGGAAGACTTTATCCTCAGGGAGAAGATTACACATTTTGATCATGAACGTATTCCTGAGCGAATTGTCCATGCACGAGGCTCGGGTGCTCATGGAGTGTTCAAGTTGTATAAATCGCAGTCTGCTTTTACGAAAGCTGCATTTTTGAATGATACAGAAACGGAAACACCAGTATTTGTGCGCTTTTCTACCGTTGCAGGATCCCGTGGCTCTACAGACCTGGCAAGGGATGTACGGGGTTTTGCTGTGAAGTTCTATACGCAGGAGGGTAACTTTGACCTTGTCGGTAATAATATGCCGGTGTTTTTTATTCAGGATGCAATTAAGTTTCCTGATCTGGTACATGCAGTGAAACCAGAACCTGATAATGAAATGCCTCAGGCTGCATCTGCTCATGATACGTTTTGGGATTTTATTTCACTGATGCCTGAATCTACCCATATGGTGATGTGGCTGATGAGTGACAGGGCTATTCCGCGCAGTTACAGGATGATGGAAGGTTTTGGGGTTCATACTTTCCGTTTTATCAATGCAGAAGGGGTGTCGAGCTTTGTGAAATTCCATTGGAAGCCGGTTTTGGGAGTACATTCGGTGGCTTGGGACGAAGCGCAGCATATTTCCGGTAAGGATCCTGATTTTCACCGCCGTGATTTATGGGATGCTATTGAAGCAGGTGCCTTTGCAGAGTGGGAACTGGGAATTCAGGTGGTTGCTGAGGAAGATGAGTTTAAATTTGATTTTGATCTGCTCGATCCGACTAAGCTTATCCCTGAAGAATTGGTGCCGGTAGAGATTATTGGAAAGATGACACTGAACAGAAATCCGGATAATTTTTTCGCAGAGACGGAACAGGTGGCTTTCCATGTCGGACATGTTGTGCCCGGAATTGATTTTACCAATGATCCGCTGATGCAGGGCAGATTGTTTTCTTATACTGATACCCAGTTGATCCGTTTGGGAGGGCCGAATTTCCATGAAATTCCGATCAATCGTCCTGTAGTGCCAGTACATAACCATCAGCGCGATGGACATATGCGGCAGACGATTAATAGGGGAAAGGTAAGTTATAATCCCAATTCTCTGGGTGGCAATGACCCTGCGCAGGTGAAAGCGGCCGACGGAGGTTTTGCAGTTTATCCGGAAAGGATTGATGCGAGAAAAGTGAGGGCAAGAAGTAAGAGCTTCCTGGATCATTTTAGTCAGGCAAAGTTATTTTTTAATAGTCAATCGGAACCGGAAAAGAACCATATGATTGATGCATTTACGTTTGAACTGGGCAAGGTGAAGACCGTAGCGATCAGGGAACGTATGCTGGGTATTTTATCTTTGGTAGATGAAGGACTGGCTGCAGAGGTGGCATATGGACTCGGACTACATGTTCCGGAGCCGGAACAGCCCCTGAATAAAAGCTTCGGAGCAGATGAGGATCCGTCCACCTATGAGTCGGTGTTGCGTGAAGGATCACTATCCGCTTCTACTGCTTTGAGTATGGCAGGAACAGTGAAAGATAGTATCCGGAGTAGGAAAATTGCTATTCTGGCGGCAGATGGGGTGAATGGTTCTTCTTTGAAACATGTAAAGTCGGCCCTGGAAGCGGAGGGCGCCATAGTGGAAGTGATTGCCCCAAGATTAGGTGGGATTATTGCCGAAGATAATTCAATGCTTGCTGTGGATCAGTCATTCTTAACCGCAGCATCAGTTTTGTTTGATGCGGTATATGTACCCGGAGGAACGAATAGTGTGGCAACAATTGAGGCTGAAGCGAATGCTGTCCACTTTCTAAATGAAGCTTTCAAGCATTGTAAAGCTATTGCAGCAGATGGAGAAGCGATGCAGGTGCTGGAAGCTACGTATTTCAGCAGAAAGTTACCTGCTGATTTTAAAGAGGAGACGGTACTAAGGGAAGGGATTGTTGTAACTGAGGATTCGAAGAAGTTGGCAAAATTGTTTATCAAAGCGATTGCTCAACACCGGTTCTGGAACCGGGAGAATCCGCGTAAGGTTCCTGCTTAAAGGCAGGTAAATAAAAAAATAGGGAGCCATGAAATTTTTCACTGCTCCCTATTTTTTTATTTAGCCTGTAGCTCTCTGCCTGCTGTCATGCCAGGATTCGAGTATTTCAATAGCTGTTGTATTCCCCTGCTGCGCTGCAAGATCAAAAACAGACAGCCCCCGATGGTCAAGGATACCCATATCTGCACCGGAATCCAGTAACAATTGTATGAGTTCATGTCTTCCGAATATAGCAGCGAACATGAGTGCGGTACCACCATTTCCATGCTGCAGGTCCAGATTGGCTCCCCGGTCGATTAGTAGTTTTGCGATGTCCAGGTACCCTTTAAAGGCAATGCCCATTAAAGCGGTGTTTCTCCCACTATCCTGTGCATCAATGTGTGCACCGGAATCGAGTAGAAATTCCGCCGCTTCATACCTGTTGTTGTAACAGGCAATGATCAATGGGGTATACCCTTTTTCATCACTTACATTTAAGTCGGCCTGCTGATTAACGAGCTCTTTTAATACTTCAACGTTTCCTAACCGTGCAGCGTGAATGGTCACTGCCGCTAAATTGGTATTTTGCATGTCTGACATAGGAGTAGATATATGGGTTTCAACATCTCAAACCACCTGGTTGTTTAGGAAATCTGATATTTCTATAACATATATGCCTGATCCTGAAAGTTGTGTGTCTTGCATGCTGTCAGCAAGGGAAAATATAAATTGGCAGTACCTGGAATGTTAAACTGCTCCGGCAGAGGTGTCATAAAAACTGATATCGCCCCATGCACTGCTGCTGTCTGTATTACCTCTTCCTGCAAATCCAAATTTGGTATTAGTGATTAAGTCGTTGTCAATAACGGATGCCTGTAATACTCCATTGATGTAAACCAGGATCTTATTTCCATTAAAAGCAATTTTTATGAAATCACCGCTTGTTGCCGGAACACTATTGATGATCGCAAGCGTAGAACCCACCCCGTTGATTGACTTTCTTAAAGTCCAGTATGCCGTATTGGTATAGGAAAGGAAGAAGGTATTGGCAAGGTCTAGGGTTCTGAATGCAATCGCCATGTACCTGTCATTTACGGTACCTGATGTTTTAACAAGGGTAGCCGTAGCTTCTATGTATCCATTTGCTGTTCCTTCAGTTAGTAGTAAAGTAGTGTTAGCACCAGCTGTGGCTTTTGCACGTGATGCAGAAATACTCCACACCCCAAGACCGTCACTGCTCGTTACTGCCCATGTGCTTTCAATCTGTCCGTCAGTGGCAATACTGCCGTCTAAGGTCGCTGCTGTTCTCTCAAATTTATCCGCTACCTGTGGGCTTTCTGTAATGATCATCGGTATACTGTCAATCTCAAAAATGTCTCCGGAAAGGACAGGTGTTAAAAATGATAATGTTCCTGCAATTGAATCATAATATACCTGACCTGACGTGATGTTTTCAATGGCAATTGGTCTGAAAGGAATGGAGTCTTTTGTTACTCTGGTAGGTCTTCTATTGAGTAATTCCGGAATGGCAATGGTATATAAACCGTTGATAACAGGAACATCGAGAGCAGATTTTGTCCAGGTTTGTCTTAAATCAAGTTTAGCAGCAACGGTTAGGACTGTTTCATCGCCTGTATTTATTCCCTTTACCTGATTATATTGTGCCAATGCTCCATAACAGCCAATAATGGTTTTGGCAGTTGAGTATCCGGCGGGTGTTCTTAGGGAAGAACAGCCGAGGTAAGTGCTCGTATTGGTCATTATCCAATCCGGTGTTGTGGGATCGATAGATGCGTTTTTACTTGTACTGCAGGCAATAAACATGTTATTGGTTGAAGTGCCTTGCTCAAGAATATCCTGACCATTTTCCCCGGATCCACTTTGGAATCCCCAACAGTCTACAAACTTGTTGGAAGAACTATTGAGAATGTGCCAGCCCAGATAGCTGTTTGTGTCAGCATAACAGGAGGAAATTTGACAGAAGCCTGCTCCACCAATATAAAATCCGATTCTGTTAAGTAATGCATGGCAATTGTATAAAACCATTGAACCATGATTAGATGTCGCAAATCCTGAAGATCCGTTATGCTCGGAGAAGACATCCATAATATTCACATCGTAATTTGTTACGTTGACCCCGTTTCCTAGTGCTCCTCTAATTCTTCCAAATCTTAATGTTGCTTCCAGCGCGGTAAGGTTGATTCCATGGCCCTGAATGACGCCACCTATGTAAAAATGTTCTACAGCAGAACGTAAGCCATTAACTTGTATGCCACCCGATTTATTGGTAGCAGATCCTGTAATCACAATGTTGTCTATTCTGCAAAACTCTCCGTCTATACGTATCAAAGGATGATATATGCCACTACCAGGTGCAGTTTCAAAATTTGAATCATTTGCTGCCAGTAATTCTGAACCGTTGAAATTCAACACCTGACGGGGTCTGGATAGCACCAATGTCTGCTTTGTACGGTATTCCCTTCTGCTTCCCTCGAAAATCATGTCGCGTCCAAGACTAATGATTGCCTGTAATTTAGCGCCTTCATCTGTTCCATTGCCCATTACACCGAAATAGGCGGGTCTGTGCATGCCATCAAAAATCCTGACCCATCTGCCTGTTGACACACCGGTAACCTGTATAACGGTTCCTTCATTATCATTATCAGTGGAGGTTGCACTCCATCTGAATTCTCCTGCGCCTCTGTCGCCTGATACATAATAACCAGAGACAAATACGCGGTCAGCTTCTGATAAGCCTGGAATAGTTTTTAACTGGGCAATGCTGGTAATGGATTTCAGGTATCGCTGGTCTAATTTGCCATGCTCATCTAATGCAGGTACTCCTGAAGGAGCATCTTTTTGTGATAATGGAATGGTTTCTTCCAGGTTGGCAATTTCTCTTACGATATTGTCACTTCCTTTTGTCTTGATCCTGTTCGCTGACCCTAGGGCAATGGAGCCTGCTGCATCTGTGGTGAAGATGTCTTTAATTGGAATGTTGAGTTGTTCTGTTACGGTAACTACTGCTTCTGTCATGGGGTGATAATTAAATTTATTTAAGACTCGTATTAATGATTGTACTTTGTTGTTTTTCAAAGGTGTAGATCTAAAAATTCGATTCAAAACCACTATTCCCAGCAATAGGAAAACTGATGTATTCAATAGACTAATCTATCTATTGATGAGAAAATACCTTTGTTTGTGAGTGGATTATCTGAGTAGATAACAATAGGGATTCCATGTTTTTAGGACACCCTGGAATTGCCTGATTAGGATCATGGCATTATTTTATACCTTTTTACTTATTGGCGCCTCTAACCGACCGCTAGTTATGCTTGGATATGATATTAGTAAATCAGGATTCGTATAATTAGTCGGGCTGAACCTGTTGGATGATTCTTATGAGGTTAATGGAATCGCTTAAATCATCATGATGAACAATTTGCACACTATTGCCAAATGATGTATAAGGTGTTAGATTTTAAGCCTCCAATACCACTTCCTCAATTGTCACGGTTGTTATTTTGGACTTGAATAGATAAGGTTGTTACTTCTTCAATTGGAATTTTTACAATGTTCGCTATGATAGCATGCGATAACCCTATTTTTAACATTTCAGCTATAATCTCGTTCTGCTTTTTTAATTCGCCTAGCTCTTCCCCTAGCTTTATGCCTTGCTCTTTCCCTAGCTCTTTCCCTTCCAATTTTGCGTCTTCCAGCATACCTTCCAATACTACTTCTTCAATTCCCATTGGCATTACTTTTAAATTTGGTGGATAATGCATTCACTTCTTCAATTGGTAGCTTTATAGTAAGCGCTATGATTTCATCAGGGAGGTTCGCTTTTAACATTTCAGCTATAATCTCGTTCTGCTTTTCTAATTCACCTATCTCTTTCCCTAGCCTTATGCCTTGCTCTTTCCCTAGCTCTTCCCCTTCCAGTTTTGCATCTTCCAGCATACCTTCCAATACTACTTCTTCAATTCCCATTGGTATTACTTTTAAATTTGGTGGATAATGCATTCACTTCTTCAATTGGTAGCTTTATAGTAAGCGCTATAATTTCATCAGGGAGGTTCGCTTTTAACATTTCAGCTATAATCTCGTTCTGCTTTTTTAATTCGCCTAACTCTATTCCTATCTCTTCCCCTAGCTTTATGCCTATCTCTTTCCCTAGCTCTTTCCCTTCCAATTTTGCGTCTTCCAACATACCTTCCAATACTACTTCTTCAATTCCCATAATTGTAAGTTTTAAATTTAATTTATAAATTTCTTTATCAAATGTAATGCTAATTTCTTTATTTAGGATAATGATGTATGAATTTATGAAAATAAGTAACTTTTTCTTATTCTCATAACTCAGGTCTGTTCTGCCATAAACGATTTTAAAGAGCTCCAGTTTCTTCATCATCAGTAACTGATCGCGTTTTATTCCATCCTGAATGTTTCTGCCCAGGTTTACTATTCTGGAAGTAAGGATAATGATGGCAAAAGGATTAGGGTTAGCCAGTAGCTCTTCGTCTGATTGTGACGATACTTTATAGGTATTGTACCGGTAATACAAAAGGTTTCCAAGTTCGGCAGATTTATAGATGCCAGATCTTTTTTTATTGGTCACTTCGGTAAAGATAGCACAACTGATAACGACATTCCCGAATTTGTCACGTCCGCGAAGGTTGTAAGTGATCATTCTTGAATCAAAATTTGGGTTATACTTATCCTGTACTTCGAAGTGGAAGATCAGGCAGTCATCTTTAGTTTTTCTGGTATAGAATTTTATCAGCATGTCGGCTATTTTTATTCCGGATTCAGCTTCACCTGAAGTTTCAGTAGGAATAAGTTCAGTGTTGAGAAACTCTGGCTTTCGCTCCAGATCAAGTGTTTCATAGTCTTTGGGATAAAAGAACTTTATTCCGTCAACAGGAAAATCATTAAATACACTTTTCCACATTTTATCTTTTCTATCAATCATGGCGGAAGTTTACTGCCGATTTTTCAATAATTGTTTATTTAAATAAAATTATCATAAGTATACTCCTTACAAACAGCAATGGATTTCGCAATTCTTGAATGCAAAAATCAATAAAATCGGATTGTGATATTTTATAAACATTAAACCACCGGAGGTAGCTTGAAGACCAATGAACAACAATAAGAACTACTGAAAACCACCGGAGGTAGCTTGAAGACCAATGAACAACAATAAGAACTACTGAAAACCACCGGAGGTAGCTTGAAGACCAATGAACAACAATAAGAACTACTGAAAACCACCGGAGGTAGCTTGAAGACCAATGAACAACAATAAGAACTACTGAAAAATTAATATTTACTGATAACAAAGAATGTAATAAACCGTAATTAAAGACGGTTTATTACATTCTTTGTTATTAATGAGAGGTGTGTGCCTGTAACCGGATGTTAAACCTGTAGGTATCTGATAAGATGACAATGGGTGTCCAGCCTTTTAGGACACTCCTAGAGTTGTCTGATTAGGGTCACTGGATTTTTTTATACCTTTTTACTTATTGGCGCCTCTAACCAACCACCTGTTATTCTTTTCTATTAGCTGACCCTAGGGCGATGGAACCTGCGGCATCAGTGGTGTAGATGTCTTTAATTGGAATGTTGAGTTGTTCTGTGACGGTAACTACTGCTTCTGTCATGTGGTGATAATTTAAAATGAAATGATATATGGTGGGTTTGGAATGTTATTTCATGATACCAGTGGTGTTACCTGATTTTAATAATCCTGTAAACAGCGAGGTAAGGCTGCATATTGTTATGGTACTGATCTCCGCCTGTTGATCCAGTGGTTCTGTTTGTACCACCGGGAAGCATGACATCTCTGTCGTTTGCATTATCACTGCGGCCATTGTTATCACCAGGATTAAAGGGGTGGGAGTGATTTGGCATTTCTGCAATAGTTAGGCGGTGTTCCTTTTCTCCACCGGTTGTACCATTGCTGTAAACTGTTTGAATACCTCTCAGGAGGTCAGTGTAAGTCCCGGCACCAATGAGCACACGACCAATACTGCCCGGAGTGCCATTGTTGCCATTGTCCAATGCCCAATCTGCATAGCGGGCTGTAATACCAAGGCCGCTGTTGTCAAAGTTTTGCAGAAAGGAACCATCAAAATCGTAGATGTCTTTGTACTCACCTTTTACTGCATAACCTGCGGCAGTATCACGGATATAGGTGGCCAGGGTATACAATTCTGTGTTTACTGCAATTTGCTTGATGGTTGTTCTGTTACCAATGATCGCTTTTACTTCAGTATAGACTGGTTTTTCTATGCCATCACCGAAGGTTCTGGGGTCGGTTGAAACCGGTGCATCTTTAACAAAAGCCTTCGTGAGGTCTGCTGCAACATTACTGGCCCCGTCGAAGCGGATAACTTCGCCTCCGACAAATACCAGTCCCGCGGCGATATTCACCGTGCCATTGCCATTGTTCAGTACCTCACAGCCGCTAAGTACCATATCCTGTCCCAGTTTGCCGAACATGGCGTTCGTAACGGTCATCAATTCATTCTGCAAGGTCAGCATGTAATCCATCTGACGTGGATAGCCACCTTGTAATGTCCTTAAATTCTTCATTATATAATTTCTACTTTAAAACGTTTACTTGCTAATTTGTATTTATTCACATAGGCTGTGATGGTATCTGCCTGCGCGGTAAGGACAGCAGGAATTCTGACGACAAAATCAAACTGATCTTCATATTCTGTCTGCATGAAATCGTAGTCGGCAGGTAGATGTGCTTCCCCTGACAGGTAGTCGAAAGTATCAAATGATCCTTCCAGCTCCAGGTAGACGAAGGCCTGATTGATATAGTCGGAAAAATGACTGATATAAATCGATTCGTTATTGTATCGGTCTCTTAGCGATCTCGTGAGTCTGATGACCTGACTATTTGTAGTGGCTTCTCTTAACATCGCTGTGCGGTAAGTTAAAAACTGTTCATAAAGCCAGATCAGCGGAAAGAGCAATATGGTAAGCCATGCTGTTTGTTTCGGCTTCCATAAGAAATAGGGAGTAAGCCACTTTACAATCTTCTTTAAATCAATGTCAAAAATCATGTGAGGTAATTTATTTGAGTACTTAATGGATAATCTGGATCGACCTTGAAATAGCCCGACTTGGCAGCATATCTGCTGCTGAATGTTTGATAAGGGTCGCCACTTCCCTGGGCAGCGGCTTCCAGAATTTCGACCTGATCGTTGACCACGGCGGGAACTGACTGGATGGCATCAATTAGTCTATTGAGATACAAGACGCCGTCAAACTGTATATTCGCCAGGTAATTGGTGACCGCAGCCTCAACGGCGGGTTTGATGAGGTTGATATCGCCGTTGGCATTGTAGTATACATTCAGCTTTATTCTGACCAGATCTGCCGCAAGACTTTGTACTGTAATTTGTGTGCCCGCAGGTCTGATGTCGCTGACGTAATCTACCACGCCATTGATTTCATCGGCTGTAAGCACAACAGGTTCGTTTCCCGATTGCTTGGCTACTTTGATCTGTACTTTCCCACCGTTATCGGTTACGCTGCAGTACTTGATGATCTGTTTACTTGTATCCGCTGCGGGGTACTTGTAAACATTGTTGATAAAGCTGAGTAAATCGCCATGCTGATAGCCTTTGATCTGATTGTACCACCAGGTTAATGTTCCATACTGGTTATTGTCGATAATGAGTTGTACCGATGCTTTATAGGCATCAAGCGCCACTTCGAAATAATAGATGGTCATTACCGTAATAAATATCCACAGACGCCATATAGCAGTATTGCTAAGGCTGTTTAATGCGCTTAATTCTGTTTGTAGTTCTTTCTGGGCGAGCATTTGTGCCCTGATTTCTTCTGGTGTCCTTGCCATTATCTTTCTGCGTTTATTTGTATATCTTCAAATGAATTAATTTGTATGAATGCGTTTGCATACCCGTCATACTGAAGTTGCACCCTGCATTTTTGTTTAAGCTCGTCTACCTGTGTACGGTTGAAGCCGGTTTTCATGTAGCTGATGATGTTGATACCCGTTAGCGGGCTTTCCCTGAAGCTCCCTTGTGAAGCAAGAAGGATCAATTGCTGATGCTGATCTTCTGCATCGCCTACAATAAAATCTCCTCCCTCAAAAGCCAGGTCTAAGTTGTCGTCCAGTAATATGTCTTTCATTGTTTTATAGATTTGTTTTCCAAGTCGGCGAGTTTGGTCATTTCGATAGCAGAAGGCCCTAACTTATCGGACAGGCCGGAGATTGCTGCTCCTGACATTACTCCCAGATGTTTGTGTACTTTAAAATCGGACAGTAGCCCGTTTACTTTCTCTTCCAGCTGATTGATTTTGTCCAGCAGTGGGTTGATTAATGGAAGGCCGCCTTGTTTGCCGCCATTCAAAGTCAATTCGGGTGTGGATAATTCCATTGTTCCTTCCTTCGTATTGAGCAGCAGTTTAAACTCAGACCCTGCATCGCAGGATAGCTTATCTATTTGAGTACATGCCACCACAAAGAGGTCATCTTCACTATTGTTAATTTGCCCTATGATAACATAGCTGCCCACAGCAGGATAGGTGACTATACCCATGGTGGTAAAGTCTGCCTCCGGCACGATAGGTTTTAACTTTACTTCCTCCAGAAGAAGATCCTTATCGTCATACAGAATAACGCTGCAGGTCATTTCCTTCTCATTTACCTGCTGTACAATAGCCAGTTCCATGGTGGCATCGAAGCCTGTGCTTTTCTTGGAAAGTCGTTGGATTGCTCGTTTTAAGTCGCTCATGCTGTTTTGGTGTCTAAGGTGATTTGTCTCCTGAACCCTCCTGTGCCAAAGGTGGTATTCACGGATTCAATTAAATAAGATCCTTCCCGTTCAGGATATTTTTTGTCGTTCATGACGGCGGTGAAACCGGGTTCTGTGTAAGGGATACCAAACGTTTTAAAACTATTTTTATACTTGTTTCCCTTCAGCTTTTCAAATTCCCGCTTTACATTTTCCTCAAGGGTTTTTTGATTTATATTGTTATATTTCCTATCTGTATTTTTCCCATCAGCATCGCCAATTACATGTTCAATGATCTTCCCGGTGGATAATTTGCTGATGCCGGTGACTTTTATCTTCAGGGTATCATTGATGATGTACTCCAGATCATTCTCAATTACGTTTACATTAAAGTCATAGATAGCCCGTTGACTGAGATCGGTTTTAGTGGATGTAGCCGTATTAAAACCGGCAACCAATACGTTGTCACTGTCGAAATAACACCTTATTTTCGCCTTGTTTTTCAGGCTTTCCAATACTTCGGCCGTACTTTGTTTTTTAATGACAAAACTGTCTAATTTATGATCTGGAACACGGATTCTGCCTTTATAGACGTACCTGATAATCTCTGCCAGCTGTACGTTTTTCCAGGCTTTGCTGAAGGAGTTTTGTTTCAGTATCCACATCTCGTCTTCACAAAATATTTCCATCGGCGTCTTGGCACCCAAACGCGCGATATACCCGGTGAATTCTGTCCGCAGCTCGCCATTATAACCCAGTTTAACCACTACTGTTGAACCACGTTTCAAAATGGTGTTGATGTCTCCCTGTAATACCAGCAACTTTCTGGGCAATTTGATGTTACAGGTTTTGGTAAGGGCATTTAAACTTTTCTGTATCTGCACTTCATTGACGAAATCGAATTCGAGCAATTTGCCGCTAACAGGATTGGTGATAGCAATATGTACGATTGGTTTAAGCATGTTTTCCTGCATTTAATTCCAGCCTCTTGAACCATTGTGAAACGGTAGTGAAGGCTGTACCTACCAGAAAAGCATAAAACATTTTGTCTACCCCCTCAATGTCGAAGCCGATGAGCCGCTGTAAGCCGGCAGAGATCAGTACATTGGTGAATCTGAAGAGAATGAAGGCCATTAACAGTCCCAGGATAAGATCCCTGAGGTTGTCGAGCACCAGGAATTTCCAGGAGAAATTGTAGGGTGTGTGTTTGCTGAGCTTGTCTCTTTTTTTTGCCCCGTTGAGTAACCTGATGGCTACGCCGATTAAGGCGAAGACAAAACCGGCAAGATAAATGACCAGATCCTGTCCTCCTAAAAGCTGTTTCATGAATAGTTGTTCCATATTATTGTGGATTAAATTCGGTGAGGAGTGTAGTGTCTATGCTGAGGGTACCGAGCATAGTGGCTGCGTTTTCCAGGGTTTCGACCAGGAAGTTGTATGGGGTGACTACGGCGGTGCCTGCAGTAAATTCAGAAATGCCCAGTACCGTTGAAGAAGTATATATAATTAAGTATTTCATCTTTTGGTTTTTTAATGATGAGAAAGAAGGGATATGATTAAAATAAGGGTTGATCCTCTTTTGTTGATTAGCATAATTAACCAGGACTTTTGTTAGGTGGCCCTGTAGGTCCATGTATGCGCATATTGATTAACCAATACCCAGATCTTTTCTAGTGATGATGAGGGATTGCCATTCGATATATCTTTGATGTACTCAGTAGGTTGCTGATAAATTCCTTCAGGGATGACTGTACCATCATTGTTCGTTGTTTCATTGATACTAATAACCATTGTGCGGAATGATGAGCTTCCGGAAGCGCTAATTGCAGCATTACTTGTAATAAATGAATACATATTATCAATGAATGATAACATCCTTTCTTGTGTCCTGAATGCTCCCGAGAATGTCCAAGTGACTAGTTTGACCATTGTTTGTGCATAATAGGAAGGAATGTCTGTACTGATACTATATGCATTGGTATGATTAATTGTCTTTAAATTGGTAAGTGCACTGATATCACCGACACTTAAAAGAGTGGAAGTGTAATTGTAACTCAGCGTAGTAAGTCCGGTTAGCTGATTGATCATTGCTGGGATAACGGTGTGCCTTGTATTTATACAAGCTAAATACCTTAGTTTTGATAATTCAGTTATTTGCTCTGGCAGTGGTCCCTCCCCATTATTCGTATCCGCAAGACTGGTCTCAGCTAAACTTAAATTTGTTAGGGTATTTTTTAACAATGGGAGTTTATCAAAATTATTTTTAGCAAAGGTTACGGATTTATAACCAATTCCACCCATGGTGAGATTTGTTAGCGGTAAATCGAAAATCTCTATCGGGATCTGAGTATAGTATGGGGAGGTATTTGCAAAGCTACTGTTGATAAACAGATTGATAAGTTTGGGATTAGAAATTGCATTTACTGATTTGAGATTAAAACGATTGACAATATTAGTCAGTGTCATTTGGAAAATCTCCAGTGATGGGTGTTTAGCAAATTCAAAAGCCAGATCCTGCACGATAAGAAAAGTGTTGGATACACTCAGAAATTGTTTCAAGAGATCCCTTCTGTATTGAATATTCACAGTTCTATCAGCATCTGTTAAACCATCTGGATACACATATTTAGTGAAAGCATATGCTGGTGGAGTAGAAAAGGTATTACTCCCTTTTGCATAGATGTGAAAAGTATGTGACCCGACTGCTGTCTGTGTTGTAGGATAGTTAATGACTATCCCATTCCCATAATTAATACTTACCTGTGTGGCTTCATTGAATATCAATATGAAGGATCCAGTATTAGATGGTGTTGAATTTGGAAAAGACAAGCCTCTCCCATTCAGCGTAATTCCTGCAGGATAATTGATCAAACTTTGACCAAATCTCACAATTTTGTTGTTGAATTGATTGATGCTCATTCTATTTAGCCTAAGGGAATACGTACGATTTGATTATCTGATACCGCTTCATATTTGTAATTACCCACATACAAAACCTGTCCGAAGCTGATGATCTTGTTGTTTTCCGGAGCGATAATTACTTTGTAATTGTTCGCTGCGTTGAAGGTCACCGTAGCAATGGCATTAATAATATCCTGATCACTGTTGATGGCATCAATGATTTGCTTGCTGGCTGATAAAGTACCATCTGCAGCGAATTCGGCTATCCTGGTATTGCTGCCGGAAAATGCAGGCAATACCCATTGAGCCGACTGGGCTTTAACCCATGTCCACCAGCTATTATTCCTCAGCGCCGTCACATACTTTGCATTGTCGGTTCCATTCTGTAAGTCGGCATCAGTAGCTATGCCCATGGTGGCCTGCTTGTTGTTTAGCTGTGCCTGTATTTTGCCCAGGCCAGTCAAAACACTATCCGCGGCAGTGATTGCAGAGTTTGTGGTGGTGACAAGGCCGGATAACACCAGTGCCCTGACCCTTGTACCCAGATCGGCCCATTGTGTGTTGTAGCTGGTGGAGTTTATTTTTTCCAGAAACTGACCCGTGGTACCACCTGCAGGTACACCTGCACCTGCCGTTCCCGGCGTACCTGGAATTCCCTGCAGTCCCTGTTCACCCTGCTCTCCGGTATCACCCATATTTCCCTGAATTCCGGGAACACCCTGTTCGCCCTGAATGCCCTGTATACCTTGCATTCCCTGCATACCTTCAGGACCAGGCATTCCCTGATCGCCTTTATCACCTTTTGCACCCTGAATACCTGATGGGCCGGCAATTCCCTGATCGCCTTTCAAACCAGTGATGCCGGCTGTACCCTGCTCACCGCGATCTCCCCGGTCTCCCCTTTCTCCTTTTGCACCTGTATCACCCCTCTCGCCCTTGTCTCCTTTGGTGATCAGCGAAATTCTGTCCATTACAAAAGTTAATAGATACTGCTTCAGCTGTCCGATATTGTATTTTTTCGTTTGTCCGGCCCCCTGGCCTTCGCTAAGCGGCAATTCGTGCTCATCCTGCAAGTTATTGCCCTGGATAAGCTGCCATATTTTAATTAAGTCCCACATTATAATTGAATGCTTTTGTTATTGTTATCGGCCAAAACTGTATTGTCATTTGTTGCCAGTACGCGGATAGATTCAGTTTCCCCACCCTGACTGCTGACTACGCTGATATTTCCCTGTTTCATGTAATCGGCATAGATACTTAATGCTGTTTCCGGATAGGTATCACTGATGAGCAGGCTTTGTCCAGCGAAGATATCTGTGCTGATACTGAGTCCATTGTCATTTGCCAGGTCGGCCAATGCCCTGGGGTCTCCGTAGTATTGAACGGCAATGTCCATTAGTGTTTGTCCATAAATTACCTGTATAATCATACTGCTGTTTTTTTAGTTGGGGGTTTGATTTTTAGCGTCTTTGATCACCAGCTCCAGCGGCATGTCGCTTAAACACTGCAAGGCATAAGGTTGCATGTTTCTATAGCCTTCCACCTCCGGAAATTTGATCTGCTTAATGACCAGGTAATGAATGTCCAGTAAGTTCAACAGGGCAGAAGTAACCTGCATTTCAGTATCTGCCTTAAAGATGTTATGCAGGTTATGGACCGTGAGCTCCGGGTATTCGTCGCTCTCATAATTGATGATTACTCCCCTGATATTGATCTGGTAATCGTCAATACTGATATATTCTTTCACCGTTCCGTTCCTTCCCTTTATAGGGGTGGTGACGATACTTTTGGTGGCAGTGATATCAATCATCGGTGAGCCCGGTAAGAGGAGTGGTTTATCCAGATACTTTAAGGTAACCTGATCATAGACTGGAAGGCCAAGTAATGCTGATGCTGTGGCTACCGATGCTCCGGAAGTATCAAGGCCATTATAGGTTATTTCTGTGCCGCTGATTCCGAATACTTTAGCATATAATTCATTCAAATTAAAATTTATATTGCCCATGTTGTTTATAAATAAATTGGTGTTTTGCCATCGCCCGACAGGCGCTTGCTCTCAAAGTGTAATGCATATAATAATTGCTGCCATATTTCTGAAAATTCGACATCTGTTAACTGATCAGGATCAATTTTGAAATGATACCTGATCAGTGCATTTGCCTTGCGAAAGAGATCGAGATCTTTGCCCGTAGCAATTGACGGGCAAAGATTTAATATTTCACTGCTTCCGCTTTTAGAAAATTTAGCGATTTCCAGAGTTGTACCTGTGCCGTAATGGCTACATCTTCATCTGTCTGGAATTGAGTGTCGCCACCCAGCCAGGTGCTGTTTGCCAGGAACTCCCGGGCTTCAAAAATCTGTCCGGCGGTGGCATCATTGACACAGTTGGCGATGATGTCCCTGCCTGGTTTTTTAAAGTAACCCCTGATTTTTGATTTGTCTTCCAGTTCCACGTCAATGATGATGACCTGTTTGTGCTGTGCCTTCCATAACTCCAGCGTTCGCTGATCTACCTCACCGGCGATCATTTCTGTAGTTGTTTCTTTATTTTTTGTTGTATTTGCCATTGGTATAAATGAATATTAATTGTTAAGCATTCCAGTCGATGTCACCTACATATAAAGGCAGTTCTACCTCAAACTCTTTTACTTCGCCTGCTTTTCCGGTACGGCCCTGACCGGTGAACCGGCAGTTCTTCAGTTTATGTGTAACCAGTTCATTCCCGGTTCTGTAACACACAATAATATCAAAGGCGGGGATATCGTAGATGCTGATGCCGTCTGTCATCAATTTGTTCAGGGCTTCTACTTCTGCCATTTCCAGGGTGAGTTTTCCTGTGGCAGCATAATTGCCGGTGACAAAACCGATGTCTTTCTTGCCTCTGCCTTTGACACCTTTTGTTTCCTGGCTGTCGCTGTATTCGATGCCTTTTAAGCCAACGATGCTGCGGCCTAATAAATTTACTTTTACACTGGACCAGCTATGGATCTCTGCGTTGATTACTTTTTCTACTCCCATGGTTTAGTTTGATTTAAAAGGGTTTGAAAACCCGATGGCTACTGTAATTTCTCTTGCAATGGATACCGGAATGAAGGTGACTTCAATTTCCAGGACGGAGGTGGATAGAATATCCTGTTCAGGATTTACATAACAATCTATTCCCCCGCTGATGTCGCCATCGGTTTCCATGCCTGCAAGTGCTTTTGCTCCTGTTGCTTCCAATGCTTTTACATCGTCATCTTCCAGGTAACCTGTAGCTGGGTCTACTTTGATCCTGCTCTTGATTTTAGGCAATAAGGCTTGTCTTACCAGGAAGATGGCCTTCTCAATGGTCCTGTTGTTTTCGATGTAGGCATAGTCATTGTTCTGCAGGGTGCTGGCGGTATGACTGTCACTTAAGTGGAAGCCCGCAATACCGGCAATGGCGGTAGGGAAGATGTATCCTTTGTCATCAAGGGCATCCAGATCGGCTTCACTATAAGTGGAGATCTCCTGGCCGGAACTGAGACCTGCTGTGACGAAAACGCCATTGCCTGTGTCCTGTAGATCAAAGTCGCTGGTAAGCTCACCGATGTCCTGACTTACGGATGCCTTGCTGATTAATCCGAGTACATCGCCTACTGCAGCATAACCTGCGTATCTGGCATTGGCTTTACTGATGGCAGGATCAGCGGCAATGGTAATGCTTACATTCGGCGTGTTCAGCGTACGGAGATCCTTCGCCGCTGCGGCAGTACCGTTAAAGCTGCGTCCCTCCAGAAGGAAACCTGCATACCTGAAGGCATTGAATTCCGATTCGTACAGGCTTTGTGCTTTGGCAGCAGCGGTAAGTACATCTGCATCCAGCCCGTTGAGCAATGTTGGCTCATAAGCAGCTGCGGGATTGCGGGAAACGCCGCAGAATTTAATGAGTCCCTGCGATTCTCTTAAGAGTTTTTTAGCCAGGTCTTTGGATGGATCTACCAGATCGGCCAGCGTATTGGTTTGTGCGGCAATCATGACGTTAAGCGTTCCTGAGGGGTTGGCTTTGAAGAAACGATCAATCACATGATGGACCAGCACGGCATTGGCAGCATCATATTCTGCAGTGATACCAATGGATACGGCATCCCTGATGGAACGCATGGGATAAACGGTGTCCAGCACTAGTTTTCCTGCGATTGCTACTCCGGTAGTGATCAGTCCGCATACTCCGTCCTGATTTGGGGAACGCCTGCCCAATGCACCGTTGCGTTTTGTAATGTTAACGTTGTGTTTTGACATTTTTATTGATTTTTAAATAGTAGGATATTCAAGAGTATAGAGAGTAAGAGCAGTACGCCAAGGCTGCCAAAAAGCATTACTGCCCAGGTGGGGAGCTCTTTGATAAGCTCCTTTTGCGTGGATACCTCTTTGCTGAGACGGGTGATTTCCGCTGTTAAAAAGGTGACGGTCTGATCTTTACTTTCGCAGCCCAGCTGCAGTTTTCCATATTTGTCGATCCAGTACGTGAGCTGTGCTTTTGTTTCAGGATCTGTAAAACTTTGCTTTTCCGTTTCCGGTGGGGGCGGAATTTTCCGCCCCTGTTGGACAGCACTGCTGCTGTCGGCCAGGTGGCGTTGCCGTTGTGCCTGGTATACGCTGAGCAGACTGTCGACACTTAAGGATGTGCCTACTTTGCCTCCCCTGACAGTTACTTCTACGGGGCTGAATTGTACCGATGTACTGTCGGTTTTGGTGTAACTGCTTTCTGGTCTGATGACTTTGCAGGAGAAGAGTAAAGTCAGGAAGAGAAGAGCTGTTAGATAGGTAATTTTTATGAGTAGCATAACTTAGTCCTCCAAAGCATAGATGTAACCTTCGATGTTTAAGCCATCATTTTTGAAAGTCCTGGTGATGGTTCTTAATTTTACGGCCACCCGGTCGCCTTCCCTGCTGCCACTGGCATTGGTATTCCCTTCAATGGTGACCATGGTATTGGCTTTGAGATCGACACTTTTCACGATGCCGTGGTGACCGGCAGGTCCTTTTCCATTTCTCCATACCGCGATGGCTCCGGGTTTTGGTACCTCTCCCACGGAAAATGTACCGTTGTTTTCATGTCTTTTTAAAGTATCCAGTGCACCCCCGGTGTTGCATCTTCTAATAATTTCTTCCAGTGTTTGATGATCGGCATATACATTTGCATAGATCATTTTTGTGAAGAATGCACACCAGGGGGCTCCTGAATAAAATCCATTTGACTTCATTAGTTTTTCGAATGGTGCATTGAAAAAACCTTTGTTACCGGGGCGCTCGGTGAGGCCTATATATTTCTCTGCTTCCGCAATAATTTTTTGTGCTCTTGTCATGTTATTTTGTTCGTTTTTTAGCGGCAGATTTAATAGCGCTACCGTTTTGCATGTCCAAAAGTGTAGAGATAAAATGCGGTATCAAAACCGCTATTCCCACGAATAGAGAGCTTTATCTATTCAATAGACTGGTTTGTCTATTGATGGGAAAACGGGTTTATTTTGGCGCTCCCTTTACTGCACTTTTGTTCTGCAGGCAGAAATTTTTACCCTTAAAACCCATATTGTAATGACGCTATTTGAGACTATCGCTACGCTGATTGTTCCCTTTTTCGGGGGAGGGGCAGCCATAAAAATATTCGACAGGTTTACCCTGAGTAAGAAAGATGAGAATGATTATATCCTATTACTTGTAAAGCAGCTGCAGGAAAATGTAAATGCGAATAACCTGGAAATCCAGAGCCTTAAAAAAGAGGTGGACAATTGGAGGAATAAGTATTACTCAGAACTGGACGAGAAGAATAAACTTTCAGAGGAACTGAGAAAAGTGACCCATGAACTGGAAAGATTCAATAAACAGTATAAGACTACAGCGTAGGATATTTTTTAATCATAAACCCAATAATTAACAAAAGATGAATAACACAACACAATTAAAATTTAAAAAAGTAAAAATGGAGGAATTATGGCAACAGGATTAGATTATGCACTCCCGGAGACCAATAGGATTATTCGGGAGTTTGGTAGCAGTGTAGATACTGCGATAGTTGCGGTGAACAGGTTTAGCAATGCTGTAGCGGACTCAGGTAGAAATATGACTTTGTTTGAGCGCATGATTGATGGAACAAGGGATTACCTTAAGAATAAATTACCGGAAGCAATTGTTGCCTTTGTGGGTGATTCGGTTTCTGCTTATCAGAAATTGAGAGATATTGATGCGCAAAATATGGTAACGCTTACGAATTCCGGGGGAGCGGTTGGCAGAACACTTACAGATCTGAAGAATTCAGCAAATGCACTTTCGAATACAACGCTATTTGATCCGGCCGCTACGGCAGAAGCCCAGCATGCGGTACTTGCCTTTGGTAAGGTAAGAGGAGTGATTTTTGATCAGGCGATACCCGCAATTCAGGATATGGCTCAGAGCATGGCCGGTAGTGGAGAGGCGGATTTGAAAGGAGCAGCGGAGAGAGTAGGAGCAGCACTGGATAATCCGAAGGAAGGGCTAAAAGGACTGGTGGATGCCGGGGCAGATTTTTCTGACTCCCAAACTGAGGCTATCTTGAAGATGACTGAGCAAAAAGACCTTGCCGGTGCACAGGGATTGATTCTGAATACATTGAAAGAACAGTTCGGTGGTTCTGCTATTGCTGCGAGGGAAGCGGCAGGAGGTCAGGCAGATTTTGATATGTCGGTCAAGAATTTGCAGGTTGGTTTAGGAGGATTGCTGGAGACCGGACTGAAACCTTTTCTTTCTTTCGCTGGTTTCCTGGTGGATACCTTAAAATCAACAGTGGACTGGTTTGTAGCCAATAAGGAAGTCGCTGGTTCTCTTACTGTTGGGCTTGCCACACTTGGTGCTGGACTTCTGACCTATCAGGGATATCTTTTGCTAACTCAGGCTCCAATGACTATACTCACTGCGGCCCAATGGGCTATGAATGCCGCGCTCAATGCAAATCCTATCGGTTTTGCAATCGCTGCACTGGCAGCTCTCGGAGTAGGAGTCGTTGTTGCGTATAAACACTTGGATAACTTTCGGGCTATGGTTGAAGGAGTTTGGAATGCTGGTTTACTTGCAGGAGAGGTTTTTACAGGACTTGGGAAAATTTTCAGAGGGGCATTCTCTGATAAGGATATGTTTTTTGAAGGACTAAAAGAAACGTCTACCGCATTAGGAAAGATAGCTAATGGTGGTCTAGGTGAAGCATATACCGAAGGCTATAATAAGAGTATGGCTAAAAGTGCGGCGGCAGAAAAAGAGAAAAAAGAAAAAGAAGGGAAAATTACTCAGGGAGTTAACGGAGCTACATTGACTACCCCGCCTTCGACATTTACGTATGGCGATGCCGATACGGGCAAAAGAAATAACACCACCGGTTTGCCAGGAGGTAGGCCAGTGCCTGTTGCTGAAACAGTCTCCACAGCCGTGCCTGTAGGTAGTCAGGTGCGAAATGTACAGGTAACCATAGGAAAACTTGTGGAGAACCTAACGATTGCCACCACCACTTTGCAGGACAATGGCTCGATGGATATCAAACGGATTATTACTGAGATCTTGACGGGCGCAGTGCATGACAGTGAGTTGGTTTTAGGGAGCTAGCCATCATTTTGGCATTCTAAAGAATATATTAAACGGCATTTGCCATATTATCTGAAAACTAATGAGTATAAAAAAAGAAATATTAAAAACGATAGGGGATTTACTGATGGAAAAGTTGAAGAACCTTCCTGATGGTTTACCTGACCTAATGTGGTTTGATAAACAAATGGGGCAGTTTGTTCCTCCCGAAACAGATGACACTGCAGGGGGAACTCCTGAAGCAGGGATTTCCCTGCCTCTTCCGGCGGTATTAATGGAATATGAACCGTTTGCCTGGCAGACTACAGGAGGGAATACCCAGAAAGGCAGCGGAAATTTAAAATTTACCATCTATTGTGAACATCTTGCTGACTCGTTTCCGGGATCTCCGGTCCGGGACTTGGCATTGCAGCATTTTGATTTCGTTGCAGCTGTACATCAGGTGTTGCAGGGATTACAGATTGAAAATGTGATGAGTCCTTTAACACGCGTGCTGGACGAAGAGGACCTTGCTCCTGATGGAGTGGTCTTTTCGGTTATTTCCTACAATACGACGATTTTTGATCATTCCACCAGCAGAACGCGTAACCATGTTATGGTTACAAATCCTGGGCTGGAGGTGAAGTATAAAGAGGAAAGCTCGAGGCCGGTTCCGGCGGTGGAGATACCCGCATTTTTAACCTAAACAAGGAAGCCTTTGAGATTTGTCTCAAGGGCTTTTTTATGTTTTACGGAGGTGTGTTAATTTTCGTTTGCTGCTACTTTACTCATCTTTAAGACGATTCCGTATATGGTTTTAGGCTTCAGGTCAAATTCTTTTTCCAGCGTCTTGTAGATTTCTTCATCTCTCATCATTAAGCCGAAATACATTTCGTTATACCTTGATACTATTTTTGAATACTTTTTGATTAGAAGGGTTTTGTCGCGCATGTGGTAAGGATTTAAGTTTGAATGATTGTACGGCCAGTAAACTGGTACTTGAGGGTTAGCGTCAATAATTATTCATTGTTTATAAATGGAATCGATCAAATCACTCTTTTTACAGAAGTTGATTCTTTTATACGCAATTGTTGATTTTCCTGATGGCGTATTTTCTGGACGTTTTATTTTTTTGCTTTGGGTTTCCATAATGGTTATACTTGTATAAGCATTTACATATCAATAAATATTTATACAAGTATAACGCATTATGCGTATATTTGAAATATTAAATACGCAAAATGAGTTTATATTTAGACAAATCTTTGATTTTGAACAAAATAAAATTGAAGTATAATTTGAAATCAAATGTTGAATTGGCCAGTTTTCTTGAAATTGGACCTACAACCCTTTCTTCCTGGTATTCCAGAAACTCTATTGATTACGATAAAGTGATCGCAAAATGCGTAGGGGTAAGTCTCGACTGGCTATTATCTGATGTGGAAGATGATGCTGAAGTCAAAGCTGTTGTTAAAAACACACAAAAAGGAACTGCGGAATTACATGCAACAGGTATTCCTCTGGTGAACATTCAGGCATTTGCTGGAATTGGCAATGTGTCTTTTTCAATAGAAGAGAAGAATATTCAATCCCGGTATATTGTGCCTGATTTTGATAATGTCGATTTTATGATCAGGGTGAAGGGAAATAGTATGACACCCAAGTACAATAGTGGTGATGTAGTGGCCTGCAGGATTCTTAACGATTATAAGTTTATTCAGTGGAACAAAACTTATATACTATCTACTAAAGATCAGGGGATACTGATCAAACGGTTAAAGAAATCGGAGGATGACAAGAGTGTAACAGCCGTGAGTGATAATAAAGATTATGATCCTTTTGATATCCCATGGACAGAAATTGACGGTATTGCAATTGTTGTTGGGGTGATTCGTCTTGAATAACCTGAATGATGAAATGATTACAGACCTGCCGCTTACAAAGAGTAATGGACTTGGCTTTTAAATTGCAACAGGTCAATTGAATATTACAATCGACTGTTTAGCTGCCAATAATGAGCTTCTTTGGATATTTATGTAACAATATGGTTATAATATACTAAAATGGTAGTCTTAATTTGATTTTGATCATAATCCGTATATATTTGTGTATGGATAATTTGACAAATTATGTGAGAACCAGGCTATTAATGTCTGAAAATGAATTTGTGCTTTCTGCACGCCAATATCAATACCCCTCTACAAAAATGTTCTGTTGTTGCTAATCTGCTAACAGTGCTTTAGAAATCTTATCCCCCAATTTTTTCTACTGAATGTATAGGCTCCCGTAAGGTTGCCCCTGGATAACTATGCCTGAATTATTCCACACCTTAACAAGATGATAAGATGTTAAATACTACCATTACGCCCGAACATAAAGTTTGGAGGAGCTCAGATAAGCTGATCTTCAGAATAACGTTTATTTATTTTGTACTTCAGGTTTTTCCGCTGGACTGGAAGTATTATCGCCACCTGTTTTCACTGAACTGGCTGGACCTAAGCTTCCGGGAGATTTTCCAGCTCTCTAAATATACCCCCCAATTTCTTTCAGCTACCTATGATCCCAATGACTGGGGGCTGGCTACTTTCGCCGACTGGGGATTTGTTTTTGTTCTTGCCCTGTTGGGCGCCCTAATCTGGTCTGCACTGGATAAGCATAGCCAGAATGAGGAAAAGCTCTATGCTTATCTCCGTATTGGTGTACGCTACAGGCTGGCTATTGCAGTGATTGCTTATGGCTTTCTTAAGCTTTTTCAATTGCAGGCGCCGTATCCAAGTATCAGTAGCCTGAATACGCCATATGGAGATTTCACCAGTTGGAAGTTGTTCTCATTAAGCCTGGGGATTGTGCCCGGTTACCAGTCTTTTTTGGGCGCGGTGGAGCTGATCGCAGGGGGGCTGTTGCTGTTCAGAAGAACGTCTGTTATTGGGGCAACGATTATTATTTTCTTCCTCGGGAATGTGTTTATGTCTAACCTGGCCTATGAAGGCGGCGAGGTGGTGTATAGTTTTTATCTGGTGGTGCTTGCTTTGTTCCTGGTGGCCTATGATGCGGAACGTATCGTGAAGCTTATTGTGCTGCATGTTCCTGTAGCACCGGCAGGCAAGGTGTTGCAATGGAATAAACAACAGCGGGTAGCGCGACTGGTGCTGAAATCTGCACTGGTGCTGGTTTTTGTGGTGTTGTATGGTTTTAGTGTACAGCGGTCTGCTGCGAAAGGAAGTTATCTTTTTAGTGCCAAGCCTGGATTGAAGGACCTGAAAGGATGGTATGTGGTGACGAAGTTTGAATCGGATGATGCTGCCGGTAGCCTGCAATGGCAGGATATGGTTTTTGAGCAGTGGGCGACCCTGAGTGTGAAGGTGAATGAAACCGATACGGTATGGAATGACAATGTGGAACAGGTGCCCTTGGCCGATTCCCTGAGTGTGTTTGAAACATCCGGAACTACAGGCCGTCGCTATTATGATTATGCAGTGGATACCGCTAAACACGTGTTGCTGCTGAGCAATAAACGGACACATAAGAACGTGGGGCAGCTGCATTATATACTGCAGCCGGATGCTACCCTGCGGCTGAATGGAAGATTGGATGGTACTAAGGTGGAAGTGGTGTTACAGAAGAAGAATAAGGTGTACCTGCTTGAAGCAGCTAAAAAGGTAGGACGCCGCGAGGGCTTGACTTTATAGTGCCCATCATAAGAACTGGCAGGATGAAGAATATAACAGTGCAATAACCAATATGGTAATAGGATGAATTCAATTTTGATTGATGAATGCCCTATGGATATGACTAATGAAATATGATGATGAGTAACTCTCCGGAATTAATTTGGAAGCCTTACCAAAGGGTGGCTTTCCGTATAGCTTTTATATTTTTTGTGCTGATGACGATACCGACGAATCCCGGTTGGTATACGCAGGCCTTTCATTTTGATTGGACTAGCTTGCACTATAGGGATTTGTATGATATCGCACGTTTTCAACCGGTGTATCTGCGCGGGTCCGGATTTTATGGGTATGGCGACTGGCTGATTATCCTGGGGATTGCAGTGGTAGGAGGAACGATATGGACGCTGCTGGATAAGCGGAATACGAATTACAATAAGCTGTATTACTGGCTTACGGTGGTGGTGCGTTACAGGGCAGCGATAGGTATTATTGGCTTTGCCTTTACGAAGGTGCTGCCCGTGCAGATGCCTTATCCCTCGTTAGGGATTTTGAATACCAATTTCGGCGACCTTACCGCGCAGAAGATTTACTGGCTGTCGATTAGTATTGTGCCCTGGTACCAGGTGTTTGCCGGTATTGTGGAGCTGACGGCCGGGGCTTTGTTGTTTTTCAGAAAGACGACTACCCTGGGGGCAATTATCCTGTTCGGCGCACTGGGCGATATTGTGTATGTGAATTTTGCCTATGATGGCGGCGTGCATGTGTATAGCAGTTATTTTGTCTTGTATGCGGCCTTTCTGCTGGCGGTGGATATGCCAAGGATTTATGATCTTTTTATTCGCGAGAAGTTTACGGTGCCGGTTGATTTTAATATCCGCTTTACGCAACCTTGGTTGAAAACGACACGTGTGGTGCTGAAGACTGGCGTGATTGTGTTGTTTCTGGGTGTGTTTTTTTATTTACAGCTGAATAATTTCCTGTATGATCCCTATAAACAACCGGCAGCAAAAGGAGTGGTTCAACTGAGAGGATATTACCGTGTGTCGGAGTTTAGGCTGAATAATGAGCTGATTCCTTTTTCTCCACAGGATTCACTGCGCTGGCAGGAGGTGACGTTCGAGAACTGGACTACACTGACGTTCCGCCAGAATAAACCTACCCCACTGGATTTGTCTAATGGCGGCGGTTCGCCTATGCGGGATATCAACAGGACTTTTGAGATTGCAGGCCTGGGTGGCGGCAGAAGGGTTTTTTATTATGAAGCAGATACCGTGAATAAGGTGCTGTATTTACAGGATAAGTATCGCGCCAGTGATTTCTCGGCTTCCCGCAAAAAGGGTTCAAAGCTGAAGAAGGAGGCTCCGCAGCCTAACTTCCTTACTGACGCGCAGGAGTATGCGCAGGTTGATGCGCGTGGATTAACAGGTAGACGCCTGAAGGGGATTACTGCAGAACGCAAGCAGGAGAAGGCAAGAAAGAGGATGGTGCTGCATTATACGACAACAGATGGTAGGCAGGTGCTGCTGAAAGGACTGGATGAGAACAGGGATTCTGTTTCTATAGTTTTAAATAGGGTGGATAGAAAGTATGCACTGAAAACTAGTACCTTGAATGCTGGAAAGTATTGATCTGATGTTATTCTTTAGGATAAGGATGCTGGATGTTGCTTTTACGGTAAGGTTTAAGGTGATGGATATGAATTGGTGTATAATAGGAGAAGGTGTTAAATGGGAGTAGTAAAGGAATATGATGCGGTGGTAGTGGGCTCTGGCCCCAATGGACTTGCTGCGGCGATTACAATGCAGCAGCAGGGCTTGTCAGTGTTACTGATGGAGGGGAAGGATACGATTGGCGGGGGACTGAGGACGGCAGAGCTGACTTTGCCAGGATTCAGACATGATGTGTGTTCTGCAATCCATCCGATGGCAGTGGCCTCCCCGTTTTTTGATTCACTACCCCTGGAACAGTATGGTCTTCGTTTTATTCAACCTGCCCTGGCTGCGGCACATCCTTTTGATGATGGAACGGCAGCTTTTTTAAGCAGGTCGTTGCAGGATACGGCTATTGACCTGGGGGTGGATAAACAGGCTTACCTGGATTTGATTGGCCCGCTGGTGCGCGACTGGGATAAGCTGGTGGGAGGTATTCTGGCACCTTTCCGCTTTCCTGACCATCCGATGCTGATGGCGAGGTTTGGCCTGAAAGCACTGCAGTCTGCCCGATCTATTGCCCATCGGTTTTCAACTGAGAAGGCCAAAGGACTTTGGGCGGGAATGACGGCACATTCTATTCAGCCACTGACGAATTATACTACGGCAGCCATAGGGATGGTGCTTTCTGCTGTGGGCCATGTTCATGGCTGGCCTATTCCCAAAGGAGGGTCACAGTCGGTAGCCGATGCCCTGTCCAGGTATTTTATTGCCCTTGGCGGAAAGGTGGAAACGGGGCATATGCTGAAGTCGCTTGCCGACCTCCCCCCCACAAAGGTGGTGCTGTTTGATTTGACACCACGGCAGTTGCTTGACATTGCCGCTGAGGAGTTTTCCTGGCTGTATAAGTGGCAGCTGAAGAATTATCGCTATGGAATGGGGGTGTTTAAGGTGGATTGGGCCTTGTCTGAGCAGATTCCTTTTACTGCAGCAGCCTGCAGGGAGGCCGGCACGGTACATATCGGGAATACTTTCGCAGAGATCGAGCGTACAGAACAGCTGTCGTCATCGGGAGTACATCCTGAAAAGCCTTTTGTGCTGCTTGCACAGCCGAGTATTTTTGATGCGGGCAGGGCACCCGCAGGGAAGCACACGGCATGGGCCTATTGCCATGTGCCTAATGGATCGACGAAGGATATGACCCAAGCTATTGAGGACCAGGTGGAGCGCTTCGCCCCCGGGTTTAAGGATACGATACTGGATAAACAGGTGATGAATACGGTACAGGTGGAAGCGTATAATCCGAATTATGTTGGAGGGGATATCAATGGCGGCGTGATTGATGTCCGCCAGCTATATACCCGCCCTGCACTACGTATTTCACCCTACAGAACCTCGGCAAAGGCAATGTATATCTGCTCTTCTTCTACCCCTCCGGGTGGTGGGGTGCACGGAATGTGCGGTTATTATGCCGCAAAACAGGCATTGGCCGATATTTTTAACTTGAAATCACCTAAATTTTAATACGAATGACCACTAAAAACAAATTATTTATACTTCATGAGGATTGGGCAGTTGTGGCGCTGGGCGCACTGGTGATTGCCGTTTCTTTGTTTTTTTATGTTGTGCCGGTACCCCATTATAAATGGAGTAGTACTGAGGAATTGCTGACTACCGTGTTTAATGGCGCCAATGTGCTGACGCTGGTGATTCAGCTGTTGTTTGTGTTGGTTGTGGGGTCTTTAGGAGCCCTGCTGACAGGGAAGTCACTTCGGAATTTTGTGATTGGCTTTCCCGCAATTTATGTCCTGACGGTTTTTGCACTGGTGCTTGCCGGAAATACGTTTGTGAAGTCGCTGAACCTGGAAGCCGTGATTTTTAGTCTGGTGATTGGCCTGGTGATCGGCAATTTGTTTAAGCTGCCACAATGGTTCCGAGATAGTCTTTCTACAGAACTTTTTGTGAAGATTGGATTGGTGCTGCTGGGTACGACGGTGATCTTTTCGGATATCCTGAAAGCGGGTTCGCTGGGACTGATCCAGGCGCTGGTGGTGGTTTTGTCGGTCTGGTATTTCGCTTTCTGGCTGTGTAAGCGACTGAAAGTAGATGATGAACTGACGATGATGATTTCCAGTGCGGTATCTATTTGCGGGGTGTCTGCGGCTATTGCGACTTCAGGTGCCATTAAAGGGGATCCGAAAAAGCTGTCGTATGTGATTTCTATGGTGCTGATTACGGCGATTCCAATGATGATTTTTATGCCCTATATAGCAGCTTATTTTTCGTTCCCGCAGCAAGTGACGGGGGCCTGGCTGGGTGGTAGTATTGATACGACCGGTGCAGTGGTGGCCTCGGGAACGCTGGTGGGTGAGGAAGCACTGAAGATCAGTACGATTGTGAAGTTTTCACAGAATGTGCTGCTGGGTATAGCTGCTTTTGCAATTAGTATTTACTGGTCGTATAACAAGACCGCCAAGGGGGCTGATGCTGTGGAGAAGCCTACGCTGAAGGTGATATGGGAGCGTTTTCCAAAGTTTGTACTTGCCTTTATCGGGGCTTCGGTGTTGTTTTCTTTTTTCCTGAGCCCCGAAACTGCTGCAGGCGTGAAGGATAGCCTGAAGAATATGCAGAATGCCTGGTTTACACTGGCTTTTACGAGTATAGGACTGGAGACAAATTTTAAGGATTTGTTTAAGAATGAGAATAAGAAACCATTGTATGCTTTCCTGATTGCCCAGCTGTTTAATGTGATCGTGACGCTGGTTATTGCCTGGTTGCTTTTTGGAAGGTAGCGATGAATGCCGGATGAAGAAAGTATGCTGAAGTGAGGATGAATATATAGGAAAGGATGACTAATATATAGGAGGAAAATATAAGAGAAGAATTACCCGAACAGTGCCTGGCTGTCATAAAATAGGGGAATACAAGCGTATCCCCCCAGGCTTAATTCTAAAAAGCAGGTTTCACTTGGACCTGAGTCCTGCTTTTATCCATAAATTTTACCAATGCAAAAGTATGCAAAGTTTCAGAATAACAGCTTTGATAGCTAGAGGATCTGCTATGTTCCTGCTATTCCAGTTTTTTACACCCTTTTTTGCCTGGTCGCAGCAGACCAGGCCTATTGTAAACTCTACCCTGAATGGGCGGATTTTAGATGCCAAGACACGTAGTCCCCTGCCAGGGACGAGAATCCATATCAAGGGAACTACCCATGAGGTTTCCGCTGATGGCGATGGCCGGTTTAGCTTTGTTACCGGACAGAAGTTTCCTTATACGCTGATTGTTAGTTTTGTAGGTTATGAGAGGAGGGAGGTGATTGCCAATGGCGGTTATATTGATATTGAGTTGAAGGAGCTGAATAATGAACTGAATGATGTGGTAGTGGTGGGTTATGTGACCCAGCAGCGCAAGAATATGATTGGCTCAATTACAAAGTTGGAGCTGACCGATACGAAGGATATTCCGGCGGGAAGTTTTGATGCGCAATTGCAGGGGAAGGTGGCTGGTGTACAGATTTCCTCGAATACGGGTGTTCCCGGTGAGGCGATTAATATCAGATTGCGCGGTGCTACTTCTATCAATGCCGCAAATAGTCCGCTGTATGTGGTGGATGGCGTATTTATTAACGGCAATAGTTTGCAGACGATAGGTACCGGTGGCAAGGCGACTTCACCGATAGCGGATATTAACCCCTCGGATATTGAGTCGGTGGAGGTGTTGAAGGATGCCGATGCGACCGCACTTTATGGTTCGCGTGGCGCCAATGGGGTGATTCTGGTGACGACCAAAAGGGGGAAGTATAACCAGAAGCCCAAGATTAATTTTAATACTTCTTTCGGCTGGGCGAAGGCTGCAGAGCTGTGGGAGCTGACGACGGGACCGGAACATGCGACGCTGGTGAATGAGAACTGGCTGAATACCGGAGGCGCTTTTGCATCACGCCCTTTTCGCCCTGTGGCGGAAGGTGGACGAGGAACACCGGAGGAACAGCAGACGTATGACCGCCTGGACCAGGTGTTCCGTACTGCAGGTTTAGCGAATTATGACCTGTCTTTATCGGGTGGAACGAATGGGACGAAGTATTATATTGCCGGTGGTTACAATGAGCAGGAGTCGATTTTAAGGCCGATTACTTTTTCACGTGCAACGTTTAAGGTGAATGTGGACCAGAAGATTAATGACCAGGTGACGATTGGTGTAAGCAATACTTTCGGCAGGACACACCGTAACCAGGCACGTGCCGGGGATGGCCCCGCAGGAGGATTGCTTCAGGCAGCTTTACATACGCCAACGTATTTGTCGCCATTGAATGACCAGGGTGTGCCGGTGGGCAGGGCAGGGTTTGATAATGTCGATCTGTTGCTGCAATATTATGATGTACATTCTACCAGTCTCCGCTATATCGGGAATTTATATGCCGAGATTAAGCTGTCACCAAGCCTGAGTTTCCGCTCGAGTGTGGGTGTAGATTATAACAATTATGATGAATCTGAATACTGGAATACTTTCCTGATTTCGGGTAGTCCGGCAGGATTGGCTACTTCTACCATTAGCCAGTCGACTTCCCTGATCAATGAGCAGACTTTGACTTACCGCAAGAGTCTGGGTAAACATGCTATTGGTTTGTTGCTCGGTAATACGCTGCAAAGTGATGTGGCTACCTTTACCGGGGCTACAGGCAGGAGTTTTGCCAATAATTCTTTTAAACAGATTTCTTCTGCGTCGACAACAACGGGTACGCAGGGTTGGTCGAAGAATACACTGGCTTCATTTTTCGCTAAGGCAGATTACAATTATGAGGGCAAATACCTGTTTGACGTGATTGTGAGAGCAGATGGGTCTTCCCGTTTCGGGGAGAATAACCGATGGGGATATTTTCCCTCTGTAGGGGCGGCCTGGCGATTGAAGAAGGAAGATTTCCTGAGTGATGTTGGCTTTATCAGTGATTTTAAGATCCGTACCAGCTACGGGATTACGGGTAACCAAAATGGGATAGATGATTTTGCCCGGCTTGGATTATGGAGTGGTGGCAGTTCTTACCAGGATAGTCCGGGTACGGCGCCACTGCAGCTGGCCAATCCGGATTTAAAATGGGAGCGTACGAAGCAGTTTAACATGGGTACAGATATTTCTTTTTTTGCGGATCGCCTGTCGGTCGAATTTAACTATTACCGCAAGTATACCGACAATGGATTGCTGGCTATGGCACTGCCGGGTACGACAGGTTTTAGCACATTTACGAGCAATGCAGTGGAGATTAGTAACAATGGTTTTGAGCTGAACATCAGTTCGGTGAATGTGAAGAATGAGGAGTTTAGCTGGAATACCTCATTTAATGTGGCACAGAATAAAAATAAAGTAGAAAAGCTGGCTACGCCGCTGAGGTATGGCAGCAGGGACCTGATCTTACAGCAACAGGGTACACCGCTGTATTCCTTCTGGGTGTATAATGAGCTATATGTGGATGCGCAGACGGGAAATTCTGTGTATGAGGATGTGAATGGCGATGGGGCGATTACCGTGGCCGACCGGAAGATTATGGGAAGTATCTGGCCTAAGTTTTTCGGGGGACTGACGAATAGTTTTACGTACAAGGGCTTTGATGCGAATGTGTTTTTCTCTTTTTCTTATGGCAATAAGGTGTATAACCATAACCGCTTTTTTGGTGAAGGCGGGGGCGCGAGGGATGCGGCGAGGATCATTTTTGCGAGCAATAATGACAGATGGCAACAGCCTGGCGATGTGACGGATACACCAAGGCCTGATGGTATCAATAATAACAATTACAAGGATGGTGGCAGCAGGTGGCTGGAAGATGGTTCTTTCCTTAGGTTGAAAGCGGTATCGCTGGGTTATTCGGTTCCTAAGCCACTGCTGCGGAGTGTGAGGCTGGAGGGTCTGAGGGTGTTTGTGACGGGGACTAACCTGTTGTTGTTTACAAAATATAAGGGCCTTGATCCGGAATCTAGTGCTTCCAGTGATCAGAATCAGCAGGGGATAGATTTGGGTACGCCACCACAGCCAAGGGCAGTGCAGGTGGGAATTAATCTGACATTATAAAAATTAACAGACATAGAGATGAACGTAAAATATATACTTCCAATACTGCTGATTTTCACAGCGACGTCCTGCAAGAAGTTCCTTGAGGTGGATCCCAGAGATTCTATTTCTGATGAGGCAACGATTATAGACCTTGCCTCGGCAAGGACAGCCATTAATGGTGTTTATAATGGGGCACGGAGCTATTATGATGTGAGTTTTCAGTCTATTGCCTACCTGTCTGGTGGTGATATTCAATGGACAGGATCACAGTCACAGATTCAGGAGTTTATCAACCACAGGGTGAATGCCGAAAATTCTACGCTTTCTACGGTGTGGAAGGGTATTTATGTGAGTATTAACCGGGCGAACCATGTGATTACTAAGGTTCCGGGTGTAACAGATCCATTGCTGACTACAGCGCTAAAGAACCAGTATACTGGGGAGGCCTATTTTATTAGGGCACTGAATTATTTCGACCTGGTACGGGTTTGGGGAGGTGTACCCCTGATTACGACGCCAACTTTATCGGCTTCAGGTAACCGTGGAATTCCAAGAAGTACGGTTGCGGAAACCTATGCGCAGGTATTGAGCGATCTGGAAGCGGCGGAATTGCTGCTGCCGGAGACAACAGACCGCTTCAGGGCTACCCGAAAGACGGTATGGGCACTGAAAGCACGTTTTTACCTGTATCAAAAAAACTGGGCAAAGGCAGAGGAATATGCCTCCAAACTGATTGGAGATAATAATTATGCCTTGCTGAAACCTTTTAACAGTTTCTATTCACCGGATAATGCGAAAGGAACCAGGGAATCTGTATTTGAGTTTTTCCACAGTACAAATGAAACGAATGCACATGGGGTGCAATGGCTTCCGCAGGAAAGGGGAGGGACAAGGCAATGGGCGCCGAACAGCGCACTGGTGGCTTCGCTGAATGATCCGCTGCAGGGCGGGACGAGGAGCACGCTGGTGGCATTGGATAACCAAAGCCGCTGGTATGCGACACTGTATTACCGTAGTCCGGCGACAGACCCTACCTATGTTTTACGCATTGCCGAGCTGTACCTGATTAGGGCAGAAGCACGTGCGGAACAGAATAACCTGACAGGGGCGGCGGAGGACCTGAATAAGGTACGTGACAGGGCAGGATTGGGACTTTCTGCGGCAACGACGGAGGACGGCCTGCTAGCGGCTATTGCAGCAGAGCGTAGATTGGAGTTCCCTTTTGAAGCCCAGCGCTGGTTCGACCTGGTGCGTACCGGAAAGGCTACCACGGTGCTTAATTTTACGGATGAGACGAAGCTGCTGTTGCCTATCCCAGTGTCGGAATTACAGCTTGATGGAGCATTGATTCAAAACCCAGGCTACTAAATGAAGTCGCGCACCTTGTTATTTGCCGGTTTGGCTATGGCATTTGCGACGGGCTTGCTGGCAGGTGGTTTATTCCTTTCGCGATTTTTTGATAAAGAAATGTCTCCGCAGGTTGCCGGTATTACCGGCCCCGGCAGGTTTGGCTTTGGCAGACCGGCAGCTGTAACTCAGGTTGCGGCAATGGATATTGATGTGATGCCGGATGGCCGGGGATTGCCTGCCGGAACAGGAAAAGTGGAGCCAGGGAAGCTGATTTATGAGGCGAAGTGTATCTCCTGCCATGGCAATGGGGAGAAGACAGATTTCCCCCTACCGGGAGGAGCACTTTTTATAGCTCAGCCCACACCTAAAACAAAGACTATAGGCACTTACTGGCCATATGCAACAACGATTTTTGATTATGTGCGCAGGGCAATGCCATATAATGCACCCGGTTCTTTGACGGATCAGGAAGTGTATCATTTGACGGCCTACCTGCTGTATGCGAATCGGATTATTGCTGCCGGTGCTACCCTTGATCAGGCTTCATTGCCTAAGGTGGTGATGCCTGCCAAAAGTAAGTATGTGGATGATGACCGTAAAGGGGGCAAGGAGATTCGCTAAAGAAATCAATTAATTATTTTAAATAATGGAAGAAAAGAAGATGAGCCGCCGCTTATGGCTGGGGGGGGCAGCAACGGCAGCGGTGGTATTGGTACAGACCTCGGTCGGTAAAATGGTGCAGGCAGCGGTACCGGAGTCGGATGTCCTGGCTGATCCGACGAAAGTTATTGGCGCAGGTCCCAGTCCTTCCGGTATTCCTTCTGCGTTTGAGCATCCGGTGCGGATACCGTCTTTGACTTCCTCAAGGACACCACTCCAGGATTTATACGGAACGATCACCCCCTCAGCATTGCATTTTGAGCGTCATCATGGAGGTATTCCTGTGATTGACCCGGCGAAATATGAACTGACGATTCATGGGATGGTGGATAAGCCGCTGACATTTACACTGGCTGAGCTTAAACGCTTTCCTTCGGTTACACGTACCTGCTTTATTGAGTGTTCCGGGAACTTCAGGACGGGAAATGAACACATGACACCCCAGGAGATTTGCGGACTAACGAGCCAGAGTGAATGGACAGGGGTGATGCTGTCCACGATATTCAGGGAGGTTGGTGTGAAAAATGCTGCTTCCTGGTTTTTAGCGGAAGGAGGAGATGCGGCGGTGATGACCAGAAGTATTCCGGTAAGTAAGGGCTGGGAGGATGCAATGATTGTATACGCACAGAATGGAGAGGCTATTCGTCCGGAACAGGGTTATCCCGCACGACTTTTACTCCCTGGCTGGGAAGGCAATACCTGTATCAAGTGGATCAGGAGGATTGAACTTTCTGATGCGCCGTTTATGACCCGCGAGGAAACATCGAAGTATACGGAAAATATAAAAGACGGAAAGATAAGGCAGTTCAGTTTTGTGATGGATGCACGCTCGATTATTACCTTTCCTGCCTACCCGGTACAGCTGGAAAAAGGATGGGTGGAGATCAGGGGAATTGCCTGGAGTGGCCGCGGTAAAATTACAGCTGTGGAGGTAAGTGTGAATGGAGGGCGCAACTGGGCACCGGCAACCTTGCTGGGGCCGGTATTGGATAAGGCACATACTGCTTTCCGTTATTTATGGGCATGGCAGGGTGCAGAAACGGAGATCATGAGTCGCGCTATTGACGAGACGGGATACGTGCAGCCGGCCTACCAGGATTTAGTGGAGGCCAGGGGGAGTAAAGGAGGATATCATTTTAATCCGATTGCGGTGTGGAATGTGCAAAGGAGTGGTAAGGTGATTTACGGGGGAAAATAAGTTATTTTTCTAACTGTGCTCGTATTTTACTACTGGTTATTCAAAGTGTGGTAATTTATTTGAACACCTGCACCAAAGTTCAGCAAATGCAGAAATATATCTGTAAGGCCATGTACCCATAATTAATCAAATTTGATGGATTGCTATTGCCTGTTGCTGGATAGCAGTCGGGTGGATGGAGGATAAATGTCCCATAATATGTACGTTGGTGTATAAATGTGGCTTTAAAACCACATTGTGGCTGGGCTATTCCAAATACCTGTTTAAGGGTATAGGTATTTGTCTCAGCCCGTTGTATATTGAATTCCAATTTAAGGTTTTGTGATATTCTGGTAGTGGATAGCCGGGGTAGCCTTTAAAAATGGAATGACTAAAACGATTAATTTTATGCAATTACATTATGGACAGATTGTTGAAAAGGTGATTAGAAGAAATGGTTATTCGATCACTGAACTTGCAAGGGCTACCCAGGTAAACAGACGCTCGGTGTATAACTGGTTTAATCAGCCACACCTTAAACCCGATATTATTTATAGAATTGGTAACGGCATTAAGTATGATTTTTCTGCTGAGTTCCCGCATTTATTTGGTCCCCAACATTTCAGCAGGAGTATGAATACGATCACAACGAGCAGCAGTGCTGATGCAGAAAAGATACTGGAAGCTGAAATGTGGAAAGGCAAGTATGTGAACCTTCTGGAGCAGTACAATTCCTTACTGCTGAGCAGGCTGGGCAAGACAACTCCGTAATATTTTACTATTTGCTGGTAATCACTGTAGAGATGTGATCTGTGTCATTTTTGTTTCCTCTTTTTATGTGGTTATTCGACCTATAAATTTTTGAATAATCATAAAAAGATGACAACAGTTAAATATGCAGAGGATGATATAGTTCCTTTGGTGCTAAATGTGTTGAGTTTTATCATTAAGTTTTCAGTAGGACAGATGTTACTGGTTACTTTTGAAGAGGAATATGCAGATCTGCAGGGTTTGGTGAAAGCGGATAGTGTAGATGCCGAGAGCGTTAGGTTGTTGATACAAAGTGATGATGATGCCGTAAAAATGTCATTGACTTTAGTTGACGAGATGCTGTTATGCATGGAAGGCCTGGCTGCTATGCACCAGTTGAATATTGAAGAGGTAGTGAATGACAAGAGGTTGATTGAGCTGGCGGAACCTATCTTTTGGTCTACTGCCTGTTACATTGATGATGCCGAAGGATACAATAAAAGTGTGAACAATATGTATGTGTATTTTGGCTCTGTTTCTATGTTTATGCCGCTGTTCTGCAACTTGCTTAAGGATGGAAAGCTGAAAATTGAGGATTGTAAACATACCTCAGCTGTGTATTGTATGCCAGACGATATACATCCCGGGCACACTCAATTTTTTGCGCTAATGAAACATTTGGAAAGGTCAGTTGTCGCGTATCTGAGAAATATGGAAAGTTTTTTAATGGATCTTTATTTCCTGAACGCGAAATAAGTGTTCCAGGATGGTGTTCCGCTGAATGAGTTGCTTTTAACAGGTGTTTCGCTTTTTTTCTGTTAGGGCACCGCCTCCTGTTTATCTGCTCAATGACAAGGGAATATCATCTAATCATCTTTTAAGCTAAAGCATAAGATAATTTTTCAGTATAGTTTATAATGATAGTTTTTGTTTGAGTAATAGGGCTGCCGATTTCTACAAATTATAAAAACCCTCACTTAAATTACACTCTTTCTGTTTAAATCGGCCTTAAACCACTATTTGAGGTTGTTATCAAAGGGTATATCTTATAATTTTGCCAGATGGAGGAACTCGTTTATGTACTGCTATCTGGCACAGGATTCTGTTTTTTTCTATTTGGTTTAGTTCTCCTTTTTAAACCTTCTGCATTTGTCTTCAGAAGGCGCGTGCTGGGGGCTATTTTTATTATTCTTGCCTGGTATGTATGTATCGCCTTGCTGATGTTATCGGGTACCGTAATGAAATATGCTTACATGTTCCGGGCAGGGGTTCCTTTCTTCTATTTCATTCCACCGCTTATATATATCTATGTAAGGTCTATCTATAAGGAGCAAAAACAATTTCAGAAATATGACTGGCTCCACTTTATCCCGGCAGTACTCAGCTTCATTGATATCTTTCCTTATCTTTTCTTAACTGATATTGCCGTAAAACGCGCCGATTTAATTATCTGCAATGCTAATCCTTCCATGGTATTGGTATTGGGCAGAGGGTTTATTGCTCCTATATTTCATTATGTCTTTAGGGGATTAATGGGGATGGTATATATCATGTTTACCTGGAAAGTGATTTTTAAAGGAAAGAAAAATATGCGTACTGAAGATAAGGATGCGAAAATTTTCACCAGCATGTTTACATTTTTGTATGTCGGGAATGTGTTGAATTTAAAAGCGCTGGTGATTAATAAAAGCTGGGCTGCTTTTTATGATTTGCATTCCTTTTATAACCTTTCCATTTTTCTGATGCTGATCGGGCTGATGGTGATGTGTATGTTTATTTTTACCAGCCCCACTATTTTATATGAAGCCATCGCTGCCATCACACGCCCGGCAACGGCTCCCCAGCTAAAGTACCATTCTACAAAATTAGCTGAAGGGAAACCGGAGGCTCCGAATGAAGCTTCCATGGAAGAGCCAACGCTGCCTAAGTCCAGAAATGAACAGAAACAGGATTTGTCGCCCGATTTCCTTGCAGAATTTATACCAAGGCTGGAAGACCTGATGAAGCATAGTGCGGTCTTCAAACAACAGGGAATAACAATAAATGAAGTTGCCCTGAAGTTGAACGTTACCCCACATGTCTTATCGGCAGTCTTGAATAACCACTATAACCAAAGGTTTACTGATTTTATCAATCAATACAGGATTTCTTATGTCATTGAATTGATCAAATCTGACCATACTTCCAGGCAATATACGATAGAAGGCCTGGCTAAAACTGCGGGTTTTTCTTCCCGTACTCCTTTTTATACCGCCTTTAAAAAAATTACGGGCATGACTCCATCTGAATACCTGAACCAGCTGTCTTCTTAACTCCCTGTAAAGCCTTTATTTACTCCTTTTAGTTGTCCTGTCTTCTAAAAACAGTACAAACAACCGTTTGAACGCGGTTTTTACATGCCTACATTTGTGGAACAGGTAATTATTGGATGTTTTATACTTTTAATCGTATTTATGCCGCTATCAGTTTTTAGTTCCGTTACTCACGAGGAAATCCCTATGTACAAGTGCCCCAAATGTGGTACTTCTACAGATTATAGGATTCCCAGAGGTATACTCATTAAAACAATTTTGCCTTTTATTAGCGTGAAAAGATACTGGTGCCCGAAATGTTTCAACCGTTTCTACGTGAAGGTATCTTAGTCCGTTACTATGTTATTTCTTTTTTTTAAGGTGTGTAAAACGGATCTCCCTAACCAGAGATCCGTTGCTTTTTTAAGGGATCCAAAAAAAAGGCAGGTCTTGCGACCCGCCTCAGTAACCTGTTATTTTATGGTTTACTTTCAGGCGCTTTATCGATCAGTTCCATAAACTGATCCAGTTTAGGGGTGATGATAATCTGTGTGCGTCTGTTTTTAACTTTACCTGCTTCGCTGTCATTGCTGGCAATTGGATTGTATTCCCCGCGTCCTCCTGCAGTTAACCGTTTAGGGTCTACTCCATAATTGGCCTGTAAGGATTGGACAACTGATGAGGCCCTGAGTGCACTCAAATCCCAGTTGTTGCGGATGTTGGCTTTTGAAATCGGTACATTGTCCGTATTACCCTCAATGAGTACGTCGTAGTCTTTGTAATCTTTTATGATCTTGGCAATTTTATCAAGCGTTTGTCCCGCCTGGTCAGAGATTTCATAACTTCCGGATTTGTAAAGCATGTTATCTGACAGGGAGATGTAAACCACACCTTTTAATACCTGGACATCTACATCCTTCAATTCTTCACGGCTTAGGGAACGGGTAAGGTTGTTCGTTAAGACCACATTCAGGGAATCACTTTTATTTTTGGTATTGACAAGGTATTGGATGTATTTATTGGAAGCATTGATCTCATCGACGAGTTTGGATATGTTCACATTTCCCTGGCCGCTTGTGGTTAGACATTTGTCAAGGGCAGCCTGCAAGGCTGTAACATTAGATCGCTCTGAAGCCAATTGCTCTTCGAGGCCTTTGACCCTGGAATTCGCAGAAGAGAGGTCACGCTGGCTTTCCTGGTATTGTTTTCTCAGGTCGCTGGTTTTTGTTTGCAGATCAGCATAACTGGTTTGCAATGCCCCATACTTCTTTGTACTTACACAACCTTGAGATAACAACACAATTGAGAATAGGGCTACTGGGATTATTGTTAATTTCATAATTATTTTTTTAATGAATAATTGGATTTATGCTTAAGGTAGATAGCTGTCCTTTGCATAGATCGTGCCATTACAAAAAAAAGCCTTTTTTATTCGGATAATGTGTAAAATGCCTGTTGTTACTGTAATTACTGTCCTCTTACTTCGTCGTATAGGTCAATCAGTTTGGACCGGAGCTGGTTGACCTGCTCATCTTTTTCGGCAAGTTTGTTTTTCAGTAATTCAACTTCTTCCCTGTCAGAAAGACCCGTTGATGCGATAATCTCCTCTTCGGGTGCTAGGATATCACTTGGGTTGACCTTAAAAATAGCCGCCAGTTGCCTGAGCCTTTTGATATTGATGTCTGTGGCGCCCATTTCAATCTTGGAATACGCTGGGATACTGATATTCAACTTCTCAGCGATTTCCCTTTGTTTCCAGTTGCTTGACTGCCGTAGTTTCTTGATGGTGTGTCCAATTTTTTGCATTTCTTTTATATGGTGTTTGTGTATTTATGTTAACGTGTTTATTTAAAATGTGGTATAATTTACTTCTTATTTATTTGTGTGCCTTTTTGTTGGGTGTAATTTATTTGTTATGTTAATAATTGCTATTATTTGATAATGAACGATTTTGATTTAAATAATGATCCTGATCAGTTTTTATTTATCGAATATTACAGGTTTTGTTAAATGACAGGTAGATGAGAAATAAGGAATAAGGGTTTAAAGCAATATCACCAAATGATTAGTACATATAGATGAAAATTTTTGAAGTTTATGGTGATTTATGATTTCTTGTTCAACAATTTGTGTGTTTAAGGCTCCCAGTTCAGTTATTTATTTTAGATTAGCATCACCTGATTAACCATTACCAACTTATGAAGAACAATTCATCCCTGACCGACCATGACCTTATTCAGAGGTTAAAGGCTGGAGATGAGTCTGCCTTTAAGGTAGTATTTGACCTGTGGTTTAAGAAATTGTACCATTTTAGCTTCAGATACCTTAAAAACAGGGAGTATGCGGAAGAAGTGGTGCAGGAAACCATGCTGCAGTTATGGCTTACACGCGGGAAGCTGGATGAAAGTTATCCGATTTCTCCTTATCTGTTTACCATTACCCGCAGGCTTTCTTTAAATAGTTTAAGGCAGATTGCTACCTCGAAGTCGGCCTCGGAACGACATTTTGCTGACCTTAAGGATGCTGTAAATACAACAGAAGAGGCTGTATCCCTTGCTGAACTGAAAAGAATTACAGAGGAAGCCCTTGTGCTGATGCCCAAACAACAACAACAGGTATACAGGATGAGCAGGAATGAAGGACTTTCCCTTGATGAAATTGCCGATGTTTTGGGGATTTTGAAGAATACCGTGAAAAAACATTTGTCGGAAGCGCTAAAAGCCATAAGAAAGCATTTTACTGTTCGTTATTATCTGTTTTTTCTTGTTTTGTTTTCTTTTTGGAAGAGATAATAGTCTAAAGTGCTGTTTTTGATTCTTTTGTTTTCCTTTTTTATTTAAAAAAATCATTGTTTTCTGGTGTGATTAAGCTGTATTAAACAGTCTGATGAAATATTTGTTTATTTTTTTTATAAAAAAATCATTTTCTACTACTTCTTTCTTCTTTGTGGCGTGTATTACTATTAAACCGGCAACCAGAAAATGTTGCTGATGGAAGATGATGGATAAAGAAAGATTAAAAGATTTGTTGTTTAGCTACCTGAATGATACACTGGATCAGGAGGAGTACGATGAATTATTGCGCTATATAAATGATGATACCTATACTGAGGTCCTTTATGAATCCATGGATCAGGAATGGCAGAGGCTAAAGATAAAGTCGCTCCTGACTGCTGCTGACCAGGAACTGGTGTACCATAAGGTACTGGCCGACCCAAGATTTGCTGCCCCGCACCTGAACCGCAGTGTGAAGAAATTCAGCTGGTTCAACAGACGGACCATCAGCGCGGCGGCAGCAATAATTGCCATTGTTGCTTTGGGTGTGTATGTCTCAAAAATTTATCCTGGTTGGGAGGGAAATCATTATGCCAATGATGTTACCCCTGGGACAAGCAAAGCGATACTCACCCTGGCCGATGGAAGAAAGATTACTTTGGATGCAAGCAAAAAGGGAAAACTGGCTGAACAGTCGGGCATCAGTATATCCAAGACAGCAGAAGGGAGATTGGTGTACACGGTTTCGGATTCTCCCTCGGATAATAAAGATGATATAAAGACATACAATACTTTGGAAACGCCGAAAGGCGGAGAGTACCAGGTTAATCTTCCTGATGGAACGAAGGTATGGCTCAATGCAGCCTCTACCCTGAAATACCCCACCAGTTTTGCTGCTGCAAGGGAACGCCGGGTGATTTTAGAAGGAGAGGCTTATTTTGAAGTCGCCCATGATCAACATTCCCCTTTCCTGGTCGTGACAGGTAAACAGGTGTTGAAGGTATTGGGTACACATTTTAATGTGAATGCTTATGGCAATGAACCTGATACCAAAACTACTTTACTTGAAGGATCTGTAGGTATAAAACAACTGCAGGGAGAGAAGGACTTGGTTTTGAAACCCGGACAGCAGGCGCAGGTAGGAAAAGAGGTTGAAGTGGTTGATGTGGATACAGAAACTGCAGTGGCCTGGAAGAATGGAGATTTCGTTTTAAAGGATGAAGACTTTAAGACCACCATGCGAAAGATAGCAAGATGGTATGATGTGGAGGTGGTATATGATGAGTCGGCACCAGATGACCTGGAACTGGGAGGATGGGTATCGCGTAAGAAAAATATTTCAGCAGTGCTGAAGGTCATGGAATCAACAGGAAAAGTTCACTTTAAAGTACAGGGAAGGAGGATCGCCGTGATTAAATAATTCTACCTAATCATCTTTGCGGTAATGCCTCTTTAACAAAGAAGCCAGAAGTGCGCTAACACCTCCGGCAGATTTGTTTGGCCATTGCCTGAATAAAATTGCATTCTTATCAACTAGAACAACCAAACTTAACAAATGTATAAAATTTATACTAAACCATTCGGGGTGCCGAACAGGCACGTCCATAAATTCTTGCTTATTATGCGGTTAACCACACTACTGCTCGTAGCTACCATCATGCAGGTGAGTGCCTCTGGCTTCGCACAGCGCATATCGTTGTCGGAAAAGAGTGTGCCACTTGAAAAGGTATTTAAGGAAATCCGCCGCCAAAGCGGGTATGATTTTGTGTTCGACCGCAAGCTGTTATTAAAAGCAAAACCTGTAAATGTGAACCTTAAGAATGCCACGCTGGAAGATGCGCTGAATTCCTGCTTCGCTAATCAGCCTTTTATCTATTCATTGGATGAGAAGACGGTTATTGTAAAGGAAAAAGAAACGGGCATTATTGAGAAGATCAAAAGATTCTTTACGACGATTACGGTTTCCGGTACGGTGATCGATGAAAATGGGAAGATTTTACCGGGGATTACGGTAGCGATCAAAGGTATTTCAGGAAATACGGTGACGAATAACCTTGGCCATTTTATGCTGGCAGATGTGGATGAAGATGCCGTACTTATTTTCAGTGCCGTAGGAAGAGAAAAAGTGGAGATCAAGGTAGAGGGCAGGACGAGTATTACCGTTACCGTTAAGACCAAAGCAAGTGACCTTCAGGAGGTAACCGTAAGTACAGGTTACCAGATATTGAAGAAAAGCAATATGGTAGGGGCTACTTCTTCGGTGAAGATGTCTGAATTGTATAATAACGGGATCAGCTCTATTGAGCAGATGCTGCAGGGTAAACTTACAGGGGTGAATATTACCAATACCAGCGGTATGGTGGGTACACGCCAGACGGTGAGGGTGCGTGGTACATCTACACTTTCTGGTTCTGCGGAGCCGATTTGGGTGGTAGATGGGATTATTCAGGAAGACCCACTTCCTTTTAAAGCGCAGGAGCTAAATACCCTCGGTGGAATTACACCCGATAACACTGATTTTATCAGGAATTTTGTCGGTAATTCCATCGCTTGGTTAAATCCGAATGATATTGAGGATATCACGGTCTTAAAAGATGCTGCTGCGACTGCTATTTATGGGATTAGGGCTGCCAATGGGGTGATCGTCATTAACACAAAGAGAGGTAAAACCGGGCCTGTTTCCATCAACTACTCCACTTCAATGAGTACCAATGAACGAGTGACATATGATAAACTCAACCTGATGAATTCAAAAGAGAGGGTGTCTTTATCAAGAGAGATTTATAACCGCGGATTGGTTTCGAATAATGTAAAAAATAATATTGGTTACGCTGGTGCGCTAAATGATTATTTATATAATAAAACAATTAATGGCGAAGAGTTTAATACGCGTGTCAGTGCATTGGAAACTGTCAACATGGATTGGTTTGATATCTTGTTTAGAACACCACTGAGTATGAACCATAATCTAAGTGTTTCTGGTGGGAGTAATAATACATCTTACTATTCATCTTTCGGTTATAACAATACAAAAGGAACTGCCATAGGTAATGATAGTAAAGGATTTACAGGAAATATGAGCGTGACTTCCCAGGTTACAAAGAAGTTTAACTTATCTGCCAGACTATCTGCCTCTCAGAAAACTACTGATGGTTTCTACAAGAATGACCCTTATAATTATTCCTCGAAAATTAACAGGGCGCTTGGTGCTTATAATGCTGATGGTTCTCTTTTTTATTACCCAACTGGTCTGTCGAATTTAAAATATAATATTCTTAATGAATTGGCTAATACAGGGAATTCTAATAAAGTACTTTCTGCTAATGCCGCAATTGATGCCAATTATGAAATTATAGAAGGGCTGAAATTACAGAGTTTATTTAGCTATAATGCCACAGCAACTGTAGGAGAGAGTTATGCAACTGAGCAGACTGAATATGTCGCACGAGAGTACCGATACTATGACTATGGTTTATATAAGTCGACCGACGCAGCCTATAAGGCAAGTAAAATGCCTATTGGTGGGGAATATAATTTGGATCAGAACAATAGCAATACATGGAGTTGGCGTAATAGTATTTCTTATAGTAAAGTGTTTAACCAGAAACATGTAATGGCTTTAATGTTCGGTCAGGAAATGAACAGTACGAGATACACTGGTTATACAAATACCACACTTGGTTATTTAAGAGACAGGGGGAAGTCTTTTGCAACATTGCCGCTGACTACATTGAGCTATGGGTACACCAATGTGAATGATTTTACAACTAAGTTCGTCCCTAAAATTACGGATACACGGACGAATACTACAGGTTTGTATTTTACTTCCAGTTATACATTCGATAACCGCTATGTGGCTAATTTGAGTGTACGTAATGATCGTTCCAACCGTTTTGGACAGTTCACCAATGAGAATTTTAATCCTGTTTACGCTGGTGGTCTAAGATGGAATATGGCCAATGAGAAATGGTTCCAGTCCTCATACTGGTTGTCTAATTTAAGTCTTAGTGGCTCTTTTGGCTACCAGAGAAATATATCTACCAGCATTAGTCCGGATTTGATTATTAAAACCCCCGGTGCTGGTTCAACCAATACCAATGTAGTTGTGGATCAGAATACTGGGGAAACATTGCTAACCATCAGCTCCCTGCCTTATGGCGATTTACGCTGGGAGCAAAATAGCAGCTTAAACTTGGCATTGGATTTCAGTTTGTTTAACAGTAAGGTTCAGGGTGCATTTTCTTATTATTCGAAAAAAGGTAAAGACCTGATTACTTCACTCAATGTGCCACGTGAGTACGGTGTAACTTCAATGCTTGTAAACGGTGGTTCGATGAACAATTCTGGCTATGAGATCTCAGCAAATTTTGTTCCGGTGAGAACCAGGAATTTTAACTGGTCTGTAAGTATAAATACATCAAAAAACACCAATAAAATCATAGAGACAGGCGCGCAACTCGCCACCTGGAGAACGGCTGTGGGAGGTGCATTGAATAAAGCAGGTGACCCTGTTTCTGGTTTTTATGCATTTAAGTTTGATGGTGTTGATGCAGCTACCGGTTATCCTAAAATTGATTTAAGTGTTAATGAGGGTAAAAATCCGGCTACGGATCCTACTGCTTATCTTCAATATATGGGTAAACTGGATCCGGATTTTACTTCGGGTCTGGGTATGAATTTTAGATATAAGATGTTATCGCTTAATAGCAGTTTCTATCTGCAAGTGGGTGGTAAAAAATTCCTTACACCACTATATGATGCTACCCAGAATTTACCGACGGAGTATGAGAATACATCCAGAAATTTACTGGATAGGTGGACACCAACAAATACGACATCGTCTGTGCCTGGTTTGCCAGATAATACTATTCCATATCTTGTTTTACCAGGAGGAAACGCTAACAATACAATAACACGCTACGAAGCATATAATAACAGTACAGATCGTGTGGTGAGTGCTTCCAGCCTGCGCTGTCAGAATATCAATGTGGCTTATTCGTTGAGTAATGATATCACCAGGAAATTAAGATGTAAAAGTATCAGCATTGGTGCCGGGGTAAGCAATCCATTCTGGATCAATAGCAAAGACTTTGAAGGACTTGATCCTGAGGTTGCAACAGGCGGACAACCAAGAACCAGGGCCTATTCACTTAATTTAAATATCAGCCTTTAATTCTATAAGATTATGAATGTAAAAAGATTCACTATATACTGCCTCATACTGTTATGCACAGTTTTTGGCTCCTGCAAAAAATTTCTTGCAGAATACAGTCAGGATGAAATAAGGCCTACAACCACAGCAGATCTGTCAGCATTGATGTACAGTGATGCATATCCCTATAATGTGCCTTTTGACACCTTCGATATGTTGACGGACGATGTTCTCTGCAATGGTGCAGCTAAGGGATATCAGGATGTGCCTGTCGGAACTTATGTAACTGCGTTACAAGATGGGATGGCCATGTTTAAGTTTGATCCGATGATGTTTGAAGCACAGTCCATTATTCCTACAGGAGCGGATGTATATTCCAGTTATTATAATAAAATCAAGGGTTGTAATGTGGTGATAGATTATCTGGATAAAGTATCTGGAACGGAAACTGAGAAAAATGCAATATTAGGTCAATGTTTGTTCTTAAGGGCTTTTTACTACCTGAAACTGGTAACTACGTATGGATTACCTTATAGCGGCGATGGCGTAAATCCTGAAACTAATTTGGGTGTGCCATTGGTCATTTCGAGTCAGGTTAAGGATGGTGGATTAAAAAGAAATACGCTCAAAGAGGTTTATGATCAGATTGAGGTTGATCTTTTAAAATCTACCGATTTGCTGAACGCTAATTTCGAACCACCAAGTTCATTTAGAGTCGGTGCACCGACTGCTAATGCATTACTTTCGCGCTTTTATTTATACAGAGGATTGAATTCGGATTGGGATAAGTCTATAGATTATGCCAATCGTGTTCTTGCAATCAGATCCTCTTTAACCCAGATGAGTACTTTTTTTTCCACCGGAAATTTCGTTAGTCAGGGTATTTATCTTTCTACGAGTCCGGAAGTATTGTGGGGGTATGGTAGTTCTACGACGATCAATTCTAAACCTTATTTTCCTGATAATATGGGGTATTATCCACCTTATGCAGTATCAACTTCTCTTTCTTCTTTATATGACAGGGGAAATGGTACGGGCTCCACATATGAGGGTGATTTGCGTTACAGATCATATTTTATTACTTATTTCAATGGCAATGAATTTTTATACAAAGCTAATAAAGCACCCCAGAATGCTAGTTATGGTGGAAAGGGGCTTCGTGTAGCAGAAGTTTACCTGAATAGGGCAGAAGCATATGTGAAACGTTTTGTTCAAAGTGGTAATCTGGCAGATCGTACTGCTGCTTTGGCTGATCTCAATCAATTGAGAAGGAGCCGTTTTGATACACGTAATGTTGCTTATGCTCCGGTAGAGATTACTGATGGTAATGAATTGTTTAAGTTTTGCCAGGACGAACGCAGAAGAGAGCTTTGTCTGGAAGACGGACACCGTTGGGTAGATATTAAAAGATGGGGTTTATCCGTTACGCATAATTTTATAGGTACGGATGATTCTTCTACGCAACATATACTTCCAGCGAATAGTCCGCTGTATGCATTACCAATACCTTATTTTGCTTTTCTGAGTAATCCTGATCTGGTTCAAAACCCGAAATAATAATTCGTTTTACCGCTTTCGTTAGCCTAACCTAAAGAATAATAACGATGAACTATAAATATATATTAAGCATGATAGCGACCTGCGCTCTGCTTATTTTAAATTCCTGTAAAAAGGACGAGGAGACGCTAACTCCTTCTGGAATAACCGATGGTTATGTTTTGCCGCAAGGAAACAATGATTTCGACAATACTATTGTAGATTATTACAAAAAGTATAATACCTATTTATTGTACAAGTTTGATCGCAAAGACATATACTGGACGCCAATAGGCTACACTATACCTACTCTAAGTAATGGTTACTGGTCTCCGGGGCATGAAGTGCTTATGGCTGAGGAAGCTTATATTCCTGCACAGCTGGCACTGCTTAAAACCAGCTTATTTGATTTATATTCGGAAAAATTCCTGAAAAAGTTTCTGCCTTCTAAAATTTTGCTTTGCAGTAAGATCGACTCTATTGCTATGGGCTTTAATGAAAATTTCCAGTATGTAAAAATACAGCGGAATGTTGGGGCCTATACTTATTACAACAGTATATGTGTGAATTATGGGAATGTTAATGTGACTACAATGACTGCTGCGGATAGGACTGCCTTTACAAAAAAGGTGAATACAATGTTGGTTGAAAGTATCATGTTACGTAGTTTAACAACGCCGACGAACGATTTTAACAATTCTGCAGATTATGCCACTTCAATGACTACTTATGCACAGTCTTATGGCAGGGGTATTATTGCTGGTTACTCAGGTGTTACTTCACTGACGGATTGGGGTTTATATATTAAAGCTATGGTAACCTTATCGGAAACACAACTGAATAAGGATGTGGAGATGCCAGAATCATGGATTTATCCAGCACCTGCACCAGTGGGTATTCTAAATCCAAAAATAGACGTCAATGGACAGATCCAAAAACGCTACACTATTGTAAGAAACTATTTTATCAGCGAATATGGAATTGACTTGCAGACGATTGGGAATGCTGCTAATCCTTCAAATTAAATAATATCCTGATTCAATACTTGTAACAAACACACACGCTCACACTTATGAATCCTTCATGCGCTTGCTCCTGTTTTTTAGGGAGCAGGCACATGATATGCCTTTACATTAATAACCTAATATCGAAAAATGAACTATTGTAGCAAACTATTGCTAGGCCTGTTGTTGCTGGTTTCGACTGGTTTACACCTTCAGGCACAGACAGAAAATGAACTCCCCCAAATTACTAAGTACATTAAGCCGGGAGCCAAACAGTACAAAGGGATGTTTAACATCTATGTACAGGATGACAAATATCTGATAGAGATACCTGACCAACTACTGGGCAGGGAAATCCTGACCAGCGTGACTATTATCAGCGGATCTGCACAGCGTAAACGTAATCCTGCAATGCGCTTCGGTTTTGCCGGGGATGCCGTAAATGACAGGGTAATCCGCTTTAAAAAAGGGATCAACGGAAAGATGAACCTGATTGCGCCTGAATTTATACAGGCTACAGATACCCTGAGTATGTACTTTAACTCCCTCAAAGCGGAACTTGTACCCAGTTTGCTGGCATTTGACATTATTGCTACCGGAAATTCAAGTTCACTAATTGATATCACCAGTTTATTTGCGGGTGACAGTGATTTGTTTTCTTTAAAGGGAGCCGCTACAGAACTAAAGCTGGGTTCTTTTGAACCTGCCAAATCGAAGATCCTGGGCGTAAGCAGTTTTGAGAATAACGTTGTATTCCGCTCTATAAAAAGTTATGCTGAAGGAGCGCCACCACAAATGGAAGCTGCAGCACCCGGAGAAGCGCCGGCTAAAGCACCGGAGAATAACCCTACGATGTGGGAGGTTGGATCTTCCTGGTTTTTATTGCCGGAGGTGCCTATGGCACAACGTTATGCAGATAAAAGATTGGGTTATTTCCTGACTGGTTTAAGAAATTATGACAAGAATCCTGAAAGAAACGAATATTTAGCGGTAGCCAATAGGTGGCGTCTGGAGCCTAAACCTGAGGATATGCAGAAATTCAGGAATGGTGAACTGGTAGAACCGGCAAAACCTATTGTATTTTATATTGACCGCAATACCCCGGATTATTTGATTCCTTATATGATTGAAGGAGTGAACGCATGGCGCAAGAGCTTTGAGAAGATAGGCTTTAAGAATGCCATAACGGGTAAACTTGCCCCTACAGCAGCAGAAGACCCGGATTACAGCATGGAAGATGCAAGGTATTCTTATATCTCTTATAAACCTTCGGAGATGGCCAATGCTTATGGACCACAGATTGTGGATCCGCGGTCGGGTGAGATTTTGACTTCGCATATTGCCGTGTTCCATAATATTCTGGAACTGCTGCAGCGCTGGTATTTTTCTATGTGTGCGGCTACCGACCCGGGGGCACGTAAAATTCCGATGAGTAAAGACCTGATGGGTTCAATGCTGAAGAATGTGATTACCCATGAGGTGGGACATACGCTGGGTTTGAGACATAATTTTGCGGGTAGCTCTTCCTATGCAGTAGACAGTATCCGTAATAAGGATTTTGTACGTAAAAATAGCTTCGGTCCCTCGGTGATGGATTACATGCGGTTTAATTATGCGGCACAGCCGGAAGATAAGATGACGCCTTCAGATTTGTTGCCGGTAATTGGTGTGTATGACGATTATGCGATTGAATGGGGGTATAAATATATGCCAGAGAAAGATTCAAAAGCTGCTGCGGAATACCTGACTGCTTGGGTTTCTGAGAAAAGAAAAGACCCGCGGTTTTTCTATTTTGAGGAAGGCGATTTCTATGATCCAAGGGTACAGAGTGAAGATATTGGTGATAACAATATGAAGGCAAATGCATGGGGCGTAGAAAACCTGAAAAAGATTATGGCAAGCCTTCACGAGTGGAACATGGGCGAAGATGATGATTATACCACCTTAAGGTCGATGTACCGTGCCGTAGAAGGTAGATATTACCAATATCTGCAGCATGTTGTAAAAAATATTGGCGGGGTATATAGTGACAATGCGTTGCGTTCGGAAAACAAGAGCAATTATATTCCCGTGAGTCGCGCACAACAAAAAGAGGCGATGGCGTATTTGACGGAGTTTATGTTTACAGAGCCGAAATGGTTATATCCTGCAGATATCATGACGAAAACCAGGTTCAATTTTGATACGGATGTGGAGTCAACTTACAGTGACCTTTTGGGTAGGCTGATGTCTAAATATTCGCAGATGGCCAACATAGAGAATGTGATGGGTAAAAGCGATTATCCTGCAACTGAATTTCTTACAGATTTACAGCAGATCATTTATAAGGACATTGAAAATGGTAAACCGATATCACGCTATAACAGGATGCTGCAGCGGTCATTGATCAACAGTATACTCATCCATGTGGACAATCCTGGAAACTTCAGCAATAACATAGGTTTTACCATGACTAATCTGATGTTGCTCATCCAGAAACAAGCCAGGGCCGGACTAGCGAAACAGACGGACTTCCTTTCTAAAAGCCACCTTACTTCCATTGTAAATATGCTTGAGGTATGGAATACAGGGAAGAATAATGCCTACTTAACGAAATAATTAAGGGTATGAAAAATTCAAAAAGCATCCCCTATTTTACTGAACCAATACTATTAAACATAAAAATGAAGTACATTCTATCCATCCTGTTCATTGCCTCTTTAAGCACTCCATTTGCTGAGGTGCAGGCACAGGTAAAGACAAAAGTAAAAACAAAAGGAAAGACAGCGGTAGCGGTAGCTGCACCGACAGGAGAAAAACCTGCGGATGAGCTGGTGTCTTTTGAAAAGTTCTTTAAGAAAACCATGAAGGTTATCCCGGGTGAGTTTCCTGTTTACCAGGATGGCTCAAAATATTTCCTGGAAATTTCTGCATCGGTATTGAATAGTGATGTATTGGTTCTTGGCGATATTGTACGTGGATATGCCAATAATATTGCACAGTCTTCCGGGGTGATCCGTTTCAGTAAGGGCACAGGCAATAACCTGAACGTGACCAAAGAAGTATATAAAGAGGCGGTGTCGGCCGACTATAACCAGGGATTTGAAGGACTGGTACAAAAGTCGAACCTGGTTCCTGTAAGTTTTGTGATGCCTGTAGAGGCTGCAGGAAAAGTAAAGGGAAGTTATATCATAGATATCACCCGGCAATTGATGGAGGGCGGTGAATTGCTCTCTTTCAAAGATATCAGTGACTTAAACAGTTCCGATGCTGCGCGTTCGGGTGTGCAGGAGGTTAAGGCATCACAGGATGGAGTGGTTTTTACGGTGTTGCGCACAGAGACACGGCCAGGAAACAGTATGAATGGCAGTAAGGCGGTGGATAAAGCAGTGGCCTTTGTGCTCAACATGGTGATCCAGCGTTTGCCGGCATCCCAGATGAAAGTGAGGGAAGCCGATGTGAGGATAGGTTTTGGAACTGTCAATTATAATGATTTCGGAAAGAATCCATATGGGGTAAGAAATGTGAAGGTGATTACAAAATGGAATATTGGAGTGAAAGCTGCCGACTGGAAAAAATATGTTGCTGGTGAGCTGGTGGAGCCGCTGAAACCACTAAAGGTTTATATTGATCCACTAACTCCGGCACTCTTTGTCCCTGCTATTAAAAAAGCTGTAGCGCAATGGAATACTGCTTTTCAGTCAGCAGGATTTAAACATGCATTGGTGGTGGTGACAGCGGGAAATGACAACTGGTTGTCCTCTGGTAAGATCCTGATTAAATGGGGGAATGCGGTTAATGGCGTTCAAACCAATGTCGTAACAGATCCGCGTACGGGGGAAATTCTGGCAGCGAAGATGAATATAGGAGACAATGTAGTGAATGATTTACTTCCTTCCTATTTTGCGAAATGTGGTTTCAAGGATCCGCGTATCATGAAAGACTTGTATGATCCTGAGGTAAGGGCTGAAATTATGGAATGGAAGGTTGCACAGCATTTAGGTGAGTTATTAGGTATGGAGCCTAACCTTCACGGCAGTGCCGCTTATACGACGAAACAGCTGAGGTCTGCTGCATGGTTAAAGGAGCATAGCTTTTCCTCCTCGGTGACTGATGTGACAGAGTTTAATTATGTTGTACAACCGGAGGATAAGGTAGAGGTGGCAGACTTAATGCCTCGTGTTTCCAGCTATGATAAAATGGCGATTGGCTGGGCTTACCGTATTTTTGCAGACCGTAGTGCAGAGAAAAATGCATTGGCCTTTCTTAAGCCTTCAAATGCGGAATTACTTTACCTGGAAGAGGACAAAAGTAACCCTTTTACACGTAAGGGGGATTTGTCAGCTGACCTGTTGGAGGCATCGGAACTGGGAATGAAAAATGTTAAGCTTTTTTATCTTCAGACAGAAGAGCGGACGGCTGCCATGAATGATAAAGATGAGGATTGGTCGAATTTCAAATTGCTCTCGAATGCTTTTCAGAAAACTTACCAGCTGTATACCGATAACGTAGTGAGTTATATTGGGGGAATGTCTGTACGTCCGGTACTTAAAAATTACAATGATGTGCCTGTCGTATTTACCTCTAAGAAAGATCAGCAGAAAGCAATGTCATTGTTGAATGAATGGTTTTTTAACGGAGCACCTTCATGGATGCAGAGCAAAAAAATGAATCTGTTAAATAGCGAATCGGAGTCGATGAAAATGGGCAGGAGTACACAGGATGCCCTGCGGAAATTTCTTAGCCGTGAGGTCCTGAATAACCTGATTAAGGCAGAATATGCTTTGGGTAAAGATGCGTATACGGTGAGCGACCTGTTTAATGACTTTGACCGTTACCTGTTCAAGGATTTCAATACGACAGATAAGGTTGATGCTTACAGATTGCTGATGCAGACGAATTTTGTGTACGATCTGGCCGATGCCGTGGCAAAAAATAATATTACGGGCGGATTGAACGATTCGAGTGAAGTTCTTCACTTGTATTTCATCAGGACACTGGACCACCTGGCTGTGCTGGGAGAAAAACATGAAGATGTCTCTGCACGTGAGCGTTATAAAATGATAAGAATGAAAATTGAACGCGATCTGAGCCAGAAGCAAAATTAAATTTTAAAGGGTTAGTCCTTCACTGTGATTAACCCTTTAACTGAAATTTAATGTGGTAGAGGTGATTGACCATAACTATATCACCTAAATATATTCAAACAGAAAATAAACATAAAATGAAAGCAATATTAATGTTGATCATGCTGACACTGGGAACCACCGTGTTTGCACAGAACCAGAAGATTAATTTTGAGCCGGTTTCCTTATCGGATGCTTTGAAAAAAGCTAAAGCAACGAATAAGCTGGTCTTTGTTGATTGTTATACCGAGTGGTGTATCCCTTGTAAGCAGATGGAAGCTACCGTTTTTAAGACGGATAGTGTGGCTGCTTTTTTTAACAGTAAACTGGTAAATTTGCAGATAGACATGGAGAAAGGGGAGGGGCCGGAAGTTCTTAAGACTTATAATATTGGTGCTTTTCCTTCCTACCTGCTGATCGATGGAGATGGAAAGGTGCTGTATAAATTTGTTGGTGGTATGCCTGCTGAGGAGTTTATGGTACACATCAGGAAAGGAATGAAAGCTGATAATGAAGAAGCCAGAATGCTGGCTAGATATGCGGCTGGTGAGCGTCAGCCGGATTTGCTGAGGGCACTTGTTCTCTTGAAGCTGCGTATCATGGAAATTGAGGTGGGAAAACATATCAATGGAGAATTGATGGACCTGTTGACTCCTGAGCAACGTGCTTTGCCGGAAAACTGGGTGCTGTTTGAAGAGAATAGGTATGCAATGTATCTTTCTAATGTAGACACACGCAATTTCAATTACCTGGCGGACAACTGGAGGGATTTTGCAGCGACAAACCATAAAGATTCGGTAGACAAGAAAATGTCGCATATTTTTAGAAAACTTGCCAGTGAGTGTTTGGATGGCTATCATTTTAAAAATACGCCTTACCATAAAGCAGACTTTGAACGGTATAAGGCACAGATAACAGCCACGGAAATGCCGGATAAAAACCAGCTTTTGGTATTGATTGAAATGGCGCAGGCTGCCGGGGAGAAAGATTATAAGCGGGTTACTTCGCTGTTTGAAAAAAATATACCTACTTTTTCTGAGGATAACCTAAGGATTACCTGGCCTTATGTTTCCATGTGTTCCCTGATTCCGGGATATAAATATCCGCGTGCCAAAGAAATTGCCAATAAGGTGATCAAACAAACAAAAAATCCTTACCTGGTTTCCACCTGCGAGATGCTGAAAGAACAACAGGTTCGTGCGAATAAACCTGTTAAAGAAGATCAAAGTAAATAGTGATGAACCTGGTAAATGATCAATTAATGAATACCTCTGCTGCTTCCTCCATCGGCTCTTACAGGTTATTGCGCATATTTTTATGTCGTTTACTGTTTTTGTCCTTATTTCTGTCATTGGGTTCTCCCGTATACCTGTATGCGCAGCAGCCTGATTTCGCCGCTGCAGAAAAGTTCGATGCCCCTAACCTGCAGAAACTAATGGGTACCACACAAGTGATCCCCTTTTTTTTAAAGAAAAGCAACAGGTTCTGGATGCTCGATGACCACTCGCCTTCCGGCCCTGCCAATGAGGTTCAACATCAACCTTTGGTTGCTGGCGCGACGGAGGGTAAACGGGAATATTACCTGGTGGATATGGAGAAGAAGGAGAAAAAACTACTGTTTGATAGAAAGTCTATTGTAAAATCGCTGACAAAGCTGGTTGGTAAACCTGTGGATGAAGGAATGATAAATTATTCGGCTGACTTCTCTGAGGATGAGACTATGGTACGGCTAAGCTATAATTCTGTGGATTACGATTATGATTATAAGGGCAGGAAGCTGATTAAACATAAGGAAATAAAGAAAGCACCGGCTGTTTATCTCAGTGGGAATAGTTCTCCGGATAAAAAATGGTTGTTGTATGCGCGTCACCATAATTTATACCTCAAAAATATTGCCGGTACGGCTGATACTACAGAGCGGGCCTTGTCTGCAGATGGAGCTGAGTATTTTTCATTTTCTATCAATGATGAAGATCGGTTCGCTGATGTAAATGCGCAGACAGATGCGGTATGGTCTGCTGATTCAAAAGCATTTTATATCCTGCGGAAGGATACCAGGAAAGTCCAGACGATGACGGTGATCAACTCGTTGTCAGATCCAAGACCCTACCTTAATACCTATAAATATGAGCTTCCGGGAGATCATGATGTAACCCAGTTTGAGTTTTTTGTAGGGAATACGGATGCCGGCAAACTGAAGAAGGTAAACATAGACCGCTGGCCTGATCAGGATGTAGAACTGGTGCGTGGTGGAGTAAGTCAGGATGAGGTGTTTTTACTGCGTAGAAAAAGGAGCCGTGATGAGATGGAGCTTTGTGCCGTAAATATCCGTACGGGAATATTGCGTGTGGTGATCCATGAAGTGAGCAAGCCATTTATCAATGAAGACCTGTTCAATGTGTCTGTTATAAATCATGGCAAGAACATCTTGTGGTGGAGTGACCGTACAGGCTGGGGGCATTATTATCTGTATGATATCAGTGGAAAACTGCTGAATACAGTTACAGCTGGAGATTGGACGGCAGGTAAGCTTGTCGCTACTGACAATGTGAGACACTGTATCTATTTTTATGGATATGGCAAAGAGAAGGAACGGAACCCTAATTATGCTTTTGTGTATAAGGTAAACTTTGATGGGAGTGGGGATAAACTCATCACTCCTGAAGATGCTACACATGCTGTTTTTGTATCGCCTTCTAAGGATTATATCGTAGATAACTTCTCCAGGATAGACCTTGAGCCTGTTACGGTAGTAAGAAGCACCGATGGTAAGTTTATAAAGGAGGTGCTTAAGCCTGATTTTAGTAAACTGTACGCCTATGGATGGAAGCAACCCGAAATGTTTACGGTTAAAGCCAAAGATGGCGTGACCGATTTGTATGGGTTAATGTGGAAGCCTTATCATTTTGACCCTGAAAAGAAATATCCTGTCATCTCACAGGTTTATCCTGGACCTTTTACAGAAACGGTGTGGACGGAATTTACGGTGATTGACCGTTATAACAATACTTCCCTGGCACAAACAGGTTTTATTGTTGTCGTTATGGGGCACCGTGGAAGTTCGCCATACCGAAATGCGAAGTATTATAAATTTGGACATGGGAATTTGAGGGACTATGCTTTAGAGGATGATAAATATGGATTGGAGCAATTGGCTGCACGTTATCCTTTCATCGATTCAAATAAAGTTGGAATATTTGGGCATTCCGGGGGGGGAATGATGTCTACCGCTGCCATTTGTACCTATCCTGACTTCTATAAAGTAGCTGTATCTTCTTCGGGAAACCATGACAACCGGATTTATAACCGGACATGGGGGGAAAGCTATCAGGGCTTAGATAAACCGGTAGATTTAAACCAAAGTCTGGCTGCGGGCTTAAAAGGTCACCTGCTCTTGGTTTCGGGTGAATCGGATCCCAATGTCAATGTTGCGGGCACTTACAGAATGGCTGATGCATTGATTAAAGCAGACAAAGAATTTGATATGTTGATCTTACCGGGACAGAGTCATACCTATGAAGAACCCTATAAAACGTATTTCCAAAAACGTTTACGGGCGTACTTTGCTAAATATCTGTTGAAAAATTAGTTTGGAGACAGAATAATTTCCTGTTTTATGGTGGATTATTGCTCCCAATGGGGGTGGAATTCATTATGAAACAGGATTTTTTGTGAAAAGCATAAATCTCTTCCTCCCCACACGGCAGTCTTCGGGAAGAGCAATTCAGTACCCTGATGCCTTTCGTTATTTTTAAAAAAGCAGTATATAGTCTGTGTGTGTTGTTGAATTGAATTCAGGACTACATTCATAAAATTGGGATGATTGCCGTGATTATTCTGGTGCTAATCAGGTTATGTTTTTATAAACGTAATCCAATCAATATATGATATCATCTATTTTGGATAAAATCTAAATAGTTGATTAAGGCAGGAAATGATACTGTTAAGCGCTGAATAAGCTGAACAGTTCATTTTTTATGCGTATTCTGTGTTACAAAGAGGTTAAAATTGTATAATTTATAGTTTTTGGTAAAATTAAGATACCGGTCTTGGCATTCTTTTTGTTAAAAGGTGTAGAAACAAATTATCTTATATAATGTTTTCAATCAAAAAGCATTAATTCGAGTATAATGTGAGGATTGCTTTATCCAGTTTTAACTGGATTTATTCTTTGAAATTCTTGTTTAAGAACAAAAAGTTTGGTGACTGGTATCATTGTTTCTTGAATTTTATAATTTGTGGATATACTTTTAGTTGTATTGTAAAGTTTTTTAATCTAAATTTGCTCCTAACAAAAATGAACAAAGTGAATAAAATTTAAACGTATTATCCTTTAATACTTTAAAAAAATCAGATTTGTCCATTTTGTGAATAGGAGATTAGTAAAATACGGTGCGGAGCAAAGTATAACGTTTAATTTAACATCAATAATTCAAAAATATGGCCATTCAAACCCGTTACATTTATCTTTTGAGATACATTCTACCGGTAACAGATGTATTAATGCTGAATCTGGTGTATTATACATCCTTTTATGTTACAGGAGATCTGGGGAGGTCACTTACTACGGAGATCAACCAGCATTATGTAGTGGTGTGTAATTTAATATGGTTATTTACGACTGCACTATTCGGATTATATAGCTCTTATAATGCCAGAAAATTAGAACGTATTTATAGGGGTACATGGAGAAGTGTGGTATTACACTTTCTGATTTTTTCTGTCTACCTGTTATTTTCCAGGAATGGTGATTTCTCGCGGGCCTTTTTATTGGTCTTTTATGGTTTGCTGACTATCGCTTTCATTTTAAACAGGTTTATTGGTACTTCCTTTCAATATGTATTGTTAAATAAATTTAAGGCAAAAAAAGTGGTTGCCGTAATGGGTTCAAATGATACGGCCATCAGGATATCTGATTATTTGCAAAAACAACGCAGTTTGAGCTTCTACGGTTTCGTTGGAGATGACGACAGCATTTATTCTGAAGTTGGGGGTTCTGTTTCTGAGTCTGTTTCCAATACACTTGCTGCAGCGTCAGAGAATGGAGTAAAAGATGTATATGTAGCTGTAGCACCCGAAAGAATGTCGGATGTGAAAGCCCTGGTACAGGAAGCAGATCGTTTATGTGTAAGGCTTAAATTTATTCCTGACCTGGGAGGTTCATTATCTGCTCCCTATACCATAAGTTATCTGGGAGGTGAATTCCCTATCATTACCTTAAGAAATGAGCCTTTGGAAAGTGTAGCCAATAGGTTTAAAAAGCGGGCATTTGACTTGGTGTTCAGTGCTTTTGTGATTGTGTTTGTCCTCAGTTGGTTATATCCTATCATTGCTTTACTGATTAAAGCTCAGAGTAAAGGACCTGTTTTATTTAAGCAATTGAGAAGTGGCAGGAACGATGAACCATTCTGGTGCTTTAAATTCAGGAGTATGACGGTCAATTCGGAAAGTGATAACAAACAGGCTACTAAAAATGATGCAAGGGTAACCCCTATTGGCCGCTTCTTAAGGAAAAGCAGCCTTGATGAAATGCCTCAGTTCTTCAACGTGTTTTTAGGAAGCATGAGTGTTGTAGGCCCTCGTCCGCACATGTTGAAACATACAGAAGAGTATAAAGCGATTGTTAGTCAGTTTATGGTGCGTCATTTCATGAAACCCGGGATTACCGGATGGGCACAGGTAAATGGCTACAGAGGGGAAACAAAAGAGAAAGTTGACATGGAAAACCGTGTGAAATGTGATATTTACTATCTGGAGAACTGGACAGGAATGCTTGATGTGAAGATCATCTTCATGACGGTTATTAATGCAGTTAGAGGTGAGGAAAACGCCTTTTAGTTCAGGTTGGTTTCTTTTTATTATATACTTTGAACTTTTTATCATTGAATAACGTTTATGTAGTTAAAAATAACCGTTAATGTTTTCCATTTTTAGAAAAAAAACTCCCATTATTGATCATGTCAACTGGCTAGGTGTTGATATTCATTCGCATCTGCTTCCGGGAATAGACGATGGATCAGCTGATCTTGAACAATCTATGTCCTATATCAGGAAATTAAACAATTTCGGTTTTGAAAAATTGATCTGTACTCCCCATATTTTTAAAGATTTTTATCCAAATACTCCTGCAACAATTTTTCCGGTCCTGGAAAGTGTGAAAAGCCAATTGAAAACTGAAGGTATTTCGGTTGAAATGGGGGCAGCTGCGGAATATATGATTGATGACGGATTTGAGATGACAGATGAGCTGTTGTGTTTGAAGGATAGGTATGTGCTTATTGAAATGTCATACTTGTCTGAAACACCCGATATTGAGCAGGTGATTTTCGATCTTCAGGTAAAAGGATACCAGATTGTACTCGCGCACCCTGAAAGGTATAACTTTTACCATGCGAATACAGCCCGTTACCAGAGGTTGAAAGAAATGGGTTGCCTTTTCCAGCTCAATTTACTTTCTATAGTTGGATATTATGGTAAATCAGTCAAGGTTGCTGCAGAGTATTTACTTCAGCAAAAGCTGTATGATCTTGCGGGTACTGATATGCACCATGATAAACATATGGGGATGTTCAGCAATGCGGTGAAAAGTGGCAAACTGTACCAATTACTGGGCAACTATGAATTTAAGAATAAAGAATTGTTTTTGTAGTTGGGAAGCTGTATTTGAGTTGTTGCCAGATAAAACGATGTTCGGATAAACTTTTTGCATGTTATTCTCGTATATCAAATAAAATTGGGTTTTTATTTTTGAATAGCAGTTTTATAATTTATGATTACTGTTTGAAACTTTGGCTCAATACTTGTTTAATAGGGAATAAATAGATTGTTAATGTCAAATCCTTACCCACACTGCTGGAAATGCAGCACACAATACCATTATCAGATTCCCCGGCCATGGGTAATCAAAAATGTATTGTTTTTTTTGCCGGTTAGAAAATATTTTTGTCCACGTTGTGTAACTGGCAGGTACACCTGGGGTGCACTAAAAAACAGGCCTTCAGAATATACTGCTAAGGCATATGTAAATAGCTCATCTCCTTCCTCTTCCAAAAAGTCATAATTAAATAAGAGTCTTCTTAAGATTATGGCTATCCAGACCCGTTATATTTATCTGTTGAGATATATTTTACCGGTTACTGATCTGTTGTTGCTGAATGCGGTCTATTTCTCTTCCTACCTAATTACCTCACAGCTTGGGGAAACACTGAGCCATGAAACAAATTATCATCATGTGGTGGTCTGTAACCTGGTCTGGTTATTCAGTGCTTCCTTCTTTGGTCTCCAAAATGCACATGGAGTAGGTAAACTTGAGAAGATTTACCGCGGTACCTGGAAGAGTGTGGTGCTTCATTTGGGATTGTTCGCGGTTTATTTGCTTTTCACCGGAAATGCGGAATTCTCCAGGACATTCCTGGTATATTTTTATTGCCTGTTGTGTACCGGATTTATTTTAAGCCGGTTCATTGGGACAACCTTTCGCTACCTGATCCTCCATAAGTTTAATGCAACAAGAAAAGTAGCCATTATCGGGACTGACCATACCGCTTCTCGTTTAGCCCTCTATTTTGAAAATCAGAGTAATGTTGATTTTTATGGTTTTATTGCTGATGATGAATCTTTTTACTCCCGGAATGGAACTCCGCTATCGCCGGTTTTCTCCGGTAAATTAGCAGCGGCTGCAGGGATAGGGGTAAAGGATGTATATGTAGTAATTGCCAATCACAGGATCAATGAAATTGGGCCACTGGCTAAGGAAGCTGACAGGTTGTGCATTCGTCTGAAATTTGTCCCTAATCTGGGCGGCCCTTTATCTGCCCCGTATAAGGTACATTACATGGGTAGTGAGTTTCCGGTGATCACCCTGAGGCACGAACCATTGGAGGATCTCAATAACAGATTTAAAAAACGGGCTTTTGATATTGTATTCAGTGGGCTCGTAATTGTTTTGATTATGAGTTGGTTATATCCTATTATTGCTTTGCTGATCAAATTGCAAAGCAGGGGGCCTGTATTGTTTCGGCAATTGCGAAGCGGAAGAAATGATGATGCCTTTGTTTGTTTGAAGTTTAGGAGTATGCAACTGAACGAAGACTGTGATGAGGTGCAGGCAACAAAAGATGATCTGCGGGTGACTTCCATAGGTCGTTTTTTAAGAAGGACTAACCTGGATGAGATGCCACAGTTTTTTAACGTTTTTAAGGGGGATATGAGTATCGTGGGGCCGAGGCCACACATGCTGAAACATACAGAACAATACAAGCTGATTATTAATCAGTATATGGTACGACACTTTTTGAAACCGGGAATAACTGGCTGGGCACAGGTGAATGGATTAAGGGGGGAGACAAAAGAATTGAAGGATATGCAAAGAAGGGTGGAATGTGATATCTTTTATCTGGAAAGGTGGACGGCCATGCTGGATGTGAAGATTATCTTTATGACGATCACAGATATGATGAAAGGCAATAAAAATGCCTATTGATCATGAAGATGTTGTATCATAAGTTTATTGAAGACTGAAGGTTTCAGGAAAGATAAATGATTGGAGTGATAGTATCATAAATTTCCAAAACCCCGAATATTTGCTCTATATTTACTTTTTAAAACAGTATAATCTAACTATTGATATGAAAGTTGCTTTAATTACGGGCGTAACTGGCCAGGACGGAGCTTATTTGGCCGAATTTCTTTTAAAAAAGGGATATATGGTACATGGTTTAAAAAGACGCTCATCTTTGTTTAATACGGATCGTATTGATCATCTTTATCAGGATCAGCACGAGAATAATGTAAATTTTAAACTGCATTTTGGCGATTTGACTGATTCAACCAACCTCATACGTATTATTCAGGAAGTACAGCCTGATGAGATCTATAATCTCGCAGCAATGAGCCACGTGCAGGTAAGTTTTGAAATGCCTGAATACACGGCGAATGCAGATGGTATTGGCACATTGAGATTGTTGGAGGCAGTGAGGATTCTTGGTTTGGAGAAGAAGACGAGGATTTACCAGGCTTCAACTTCTGAACTGTATGGCCTGGTACAGGCAGTACCACAAAGTGAAACCACTCCCTTCTATCCAAGATCACCTTATGCTGTGGCTAAAATATATGGTTATTGGATTACAGTGAATTACAGGGAGGCCTATGGGATGTTTGCCTGCAATGGTATCCTTTTTAACCATGAGAGCCCACTTAGGGGAGAAACATTCGTGACCCGGAAGATTACGCGCGCGGCCTGTAAGATTGCCTTGGGATTGCAGAAATGCTTGTACCTCGGTAATTTATCAGCACAAAGGGATTGGGGGCATGCAAAAGATTATATTGAAGCGATGTGGTTGATTTTACAACAGGATGTAGCAGAAGATTTTGTCATAGCCACGGGTGTAACTACAACGGTAAGGGACTTTGTAAAGATGAGTTTTGCTGAATTGGGCATCGAGATTGAGTTTAGCGGAAAGGATGAACATGAACGTGGGGTTATTATTGATGTGGATTCCGAAATTATTGCTGCATTGGGATTAAATGATACATATTTGAAACCAGGTACAACAGTAGTGAGTGTGGATGCCAAATACTTTAGGCCTACAGAAGTAGATTTATTATTGGGCGACCCTACCAAATCTAAAACCAAACTGGGTTGGGAACCCAAATATGATCTGCCTTTGTTGGTTAAGGATATGATGCAGTCTGATTTGCAATTAATGAAGAAGGATGAGCATTTAAAAACCGGAGGTTTTGAAACACTGAATTATTTTGAATAATAGGTTTGCTTCGCCTTATCCTGACAACACAATTATTGACTATGTTATATAAAAATATATTACCCCTTTTTGCGCTTCTTTTATTGCTGTTTTTCACTGACACTGTGTGTGCACAAACGAATTATGCCAATGTTAAAGTAGATGAACTTACCGATGTACAAATTAAATCTATGATGCAGCGGGCAGAATCTATGGGATATACTGATGCCCAGCTGGAACAGATGGCACAGGCTCAGGGAATGAAAATTACTGAGATCGAAAAGCTGAGGATGAGGGTGGAGGGAATAAGGGCGAATAATGTAAGCAATGGGACTGCTTCTTCGGTGTCTTCTTCTGGTAAGGTTACTGATAAGGGCAATGTTACGCAGAATGGCAGGACTTATCCTGGTGATACTGTGATGAACAAAAGCCAGGGGGTAGCCGATATTAATCCGAAGATATTTGGAGCTGAATTATTTGCAAACAATAACCTTAAGTTTGAGCCAAATATGCGCATGGCTACGCCAAGAGGATATATTATTGGGCCGGATGATGAATTACTGATTGATTTGACCGGGGATAATGAGGCCAATTACAGGTTAAAAGTTAGTCCGGATGGAAATGTAAGGATAGAATATGTTGGTTTGGTTGCTGTGAATGGCCTATCTGTTGAACAGGCTTCTGCCAAAGTGAAAAGTGCCATGTCGCGTATTTATCCCGGCCTTAAAAATGGACGTAGCCAGGTGGCTGTGAATTTGGGAAATATCAGAAGTATTAAAGTGACAGTTGTGGGGAATGCAATTAAACCCGGTACCTATACCTTATCTTCCTTATCCAATTTGTTTAATGTATTGTATGCTTGCGGGGGACCATCAGAGAATGGATCTTTCCGTAATATTCAGCTGATACGTAATAATAAAGTAGTCAGTACACTTGATGTGTATGATTTCTTGTTGAAAGGAATGCAGTCTGCCAATATCCGCCTGCAGGATCAGGATGTCATAAACGTACCGGTCTATGTGACCAGGGTAGAGATGAAGGGGGAAGTAAAAAGACCAGCTTTTTTTGAAGTGACCAGTAGAGAGACTTTGCAGGATGTTATCGGCTTTGCAGGTGGTTTTTCTAATAAAGCATATACCGCCAGGATTAAGGTTTTGCAAAATACAAACAAGGAACGACGCATAACAGATATATCGGCTGAGGAATTCGAAAAGTATAGCCCTTTAAATGGAGATACTTATGTGGTCGAGGAGATTTTAAACCGTTATACCAATAGGGTAGAAATAAATGGAGCCGTTTTCAGACCTGGTGAATATGCTTTGACAGATGGACTTACCCTAAAACAGTTGATAGAAAAAGCAGAAGGCTTGAAAGAAGATGCTTTTTTAAACCGTGGATATATTTCAAGATTGAATGCAGATAATACGCTTTCATTGTTGTCTTTTGAGTTGGATAAAGTATTGAATGGTGCCCAACAGGATATTGTTTTACGTAGGGAAGATAAGGTAAGTATTTCCTCTATTTTTGATTTACGGGATGAGTATAAAGTGGATATCAAAGGAGAAGTCAGAGCCCCTGGAACTTTTACTTATGCTGAAGGGATGACCCTTGAAGCACTTATACAGATGGCTGGTGGTTTTAAAGAAGGGGCAACACCGGATCGTGTAGAAATAGCGAGAAGAATAAAGGATAGTGATGCCCAGTCTGTCACTGCAAGAACTGCTGAAGTGTTTAATGTGAAGGTTTCACCAAGCCTTAAGCTGCAGGATTCTGTTTTTATTCTAAAGCCTTTTGATATCGTATCTATAAGGAATGCTGAAGGGTATTTACTGCAGCAGCAGGTTAGGGTTGAAGGAGAAGTACTTTATCCCGGAATTTACACGATTACCAATAAAAATGAACGTATTTCTGATGTGGTGAAAAGGGCTGGTGGCCTTACCGCATTGTCTTTTGCTGAAGGAGCTTCCTTAAAAAGGCCAGGGTCAGAATCGCTTAGTGATACAGGCTCCTTAAGCAAGAGTGTCCAGGAGAAAAGAGAGGATGAGCGGCAGAAAATGGCTAACCTGAAACGGCTTCAGGGGGCAGGAGTGCAAGACACAGCACAGTTAGTGGAAGATGCCAGGATACTGGGAAGTGATTTGGTAGGTATAGATTTGATTCGTATCCTTAAAAAACCAGGTTCGAGAGCCGATTTGTTACTGGAAGACGGAGATGTCATCAGGGTACCCAAACAATTGCAGACCGTAAGGATTACCGGAGAAGTATTGAGACCTATTAATGTAGTGTACGATACCCGGAGAAGTATGAAGCAATACATTAACGGTGCAGGTGGATTTACATACAATGCGAATAGAAAGGGGACATATATCCAGTATGCCAATGGTTCTGTTGACGCGACAAGAAAGTTTTTATTTTTTAATGTTTATCCTCAGGTAAAACCAGGAGCTGAAGTGTTTGTCCCTAAACGAGCCCCCCGTGAAAAAATTGGTTTATCTGGTTTGGTAGGTATTTCCAGTGCACTTGCCACATTGGCCGCAGTATTAATTAGTGTGTTTTAATCATGGAAGATAAATCAACTGTTAGTAGTGATAAGGAAATCACTTTTAAGGAACTGATACTGAACTTGCGTGAGTTGTATATTTACTTGGGTGCAAGATGGATGATGATTTTGGCTTTTGTCATAATTGGAGCTGGTATCGGTTTTACTTATGCATGGTTTAAAAAACCTAGTTATGTGGCAGCAACAACCTTTGTTACTGAAGAAGGGGATAAGGGAGGTGCATTAGGACAATATGCGGGACTTGCCTCTATGATTGGCCTTGATATTGATGGCGGTGGCGGCGGTGTTTTCCAAGGGGATAATATCCTCGAATTATATAAGTCCAGAATGATGATTAAGAAAACATTGCTGAGCAATTCCCTGATTGACGGAAAGCAAGAGCTGTTAATTAACAGGTACATTTTTTTTAATCGATTAAAAGAGGAGGAATGGAAAGACAATGAGCAGTTACAGCAGATTGTATTTCCGCATGGAAAATATGAAGGTTTCACCCGGATTCAGGATAGCCTGCTTTCTGCATTCTCTGATGAAATAAGTAAAAATGACCTGATGGTCAATAAACCAGATAAAAAATTAAATATTATAGAGGTCAAAGTGAGTTCTGCCGATGAACAATTTGCTAAAGAGTTTAACAATGCGCTCGTTAAAAACGTAAACAATTTTTATCTGGAAACGAAGACTAAAAAATCGGCTGGGAATTTGGCCGTTTTGCAGCATCAAACAGATTCTGTTCGTAGAATGCTGAATAATGCGCTTACAGGTGTTGCGGTAAATGCCGTTAACCCTAATGTGAATCCTGCATTACGAAATACGCTAGGTGTTCCCTCACAAAAGAAACAAGTGGATGTACAGGCCAATACCGCAATATTGACAGAGCTGGTGAAAAATCTGGAACTTTCGAAAGTAACACTCAGAAAAGAAACCCCACTGATCCAGATTATAGACGAGCCTGTTTATCCTTTGCCATTTAAAGGAAAGGGAAAAGCGTTCGCGACCGTGCTGGGTGCATTTTTAGGAGGTCTTGTTATCGTGATTGTGCTTAGTATCCGCAGGTCAGTGGACGCAATTTTAGCTTAGGCATGTCGCTGATCAGAAGGAATATCATCTTTAATATTTTTCTGTCGGTATCCCAGATTCTTTTTCCACTGGTCACCTTTCCTTATGCCTCAAGGATATTAGGTCCCGAAGCGATAGGAGCCGTTAGTTTCGCAGATAATTTTACTACTTATTTTTTAATATTCGCCGCCCTGGGTATTCCATTATACGGGGTAAGAGAAATAGCGAAAGTAAAGCACGATAAGGAGAAATTAGGAATTGTGTTTTCTGAATTGCTGATTATACACTTTTTTACGTCCTTAATTGCTGTATTGACCTTGTTTATTATCGCTTTCTTTACTGATAAACTCAAAGATAATTTCACGCTGTACCAGATTGGTATGGCTGTACTGATGACCAGCGTTTTTATGGCGGAATGGTTTTTTCAGGGAATGGAAAAATTTAGGTTTATTGCCATTCGAAGTGTTTGCATACGTCTTTTTACAATTTGTTTATTATTTCTGTTGGTGCATGATGTGGGGGACAGGGATATCTATTATGCGCTAAACCTGATTGCAATTGTGATTGGCGCCGCTATAAATATGTTTGCAATTGTTAAGCTGATTAAAATTTCCTATAGGAATACTTCATTCAAAAGACATTTCAGACCACTACTTATCATCTTTTCAAATAGCATCGTGACAAGTGTATACCTGATCTTCGATACGGTTATTCTTGGATTTTTAACTGATGATATACATGTAGGTTATTATTCTGCGGCAATGCGGATCAGTAAGGTTTCGATTGCGGTTATAAGTGCCCTCGGTACAGTATTGTTACCCAGGCTCACCCTGGCTTTTCAGAAGACTGATCTGACAGAGGCGGGAGCTATGGTTGCACGGTCGCTTGATTTTGTGATTATATTGAGTATCCCCATTGCTATGGGGATGTTATGCCTTTCACAGGAAATCATTCTCTTGTTTGCGGGAGACAAATATACAGCTGCTGTTGATGCCTTATACATCCTGAGTTTTATCGTGGTGATAATAGGTATTGCACAGGTATATAGTACGCAGATTTTACTGCCTTTACATATGGAAAAGAAAATTTTGTATGCTTCGGTTATGGGTATGCTGGTTAGTTTGCTTCTCAACTTTTCATTGATCCCTGTTTTTAAGCATGTGGGGGCCGCAATTAGCTCTTTAACTACGGAAGCCATGGTGACAGTTATTTTGTTTTATTATGCTTATAAAGCAATCCGCTTAACATTTCCCATAAAGCAGTTTTTACAAAGTATATTTACTGCGCTGTTTTTCTTTATGTTCAGGTATGGGATTTTGCAGTTTAGCAGCGTACCATTGATCGTGATTTCAGGAACGGTAGTGGTTTCCATATTGTTTTATTTCGTGATGCAGTTATTTGTATGGCGAAGTCCCATTTTATCCGATATTTTATCGCGTTTTACTGCTCTTGATTTTTTAAAAAAGTATACTGGTCATGAACAATAAGGTGTGTAAAGTAGTTATTCCTGTGTATAAAGAGGATCAGTCTTTTTTTGAACAGCTATCTATGGATCAGTGTTTCCGTGTTTTGCGGGATCATGATATTTGTTTTGTCGTTCCTGAACGACTAGAGGATTTTATTGTGCGTAACAAGTATATATTGTCTGGGGAGGCTTCCTATACTACATTTGACAATTCTTTTTTTTCTGGTATTCCAGCATATAACAGATTAATGAAATCCTCTGTTTTTTATCAGGCGTTTCTTGATTATGATTTTATATTGCTTTACCAGCTTGATGCATTTGTTTTTAAGGATGAGCTGAAATATTGGTGTGCCCTGAATCTGGATAATATCGGAGCCCCTCTTTTTGAAGGACATGAACTGGCTGTTACCAATAGCCCAATTGTGGGACAGGGGAACGGCGGTTTTTGTTTAAGAAAGGTAAAATCCTGTTATGAAATTACAAGAACCTGGAGAAGACTTCATTATAAAAGAAAGTTTGCTGACCAACATCCTTCGCTCATCAAACGCATATACCGATACATCAAACATGATCTGATTTTTAACTATTCCCGCTATCCTTTTCAACCTATTATGAATGAAGACCTTTTTTGGGCAGAAGTGGTTCCGGTTGTTTTTCCTGATTTTGTAAATGCGGATCCATTGACAGCAATTGGCTTTAGTTTTGAAGTGAATCCACAGGTGTTGTTTGAGATGAATAATGAAAGATTGCCTTTCGGCTGTCATGCATGGCGGAGGTATAATCCTGATTTTTGGGAAAAATATATAGAGGATGGTGGATATGGAAGATAAGAAGAAAACTGAACTCCGTCTGCTCCAAACTGGAGACAATGATTATTTCTTGGATTGTGTGGATGAATTTTATTCCGCCATAGAATTCGCGAACAATGGTTTTAAGGTAAGGAGGGTGATGAATACTTATGGACAACTGAAGTCATATCTGGTTCGTTTGCTTACCATGCTTCCGTTTATACCCAGTTTGAAACCGATGCAGGTTGCCCGAGATGGCAATATTAATTTTGCGGCGATGATCAGTGGTGACTTCAGGTTAATGATTCCATCAGCTTTCCTGTCGCCAAATAATTATATTTATATGTATGATGCATGGCCGCGATTTCATCACTGGATTTTTCCGTTGCTCGACTTTTTTAATGTGAGGTGGGTATTCTTTTCTTCTAAACAGGTTCATGAGGATTATATAAGAAAGTTTCCAAAGAATCGATGTAAATCAATGTGGCTTCCTGAAGCGCTGACCATTGCAGAATACCAGTGGAAAGAACATCATCAGAGAACAATCGACGTTCTTGAGTTTGGAAGGAACTATGCTGCATACCATGATCTGATTGTTGAGCCCCTGAAAAGTTATAGCAAAAACCATGTATACAAGACACCGGATAGGAAGGTTTTGTTTCCTGGAAAGGCATCATTCACAGCAGCCTTGTCAGATTCCAGGATTGTGATCTGTATCCCATCTGATATTTCTCATCCCGAACGGGCGGAGTATATCTCAACGATGACCTTAAGGTACTTGCAGGCTATGGCTTCGAAATGTCTGATTGTTGGATTTTTACCTTCAGATATGGAGGAAATATTTGGATATGTTCCTATTGTACAGATAGACATGAGTAATGCTGCTAAGCAGATCCTTGCAGTACTGGATCATTATAATGATTACCTTCCTTTAATAGAAAGAAATTACGAGCGGGTAAAAAGCGAACATCAATGGCTGAACAGATGGAAGATCATCAAAGAAGTAATGGAGGAAAGCAGGATATGACAGATCCTTTGGTTTCTATCATTATTCCCTCCTTTAACTATGGACATTTGCTTGTGGAGACACTGATGAGCGTCGTTAATCAGACCTATACGCATTGGGAATGTTTGGTCATTGATGATGGCTCTACAGATGATACAGAAAGTATCATGCAGGATTTCTTAAATATACATCCGGATTTGCCTGTAACGTATATAAAGCTGCCTAATGGCGGAACTTCTGCAGCTAAAAATGCGGGAATAAAAAAGGCTAAGGGGGAGTTTGTACAATTCTTGGATGCTGATGATTTGTTGTCCACCCATAAGTTAGCGGTTCAGGTAGAAATTTTACAAAAGACAGGTGGTGCTTTAGTGTTTTCCCGCTCATTATTTTTTACACAGACAGACCATCAGGTGAAGAAATTTAATAAATATCCTGAAGGTTATTTATCAGAGGAAGCACTTTCAGGATTTCCTTTACTTAAAAAATTGGTGACCAATAATATGTTTACTATTGGCAGCCCTTTAGTGAAAACGGAACTATTACATCTTAGCGGTGGCTTTATAAATACTCTTCGGTATAATGAGGACTGGCTGTTGTGGTTTACTGTTGCGTTACTTCATCCTTCCTTTTATTTTGATCATCATCCGGATTCCCATGTCATGGTTCGTATACATGGAAAAAGTGCAATGAACAAACATCAGCAAATGTTTTTAGGAGAGATAAAAGTGAGGGAGGAAATGGATGTGCTGTTACAGGATCAGTGGACAGGTAGCGAAGCTATAGTTCTTCGTAAGCTAAATAAAGACCTTCTGGCGCTGCACCATGTGCGTTCAGTAGAAATCAGAAAAGGAATGTGGTGGATTATCAGTAATTTTATCAGGTTGCCACACCGCAATTACAAACTGTTGTTAAATGGAGGGTTTAAACTTGGTGTAAGGTATTTTAAAAAATGGACCGGTCGATGAAAAATAAGCAGGTTGTTACCATTATAATGGGAATATTATTCATCCTGTTTGATGTGTTCCTTTGTTTACGGTATTTATCATGGGAAATACCAATGGACCAGGTGATTCCTTACCTTACCTTTGTTATACTTGCGGAGTGCCTTTTTTGTTGGTCATATTTTCATTTTGAGCATATGATTAATCCTTTTGCTGTATATAGTATCTTCTTGTATACGGCAGGGTATTCATTTTTAAATTTTGCAGATAAACAGATCACTTATTCCTCATTGTTTATTGCATTTCTATCTGTATCTGTCTTTTTTTTTATACTTGGAGGGTGGTTGTCGCAGCGGACAACTAAATTTTCCCTGGAAAACTTCTTCCCATCAATAACGCCGAGATTTTCCTTTGGTTTACTACTGGGGTTGTTTATTGCTGGTGTAGTCGTATTTGTTATGGAGATCAGGCAGTTGGGGTATTTGCCTTTGCTAAATCTCAATAGTATGTCAGTCTATGATGATTTGAATGAGAATGCAGTTTCCGCACTGCATAACTTAGTTGTATTGAATGCTGTTTTGCCTGCGATGTTCTATATTCTCTACAAAAAGCAATGTATTCCATCGTATATTTTTCTGATCCTTGCATTTCTTAGCTGTTTTATCCTCATTAATTTTTTCAGCAGGCAGATGCTGATCTTATTATTTTTTTCCTTACTGCTTGCTGTTAATTACTTTAATAAGGTGCCGCTCTTGAAGTTATTGCTGATCGGTATAGTTACTGTAGTTGTCTTTATTGGCCTGGGAGAGCTGAGGAGCAGCTCGACTGAGGATTCGAGTGCTGCAGCTATTAATGATGTTATTAAGGGATATACAGGGATTAAAAAGCCAACGAATCTTCTGGAAACTTATCTCTCGTTATACGGGGCTGTAAATTTTAGTACTGCTGATCAGTTAATTAACCTGAGTAGTAAAGATGGTTATGTTGGTTGGGGGCGTTATACGTTAAGGCCAGTGATTACGCCACTGCCTATTGATAAATCAATAGTTTACCCGCTTCAATATAGTTCCTATAACTTGCTGGGAACTTATCTTGTCGATCCTTTTATGGATTTCAGATGGCCTGGAGTAATTGTCCTGAATTTTTTATATGGGTTTTTATCGATGAATTCTTTTAAAAATTACTTAAGTAGGAAATCTCCATACTATATAGTGGAATGGGCTTTGTTTATGTTTTGTTTATTTATGTGTTCATTTACAAATTTCTTCCATATGTTTTTTGTGGTGTTTTTCTTTATTGTAAACCGTATTGCATTCAAATGAAGGTAACTATAATGATGGCCACTTTTCAGGGCGAACATTTTATCAGACAGCAATTGGATAGCATCATTTCTCAGACGTTTACTGATTGGGAATTACTGATAAGAGATGATTTATCTACAGATACGACTGTTGATATTTTGAAAATATATGCTGCGAGAGATCGCAGAATTATTTTGATGGGAACTGAAGGTGAACATGGTTCTGCGGCTATAAATTTCAGCGCTTTATTTGATCTGGCCTGTATGCGTAAACAATCTTACCTGATGTTTGCGGATCAGGATGATATATGGCATCCTGATAAAATTAGTTCCTCTGTAGCATTTATTCAGGAAAAAGAGTTTAATGAAGGTAAAGGGTTTCCTGTAATGATTTATTCAGCATTTCAATATATTGATGTAAATGGCCGGAAAATTGATCAGGAATTGAACATTCCTGAGAAACTCGATTTCAAGGTTCTTTTAAATGAAAACCATGCTTATGGTTGTACTATGATTTTAAACAGAGCCCTGGTGGATAAGGTGGTGCATATCCCTCATTCAGTTGAAAACCATGATTACTGGGTTTCACTTGTTGCATGTGCTTTTGGGAAGGCCATATTCAATCCGGAGAAATTAATCGATTACAGGCAACATAATAATAATGTTAGTGGAAACGTGGAGAAAAGAAATTTATCGTCAAGGTTACACAGGTATGTAGAAAATAAAGATTTTATGTTTCCTGTCCTTAGTAAGAATTTCAAGATGATAGGGCTTTTTTACAATACCTATCTAAGTTCCCTCAAAGAAAAGGACAGTACCCTGGTTTCTGGGTATCTATATGCTTTTAGAAAGGGGACTCTTTCACTAATTTTTTTCATGATAAGGAATGGAATGCATAAGGTAGGTTTCATGCAAACGCTTGCGCATTATTATGTATTGATACAGTTGAGGAATAAGATTGTGGAGCATGGGTAGGGTAGCATTCAATACTTCAATGCTGACAGATAAACCATCTGGCGTAGGTATTTATACGCAACATTTAATGAAGGTCTTGAAAATACATCTGAGACCAGCAGATTATAGCATCTACAGAATAAAAGAGTTGAGGGGGGGAGTGATAGCTGTTTACCGTTTATTGTGGAATATATTTGCTTTGCCCTGGAGGACTAGGAAAGATGATCTTGTTTTTTCCTTTTCTACCCATGGTAGTCCTTTTATAAAGAGACAAATTATCACTGTACATGATTTGATCAGTTTAAACTTTCCTGAACAGCATAAGGTGCAGTATTTATATTTCAAATATATAGTTCCATGGATCATAAAATCATGTGTTAAAGTGGTGGCCATCTCTGAATTTACAAAGGCTGAATTGATCAGATATTATAAGATTCCTGCAGATAAGGTTGTGGTGATCAGGAATGGGGCGAATTATAGGGGTATGGTATATAATGAGGATGCAGATCAGCAGGTGTTCCATCTGACGAAAGGCAAACCATACTTCCTTTGTGTTGGCGCAGCCTATAGCCACAAAAATATACACCGATTGCTGGAGGCCATTCAATTACTAGACAAAAGCCATTTATTTGTTATTGTTGGTAAGGAAAATGCCTATTTTGACACCGTAAGGAATGAGGTTCAGACCAGGCAACTCCATAACGTAGTGTTGTTGGATTATGTCGATGATTCTTTCTTGCAGGCCTTATATAAAAAAGCAGTGTGCAATATCTATGTCAGTTTGTATGAAGGTTTTGGTTTTCCTCCCTTGGAAGCTGCGGCACTTAATACCGTTTCGCTAGTGTCAGCAATTCCTGCACTTATTGAAATTTATGGGGAAACAGTGATGTATACTGATCCTTATGATACAGTTGATATGGCTGCAAAAATAAATCTCCTGATCGAGGACAGGATAAATACTGAGGTTTATAAAAGACAGTTCAACAAGCTACTGCTGACCTATACCTGGGAAAGGGCAGCAACGGAAACTATGGAGTTAATAAATAACAATTTTGTCGGAAAGCAGGATGCGAAATAATAGGATACAGGTCTCTGCCTGCATTGTACTTTATAAAAATGATATCGATTTATTAGAAAGGGCGATCTCAAGTTTTTTGGATACAGATTTAAAAGTTAAACTTTATCTGATTGACAATTCGCCGACAAGTTTGCTTTCATTTCTGGCAGATCAGTCTGCTGATGTTGAATATTTTCACAATCCCTCCAATCCTGGTTTTGGTGCCGGCCATAATTTGGCTATAGAGAAAATACTGGAGGTTTCTTCCTATCATCTGGTGTTAAACCCGGATATTTATTTTAGTAGAGGTACATTAGAGAAGCTTTATGAGTTCATGGAGCTTCATCAGGACATTGGTCAGGTGATGCCCAAGGTCTTATATCCCGACGGTACGATGCAATATTTATGTAAGAAAAATCCTACGCCATTTGACCTATTTGCAAGAAGATTTATGCCGAAATTTATACATCCTATTTTTAAAAAAAGAATGGATGAATATGAATATAAAGATAAGGATTACGATCAGATGATGTATGATATTCCATACTTATCCGGGTGTTTCATGTTTTTCAGGACATCGGCACTGAAGGCTGCAGGTTTTTTTGATGAAAGAATTTTCATGTATATTGAAGATGCAGATATCACCAGAAGAATGCTGGCCATTGCAAGGACAGCCTATTTTCCTGAAGCAATTGTGTATCATCATTTTGCTAAGGGATCTCACAAGAATTGGCGGCTCACCATGTATTCTGTTCATGGTGCATGGGTATATTTTAATAAATGGGGGTGGACAGGTGATGGTAAATAATACAATTCTGTTGACGGGTGCATCTGGCTTTCTGGGAAGAGCTGTTCAGCGCAATTTATTTAAACATACAATGATTACTACGGGGAGATCCCATGCTGATATTTCTATCGATCTGGTAAAAGGAAATACTTGCATGCCTGCTGCAGACATCGTAGTTCATGCTGCTGGGAAGGCACATACCGTTCCACATACAGCACAGGAAAAGCAGGCTTTTTTTGATGTGAATGTTCAGGGAACCATTAATTTATTAATGGGATTAAAAAATAGCCTACCAAAATCTTTTGTGTTTATAAGTACTGTAGCTGTTTATGGTATGGAAAATGGCTTGATGATTAATGAAGAACATCCGCTTACAGCATTGGATCCTTATGGATTAAGTAAGGTTCAGGCAGAAAAAATCGTCCAGGAATGGTGTCAGGAAAATGGTGTAATATGTACCATTCTACGTTTACCTTTATTGATAGGGCCGAATCCGCCGGGTAATTTGAAAGCCATGATAGAAGGAATTAAACATGGTTATTATATGACTATTGCAGGTGGAAAGGCAAGAAGAAGTATGGTACTGGCTGACGATGTGGCAAAGATAATTCCAATGGCTGCCATAACTGGAGGGATATATAATTTAACTGATGGATACCATCCTTCTTTTACAGAGCTATCCTCTGCAATAGCAGTTGCCCTAAATAAAAAAACTCCTTTAAGTATCCCCGCATGGTTAGCGGGAATTCTGGCAGTTAGTGGAAATATATTCGGAAGTAGTGCGCCTGTGAATTCAAGAAAACTGAAAAAGATGACAAATGATCTGACTTTTGACGATTCCAAGGCCGTGCAGTTGTTAGGATGGCTTCCTCATCATGTCATAAATAACCTTAAATTATATTAATCAGAATGACGTTTACGCTATCTTTAATAACCATTGCGATACTTTATATGGCTGAACTACTTTATTTTAAAGTTGCAGACCATTATAAGATTACTGATCTTCCCAATGTACGTGGTTCTCATCAACATATGACAATAAGGGGTGGTGGTATTATCTTTCCCCTTGCCATATTTCTTTACGCAGTTTATTTTGAAAGTACCTATGTTTTCTTCCTTGCAGGTCTTTTTTTAATTAGTATGGTCAGTTTTATAGACGATATCAAACAAGTGAATAATAAAGTCCGTTTGGTGATACACCTGATTTCTGTTGCTTTTTTATTCTACCAGCTTGATTTATTTATGATGGAATGGTATTTAATTGCCATGGCTTTTTTCTTCACCATTGGTACAATAAATGCCGTTAACTTTATGGATGGTATTAATGGAATTACTGGGGGCTATAGTCTGGTCACACTCCTGACTCTATTTTACATTAATTATTATCACATCAAATTTATTGATACTAATTTGCTTTTTCTTTCGGTTTTTTCAGTAATTGTTTTTATTTTCTTTAACTTTAGGAAAAGGGCGAAATGTTTTGCCGGTGATGTGGGCAGTGTTGCTGTTGGTTTTACGCTGGTTTATCTGATTATATCATTAATGATGAAGAGCGGGGATTTAAAGTATATATTACTCCTGTTAATCTACGGATTAGACGTCGTGTCGACTATATTTTTTAGGATAATTAGGCGCGAACGTATTTTGGAGCCCCACAGAACTCATTTTTATCAATTTTTGGCGAATGAATATGGCCTTGCCCAGCTGTCCGTTGCATTTATATATGTTTTTGTACAAATAATAGTTAATGTAATATTGGTAAATATTGATTTTAATTCAAACATCCTGTTATCAATATTAATTTTCTTTTCAGGCATAGTATTTGTTAATGTCAGAATAATGCTTGAAGGAAGAAGCAGGCTTTTGGGTAGTATTTAAATTATGATTTAGAATTTTATATTTTGTTTGTCGATTTTAAAATTGTTCCAAGGTGGATTATCTTCTTACTGGATATTGTTATCTCAGTACTTGCTATGGCAACAAGTTACCTATTCATTAATAATTTTAGTTTAACTTTCACAGAACCAACGGAGATTTTCAGAGGTATATTAATGATCACAGTGATCAATTCCGCTGTGTTTGCATATATTAAATGTTATTCTGGTATTATCCGATATACAAGTGCCCAGGATACCTTCCGTGTATTGAATGCCATTGTTTTGAGTATCGTATGCGCTGTCATTTTTAACTTGATAGCGGCAGCTATTTATAATAAGGGATTAATTCCTCTATCAGTTCTTCTGCTTTCATCATTACTGAGTTTTTTCTGTTTGGTGAGCTACAGAATCATGGTCAAGTATTTTTTTCTTTATATCCGAAATCTCAATCTGGATAAGATAAGAGTTATTATTTACGGTGCAGGGGAGGCTGGAGTTGCTGCTAAACGTACTTTTGATAATGATCCTAGGGTAAACAAAAATATTATTGCTTTTGTTGATGACGATGACAGGAAAGTAGGCAATACCATAGATGGAGTTACTATTTTACATGCGAGCAATTTGCAGAGACTGATTAAGTCACATCTTGTTGATGAGGTGATTTTTGCTTCCTACACGATTCCAATGGATAGGAAAAATGATATTGTGTCATCCTGTCTTGAAGAGGATATCCTGGTGATGAATATCCCTCCCTTAGATGTATGGCATCGAGGTAAGATGCAATATACGCAGATACAGAATATGAAGATTGAAGACCTGTTGAACAGAAAGACAATCGAAATAGATGTGGATAGTATTCAGGACGAACTGTATCAAAAAAGAATTTTAATCACAGGAGCCGCTGGTTCTATTGGAAGTGAAATTGTCAGACAGCTGCTGAAGTTTGAAACCGGACTCATTATTTTAAATGACCATTCAGAAACGGCACTTCATAATTTATATCTCGAACTTAGTGACTCCCACAATATTAAAAATTTCCATGCATTTATTGGTGATGTAAGGGATAAGAAGCGTATGGAATGCCTTTTTGAAACTTACAAACCTCATTATGTTTATCATGCTGCAGCCTATAAGCATGTACCATTAATGGAAGATAATCCTTCTGAAGCGATTAAGGTAAATGTTTTTGGTACAAAAAATATCGCTGATCTCTCTGTTAAATATGGAGTGCGGAAATTTGTAATGATCTCTACTGATAAAGCGGTGAATCCGACGAATGTTATGGGAGCCTCTAAACGGATCGCTGAAATATATGTACAGTCACTGAACAAATCCCTGCACGCTGATAATTTCATATTTAGTAATGGGTTGAGCTACATTAATGAACTGGATATTAGACCTGTTACATGCTTCATCACTACGCGTTTCGGCAATGTGCTTGGTTCCAATGGATCTGTTATTCCACGGTTTAAACAGCAGATTGAAAATGGTGGGCCAGTGACCGTGACACATCCGGAAATTACTAGATATTTTATGACTATTCCTGAAGCATGCCGACTGGTTCTGGAAGCGGGTTGCATGGGAAAAGGTGGAGAAATATTTATTTTTGATATGGGTAAGTCGGTTAAGATAGTTGAACTGGCGAAAAAGATGATTAGGCTGGCTGGATTAGTGCCCAATCATGATATTAAAATTCAGTATACAGGCCTAAGACCCGGAGAGAAGTTGTTTGAAGAATTGTTAAATGACAATGAAAATACGATGCCAACACATCATGATAAGATTATGATTGGAAAGGTAAGAGAATACATCTTCAATGAAATCGCTTCCCATATCAGTAGCCTGATTCAATGTGCCCAACTGAATGATGACCGGCAGGTGGTCATTAAAATGAAACTGCTGGTGGAGGAATATAAAAGTAAAAACTCTATTTTTGAAGAACTTGACCATTCTAATAATTAAGTCGGTTCAAATGATAAACGCATGAAGAAAACCTTACTACTGTCTATTCTTTTGCTACTTGTAAGTTCTACATATGCACAAAGTCCTACTCCAAACCAGAATCTGCCCTATTCATTTCAATATTATCAGAAATTTAATAAATCTGCTTATGACCCAGAGACTAAGTTTCATAGTTCTATTAAGGGTTATTATAGTGATGACACGCTGTTAGTTGGCCGTTATCGGGAATTGATGAATTTGGGGATAGACTCTACTGTACACAGGAGTTGGGCACGAAGAAAACTGACCCAGGAACATTTGCTGCAGTTTACTGGAGATGACTATACCGTTTATGCGGATTTTCTACCTGACCTCCAGATTGGTCGGGATTTTAAAGATAGTAAAAGTACCTGGCTGAATACTAGGGGCTTTCAATTTGGTGGAAATGTAGGTAAGCAATTTTCTTTTTATACCAGTGGTTATGAAAATCAGGGAGTATTTTCTAACTACTATACCACTTATATTGAGAAAAATGGAATTGTTCCTGCACAAGCAGGAGGAGATAAGTTATTACAGAAAACAAAAGACTATTCTTATGTGACAGCTTTGATCTCCTATACGCCCAACAAACATCTTAACCTGGCTTTAGGGTATGATAAAAACTTTATCGGGGATGGTTACCGTTCTGTTCTTTTAAGTGATAATACCGCTCCTTATTCTTTTTTAAGGGTGAGGGCTACACTTGGAAGTGTTCAATATCAAACTATTTTTGCATATATGCTTGATCCGGGAGCAGAAAAGTTAACAACCGACAGAAGACTTGGAGACCGGGGAAAATGGATGGCCATGCATTATTTGGACTGGAATGCAACAAATCGTTTTTCAATAGGTTTCTTCCAGGCCGTTACCTGGGCTGATGCAGAAGTTGAAGGAAAACGTGGTTTTGATTTTAACTATGTACATCCATTTATTTTTCTTCGATCTGTTGAAGGAGCAAATAGCGTATCTCCCGATAAAATGCGTATTGGTTTTAATCTTAAATATGAATTGCTTAAAAAAACTGCACTTTATGGGCAGTTTATGTTTGACGAATTTACAGCAAAGGAGGTATTTGCCGGAAATGGCTATTGGGCTAATAAATGGGCATTACAAATTGGATTCAAAGGGTCAGATCTTTTCAATGTAAATAGCTTGAATTACCTTGCCGAATTTAATACGGCTAGGCCTTATACTTATTCACATTTTAATCGGCTGTCAAATTACTCATCTATGAATCAGCCGTTAGCTCACCCGCTGGGTGCAAATTTCAGAGAGGTGTTGGGGCATTTGAATTATACCTTCAAAAGATTTGATTTTAGTACTGAGCTGATGTATGCCAGATATGGAATAGATCCGGAGGGCATGAATTATGGGGGTGATATTTTTAAAAATTATGAAACAAGGGTTGCTGAGTATGGAAATAAAATAGGGCAGGGTATAGGTACTGATCTTTATTATGGAGAACTAAAGGCATCCTATGTAGTTAATCCAAAATATAACTTAAGAATAGAATTGGGGGGCATCTACAGGAATGAAAGTAATACCCTAGGTCATACGAATACTGGAATGATTACAATTGGTTTGCGAAGTACTTTCAGGAATCTTTACACAGACTTTTAAGCGGAAAAAATATGAAAAAAAAAATTGTACTCTTAGGCATCTTCCTTTCGGTAAGCTGCTATCATTTAATTGCTCAAACTGTACCTGTCGGCTTACTTGAAAATGTAGAAGATGCTTATCGAAGGCAACAGTTGCTGGGAAGGGATACTTCAAACAGTTCTTACATGATCAGGCCAATGGTGATGTCTGAACAGAAAAATTTCTCCTTCACTGGAGATTCTGCATTTACGGTAAACAGCCTGAGAAAGCTACTTTATCAGAACACAAAGTTAAAGATGGAAGTTTATGCTTTACCTTTAGTATGGCAAAATCAGGTCAACACTCACCACCCGTATGGAATGAATGATGGTTCAATGGTGCAGGCCAAAGGATATGAAACTCAGATTTCTGCAGGACTATTTGCGAAAGTAGGGCCCTTAACTATTCAATTCAGACCGGAATATGTGTATGCAGAAAATAAAGAGTTTCAGAAACTAAGTGACGTGCCGAATGGGGTTTATTGGACAACTTCAATGTCGAAATATTACAATACTATCGATCTTCCTGATCGTTTTGGTGATGACCCATATAGCAAACTGAGTCTTGGCCAAAGTAGCATACGTTTAAATGTAGGTCCGGTATCTGCTGGGTTTTCCAATGAGAATCTTTGGTGGGGACCTGGAGTTCGAAGTTCTTTATTAATGAGTAACAATGCTTCTGGATTCAGACATTTAACATTAAATACTGTTAAACCCGTAAAAACATATATTGGATCATTTGAGGCACAAATTATTGGCGGGAGGCTGGATCAATCTGGTGTAGCACAGCCAAAAGGTAATGAAATGATTCAGCGGCCTGCTGATTGGCGGTATATCAATGGGATGATCGTTACGTATCAACCAAAATGGGTACCTGGATTATTCCTGGGATTTGACCGTACATTTATTGTTAACCGGAGGAATATGGGAAGAAGTTTTGGTGATTATATGCCTATTTTTAGTTCTGTGGAAAAAGCTTCCTTTGTAAATGATGATGGAACAAATGCAAGTGACCAGGCTGCAACAGATCAATACATTGCATTTTTTACAAGATATGTATTACCTGAAAGTAAGGCCGAGATCTATTTTGAATTCGGACGTAATGACCATAGCTATGACCTTAGGGATGGTATTGTAGAACCGGAACATACCCGTGCATATATTGTTGGTTTTAGAAAGTTGATTCCTTTAAGAGCTAATGATGAGTTTATTCAGGTTGGAGTAGAACTCACCCAATTGGAAAAGAGCACTACACGTAATACCCGTGCAAGCGAGACCTGGTATACCCATTATCAGGTTAAAGATGGCTATACGAATAGAGGGCAGGTACTTGGTGCTGGGATAGGTCCGGGTAGTAATTTGCAATCACTGGATGTAAATTGGGTAAAAGGATTAAGAAAAATTGGGCTGCAGTTTGAGAGACAAGTAGTGAATAATGATTTGTTCTATAATTTTGCTTATGCTTCTGCTGATAAGTCACAATATATTAACAGGCATTGGGTAGATCTTTCAGTTGCAGGTAAGTTCGCCTGGACTTACAAGAAAGTTGTAATGAATGCACAACTTACCTATATCAGGTCATTAAATTACCAATATCAATGGGCAACAGGAACAGAATACTGGGACTGGGATAAGAAAGACGTAAATAATATAAGTGCCAAAATTGGCTTAATGTACGTCTGGTAAAATATGTAAGAAGAGATAAGCCCGGCTAATTACCAGACTTATCTCTTCTTACATATGATTTCTTTCCACAAGTATTGCATTCATATCTTTTAACATCTTTCCATACGAATACGTACTTAATTAAAAAACTTCTTTTTACCCTGGTATCCAATTGTCCTTTTTCACAATGCGGACATTTATTATACGTTTGAACCTGACTGAGCCAAGCTACATCATTTTTGTTCGTGGTCGAATTTAAAACCATAATTTTTTGAAGGTGTGTTTAATAAAAAATATCTTTTGGTTCTATAATGCCTGGGGAGAATACCTGTAAATAGATAAGCATCTTCTTGTAAGTATCTGGAGCGTTATTTTTTTGTAATAGTATTAATTTATTTTCAGGATTCAAATAGCTGAGTGAATATTTAATTCATTATTGATGAGTTGTTTATGCGCATGTGTTTGGGACTGTGTTGCTGATAAAAAAAATAATGTTTTATTTAAACTATTGTATTGTTTAATTCATATTTGGATTCATAGGTTTTGAGGATTTCGGTATATATGTCCCGAAAAGGGAAGATTTAATTCTATATATATACTCTATAAAAACGTTTTTTCACATTATTATACAGTATTTGGAAAAAATGGAGTAACTTTTGCTAATTTTATAATAAATCTTTAAAATTTATGGCAACAACCAAACCTTCCCTGGTTATCCTGGCTGCCGGCATGGCAAGCCGTTACGGAGGGAACAAACAAACTGAGTCTTTCGGCCCTTCTGGAGAGACTATTATGGAATATTCTATTTACGATGCAATCAAAGCGGGTTTTGGTAAGGTGATTTTTATCATTCGTGAAGAATTCTCTGACTCTTTCAAAGCAGTTATTGAACCTAAACTGGCTGGAAAAATTGAAACAGACTACGTTTATCAATCGCTGGAAAGTTTCAGTGGTGGGCGTGCTATTCCTGAGGGGCGTACAAAGCCATTCGGTACCATGCATGCTTTATTGTGCTGTAAAGATGTGCTGGACACACCTTTTGCAGTAATTAATGCAGATGATTTCTATGGCTTTGATGCCTTTAAACAATCATTTGATTACCTGACAGCGGGTATTGAAGATGGAAAATATGCTTGTATAGGTTATGAACTGAAAAATACATTAAGTGATAATGGTTCTGTAACCAGAGGTGAGATTAATGTGGATGCAGCGCAGAATATTATAAGTATTACAGAGCGTAAAGAAATTTATAAGAAAGATGGAAAAGCCTTTACCAAGGAAGCCGATGCGGATATTGAATTGCCATTGGATACCAAGGTAAGTATGAATTTTTTCTGTTTTACACCTGCTTTCGTCAACTGGTCGGAAGAAGAGTATTACAAATTCAGAGATGAAAATACTACTGAACTGAAAGCTGAATTTCTTATTCCGGAAGTCGCAGATACACTGATTAATTCTGGTAATGGTGTGGTGAAAATGATCCCTACTGAAGCCAAATGGTTTGGTGTCACTTTCAAAGAAGATGCACCGGTAGTAAAAGCTGCGCTTCAGAAATTAATCGATGATGAAGTTTATCCTTCCAATTTGTGGGTATAACCTAATATCATATGACTATTTAGCTTATAGAACCCTCTGTTAAGAGGGTTTTTTATTTTTATAAGGGGTTATATAGAGCAAGCCTGGATCCTGAACGAAGGAATGCTTTAAGATTTGATCCAGAATTTAAGGTCCTGACCCGTAATGTGCTGTACTCTCTTATAGGCTGTCGGAATCTGGTGGTGCTGCCAGTGATAAGTAGCCAATCGTGTGCCTGGAGGCTTTTCTTCGAGCATTCGGTACAGATGATCCAGGTAACTGTCGTAAAGTTGAGCAGAAGCCTCAATGAGATTGTCTATTGGCTTATAGTGAAAGATATTCTCACTGAATGAATTATAAAAATAAAAATGGTCATATAGAGCTGTATCCAGTTCTGTGAAATTTGTGTGAATGAAGGTTGTATTGGTGATGTCTGTAGCATTTTGGGCAAAAATTGCCTCGTCGATTAAGGTTTTCCGTTGCTCTACCCCATGGAAATTATGGTCAGGAAAATAGTGTGCAGCAATAAGACAAAATTTTCCGACACCGCTTCCGATATCAAGGATATGATTCCCTGGACCTTCTGTGAGAAACTGAGCGGCTTTTAATGCAATTTTAAGAGGGGTCCAGTGAATAGAAGATAGCTGTTGTGCCCTGAGTGTGTACAGGCTGTCAAAAGCAGCATCACTTGAAAATAGGTTGTTTGGCATCTGGGATTTAGTTATACTTTCCATAGGAAAAGTAAATCTAAAAAAATGGATTAACTTTTGCTCTTTTTCCTAAGTGGTTTAACCGTGTAATAATAAATGTTTCATATTAAAGGTTGGTGGTTTAGATATCAGTTTGCTATAGAGCGTGCTGTTCTGAAGAAGGATGATTTTCCTCTTGATAACCGTATATTTTGGAGGAAGCGACTCTTATCTGCTTTCATCAGTTATGGTTTCGCTGCCAGCGTAATTGCTTTTCTATCTTCTATAACCTACGGCTTCTTTGCTGGTAATAGTTTTATTCAATGGTTTAATGTTGGATTTGCATGCGTATTTCTACTTATAGTTTTCAATAAAAAGATGATGATCCATAGAAGGAAGCTGATTGCTTTGTTTTTATTATATGTACTCGCCATAGTATACATGGCTGCCTTAGGCTCAGAAGGACCAGGCGTATTGTATCTGCTGATGATTACAGTTTTTTCTGCCATTATATTGCCACGTAATATGGCCTATTGGCTGGTCGCATTGAATGCATTGATCTGCAGTGCCTTCGGAGTAGTTATTGGATTTGGTTTTTTTGATAGCCCACTCAAGGATACCTACGATTTACCTTTATGGATTTCTTATTCAGGAAATCTTGTTTTTGTATCGCTGATTAGTGTCATGCTGATCAATAAGGTGCTGAAAGGTTTGGAGGTCACCATCGTAAATGAGGCCAATTTAGTTTCGAAGCTGGATGCATCGGAGAAGTATTACCGTAATACTTTTGAGGCTAATCCTGTACCGATGTATGTATTTGACCTGGAAACAGGAAAGTTTCTCCAGGTGAATAATGCTGCATGTGCAAAATATGGTTACAGCAGGGAAGAGTTTATGGAAATGAATATTATGCAAATCAGACCGGAAAATGAGGCGGGCAAACTGATGGATCTGCACAGTATGATCAAATCAAGAGATTATTCGGGGTTGCTGATTCATATGGATAAACAAAAACACGCTTTTCCTGTGGAAATTGAGACAAATGTCATCCATTATCAGGATAGAGAGGCCCGTTTGGTGCTTGCAACTGATGTATCGGAAAGAATTAATTATATTCATAAAATTGAACAGCAGAACCATGACCTGATGGAAATCGCCTGGATTCAAAGCCATATGGTACGTGCACCACTGGCAAATATCATGAGCCTCACTGAGTTTCTGATCAATTATCCAGATGAAGATACGAGTGAGACGCTTCGGTTTCTCAAGGATTCTTCTCATAAACTAAATGGAGCCATCAAATCAATCGTGGGGCAGGCCGAAAGTTCCCGTATTTCCTGACCGTTGTTCCCCATAGCTTGGATTTATAAGAATATTTGAACTGAATTTTAATTGTGTACATCGTGTATGTACAGAAAAAAGTCTATCTTAGGTTGTACTAATATTGTCTTAATTATTATTTAGTGAAACTATCAATCTTATAACTAGCTTTGTGCTCTCTAAATTACCGACGAAAAACTGCTTATGATTAATTTACCAATACTTAAAAATGAGGCTGAGAGACTTTCTGCGCTTTATGTGTTGGAAATTCTTGATACAAATGAGGAGGTTGAATTCGATAATATTGTGAAGCTTGCTTGTATTATTGCACATTCTCCTATTGGGACGATTACGTTTATTGATGAAGACCGTATCTGGTACAAATCAAAAATGGGGGTGACTTATAAAGAAACCCCGAGGAATGAACCGAAACATAAAGAGTTCCCTTTTTATGTGGCTATCCCTATTATTGTTTATGGTGATTTAATTATTGGGCATCTAAGTGTAGCCAGTTATCAGCCGCTAAGCCTTACGGCAGAACAAAATGAAGGTCTTGCTTTACTGTCGCAACAGATCATTGCATTATTGCAGATGAGGCTTCCGATTATGAATAGCAGTATCAAAGAGTTCTATGAAAGTATTCTGAATAATATCCCTTCTGATATTGTCGTTTTTGATAGTGACCATAAATATCTTTTTGCCAATCCGGGAGCGATTAAAAATGAAGAGTTCCGTAAATTTATTATTGGTAAGGATGATTTTGAATATGCGGCTTATAGGAACCGTGACCCCATCATTGCGCTGGAGAGGCGTGAGCAGTTTTTAGAAGTGAAGAAAAGGGGGAAAACTATTGGCTGGGAAGAAAGTCAGTTGGATCCGGATGGAAACAGGCTGACCTACCTGCGAAGAATGTTTCCTGTGCATGATGAACACGGTGAATTCATCATGGCAATTGGTTTTGGAATTGATATCACCGACCGGAAACTGCTGGAAGAAAAGCAAAGTCGTATCATGGAACAACTCTCCATGCAAAATACACAGTTATTGGATTTTTGTAACATTGTATCCCATAACTTGAGAGGCCCGCTAATCAATATGTCAATGCTGGTAGAGTTTATACAGGAGACTGAGGATATCGAGGAACAACGATTGCTGGTGACGAAACTGGAACCGGTAATAGAAAACCTGAAGAATACTTTTAATGAACTGGTAGAATCGATACAGATCAGACAAAATACGGATATACAATCGGATAAACTGTTATTGACCGTTTGTCTGCAGGAAACCCTTGATGGTTTGCACATGGAAATAAAAAAAGCCAGGGCAAAAATTGATGTGAATTTTGAAGAAGCACCTTCAGTGATTTATCCGCATAAGTATTTGTCAAGTATATTTTATAATTTAGTCAGTAATGCCATAAAATATCAATCGCCTGAAAGGCAACTCACCTTGAAACTTGCTTCCCGAAAGGAGCAGGGGAATATTGTGGTTACTGTACAGGACAATGGGTTAGGAATAGATATGTTGAAACATAAAGACAGTATCTTTAAAATTGGGAAGATATTTCATAGGCATCCTGATGCAAAAGGCCTGGGGTTATTCATGACAAAAACGCAGGTGGAAGCAATGGGCGGTAGGATATGGGTAGAAAGTATTCCGGATCAGGGAGCTAAGTTTTCAGTTGAATTTGTGAATCAAAATGTAACTTGATAATGAAGAAAGTTTATTTGATAGATGACGATGACATCTTTGTATTCCTTACTAAAAAGACAATTTTAAAAGTAAGTGATCATGTTGAAGTTGAAGTTTTTTCTGATGGATATCAGGCTATAACTCATTTAAATGAAATAGCAGGTGATAAAGATGCCTTACCTGATGTAATATTCCTGGATTTGAATATGCCTGTAATGGATGGGTGGGAATTCCTGGCTGAATATGAGCAACTCTACAATTCACTGGCAAGAGAGATCCAATTGTATATTGTATCTTCATCTATCTCTCCCCATGAGATGGAAAGGTCTGCTAATATACCGGTGGTATCTGCTTTTATTATCAAACCTTTGGTGAAAGAGAAGTTTCTTGAGATTTTGCAAGGATTATAATTTTAAGAACTTTTAATAATTCTTAAAAATCTCTAGTTTAGGAGAATGTTTGAACACAGCTCCGTTAATCTTGATATTTTAAAAAAGAGGGCATTTAATTTGAGATGGGCGACAGTGCCGGAAGGAGTAATTCCATTGACTGCTGCTGATCCTGATTTCCCGAGTGCCCCAGAAATTGCTGAGGCTATTATCCGTTTTACCAAAGACAGGTATCTTTCTTATGGACCGCCAGCAGGTTTACCCGAATTTAAAGAAAGCGTAGCTTCTTTTTTTACGCATAAGCGTAATATTCCTGCAAACCCAGAATTCATTTTCCCTGTCGATAGTGCTGCTTTTGGTATTTACCTGACTTGTAAGACTTTCATCATGCCTGGTGATGAAGTGATCATTTTTGATCCTGTAGATTTTCTTTTTAGGTATTCAACAGAAGCTATAGGGGGGATAGCAGTTCCTTTTGCCATTCCTGCGGGTGATACTCCAGTTGATTTTGATAAACTTGAAAGACTGATCACTACTAAAACCAGAATGATTTGTTTATGTAATCCATTGAATCCTACGGGTAAAGTATTTACGAAACAGGAATTACTGCAACTGGGGGAGATTGCCTGTAAATATAACCTCATCATTTTATCTGATGAAATTTGGAGTGATATTGTCTATACACCTCATGTGTTTACCAGCATAGCCTCCTTGAATGAAGAGATCAGAAACCAAACGGTAACGGTGACTGGCTACAGTAAATCTTATGGCCTTGCCGGTTTAAGGATTGGTACGGTGATGGCTTCGAATCCTGAACATTACACGCTCTTGTTTGCTGCATCACTGCATAATTCTACCATCCACGGTGCGAATGTGCTTTCACAGGTTGCGGCCCTTACGGCACTGAATGACTGTGATTATTGGCTAAAGGATTTTGTATCCCATTTGCAGCGGATGAGAGACCTTTGTGTGTCTGAGCTGAATGCTGTTCCGGGATTTAAATGCATCGAACCTGAGGGATGTTATGTGGCATTTACAAATGTTACAGGAACGGGAAGGAGTAGTAAGGAAATTCATCAACTGTTATTGGAGGAGGCTAAAGTTGCTGTTGTGCCAGGTGCTAAGGAATGGTTTGGTGAAGGTGCTGAAGGCTTCATCAGAATGAGTTTTGCGACCTCTGAAGATATTTTGAGAGAAGCTTTGTCTAGGATAAAAAACACGATTCGTTAATTATGAAAGTTGTTATTATTGGAGGTGGTATTGCTGGTTTATGTATGGGTATTTACCTGAATCAGTATGGACTTGAGGCAATTGTTAATGAAAGAAAAGGAAGCGTTTCTGGTGGCGGACATGCTTTTTTAATGCATCATGAAGGTATCTCTATCCTGAATGAGCTGCAGACTGAAGCTGATGTTTTACCAGGTAAATTGGTGGATACTTTTGTGTTCAGGCGCCCCAATGGGGAACTCGTCAATCAACTGCCCCTTGATGAATGGCAATGTTTTAAGCGAACAGATCTTACGGCTTATTTATCAAGACTTATGCCAGAGGAAAAACTATACAATGAACGCAGCTTTTCCCATTTCATTTATGAAGGAGGACGTATTGTGGCTGCGGAATTTTTAAATGGGGAGAAAGAATATGGAGATGTGTTTATTGGTGCCGATGGAGCCAATTCTATGGTGAGAAGGGAGATTTTTGGAGAAGTCAAATTTGAGACCGGAAGAGTGAAGGAGATTGTGGGTGTGGTGGAGCACCCCGATCTGGCCGAAGGTTATGCTGGGAAGTTTACGAAGTTCCAACATGAGAATAAAGGGCTTGCCTTTGGTCTAATTCCTACAACCACTACGGAGTTGGTATGGTATATACAATATGACCCAGAAACGCTTGGAGATGTTGAAGGGGATTCCCCAAAAGATTTAGAATCGTTTTGCAAGGCGTTGCTAAAAGGTTTTCCCAGTGTTGTGGAAACAGTGATGGATAATAATGATTTCAGTACAAGTTACGTCTGGAATACAAGAGATTTTGATCTTTTGCCTTCTTTCCATCGGGATAATGTGGTGCTGATTGGAGATGCTGCTCATCTGGCATTACCATTTACCAGTGCCGGTACGACCAATGCGATGGTAGATGCAAAGGTATTGTCAAAGTGTCTCAAGGAAGAAAAGGATTATACGGCAGCTTTTTTCTGTTATTATGATCACAGGGCGGCTCAGGTGGAAGGACATGTATTGCTGGGACGGCAGCTGCGTGATGCGTTTTTAAACACTGGGATGGCTGGTTTTGCGCTCCCACTGATTGTTGATCAATCTGAATAGTACATCTGTCTAAATATCAATGTTTTAATGCCTGATACATGTTTCTTGTATCGGGCATTCTTTTTTATGAATCCACCTGTTCATTTTATTCATCGCATTGAACGGAATGAACGGCTATACAACTATAGGTTTTGCGTAAATTCAGGACAGTGTATATTTTATTTGTGGATTAGTTTATAACAAGGAGGCATTATGATCAAAGTAGGAATCATCGATAGTAATCAACAAAGCCGTGGAATGATGAGTATGTTATTGAATCATCAGCAGCTGTATAATTTTAAAGTGACACTCGCGCTGGACTCCATTGGTGGCTGTAAAAAGGTTAAGCCTAATGAAGAACCTCATGTGACGTTGTTGGACATTGCTCATGCAGGCGTTGATGCTATTCCGGCTATTTACCGCAAATTTCCACATACCAATGTGATTGTATATAGCGATATCCAGGACTCAGATACTGTGTTAGAATGTGTTAAAGCCGGAGCTGTAGGTTATCTTACTAAAGATACCAGTGTAAATGATGTAATTTCAAGTATCATGGCTACCCATAGGGGAGGTTCTGTATTTAGTCCGTCCATATCAAGGAATGTCATACGTCATGTGCAGCAGACACTTGACTATCAGGCCAGCCTGAGTTTCAGGGAAAAACAGATTGTAGAAGGATTAATGAACGGCTTGAGCTATAAATTAATAGGTTATAAATATGGGATATCCCTGGATACGGTAAGGCAGTACATTAAGCGTACCTATAAGAAACTGAATGTAAATAGTAAAGGGGAGTTGCTGGCTCAGTTCAGGTAGTTTCTGTGAAGAGAAAATTGGATTCAAAACCGAAGCGCTGCACAATGACACACTAAGATGTGACATTCCTGCTTTCTTAAATGCTGCAGTAAACCGGATTTTTGTATGGTGAGAGAACGGACATTAATGGGCTATTTTAAGTCATCTATTCTACTTTTCTGTTTACTGTTTGGTTCATCCCGTTCTATTGCCCAGGTGAGTTACAGTTTCTCTAAAGATACAGTGCGCATTAAAGGAGGAGAAACTTTTTCTAATTTACTCAGGGTATTGAACCCTTATGGAAAGGCTGTTGTATTGAGACAGGACGATAAAGAAAAAGGACTACCTGGGGGATTGATTAACTTGCCTGATAGTCTGTTGCTTGGAGCAGGTGAAACCAGGCTGTTCCCTGTGAAATATATGGCCGACAGGCAGACGATTAATCGTAATATCCAAAAATTTGGTTTACGTTTGGTGACTGCAGATCCTGCTGTTCAGGTTCAGCAGGCTGCAGTTTTTTTAACTCAGCTGGTCGATGTGAAAGGACTGACCATAGATACTGAGGAAAGTGAAATCTATCTCAATCAGGTTTCCAATCAGGCTCAGGTAATGATCCGTTGTGCCAATAATGGTTTTGTACCTATCACTTTTAAACTTTTACTGAATGGTATTCCTGAAGGTCTGGAGTTTATCGGGGAAACCATGGAGCTGACCCTGCAACCTGGTGCCCAGCAACTCCTGCCTTTTATGGCGCGAAATAAGGGAGGATCACGTCACCCCGGTGATTATACGGTGACGATTAAAGCGGTAGATGAACAGCAGATCCAGCTGGCGATGAAGACCATCAGGATACTGAATCTAACGGAATATAGAAGGATGGGAGCAGGACAATTTGGAACCAGTAATCCGAATACCGTTTCTTTGAGTTACGTCAGTTTATCAGAAGGATTCTCTTATACACATCTACAGGCCAATGGAAAGATAGGTTTCGCTGAAGACAAGTCCCTGGACTATAGTTTTAATAGCGACTTGATCAGGCAGCGCGGATATAGCGGACTTAATATTTACAGCAGTTTCCTGGACTATCAGCAGAAGAGCTGGGGGGTAAAACTTGGAAATATCTATGAAAATGTAGATTTCAATTTGAGTGGGCGCGGAATAAAACTCAGTGCTAAGCTTAAAAATAAGGGAGTACTTTCCCTTTTGGGAGTGGAGAACAATTTCATGTTGTACACGCAGTTACGACAATCACCTTATGCTTCAACTACCAATGCGAAAACCGCTGCAATAGATTATTTTGTAGAGAAGGGTGGAAGAGAAGACCAGCGATTAACGTTATCCCATTCCAGTGATGAAGCCAGGGGGCTGGAAAGTTCACAGCTGAACAGCAAAATTGGATTCCTCCTGGAAAAGACGACCTGGCTTGGGCTGGAAGCAGGAGTTTCCAGGGAAAATCAGACGTTCGGATCCAGGAACAGTCAAGCTGGTTTTTACGGAGGACTTAACTTTACAAAAGATCAGGGCAGTTATAAATTTTTAATAAATGGTTTTTATAGCAGTCCCTATTATACAGGGATCAGAAGAGGTATTTTTTCTGCAGATGTAAATTTGATGCGTAAATTTGATGCTAGTAATGATCTTCAGCTGCGAATCAGCGTTCAAAAGAGCCAGCCACGTTATCAGGATAATCTTTTAACAGTATTCAATAGGTATATTACTAGTAATGCGAATGCTATTATTGAACTAAAATACAGTAACCGTATCGGGCAATTTCAATGGAGTGTTTCGCCATATTTCTTTCATCAACGCCTTGAGGGATTAAGTTTCTATGAAGTGCCGCCGGAAAGGGTAGATTGGCGAATGTCTGCATTACGTACGATTGGTAGTGCCAGTTACAATGGAAGGATTCATAATCTATCGCTTACGGCGGATTATGGATTAACTTACCTGAATACCTCTGATAAACCCCCGGCGCCTTTTCAGTCATTGAGAATAAACAGTAACTATAATATTGCTTTTATAGGGTTAACAGCATTTATGCAGTTCAATCCCCATTATTTAACAGATGTGATTTCCAGCAGTACCAATTCAAGGTACAGGTTATATACAATAGGGCCAAATGTCCATTTTGATGCCCTCAAAAGTAGGCTATCGGTACAGTTTGGTGGAATGTACAATTATTACGCCGCTTCTGAAACGGATAATTATTCAATTTCCGGTAGTTTTAGGTTTTTAACAAAGGGAAACTGGTCGTTAACAGGTGATGTGCAATATGCGGTAACTAAACAGGCGGTGGCCTTTGAATTGAATACGGGAATACCTAACGGGGCCACTGATCTTCAGGGCGACTATCGTTACAATAACAGACAATTTCGGGTAGGTGTAGAAAAACAATTTGGAATCAGGCGTGCCCCAGGCTCGAAAAAATTGGAGCTTACTTATTTTGAAGACCATAATAGTAATGGAATAAAAGATAACAATGAGGCTGTAATAGCCGGGGTACTGGTGAAAATAAACGGCGAAGCGGCGTTGACCAATACAAAAGGGATAGTATCCTTTAAAAATATGAATAAAGAATCCTATACCGTAATGGTGACCAATACGAAGGGCTGGAGCCTGGAAGAACCCACAACAGTATTTTTGGATAAGAATAAACAGCTGATGATTCCATTGGTGAAAACACAGGCTTTAAATGGGAGACTAAAGACTGTAAGCAACAAATATAGTGAATCGGCTTCGGTGTTGGGCGGAATCAGGATAAATGCTAAAGATGCCAATGGAAAGGTTCATCACACACTGACAGACGATAATGGTTCATTCTGTTTTTATCTGCCGCGCAATACTTATATTGTTTATGTAGAAACTGCAGGTCTGCCTTTCTCCATTGAAAATGATAATGAACAGGTGCTGCTTGCAGGCGCTCCTGTAGAGGTGCTTACCTTTATCTATAGAGATGAGCGCAGAAAGGTTGGTGTGACTCGTTTTTGATTAGAGTCCGGTAATGCTATAGACTATAGTAGCAGAATGGCTGCCCGTTTTATTTAATAATTTGCCGGTTTTAGTTGCCGGTATGGTATAATCGATACTGATGTTACGTCCTAGTTGTGGCGCTGCATTGGTAAATAAGGGTGTAGCGACAGTACTGAGGGTAACTGAATTGGCAGCTCCTGTTTCCTTAATAGACAGCACATCCAGGTCTATTGTGCTCGTGCCTCCTGAGTTACTGAATGAAGATGTTGTTGCCCTTACTGTTACACTATAGGGCACCGTACTATTGGCCATCAACTGTGAATTAACAGTTGTTGTTGTCCCATTTTTGTAACTTGCTGCGGTGTTCATGTTTAGGGTTACTGCGGTGGTCTGTGCGGTAATATCCTGGAAAGGAGATACTTCTATGATGATATTGCTATTTATCTCGGGAGATACGTTATAGGTCACCGGATAAGATGCAGGATTTCTTGAAGCAATATATTTTACCGGTAGGGTATAGGTTCCCGCCTGCACGAAGTTAGCCTTTAACTGGACAGCTGTGAGCGTGTAAGAGGTTTCTATGGTTCGTTGATTAGTCGATCTAACCGGAATGGCGCTGCCTCCGGTCAGTGAAGTGGGCGTAGTAGATGGTTGTATTTGAGGCCCGGTAAGTCCTGTAGCACCAGTTACCTTTGCAGCGAGCAAACTGGATGCGGGCAGTGTGCTCAGGTTGGGTAAGCCGGAATAGGATGCTGGTTTCGTATACCCGAATGTTGCTGTACCACTACTTAAACTGAGTTGAGTAGGAAGGCTGCTAATATAGTTAAAGCTATTGACCACGGTTTTATCGGTATTGAAAGCTGCAGCATTGCTTAGGGAAATGGTCGTATTCAAAGGAAGAATACCACCGGCTTCAATTAAGGGGGGAACGGTAATGCTGAACTTTTTGGTAAGAGGTGCTATCATACCTGTAAAAATAAGGTCTGCACTATAGGTTCCTGCGACCCAGCCGCTAGGATGTGAGGCAATAAAAACATTCATGGTGAGGAGGCCGGATCCCAGGTTTAACGAAAGCACAGGGACAAAGATATCCTGTGCGACTGTAGTTAAAGTAATTAGGGGTTTAGAAGCCACGATAGTCAATGCACCACTAATATTATCCACCTGCATCTGAATGATATTTAAAGGAACGGTTGATATGGTTGCCGGGTCGGTTGGCTGTATCGGTGAAGAGGTAGAAGCAGTGGCTAATGTTATCTTGTTGATACCCAGTAAGGAAAGCACTGCCGAATTTCCAAATCCTACAGTGCTGGTTGTTAAGGCACTACCTGTTCTGATTGTTGCTTCAGGAATTGTGACCACGGCCTGTGCATGGACATCACAGATGACCATAAAGCAGTATACTACCAGGCTAAAGCGGATATGTAATTTCTTTTTCAGCAACTTTAAGGTCGTAAGATTCCCCTGCATCCAGAAGCGCTACGACAAGAAACTTTCCTTTCAGGTCTGCAGGCAGGTTCAGGATGACCACTTGTGTTGCATCAGGAAGCATGGCAACGTTTTCTGGTTTAATTTTTATTTCCTCACCCGTATCTTTATTGGTGAGTTCAAAACGGACAAAAGCATCCTTGTTAATGGCTCCCGTATTGTGTATCTTAATGGCAAGTCTGCGGCTTCTTTTGTGTGCTTCATCCAGATGATTACCCAAATCTGTGAAAGAAATGAATTCCAGGTCTCCGGCAGGTAATCCTGAAGGGGTGTAATATACCTGTACGCCCATTTCCAATAAGACAACCATTCCCAGGGCTACTCCGGAGGATTGCCTTGGAGTTTGTTCAGCCGCCTGTGTGAAAAATACCATGCTATGCGTTTGTTTTGGCACTTCCTTGGGGACATTCATCGTCACTGTAACTGATTTTTTCTCTCCCGGCTGGATGACAATATTGCCAGAAGATAGGGATAACCATTTAACATTTGAATTTGCGATGGTATCACCAGAGAAATAGTATTTAATACCTAAGGAATCTCTCTCAAAATTCTGGATCCGCGTTGTAAATGTAAATACCTTTTCCGAGGTATTACTGAAATTGATAGTTTGGCTTAGGGTTTCTCCTGGCTTTCCGCTAAAAAACAGGCGGCTGGGAGACAGGGAAATACCCTGTCCTAGAGCTGTGTGTATAAGCAAAAGGACAAGGCTGAGGGTAATTAATAGTATATTCTTAAATCTTATAGGCATACCTTAGGGCTGTGTTACTGAATAAGTAACAGAAGACACGTATAAACCTGGTGTTTTATTCAGCAATGCAGACGCATTTGCCTGTGAAATTGCATAATTAATGTTGTACTGTGTCGTTGTTGTTGGACTTGCAGCTGCTGCAATAGGATTAGCTGTTGGGGCTAAAGGTACAACAGGATAGGTTCCAATCCCAGTAACAGGTGATGCACTTGCGACATTCACTGATACGGTATTTAGTGGAATAGCTACACCCGGCCCTGCAAAGTCGCCACCTCCCGTCACAGAAACCGTATACGCTTTCGTACTGATTACGGAGAAATGATTTGACATCAGTACATTCTTTGTCGCAGCGTAATCTGCTGCATCATCATATACAAAAGTAACAGCCTGTGGTGCTGGGCCCAGCACGATAGAAAATGCATCACTTAAATCAATAGTGACAGCAACAGGTCCTGCACTGGTTTGGGCCTTAGCATGGAAGTTGCTGAAGGTAATTACAGCCAATAAAGCTGTGAAGGTAAGTAGGTTTTTTTTCATTTTCTTTCTGGATTTATAATATCCAAAATTAGGTACAAAGCCCCTTCAAACCTCCTTCAGAAAGACACATCTTGATGTTACAACTATAAGCTTTAGGTTTATTTTTTTATGGTAATGATAAAAGTTGAGCCTTTATCTACTTCACTTTCCACATCTATAGTACCCCCTAAAGAGGTGATTTGTGTTTTTGTAATGAATAGCCCTACACCGTTACCATTGACATGGTTGTGAAATCTTTCATTCAGCCCAAAAATTCGGTCTTTATGTTTAATCAGGTCTATACCCATTCCATTATCTGAAAATGTAAGCACAGTATCTCCATCTTCATTGAGTAAGGTTCTTGCATTAATGGCGAGTGGTCTGTTTACTGAACAGTACTTTATGGCATTGGAAATAAGATTAGTAAGTATACTCTCCAGGTAACTTTTATTAAAAAGGATCATTTCCTGTTGAAAATCAGTGTGTATAGTTATTCCCAATGTGTGTATCTGGGGGGAGAATGAATGACTTACCTTTTTGAAGATTTGGTAAATGTTCAAATTTTCAATTTTGATGTTTTTAGTATTTTTTAAATTCAGCATTTGGGTAAGATCGTATATTGTCTCGTTTAATTTATCTGCTGATTCTCTGAACATATCTACAATTGATTTATTGTACTCATCCAGATGTTCATAGTTTAAAATATCTATTAAACCGATTAAATTGGACAATGGAGCCCTCAAATTATGAGAGGTGATATAGGCGAACTGACTGAGATGATGATTGCGGGATGTCAATTCTTCTATTATTTTTTCATTTTTTTCTTCTGATTTGCCGTGTGCAATATATTCCCTGAAATTGTCCACCAGAGTATTGAAGTCGCTTTTCTTAGATACATTATTATTAAAGATATTTGTCATATGTTTTTCCTTGGTAGATTCTTGTAGGCTTTAAATACAAACATCTTGCCATAGCACTGAGAGTTGTGACAAACATGTAAAGCTCTGTCCTGATTGTGCTTAGCGTTTTTAGTTTTATGAATATTCTTTAGTTTTTGATCATGACATAAGAGACCTGGATTTTTTATAGCGGTGATTTCAGGAATTTTATCGAAAGTCCCAGATAGATTTAACTTCATTAAAAGAGTATAGAACCAGGCAACGGTTCGTTCTGTCCCCAGCATCAGCAAAAAGAATAAATAGGTGAACATTTACCATTGTCCAACTCCTTTGGTATTTAAAAAAATAGTATTTAGTTATTGAACTCAGGTGGAATGAACGACAAAATGAAACATTTATAAAGTAACGGGTGTTCTTTTACTGAAAGAAATAACTCTAACCTATGAAAAGCAAAGAGACGGATGCCTGAAGGTATTCGTCTTTTTTTTGTTCATTGTCTGAATAACTTGTTTTATTTGAACAAAATAAGATATTTGTTCCGCTATTCCTTCCTTTAAGGGACAAATGGACTGGTAAATATCTATATTACACTAAATAAATGCTCAAATTGGAATGCAATGGAAAAGGATAATTTGAACTTGTCTTTTCTTACTGGTGGCGGTGAAACAGGAAGGTTGCTGAGAAACTATGATTGGTCAACTTCTGTTCTTGGAGAACCGAATTTATGGCCCCAAAGCCTGAAAACTTCGGTAAGTATTATCCTGCATTCCAAGTATCCTATGTTTTTATGGTGGGGTAGGGATACCATCATCAATATCCATAATGATGCTTACATACCACTTATGGGTGTGAAACATCCAAGATTTTTGGTCGAACCAGCAAATGAATTATGGGCTGAAATATGGGAGACAGATCTGTTGCCAATGAAAAACATGGTATTTGATCAGACGGAATCAATTTATGGGCAGGACTTGATGCTGATCCTAGAGCGTAAAGGCTTCAGGGAAGAAGGATATTATAATTTTTCTTACAGCCCTATAATTATAGAAAATGGAGAGGTTGGCGGTTTATTTTGTGCCTGTCATGAAGAAACAAAAAAGGTATTACAGCAGCGCAGAATGCAGATGTCTACTGAAATTAATACCGCATCATGGATGGCAGATTCTATCAATGAAGTGCTGGATGCCACCTTTGGTATCATCGAAAAAAATTTTAAGGATATCCCTTTCTGTGCCCTATATCTTCTGGATCCAGAAGGTCGGGTGATGCTTAGAAAATCTACTTCATTATTTCAGGGGCACGAAGAGTTTCCTCTATATTATGATCTTAAAAATGGAGATGATTTTTGGAATTTCGAACGTGTGATTGAAACCAGTATGCCTGCTTTTATTGAAGGTGTAAGTAAAAAAATTACCAGTCTTCATCATACACTGCTGGGAGATATTCCTCAAAATGCAGTATGTATGCCTGTATTCAGGCCAGCAGATAACCACGCTATAGGTATTATGGTATTCGGGATCAGTCCTAACTTGGTATTTGATAATAATTACCAACAGTTTTTTCAACTGATTGCATCAAAGATTTCCCTCATCATGGGTGCGATCAATGCAAGAGAACAGGAAAAAAATGTGATTCGGGCATCGGAAGAGAACCTTAATAATATACTGTTGCAGGCACCTGTGGCGATTTCTATATTTAAAGGCCCTGATTTAACCGTGGAGTTGGTGAATGACAAAGCGCTGTCGATGTGGGACAGAACAAGGCAACAGGTTAAAGACAAACATTTTGCACAGGTATTTCCTGAAGTGGAAAACCAGGGGACGATAAAACCATTGCAGCAAGTATATCATACTGGTGTAGCTTTTGTTGCCAATGAATCGCAGGTTAACCTTTTCCGGCAAGGGAAGATATCTCCGGCATATTTTAATTTTGTATATGAACCCTTGAGAGATATCAATCATCAGGTAACCGGTGTGGTCACTGTAGGTTTTGAGGTTACTGATCAGGTCGTCGCGCGGAAGAAAGCGGAGGAAAGTGAGCACAGGCTGAATATGGCATTGGACTATACCAATACTGCCTCATGGGAACTGGATCTCCACACTAAAGATTTAATCTGTACCCAGCAAATGGCCTTGTTATTTGGCTTCAAAGCTTCAGAAACGCTTAGTTTTTCCACCCTGCGCAAGCGTATTCATCCGGAAGATCTTGTAAATATTGTTGAGAAAGCATTTCAGGTAGCGATGCTGACCGGAGATTACAGGTATGATGCCCGGTTTATTATGCCTGATGGGAGCATTAAGTGGGTATATACACAAGGAAAAGTGATTTTTGATGAGAATTTCTCCCCCGTAAGAATGATCGGAACCGTGAAGGATATCACCGAAGCAAAAAATGAGCAGAACAGAAAAGATGAATTCATGGGGGTGATCGCACATGAGTTGAAAACCCCAGTCACTTCTGTCAAGGCTTTTGCGCAGTTCCTGGAAGAAAGGTTCAACAAGTCAGGAGACACCGGATCCGCACAAATGTTGGGAAAGATGGGAAACCAGATCAATAAACTAACCCTCCTGATCCAGGACTTGGTAGACCTGACCATGATTGAAGGGAGTGTACTGAAATTGCATCAGCAGGAGTTTGACTTTATGCTGCTGATTAAGGATACGGTGGAAGAATTGCAACGGACCACCACAAAAAGAATAATTATCTTATCCGATTTGTCTGAATTCCTGATTTGTGCTGATAAAGACCGTACAGGACAGGTTTTAATTAACCTGTTGTCCAATGCCATCAAATATTCTCCGGAAGCGGATCAAATAGAAGTGAGCAGTTATATCGGAAATGAAACCTTAATATGTAGTGTGAGAGATTTTGGAATTGGAATTGCTACAGAAAAACAAACACACTTATTTGAACGCTTTTACAGGGTTTTAGAAAATGAACGCTCTAATTCTTTTCCCGGACTAGGTTTGGGATTATATATTTCAGCAGAGATTATCCGTCGGCAAAACGGAGCCATGTGGCTGGAAAGTGAAAAAGGTAAAGGATCTGTGTTTTATTTTAGTTTACCACTGATCAAATAGCAGGAATGTTGAAAAAGCGTGTATATGTTGCAGATGACGATCCTGCAATATTAGAAATTATTACGATGATCCTGGAAGATGAAGGTTTTGAGGTAGAAACCTCCAGTGATGGCAAGTCTCTTCAGGAGGGATTAAAAGTAATTCCTGATCTGGTCTTACTGGACATTCGTATGTCTGGTTCTGACGGAGGTGAGATTTGCCGTAAACTTAAAAGTACACCGGACACCAGGGATATTCCCGTTGTACTGGTGTCTGCCAATAAAGATATTACTGCGATTGCCAGGAATTGTTCAGCAAATGATTTTCTGCCGAAACCTTTTGATATCAGTGAATTAATACAGCTTACACGTAAATATATCCTATAAATCCTTTAAAGGATCATCGGGCTTCCATTTTCAAATTTCCTAAAACATTTCTTTTTATTTTCTATTGATATAGTTGATGAACAACATTAACGTATATCCGGGACGTCCGTATCCGCTGGGCTCTACCTGGGATGGAAAGGGAGTTAACTTTGCTATTTTTGCTGATCATGCTACTGCTGTTGAACTTTGTTTTTTTAATAAAGAAAGCGACAGGAAAGAAGTGGTTAAACTAAGCCTTATTGAACGTACACACCATGTATGGCACGGATATGTGCCTGGGATCCAGCCCGGACAATTGTATGGCTATCGTATCTATGGCCCCTTTAAGCCGGAAGAAGGCTGCCGTTTTAATCCCAACAAACTATTAATTGATCCTTATGCCAAAGCAATTTCCGGAGTAATTGATTGGCATGATGCCCTTTTTGGTTATGAACTTGGATCACCTGAAATGGATCTCGGTTTCAGTGAAGAGGACAGTGCCCCTTTTATTCCAAAAGCAGTGGTGATTGACCCTTCGTTTAATTGGGAAGAAGAATTGCCCCTGGATATCCCTTACCATCAATCTATTATCTATGAAACACATGTAAAGGGTTTTACCATGGTACACCCAGATATTCCGCAGGAAATAAGGGGTACGTATTCGGGACTTGCGCATGAAGTGACCCTAAACTACCTGAAAAGCTTGGGTATTACCGCTATTGAGCTAATGCCGGTTCATCAGTTCGTCAATGACAGGCATCTGGTGGAAAAGGGATTGAGTAATTACTGGGGCTATAATACCATAGGTTTTTTTGCTCCTGATATCCGCTATTCCTCTGGGAATGAAAGGGGAAGCCAGGTGAATGAGTTTAAGGAAATGGTGAAAGCCATGCATAAGGCTGGGATTGAAGTGATCCTGGATGTGGTATACAACCATACTGCAGAAGGCAATCACCTTGGGCCTACCCTGTCTTTTAAGGGGGTAGATAATGCTTCCTATTATCGGTTGACAGAAGACCGAAGGTATTACATGGATTATACTGGTACGGGCAATACCCTGAATGCCAATTTACCCAATGTGCTGCGGCTGTTTATGGATAGTTTACGGTACTGGATTATAGAAATGCACGTGGATGGTTTCCGGTTTGATCTTGCGCCTGCCCTGGCACGGGAACTCCATGATGTGAATAAGCTGAGTGCTTTTTTTGATATTATACATCAGGATCCGGTGATTTCGCAGGTGAAGCTTATCGCTGAACCCTGGGATGTGGGTGAAGGCGGTTACCAGGTGGGTAATTTTCCTCCGGAATGGGCAGAATGGAATGGGAAGTACCGCGACTGCATTCGCGATTACTGGCGTGGTGCGGATAGTATGCTTGGGGAGTTTGCACAACGTTTTACCGGAAGTCCGGATCTGTACCAGGGTGATTACAGGAGCCCGATGGCAAGTATAAATTTCATTACTGCTCATGATGGTTTCACCTTGCATGACCTGGTGACCTATAATTATAAGCACAACCATGCCAATGGTGAGGATAACATGGATGGAGAAAATCACAATTGTTCTTATAACTACGGTATTGAGGGAGAGACAGAAGATACAGGGATCAATGAAATAAGGAGAAGGCAAAAGCGTAACCTGCTGACGACCCTGTTCCTTTCCCAGGGTGTGCCGATGCTGGTGGCCGGTGATGAATTTGGCCGCACCCAACAAGGGAATAATAACGCCTACTGCCAGGATAATGAGATCTCCTGGTTAGACTGGATAAACGCTGATACGGAACTTTTTACTTTCACACAGGCATTGATCGCGCTCCGTAAAAGGCATCCTATTTTCTGCAGGAGGAGGTGGTTCCAGGGGGTGCCGATTAAGGGGATAGGGCTGGAAGATATTGCCTGGTTTCTGCCGGAAGGCATAGAAATGGAGGAACACAACTGGAATGAAGATTTTGCCAAATCGCTTGCCATCTACCTGAATGGGAATGACCTGAGAAGTACTGATGCCCAAGGCAGGAAAATCAGCGATGAAAATTTCTATATCATGTTCAATGCCCATGATGGTTTTATTGATTACCAACTGCCTAAGGAGCGTTATGGTAAGGAATGGATAAAGGTACTGGATACGAGTATCAGTACGGTAAGCGAAACTTACAGCAGGCATTTCACGAGTGAAACGGTTCGTGTAGAGGGAAGATCAATTGTACTTTTAAAACAGCTGCATTAGGTTTTGCAGCATACTTATTGAAGAATATGACAGCGTATAAGGTGGCTTTACGGAGAAATATAGGGGTTAATTTTAAAGAAGATGGAGCTGCTGTGGTTACCCTATGGGCACCGTTGGCTAAGAGAGTAGAATTGTATGTGTGTGCTGAAGTGTTCCCGATGACGCAAATTGATGCCGGTTACTGGGAGCTGTATACAGATCAGCTGCAGTCGGGAGCATCATATCAATTTATAGTGGATGGCAAGGCTATTCCAGATCCCGCAAGTTTAGAACAACCTGAAGGTGTACATGGCCCTTCAGCAGTGGTCGACCTCCATGCTTTTGAATGGACTGATGCTGACTGGAGAAACATCCCCCTGGGCAGTTATATTTTTTATGAGCTACATGCTGGTACATTTACGCCTGAAGGAACATTTGATGGAATCATAGCAAAACTGGATCACCTGGTTGAGTTGGGGATAACCGCTGTTGAGCTGATGCCTGTAGCGCAATTTCCCGGTGAAAGAAACTGGGGCTATGATGGAGTTTTTCCATTTGCTGTACAACAGAGCTACGGAGGAGCTGAGGGTTTACAACGCCTTGTAAATGCATGCCATAAAAGGGGGCTTGCTGTTGTCCTGGATGTGGTATATAACCATTTGGGACCCGAGGGTAACTATTTTGAAAGTTCAGGGCCTTATTTTACCACTAAATATCACACCCCATGGGGAAGTGCCATTAATTTCGATGATGCCTGGAGTGATGGTGTGCGTAATTTCTTTGTGGAAAATGTGCTGATGTGGTTCCGTGATTTTCATATTGATGCATTAAGGCTGGATGCCGTACATGCCATCAAGGATTTCGGCGCTGTACATTTGCTGCAGCAGATAAAAAAAGAAGTGGAAGTATTGATGAATCAGTGTCGCCGCAAGTTTTACCTGATTGCAGAATCGGATTTAAATGATCCTAAGTATATCAATCCTTTGTCTGAAAATGGATACGGGATGGATGCGCAATGGATTGATGAGTTTCATCATGCGTTACGTGTTTGTGCCGGAGAACCCCCAAGGGGATATTACAGTGATTTTTCCGGGATTACACATCTGGAAAAAGCTTACCGTAATGCCTATATCTATGATGGCATCTACTCTCCGCATCGCCTAAAAATATTTGGCAGCCATGCTGATGAAAATCCGGGACAGCAGTTTATCGTATTTTCCCAGAACCATGACCAAGTGGGCAACAGGATGTTGGGTGAAAGAGGCAGTCAGCTTTATAGCAATGAGATGCAAAAGTTGATGGCTGCAGCTGTTTTCTGCAGTCCTTTTTTGCCCATGTTGTTTATGGGCGAAGAGTGGGGCGAAACGAACCCTTTTCTTTTTTTTACCAGCCATAGCGATCCTGAATTGATCGCTAACGTCCGTGAAGGAAGGAAAGCAGAATTTGCTGCTTTTCATGCCAAGGGTGAGGTGCCTGACCCACAGGCAGATGATACCTTCCGGCGCGCTGTACTACAGTGGGAACTGCTGGACAAAGAAGGCCATCAGCAGCGCTTAAAATATTATCAGGCGTTGATTTCTCTGCGAAAGAAGCATACGGCAATGAACAATAACGATAGGAAACAGATGGATGTCTCCAGTGATACAGGCAAGAACTGCCTGATCCTGCACCGTTGGGATGACGCAGAATATATCGTATGTATGCTCAATTTTAGCATTGATCCCCAGCACCTGCGTATTTCCGGAGAAAGGCCGTACTGGAAAAAAATATTTGACTCTGCAGACCCCCGCTGGAATGGACCTGTTTCTGCTCCTGTACTGGTGGATGCATTGCAATCCTTAATTATTCAACCCGAATCCTTTTTAGTTTATACAAGCAAACATGTTTAATCCGATAGCAACCTACCGTATACAGTTTAATAAAGAGTTCACGTTCAGGGATCTCAATAAGATCCTTCCCTATTTAAAGGAGTTGGGCGTCAGCACAATTTATGCCTCTCCGTTGCTGGAAACGGCTCCCGGAAGTATGCATGGATATGATACGGTTAACCCGGATCGCATTAATCCGGAAATAGGTACACTGGCAGAGCTGAAAGCGATAGCAAAAAAACTGAAAATGCTGGGTATCTCCTGGATTCAGGATATTGTGCCCAATCATATGGCTTTCCATCCGGCCAATATATGGCTGATGGATGTGCTGGAAAAAGGCGCATCATCCAGGTATGCTGCCTTTTTTGATATCAACTGGTCAGGTACTGGGAATGTGCCATTGATGGTTCCTTTTTTGGGTGCTTCACTGGAAGAAACGCTCTCTAAAGGAGAACTCGAGCTGGTCGGTAAAGAGGGTAAGTTCTACCTGAAGTATTTTGAGAGTGAATGGCCTGTCAATGAGAAAGTGACTAGTCTGGATATGCCATTAGATGAAGTACTGGCATTGCAGTACTACAGGTTGTGTCATCACCAGGAAACAGACTCAAGGATCAACTACCGGCGTTTTTTTACTGTCAACAGTCTGATCTGTATGAATATGCAGCATGAGGATACTTTTCAGGCCTATCATCAATTTATAGCCCTGCTGGTCAGGCAAGGTGTATTCCAGGGATTAAGGATAGACCATATCGACGGGTTGTATCATCCGGAAGAATATTTGGTGCGCCTGCGGAACCTCGTAGGATCGGATACTTATATTGTTGTAGAGAAAATCCTGGAAGAAGGGGAGGAACTTCCCTTATTATGGCCTGTACAAGGAAATACGGGATATGATTTTCTTTCTGATGTCAACAACCTCTTTACTGATGCGGGTGCAAGGAAAGAGTTTACAAAATATTATCAACGTTTGACAGATGACCATACCGATGTTCATCAACAGATTTTAACGAAAAAAGAGGCCATCCTTGAAGATTATATGGGAGGAGAGCTTGATAATTTAATGCAACTTTTTCTGTCGCTCAATTTGATCAGGGGTAAGAATATTCCTTCCCTGCATCCCGGTCAATTGAAAAAGGCTATTGCCGCATTTCTGGTGTATTGCCCTGTTTACCGTTATTACGGAAGCAGTATACCATTAAAGGGTGAAGAAAGAGACCATATCAAACATATACTGAGGAAGGTTGGCCAGGAAAAAGACCTGCTGCCTGTGGCGGCTTTATTAGAGAAGATATGGCTGGAAGAATCGCGTGAGGAAGATGATGATTACCGAAAGAGAGCTGCTGTTTTTTATTTAAGGTGTATGCAGTTCAGTGGACCTTTAATGGCCAAAGGTGTGGAAGATACGCTGATGTATACGTACAATAGGTTTCTTGGACATAATGATGTGGGAGATTCCCCCGATGCCTTTGGGATGAGAAAAGCTGATTTTCACGATAAGATGCTCAGGAGGCAACACCATTGGCCATACAGCCTGAATGCAACCTCCACGCATGATACCAAGAGAGGGGAAGATGTCCGGGCAAGGTTAAATGTGCTGACGGATATTGCTGATGAATGGACGAAAGCAGTTACGGAATGGAGAGTTGTGAATGCTGTCCTTCCTCATATTCCTGATGCAAATGATGAATATTTTATTTATCAGACACTGATAGGCAGTTATCCAATGCCGGGAGCTGAAGAAGACAATTATCTGCAAAGGGTGCAGGAATACCTGGAGAAAGCATTACGTGAGGGGAAGACCAATTCTTCCTGGGCAGATGCTGATATTGCCTATGAAAGTGTAGTGAAAGACTTTGCACTTTCGCTGTTGGATAAATCTGCGCCTTTCTGGTCTGTATTTTCCGGCCTACATCGTAAAGTAGCTGATTACGGTATCCTCAATTCTCTGGCTCAGCTGATGCTGAAATACACCAGTCCGGGAGTACCTGATGTTTACCAGGGTACGGAACTATGGGATTTAAGTTTGGTGGATCCAGACAATAGGCGTCCGGTGGACTATATACAGCGAAAAGATCTGCTGCAGGAAATGGAAGGTATGGACCTCTCTTTTCAAGAATTGTGGAAAGACCGTTATTCAGGAAAGATTAAACTATGGTTACAACATATACTGCTCAGGCAGCGCCAGATCCATGGCAATTTATTTACTATAGGAACTTATGTTCCCTTGAGTGTGAAAGGCAGGTACGCCAAACATATTTTTGCCTTCGCCCGCAGGTTTGAAGACCAGTGGTTTGTTATTGCCGTCCCTGTAGGCTTAGCCGGTATGGCAGATCATGAGCTGGAAGACCTGAGCTTCAACTGGAAAGACACTTCTATCATCCTTCCACCAGAGGCTCCTTTTGAATGGAGGAATATCCTTGATCAGGGCCGAGGGAAACTTGATAACGGAGGGATAGCCGCTACGGAGATTTTTAATGGCTTTCCTTTGGCACTGCTGCATTTGGCGCTTCCCGGTAATACCCGGTCCGCGGGAGTTTTAATGCCGATAACTGCCCTTCCCTCTCCTTATGGCATAGGGGATATGGGTACAGAAGCAGGTAGATTTATTGATTTCCTATCGAGGTCACGTCAAAAATATTGGCAGTTGTTGCCATTAAATCCTATCATATCGGCTGAATTATGGTCACCCTACAGCTCTATTTCCAGCTTTGCGGGAAATAGTTTGTTGATTAGTCCGGATATGCTGGCCGAAGAAGGGTTGCTGGATCAGGCAGAGCTCAGGAAACTGAAGTTAAGGGTAAAAAGTAAAATTGATTATGAATTGACAGTCGATTTAAAGAACGACTTACTGGATAAGGCTTATGCCAATTTTATGACCCATCCTTCCGGTGTCATGCCACAGGAGTTTGCAGATTTCTGTAAGAAGGAATCAGTATGGCTGGACGACTTTGTACTGTATGTGGTCTTAAAGCAGTATCATCAGGATATGCCATGGTATGAATGGGAAGATGCGTTCAAGAACAGGCAGGAGAGAGCCCTTCGGAAATTTTCGGAGAATTATACTGTTGCGCTGGACAGGATACGCTGGCAGCAGTTTATCTTTTTTAGGCAATGGACAAAGCTGAGATCGCTGGCCCATGTTAAAGGGGTAAAGTTTTATGGTGACCTTCCTTTTTATGCAGGACTTGATTCTGCCGATGTCTGGGCAAACCGTGATCTTTTCAGTCTCGATAAAGAGGGTAGAATTATCGGTATTGCCGGAGTGCCGCCAGATTATTTCAATGCCGGGGGACAACGATGGGGGATGCCAGTGTATCAATGGGAGGTATTAAAAGAGCGTAATTATGAGTGGTGGCTGCAGCGCATCAGAAAGAACCTGGAATTATATGATTTGATAAGGCTTGATCACTTCCGTGCCTTTTACGATTATTGGGAAATTCCAAGAGATGCTGAAAGCGCCGTTGATGGTAGTTGGAAGAAAGGGCCCGGAAAAGATTTCTTTGAGGTATTGAAAGCGGAATTCCCCCATATGCCTTTTGTAGCGGAAGATCTTGGAGATATCAACCTGGGGGTAACTGTCTTAAGGGATGAATTTGAACTGCCGGGGATGAAGGTCCTGCAGTTTGCGTTTGGTGAAGATATGCCGGTCTCGCAACATATTCCGCATAGGTATAGTTCCACAAACTTTGTGGTTTATACCGGTACACATGATAACAACACGAGTATAGGCTGGTACCTGAACGATACGACGAGAGAAGAACGTCAGCGGATTGAGGATTATGCAGGGCATACTGTAACGAAGAGGAATGTACACCGTACGCTGGGAAGGCTGGCTTATGCTTCTGTTGCAAAAATGGTTATTCTACCGTTCCAGGATATCCTTGGCCTTGATGAAAGCGCAAGGATAAATGTTCCGGCTTCTTTAAATGGAAACTGGCAGTGGAGAATGAAAGCTGGGCAGCCCGGTTTGTTTGAAGAAATGCAGCTGAGGCTCTGGACTGAAGTTTTTAATAGGGTTTAAAGGCATTTGTCGCAAATTCATTGTTATTATTTTGTCGTTTTTTACTTCTGATAAAGAGATGATATTGAATAATTTGGGCAGGTAACTAAGGTGATTATGGTTTAAATATTTGTTTTACAGTTGTTTAATTTTTTTATCTGCTTGGCCCTCTGTTATTTTTTGACTTTTTCTACCCGTTAAATATTCCAATCAGGGCCTGTTCGCTGTGCTGGCCAATGGAGAAAATCAACAAGTAATTGACTAGCTTTACACTTTATATCAATTATATAATATGTGTGGAATTGTAGGATACATAGGGCATAGAGAGGCCTGGCCAATTGTTTTAAAAGGTCTGAAAAGATTAGAATATCGCGGTTATGACAGTGCAGGTATTGCACTGATTAACGGTGGTGATATGAACATTTATAAAAAGGTGGGAAAAGTTCAGGAGCTGGAAAACTTCAGTGCAGGTAAAAATCTTTCTGGCAGTGTTGGTATAGGCCATACACGTTGGGCAACCCATGGTGAACCCTCAGACAGAAACTCACATCCGCATACTTCCAATGACGGTAGACTGTCTATTATCCATAATGGAATTATAGAAAACTATGCTGTACTGAAAGAAGAATTGTTATCCAGGGGACATGAATTCAAGAGCGATACCGATACCGAGGTACTTATTCATTTGATTGAAGAGATCTACAAAAAAGAAAATGTTGATCTTTTTGAAGCGGTACGCCTGGCACTGAAAGGAGTGAGCGGAGCTTATGCCATCGTCATTATGGATGAAGAACAGCCCGATCAGCTTATTGCAGCAAGAAAAGGTAGCCCTATGGTAATTGGAGTAGGTAAAGGAGAGTATTTCATTGCTTCTGATGCTACACCGATTATTGAATATACCAAGAATGTAATTTACCTGAATGACAATGAGATTGCCCTGGTGAAAAGAGATGATCTGATCATCAAGCGATTGGACAATGTGGTTCAGACTCCCTATATCCAGGAACTGGAGATTAAACTGGAGATGCTGGAAAAAGGTGGATTTGAGCATTTTATGCTGAAAGAGATTTTTGAACAATCGAGGTCTATCAGGGATTGCCTGAGGGGACGTATTTATCCGAATGAAGGCCGGGTTCAGCTGGGTGGAATAAAAGAATATGCGGATAAGCTAAAAAATATTGACCGGATTATTATTGTGGCCTGCGGCACGTCATGGCATGCAGGTTTGGTAGGTGAATATTTAATTGAAGAATATGCACGAATTCCGGTAGAAGTGGAGTATGCTTCAGAATTCCGTTACAGGAACCCAATCATTACAGAAAAAGATGTGGTGATTGCCATTTCACAATCGGGTGAGACTGCTGATACCATGGCTGCTATAGAGATGGCAAAAGAAAGGGGAGCCACAATTTTCGGTATCTGTAACGTAGTTGGTGCATCGATACCGAGATTAACCCATGCCGGAGTATATACCCATGCAGGGCCAGAGATTGGTGTAGCTTCCACTAAGGCTTTTACTGCACAGGTAACGGTACTTACCCTGATGGCTTTTTATATGGCACAACAAAAGGGTACACTCACCCAGGCCAAACTGGTGGAACTCCTGACAGAACTGGATTCTATTCCGGAAAAAATACAGCAGGCACTGGCTTCCAATGAGCTGATTCAGGAAATTGCAGCTAAATTTAAAGATTCAAGGAACTGCCTTTTCCTTGGCAGGGGCAGTGGTTTCCCTGTAGCGCTTGAAGGAGCATTAAAGCTGAAGGAGATTTCCTATATCCATGCAGAAGGTTACCCAGCGGCAGAAATGAAACACGGCCCTATTGCATTGATTGATGAAGAGATGCCTGTAGTCGTTATCGCTACAAAGAACTCTTCGTACGAAAAGGTCATCAGTAATATTCAGGAGGTGAAGGCCAGAAAAGGAATTGTCCTGGCTATCGTCACTGAAGGAGATATAGAAGTGAAAAAAATGGTGGATTATTGTATTGAAATCCCTGATGCAAGTGAGGCATTCCTGCCATTATTGGCAACAGTGCCACTTCAGTTGCTTTCTTACCATATCGCTTTAATGAGAGGATGTAATGTAGATCAGCCAAGAAATCTCGCCAAATCTGTTACGGTGGAATAGTAAGAAACCCATTGATAAAAAAAGCCGTCTTCCAATCAGGAGACGGCTTTTTTCATAATTTATTTTTTGCTTTAAGAAGCAATAGTTGACGTCGTACGTGTAACTGTCATCTCTTCTGTTGTTTTGATGATAGCAGTAGTATCATAACCGCATATATTCCAGAGTTCTGTTTGCTCTCCATGTTCAATAAATTCGTCAGGAATACCCAAACGTACCACGCGGGCATAGTAGTTATGATTAGACATAAATTCCAGCACGGCTGAACCCATGCCCCCCTGAAGGCATCCATCCTCTATCGTAATGACCTTCTTAAAGCGCTTGAATACGTCATGTAATAAGGCTTCATCCAATGGCTTTACAAAACGCAGATCGTAATGCGCCGGGTGAATCCCTTTTGTATTCAGCTCTTTACAGGCATCAACAGCAAAATTACCGACATGACCAATCGTAAGGATTGCCACATCCTCTCCATCGCAAATCTGGCGTCCCTTACCTTTTTCCAGTGCTTTGAAAGGACGTTTCCAATCTACCATCATGCCGTTTCCTCTTGGGTAACGGATAGAGAAGGGCCCCATGTTATCCAATTGCGCAGTGTACATCAGGTTTCTGAGTTCTTCTTCGTTCATCGGTGCAGCAACAGTCATATTGGGAATACTGCGCATATACGCAAGATCATAAGCACCATGGTGTGTCGCACCGTCGGCTCCGGCAAGACCTGCACGGTCAAGACAGAAAACAACATTCAGGTTCTGAATGGCCACATCATGAATCACCTGATCGTAAGCACGCTGCATAAAACTGGAATAGATGTTACAGAAAGGCAGCAATCCCTGGGTGGCTAAACCTGCAGAGAAAGTGACTGCATGTTGTTCTGCTATGCCTACATCAAATGCACGTTCAGGCATTGCCTTCATCATGATATTCATGGAAGAGCCTGAGGGCATGGCAGGGGTGATCCCTACAATTTTTTTATTTTCATGGGCAAGCTCAACGAGCGTATTGCCAAATACGTCCTGATATTTTGGAGGCTGCGGTTTGTCAGAAGCAGATTTTTTGATCTCTCCTGTAATTTTATCAAACAAACCTGGTGCATGCCATTTGGTTTGATCCTTTTCTGCAAGGGCGAAACCTTTACCTTTAACGGTTACACAGTGTAATAATTTAGGGCCGGGAATTTCTTTCAGGTCTTTAAGGATGGCAGCCAGATTTTTAACATCATGGCCATCTACAGGACCAAAATACCTGAAATTTAAGGATTCAAATAAGTTGCTCTGTTTAAGCAGTGTGCCCTTGATACTTTTTTCAATTTTCTTGACAAACTTGTGGGCATTAGGCCCCAGCTCTGATAATTTATAGAGTACACTGGAGATATCATCCCTGAATCTGTTATAGGATTTAGAGGTTGTAATGCCTGTCAGGTATTCTTTTAATGCACCTACATTGGGGTCAATCGACATACAGTTGTCATTGAGGATCACCAGAAGGTTTGAATTCTCAATCCCGGCATGGTTAAGGCCTTCAAAAGCCAGGCCAGCAGTCATGGCACCGTCACCGATGACAGCTACATGCTGACGGTCTTTCTCTCCTTTGTAGTGAGAGGCTACAGCCATACCCAGCGCAGCAGAAATAGAAGTTGAAGAATGGCCTACGCCAAAAGTATCGTACTCACTTTCACTGATCTTGGGAAATCCGCTAATGCCGTTGAGTACACGGTTGGTATGAAAGACAGATTTTCTTCCGGTAAGGATCTTATGGCCATAAGCCTGGTGGCCAACGTCCCATACCAGCTTATCATAAGGTGTATTCAATACGTAATGGAGGGCAACGGTAAGTTCTACAACGCCTAAACTTGCACCGAAGTGTCCGCCGTTAACACTCACTACATCAATGATATACTGACGTAATTCCTGGCTGATCTGTTCCAGGTCATCATCTTTATACTGCTTAAGATCAGCAGGGTAATTTATGTTGGGTAGTAATGGAGGGGTAGAATTTTCCATGCAGTTTTTTTGGACAAGAAGTTACAAAGTACGTGATTTTTGTTAATAAAACAGCAAAATTTTAGATATACCAGTACATAAAACAATGTTCATTTTGCATTCACCTGCAATTAGACCCTTCAATTCAAATTGAAAATCATTATTTTTACAGAAATATACATTAATAAATGGAAAGAGATACTTTAATTTTTGATTTGATTGATAGGGAATTAGACCGTCAGGAGAATGGTCTAGAGCTTATTGCATCAGAAAATTTTGTGAGCAAACAGGTTATGGAGGCCGCAGGCTCTGTATTAACCAATAAATACGCTGAAGGCTTGCCCGGAAAGCGTTATTATGGCGGATGCCAGGTAGTAGATGAAATCGAGACTATTGCTATTGAGCGTGCTAAAAAATTATTTGGTGCAGCATGGGTAAATGTACAACCACATTCAGGTGCACAAGCCAATGCAGCAGTAATGCTTGCCGTGATTCAACCGGGAGATAAAATTTTAGGTTTTGATCTTTCCCATGGCGGACACTTAACACATGGCTCCCCGGTAAACTTTTCCGGAAAACTGTATACCCCGCTTTTCTATGGTGTAAAAAAAGAAGATGGCCTGATTGATTATGCTAAACTGGAAGAAATTGCTTTAGCTGAACGCCCAAGGTTGATCATCTGTGGGGCTTCCGCTTACTCAAGAGAATGGGATTATGCCTTTATCCGTAGTGTGGCCGATAAAATTGGTGCTTTGGTGCTTGCTGATATCTCACATCCTGCTGGGATGATTGCAAGAGGATTACTCGCCAACCCACTTCCACATTGTCATATTGTGACCACTACCACTCACAAAACATTACGTGGTCCACGTGGCGGAATGATTATGATGGGTAAAGATTTTGAAAACCCATTTGGATTGAAAACTCCTAAAGGCGAGGTCAGGATGATGTCTTCAGTTCTGGATATGGCTGTTTTTCCTGGAACCCAGGGCGGGCCACTAGAACATGTGATAGCTGCTAAAGCTATTGCTTTTGGGGAGGCACTTAGTGATGATTACCTGACTTATATCAAACAGGTACAGGCAAATGCACAGGCTATGGCTAAAGCGTTTGTTGCCAAAGGTTATGGTATTATCTCCGGAGGTACAGATAACCATTTGATGCTAATCGATTTAAGAAATAAAAATATTACTGGTAAACTGGCTGAAAATGCATTGGAAAAAGCCGATATTACCGTAAATAAAAATATGGTTCCATTTGACGACAAATCTCCTTTTGTAACTTCAGGTATCCGTGTGGGTACTGCAGCAATTACGTCAAGAGGATTTAAGGAAGAAAATATGGAACAGATTGTGGACTTAATTGACCAGGTTATTGCGAATCCTGAAGATGAAGCACATTTACAGGCCATTAAAAAACAGGTTCTTGAACTGGTATCCCGTTTTCCGCTATATAAATAGATCTTAAGGTTTTAAAATGATGTTGGCTGGCCCGGATATATCAGATGATTTTGCAGACAGGAGATGGAATGCATTAAATACTTATCATATTCAGGATACGGCTGCCGACACTACATTTGATAACCTGCTGAACCTTACTTCAAAGTGTTTGGCTATCCCTATTGCCTTTGTTTCTCTTATAGATGAACAAAGGCAATATTTTGTAGGTTCTTTCGGGGCCTGTGCTACCGATATTCCACGCCATCTTTCCTTTTGTGAACATACCCTTCAGGCAGGAACCGTTTTTGAAATTATTGATGCAGAGGCTGACCTTCATTTTAAAGATCACCCATTGGTTCTTGCCAAACATATCCGTTACTATGCAGGCGCTCCTCTGATAGATGAAAATGGCAATAAACTAGGTACAATCTGTGTGTTTGATTATCTGCCCAGACGGTTGTCCGAGGTGCAGAAAGAAATGTTGCTCAATCTGGCTGCTGAAGTCCTCGCCCTGCTGAAGCTGAAAAGAATGACACATGACCTGCATGATTGTATTGCAGACCTTACTGACAAGAGAAAGGCTGAGGAAGAGTTGCAGGTACTCTCATTGGTCGCCAGTAAAACCAATACAGGTGTTAATATCATGGATAATGAAGGCATTACCACCTGGGTTAACCATTCATTGGAAAAACTGACCGGTTATACCCTGGAAGAGTTAAAGGGAAATCAGCTGGGCAATATCCTGTCTGCTAATTTTTATGATCAGGAGCTTCTGGATAAATCAAGAATGATGAGCAAGAACAATCAGTCTTATGCGATAGAAGTGCCGGCAGAGAAAAAGGATGGTTCACAAATATGGCTGGAAGTTTCCAATACACCTGTGATCAACAATACAGGAGTGGTGGAAAGGCAGATCGATCTGATCTCTGATATCACCCTGCGCAAGCAGATTGAACAGGAAATGATAGCCGCAAGAGAACAGGCATTGAAGCTGAGTCAGGCCAAAGAAATGTTCCTGTCGGTGATGAGCCATGAAATCAGGACTCCGCTGAATGCAATCATTGGGCTGACACACCTGTTGCTCGACAATGAACCTAAACCATCACAGGTAGACGATTTAAATATTTTGAGGTTCTCCGGCGAAAATCTTCTACACATCATCAATGATATTCTTGATTTCAATAAGATTGAGACAGGAAATATGGAGCTGGAAGAGGCGCCTTTTAACCTGAAATCGTTAGCAAATGATATCGTGAATTCTTTACGGGTCAATGTAAAGAAAAACCACAATGACCTTAAACTCTTGCTCGATCCCGCCATTCCTGATTTCCTTTATGGCGATAAGAACCGCTTATATCAGATCCTGATGAATTTCCTGAGTAATGCCATTAAGTTTACAAATAATGGATTTATAAAGTTAAAGATCCATTTGCTGACTGAGGATGATGAGCGTACTGCGATTAAATTTGTGATTGAGGATACCGGTATAGGGATTCCCAAAGATAAGCACGACTACATTTTTGAGACTTTTACCCAGGCAAAAACGGACATCTCCCGGAAATATGGGGGCTCCGGACTGGGACTGGCCATTACAAAGAAGTTGCTTACTTTGTACAATGCCCAGATAAAAGTAGATAGCGTAGAGGGTGAGGGTACGAGTTTTTCTTTTAAAATTGAATTCCAGAAAGCAAATGAAACCAGTATGATGACGGTTCCGGCTACGGATCTGACAGTCTTTTTGAATAAAAGAATATTGGTAGTTGATGATAATGAGATCAATATCATGATTATCAGGCGTATTTTAAGTAAATGGGGACTTGCAGTTGATTCTGCGACTGATGGGTATGAGGCTATAGAAAGAGTCCGTACGGGTGATTATGATCTTATCTTCATGGATATAAAAATGCCGGGAATTGATGGTTTTGAAACAACCAGTCTGATCAGGACTGAAAAAAAAGGAAACCATATTCCTGTCATTGCACTTACCGCATCGACATTAAAGAATGATTTCTATAAATTTGAGGAATGTGGTATGAACGGGCATGTGCTCAAGCCATTTAATCCTGATGAAATCAAAGTGCTGTTATTTAACCTTTTTTCAGCATATCCTGTTTCAGGGAATAAATAACCTATCTTCCAAGATAGAAGCAATTAAAATTTCTGGACATACAATGGCACAGCGCATTGCTATGATCAATATTAACCTTTTTAAACGATAAAGAGCCGGTAATTCTATGAAGAAAATACCGGCTCTTATCATCTAAATTAACGCTCTCAGAAATATAAACGGTGCTATATTTCAAATATTATATAGTCCATGAATTATTCTGCAAATGCTATCGCTGCGATGCTTAATTTGCTGATCCCACAGTTGAGGAGTAGCTGTCCTGCTGATTCAAAGGTTGATCCCGTGGTAATCACATCGTCAACCAGGAGTACATGTTTGTCTTTTAAACTTTCAGGATGCACTACCTTAAATACATATTGCATATTCTCAAATCTCTGGTACCTGGTTTTTTTTGTCTGGGATGAAGTCTCCTTCTGCCGGATAAGCTGAGTATTGCTGACCGGGATTCCCATGGCCATGGAAATTCCCCGGGCAAAATATTCGCTCTGATTGTACCCCCTGCTACGCTGTCTGCTAGGGTGCAGCGGAATAGGGATAATGAAATCAACTGTACAGTAAGCAGGGGAGGTTAAGAGTTTATAGCCTAGCATGCTGCCCAGGGCAATACCCAAAGAAGTTTGATCATTGTATTTCAGTTGGTGAATGAGCTGTTGTACCCTGCTGCCTTTTCTGAAATAAAGCATCGCCATTGCCTGGTCACAAGATAATCTTCCCCAGAAAAGTTGGTGTACGCGGTTTGCCGCATATGTCTCAAAACCGGTAAAAGGCAGGTCATAAAGGCATTTGGTGCAGATCTGCTTTTCTCCCTGAAAGAGCAGGGTACCGCAGCCATTACACAGGTCGGGATACAATAAACCCAGAAAATCTTTTGCCAGACGGCCAATGATATGCATGGCCTAAGTTATTCTCATTTCTTTAAACAGAGATAACCATTCTGAAAATAAGGATGCAGGGAAAAGCTATTGCTTTCTAAGCCTGTTCTTTAACAGCCAGTTGTCCACAGGCAGCGTCAATATCTTTGCCGCGGCTGCGTCTGATATTGGTGTTTACTCCCTGACTTTTTAGGTAATTGGAAAAGGCATCAATTTTATCACCTTCGGCATTAATGAAATCTGCGAACTGAATAGGATTATATTCAATCAGGTTTACTTTACATGGAACATGTTTGCAGAATTTAGCAAGGTCCATGGCATCCTCAATTTCATCGTTGAAGTTGTTGAAGACAATATATTCGTACGTAACAGGATTCTTTGTTTTGGCAAAATAATACCTCAGTGCTTCAGCCAATGCCTTTAATGAATTGGCCTCATTGATAGGCATAATTTCATTTCTTTTGGTATCATTTGCTGCATGCAGGGAGAGGGCAAGGTTAAATTTAGCCCCATCGTCACCCAGTTTTTTTATCATTTTAGCAATACCGGCAGTAGATACCGTTATTCTTTTATAAGACATATTCAACCCATCAGGTGCAGTGATGCGATCGATGGATTTCATTACATTCGCATAATTCAGCAACGGTTCCCCCATACCCATATACACAATATTGGTGAGGGGGGCATTGTAGTTTTTCTTTGCCTGCTGGTCAATAAGTACAACCTGATCATAGATCTCATCAGCATTCAGGTTCCTTTTGCGGTCCATGTAACCCGTTGCACAGAACTTACAGGTTAAGCTGCAGCCTACCTGTGAGCTTACACAAGCCGTCATTCTTTCCTCCATAGGGATCAAAACACCTTCAACAATGTTTCCATCGTATAATTTGAAAGAACTCTTGATGGTATGGTCATTACTGAACTGGGAATTGTTTACCGCAACCACATTGATAGAGTAGTTTTCATCAAGCTTCTTTCTTAAGTCCTTGGAAAGGTTACTCATCTCTTCAAAAGAACGGGCAGATTTTTCCCATAACCATTGATAAACTTGTTTAGCACGGTACGCAGGTTCTTTCATTTGCGTGAAGTGCTGTTGAAGTTGTGGCAGGTCCAAGGCCCTGATATCCGTTTTAGTTGTTGCAAGCATTGTTGCAAAGTTACCTAAAATAACTAAGTCGCCAAATTTTAGAAGGGTATACTGTACTTGTAGACAGAGAAGTTTGCATAAGTCTGACCATTTTTCTGTAAAATAGTCAGACTTATGACCAATATGTTAAGTGTTTGATTGCGTAGTTTTTAACGCTTAGGACTTTTGGTTTTACCGGCAGGGGCACCAGATTTACCACGTGAAGGCCGTACAGGTCTTCTGCTTGGTCCGTTGGTTTTATTCCAATCCGTACTGGCACCTGCAGGCTTGTAGGCAGATCCTCCTCTTGCTGACCCTTCTTTTTCCGTTTTTTCACCGCCTCTGCCAGCACCTGATGCTCTTGGTTTCGGTGTATATGCTTTTCCTTTTGTGGGGCCTGCAGGTCTTTTCCTTGCTGCCCGTCCCGGAGTAACGTTTTCTTCGAGATCTTCTTTAGGTTGTATTGCCTTTGCTTTTTTAGTGACTCTCCGTGGAAGCGCACTTGGTTCAGAGCTGGATTTGGCTACCAGCGTGTTAATTTCTGTCAGCTCTTCTGGAGTCAGCTCACGCCATTCGCCAACCGGCAATCCTTTCAGGCTGATATTCATGATGCGCGTACGCTCCAGTTTGGTAACTTCAAAACCGAAATGCTCACACATACGTCGGATTTGTCTGTTCAGTCCCTGGATTAAGGTGATTTTGAAAATAAAAGGACTTTCTTTAGTTACTTTACATTTTTTCGTCATGACCCCTAAAACCGGCACCCCTTTAGACATACCTGTAATAAACTGCTCAGTAACGGGTTTGTTTACGGTAACCAGATATTCTTTTTCATGGTTGTTTCCTGCCCTCAGGATTTTATTCACCAGATCACCATTGTTGGTCATGAAAATAAGTCCCTGGGAATCTTTATCCAGCCGGCCTATAGGAAAAACCCTGTCACTATGGTTTACATAGTCAACAATATTGCTTTTTACTCCAGCTTCGGTAGTACTTGTAACCCCAACAGGCTTGTTGAAAGCTAAAAGAATCGTATTTTCTGCTTCTTTGGGCTCAATAGTCTGTCCATTAACAGACACGATATCTCCAAAATAAACCAGATCACCGATTTTAGCTTTTTTGCCATTAATAATTACATTTCCCTGTTCTATGTATCTGTCTGCTGCTCTTCTTGAGCACAGACCGCTTTCACTAATGTATTTATTTAATCGGGTGGTATAATCAGACATAAAGAGTTGAATTAATGGGGTATTTTTTACAAAGTAATCAATTTATACGCATATAAACTATCAAAATAAATTAATGTGCTATTGTTCAGTTGGTTAAAGGTGTGTGTGTTGAAATGCATTGTTTAAGTATAGTGTTCAAAATCATATGACAGGAGCTTGTTATTTACGTTCATACTGTCCTTTATTTTTTAGAAATAAATAGGATATAGAATATCTTATTCGTTACATTTATATCAACCAAATATTAAGCTTTATGTCATTCATTTCTCCTTTAGATGAACTGGATAATAATGCGGTTGCGATGTTTAAGTCGGGCGACCATAAAGATTATCTGAAATTGTATAATAAATATGCGCCGGCAGTGATGGGTGTACTACTTAGGACTTTGGGTGATAAGGAAATAGCGGAGAAGTGTGTCAATAATGCATTTTTTGAAATCTGGTCGCGGAGATTGAGTTACAACCCAGAAAAGGAACGTTTATTTACCTGGATGCTGAAAATCTCGAGGACTTGTGCGAAGTGCGCCTGTTTAAGTGAAAAGAAATATCTGGATGATGAAATCCGGGAAGAAATAGACCTCGTTTATGCCATGGATATACAAGCATACCTGAAGGAAAAAAAGCGTATGGAGGGAGCCAGTTTTGCATCGAAGGTAACTGCGGAAATCAGGGAAGCGATCAATCTCATCTATTTTCAGGGATATAGCTTTTCGGCGGCGGCAGAACATCTTGGATTATCGGTGGAACAGTTGAGGGCAGGAATGATAAAAAATATCAAACAGTTGAAAGGAGAATGGCTGTCATGAGGCGTTATAAAGAATTTATCAACTCCGGCATCCTGGAACTCTATGTATTGGGGTACACTTCTGCTGAAGAAAACCGGGAGGTGGAGAAAATGGCTTTGCTGCATCCGGCGCTTTGGGAGGAAGTATTGGCTATTCAGTTGGCACTGGAAAAATATGCTGCTGCGAATGCTGTGATTCCTGATCCTATTTTACGCCCCCTGCTAATGTCTACTATCGATTTGACAGAACGTCTGCTGGGCGGGGAAGTACTGGATGATGTTCCGCTTTTATCCGAATCTTCCAAAATTGCAGATTACGAGCAGTGGATTAACCGTGCTGATATGGCCCCCGACGACAGGGACTTTGAAGGAGTTTTTGCTAAAATCATAGGCCATACACCTCAACTGCTGAGTGCACTGATCTGGATTAAAGATATGGCACCTGAGGAGACGCACAACAATGAGTTTGAAAGGTTCCTGATTATTGAAGGTACTTGTGATATAGCGGTGGAAGAAGAGTTGTTTTCTCTGAAATCCGGCGATTATTTCCAGGTTCCGCTTCATAAAAATCACGCGGTGCGGGTGACATCAGATATCCCCTGTAAAGCCCTGTTGCAACGTCTTGCGGCATAAAAATTACCTTTCCTGTATATGCTTTCATCAGAATAACCGTAATTTGTAATTATGAGTTCTTATCTGTCCGCATCATGGATTTATCCGGTTACTTCTGCCCCCTTAAAAAATGGGGTTATTGCAATTTCAGATGATGGAAGTATTTCTGCTGTATTCACTGCTGAAGAAGCAAAACGACATAACTTGTCACCCATAACTTATTATGAAGGAATGCTGGTGCCCGGATTCATTAATACGCACTGCCATCTGGAGTTGTCTCATCTTGCGGGTAAAATTCCTATGCATACCGGTCTTCCGGGATTTGTTCAGCAGGTAATGCAACAGCGTGCTGCCACACCAACGGAGATAGAAAAGGCAATGCGTAATGCAGATGAAGAGATGTATACCAATGGAATTGTAGCAACAGGAGATATTTCCAATCAGCCTGTCTCCCGGAAGAGTAAACTCGACAGTAAACTATACTACCATACCTTTGTGGAGGCCATGGGATTTGATCCCGGACGAGCATCTGCTATCATACAACAGGCCATCGCCACAAGAAATGACTTTTCCCCACTGAAAGCGACAATTGTTCCCCATGCCCCTTATTCTGTTTCTCCGGAACTCTTTAAGGAAATCAATGCCAGTTCCGGTAGAGCCGATGAGTGTATCACGATTCATAACCAGGAAACGGCCGAGGAGAATGCTTTCTTTGAAAGTAAGAGCGGGCATTTTCTAAAGTTGTACGCCTACCTTGGCCTTGATATCTCCTTTTTTAAGGGCGGGGGTAAGACCTCTTTACAGACCTATTTGCCTTTTTTATCAACACTCCCACGTACATTGCTGGTGCACAATACTTTCACCAGTCGGGAGGATGTCTCATTTGCGGAGAATATTCATCCCCATCTTTTCTGGTGTTTGTGCCCCAATGCCAATCTGTACATTGAAAACCGGTTACCTGACCTCATGTTGCTGCGGGAAATGGGGGTGAAGATTACCTTAGGTACAGATAGTCTGGCAAGTAATCATCAATTAAGTATCCTCGCTGAAATGAAAACGCTTCAGGAATATTTTAAGCTATCATTCGAAGAATTACTGGGTTGGGCTACCCTGAATGGAGCGGAGTTTCTGGGCCTGGAAAATCAGTTTGGCAGTTTAGAAACCGGAAAAAAACCAGGGATCAATCTCATCGAATTTATGGGAAATGGGATGCTGAATAATAATACGCGCATTAAACGTTTATTTTAGCATATTAAACTTATTCCTTTAAGGAATAGAATCAAATGACTAATCAATGAAGCAGTTGCGGTTTTACAAGGAATAATAGAAAAGATAAAATCACCATAGCTCCATTACAATTAAACATCATACATATGAAACATATCGCAATAAAAATTACAGGAAAAGTGCAGGGTGTATCCTTCCGGTATACAACGAAGGTGGTGGCCGACCAGATGGGGGTACGTGGTATCATTAGAAATGAGAAAGACGGAAGTCTTTATATTGAGGCGGAAGGAGATGACACTTTACTGGAAGTATTTCTGGAATGGTGTAATGAAGGGCCTGACAGGGCTAAAATAGAAAACATAACCATTACGCCGGGAGAACTAAAAAACTATCGTAATTTTGAAGTCGTTAAAAAATAGCTTGCCTTTATTACCGTTTAATCCTGTCATGTGTCAGTTATAAAGAAATTTTTAGGGCAGACGGCCGTTTATGGCTTAAGTACTGTCTTTTCACGTTTGTTCAATTTTATTTTAACGCCAATATATACCAAGGTGTATGCGGCGGGTACCTATGGAATATTTACGAAGCTGTATAGTTATGCTTCGCTGATCAATGCAGTGCTGGCCTTTGGAATGGAAAGTACCTATTTCAGGTATTTGAATAAACATGAGGACAAAAAGCAGGAGGTATACAACAATTCATTTATTTGTATCGCCTTTATTTCCATGTTGTTCTTAATTACGGGCTGTGTTTTCTCCGATACCATTGCCGGTTGGCTGAACAACGGAGAAAGGGCTCAGTATGCCGATTATCGGCAGTACATCAGGTTTTTTGTCTGGATTTTGTTTGTAGATGCCATTTGTGTCATCCCTTTTGCGCGGTTACGTGCAGAGGAAAAAGCTTTCAAATACAGTGTCATTAAGTTTTCCAATATTGGAAGTTTTGTCGGTTTTAACCTGGTTTTCCTGTTGCTTATCCCTTTTGCGATCAGGCAGGAATGGCCCTTGTCAACCTGGTTATCATCATGGTACCGCCCACAATGGGTGGGATACGTATTTATATCTAACCTGATCGCAAGTATAGTGACATTCCTCCTGTTGCTCCCGGAGTTTCTGAAGATACGGCTGAAGTTTGACAGCGCCTTGTTTTTTAAGATGTTTCATTACAGCTGGCCTATTCTGGTGGCTAACCTTTCCTTCATTGTAAATGAAAACCTGGATAAAATAGTCCTGAGCGAGCTGCTGCCAAAGTCGATTGCAGATACTGATGTAGGGATTTATGGTGCTGTATGTAAAATTGCTATTTTCATCAGTATCTTTATTACGGCTTTCCGCCTGGGTGCAGAGCCCTTCTTTTTCAGTTATGCAAAGAATGAGAATGCCCGTAAAATTTATGCACTCATCCTTCATTATTTCGTCATTGCCCTTGCGCTATTATTTCTGGCGCTGATTGCCAATATCGAATTACTGAAATATTTTATCAGTGGGAAAAGTGGAAATCGCGGAGAATACTGGGCAGGTTTACCAGCAGTTCCCTACCTGTTATTTGGGTATGTCTGCCTGGGTATTTATATGAATCTCTCCATCTGGTACCGGTTATCAGACCAGACCAGGTTCGGACTCTATATCTCTCTAATCGGAGCCGTAATCACTGTAACACTTAATTTTGTACTTATTCCACGTTACAGTTATATGGGCTCTGCCTGGGTCTCTATGTTCACCTATGCCGTGATGATGGTGATTTCCTATATCCTGGGGCAGAAGTATTATCCTATTCCTTATAACCTGAAACGGATACTGATTTATCTGCTGACTTCAGTTATCTTGGTCGTATTGTCATTCTGGGTTTTCCATAGAAATATATATATTGGAAATGCGCTGTTGCTGCTATTTTTTGCTGCCATTGTGGGGGTAGAAAAGAAGGAGCTTAAAGCATTGCTGAAAAAGTAGTGGTGGAGATTTATCAGGAAGACATTAAACATGAAATCGGGAGCAGCCCGAAAAATAATATACACACATAAAACAATAAAAAAATAATGAAGATTAACATCATTAACAAATCAGGACTTGCTTTACCTCAGTATGAAACGGCACATGCTGCAGGAATGGATATGCGTGCTTTTACGCCTGAGGAAATTGTTATTAAACCTTTTCAGCGTATCCTTGTACCTACAGGTTTACATATAGAATTACCAGTGGGTTATGAAGCACAAATACGCCCGCGCAGCGGCCTGGCCTATAAACACGGAATTAGTATCGTGAATGCTCCGGGTACAATCGATGCGGATTACAGGGGTGAAATAAAGGTCTTGCTGATCAACCATTCAGATACAGATTTTGTCGTGAAAAATGGAGATAGGATTGCACAAATGGTGATTGCCAAACATGAGACGATCACCTGGGAATCTGTGGAAGAACTGAGTGATACTGCCAGAGGTGAAGGCGGGTACGGACATACAGGAAAATAAAATACCAAACATGAAGAGGATCGTTGTTTTATGGTGCATACTCAGTGGAGGAATTGGCTTATTTGCACAACAGGTGCCCTTAACGTCCTCAGACAGTATTGCTGTAAAGCAACTTTTTTTTGCAGGTTTGCGCAATAAGCTCAATGAAGATTACAACCGCGGGGTACTGAATTTTGGAAAAGCGGCGGCAATAGATCCGGGTAATGCTGCGGCATGGTATGAAATTGCCCTGCTGAACTACCGGATGAGTAAATTTACAGAAGCTGAAGCCGCTATAAAAAAAGCAATAACTGTAGATGGGAATAACATATGGTACCTAAAGCTGCTTGCTGAATTTTACAAGCGCAATGGAAATATGACAGCACTTGTTGCTGTGTTTGACCGGCTGATCGCACTGTCGCCTGAAGAGCAATCTTTCTATTTTGACAAGTCTAATGCTTTTCTGATACAGGGTAAAAAAATGGAGGCACTGGCAGGATATGATGCCATAGAGAAGAAGTTCGGTGATGTTGAGGGCCTGGCAGAGGCACGTGAACGTGCAACCGGTGTCGCTGCACCTGCAGGAAGCAGCAAGATTGACAAGGAAAATGATCCGGTATTAAGGGCAAAAGCCTTTCTGGCAAAAAATGATTTTAAATCGGCCGCACATGAACTGGAGAGTGTCGCCGCTACTTTTGAAGATGATCCGCTTTTTCTTGCTCTCTATGGCGATGTGTTATTTGAAGCGGGGGATCTGGCTAAATCCTTGTCGTATTATAAAAAAGCGCTGAAATTAACTGATCAGTTGTATGTAGTATGGGAGAAATCCCTCAATATCCAGATCCTTATGGGCCAGTATAAGGAGATGATAGAGATGGGAGAAGCAGCACTGTCCGTATATCCAAACCAGGCCATCCTTTATTACTATATGGCTTTTTCTCTCCACAGGGAGGCAAAAAATACAGAAGCATTGTCATATATTAAAAATTCTTTGCAACTTGACGGAGAAAACAGGAGCCTTCAGGCATTGATTTTCGCATTGCAGGCTGAAATATTAATTGATGAGAATAAACTTCCGGAGGCAGATCTTGCGTTTAATAAGGCAGTAGAAGCAGATCCAGAAAATTACCTGATTATCAATAACTATGCGTATTACCTTGCTTTAAGGGGCAGGCAACTGGCGAAGGCAGAATCACTAATTGCAGTAGCGGCAGAAGCCATGCCTGCCGATGAGTCTGTAGCCGATACCTATGCCCTTGTTTTGTTTAAACGGGGGAAATATGCATTGGCCAGAACCTGGATTGAAAAGGCGATTAAAAACAATGAAGCTGACAATAGCGTTTATTTTGAACACTATGGGGATATCCTCTTCTTTTTAGGTGAACAGGAAAAAGCTGTCTCCCAATGGCAAAGATCAAAAGAGACAGGTAATGACTCGGCTCTGTTAAATCAAAAGATAAATGAAAAAAAATACATTAAATAGCCTTCTGGTCATCGTATTGCTGTTCCTTACCGCATCATGCAAAACGAAGAAGAATGTGGTGAACAATCCCTCCAAAGTCATTGATGAAAAAGTGGCGACCAATAAAACCAGTGAAAATCTGCGACTGCTGAAAAGCAAGGATTTCAGTTACTCCACTCTTTCCTTAAAAGCGAAAGCAGATCTTAGTATTGATGGGAATGAGATGGGGGTGAGCATGAATGTAAGGATGAAGAAGGATGAGGTGATATGGATCAGCATCACAGCAATTGCGGGACTTGAGGTAGCGAGGGCAATGATTACTCCTGACAGTTTGCTGGTGTTGAGCAGATTGGAAGGTACGGCATTGAAAAAACCCTTTAGTTATATCTATAATTTTGCAAACAGGCAGATTACCTTCAGGATGCTGCAATCTGTACTCACCGGAAACACCATTACTGAATTTATGGCTGAACCAGCGAGCCTGACCCAGGAAGAAGGTGCATTCACGCTGAAAGGTGAAAAGATCAACCTCGCTTATATGATAATGTTCAATAACCTGCTCAAACCCGCTTTGGTTCACCTGAATGATGTGAGGGCAGGCCAGGCTTTAAAGGTTGACTACGCAAATTATCAGCTGGTTGATGCGGTATTGTTCCCTTCAACAGTGAAAGTAAACTCTATGTCGGGCAAGAGAAAGGTGAACATTGTGTTTGATTTTTCCAAAATAGAGCGCAATTTACCGCTTGATTTCCCTTATACGGTTCCTAAAAGGTTTGAGATAATAAACTAATTTTTTTATACTTTTGATGTAATGAAGCTACACAAATTACTTCTGTTACTGCTGTTTGTCACCTTTGCATCAACAGCAACAGCTCAAAGCAGCTCTCAGCTTAAAAGGAAAAAAGAGGCACTGGAGCGTGAAATCGAGCTCTTACAGCGTAATCTGGATAAAGCGGCACAAAGCAAAAAGCTTACTTTAAGTGAAATCCGTGCGCTGAATACGAAGATCAGGCTCATGCAGAGCAAAATCTCAGTGATCAATTCCGAAATTAAAAACCTGGATAATGAAATCCATGAAAATACGAATACCGTACATTCTCTACAGGATCAGTTGTCCCGGCTTAAAAAGGGGTATGCTGGGATGATCAGGTTCGCGCAGCGGAATAAGAATGCGTATGACAAGATGATGTTTATCTTCGCTGCACAGGATTTCAATCAGGCGTATAAAAGAATTAAATACCTGCAACAGTTTGGGCAGTACCGTAAAAAACAGGCCGACTATATCCAGGGCACAGAGAAGAACCTGAGTTATAGAATTGTCATTTTAGACAAAAGCCTGAAAGCTAAAAGTACCTTACTGCGTGAACAGGAATCGGAGCAAAACAAACTGGCAAAAAATAAGAATGTACAGTCTTCCGTATTAAATAAATTTAAGAAACAGGAGCGCCAGTTCAGCCAGGATATAGTTAAGCGGAAAAGGCAGCAATCGGCCATAGACCGGCAGATCAGGAATGCAATTCAAAGAGAGATTGCCCTGGCCAGGAAGCAGGCAGAAGAGGCCGAAAGACTGGCTGCAGCAAGAGCAAAGGCTGATAATAAACCTGTGCCGGTAGAGCGGGCTAAAACCACCAGTAGTTTCCTTACGGCTACTCCGGAAGCGGCAAAGCTGTCTGCAGGATTTGAAAATAACAGGGGACGCTTGCCATGGCCCGTAGGTCAGGGATCCATTACTGAGAGTTTCGGTGAACATACTGAAGGGCAGGCATCTTACAATAATGACGGGGTGAATATCCTGACCAGCGATGGGGCAACGGTACGTGCCGTATTTGGAGGGGAGGTTCTGTTTGTTACGGTTATTCAGGGAATTTACGTAGTTGCGGTGCGTCATGGGGAGTACTTTTCCATTTATCAGAACCTGAAATCTCCCACTGTAGCCAAGGGGGATAAAGTGGAAACGAAGCAGAGTCTTGGTACTGTCGCGACCACCTCTGACGGTGCATTGCTACACTTTGAGATCATGAGGGGACAGACAAAGCTGAATCCTGAAGCATGGATTGCTAAATAATTGGATCTAAAATGTCTATATTTGTTATACTAAAAAAATTGAGTCAAAATGTATCTGGGAATAATAGGTGAATTCTTAAACATGGGTGGCAGTGAGATCATGCTGATTCTTGCTGTTGTTTTATTGTTATTTGGAGGTAAAAAATTACCTGAGCTTGCACGCGGGCTGGGAAAAGGGATCAGGGATTTCAAGGATGCATCTGAAGGTGTAAAGCGGGAAATCCACCGGAATATAAATGCAATGGATATTGATGATGAGCTGAGGGCAGAAGAACGTACGGCAAGTACTTCAACAAGTACACGCACGCCTACCCAGACGCTGGAAGATCAGATGTATCCTAAAACTGAAGTGAAGGAACCCATTGATTTGAATAAAGAGGCTGCCCCGGCAGAAACTACGGATATTGCAGCGGCTGCGGAGAAAATGGAAACAGAAAAAAATAAAACTAATTAAAAGATCATGTTAAACACAACAATATTAGCAGCCCTGGGCACAACAGAGATTATCCTTATTTTAGTCGCTGTATTATTGCTTTTTGGGGGTAAAAAAATTCCTGAACTTATGCGTGGTCTGGGTAAAGGTATTAAAGAATTCAAAGATGGTAAGGATGGAGCAGATGAAAATGATGCTGTTGACCCTAACCGTACCAATACACGTAAACCTTTATAGGTTTAGCTGTTACAGAATTTTTTAACCCTTTAATTCCTTTCAATTTTTGAAGAAGTATAGCTCCTTAGCGGAAATACAGGCCCTGATCAGTACAAAACAACTTGACTTACCCGAGTTGCTTGATTATTATTTTACACAAATTGAAACCCATAAACACCTCAATGTTTTCAATGAGGTGTTTTTTTATTCTGCAAAAAACCAGGCCATCCTGGTGCAGGAAAAAATAAATAAGGGTACTGCAGGAAGACTTGCGGGAATGGTCATAGGAATCAAAGACAATATTCTTTTTAAAGACCATATCACTACGGCATCTTCAAAAATGCTGGAGGATTTCGTGTCTCCCTATTCCTCTACGGTGGTTGAAAGGTTATTGCAGGAAGACGCCATCATTATTGGCCGTACGAACTGTGATGAGTTTGCCATGGGAGGCTCCAATGAGACTTCTTATTATGGTGCTGTGCGTAATGCAGCCGATACGGAACGTGTGGCCGGAGGATCTTCCGGGGGCTCTGCTGTAGCTGTACAGGCAGACTTATGTCTGGCTGCACTGGGCACAGATACTGGTGGGTCGGTGCGCCAGCCCGCCGCTTTTTGCGGATGTATTGGATTTAAGCCTACTTACGGACGGATTTCGAGGTATGGCGTTATTGCCTATGCTTCTTCTTTTGACCAGGTAGGAACACTGACTTCTTCTGTAGCTGATGCCGCCCTGTTAATGGAGGTTTTGGCTGGTGCCGATGAACACGACAGTACGGTTTCCAATTTGCCTGTCCCGGCATATACAGATAAACTGGAAGATTCCAGGTCGAAGAAAATTGCCGTATTAAGGGAAACACTGGAAAGTGAAGCACTTGATCCGGATATTAAACAGGCTATTGTTGAGGCTATATCCCGGTTTAAAGCTGAGGGACATACTGTAGATGAAGTCTCTTTTGATTTGCTGGAGTACCTTGTGCCAGCTTATTATATTCTGACTACTGCTGAAGCCTCTTCCAACCTTTCGAGGTATGACGGTGTACATTATGGACACAGAAACCTGGAAGCGAAGAGCCTGAATGAATTGTATAAAAAGTCCAGGGCCGAAGGCTTTGGAGAAGAGGTAAAGAAGAGAATCCTGTTGGGTACATTTGTACTGAGTGCCGGATATTATGACGCTTATTATCAGAAAGCACAGCAGGTACGTCGCCTGATCAGGGATAAAATAGAAACCCTGTTTGCTGATTATGATGTGATCTTAACTCCTGTAGCTCCTACGCCTGCTTTTAAACTGGGAGAACATATGCAGGATCCGCTGGTGATGTATATGGCTGATATCTTTACGGTGCTTGCTTCTTTAACAGGTATTCCGGCAATATCAGTTCCACTGGGCAATAATGCCAGTGGTTTGCCGTTAAGTCTCCAGTTGATGGCAAAACACTTTGATGAAGAGGTACTGCTTTCATTATCAAATAGTTTTATGGATGTTATGTCCGACAAGGTTTAATTTTAATTAATATATTTTTGTTGCAGAATGCAATAAACGCCTATGAAAAGAACTGTACTCCTGCTCTCATTTTGTGTTTTACTGCTTATCGCCGCTAAAGGCTACACACAACAAAAGGTTAATCTTTTAGATTCTGCACGCCGTTTATCCGGCTTTTCTTCAGCACTGGTAGCAGCAGATACTACGCCCGTTCCCGCGATTATTGAGAATCCACTATTCTATAATTATAATTTCACCTACAAAAAGAGACTTGATTCTATTCAGCGTGATATTCCGCTAACCTATAACGAAGCTGTACAGCGCTATATTGATGTGTATGCGGGAAGGAAAGACATGATGGGCAAAATGCTTGGCCTTTCAGAATACTACTTTCCTATTTTTGAAAATGCACTGAAAGCTTATGATATTCCTTCAGAGTTAAAATACCTTCCTATTATTGAATCATCCATGAATTCTCATGCCGTTTCAAGGGTTGGTGCAACAGGTCTCTGGCAGTTTATGTTTTCTACAGCCAAAGGATACGGACTGAATATTGATAATTTCGTTGATGAACGTAAAGACCCTATACAGGCAAGCTTTGCTGCTGCAGCTTATTTCAAAGATGCTTATGCGGAACTGGGCGACTGGCTGCTTGCCATTGCTGCATACAACTGCGGTACTGGTAATGTCAACAGGGCAATAAATAAAGCACATTCGAGAGACTTCTGGGAAATCCGTCCTTTTTTACCTTTAGAAACACGTAATTATGTACCTGCATTGATTGCCGCTATTTATGTGATGAACTGCCCTGAGAAGCACCAGATTAAATCGCAGCAATCTGCTTTCGCGGCTAAAACAGATACGGTACAGGTGAGTAAAGTGATATCACTCTCAGATCTGGCGCAGGCACTTTCTATCCGTGAGGATGAGATCGTTAACCTGAATCCTTCCTATAAGAAAAAGATTGTCAATGGGTCTATGGAATTGCCCAAGCGGATTATCATGCCTAGTGCCAGTCTGGCTAATTTTGCAATGGTATATGACGTGCTGAACAACAGTATGCCTATAGAAGTAGATACGCGGGTTGTTCAGGCTTCAAATGACGACAGAAGAACCTTTAAAAAGGTTAAAGCGGTAGCCGTAGCCAAACAGCCTGCAATCGTTTATCATAAAGTTGGTGCAGGACAGAACTTAAGTGTGATTGCAGATCGGTATCATGTTGAAGTTCAAGATCTAAAGGCCTGGAATAAACTCAAAGGGAACAGTATCCTTCCCGGACAACGTCTGATTGTTTCTAAACGTACGGAGGCTACAGCAACTCCGGAAACTAAAGAAGGTAAAAAATATATTTCTTACCGTTCAGGAAATAGCCGCCATTCCCAGGCGACGGGTAAACTTTAGGGTTTATTAAACCGTATGGCTATATCCCTTCCTGGTTTCATTTGCGAAATGTCTTTGTTCAAATCACAGAAATTATAGTGCCTATTCTTTTTGTTCATCATTACGTGGTTACTATTTTTTTCTAAAATATTTCTTCATATTCGTTTATTGGAGGACTTTCCTGCTGCGTATTTTCTTAGGTTTGCTGGTCTGTTGTGTATTTGTGTAATTGAATAGGGTATGAGTTAAAAATCGTCTGATATGCTATTTTGGAGCCTATTTTTTATTTTAAGGAGTGTTAAAACTGTTGTAACTTGGTCCATGTGGTAGAACACAACAAATGAATACATACAAATAGAAAAAATAATTTATGTTTGATTATATCGACGGCAGGTTGACCTTTAAATGTCCTGCTTATATAGTTGTAGAAGCGGGTGGGATAGGATACCATATTAATATCTCTTTAAATACATATAGTAGTTTAGGGGATAAGGAAAGATGTAAAATATATGTATGGCTGCACGTTAAGGAAGATGCCCATACCCTGTATGGTTTTATGGACGAAGGGGAAAGAAGGTTATTTTTGCATCTGATTTCCGTGTCTGGTATAGGCCCTAATACGGGACGTATGATGCTATCTTCCATTACCCCAAATGAAATCCAGACGGCAATAGTAAATGCAGATCTGCCATTGATACAGCGGATCAAAGGTATTGGTGTGAAATCAGCACAACGCCTGGTATTGGAATTACAGGATAAGCTAAAGAAAGAAGGTACAGGATCATTAATTTCTGCTCCATTGAACAATACCATTCGTGAAGAAGCAATGTCCGCACTGATGATGCTTGGTTTTGCCAAGGCACCAGCAGAGAAGGCACTGGATAATGCAGTTAAAAATGCTGTGGGAGAACTCTCTGTAGAACAAATGATTAAAATTGCTTTAAAGAACTTATAATAATATCTGCGAACTTATAATTGGATCTGCCTTTGAGAAATAGCTTTACCCTGGTCGCTTTTTTGTTTTTTTCCTTTTTGGGGCAGCATGTATTTTCACAGGTGAGGCGGGGAACGAATGTCCGCGATTCTGTGAAAAATTCCTTTGGCCTTAAGGAAAAACAAAGACTCGGTATTGGCAATCCTTTCAGGTCATTTAATCCCCTTCCTGATAATGTAAAGAGAGAAGTGGAGTATGATGCAGTCAATAAATTATACATTATAAGGGATGTAGTAGGGGGAAGGTTTTTTAATCCCCCACAATATCTTTCTATTGAAGAGTACCAGCGACTGGTCAACAGTGAGATTAAAAGATCCAACTGGAGGGTGGGATCTAATGCTGAGATTGATTCTGTAAGAAATACAGGAATCATCCCCAGCATGAACATTTATAACAAATCATTTGAGCGGATATTTGGGGGAACTACGATTGATATTCAGCCAAGGGGGGAAGCGGAACTGACCTTTGTGGGAAGGGTGAACAGAAATGAAAATCCACTGTTTAATGAAAATCAGCGTGTACAAAGTAATTTTGATTTCACGCAACGTATTCAAATGGACCTGGTCGGCAATATCGGAACCAAACTGAAACTCAACATGAACTACAATACCGAGGCACAGTTCGATTTTGAGAATCAGGTGAAACTCGATTATACCGGTGGTGAGGATGACATTATTAAAAAACTGGAAGTCGGTAATGTGAGTATGCCCCTAAGTACCTCACTCATTACCGGAACCCAGGCTTTATTTGGGGTGAAAACTCAATTGCAGTTCGGCAAACTAAGTGTAACCAGTGTTTTTGCCCAGCAGAAATCACAGACCAGGGAGATTCAGATCAATAATGGGGCACAACAAAATGAATTCAGGATTGGCGGCGATAATTATGAAGCCAATAAACACTATTTCCTTGCCGCCTATTTCAGGAACAATTACAATAAGGCACTTTCTACCCCGCCAACCTTAACAACAAGTATAAATATTACCAAGATAGAGGTATGGATTACCAATAAGACAGGAAATACAACGGATTCAAGGGATGTCCTGGGATTTATAGATTTGGGAGAGAACCAACCTTTCAATACCAGTCAGCTGATTGGGGGTAATGGCTATTCGGCTTTGCCTTCAGGTTTCAGCCTTACACAGGGGCCACGCCAATCCAATGACCTGCTTTCTAAAATTCCTGCAAATGCACGACTGACGAATTCCAATGACATCATTTCCTTTTTCCAGGGCAATGGAGGTACAGACAATTTCGCCAAGCTGACTTATGCCCGTAAGCTGGCTGATAAGGAGTATACTTTTCATCCTCAACTGGGATATATCTCCCTGAATAATGCGCTGAATGCAGATGAGATCCTTGCTGTGGCTTTCAGGTATACTTTTAATGGCGTGGAATATCAGGTGGGCGAGTTTTCTACCGATGTCAGTTTCGATCAGGCTTCCCCCAAAGTGTTATATGCAAAATTATTAAAGAATGAAACCATCAAAACCAGCCTGCCTACCTGGGACCTGATGATGAAGAATATCTACTCCATAGGAGGGTATCAGATTAGTGGAGAGAATTTTAAACTTGATATATACCGGGTTGACAATAAAACGGGTTTTGAAAGTCCGGCCATACCTGAAGGAGAAAAGCTGGATGCAAACAGGATTCCACTGAAGGGAAAGTTATGGCTGCAGGTGACCGGATTGGACAGGCTGAATCAGCGGGAAGAGCGTAAGCCCGATGGGGTATTCGACTTCATTGCAGAGGATAAACCCTTTAGCAGTACCACAAGTTCCAGCATCACCTCTTCCCTCACAGGAACAAGCCTCTCCTCGATGGTATCGAACCTGACAACGGGTTACGTGACTATCGACCCTTTAAACGGACGCATTATTTTCCCTGTACTGGAGCCTTTCGGGCTTGACCTGGCCACACAGTTTAATCCCGCTGAACAAAGCCTGATTGATAAATATGCTTATCCGGCTTTGTATGATTCTACCAAGGTGGTTGCCCAGCAATTGTTCAGCAGCCAGAACAGGTTTATCATTAAAGGGTCTTACCAGTCTGAAGTGGCATCAGAATTCAGTCTGAATGCCATCAATGTGACGCAGGGTTCAGTAAAGGTGTTTTCCGGTACCATTCCCCTGCAAGAGGGGCAGGACTTCACTGTAGATTACCTGAGTGGTAGGGTAAAGATTATCAATACAGGTTTGCTGATCTCCGGGCAACCGATCCGGATCACGACAGAGAATTCCGAGTTATTCGGATTACAGCAAAGGTCTTTGTTTGGCACACGGTTCGATTATAAGGTAAATAATAAGCTGAACCTCGGTGCAACGTACATGAACCTTTCAGAAAAGCCGCTTACGGCGAAAGTGAATTTAGGAGATGAACCCATTTCAAATACCATTTATGGCTTCGACCTGAACTATAGCTCCTCGTCGCGCTACCTGACGAAACTGGTAGATAAGCTGCCTTTTATTTCCACAAAAGTCCCTTCCCGGTTTACCTTCTCAGGTGAGTTTGCCCAGCTGGTTCCAGGGCAGCCTGCGGTGCTGAATAATGGCCTTGATAAAGGTGGTGTGAGTTATATCGATGATTTCGAAGCTGCCCGTTCTGTAATAGACCTTAAAGCAGCCATTGCCTGGCAATTATCGGGTACCCCGCAGTTGTTTTCAGAAGCACAGTTAACGGATGACCTGGCCTACGGGTACAACAGGGCCCGGATCGCTTTTTATAATATTGACCCTACTTTTTATAACCGCACAGGAAACAATATTCCAGATAATTTACGGAATAACAGGACAGAGTTATCTAACCACCAGGTGAGGGAAGTCATTGAGCAGGAGGTTTTCCCGTTTAAGGAAAATGTGATCGGGCAAGCGGTGTCCCTGCCGACCCTGAATGTGGCCTTTTATCCGAATAAACGCGGGCCTTATAATTATGTGACCAATGGTTTTAACCAGGATGGAGAACTATTGAATCCGCGTTCCCGCTGGGGAGGTATTTTCAGAAAGATTGATGCCAATGATTTTCAGGCACTGAATATTGAATATATAGAACTGTGGGTAATGGATCCGAATATTGATAAACCCAATTCGCTGGGTGGTGATCTGTATTTTAATTTGGGGAATATTTCCGAAGATATATTGAAGGATGGCCGGAAATCGCTCGAGAACGGTCTTCCTCCCAATGAAGATCCCTCGAAATATGATGAAACAACCTGGGGTCGTGTGCCGAAGTTACAGCCTGTGATACAGTCGTTTGATAATGACCCTGCGGCAAGAAAATTGCAGGATGTGGGATTGGACGGTTTGGGGAACAACAATGAAAAGCTGAAGTTTGCCCCTGCACTTAACCAGATCAAAAGTCAGCTGAATACTACTGCTGCCCAGGAACTGGATAATGATCCCAGCTCCGATGATTATGTGTATTATAAAGGCCCGGCGCAGGACCAGGCCAATGCCGGAATATTGAAGCGCTATGAAAAATACAACGGCCCCGAAGGGAACTCGAAAACGGCACAGCAATCTTTAGAAGAATTGGGTATAGAGAATTCGGCTTCTACCTCTTTGCCTGATGGGGAGGATGTGAACAGGGATAATAACATGACCCAGTCGGATGAGTATTTTCAGTATAAAGTGTCCATGCGCCGTGGAGACCTCGAAGTCGGAAAGAACTACGTGACCGATGCGGTGACCTCGCAGGTGAAACTGGCCAATGGACAGACAAAGGCGGTCACCTGGTACCAGATCAGGATTCCTCTGGCAGATTATGAACAGAAGGTAGGTACCATACAGGATTTCAGGTCCATCCGTTTCTTCAGGATGTTCCTGACTAATTTTGCTGATACTGCGGTACTTCGCTTTGCAAAAATACAACTGGTGAGAGGCGACTGGAGGAAATATAACAGTGAGAATATCGGGACGGAGCTGATTACCGATCCGGGGTTAACAACGGTAGTGCCCGATAATTCTACCCTGGATATCACTACTGTGAATATTGAAGAAAATGGTAAAAGAAGTCCCATTCCTTATGTTGTTCCGCCGGGGATTGTAAGAGAACTCGATTATACGAACTACAACAGCAATACGCAGCAGAATGAGCAGTCGCTTTCTTTCACTCTCCGTAACCTGCGTGACGGTTATGGCCGGGCTGCTTTCAAGACTGCATTAAATGATTTCCGTTCTTACAAAAGGCTGAAGATGTTTGTCCATGCAGAAGCCTTCGGGAATACTTTATTGAATGATGGGGACCTCAGTGCTTTCATCAGGATCGGGACGGATAACCGGGATAATTATTATGAATATGCGCAGCCTTTAAATGTGACGCAGCCGAATACCAGTGATCCTTATGCCATATGGCCAGATGCCAATTTAATGGATATTGAGCTGAAACTCTTCCAGGATATTAAAATTGCGAGAAATAAGGCGAGAACAGCAAACGGAGATGCATGGGATATCAGTGAACCCTTCAGTTATATGGTGGACGGTAAGACCATCACTATAAAAGGGCAACCGGATATGGGGCAGGTGAGGGTGTATATGCTGGGGGTAAAAAATCCGCTAAAAACAGGACCTGCTGATGATGGAATGGAGAAAAGTGCACAGATCTGGTTCAATGAATTAAGGCTGACAGAGTTTGACCAGCGTGGGGGCTGGGCGGCAGCAGCAAGGATGAATGTCCAGTTGGCAGATTTTGCAGAGGTTAATGTTTCCGGCAGCAAAGCGACCATTGGTTTTGGAGTGCTGGATTCAAAAGTGAGTGACAGGAACAGATCAGACAACACTTTTATTGATGTATCTACCAGTATGGAGCTGGGTAAGTTCCTGCCGGTAAGTACAGGGATAAAAATTCCTGTTTATGTGAGTTATTCAAGGCAGGTAAGTACGCCACAATTTGATCCGAAGATGCCGGATATAGAACTCAAAAGGGTGTTGAAATCAGCCACGAAAGAGGAAAAGAAGGAAATCCTGGATTATGCACAGGAGGTGGTGACACGGAATAGTGTCAATTTTACCAATGTGCATAAGGAACGCGTAGATCTGGAGAAAACACCAAAAGTATGGGATGTGGAAAACCTGAGTGCCAGCTATTCTTATTCCAATCTGATGGCACATGATTTTATCAATGAGCGAACAATCCAGAGGACTTACCGGGGCTCACTCGCTTATAATTACTCCGGACAGTCGAAGGTATACAAGCCTTTCGAGAAGATCATCAAGGCAAATACCCTGGCTTTGCTGAAGGAGATCAATTTCAGCCTGCTGCCGAATGCCATTAATTTCAGGGTGGACGTTGACCGCTATTATGCAGAGAATACCTTGCGGAATAATGATCCGCTCAATGCAATCCCGATTAATACCACCTACAATAAAAACTTCCTGGTGACCAGGGTGTATGGTATTTCCTGGAACCTTACCCGTTCACTGACGCTGGATTTTGATGCGACCAATTATTCCATCATCGATGAACCCGATGGAAAGATTGAAGGGATGAAGAGGGATACGGTATGGCAGAATATGAAACGCCTGGGCAGGACGACGGATTATACCCATAACCTGAATATTGCCTATGCCCTGCCGATCAATAAAATACCGGGAATGGATTGGGTGAATGTAGCTACCCGCTACGGTACCAGCTTTAACTGGCAGACGGAAGCTTTGTCCACCCTCCAGGATCCTTTAATTAACCTGGGCAATACGATACAGAACTCACGTACGGTACAGATCAATCCTACACTGAACTTTGCCAGTTTATACAACAAGATCGGATTCCTGAAACGTGCGAAAAGTAATGCCGCGGATGATAAGGGTGGACCAGGGTTTCTATTGGGGTTACTCACGAGTATCAAGAATGTGAATGCTGCCTATACAGAAACCAAAGGGATATTCCTACCGGGGTATCTGCCAACCACAGATTATCTGGGTATTGATGCTGTCACCGGATCTCCGGGGCTGGGCTTCGTTTTTGGAAGCCAGCGTGATATCAGACAGATGGCCCTGACCAATGGATGGATCACCACAGATACATTGCAGTCCCAATTGTATATCAATACCCTGCGGGAGGACTTAAGTATCACCAGTGTATTGGAGCCTTTCCGTGATTTCCGTATTACCCTGACGGCAAACCGTAACCAGACGATGAATTATTCTACCAATTTCAGGTACGACAACAGTTCAGACAGCTTCCGTAATCTGAGTCCGACGACCACGGGTGATTACAGTATTTCCTATATTACTTTTGGTACTGCCTTTTCAGATAAAAACGGAAGTACCGTGTCAAAACTATTTAATAAGTTTATGGCCAACAGGCAAATCATATCACAGCGCCTGGGAGCCCTGAATACCAATTCTTCCGGCAGCAGCGGTGGTTATGCAGATGGGTATGACCGGAATTCGCAGGATGTAATCATTTCTGCTTTCATGGCTGCCTATACCGGTAAAAGTGCATCTTCCATCAGCTTAAATGCTTTCCCCAAAATACCGCTGCCCAACTGGAGAATTAACTATGGTGGATTATCGAGGATAGCGCTTTTACAGGAAAATTTTAAATCGATAGACCTGAGGCATTCCTACCGTTCCGTTTATAGCGTAAACGGGTTCAATTCACTCATCCGTTACCAGGAAACCGACGGGTTTGTGAACAGCAGGGATGATAACAATAACTTCCTGCCCTTTTACCAGTTTACACAGGTGACCATTGCAGAGCAGTTCTCCCCACTGATCGGGATAGATACCCGTTTGAAGAATAACCTTACAGCCAGCTTTGAGATGGGCAAAACCCGCCTGCTGGGGCTGAGTCTGTCCAACAGTCAGCTGGCGCAGCTGTCAGAGAACAATATGGTTTTCGGCATTGGTTACAGGACCACAAAGTTCAGGTTCCCATTCGGCTTGTTTAAGCAACTGAAAATGGATAACAATATGGATTTTAAACTGGATATCGCAGTTCGTGACAATAAAACAGTGATCTACCGGGCAGATATCCTGGAAGCAGAGGTGTCATCAGGGGCTAAAAATATTACTTACCGCCCAAGTGTCGATTATATTCTGAACCAGCGCTTTAATGTGAAGGTATTTTATGATGCGAACATTACAAAACCTTATACCTCACAAACATTTAATACCTCTTACAGTAATTTCGGGTTTAGTTTGAGGATAACACTGAATTAGCATTGGGATAAATCGGGAGATTAATTACCTTTGAAAAATCAAATCAAATCATAATGAATTTTCCATCAGAATTAAAGTACACTAAAGACCACGAATGGGTTAAAGTTGAAGGCGACGTAGCTATTGTAGGTATAACTGAATTTGCACAACGTGAGTTGGGTGATATCGTTTATATTGATATCAATACCGTTGGTGAAGAAGTGGGTAAAGATAATGTTTTCGGTACGGTAGAAGCCGTGAAAACAGTGTCTGATTTATTTATGCCGGTTACTGCAACTGTTTTAGAAATTAATGCTGCATTGAATGACAGTCCTGAGCTTGTGAATTCAGATCCTTATGGTGATGGATGGATGGTGAAGGTAACTTTAGCTGATGTATCAGATTTGGACGGATTATTGACTGCAGAAGCTTATCAGGCCCTGGTTGGTGCATAATCAATGAATAAAAGACTGGAAAGAATAAAATATCAGCGCTGGGCACTTCTGTGGACCGTAGTGATCTTAATTCTTTGTAATATTAAAATGCCCGACTCCGATGGAACGGGCTTTTTTTTTAAAGGATTTGATAAAGTCGTGCACCTTGGATTTTTCTATGTGCTGACTATACTGCTGTTTTACGGGAAGATCGTCAATCAGCATAAGAGTTATAGCTTCCGCTCACTCACTATATTTAAGATCATTGTCCTTACTTTTTGTCTTGGTGGCGCAATTGAACTGATTCAATGGAAAATCTTTACTTACCGCTCTGCGGAATGGTGGGATCTGGCATGTGATATGATCGGTGTTTTCATGGGTGTATTCAGCTACGTTATTTTACATAAATGGAATTATAATGAAAAGAAACCTTAGTCTGCTGCTTTTAATTTTATTCTGCATGGCCAGCAGTGGCTGCGGCATCTTTAAAAGGGGCTGTGGTTGCCCTAAAGTAGTTTATATCAACGTACTACAAAAAATGAACGACAAAAAATCCTAAGGCTATTTCCTCTTCCTTGCTATAAATCATCAGAGAATAATCCTGGTGATTTATTGTATCTTGAATGTTACACTTCTTTTAACATTCGTTAACAAACTATTCTGCCCTGCACGAGTCTGATAGGATATATTTACAACATATACTTATTCTAAATGATTAGTTTCTCCAAAAGTTTTTCGCTTCTTGCGTTATTGTTTTTTATCAGTTATACCTCGTATTCACAAAATAAGCCAGGCTCAGTAGCCGGAAAAGTTGTAAATGCCAAAGACCTTAAACCCATCGATTTTGCTTCTGTAGCGATCAAAAATTTGAGTGATTCCAGCGTCGCTGGAGTGACCAACTCACTTCCCGACGGGACATTTGAGATTAAAGGGCTGGCACCCGGCTCTTACCGGGTATCGGTGGCTTATCTTGGACTTAAAACTTATAATAAAGTTTTTGTGGTAACGGCTACAGCTCCGGCTGTACGCATTGGCGATCTTCCCATGGAAGATACAGGACTTAACCTGAAGACCGTAGAAATTAAAGGTGCGGTGGTACCTGTGGTGGTAAAAGAAGACACTGTTGAATATAATGCTGCAGCATTTAAAGTAAGAGAGAATGCAGTAGTGGAAGACGTATTGAAAAAATTACCCGGAGTAGAGGTGGCAAAGGATGGCTCGATTAAAGCCCAGGGAGAAACCGTTACCCGTGTACGTGTGGATGGAAAAGACTTTTTTGGGAATGACCCTCTGCTGGCTACCAAGAATCTGCCAGCAGATATGATTGATAAAATTCAGGTGATTGACCTTTTGTCTGAACAGGCTCAATTTACGGGTGTAGATGATGGAAACAGGGAAAAGATTATCAATATCACGACCAAAGCAGGGATGAAAAACGGATATTTCGGGAACACGACCGCCGGTTATGGTACCGATGACCGTTATGATGTCAACCTGAATGTGAACAAATTCAAAGATAACCAGCAGTTTTCTGTCGTTGGACAAATCAACAATGTGAATAAACAGAGTTTCGGTTCCGGTGGCGGGGGTGGTACCCGCGGTGGTGGCGGGCGAGGAGGTTCCAATAGCAATGCCCCTCAGCAGGGAATAACCACTACCGATGCATTGGGACTGAATTTTGCCGATGAATATGCCAACGGAACAAAAATTACTGCAAGTTATTTTTTCAATAAAACTTCCCTGTTCAATGAGCAGTCAAGTTACAGGCAGAATTTATTGGGAAACCAGACGACTACCTTTGATGAAGACCAGACCAGTACTTCGGATAACCTCAACCACCGGTTCAATTTTATGCTCGATACGAAGATTGATTCGTCGACCACTATTCGTATAGAACCCAATATCAGTTATTCCAAGACCAATTCCATCAGTAACAGCAAGTATGTGAATAACTATGTGGATAACGTTACCGATGGGGAACAAAAATATACTACAGATGGGACTACACCGACAATTTCCAATGCTATCTTGTTGCGTAAGAAGTTTTTAAGAAGAGGACGTACCTTGTCGTTGAACGTGCGGACAAATGTGAATAACAGTAATGCCGATAATTACAATTATATCCAGAACACTACTGATTCTGCAGGCGTGGTTACCCGGAGCCTGACGGATCAGCTGAATGACCAAACCTCCAGGGCGATCAGTAACAATACCAGATTGGTGTATACGGAACCACTTTCCAAAACCTTAAACCTGGAAACCAACTTTGAAAATGGATACAGTTTTTCCAAAAGTGAACGGTATGTCTTTGACTACAATACAGTAACTTCGAGATATGACATTCCTGATTTTACCTATTCCAATTTCTATGAGAATACCACGCTGACCAATTCACTGGGGGCAAGTATCAATAAGAATGAGAAGCTGTACAACTGGAATATTGGAGTTGCAGTGCAGCATACGGACAGAAAGAATGACAATATCACCACTGGTGATGTGCTGAATCAAAGTTTTTTCAACATTACACCTACGGCACAGCTAAGGTATAAGTTCAGTAAAAGTAAACGATTGATCTTCAGGTACCGGGGAAATACACAACAGCCTTCCATTACACAGATCCAACCTATTGCCGACAATACCAATACGCAGAGTATTCCTATTGGTAATCCTGACCTGAAACCATCATTTACCAACAGCCTGAATATCCTTTATAATAATTTCAATTTTGAAAAGTTCCGTTCCTTATTCGTATTTGCCAATTTAAGTCAGACTTTCAACGCTTTTGGAAACAATACCACTACGATTGAAAGTGGTGAAAACAAAGGTAAACTGGCGGTGATTCCAATTAATGTGGATGGAGTGTATCAGGCAAGTTTGGGTTCCTCCCTGGGGCTTCCTGTGATCAAGGATAACAAGCTGAACCTGAATATTGACCTGAGTGGTTCATATGCAAGAGGGGTAAACTTCACCAACTCAATTGATAACATTACCAATGATTTTTCTGTGACCAATAAATACAGGTTAGTGACTTCAATGGACAAACTTGATTTGTCAGCAGGCATTGGCGGTTCCATCAACAGGGCTACTTATTCTGCCCAACCAAGGCAGAATACTACTTACTATACATTGAATCCTACAATTGATGTGAGTTACATGTTTCCTGGAGAGATCCGTTTAGCTGTAGATGCAAACTATTACCAGAATACGGGAAGGGGTGAAGCATTTGATGTAAACTATACCATCATGAACGGTTACATGAGTAAGCAATTCTTTAAAAACAGGGGTACTTTCAAATTATCTGTGAATGATATCCTGAATCAAAGTCAGGGAATTGCAAGAACATCAAGTAACAATACAATTACGGATTTAAGGTATAATGTACTCAGACGATATTTTATGTTCTCATTTACTTACGCATTGACCAGAATGGGCGGTAAAAACATTGGAGGCGACATGCAGCAGGGAAGAGGCCAGGGTGGTTTTGGTGGCGGAGGCTTCGGTGGAGGCAGGGGCAGGATGTAAATTATTTGGATTTATTATGGATAAAGGCTAAATTGCCGGCCAAATTCAATTCATTAAACAGCATAAAAACAGATGAAACTTTCACAGTTAAATCCAGGAGAACGTGGCACTATTGTAGCTTTTACAGATCTAGAAATGTCTGTAAAATTAATGGAGATGGGATGCTTGCCTGGGGAAGAAGTGGAAGTGGAACGTTTCGCCCCTCTGGGTGATCCTATGGCTATCCGTGTAGCAGGATATCAACTCTGCCTGCGTAAAAACGAAGCTTCTGTTATTATCATATCCTAAATAATTTGGCGGCCGATATTAAAATTGCACTGGTTGGTAATCCCAATACAGGAAAATCAACCCTATTTAACTTGCTTACCGGTTTAAATCAGAAGATTGGTAACTTTCCTGGTATTACCGTTGATAAGAAACTGGGTTATTGCAAACTCTCCACAGGTAAGGAAGCTGAAATCATAGACCTTCCCGGTACCTACAGTTTATATCCCAAAAGCAAGGATGAAAGTATCGTATTCCAGGTGCTGGCAGATCAGCAAAATGTAAGTCACCCTGATCTGGTTGTCATTGTTGCCGATGCGACTAACCTGCGGAGGAATTTATTACTTTATACCCAGGTTGCCGATTTAAACATCCCCGTGATCCTTGCCCTGAACATGACCGACATGGCGGTGAAAGAAGGGATCAATATCAATATTGATAAGCTTTCTGAACGTCTTGGGGTACAGGTTGTCGCCATTTCTGCGAGAAGTAACACCGGATTGAAAGAACTCAGGGAAGCGATTGCCAATACGACTCCTATTGCCACCCAGGTAAAAGGTGCGGATATGAATATCCTCGCATCTGAAGCCATCGGCGAGGTGAAAGCCATGATCGGTACTGAAAATGATTATTTCGCACTTCAGCTCCTGCACCAGCATGAGCATATAGAGAAATATACAAAAGAACAATACGAGCGGTTTGAAGAGATTGAAAGGACACATCATTTCGAATCGTCTAAATTGCAGGCTGCTGAAACCATTGCACGTTACCGGTATTTAAGTACCATCCTGACAGGGGTAATTGAAGATACAGGGGCACTGAAGAAGTTTGCGATGAGCGACCGTATCGATGCCATCCTGACCAACCGTTTCTCAGGATTTCTTATTTTCCTGCTCATCCTGTTTTTTGTATTTAATGCCATATTCTCCTGGTCTTCATATCCGATGGATTTGATTGAAGGGTCATTTGCCTGGTTAACGTCGTATGGGCATGAACACTTGCCCGCCGGGATTTTAACAGATCTTTTTCTGGATGGTATTGTTGCCGGACTGGGGGGGATCGTCATTTTTATTCCGCAGATTGCGATTCTGTTTGCTTTCATTTCTATTCTGGAAGATACCGGTTATATGGCCAGGGTGACCTTTATGATGGATAAGATCATGAGGAAAGTTGGACTCAGCGGCCGTTCTGTTGTACCAATGATCGGAAGTATTGCCTGTGCGGTGCCATCAATTATGAGTGCGCGTACCATTGAAAACTGGAAAGACAGGATCATTACGATTATGGTTTCCCCATTGGTAAGTTGCTCTGCAAGGCTGCCCGTGTATACCCTGCTGATCTCTTTGATCATCCCGGAACGAAATGTCTGGGGGTTTATCAGCCTGCAGGCATTGACCTTAATGGGGATGTACCTGATCAGTATCCTTGCTGCAGTGATTGTTGCTTTTGTGATGAAACTGATCATCAAATCCAAAGAGAAATCTTACTTCATCATGGAATTGCCTGTGTACAGAATGCCAAGGTGGACCAATGTGCTGTATACGATGTACGAAAAGTCCAGGACCTTCGTCCTGGAAGCAGGTAAGGTGATCATCGCTATTTCCATTGTTTTATGGGTATTGGCTTCCTACGGGCCATCTGCACGTTTTGAGAAGATAGAAAATAAGTATGCCCAGATTGAACTGCAGAAGGACAGTGTACAGATCAGTACACTGGAACGTGATAAAGCCGCTGAAAAGCTGGAAAATTCCTATGCAGGTATCCTTGGGCAAACGCTGGAGCCTGTCATCAGGCCATTGGGGTTCGATTGGAAGATTGGAATCGCTTTAATTACCTCTTTTGCTGCACGCGAAGCTTTTGTAGGCACGATGGCAACCATTTATAGTGTGGACAGCGGTGATGAAGAGGAAAGCACCCTGAGGGATAAAATGAGGGTAGCAACAGATGCCACCACGGGACTGCCCATCTTTACGTTTGCCACAGGTTTCTCGCTGATGTTATTCTATGCTTTTGCCATGCAATGTATGAGTACCGTAGCCATTGTTTACAGGGAAACAAAGTCATGGAAATGGCCTGTGATCCAATTGGTGTACATGACTTTACTGGCTTATGTGGCAAGTTTAATTGCTTACCAGCTTTTGAAGTAAATTAATTAACTTAGTGCTGTGGAAAAAGTCAATGTTTTAGCACAGTACATGCCTCCTTCGGCCGCGCCGGTGATTGCTAAATGGATTGACTACTTTCAGTGTGAATTTAAGATATCCAAGAGCAGGGCTACCAAGCAAGGCGATTACCGTCACCCTTTCCGGGGCCTGGGACACAAGATTTCTGTTAATAATAACCTGAATGAATACGCATTCCTGGTCACCACCGTACATGAGTTTGCCCATTTGCTGACCTGGAATGATCATAAAAACTGCGTAAAGCCCCATGGTGAGGAATGGAAGCATAATTTTAAAAGGATGATGGTTCCTTTTCTGGAGGAGGATATTTTCCCTGCAGATGTACACCAGGCGATTACGGCTTACCTGACCAATCCTTCCGCCTCCAGCTGCACAGATCTTAAATTATCCAGGGCACTTAAAAAGTATGATATGGCAATGGGCCATTCCCGTCTTGAAGAGCTGCCGCACAATACTGTATTTACGATTAAGGATGGCAGAAAATTCAAAAAAGGGGAGCAGCTGCGGAAAAGATTCCGCTGCGTGTGTCTGGACAATGGAAATGTTTACCTGTTCAGCCCCCTGGCAGAGGTGACAGTATCCGCCACAGGAACATAAACAGCTTCTTTATCTGCTATTTTCCATTTCAGCCTGAGCTTTTCTTCTTTAAAAATGGAGGGCGTATGGAGTAGGCTGTCAATAAAGGCGTCTTTATCCTTAACCCGTATACTGGCCGTATAATTGGCTGCGTTTTTCCCTTTCAGCAGGATATAACTGGCATCAGGGTAAGTACTGACGTTCTGGAATATCATTTCGAATTTATCAGTCCCCTTTATCGCATTCTCCAGCATGCTGATTTGTTCCGGATAATTCTCTGTAGCATATTCCTGGTCTGCCGGCTGTATCAGCAGGTAGGGCAATGTACGTATGGCTTCAGGAGAAGAGGCTGTGCGGCTTTCCATTTTGAAAGCGATATTGTTACGCAGATAGGTTCGCGTATCTTTCTGTACCTGCCCTTCGGGCTTGGAAAGCTGCGTGTGCTCCTTGACCAGAATCAGGCTGTCATTTTTAAAATAAAAACTTTTCACCGTTTCTGTGAGCGTACCATTGGCAGAAAAAGTTTTATACAACATTCCATCGCTATGCCCGCTGTACTTTTCAGCATACATGGAAAGGTCGCCGGAAGTATAAATCAGACTGTATTGTTTATTGAAATGGTTGATATTCCTGTCAATGGAAGCACTATAAGAAAGAATGGACTTGTCATTCATGCCAGTTGCCCCTTCTCCACTGGCCATGCCGGCCTGAGGGTGTTTGGGTTTAGAATTACAGCCCTGAAAAAGTAGCAGGCAAAGCAGGGCGAATGACAGGATATTGATCTTCATGGTGTTTCTGTAAATAGCAATCATCCTGTAACGATCTATTATCGTGCCAATGCGTAGTAAAGGAATCCTGGCACCTGATGGCGGGACTATAGACCTGTATGCCGGGAAATAACCTGTTGAAGGTGGATCAGGTCAGTAGGCAAGCATCTTTGTAATGCAGGTGTGCAGCCTGCTTTTAGCCAGGAAGAGTTCTTCCAGCGGCTTACTCATCGGAATGGCGGTATCCAGGCTGGCACAGCGCATTACAGGGGCATCCAGGTCATGGAAGCAGTGTTCTCCTATCCATGCGGCTATTTCTGCACCAAAACCACTGCTCAGGGTATCTTCATGTAAAACAATTACACGTCCTGTAGTTTTTACAGCTGCCTGAACGGCGGCCTTGTCCCATGGTTGCAGACTACATAAATCTACCAGGGTAAGTGATAGTCCAGGATGTTCTTCCAGGTAGGCCAATACCCAGTGTACCCCCAGTCCATAAGTAATGATGCTCAGCTGTGTCCCCTTTTTTAAGGTGTTTGCTTTTCCTATTTCTGTGGTAAAGTAACCTTCAGGAACCTGCCCGCTTAAACTCCTGTATAAATTCTTGTGCTCAAAATAGAGCACAGGGTTCGGATCTTCAATGGCTGCGAGCAGTAATCCTTTGGCTTCCCTTGGAAAGGCCGGATACACTATTTTTAGGCCCGGGGTTTTGGTAAACCAGGCCTCATTGCTTTGGGAGTGAAAAGGCCCGGCGCCGGAACCTGCCCCGGTAGGCATACGGATAACGACATCTGCTTTTTCTCCCCAGCGGTAATGTGTTTTTGCCAGGTTATTCACAATCTGGTTAAAACCGCAGGTTACGAAATCAGCAAATTGCATTTCTACAATTGCCTTGCAGCCATTAATCGAAAGCCCAAGTGCGGCACCTACAATTGCAGATTCACATATGGGCGTATTACGCACTCTTTGCTTGCCGAATTCTTCTGCAAATCCTGCAGTGATCTTGAAAGCACCTCCATATTCAGCAATATCCTGCCCCATAATCAGCAGCTCCGGGTAGCGCTCCATACCGGTTCTTAGTCCGTCACTTATCGCATCAATATAGCGCATTTCCTTAGTCCCTCCCTGTGGAGGGGAAGGTACCTGAAGAAAGGGAAAATACATATCTGACAATTCCTGTTCTTCAGAAGCAGGGGGTTCCGCATCACCGAAAGCCAGTTCAATTTCAGTGTCTATTTCTGTTTTGAAGTTATGCCTGATGGTTTGGATGAGGTCCGGATTGAGGATTCCCTCCGAAAGCAGGAAACTCTCAAAGGCTGTTACTGGATCCCTGGATTTCCATTCTTCAAATAAATGGGCGGGTACATACTTGGTACCTGATGCTTCTTCGTGGCCTCTCATTCTGAAGGTCATGCATTCAACGAGTACCGGTTTAGGCGAAATTCTCATTTCACCGGCAATTTTGTTAAAGGTATCCATCACCTCCAGGATATTATTGCCGTCGATACGGTAGCCTTCAATTCCATAACCTATAGCCTTATCTGTCAGTTGTGTACAGTTGAACTGTTCGTTTACAGGGGTAGAAAGCCCGTATCCATTGTTTTCTATCAGAAAGATCACAGGCAGGTTCCATACCGATGCCACATTAATGGCCTCATGGAAATCGCCCTCACTGGTCGCTCCCTCACCGGTAAATACCAGTGTAGCCTGTGCACGTCCGGCAATCAGGTCTGCCAGTGCAATGCCATCTGCCAATGCCATCTGAGGCCCCAGATGGGAGATCATGCCAATAATCTTAAACTCCTGGGTACCGAAGTGGAAAGAGCGGTCCCTTCCTTTGGTAAATCCGCTGATCTTTCCCTGCCACTGTGCCATCAGCCGTCGCAATGGAATATTACGCGTGGTGAAAACACCCAGGTTCCTGTGCATGGGAAGGATATATTCTGAGGCCTGCATGGCCAGGGCTGCCCCTACGGCAATAGCTTCCTGGCCAATACCTGAAAACCATTTTCCTATTCTCCCCTGGCGCAGGAGGATCAGCATTTTTTCTTCCACCATTCTTGGATAAAGAAGTTTTTTGTACAACATCAATAATGTGGCATCATCTTTATCCTGGCGGTTGAATTGCATATCTGGCTAGCTAGTTGGTTTATTCTTATTTTTTTCCTGCCATAACTTCGAAAATGACTTCGGTGCTACTTCAGGCATATTACGGTATTTACCCCACATTTTTTTGAAGAATAGCTTCAGAAAGAAATTTTTGATCTTTCCGCCAACCATATCCATGCGCGATCTTTTGGCCATTCCGGTATTCCAGGCTTTCCAGCCCAGTTCTTCTGTCGTGGTGTTTTCATGCTGGGCTGCGGCATCCCTTCTGTTCAGCAGCAGCATCTTATGGATATCTATTTTTACGGGACAGACTTCCGAACATTTGCCACAGAGACTGGAAGCATAACTCAGGTGCTTAAAGTCTTTCATTCCCTTTAAGTGCGGGGTAATGATAGACCCAATGGGGCCACTGTAGGTCGTTGCATAGGTATGTCCCCCAATATTTTTATAGATAGGGCAGGCATTCAGACAGGCACCACAGCGGATACAGTAAAGACCCTGGCGCTGGTCTTTTTGTGCCAGCAGGTTGGTACGGCCATTGTCCAGCAGGATGACATACATTTCCTCCGGACCGTCGGTTTCATTGGGCTGGCGGGGGCCACTGAGTATCGTATTGTATACCGTTAAATTCTGGCCGGTACCATGACTGGATAACAAGGGCCAGAAAAGGTCAAGATCTGCCATAGAAGGGATGATCTTCTCAATGCCTACAATAGCAATATGTATCTTTGGGAAAGTGGTGCTCAGACGGGCATTTCCCTCATTTTCTGTCAGCGCAATACTGCCGGTATCGGCAATCAGGAAATTACCTCCGGTAATGCCAATATCGGCGGTCAGGTATTTTTCCCTCAGCAATTCCCTTGCTTTTTGGGTGAGTTGTTCAGGGGTATAATCTATTGGGGTTCCGAATTTCTCGTGAAACAACTTTGCGATTTCTTCTTTGGAGAGGTGCATAGCTGGCGTAACAATGTGGTAGGGTTTCTGGCCAAGCAGCTGCACAATATATTCTCCAAGATCACTTTCCAGGGAAGTAATGCCATATTGCTCCAGGAAAGAATTGATATGGATCTCTTCCGTGGTCATAGACTTCGATTTGATCACCGTCTTTCCACCACTTTTCTGAATGATATTCAATATTTCCTGTTGTGCTTCTTCCGCATCATTTGCCCAGATGACCTTGCCGCCTCTTTTCTGGAAATTGGCTTCAAACTCCGGCAGGTATTTATCAAGATTCTCCATAACCCGCCACTTAATGACATGGGCTTTTTTCTTGGAGTTCTCCAAATTCTCAAATTTCGTTAAACCCCGTTCAACCGCAACATTGTATTTCCCAATGTTATGGTTAATCGTGTTCCGATGATTCAGATCAAATGCCTTCTCATCCGCCTTTACCAAAAAATCCTCCGCAATCTTAGTCATGTTCAAATATAAATAAAGATAATGTTATAGCTAAACAAAAAAACCTGCCGGTTGTGGCAGGTTTTTGTATTATTTTTTTAAGATTTTAATTTTTCGGAGTACCGTCTTCATTTTTATCTACCCTTGGACGCTTCAGGCCGTTTGCCAGCTCCCATGCGGTGAAATAAACCAGCTTTGAACGTTCTGTCAGCAGGTCGAAACGAATCTTACTGACTTCATCTCCGGGCTGGTGGTAATCTTCATGGACACCACTGAAATAGAAGATCACAGGAATTCCATGTTTGGCGAAATTATAATGGTCGGAACGGTAATAAAACTGGTTAGGATCTGTCCGGTTATTGTATTTCATATCCAGGTTCATATTGACATAATCCTTATTGGCTTTGATCCCGGTTGCATTCAGGTCAGAACTCAACATATCGGAACCGATGATATAGATATAATTCGGGTCTTGTGCATGTGCTTCATCTACGCGGCCAATCATATCGATATTTAGGTTTGTAATCGTTTTTTCCAATGGAAAAACTGGATGTTCAGAATACCATTCTGAGCCCAAAAGACCCTTTTCTTCCCCAACGACAGTCATGAACAGGATACTGCGTTTTGGTCCGTGCCCGGCTTTTTTAGCTTTTGCAAAAGCCTCGGCAAGCATCAACACACCAGTAGTACCTGAACCGTCATCATCAGCCCCATTGTTTACTTTATCCGTACCTGAATTGGTCAGTCCAATATGGTCATAATGTCCGGTAACAACCAGGATTTCATTTTTCAGTTTGGGATCAGCTCCCTCTAAAAATCCAAGTACATTCTCTGCCCTTACTTTTTCCTCATTTTTTTTAGCGCTCGCAGATACGGTTACTTTGATCAGCTGTGAAGCGGGTTGAACAGCAGTGGTAATTTTCTTTTGCAGCGCCGCTACAGTAGTTCCTGCACCTTTAAGCAGTTCATTGGCTGTTGCCGTATTGATCAGGATGGAAGGGAAGGATTTTTGTCTTTCCATTTTCGCCACACTTTCCGCAGTTTTCAGCATGGGCTCACCTGTTCCGCTGTACATGGCCTTTCTATCTGCTGTGATCGTGTCTAGTGTGGGGTCGATCTGGATCACTGCCAGCGCCTGATGGTCAGCAAGGTATTTCACCTTTTCCATTTGCATCAGGATTGCTTTTCTTCTGGATGCCCTGTCTGTTGGAACGGGTGTTCCTGCAGGAACTGTTGGGTCTCCGGCAGCGAAAATCAACACTACTTTTCCGGCTACATCAATCCCTGCAAAATCATTATAGTTATCCTTGTTTAATCCGTATCCCGCAAAAACTACTTCATTGGCATTAAAAGTAAAACCTGCAAGCGTAACATTGGCTGCAGGAATAACAAAATCCTTCAGGTTTTCTTTGGCTTGTCCCTCTATCGTGAAAACCGTTTGGGTAAGGTTATAACTCACCATTCCGATGGACTGGAAATAATCGCCATCCACAGGGCCTTTTAGGCCTAATCCGGCAAATTGTTTTTTGATATAATCGGCAGCCATCCAGGCACCTTTTTTACCGGTTTCCCTGCCTTCATATTCATCAGATGCAAGGATAGACAAATGTTTGTAGGCATTGTCCTTATTGATCGGTTTGCTGTAGGTAATGGCATTTTTGTTTTGTGCGACTGCACTGCAAAAGAGCATTAAGGCTAAGCTGGTACTTAGAAAGTGTTTATTCATTATTTAGTTAGGCTTTAATGGTTTAGGTCTGTAAAATTGTTTTTTTAATCCTAGCAGGAAATCTTATTTACCCTGGTCTCATGTCTTCCGCCCTCAAACACTGTATTCAGAAATGTCATCACCATTTCTTTTGCCAGTTCTTCCGTAACGAATCTGGCGGGAATACAAATGATATTGGCGTTATTGTGTAACCTTGACAAGGCTGCAAGTTCAGTTTCCCAGCAGATGGCTGCCCTGATTTGCTGGTGTTTATTGGCTGCGATGGCGATACCATTGCCACTTCCGCAAACCAGGATGCCGAAAGTACATTCACCGCTTTCTACGGCTTCCGCCACCGGGTGGGCAAAATCAGGATAATCTACTGAATCTGCAGAATAAGCCCCGAAATCTTTCAGCTCATACGCTGAAAGGAATAACCTGAGCATCTCTTTGTAAGTAAATCCGGCATGGTCAGCGCCGAGAGCAATTTTTATATTATTTGGTTCCATACAATTCTTTGTTTTTCTTTCTTTCGATGCTTGCCGATATAAATATGCTCAACTCATAAAGAATAAATAATGGGAAGGCAACCACGAGCATGGTCATCATATCTGGTGTTGGTGTTACGACAGCTGAAATGATCAATATAATTACGACTGCATAACGGCGGCTTGCCCGCATAAAAGCCGGGGTCATAATCCCGAACATAGACAGGATATAAATCAGCACAGGGAGTTCAAAAATAATTCCGGTTCCTATCGTCAGTGTAGCTACTGAGGATAAATAAGAATCTATCGTAAAAGTATTCTCAATCCTGGAGCTTACCGAATAGTTGGTCAGGAAGTTAATGGAAAGTGGACAGATGATAAAATAACCAAAGAGGATTCCAATGAGAAAAAGCAGGGACGCAAAAAACACAAAGCCGCGTGCTGATTTCTTTTCCTTGTCATGCAGTGCCGGTTTAATGAATAACCATAACTCAAAAAGGAGGTAAGGTACACCGAAGACGATCCCCGTCATGATACACGAATTGATCTGGAGTGTAAACTGGCCGGCCATCTCTGTGTTGATAATTTTGCCTTTTATTTCTGTGATGCAGAAGTCAGATCCGAGGGAAGGAAAGTGTTGGGCAAGTTTACACATCATACGGTAGGTCCAGAAATCACCGCTCATTGGCCCCATCACTACCTTATCGAAAATAAACTCATAAAACCAGAAGGCAGCACCGGTGAGTAAGACAATAACCAGCAATGAGCGCAACAGGTGCTTTCTTAACACGTCAATATGGTCGAAGAAAGACATTTCAGATTCCAGTGTCTTTCCTTTGCTCTTTATGGCACCTATAAGGTCCTTTGTTTTATTATCGCTCATGAATAGTATTTGTAAACAAAAATACCATTCTATTTTATGAGAATGGTATTCATTTTTAAATATAGGAATTAGATTTTTCTCTATTCAGAGAAAACGAAAGTTTCCATGAATTTAGTAGTAAAATTTCCGGCCCGGAAGTTCGGATCCTTCATCAGTTTCAGGTGAAAAGGAATGGTGGTTTTTATTCCTTCAATCACAAACTCACTTAGGGCACGTTCCATGGTACTGATGGCTTCTTCGCGTGTTTGTGCTACACAAATCAACTTAGCGATCATGGAATCATAATTTGAAGGGATCTGGTAACCAGCATATACATGTGTATCTACACGTACACCATGTCCGCCCGGAGAGTGGAAATTAGTGATTTTTCCAGGACAAGGTCTGAAGTTGTTATAGGGGTCTTCAGCATTGATCCTGCACTCAATGGCATGCATATTCGGAAGGTGGTTATTTCCTGAAATAGGGACACCTGAGGCTACTTTAATCTGTTCTTTGATCAGGTCATAATTGATAACTTCTTCCGTTACGGGATGCTCTACCTGAATACGGGTATTCATCTCCATGAAGTAAAAATTACGGTGTTTATCCACCAGGAACTCAATTGTTCCGGCACCTTCATAGGCTACAGCTACAGCACCTTTAATGGCTGCTTCACCCATTCTTTCCCTCAGTTCCGGAGTCATGAAAGGAGAAGGGGCTTCTTCCACTAACTTCTGGTGACGACGCTGAATAGAGCAGTCACGTTCTGATAAGTGGCAGGCCTTACCATACTGGTCACCAATAATCTGGATTTCAATATGGCGTGGATCTTCAATATATTTTTCAAGGTACAGACCGTCATTGCCAAAAGCGGCACCGGATTCCTGTCTAGCGCTGTCCCATGCATTTTCAAAATCTTCATCTTTCCATACCACACGCATTCCACGGCCACCACCACCGGCAGTAGCTTTAAGGATTACAGGATAACCCATGTCATTGGCAATTTTTATCCCTTCCTTAACGCTGTCCAATAAACCTTCAGAACCAGGAATAGTAGGTACTCCGGCCAGTTTCATGGTTTCTTTAGCTGAAGCCTTATCACCCATAGAGTTAATTTGCTCTGGAGTGGCACCGATAAATTTAATTCCGTAATCCCTGCATACAGAGGAGAATTTTGCATTTTCAGAAAGGAAGCCGTAGCCCGGATGAATTGCATCTGCATTGGTTAATTCCGCAGCAGATATAATATTGGGGATACTCAGATAAGAGTCCTTACTTGGTGGGGGACCAATACAGACAGCCTCATCAGCAAAACGTACGTGTAAACTTTCCCGGTCTGCAGTAGAGTAAACAGCGACAGTTTTAATGCCCATTTCTTTACAGGTGCGGATAATTCTCAACGCAATTTCGCCCCTGTTGGCAATTAATATTTTTTTAAACATATAATTGATAAGATGATAAATTTGCCAGAAGCAAATATTACATAGGTTCTACTAAAAATAATGGTTGGTCGTACTCTACCGGAGAAGAATTTTCCACCAGTACTTTAACTATTCTTCCAGAAACTTCACTTTCAATTTCGTTGAATAACTTCATTGCTTCAATGATACAGATCACTTTACCTGCGCTCACTTCATCGCCAACATTTACAAATGATGCTTTGTCAGGGCTGGATGAGCGGTAGAACGTACCAATCATTGGAGATTTAATGGTAATATATTTTGAGCTGTCATCAGCAACTGCTGGAGCAGCACTTTCCACTGTTGTGGCAACAGCCTGAGCCGCCTGAGCTGCGGGTAACACCTGCGGTGCTGCAACTGCAGGTACCGTTGTTGTGATCACTGTAGGGGCCTGGTTAGTTTTGATAGTAATTTTGAAGTCCTTTTGTTCAATTGCAACTTCATTTACGCCCGAACGAGAAACAAATTTAATAAGTTCCTGAATTTGCTTTATATCCATTTTTTGGTTTTTTGTTGAAAAGATTGTTGTCCTATAGCAAATGCTAAGTTAGGATTTTATTATATAAAATTAGTAGGCCCATTTAAGGTAAACGGAACCCCAGGTAAAACCACCGCCAAAAGCGGCAAGAATGATGTTATCTCCTTTTTTTAATTTTGATTCCCATTCCCACAGACAAAGGGGAATAGTGCCGTTGGTCGTGTTGCCATAACGCTCAATGTTCACCATTACTTTTTCAGCGCCAACACCCATTCTTGATGACGTCGCATCAATTATTCTTTTGTTGGCCTGGTGGGGAACGAGCCAGGTCACATCCTCAGAGGTGAGTGAATTTCTTTCCATGATCTCTGCAGCTACATCAGCCATATTGGTTACGGCAAATTTAAATACAGATTTTCCTTCCTGATAAACAAAATGTTCTCTGTTGTCCACAGTCTCATGAGATGCAGGTCGCGCTGACCCACCAGCTTTCTGGTGCAGGAATTGTCTTCCGGAGCCATCTGATTTTAGTACGGTATCAATTATTCCGTTACCTTCCTCATTGGGTTCCAGTAACACGGCACCACAACCATCGCCAAAAATGATACAGGTCGTACGGTCAGTATAGTCAATAATAGAAGACATTTTATCTCCTCCTACTACCACTATTTTCTTGTGCTTACCGGATTCAATAAATTGTGTAGCTGTAGAAAGTCCGAAAATGAAACCTGAGCATGCCGCATTCAGGTCAAAGCCCCATGCATTTTTAGCACCGATCTTATCGGCCAGGATATTTGCAGACGCAGGGAAAGGCATATCTGGCGTGGTGGTACAAAAGATAATCAGATCGATTTCTTCAGCAGTGATCCCACGTTTTTCCAGCAGTCCGGTGACTGCATGAACTGCCATATCGGAGGTGCCAAGACCTTCACCTTTTAATATTCTTCGCTCTTTAATACCCGTTCGGGAGGTAATCCATTCATCCGTAGTGTCAACAATTGTTTCTAATTCTTTATTAGAAAGTACATATTCGGGAACATAACCTTGAACCGCAGTAATAGCAGCGTGAATTTTATTCATTTGATGTAAATTTATTTAAAAGCAGCTTGTATCTTCTGTACAAGACCGGTATTAATCATATCTCTTGCCTGAAAAACCATGTTTTTTACGGCAGTAGGGGTAGATATACCGTGACCGATAATGACTGGGGCATTCACACCCAGCACCGGACTTCCGCCATAATTTTCATAATTGAACCTGTCAAAGAATTCATCTTTCAACCCTTTTTTGATGGTCATGACATAAAACGATTCAGCGAGCTTCAGCATAATGTTCCCTGTGAAACCATCACAAACGATCACATCTGCTTTATCATTGAATAAATCGCGTCCTTCAATATTACCAATAAAGTTGAAAAAATTCGTTTCTTTCATCAATGGGAAAGTAGCAAGACTCAGCATGTTCCCCTTTTCATCCTCTTCACCAATATTGATCAGCCCTACTTTCGGGTTGTCAATCTGCATCACATTTTCTGCATACAGGCTACCCACAATACCGAACTGTAAGAGGGTATCAGGTTTGCAGTCTGCATTGGCACCCACATCAAGCATTAATCCCCGCCCACCACTTAGTTTGGGTACAATCGTGCATAAACAAGGCCTGATAATACCAGGGACTGTTTTTACACTAAATACTGCACCAACCATCATTGCACCAGAATTTCCTGCACCTACAAAGGCATCAATTTCGCCTTTTTTAAGCATGGAAAACCCTACTGAAATACTGGAATTTGGTTTTTGGGAAATGGCTCTTGTGGGATGTTCGCCCATACCAATAACTTCTTCGGTATGTACATATTCGAAGTGATCGGGATTAAATCCCTGTTCAGCAATTAAAGGTTTAATTTGCTGCGTATCGCCAATAAGTACCAAATGTTCATTTGGTAAAAGTAATTCATGAGCAGCTATTGCTCCCAAAACGTTGGCTTTGGGAGCATAGTCTCCGCCCATTATATCGAGACCTATTTTCATAGTAAAAAATCAGTTTGTGAATAAAGCATTAATTGCCTTTTTTTTCAAGCTCCTAAGTTAGTCTTAAACAGATTGAAAACACAAACAATTTCTCAGGAAATTACCCTATTGAGGTGTTTTCAATAACTAATTTACCGTTGTAGTATAGATTACCCTCAACGTTATATGCGTGGTGAGGAATGTGGATTGCACCAGTAGTTTGACAAGTAGCTAAAGAAGGAGCTACCGCTTTATAGTGTGTTCTTCTTTTATCTCTTCTACTTTTAGAGATCTTGCGTTTTGGATGTGCCATTGCTGATTTATTTAATTATTATTTTAATTTTTTTAACGCTTCCCAGCGTGGGTCGCTTGTATTGTTTTCTTGTTCGTGTTGAGCGTCACCCGACAAACTTTCCAGCCTGGCGATCATCTCTTCGTCACATTGGGCATTAACGCCGTTCTGTGAACAAATTTTTATGTAGGGTACGGATACATTGATCAATTCATAAAGAATCTCAGAAATATCCAGTTCACTTTCTTTTTTATTCAGCATAATGATTTCTAAATCATCACTCTGTAAATCATCCTCAGCAAATTTTACAATCTGCCTTTCTTTAATGTCAACCGGAGCATTAAAGTTGGATAAACACTTGTCACATTCCAATTCTATGGTTCCAGCAATGTGGATTTGTAAAATTAGCATTGTCTCCTGCTTGTCCAATTCTATTGCTGCTTTGAGCTCACCCTTTTTTACCAAAGAGTACTCGAATGCATCAAAAAAGCCGTTATCAATCTCAAAATCAAATTGATGCTTGCCAATTTTTAAGCCTGTAAACGGAATAGAATACTGTTTTAACGGTTTCAATTGTAACAAAATTTTAGCCCGCAAATGTATGAATTAATTTTACATTTCTGAAATCTAATTCAAATATTAATTTGCATCATCTTTCACATCCGCAGCGGTTTCTATAATTTTACCTCCGGTTCTGAGCTGGTTGCTTAGCAAATCTGCCTGCTCACGGCGGTGTGTCACAATATGCACTGCAGCAAACACGGCCTCGATGAAGGAGGATGGATCGGCTACATTCTTTCCCGCGATGTCATACCCGGTACCATGATCAGGAGAGGTACGCACATATTTCATACCTGCGGTATAGTTTACTCCGGTCCCGAAAGCCAATGCCTTGAAAGGAACCAGACCCTGGTCGTGGTACATGGCCAGCACTGCATCAAATTGCTTATAGCTGCCTTTGCCAAAGAATCCATCTGCCGGATAAGGGCCAAAGCAGATGATCCCCTTATCAAATGCTTCCTGTATAGCGGGAATGATGATGTCTTGCTCTTCTTTCCCCAGCAAACCATTGTCGCCCGCATGCGGATTTAATCCCAGTACAGCAATTTTTGGTTTCTCTATCCAGAAGTCTTTTTTCAGGCTGTCATTGATCAGCTGTAGTTTCTTGACAATTTTTTCCTTGGTCACACTTTGTGCGACTTCGGAAATAGGGATATGCCCCGTCACTACACCTACGCGAAGGTCTTCACTCAGCAGGAACATTAATACGTCGTTGCTTCCACTGCGTTCCTGCAGGTATTCTGTATGTCCAGGGAATTTGAAGGTGTCCGACTGGATGTTGTGTTTGTTGATCGGCGCAGTAACCAGGGCATCAATTTCACCCTTAACCAAGTCATTGGTCGCCCTTTCCAGCGAAAGCAATGCATATTTTCCGCCAGTCTCATTGGCAGTGCCCAATTCAATCTTCACATCTTCTTCCCAGCAGTTGATCATATTTGCCTTTTTAGGATTGGCTGCTGAAGGTTCAGTGATGACATTAAAGCTGAAATCGCTGATACCTAGTGCTTTTCTATGGTACGATGCTACTTTAGTATGTCCATAAACGATAGGTGTACAATAGTCAAGAATTCTGACCTCAGCTAATGTTTTAAGGATAACCTCCAGTCCGATTCCATTGACATCACCTATACTGATACCTATTTTTATTTTATTACTCATATTCAGGTTAAAATTTGGCTGCAAAATACAGAATTTCATCGGAATGTGATTGATTTTATTGGGATGAGGTCGGTGCCTATGCTGCCAGGCAGCCTTAGTGCTAGCTTGTACACCGTTTGTGCACTACTTGCACAACTCATTCTACACTCAGCCTGAACGAAGACTGCAGACGCAGGAAAGAATCTTTGAAAAAACCGGTAGGAATCGGATGCTTACAGGGGGTTAAATTTAGTGTGTTTACCTGTTACTCGTAAAACTTTAGTTATTTTGCAAACATTACCTCGCATTACCAAAGGGTAATGTAAAGGTAGACTGTGTTACCATTGGTAAAGCAGGATTTTTGATACTAATAAAAATAAGCATATGAGTTTGGTGAAGGCGAAAAAACATTTGGGGCAACATTTTTTGACCGATAAAAAGATTGCTGCTAAAATTGTAGATGGTCTTACCCATACAGATCAATACCGCCAGGTACTGGAAGTAGGGCCGGGAATGGGGATTTTGTCGGATATCCTGCTGGAGAGAGAGGATCTGGAGACACATATGATCGATATTGATGTGGAATCTTATCATTTTTTGAACGAGAAATACCCCCAGATGGGCAACAGGCTGATTAATGGGGATTTCCTGAAGATGGATTTAACGGCAGTCTTTCCAGGAAAGTTTGCCATTATTGGCAATTTCCCTTATAATATATCTTCCCAGATTCTTTTTAAGGTATTGGAACACCGAAGCCAGGTCGTGGAAATGGTAGGGATGTTCCAGAAAGAAGTAGCGGAACGCTGTGCCTCCAAATCGGGTACGAAGGATTATGGGATTTTAAGTGTGCTGATTCAGGCCTATTACGATATCAGTTACCTGTTTACGGTGAAACCGGGGACGTTTAATCCTCCTCCGAAAGTAAATTCCGGGGTCATCCGCCTGAGCAGAAATACGGTGGAGACGCTGCCATGTGACGAAAAGCTATTCTGGAGAGTCGTAAAGGCAGGATTCAACCAGCGCAGAAAGACACTGAGAAATGCTTTGTCGGGTGTGCTTCCTAAAGATAAGATGGATGACCATATTTTTTTTGAAAAACGTGCCGAACAGTTGAGTGTAGATGATTTTATCATGCTTACCCAACACGTAACGGCATTGGCTGCCGTATAGCTACAGGTTAAAAACGAAACGCAGTATATTGGCCGCTATCAAACAGCGGCCTGTAGATGAACTTACACAAATGAAAGGTAAAATTTTAATTATTGATGACCTGCATCCTGTTTTCAAAGAGCGGGCAATTGCAGCAGGATATGAGGTAGACGACCTGCCAAAAATCACCAGGGAAGAAACCCTTGCAATTATTTCAGGATATGTTGGCATTGCTGTACGTACAAAATTCAGGATCGATAAGGAATTGATGGATGTCGCAGCCCAGTTGAAGTTTATTGCAAGGGCAGGTGCCGGATTGGATAATATCGATGAAGGTTATGCCAGCAGTAAAGGCATCAAAATGATGAATGCACCTGAAGGGAACCGGGATGCCGTTGGAGAACACGCTGTCGGAATGTTGCTTTCCCTGATCAATAACCACCGTAAGGCAGATATTGAGGTTCGTCATGGGATATGGGACCGTGAAGGAAACCGTGGCTGGGAGCTAAAGGGTAAAACTGTAGGCATTATTGGCTATGGATTTATGGGCAGCAGCTTTGCAGAGAAACTTTCCGGGTTTGGTGTCAGGGTGTTGGCCTACGATAAATATAAAACCGGTTTTTCCGATGCCTATGCCCAGGAAGCAAGTATGGAGGAGATTGTGAAACATAGTGATGTATTGAGCCTGCATATCCCACTGACAGCAGAAACCAGGCAGATGGTGGACGGGGAGTATTTCTTCCACTTCAAAAAGAATATCTTTTTTATCAATACGGCAAGAGGGGAAGTGGTGCAGACAAAAGCCGTTCTGGATGCAATTAAGTCGGGTAAAATTATGGGCGCAGGACTTGATGTGCTGGAAGCGGAAAAATTCCCTAACCTGAGCAATCAGGACTGGTACGAGGAATTGAGGACATCGGAAAAGGTTATTCTTACTCCGCATGTTGGGGGCTGGACTTTTGAGTCTTACCGCAAAATATCAGAAGTACTGGCAGATAAGCTGGATACCCTATAAACCTGGAAGGATCGTATCACCAGAGAGAGTTCGCAACCTGGTGATACGATCCTATACCGATCCTGGTAAGACAGCCGTCATACCTGAAGCATTAACTATTTTTTCCAGCTGTTATTTGCCGGGGTCGCATCCATAAATATGCCTCCGTCAACCACAATTGAAGCGATACCCTTGCCTCCTGAAAACTGTACCGTTCCAGCTTTCTGGTTGGCTTTCCAAAATGCCGGGGTCTGGTGCATCACCTTTGTAGTGCCATCCAGATAGGTGATCTTCACATCAAACGGAATCGCAAAACCGCCTGTATTTTTTAATGACAGGGTATAACCAGAGCCTTTAATCGCTACTTTATCAATCACCAGGTCGATGTAATTATTGCTGAAAAACCAATTGTTCCAATACCAGTTTAAATCCTGTCCGGATACGTCATTCAGGGTATTGAAGAAATCCCATGGAATAGGGTGTTTACCATTCCATCTGTCCATATAGGCCAGCAAATACTTTTTGAAAGCCTCATCTCCAAACATATCCTTCAATCCCAAGTAGGCCAGAGAAGGTTTGACGTAAGCATTATTTCCATAACCTGAACCGGAAAGTTGTGTGGACATAGAGATAATCGGTTGATCTTCTTCTGCGGATGGATCATTGATCCAGCGTTCCACCCTGAACGCTTTATAATTGGCATCTGCTTTTTCTTTGCCCAGTTGGGACTGGCCGATTAAATATTCCAGCGTGGTTGCCCAGCCTTCATCCATGTGTGCATACCGGGTTTCATTGGTTCCCATATAAAAAGGGAAATAGGTATGGGCAACTTCATGGTTCAATACGAATTGAGTAAACTCGAGATCGGGTGTACTGGAATCATTGACCATCATCGGGAATTCCATATCGGCAAAACCCCGCACTACAGTCAGCTTTGAAAAGGGATAGGGTACGCCCGGCCAGTTATTCGAAAACCAGTCCAGCGCCTGTTTTCCCCAGGTGACCGTATGTGCGAAATCTTTAGATTCAGTGTCATAGCTCGATTGTACACTCGCCCTTCTTTTTGTCTTACTGTCCACAATGACACTTCCCGCATCCCAGTTGTAATGGTTACTCATAGAAAAGGTCACATCAGTAATGTGGTTTGCGCTGAATTTCCAGGTATTCCATTTATTCTGGCGGGTGACTTCCCCTTTCAGGATTTCCTCTGCTGTGGCAATTGAAATCACTTCATCGGAAGTATAAGAACGTTTAAGGCGTTCTGCGTATTTGGGTTGCAATACCTCATCCGGATTTTTTAAATCGCCCGTAGCCCAGACCACGTAGTTTTTAGGAGCTTTGACCGCCAATGTATAATCATTAAAATCGTTGTAGAATTCTACCCTGTCCGTGTGTGGAATTTTATCCCAGCCATTATAATCGTCGTAAACAGCGATCCTCGGAAAAGAATAAGCGATAAAATAGGTTGTACTATCAATTTGTCCTTCCCTGCCACTTTCTTTCGACAAGGGATAACTCCAGTCAATATCAAACTCCGCACTTTTACCAGGTAAGATCACCTCTTTCAGTTCCACATCTTCAGCGGTGCCCCAGTTTCTGGTATCTATATCATATTTCTGTCCGTTCATCGCGAATGAACTTATCGTCAATCCTTTGGTCAGGTAATCCGGACTGGTATAACCTGCCCTTGGGGCTTCCGGTTTATGGACATTATTCACAAAACGTATGGTGACCTGTTTCAGGGTATCGGGACTATTGTTGGTGTACACAATCTTCTCCTTACCTTCAACCGTTTTGTTCTTCGGGGTAACGGTTAGGGAAAGGTCATACTTCCCTTTGTTCTGCCAGTATCGTTTTCCGGGTTTTCCATCTAAAGAGCGGGTTCCATTTTCATAAGCCTTTTTAACATTTCTAGGCATATACAGATCCTGAGCGTTAGCTGCATGTGCGAGTAAGAGTAGAGCTATAACGCCAAAAGTGTTTTTTATCAGCATGTAATTGTTTTTAAAGATTATGAAGCTGCACCGTGTACATATCCAGCGATGGGGTCTTACACGGTATGGTTTCTAAATAAATATTTAATTGTTTCTTTTCCAAAAATAAAAGAATTACTGTCTTTCTATATAAATTCAAATTAAAAGATTTGTTTATATAAGAATTGCCAGTTATCTTCGTTAAAATTCAAGCAAGACTATGTAGGTTTTTATGCCGATGTAGTCTTGTTTGGTTTTATAGGAAGTTAGAAATAATAATAAAGTTATGACAGAAGTAACATACTACACTCAGGAAGGATTAGATAAGCTAAAGGAAGAAGTACATTACTTAAAGACTACCGGAAGACAATTGATCTCGAAAGCCATTGCTGAAGCTCGGGACAAAGGCGATCTTTCGGAGAACGCAGAGTACGATGCAGCGAAAGAGGCGCAGGGTTTGCATGAAGCAAAAATATCAAAGTTGAATGCTACACTTGCTTCTGCAAGGCTTATTGATGAATCAAAATTGGATGCCTCGAAAGTATTGGCATTATCGATTGTTAAAATTAAAAATGTGAAGAACGGTGCTACCATGAGCTATCAGCTGGTGGCAGAATCTGAAGCGGATTTAAAGACGGGCAAGATCTCCGTTAAATCTCCCATTGCCCAGGGTTTGCTGGGTAAGTCTGTAGGTGATAAAACTGAAATTGAAGTGCCTGCAGGTAAAATAGAGTTTGAAATATTAGAAATCAGCAGATAGATTATGGCAAGTGTATTTTCCAAAATCGTAGCCGGAGAAATTCCAGCACATATAGTCGCAGAAACGACTGAGTTTCTTGCTTTTCTGGACGTCAATCCGCTGGTCATGGGACATGTACTTGTTATCCCCAAAAAGGAAATCGACTATATATTTGATATGGACGAAGAGAGTTATTTCGGTCTTACCTTATTTGCGAAGATTGTTGCTGAAGGAGTAAAAAAAGCCTTTCCATGTATTAAAGTAGGGATGGCAGTCATTGGCCTCGAAGTGCATCATGCACATATTCACCTTATTCCTATGAATTCGGTGAGCGATATGAACTTTAGCCTGCCCAAGCTGAGCCCTGGTCAGGAGGAACTCGCGGAAGCAGCACAAAAAATAAAAGCGCAGTTATAAACTGCGCTTTTTTGCCCACATGGCATTATTTTAATTTCTCGTTGTTTTTATGCCGGTCGGCATCCCGGATACTTTTCTTGACCATATTTTTCTCCAGTGCCTCAGTCAGGTTGATCCCCGTCTGGTTAGCCAGACAGATGAGGACAAACATCACATCTGCCATTTCATCACCAAGATCCACCGCTTCATCACTTTTCTTAAAGGATTGTTCTCCATATCTGCGTGACATGATGCGGGCGACTTCACCCACTTCTTCCATTAAAATAGCAGTGTTGGTGAGTTCATTAAAATAACGGATTCCCGTGGTATTTATCCATTGGTCCACTGCTTCCTGTGCTTCCTTTATCGTCATATCCTGATTTTTACTGTATTTTGGGTTTAGTAATGCTTTACTCCTTGGTTTTTGTGTCGATGAGGATAGTCGTTGGCCCATCATTCACCAAACTGATTTTCATATCCGCACCAAATATCCCTGTTTCTACTTTGCGTAACAATAAAGTATCCAGTTTTTCAATCATCGCTTCATATAATGGAATCGCTTTTTCGGGTCTTGCTGCCCTGGTGAAGCCAGGTCTGTTTCCTTTTTTTGTGGAGGCAAATAGGGTAAACTGGCTGACCAGTAAAATATTGCCGTCAATATCTGATAACGATTTGTTCATCAGTCCATTTTCATCACTGAAAATGCGCATGTTAACGATCTTTTGTGCCAGCCATTCCAGGTCTTCCTGCCCATCGGCATCTTCAATACCCAGTAATACCAGGAATCCGCTCTCTATGGCACCGGTAATTTTTCCTTCTACTTTGCAGGATGCTTCAGTTACTCTTTGTATAACAGCTCTCATGTGGACAGATACTTGTTTTTTTGAGGTGATCGTTTATTTAGGCCCTGGTTTCGTTACCATGATACATACTCAGGTAGCTTTCATACCTGCTCAGTTCGATGTCTCCGTTTTCTATAGCCTTTAATACGGCACAGCCGGGTTCATTGATGTGCCGGCAATTGTGGAATTTACACAAATGCATGGTCTCCATCATTTCCCTGAAATAATGACTTAATTCTTCCGGTTTGATATCGTAGATACCCAGCTCCCTGATGCCCGGGGTATCAATGAGGTAACCACCAAAGGGGAGGGTATGCATTTCCGCGAAGGTGGTGGTATGCTGCCCTTTATCACTCGATTCCGATATTTCTCCTGTTTTTATATTTCTGTCGGGTAAAAGGGCATTGATCAAACTTGATTTGCCGACACCGGAGTGTCCGGAGAACAGTGTGGTTTTATCTTTTAACAAACTTTCTATCAAAGGAATGTTTGTTCCCTCCAGGGCAGAAACCTCATAACAGGGATATCCGATGTTTTCATAAATGCTTTTATATTCTGCCAGAACGGCCAGACCATCTTCATTGAAAAGATCCAGCTTATTGAAGATCAATACCGCCGGAATGCGGTAGGCTTCGGCAGTGACCAGAAAGCGGTCGATAAATCCTAAGGAAGTTCGCGGAGAGACTAAAGTAACTACCAGGAAGGCCTGGTCAAGGTTGGCTGCAATAATCTGCGCCTGTTTGGACAGGTTGATAGACTTCCTGATGATGTAATTTTTTCTTTCATGAAGTTTAAAAATAACCCCGGTATCCGCATTGGGTTCCATCTCAAACTCCACCTGATCGCCAACTGCTATAGGATTGGTGGTCTGAATTCCTTTAATCCGGAATTTTCCTTTAATCCTGCAATCATAATTCCCGCCGTCTTCCCCATGTACCTGGTACCAGCTCCCTGTTGATTTTATTACTAATCCCTGCATATTATTATGCAGTAAAGGTAAGTAAAAAAGGAGGATACCTACCAGCGCCGCAGCTTTTCAAAATTTTTTTGTTAAATCACTTGATATTGATGAAAATATAACTTTACTTTACGGTATAGCAAAAACAGATACGATTGCTGTACACAATATGATAAATAATTCAATGATTACATCCATTATTATTACCACCACCGGGGAATTCCGGAGGCAGGTGAAGTAATGGGGTAATGAAAAATATAAAAACCACAAAACGCGCCTTCCTCTAAACAGGAAGGCGCGTTTTTTTTTACAAATAACCCGCAGGAGCTTAACCACATGAAACGCTCAGCAGCCCCTGCAGACTTAGTACCTGAAGAATAATAAATAAACACTTGAAGAAAAAGTTATGAAGATTTTAAAATTTGGAGGAACATCGGTAGGTTCGGCGGACAGTATCCGTACCCTGATTGATATCCTGCTAAAGTCCGGCGATGAAGAGCATCCCGTTGTTGTGTTATCTGCCATGCACGGCGTAACTAACCTGTTGCAGGCAATGGCTGAAAAAGCACTTGCCGCCGGAGATTATACAGCGGATTTAAAAGAGATCGAAGAGAAGCATTTCCACGTAGTGAAAACGCTGCTGCCAGCTTCAGCCCAGAATCCTGTATTCACCAAACTTAAAATCTATTTCAATGAACTTGAAGATATTCTTTCTTCGGTATATCACCTTAAAGAGTTAAGTCCGCAGACCAAAGATCTGATCCTGAGCTACGGCGAACGCTGCTCTACCTTTATGGTCAGCCATATCGCCAGACAGCACTTCCCTGCTGCTGTAGCGGTTGATGGTGCGGAACTGATTAAAACAGATAGCAATTTCGGACAGGCAAAAGTAAATACGGAGCTTACAGAAATGCTGATCCAGGACTTTTACCAGGCGAACAGTACCCAGCTTTTATTCGTGACCGGATTTATTGCCAGTAACAATGAAGGCAGGATTACGACATTGGGCAGGGGAGGAAGTGATTTCACTGCCGCCATATGGGGTTCGGCACTCCATGTCGACCAGATTGAAATCTGGACAGATGTGGACGGGATGTTAACTGCCGATCCAAGGATCGTAGAAAAGGCATTCTCCCTGCCAGAATTAAGTTATACCGAGGCGATGGAGTTATCCTACTTCGGTGCGAAGGTCATTTATCCGCCTACCATGATCCCGGCCTTTCTTAAAAAGATCCCTATTGTAATTAAAAATACTTTTAATCCAGGCTTCGAAGGTACCTATATCAGGCATGGTGCACATGCCTCAGAACTCCCGATCAAAGGCATTTCGTCAATTGATGAAATCAGCATACTGAACCTGTCGGGAAGTGGTATGGTGGGTAAAGCAGGATTCAGCGGACGTTTGTTCTCACTGCTGTCCCGTGAACAGATCAATGTGGTTTTAATTACACAATCCTCTTCTGAACACAGCATTACTTTCGCGGTAAAACCTGCAGATGCGCTGAAGGCCCTTGCGCTGATCAGTAAAGAGTTTGAACTGGAATTACAGGCGAAAAAACTGGAGTATCCTGAAGTAGAAAATGGATTATCGGTATTGGCCGTTGTGGGGGAGAATATGAAACATACTCCCGGCATGTCGGGCAAGTTGTTCAATGCATTGGGCAGAAACGGGATCAATGTACGTGCCATTGCACAGGGCTCTTCAGAATACAATATCTCTGTGATCATTTCAAAAACTGATTTGTCGAAAGCAGTGAACGCAGTACATGATGCATTCTTCGCTAACCTGAAGAAAACACTTCATATTTTCTGCCTCGGAACAGGAAATATCGGTAAAACCCTGTTCAGTCAGCTGCTGATCCAAAGTCCGCTCCTTGCAAAGAACAATGACCTGGAAGTAAAGGTGATGGGAATCAGCAATACCCGTCAGATGTACCTGAACCAGGAAAGCATTGATTTGGTCAACTGGGAAAATGAGTTGAATACTTATGCTGAGCCGGCCGATTTAAAAGAATTTGTGCAGCAGATGAAGGCCATGAACCTGCCTAACTGTGTATTTGTAGACAATACTGCAAGCAGCTACCCTGTTCATTTTTATAAAGAAATCCTGGAATCAAGTATTTCTGTAGTCACCTGTAATAAAATAGGTAACTCTGCAGATTATGAACAATATGCAGCCTTTAAGAATGCCGCAAGAAAATACGGCGTTGATTTTTACTATGAAACCAACGTAGGTGCGGGGCTACCCATCATCAGGACGCTAAAAGACCTGATGTTAAGTGGCGACAACCTGTTTAGCATTGAAGCGATCCTGTCGGGTACCATATCCTATATCTTCAACAATTTCAAAGGCGAAGCACGCTTTCATGAAATTGTAAAAGAGGCGCAGGACAATGGATATACTGAGCCTGATCCGCGTGATGACCTGAACGGAAAGGATTTTATGCGTAAAATGCTGATTCTTGCCCGTGATGCAGGTTATCCATTGGAGGAGGCTGACGTAGAGATTCAGAGCATGTTACCTCCGGCATGTCTGGCGGCAGAGAGTGTGGCTGATTTCTACCAGGAGCTGGAAAATAATGCTGCTTATTTTGAAGACCTGAAAAAACAGGCTGCGGATGGAGGGAAAGTCTTACGTTATATTGGTAAGCTGGAAGCTGGAAAAGTTACCATTACTTTACAGATGGTGGATGATTCGCATCCGTTCTATATGCTCTCAGGTAGTGATAATATCATATCCTTTATTACTGACCGTTACAAAGAGCGTCCGCTGGTGATTAAAGGCCCCGGAGCAGGAGCTGAAGTTACTGCCGCTGGTGTATTTGCTGATATCATCAATGTAGGTAAAAAATAGTTTAACCTTTAAAAAACAAATATTTACTGATGAAACCATCATAAGCTTACCGCTAACAAACAGCAATGAATAAGCTTATGATCGCTTCATAACCGATAAAAAACAAATATTTACTGATGAAACCATCATAAGCTTACCGCTAACAAACAGCAATGAATAAGCTTATGATCGCTTCATAACCGATAAAAAACAAATATTTACTGATGAAAAATTCGATAAAGGTTTTTGCTCCCGCAACTGTGGCAAATGTAGTCTGTGGATTCGATGTATTGGGATTCGCGGTGAATGAGCCTGGTGATGAGGTGATTATGCGTATTACGGATAAGCCTGGAGTAATCATTTCAAAAATAACAGGTGACGAAGGGCGACTGCCTTTGAATCCTGATAAGAATACGGTGAGTGCAAGTGTGCAGGACTACCTGAAACATATTGGGCGTACAGACGTAGGGATTGATATTGAGCTGCACAAGAAAATGCCTATTGGCAGCGGACTGGGTTCCAGCTCGGCCAGTACGGTAGCCGGATTGTTCGCCGTGAATGCCCTATTTGATCACCAGCTAACGAATATGGAGCTGGTACCTTTTGCCATGAAAGGCGAAGAGCTGGCCTGCGGTTATGGACATGCGGATAATGTTGCTCCCGCATTGCTGGGAGGTTTTGTACTGATCAGAAGTTATGAGCCCCTGGATGTGATTGCCCTGCCTTTTCCAGAGGAATTGTATGCTGCAATTGTATACCCGGAAGTAGATGTACCTACTAAAGATGCCCGTCAGATGATCCGTTCCAAAGTATTGCTGAAGGATGCTGTAAAACAATGGGGGAATGTAGCCGGACTCGTGACAGGTCTGTTTATGAAAGACTACGATCTGATCGGCCGCAGTATGGTTGACGGATTGGTAGAGCCAACACGTTCTATCCTGATCCCTGAGTTTTACAAAATGCGCAGTATCGCTATGGAAATGGGAGCCATAAGTTTCGGAATTTCGGGTTCCGGTCCTTCTGTTTTTGCCCTCACCAAAGACGAGGGGACAGCGCATTTAATCACACAGGCGCTTCAAAAATTATTAAAAGATATCCAGATAAACAGTCTCTCATTTGTATCATCGGTGAATAAAAAAGGACCGGTAGTACTTGATTAAAACATAATACTGATGAAATTATACAGTACCAATAACCCTGATTTGAGGGTAGATTTCCAATCTGCTGTTTTTAACAGCATGCCTTTGGATAAAGGCTTATATATGCCAACTTTCATTCCTGTGCTTGATGAAGAGTTTCTTCAGCACCTGGATCGGTATACCCTTCCTGAAATTGCCTATAAAGTAGCTTCCGCATTACTTCAGGATGATATTCCGGCAGATGACCTGAAAGCGATCATTGATGAGGCCATCAATTTTGCTGCTCCTGTACAGCCATTGGATGACAATACCTATGTCTTGGAGTTATTTCATGGGCCATCACTGGCTTTTAAAGATTTCGGTGCACGTTTTATGAGCCGTATCATGGGCTATTTCCTGAAGGAAGATGAAGCTTTGCTGGATGTACTTGTGGCTACCTCAGGAGATACCGGAGGTGCTGTGGCTCTGGGATTTCTTGGTGTTCCCAATACCAGGGTAACGATCTTATACCCCAAAGGAAAAGTGAGTGATATTCAGGAGCTGCAATTGTGCAGCAACGGACAAAATATCAGGGCGATAGAAATTGATGGCACCTTTGACGATTGCCAACTGTTGGTGAAACAGGCTTTTGCTGATGAAGAGCTGAACCGTAAAATGAGGCTTACTTCAGCCAATTCTATAAATATTTCCCGCCTGATTCCCCAGACGTTTTATTATTTCAATGCCGTAGCACAGCTTTACAGGGCAGGGAAGAGAAAAATCGTATTTTCTGTTCCGAGTGGGAATTTCGGAAATATTGCTGCCGGATTACTGGCTTATCAAATGGGACTGCCGGTTTCACAATTTATTGCGGCCACGAATGTAAATGATACTGTACCACGTTTCCTTGAATCGGGTGTGTATGAAACGCGGCCATCTGTACAGACTTATTCCAATGCGATGGATGTAGGTGCACCAAGCAACTGGGTGAGGATTATGGACCTGTTTAAAGGCGACAGGGATAAGGTGAAGGAATTGGTAAGCAGTTTCCGTTACACTGATGAAGAGACGGTTAAAGGGATTACGGACATCTATTCTGCATTTAATTATATTGCTTGTCCACATACTGCAATTGCATGGCTAGCTATTCAGGACTACCGTAAGCAGTATCCGGATGTAGCGGGAACATCTGCATTTGTATTCCTTTCTACTGCCCATGCGTGTAAGTTTCCTGATATTTTCAATGCGGAGATGGCGGCCAAAATTGATATCCCTGAGCAGGTGGAAGTCCTAAAAAGCAAGACTAAACAGGCAACAGCGATGGAGGTCGATTTTTCAGCCTTTAAAACTTTTTTGCTGACAGCAGATGAGGCCTAGGCAGTTGTTGTAAAGCAGGTAATGCATTGAAGAGGGTGTATCATTTTCACATGGTCACCCTCTTTTTATTGTTTTTACTTATTTATCCCTTGGTTTCACACCTACACCCTTAGAAGGTATTTTCAATTGTTCCGTCCTCATCCACTCCTTTCAATATGGGTAGGATAGCTTATTTTATCTTTCTGAAACGCATGATGGCAATATCGCCACTCAGGAAATTAAGCGTAGTATCGCCTGTGATGGTATATTTATTTACTTTCTTTAGTGTTTCGAAGAAGATGGCTTCTCCTTCACCTGGGCACGCCATTTTTGTGGAAGCCAGAGGTTCATTAAAGCTAATGGAGGTATCATCTGCCACGAGCTTGCCTGAGAAGCCGTTACAGCTACTGTTTCCGCTAACCCTCTTTCCCTGTATATCAAATGCCATTTGCGGTATCTTTCCCGGGTATAAACCGTTAAACGCTATCCTTGGGCCGGAAATATAATCCAGTTGCCAGGTACCGCCTAACTTTGATAAATCAGAACTTGCTTCAACAGCATTCTTCAGCGTATTGCATGCTGAAAGCGTACTGAGTATAGCAAGAACTAATATTGCCACTTTTCTCATAACCTTTTTCTTTAAATAGGTAATGTAGGAAATGTACAAAGAATCTGCCAAAAATAATAGTTAAAGATAAATTAACCTGATATTAGAATATAGCGCGGGCGATTCGTTTTGTCGGTTCCGGATTTCCCATGGTGTAGAAATGTAATACCGGGGCACCCATTTCCCTTAATTCTTTACCCTGGTTGATCATCCATTCGATACCCACTTCTTTCACCTCTTTTTCATTCTTACAGGCTTGTATAGCCTCACTTAAGGCCAGGGGAATATCCAGGTGAAAGGTTTTTGGTAAACTCATCAGTTGCTTGCTGTTGGTGATCGGTTTAAGTCCCGGAATGATAGGTACCATGATTCCATTTGCCCTGCATTTGTCTACAAATTCTTTATATTTATTGTTATCAAAAAACATTTGTGTGACAATAAAATCTGCACCCATGTCGACTTTAAGTTTAAGGTATTTAAAGTCGGTATCCAGGTTAGGGGATTCAAAGTGTTTTTCAGGATAACCGGCAACACCGATACAGAAATCAGTTTTTTCCGAGCTTTCCATATCATCATGCAGGTAACGGCCATTGTTCATATCCCCTACATGTTGTACCAGGTCAGAAGCATAGGCATGTCCATTTGGTGTCGGAATAAACATGCTGTCACTTTTCCGGGCATCTCCACGTAGAACAAGTACATTGTCTATCCCTAAAAACTGCAGGTCGATCAGTGCATTTTCTGTTTCATCTTTAGTGAAGCCCCCACAAATTAAATGCGGGACAGCATCTACCTTATATTTATTCATTATCGCAGCGCAGGTAGCGACAGTACTTGGGCGTTTCCGGTAGGCTACTTTTTCCAGCAATCCATTTTCATGCTGTTTATAAATATAATCTTCCCTGAGATAGGTGACATCTATAAATGGAGGATTAAACTCCATTAAAGGGTCAATTGCATCAAAAATACCTTTAATACTTTGTCCTTTAATAGGCGGTAATAATTCAAAAGAGAACAGGGTTTTACCCTTTGCGTTAATAATATGGTCGGTGATTTTCATCAGTGAAGGTTTCTTTTTAAAGGTGATGAAGCGATCATCAGCAGGTTCATTGTATGGGTAGGTGGTATGCTAATGGCGGTTTCATGGTATAGGTTAATAGGCTAAATTAGGGCTAAGCCATCTTTCGGTATCTTCGAGTGACATTTCTTTACGCAGGGCATAGTCTTCTACCTGGTCTTTGGTGATTTTACCAAGGCCGAAATACCTGGACTGCGGGTGTGCAAAATAGAATCCGCTGACTGCTGCGGTAGGGTACATGGCAAAACTTTCTGTCAGACGCAGTCCGATTTTCTTTTCCGCACCCAGCAACTCAAAAAGGGTTTCCTTTTCGGTATGATCCGGACAGGCCGGATATCCTGGGGCAGGCCGTATACCTGCATATTCTTCTTTGATCAGGTCTTCATTGCTGAGCTGCTCATCCTGCGCATACCCCCAGTATTCTTTACGTACCAGCTCATGCATACGCTCAGCAAAGGCTTCCGCCAGGCGGTCTGCCAGAGCTTTTGCCATGATGCTGTTGTAATCGTCATGATTGGCTTCAAATTCAGCGACCAGCTCATCGCAGCCGATACCTGTGGTTAAGGCGAACCCCCCGAAGTAATCCTGTACTCCCGATTCTTTTGGGGCAACAAAATCCGATAATGCATAATACGGTTGTCCTGCGACTTTTTCCGCCTGTTGTCTGAGGGTATGTATGGTGATCGCCTGGCCTTCAGCTTCCAGCAGGATATCATCACCGACAGCATTTGCCGGCCAGAATCCAATGACAGCTTTTGCCGTCAATAACTTTCCATCCACAATTCTTTTTAGCAATACCTGTGCATCATCGAAAAGCTTTTGGGCCTCATCACCTACTGATTTATCATTGAATATTTTCGGATAACTGCCCCTCAATTCCCAGGTATGAAAAAATGGTGTCCAGTCGATGTAGGGAACGAGTTCCGTCAGCGGGTAATCTTCAAAGGTTTTTGTTCCGGTGAAAGCAGGGGCAGGAGCCACGAGTGCAGGGTCGATCTGAAATTTATCTTTCCTGGCTTCTTCAATGGTTTTGAAACGCTTGTCTGACCGTTTATTTAAATGGGCTTCGCGTGCCTTGTCATATTCCTCCCTGATGGTATCCATATAAGCCACACGTGCATCTGGGTTCATCAGTGTACTGCACACCGTAACACTTCTTGAGGCATCAAGTACGTGGATTGCTGCACCAGAGTAATTCGGGGCTATCTTTACTGCAGCGTGAATTCGGGAAGTTGTTGCTCCGCCAATCAGCAGTGGCACCGTAAATCCTTCACGTTCCATTTCTTTGGCAAAATGAACCATTTCATCTAATGAAGGGGTAATCAGGCCACTCAATCCGATGATATCGGCATTAATTTCTTTGGCTTTTTTAATGATTTCCTGTGCAGGCACCATGACCCCAAGATCAAAAATCTCAAAGTTATTACAGGCCAGTACGACCCCGACAATATTTTTTCCGATATCGTGCACATCTCCTTTTACAGTGGCCAGCAATATTTTTCCAGCGGAAGAACTCTGGTCACCATCCGGATTATCCAGCTTTTCCTGCTCAATAAAGGGGAGGAGATACGCTACGGCTTTTTTCATGACACGTGCAGACTTCACCACCTGTGGCAGGAACATTTTTCCGGCACCAAAAAGGTCGCCTACAATATTCATCCCATCCATTAAAGGGCCTTCGATCACATGAATAGGGCGTGGATATTTCTGTCTTGCTTCTTCCACATCGTCATCCAGGTATTCTATAATTCCCTTAACTAGGGAATGGGATAAACGCGATTCCACGGATTCTTTTCTCCATTCCTCGTCTTTTACGAGTTCTTTGCCTTTAGATTTTACGGTTTCAGCGAAGTCTACCAGACGTTCGGTAGCATCTTCCCTGCGGTTTAACAATACATCTTCTACGCGTTCCAGCAGCTCTTTCGGAATAGCCTCATACACTTCCAGCATTCCGGCATTCACGATACCCATTCCCAGGCCCGCTTTAATGGCATGGAACAGAAATGCAGAGTGCATGGCTTCACGAACGGTATTGTTCCCTCTAAAAGAGAAGGAAATATTGGAAACCCCGCCGCTAACTTTCGCATAGGGGAGGTTCTCACGGATCCATCTCGTGGCATTGATGAAATCAACCGCATAATTATTGTGCTCTTCGAGACCGGTTGCAACGGTTAAGATATTCGGGTCAAAGATGATATCTTCCGCAGGGAAGCCAATTTCATCTACCAGAATATCATAAGAGCGCTTACAGATCTCTTTTCTGCGTTCAAAGTTATCTGCCTGTCCGTTTTCATCAAAAGCCATGACCACCACTGCGGCACCATAATTCATGATTTTGCGGGCACTGTCCCTGAATTTTTCTTCTCCCTCTTTCAGCGAAATAGAGTTGACGATACCTTTTCCCTGCAGACATTTCAGGCCGTGTTCAATAACGCTCCATTTAGAGGAGTCGACCATGATCGGCAGTTTAGAAATATCCGGTTCTGAGGCAATGAGGTTTAAGAATTTCGTCATTGCCGCCTCGGAATCGAGCATTCCTTCATCCATATTCACATCGATCACCTGGGCTCCGCCTTCCACCTGCTGGCGCGCAACGGCAAGGGCCGCTTCATAGTCACCACTCAGGATTAATTTGGAGAATTTCGGGGATCCGGTAATATTGGTCCTTTCCCCAATATTGACAAACATGCTTTCCGGAGTGATGGTTACCGGCTCCAGTCCGCTTAAACGCATGTAACGTTCCAGGACAGGTATTTTTCGTGGGTTTATATGTTTAGCTTTGGCAGCGATGGCAGCGATATGCTCTGGTGTGGTGCCACAACAACCACCTACAATATTTACAAATCCATGCTGAATAAAATCATCTACCAGTGTAGCGGTTTCATTGGGCATTTCATCATAGGCACCAAATTCATTCGGCAGACCGGCATTCGGGTAGGCAGAGACAAAACATCCCGCCTTTGCGGAAAGTTCTTCAATATGCGGCCTCATATCTTTGGCACCTAAAGCACAGTTAAAACCGATACTTAAAGGTTTTGCATGGACAACAGAATTCAGGAATGCCTCTACCGTTTGTCCTGAAAGTGTTCTTCCGGAAGCATCGGTAATGGTTCCGGAGATCATGATCTCTATTTTACGGCCAATCACTTCCTCATATTTTTTGATGGCAAAAATCGCTACCTTGGCATTCAGTGTATCGAAAATGGTTTCAATCAGGAGCAGGTCTGCACCGCCATCTATTAAACCTTTAACCTGTTCGTAATAGGCATCATGAAGCTCATCAAAGGTTAGTGCCCGGTATCCCGGATCATTGACATCAGGAGACAGAGAGAGTGTCCTGTTTGTAGGACCTATAGCACCGGCTACATAACATTTACGGCCAGGGTTGGCTGCCATAAATTCTGTTACCGCTTCTTTGGCAACTCTTGCTCCTTCATAGCTCATCTCATAGTCCAGCTCTTCCATCTGGTAATCGGCCAGGGAAATGCGTTGCGTACTGAAGGTATTGGTTTCAATAATATCAGTACCGGCTTTCAGGTATTCAAGGTGTATAGCTTTGATAATATCAGGGCGGGTGATGTTCAGCAGGTCATTGTTCCCTTTCACATCACATGGGTGGTTTTTAAAACGCTCGCCCCTGAAGTCTTCTTCTGTAAGGACATAGCGTTGTATCATGGTACCCATAGCACCATCAATAATTAATATTCGCTTTTCTAACTCTTCTCTAATGCTCATTATATCAGTTAATGCGTAGGCTTTTGTACAGGCGCATGTCCATTTGTTTTGAATGACAATAGATGATGCGAAGTAAAAAGGTACTAATATAGGCTTATGAGAATTCCGTGATGGACCGACTCTAACTTATCTTTCAGGAACATACATGATGTTCGAGTAGAATGTAGCACCTTGTAAGCACAGGTTGCTAAGACATCGTTGGGTCTAATCCCTCCGTCTTTCTTTATAAGCGAATACAAAAATGCAATAAAGAAAAATCAATTCCAAGTATTAGCGGGTTAAACCCCATAAAATTGCGAAAGCCACGCAAAACTGCGTGGCTTTCGGTATCATATACTGTAAATTGTCGTGTGACTATTTTCTTCCGCCAAATATTCTCAATAAGAACAGGAAGATGTTCAGGAAGTCAAGGTACAGGGATAAAGCACCCATGATCGCTAATTTCTTGCTGTCATCAGCTGCGATGCTATCGCCGTTTTCTTCGATGCCTGCACCAATTCTTTTTAGTTTCTGCACATCATAAGCGGTTAAGGCAGTAAAGATTGCCACACCTACGAAGCTCATGATATAATCGAAGGTTGAACTTTGAAGGAACATATTCACCACACTCGCAATGATTAAACCTACTACACCTACCATCAGGATAGGGCCGAATTTACTCAGGTCAGTATCTGTGGTATAACCAAGGACTGCCATCAGGCCGAAGATACCAGCAGCAGCGGCAAAACAGCCGATAACTGATCCTGTGGTATAAATCAGCAGGATAAAGCTTAAGCTCACACCGGTAAGCAAGGAGTATAGGATGAAAACCCCAATCAGTGCACTATAAGACATTTTACTTAATCCGGCACTCATGAGTAAAACCAATCCCAGCGGAGCGAACATCGCTACGTAACCCAATATTGATAATCCTTTACCATCAGCCTTAATCAGGTAACTTAACATTTCGGGGGTATTTGCCATGTAAACCGAAGCTACAGTTGAAATACCTAAAGCGATAAACATCCATAAAAACACGTTAGCAAAGAATTTTTTCGCTACTGCGCCTGTCTGATTTTCTACAAATACGGACTTTTCTGACCAGTTATAATTATTGTTATCCATTTCTTTTTAAAATTATATTTAAATATACAAGTTCTATTGATCTAAGCAAAAGTTATGCCCCTAGTCTTTTTGTCAGAATTTCTTCAACTTTCCTGAAAAACTGTAAGGGTTTAAGTGTCCTCCATGCCAAATCGTCAAGTTCACCACCAAAATTGATATAGTAATCAATGTTGCTGCTCCTGAATTCCTCAATCACATGCGGGTTAAAGTTGATTCCTGAAATCCAGCCGTCTTCCACATCCTGGAACCACTCTTCATAATAGCTGTCTTCTTCCGAGGAATGGTAGTTCAGGATATTTTCTCCAATAAGAATAAACTTATTGATGCCTTCATCTATCATGAGTTCCAGGATTTCACGTTTCAATAGCATAATATCATTTGAAATGGCATCATTCCATTCCCCTATGAATTCTATGATTGCATAGCTGTGGTCATAATCTACATAAAGGACTTTGATGTAAAGGGTGGAAGAGCCGAAATCGTCCCACTGGGGATGGATTAAGAAATTATACAGCTGCTTATCGAAGTAAAACTCTGAATATTCCGTATTGAAAAACGGAGATCGCGGATCTTCGGCGGCAATATAGTCGTCGCGCCAACGGTAATAGGGTTCTATTTCGTGCATTATTCTTTTGTTTTAGTGCCGGCCAGTACTGCTTTTCTTACACTTCCATAACGGATCAGTAAGGCTTCGGCCTCCTGGTAAGCAATATTTAATTCATTCATCACCATTTGCGTTCCCCTGTCCACCAGTTTATGGTTGGTTAACTGCATATCTACCATTTTATTGCCTTTCACGCGGCCCAACCGAATCATTACCGTGGTGCTGAGCATGTTGAGGACAAGCTTTTGGGCTGTTCCGGATTTCATCCGGGTGGAGCCTGTCAGGAATTCTGGTCCCACAACCACTTCCACCGGGAATTCACTGGCTGCAGCTACCGGACTACCTGCATTGCAGACAATACACCCCGTGAGTACCTGCTGCGCAGCGGCTTTTTGTAATCCACCGATCACATAGGGAGTTGTGCCTGATGCGGCAAGCCCCACCAGACAGTCTTTTTCATTGATATTAAATTCGCTCAGGTCGGCCCAGGCCTGCTGATCGTCATCTTCTGCATTTTCTACCGCTTTCCTGATGGCTTTGTCACCTCCGGCAATAATGCCGACAACCTCATCGAAAGGCACACCAAAAGTAGGTGGGCACTCAGAGGCATCAACCACGCCCAGACGGCCACTGGTGCCTGCACCAATATAAAAAAGACGTCCCCCATTTTTCATTCTTTCCGCAACTGCAGTCGCCAGCTTTTCAATTTGTGGGAGACATTGTTCTACAGCGAGTGGAACCGTTTTATCCTCATTATTGATGCTTCTGAGGATATCCATTACACTCATCTGGTCAATGTCATGGTATGTTGAGTCCTGTTCGGTTACGCGTATCATAGTTTTATTTTGAGTTTATCCTTCAATTGTGAAAAAAGCTGAGCTTCCTCCCAGGTATAGCTTTGTAAAAATCGTCAATTTCTTTTTAATCATGAAATCTGAATACAAAACTACAGATGAAAAAGGGAACTCCGTTGATTATCAGTGAAAATGAGTTGGATTGAAAAAAAACAAAATATAAATACGAACGGTTAATTAATAATGACACTGTAATTTTATAGCTTTGCAAAACAGCTCATCCATGAAACCAACTACCCGTCAAAATCTTTTGATAGCCCTTACGTATTCTGTCACTTTAATTGGCGGGATGTTCTTGGGTTACAAGTTTTTAAAGGATCAGGGCTTCACTTTTGAGCGTAATGTACAGTTTGCTGACAACAATGCTGAAAAGGTGGATCAGATCATTAACCTCATCAACAGGAATTATGTGGATGAAATTAATGCAGACACCCTGAGCCGTGGGGAGATTGATAGCCTTTTGCACCAGCTCGACCCGCATAGCGTTTACCTGCCGCCAGCTACAGCTGACGAACAAATGGAATTACTTGACGGAAGTTTTGATGGGATAGGCATAGAATATTATGTGCTGAAAGATACCTTACTCGTGACCAATGTCATTAAAGACGGTCCAGCCTTTGCTGCGGGATTAAAACTTGGAGATAAAATCCTGAGGATTGACAGCCTGTTTGTCAGTGGAAAACACCTGCCGCGCGAAAAGATGATCGGAAGGATTAAGGGACGTAAGGGAACGTCTGTACAATTACTGGTGCTGCATTCCGGGAATACTTTGCCGGTATTAATGAATATTAAACGTGGACGTGTGAATGTGAGCAGTATTGATGCCGCTTATATGATCAGTCCCGATGCCGGTTATATCAGGATCAGTGAATTTGGTGCAAATACGGATAAAGATTTCATCTCTTCGGTAAGGACACTCAAGGTACAGGGAATGAAAAAGCTGATCCTTGACCTTCGTGATAATGGTGGTGGGTACCTGACTGCCGCAACCGGACTGGCGAACCAATTGCTGCCGGAGAACAAGCTGATTGTTTATACACAGGGCAAGCATGAACCACGGACAGATTATATTGCTACCGGTGGAGGGGAATTTGAAGATGGAAAACTGGCCATTCTGATCAATGAAAATTCTGCTTCTGCGAGTGAAATCCTTGCTGGTGCAGTACAGGATCTGGACAGGGGGGTGATTATTGGCCGCCGTTCCTTTGGTAAAGGTTTGGTACAGGAACAATTTCCCTTTGGAGATGGCTCTGCCTTAAACTTAACGATTGCCAGGTATTATACCCCGCTTGGAAGAAGCATCCAGAAATCCTATAAAAAGGGGTATACTGCTTATCAGAATGAGATAGAAGACCGTTTTGCTGACGGAGAGTTAACTGAAAAATCACTCAGTACAAAAGATACCCTTGCGAAGAGCACTGTATTTGTAACCGGCATGGGGAAAAAGGTTTTTGGAGGTGGGGGTATTCAGCCTGATATCTATGTGAAAATGGATACGACGGGAATGAATAAATTTTACAATACACTGCTTTCCCAAAAACTCATCTTCGATTATGTATTTGATGTGCTGGCCAACAGGTATAAAGCTTCCTATCTGGAACAAAACCTGCTATCGTTCAATATTAAGGAAGAAGATTATAAAGACTTCGTGCGGTTCATTCAGCACAAAAAGATGGCGATTGATTATAAACAGCTGTCTGCCTCAAAACCCATGATCTGCTCAGATCTAAAGGCATTGCTATTTAAATACCATTTAGGGGAAGCCGGTTATTATAAGGCTGTAAACCTAAATGACAGCATGGTAAAGCAGGCTTTATCCGCCTTGCAATAATCCATACTGTCATTTTTATCAGCAGCTGATCTTAATTTTTTGCTTGAAACAATCCTTCTTATTTTTGTCTGAAATAGATCTGGATCGGTACCCCGGAAAAGTCGAAGTGCTCACGTAATTTATTCTCAATGAAACGTTTGTACGGTTCCTTTATATATTGGGGAAGGTTACAGAAGAAAGCGAACATGGGTGACGATGCATTGATCTGGGTTACATATTTTACCTTGATATACTTACCTTTCAATGCTGGTGGAGGATAGTTTTCAATGATTGGCAGCATCACATCATTCAGTTTGGAAGTAGGAACTTTTTTGCTTCTGTTCTGGAATACCTCCAGGGCTACTTCAACAGCTTTATGAATACGTTGTTTGTTCAGCACTGAAGTAAATACGATCGGCACATCAGTGAAAGGCTGTAGTTTTGTACGGATCTGGTCTTCGAAGGCCTTCATCGTTTTATTATCCTTTTCTACCAGGTCCCATTTATTCACCAGGATCACGATACCTTTTTTGTTTTTCTCTGCAAGGTGGAAGATATTCACATCCTGCGACTCTAATCCTTCCACGGCATCTACCATCAGAATGACCACATCAGCCTCTTCAAGGGCTTTAATGGTACGCATGACAGAGTAAAACTCTATGTTCTCTTTCACCTTGGTCTTTTTGCGGAGACCAGCAGTGTCAATAAACATAAATTCATGTCCGAACTGGTTATAGTGGATGTGGATAGAGTCACGTGTAGTACCTGCAATAGGGGTTACAATGTTTCTTTCCTTACCCATCAGGGCATTGATTAAAGAAGATTTTCCAACATTTGGTCTTCCAACGATAGTTAATTTCGGTAATGCATTTTCTTCAATAACGTCATCCTCAAAGTGAGCGATCACATCATCCAGTAAATCACCTGTTCCGGATCCGGACATAGAAGAGATCGAATAGATATCTCCCAGACCAAAGCCATAGAATACTGCTGCTTCGTTTTCCAAAGCATTGTTGTCTACTTTATTTACAACGGTAAAAACCGGTTTTTTACTTCTGCGCAGTAATTGTGCTATTTCATCGTCAAGATCTGTAATACCGGTAGTTACATCTACCATAAATAGTAAAACAGAAGCTTCTTCAATAGCAATAATTACCTGTTCACGTATAGCGGCTTCAAAAACATCCTCAGAATTGGCCACATAACCACCGGTATCAATAACGGTAAATTGTTTGTGTGTCCATTCTGCGGTGCCATAATGGCGATCACGCGTTACACCACTGAAATCATCTACAATTGCTTTACGACTTTCAGTTAAGCGGTTAAAAAGGGTAGATTTGCCTACGTTTGGTCTTCCGACGATTGCGATAATATTACTCATGTATTTTATTAATTGTATTAATTATTAAGGGGTTGCAAAGGTAGGTTTAATTTTCGTACCCGAAACTTTTTAAATAATTCTTTTTACTTCTCCAGTCTGGCAGTACTTTAACGAAGGTTTCGAGGAATACTTTCTGGTCTAAAAACTTCTCAATATCCTTACGGGCTTCAGTACCAACCTTTTTTAACATGGAGCCGCCCTTGCCAATCAGGATGTTTTTTTGCGAGTCGCGTTCCACAATGATCTCGGCACTGATGCGTGTCAGCTTTTCTTCTTCCTTGAACGCTGTAATAATTACCTCGGTGCTGTAAGGGATTTCTTTCTGATAGTTGTTGAAGATTTTTTCCCTGATGATCTCAGAGACGAAGAAACGCTGGGTTTTATCGGTCAGTTCTTCTTTATCATAATAGGCGGGATGTTCAGGAAGGTAATCCAGTACCATGGGCATAATTCCTTCCAGGTTATATTTATGGAGGGCAGAAATGGCGAAAATATGTTTTGGTTTCAGCAGTTCCTGCCAGTATGCCTGTTTTTCATCTACCTGTTCCTGTGTTGCCCCGTCAATCTTATTGATCAGTACAATCATTGGGATGGTAGAAGTAATGATTTTTTCCAGCACATCATTTTCATCATGCTGTTCATTGATGTCTGTAACAAACAGGATTAAGTCAGCATCACTTAAAGCTCCCTTTACAAAATTCATCATGGAATCCTGTAGTCCGTAGCGTGGTTTGATGATGCCGGGAGTGTCAGAAAATACAATCTGAAAATCTTCTTCATTTACTATTCCAAGAATACGGTGACGTGTAGTCTGGGCCTTAGGTGTGATGATGGAGAGTTTTTCCCCTACCAGGGCATTCATTAACGTGGATTTACCCACATTTGGCTTACCAATTATGCTTACAAAACCTGCTTTATGCGACATTGAATATTTTTTAAAATAAATTTGCATTGCAAAGAAACGAAATATATCTTTGCAGACCAATTTAAAACAAAGGAAGATTTATTCTTTTAGTGATTTAAGTTGATAAATAGTGCGGGGTGGAGCAGTTGGTAGCTCGTCGGGCTCATAACCCGAAGGTCATCAGTTCGAGTCTGGTCCCCGCTACCTGGAGAAGCAGCGCCTGCAAAGGTTAGCTGTTTTGAAAAGGCCCGTTCGTCTACCGGTTAGGACGCCAGATTTTCATTCTGGAAATAGGGGTTCGATTCCCCTACGGGCTACAAAAATCCGCTTTATGTGAGTAGAGCGGATTTTATTTTTTAAATGGATACATTGGCTTCGTAGGAAGCAGTTGAACATATAGTGCGGGGTGGAGCAGTTGGTAGCTCGTCGGGCTCATAACCCGAAGGTCATCAGTTCGAGTCTGGTCCCCGCTACCCAGGAGAAGCAGAACCTGTAAAGGTTGGTCGCTTCAAATGGCCCGTTCGTCTACCGGTTAGGACGCCAGATTTTCATTCTGGAAATAGGGGTTCGATTCCCCTACGGGCTACATCACCCGCTTTACGAAAGTAGAGCGGGTTTTTTGTTTTGTACCAAAGCCCAAAACTTGGGATCAAGTGGCTGTGGATCAAGGTCAAAAGTTGTGGGCAGAGGCAAGATGTTCAGCTTGAAAGTGTTGAACTCTCCCGAGGTGATCACGAGATGAACACCTGTTGTGTTTTATACTTAATGATCCTGTCTCAAATAAACTGAATCAAAGTCCGTCCAGAAAGAGGAAGGAATACAGATTTTGATGCTGAAGATATGATTTCTTTTTATTTAACTATTGGTTAACTATAGCTCAGCGGATGGCAGCTGTATTAAAAATACAAATCAGACTGAAATTTTCTCGATCCCTGACCATGGAAATATGTAGGGTAAACGGATTTGTAATTGATCAGAAACCACCTCAATCCGGTGATAGATGTCGACTATTGTGCCGGGCGCTGTATAAGAATTGATGATTTTACGTTTTTAGGCTATTTAAAGCTTTGCTGTGCACTTAAATGCTAGCATTTATATTGTAACCTGTGCTGAATTATTAATTCGCTCAGAGGTCATTATATGAAGTATTTTCATTTTGCGCAAAACTGGCAATAGTTTGTGATTGGCTGTATTTAGAACTTGGTAATGGGTTTAAAATTGTTCGATATGTCCTCGGGCAAGCTGCGTGTCAGCTGCGAGTTGACTGCGACTTTTGAGCGTGTAAAAAACACTAGTTATTTTTACACGGACTTTTCACGGAAATAATATACACCTGAGTCGCTCTCTGACCGAGGACGTATCGAACAGATAGTAAATACAATTACTTAAAATCTGTGTTTGTTTGATTTAAATTTATGACATATATGATATTAAAATAATTAATAACGGATTGTATGTTTCTTTTTGTAAGTTCTGATAAGCACATAAAATCTACACCTGTTCCCGATTTAAAATCAATCTGCTTTTTTGGAGGCTTCGTATTTGCTTCCCGGTACTGTGGGGGCATCATTGATATTTTTGAGCAAGATGAATGTGTAAGAGTAAAAAATGGTGATCAATTCTCAAGCTGCTTAGATGCTATTTCTATAGAAAATTAATGCAAAAACTCAAAGCGATTAGAAGTCAATTCAGGTGGAGGAGAAAGATCAAATTCTTCTTATAGAGGTGAACACGGATTTATATCTACTTTAACATGCTCCCCACAACTTTTGGTCTTGATTCGTTTTTACCTTACTGTAAAACAGGAGGACAAGAAAAGGAGAAATTGGCTGATTCTGATTGTTGTTAATAATTAGTTAACATAGGTTTAATGCGCTGTTATCGCCTGTGCTGTACTTTTGGACCTATCATATAGGTCATCATGTTTCCAAAATCCAAAAGCGAGTATGAGTTGATTTCCGGTTGGAAAAACGGGGACAATAAGGCTTTTGACCAGTTATTTAAGCTCCACTTTTACAAGCTCCATCAGTTCGCCATCAGACATACCAATGATCCAGAGCTTTCCGAGGAACTGGTGATGGATATGATGCTCAAGGTTTGGCAAAAAAGAGCAGAACTCGAGCAGGAACAAGTCTCTATTGCTCCTTTTCTATTTCATACCCTGAAGGCGGCCATTGTTGACAACTACCGCAAAAAAAGGATAGCCCTGGTCGATATCGCAGAGATCACCAAGGAACCGGGACATCCCGCACAATCCGACGATAAGCTTCTTGCTGCCGAGCTGGGGGATCTCTACCAGGCCAGCCTTGCTTATCTGAGTTCCCAAAAAAGACTGGTCTACGAGATGCGGCAGGAACAGGGCATGAGCTATAAAATGATCGCTGTTGAGCTTAATATTTCTGTCAAAACGGTGGATTCCTATCTGAGTGAATCCGTTTTGCACGTCAGGAACTACCTCAGGAAACATACCGATATTACCCTTCTGATCCTTGTCCTTTTCACTTTCTAATATTCCCATTTTCCGGTTAGCCGCTTGTCCTGCCCCTAAAACTGATTCATTTTTTTTATTATTTTATTTAACTGATAATCATTGTTTTATGATTATTCTCTAAAGTAAATGAATTTTGGCACCCGGAACTTTCCTGTTTCTTACGGTATACCTTTCAGAGACGCTTAATAAGAGTTTTAATATGGAAGAATCAATGGGCAGGAAGTTACTGGTCAGGTTTGTGCAGGGCAAATGCAATGCGGAAGAAACCAGGCTGGTGAAAAATTTCCTGCTGAAACCCGAATGGCAACAGGCACTTGACGAGCTGTTGGAAGAGGATTTCAGAAATTTTGAAGTCGGACTGCCGGATGACAGGCTTAGTAAAGATTGGAACAGGCGTTTCCAGGAAAAATACATCGCTTCGCCCGTTCGCCCGATGTGGCGTCGTCCCTGGCTGGGATATGCTGCCGCCTGCATTTTAATGCTTAGTATAGGTCTGTATTTTTTCAATGGAGATAGAATAGCCGGGAAAAAAGAAGCCGCAATCGCCATGCTCGAAACGCTAAATCCCAGGGGACAGCGCTCAAAAATCTTGTTGCCGGACAGTTCGGTTGTTTATTTAGGTGCAGACAGCCGCATCAGGTACCCCGAAAAATTTGGTGCAGGCAACCGGGAAATTTCTTTGACGGGTGAAGCATTTTTTGAGATCACCAAAGACCACACCCACCCTTTTATTATTCATACCGGCGAAGTGCAGACCAAAGTTTTGGGAACCTCCTTTAAAGTTAACGCATTTGATGGTAAAGACTTGAGCGTATCAGTAGCAACCGGAAAAGTGCAGGTGGGCAGGAAAATAGCCGGTACGGATTCATTGCAGTCATTGGCAGTGCTGATACCGGGACAAGAGGTGAAATGGAACGTGAAAACTCAAACAGCGGCAGTTGATAGGATAGACGCAGAGGGGGTAAGGGATTGGAAAGACGGAACAATGACCTTCGTTGCCGCTTCAGTTGGTGACATTGCAGAAAACCTGGAACGCTGGTATAATGTAAAAATCAATTTCCAGGAGCGTAAGATCGCAAAGTACCATGTTTCCCTGATTGTAAAAGGTACGGATCCTTTGGCCCATACGCTGGACATTATTTGCAACACTACACATCTGCACTACAAGATCAAGGGTAGAATAATTACCATAACGAAAAAAGGAGGATGATGATTTAGACCTTGACCATACCATAAAAAACCGCTCCCCAAAAGGGAACGGTCATTCTTTTCTCCCTTAGCTACAGTTTTCGAAGACCCTTTGCTAATGGGGAAAGCTACCGACCAGGTCGGCGGCGTGATTAAAGCATTTTATTAAAAAACAACTCTAACATTTCAAAAATATGCAAAATGTAGTACAACTACGTCCTTATATACTATTTATTATGCGGTGTTCTTTCATCATAATAGCAATACAGTTAACCTTCGCAGGGTTATTGCTGGCAGCAGAGGTAAAGAGCCAGAACCTGGATCAGGTTAAAGTAGACCTGTCACTAAAACAGGCAACCCTTCAGGAAAGCCTGCTAACCCTTCAGCGTAAAAGTGGGATACGTATTTCCTTCTTTGATGAACTGCTACAGAAAGAAGCAAAAAAGGTAACGCTAAACGGCAATGACATGACTGCCGGTGATGCCCTTCGGAAAATCCTTTCAGGCACCACACTCAGCTACCGTCTGGTGAAGGATTTTATCATTATCGACGCCAGGCCAATTCCGGCAAAGCCAGGTCGTATTTCAGGTAAGATCACAGATGATAAAGGGGAAACTTTGCCCGGCGCCTCTGTTAAAATTGTTGAAAGCGGCAAAGCTGTGCAAACAGGTGTAGATGGAAGTTACGTTTTAAGTCTTATCCCGGGCACGTATACTTTAGAGATCAGCTATCTCTCTTTTCAAACCCAAAGGGTTACCGGTGTGGTGGTTAGTGAAGGTAAAAACACTTCGCTTAACATCGCACTGAAACCAGTATCTGAAAGTTTAAGAGGGGTAACCGTGACTGCAAATTATAAAAAAGCTTCTACAGAAGGATTACTTGCCCGCCAGAAAAATGCCTCGGAAATCAGTAATGGAATTAGTGCAGAGCAGATTTCCAGAACGCCAGATAAGAATATCGGGGAAAGCTTAAAACGGATCAGCGGAGTAAGTTCTATAGATAATAAGTTTGTAATAGTGCGTGGTATTGGCGAACGCTATAATGCGGCAACGCTGGATGGTACCGTCTTGCCCAGTACTGAGCCGCAAACGAGGAACTTCTCTTTCGACTTGATCCCATCAAATCTGGTGGATAATGTAGTGGTTAGTAAAACGGTAACACCTGATATGAACGCGAGTTTTGGAGGTGGATTGATCCAGATCAACACGAAGGACATTCCGAACGAAAACTTTATAAGCTTTACCGCAGGTACTTCTTTTAATGATCAAACTACCGGCAAGCAATTCTTAACCCATAAACGTGGAAAATATGATTACCTGGGCTTTGACGATGGTAGCAGGAATTTTCCGCAAGGGTTGGTAATTACAGACCGGACTACATTTCCGAATAACCAAATGCCTGCACCTGAATTACAGAAAATAGTAGACGAGCAGAGCAGAAGGTTTACCAAAGACAATTTTACAGTATATGAAACCAAGGCTATTCCATCACAAAACTATCAATTTAGCATCGGTAGGTTGATGACCCTTGATACGCTGAACCATAATAAATTTGGTTTTACCGGATCTTTAAGTTACCGAAACACACAAACTATTCATATTCTTGAAGGCCAGGAAAGATCATCATGGAGAGATGGATACGATAATCATGGCAAATCTTATGGCTTTAATACCACTTGGGGCGCATTATTTAATGCCGGTTTGCAATTGGGTAAAAACCGCTTCAGCCTGCGCAACACGTATACCCATATGTTCGACAATACATTGATCAGGATGACAGGATTTGATGATTCAGCGAATGGAGCCGAAGGCATTCCAGACCGTAGAGAAGAAGTGGATGATCCAACATTTACAGATTTATTGCAAAACAAAATCACTGGGCAACACCATGCCGGGAAAGTTAAGATAGAATGGAATATCGCCAGAACTTCAATAGACCGCAAGGAAAAGGATTTAAGTATTGCCACAGCTACAACTAAATTAGTTGACAATGATTATCAGTTTTTCTATTATGCAGGCAGTGTTTCTGAACCTAAAGTAGTGCCCATGTCACGCCACAATTATAACATACACGAAGACCATTACTCATGGGCAGCTGATGCAAGTGTACCTTTTATGCTGGCTGGAATCAATAATACGGGTAAAGTGGGATATTTTGGCATCAGAAAAAAAGGAGGGTTTGACTGGCAGATTGCAAAATTTGCGCAATCCGCATCATTGCCGCAAAACCTTAGCAATATCCCACTTTCGGAAATGATAAAGCCAGAAAATATGGGTGTAAATGGTTTCTCTTATGAGGTTACCCCAGGGGGCCTTGATGGTTTTGCCGGAAAAAGTGAATCGCATGCGGGTTACCTCATGCTAGACAGCAGGCTATTGGAAAAATTGCGTTTTGTGTACGGACTAAGGGTAGAGTATTTTGATTACACAGAAATCAAGAATCCAAATAATGAAAACACCAATGTATATGAACCTAAAAGTGATCAGAAATGGCAGTGGCTGCCTTCTGCCAATCTAACTTACAGCCCTATTTCTTCATTAAATTTAAGAACGGCATTTTCCAGCAGTGTAGTTAGGCCAGAATTAATAGACAACAGTAAATTCTGGAGATACAGTCCGTTTTATGGAGCTCAACTTGGTAATTCGGGCTTAACCAGCACCAGGATCAACAGTTTTGATGTAAAGGTGGAGTGGTTTCCAGGTTTGGGAGAAATATTCTCTGCCAGTGCATTCTACAAGGAATTTGACAAGCCAGTAGAGCTGACGCTGAATACACTTTCAGGCAACATTGTCTATTACATCATGAATGCAGATCATGCCAAAGTCTATGGACTGGAGCTGGAAGCAAGAAAAAATATGGGCTTTATGACGGACAGCAAAATACTCAATAACTTGTACCTGTATGGTAACCTTACCTTACAGGATTCTAAAGTAAAAGGCACCTATGTAAATACACAACCTACGGGACCTAAATACTTAACCAGTACCCAAAATCGCTCCATGTATGGCCAATCGCCTTACCTGATCAATGGAGGTATTCAATACAGCGGACAGCAATTTGGCTTTAATGTCATGTATAACAAATCTGGCTTTAAAACTTTGGTTGTCGGGGAATTACCAACTGACATTGAATATGAGAAAGAACGGGAGCAGATTGATGCCCAAATCAGTTTCAAACTATTGAAGGGGAAAATGGAAATTAAATTAAATGCGGCCAACCTGTTAAACAAGGCTTCCATATTTTATAGAAATACGCAAAGTTATGAGGCTAATCCCGATTATACTGAGGTTAATGGCGACAGAAGCAACGTCTTAAGACTGAAACCTGGTTTTTCCAATAAATATGAAGAAGGTGACCAGATTACGTTTAGCCAAAGATTCGGACGTACCTATAGCACTTCTATAAGTTATAATTTTTAAAAAGATACAAATGAAAACAAAAAACATACAGTTAAGCCTGGTTGGCCTATGCATGCTTCTGTTATATGCATGTGAAAAAATAACGCCAGTAGATGGCCTTAATGTACCGATTCCTGTTAAGGTAGAAATAAAAGGCCTGGTACTGGCAGATACATTAGAATTTGTTTTAGACAACGTAGTGATTGGGCAGGCAATTGAATCTAAATTTAGCATTGCCGACCGATTATACTCACCCGGTAAGAAAATACACTTCCGCAAAAAGGCTGATGGAAGGGTGTTGGGAGAATATGTTGTTGAGAGTGAGCCTTATAATCAGGTTAAAAAAATATTCTATGATGGCACAAAATTGATGGATAAGGTAGAACTGATACCCGTTAGTAACCCCAATAATGTAGGCTTTCGGTTAAGGTTTGTGACCAGTTTCCCTGATTTTTATGGTGGGCCTGTTGATGTGGAGTTCTTTTTAATGACAAGAACAACCACCCGTCCAAGGGTTACAACGTATACCTCCATAAAATTAGTCAGCAGTGTAACCGGAGCACTGAGTGGCTTTTATGAGTTACCTGCGATAGTAGAAGAACCGGGATTCATTAAATCTTACCAGGTTAAAGTTTATAAAGCAGGTACTACTGAATTGCCTTACCGTAGTTTTGATAAAGTAAATATTAGCGATCAGACAGTTAATTATGGAGAGATCATTGGATCATTAACAGCGGGATCCAGTAAGTTACTGTCTATTTCTCCAAATATCTTGGATGACGAGTACATAGGTGACGGGTACAATATCATAGATTTAGCGGAAGACTTTCAGTAAATTCAATTCTGGTCATATCAATAATAATTCGATCTCGATTAAGGCAGCACCGGCAGCGGGTGGCCTTAATTGAGATCGAATTATTATAGGATTGCAGGCTTGTTAATTACTTCATATTATATTAAATTATTTCACTATAGGTAGGGCGTATAAAAAACGAGGCCGATCAATGATACGGCCTCGCTTTCATAATGATTGCAGGTGAAAAATAATAGTGCAGGCACTCCTTTTTAGCGGCAATGCAGCTATTTTAGCGTGTACTATTTCCCTAAATTGATGGTGGAAAACCTCCAGTGAAAATTTACTTCCAGCCTCCACCCAATTCCTGATAGATGTTAATGGCTGCACACAACTGCTTCTTTTTAGTTTCTATCAGTTCCAGTTTTGATTCCAGGGCATCTCTCTGTGTCATCAGTACTTCCAGATAGTCTGCACGGGCAGACCTGAACAAATCATTCGAAATCTCAATGGATTTGTTGAGTGCTTCTACCTGTTCTGATTTCAGCGCGTAACTTTTTTCCAGGTTACTGATATTGGAGAGTTGTGTTGATACTTCGATGTAAGCATTCAGGATTGTTTTTTCATAATTGTACATCGCCTGAAGCTGGCGTACATTGGCATTACGGAATTCAGCTTTGATCCCATTCCTGTTGATCAGCGGGCCGGCAAGATCTCCTGCGAGGGAATAAAGCATGGATTCCGGTGACTTTACCAGATAGGAGGGATTAAATGCCTGGAATCCGAATGCTGCGGAAATGCCAAAAGAAGGATAAAATTCGGCTCTTGCCACTTTGACATCCAGTTTTGCTGCACTGAGTTCCAGTTCTGCCTGTTTAACATCCGGTCTGTTGGCCAGCAGTTGGGAAGGAATACCTGCATGCACTGCTGCAGGAACCAAATCTACGAAGTTGCTTTTATCTCTTGGTATTTCCTGCGGATAACGTCCCAGCAGGAAGTTGATCCTGTTTTCTGTTTCCTTGATCTTTTGAAGGATGTCGAACTCAAGACTTCTTGAACTGAGTACCTCTGCCCGGAATTTCTGCACGGCAAGTTCTGTCACCCTGCTGGCTTCTTTCTGGACTTTTACGACCTCCAGACCATTTTTTTGAAGTTGGATACTTTGTTGTACGATGGCAAGTTGATTATCCAGTGCCAGTAATTCATAGTAGGAATTGGCAACTTCGGAAATTAAATTCGTGAGCACAAAGTTTTTACCCTCCACGGAAGACAGGTATCTGGTCACTGCAGCTTTTTTGGCATTATGGAGTTTTTTCCAGATATCTACTTCCCAGTTCGCATACAAAGCTGCAGAATAATCCATTAGTGGATCGGGTGTTTCCTTTCCGGGAGCGATTTCCGTAGAGGCATCGCCGGCTCCCTGACTGGTATATCGCCCTACTTTTTCAACACCCAGGCCCAGTTTTGCTCCTACAGTAGGTAAAATCTGTCCTTGCTTAAGCTTGATGTCATTCCTTGCCATTTCAATTTCCTGCAAAGTGATCATCAGTTCCTGGTTCCTTGTGATGGCGGTGTCTATCAGATTGGCCAGATGCGGATCACTGAAAAAACTGCGCCATTGCAGGGCTCCTATATTGGTGGTATCCCGCTGATCAGTGAATGATCCGGGAGTTGTGGTGTTTTCCTTCGGTTGTACGATCACAGGGATCTTACAGCTGGCCATGCTGAGACAAAAGCCCAGCATGGCAGCATACTTATATATGGTGTGTTGTTTGTTCATTGTGATCAATTTCTTCAGTTAATGGATTTTCATCTTCGTCTTTGACCAGCGTATATCTTTCGGCTATTTTACCGAAGATATAATACAAGCCAGGAATGATGATGACCCCGAAAATAGTTCCGAAAAGCATACCTCCTGCAGCTGCAGTACCAATAGTTCTGTTTCCGATTTTACCTGGGCCGGTTGCGATCACCAATGGGATCAATCCCGCGATAAAGGCGAAGGAAGTCATCAGGATAGGACGGAACCTCACTTTTGCACCTTCCATGGCTGCGTCAAGAACGGTCGCTCCAGCGCCATGTTTCTGAACGGCAAACTCGACGATCAGTACGGCATTCTTGCCGAGCAACCCGATCAGCATCACCATGGATACCTGCGCATAGATATTATTCTCCAGTCCCAATAATTTCAGCAAGAGGAATGCGCCGAAAATACCAGCTGGCAGGGAAAGGAGAACCGTTAAGGGCAGGATGAAACTTTCATACTGCGCTGCCAGGATGAGGTAGACAAAACCCAGGCAGATAAGGAAGATATAAATAGCCTCGTTACCGCGGGATACTTCATCTTTGGAGATCCCTGCCCAGTCTATTCCGAATCCTCTCGGTAAGGTTTTTTCGGCGACTTCATTGATGGCCTGTATGGCTGCGCCACTGCTGTAACCAGGTGCAGAAGAACCGCTGATTTCCGAAGCATTGTACATGTTGTGCCGTGTAATTTCCGACAGACCGTATACTTTCTCCATCTTCATGAAAGCAGAGAAGGGAACCATCTCATCATGGTCGTTCTTCACATATAACTTCAGGATATCCTCAGGTAATGCCCGATATTCTGGTGAAGCCTGCACCATGACCTTATACTGGCGGTCGTATTTAATGAAGTTGGTTTCATAATTACTACCTACCAGTGTTGATAGGGTGTTCATGGCATTTTCTATGGTTACCCCTTTTTGCTGGGCAATATCATTGTCAACGCGCAGCATGTATTGCGGGAAGCTGGCACTGTAAAAGGTAAATACGGAGGACAATTCCGGCCGCTTGCTCAGCGCTTTTACGAAGTCCCTGCTTACCGTTTCCATTTTCTTATAACTCCCTGATCCCGCTTTATCCAGCAGACGCAGTTCGAATCCACCGGCTGCTCCATAACCAGGTACTGCAGGGGGCTGGAAAAATTCTATCGTAGCTCCCTTGATGTCTTTTGACTCCTCTTCCAGTTCCTGGATGATTTCCTGCACGGAATGTTTCCTGTCTTCCCAGCTTTTCAGGTTGATCAGGCAGGTTCCGGAATTGGAACCTGTTCCTTCAGTAAGGATTTCATAACCTGCAAGTGAAGAAACAGACTGCACGCCATCCACGTGTTCTGCAATTTTCTGCAACCGTTCCGCTACTTCATTCGTTCGCTCGAGGGAAGAACCCGGTGGGGTTTGGATAATTGCGTAAAACATCCCCTGGTCCTCATTGGGAATGAAGCCTGATGGCAGGGTATTGTTAATGAAATATATTCCGGCACAGAAGGCAATCAGCATGGTAAAGGTAACCATCCTGCGGTTGACAATAGTGCCCAGCAGTTTCTGATATCTTCCTGAAAGTTTGTTGAAGCCATTGTTAAAGCCATCAAGGAATTTGTCCAGTCCCTTTTTCTTTTTCGGTTTTCCATGTGTATTCTTCAATATCATTGCACAGAGTGCAGGAGTCAGCGTTAGTGCGACAATACCGGAGAGAATAATGGCTGTGGCCATGGTAATGGAAAACTGCCGGTAAAAAATACCGACGGGACCTGACATAAATGCCACAGGAATGAACACCGCTGCCATTAAAAAGGTGATGGCAATGATGGCACCACTGATCTCTCCAATCGCTTTTTTTGTGGCCTTCAAAGGAGAAAGATGCTCTTCTTCCATTTTGGCATGTACAGCTTCAATTACAACGATGGCGTCATCGACAACAACCCCTATGGCGAGTACCAGGGCGAATAAGGTGATCAGGTTGAGGGTAATACCGAAAAATTGCATGAATACAAATGTTCCGATGAGCGATACCGGTACAGCAATGGCGGGAATTAAAGTCGACCGCCAGTCGCCTAAAAATAAAAACACCACCAAGCCTACCAGGATAAAGGCTTCCACCAGTGTATGTACTACTTTTTCAATCGAGGCATCGAGGAATTTGGATACGTCATAACTGATCTCATAGTCCATTCCTTTAGGAAAAGAGCTTTTTTTGATCTCTTCCATCTTGGTTTTGATATCTTTAATGACCTGACTTGCATTACTGCCATAAGATTGCTTTACGGTAATTGCTGCGGAAGGTTTTCCATTCAGGTTGGAATAGATATCGTACATTGAACTTCCGAATTCTATATTTGCCACATCTTTGAGGCGCAGGATTTCTCCATTCGGACTGGACCTGAGGATGATATTTTCATAGCCCTCTTTAGTGGTAAACCTTCCGGGATATTTCAGTACATATTCAAATGTCTGGGATCTCTTTCCGGAACTTTCACCAGTTTTTCCTGGTGAGGCTTCCAGACTTTGCTGATTTAGTGCCTCAAGGACTTCGTCGGCAGAGATCTTGTAGGCCAGCATACGGTCAGGTTTCAGCCATATTCGCATGGCATATTCCCGGTTACCCAGGATATCGGCGACACCTACACCATCTACACGTCTTAATTCTGATAATACGTTGATATCTGCAAAGTTGAAGAGGAATTTCTGATCCATTTTTGGATCTTTACTGTACAGGTTGATGTACATAAGCATATTCGATTCCTCGCGGGTGATTTTCACCCCTTCACGTACCACCAATGGCGGAAGTTTATTGACCACCGAGGCTACACGGTTCTGAATATTTACAGAGGCCTGGTTGGGATCTGTCCCCAGGTTAAATATCACCTGTATGGTGGCTTCACCATCGTTACCGGCATCGGAGGCCATGTATTTCATTCCAGGAACACCGTTAATTGCTCTTTCCAGGGGAATGATGACCGATTTAATCATGAGCTCACCATTCGCTCCGGGGTATTCTGCGGTGATGTTCACCTTTGGGGGTGAAATGGAAGGGAATTGTGTGACCGGTAAATGGGTCATGGCCAAAACCCCAAGAAATACAATAATCAGCGATATGACTATGGACAGCACGGGGCGCTGTATGAATTTATTAAACATGATTTACTTGTTTAGGAGTGGAAAACTATTCTGCTTTTAACCGCAAATGAGAAATGACTTCATTAGGGGAGACGTAGTCATACTTGATCTTATCATCGTCTTTCACCGTCTGAACTCCTTCGAGCAGCACCTTGTCATCTGCAGATAATCCACTTCCGACTACATATAGGTCGGACATTTCACTGGCTATAGTGATATTTCTCGACCTCACCACGCCTTTTTTGTCTACCACGAAAACATAGACTTTATCCTGGATTTCATAGGTTGTTTTTTGTGGGATGATCAGTGCATTTCTGAGGGGTACGATCATTTGAACTTTCCCGGTTTCTCCGTTTTTTAAGAGCTTATCCGGATTGGGAAACCTTGCCCGGAAAGCAATATTTCCTGTTTCACTGTTAAACTCGCTTTCAATGGTTTCCACATCCCCTTTGTATTTCAGGGGCTGGTTATTTGCCAAGAGAAGGGTTACCTGTTTGTTTCCACGGCCTTTGGTATCTGTTTCATAATTCAGGTATTCTGGTTCTGAAACATTAAAATAGACGAACATCTGGCTGTTATCCGAAAGGCTGGTCAGCAGTTCTCCCTCATCCACCAGACTTCCCAGCTTCAGGGGGATCCGGTCTATGGTACCATCGAAAGGAGCCCTGATCTCCGTAGCGGAAAGATGGAATTTGGCCAGTGAGGTTTCTGCCTTTGCCTGATCCAGTTTGGCTTTCGCCATGGCCAGCTCATTTTGTGAGACTACATTTTTATCAGACAGCAGTTTTGTGTTCTGCAGCTCGATCTCAGCCGCCCTGGTTTCTGCCTGGGCTTTCAGTAATTCTGCTTCGTACATTTTAGGCATAATCCTGAACAAGAGCTGACCGGCTTTTACGGATTGGCCTTCATCGACATAGATATTTTGCAGGAATCCTTTTTCCAGTGCCCTGATTTCAATGTTCCTTACTGATTTGATTTGGGACACATATTCTCTGGTAAAAGAGGTGTCAATTTTTAGTGGGGAAGTCACCGCATATTTAGCGGCTTCTTCTTTTTCTTCTTTTTTAGAGGTACAGCTGGTATGGCACAACAGGCCACACAAACCCATGAGTATACTAATTCTCTTCACGGTATTATAGTAATTAAGGGATATAATGATCTGGAATCGATGATTCCTTTGAATAAATAATAGGTGGGTGACTGTAGTGTTGAAATCACTAAAGCCTATTATTTGATCATAGCCTTAAAACGCGTTGTGTGATGTATTTGTAAGAAGAGGTATAGGAAAAATGGCTGCAGAAGGGCAGACGGTTCCGTGTATAACTATAAAAATGATGTAGAACAGAAGCAGTAGCAAGTACAACATGGCTTTTCGTTAGCAGTACATATTTTCTGCTGAAAACAATATCCTCATCTTCATCGGCGATACTGATAAATTCGTCTTTTTTTTCCGTCAGGTTATCATGTTTGATGACAGGGAAGATCTGGTTTGCGTACCAGGATTTGTTCTGCTGTTTTTTTTGAATGGTCTGTGCAGGCTGATAGCTTACTTTTTTATGATGATGTGATCCTGCATTAAAGGAATTGGATCCCTTTAATACCAGTAAAAACATAATCAGGAACAAAACAACTGCAGCTCTCATAAGACGTGTCAAAAATAGGATTAAGGAAGAATTTTAAGTGATCGGAATCATATTTTATTGTCAGAATTACGTCAATAATAATTTTCTGAAAATTATTCGCGAAAAAAGGGCATAAAAAGCCTCTTATTGTGATATTAATGCCCCATTGTGAGATGATTTCCGCTTTCTGGAACGTAGAAAAATATTTAGATCTAAAATAAGTAATTAAATTACATTTTCGATTTTGATCTTCGGAATAAAATCCTACCTTTGCACTCCCTAAAACATAGTAATTGTTGGAGGAACATAGTGCGGGATGGAGCAGTTGGTAGCTCGTCGGGCTCATAACCCGAAGGTCATCAGTTCGAGTCTGGTTCCCGCTACCGGAGAAGTGGAGAAGACACTTCATATTAAATGGCCCGTTCGTCTAGGGGTGAGGACGCCAGATTTTCATTCTGGAAACAGGGGTTCGATTCCCCTACGGGCTACTCGAACTCTTGCAGGATGGCAGGAATAGTCTGAAATAAAATATAGTGCGGGGTGGAGCAGTTGGTAGCTCGTCGGGCTCATAACCCGAAGGTCATCAGTTCGAGTCTGGTCCCCGCTACCCAGGAGAAGCAGAACCTGTAAAGGTTGGTCGCTTCAAATGGCCCGTTCGTCTACCGGTTAGGACGCCAGATTTTCATTCTGGAAATAGGGGTTCGATTCCCCTACGGGCTACATCAGGGGAAAGGTTCTTTAAACAGAATCTTTCCCCTTTTTTTATCCATCAGTTTCTTATTTGTGATCAGGCAGGATTCTTTAAGACAGGTTATTCTTTTTTGTTGCCTTTCGCCGTCTTAAATGTGTTATAGAACTCCCCTTTTATCCACTTTCCACGCGCGGCGTCTATCATATCGCTAGCGATGATGTAATTTCCGTTTTCAGTATCCAATATCACAACTGCATTATTGTTATTTATTTCGGTGCGGAACCTACCGCCACCGGTATCTGTAACAGATTTACTGCTAATTGTAGCAAAGCCAATGGCTGCTGCCAGAAAACCAATGGATAAAGATTTTGTGTCTAAAGTAATTTTCATATTCTTCCTATTTTGTTTTTGTGTGTACACTAAAGTTAGGAAGTTTTGAAAGGAAAAAATAGTTGAATACACTACGCGTCAAAAATGTTACCGATAAGACTTTGCTATGATGGGGACATTTTTTAATTCGAATTAATTGATGATGGAAAAGCCTGATCAATAGAAATAACCGTTAGGTGTACAATTGGTCATTCCTATTTCTTAAAACCTACAAAAGATGCAAAACATAAATGTTTATGTAAGATATCTACAGCTGTAAAACCTACCTTTTGCATCAGTTCTAACTGATAGATCAGGCTTCTGGGCGAATCTTCCTTCTCAATGTAAGCAAATACATGGTCCCTGTAAGATTCATCCTTTAGGGAAGTCAGGTAATCTCCGTAAAGATCGGTATATATGTAGTGGTGTAAAGCTGGGCTGGCCTGGTGTACCAGGTCAAAAATCCAGATACTTCCTCCTGGTTTCAGGAGCCCGTAGAGCTTTTTGAATGAACTTTCCCAATCCTCATCGTCACGGAGATGGTGCAGTACTGCAGTCGCGATAATCACTTCATATTGGTTATTCCCAAAATCCAACGTTCTGAAATCGCCTTTCATTATTTTTACTTCCCCATTGGTCGCTGCGCTAACCCGTTCCTGAGCCTTGTCCAGCATTGGTCTGCTCAGGTCCAGCAAAGTCACCTCAGGGTTATTTACTGCCTCCATGAGTTTTACGGCATAGTTTCCTGCACCGCAACCGATGTCCAGTACACTCGTCAAATCGGGATAAATTTGGGCTATTGCTTTTGTGATCAGTTTCATATTCAGGGTAGCATCCAGGGTGGTTGCCTGTCCGGTTTCCAGGTTGGAGAAACGTTCTACATCTGCATCAAAACGTGTTTCGATCTCTTGGATAGTTGATTTCATAGCATCTTTGATTTTATTTATCAAAGCTAATGTTTTTATTTTCTTACGACTATCCTTATATCCGGGGTAGAAAGTGCTTCAAAATTGATTCTCTGAACGGAGTAATTCAAATCCATCAGCGTTCTGGTGTTGTTGATATAATACTGGATATAGTAAGTTCCTTTATATCCTTTCTCTTCCAGAAAAGTAACCATCCATTTCAGGTCTTCCTCACTGAGCAATTCAGCATGAACGGTGGTCCTCACTTCGAAGTCTACCGTTGAATTGATCAGCAAGGATAAGGTACTCTCAAACCCATTAAAAAGGGTTGACCTGGTCATGTCAAAAAACTTTTCCGGAGTTGCCTTGAAATCCAGGGCTACATAATCCACCAGGCCTTTCCTTAACAGGATATTGAGCATAGGGGGATTCGAACCATTGGTATCGATCTTGATCAGCATCCCCAGTTTCCGGATTTCCAGTATTAGGGCGGCAATGCCTTTATGTAGCGTACATTCTCCACCGCTGAGTACCACACCCTCCAGCAGATGCTTTCGCGATTGTATAAAGGCTAAAGCTTCGCTGTAATTGATATTTCCTTTTCCCAGTACGATGTCCGGATTGTAACAGTAGACACAGCGCATATTACAGCCTGCAAACCAAAGGATGCAGGCTATTTTTCCGGGATAATCAAGTAATGTAAAAGGAGTGATGTTATACAGCCGCTTTGCTGCTGCCTTGTTCTGTGAAATGTATTCTTTGTTTGTGCTCACCTTTTTTACCTATGTTAAAACTCTCTACCGGCCTGTGGTACCCCATTACTCGGGTATAAACCAGGCATTTGTTACGTTGCTGCTGATATTGCGCCAGGATGGCTTCATGGTGCTGTAATTTGTTCATAGTCGACTGATTTTAAAGTATGTTTTAATATGATTAGTTCATCGCATTTAGGGCAGAAACCATGTTCACCCGGAAGATATCCATGGACAGGGCAAATACTGAAGACCGGGGTTACGGTAATATAGGGCAGTCTGAAATTGGTCAGTACTTTCCTTACAAAATTGCGGCAGGCATCCGGGCTACTGATTTTCTCCCGCATGTACAGGTGCAGGACAGTGCCTCCGGTGTACTTACACTGTAAGTCATCCTGAAGCATTAATGCCTCAAAAGGATCGTCGGTATGGTCGGCACGTATCTGAGAACTGTTTGTATAATAGATATTGCCTTCAGCTCCTGCTTGTATGATATCAGGGTAACGTTTGAAATCTTCCTTAGCAAAGCGATAGGTTGTTCCTTCTGCCGGCGTGGCTTCAAGGTTATACAGGTTACCTGTTGCTTCCTGAAAGGCCTTGAGGCGCATGCGGATATGTTCCAGGATAGCGGAGGCGAAGGAGATTCCCGTTTTACTGGTAATTTCATCTTTCCCTTTGCTGAAATTCTGGATCATCTCATTCATCCCATTCACCCCAATGGTGGAAAAGTGGTTCCTGAAATGCGATAAATATCTTTTTGTATAAGGGTAAAGTCCACGGTCATACATTTCCTGTATGAAAACTCTTTTCTTTTCCAGTGTGGACTGCGCAAGGTCGAGGAGTTTATCCAGGCGGGCATATAATGCTGAACGATCGCCGGGATAGAGGTAGCCCAGGCGTGCCATATTGATCGTCACCACACCAATACTTCCCGTCATTTCTGCACTTCCGAACAGGCCATTGCCACGCTTTAAAAGTTCTCTCAGGTCAAGCTGCAATCTGCAGCACATGCTTCTTACCGCATTCGGTTTATAAGCTTCCGGATTTTCCACCTTGTGCCCGCTCTCATCTGTGAAATACTGACTGCCGATGAAATTCTGGAAATAGGATGATCCTATCCTGGCCGTATTTTCAAAAAGTAAGTCAGTATTTTCTCCATACCAGTCAAAATCTTCCGTGATATTGACTGTAGGGATCGGGAAGGTGAAAGGCTGGCTATTGGCGTCACCTTCAGTCATCACGGTATAATACGCTTTGTTAATCATGGACATTTCTTGTTGGAAGTGTCCGTAACATAAATCAGTCAGCTTTTCTGCCCCACGTTCTTTACCTAACCTGAGCAGGTTTTCATCGGTGACATCAGTGAAAAGATGGAGGTCTTTTTTTGTAGGAATCTGTTCTTTCAGGTCCTCAGGGGCAACCCAGTCCAGGGTGATATTCGTAAAGGGCGATTGTCCCCATCTGGCTGGAACGTTAAGATTGTAGACGAAACTTCTGACCGCTTTTAAAACGTCTGTATATTCCAACTGGTCTTTGAAGACATAAGGTGCCAGGTAGGTATCAAAAGAACTGAATGCCTGGGCTCCCGCCCATTCGCTTTGCAGGATACCAAGGAAATTAGCCATTTGTCCAAGTGCTTCCCTGAAATGTGCTGGCGCCCTGCTTTCTACGCGCCCGCGTACACCATTGAATCCTTCATTCAGCAAGACCCGAAGGCTCCAGCCTGCACAATATCCTGTCAGACAATCCAGGTCGTGGATATGGAAATCCCCATTTCGGTGTGCATACCCTTCTTCTCTGTTATATACCTTGTCCAGCCAGTAATTTGCAATGATTTTACCAGCGACATTATTGACCATGCCAGCATTGGAATACGACGTATTTGCATTTGCATTGATGCGCCAGTCGGTCTGCCTGATGTATTCTTCAATAGTTTGTGTGCTGTTGACATAAGTCGTATCTTCCTGCAGGTTGCCTGTATGTTCCCGCTGTAATTTTCGGGTGTGCCGGTAAAGCATAAATGAACGCATGACTTCAAAGTAACCCTTATCAAACAGCGTTTTTTCTATGCAATCCTGAATCTCTTCTACCGCCCAGGTAATTTTATCCTCAAGATGTGCCATGACAGCTTGGAATACACTGCCATCCGGCATTACAGATGCACTGTGAAAGGCTTTGACAATTGCATCTTCTATTTTATAGCTTTCAAACGGGCTGTATGCTCCGCTTCTTTTGATAACATTCTTCTCCATCATGATTATTTTTTGTGCTAGCGTAACAGCTGTCGATACACCAAAAATAAGTGGAGAGGCGGTGGAATAATATGACGGTAAGCATAAAATTCAAACTAATATTTTTTTAGCAGAGAGATATGCGGGTTGGGTTTTCTAACTTTTAAACAATCAACGGGTTAGATTTTGTAGGGGAAAATATGATCCTCGTTACTATTTTGTGGGAGGAATAAGGGATAACCCGGAGCTGTATTTTGAAAAGGATTAGATGAAATACAGCTCCGGGTTATCAAAGAATAAGGAGGGAATAACTATTTTTTGTTATTGTAAAGACTGAGTTTAGCAAAAAAATCTTCAAACATTAAACGTGTATCCAGTTTGGTATACACCCTGATATTTCTTCCGGATGTATTGGTTTCATAAAGTCCCTGGTTGTTGATCAGTGGTGAAGGTACGAGCGCAAATTCGCTCGAAGACGGATCTCTTTCAAAGGAGGAGGTTAATGCGGTCAGGAGTACCAGTGGGCTATCTCCCATGATATAGGTTTCTCCAATATTTAAATTGAATTTGGCCGTCATCTTCATCACATTTTCAATGGTTTCTGCAAGGTAAGTGCCTGTCTTTCCCTGTGTTTTTACGCGAAGTAGCAATTCGGAATAAGAGAGTAGAGTCTGGCGGTAAGCATTACGCGGGATTTGCCATACCGGAATGTCGGAATGGTTAAAAATAACCTGTCCCGCTTTGATGTCGATACCTAAGTTGTATTCTAGGCTGGTATATCCGGGGGGAGGAGTGGCTAGTGCTGTATATTCAGGGCCGCCAATCCATACAAGGGTTAAACGTTTTGCAATTTTAGGTTCTAACAGATAAGCACTGGCTAAATCAGTCAATCCTGCGCCACATACGACATACAGGGGAAGGTTCGTGTCCGTACGCATCGCTTCTTTTACAATTGCCTGTGCTGCGGCAGAGTTTTGGGCAGTGCTGTCATTTAATAAGCCAGCATTTGAACCTTCATATAATGGGAAAGCACCTGTTAAGTTCATTACTTTTAAAACTTCTTCCACTTTTTTCTTTGCATTGGTGGCCGTCGTAGTGGAAGGATCAAATCCATCTCCCGGCTTTAAATGTGAACCTATGATCGCACTGATCTCTGCTGAAGGAGAGAGTACCTGGTGGACAAGTTGAAATAAACCATCCGGGTCACCGCTGAAATCATTGTCGATAATGACACGTATGCGCGGTTTGATCATTCCTTCGAGGAAAGATGGCTGTTTGCTGTTTCTCTGATTGTTTTTGTCCTGTGCAGATAAATTAAGGCACAATAAACAAAAAATCAGGGTAAAAATGTACGGACTTCGCTTCATCATATTTATATTAAGTTGGTGGAAACAATCGATTGCTTCGTTATGAAGCAAATATAAAAGGTTTTAACATTTAATGGCAGTATATAAAAAAACAATCAGTCAGAAATGTTCCTCTTTTTTTAGCAGAGCTTGTTCAGTTCAAAAATATGATTCTTTGATAGCGGATGTCTACCTTTGTCCTATGTTTATGAAAATTCGGCTGTTCAGCCAAAAATATACAATGGTTATGCTGGTTCAATTGAGCTCTGTTCTTATCTGCAATGAACTTTATGGCCAACATATGAAGAATACTGTTCTCCGCCAATCAATTCCTGATGAAGCAGTGCTTGACCAGAAACCTTATTTTGCAGACCATCAGGTAAAGACTACAGATTCACTTTTTTTAAAGGATATCAATATCTTAAAAAGCTCCGGGAGTTTTGAAGGGGTAGATGCGGAGTTGTTAAAAGCACCGCTGTTGAAAGAGATTCTGGCCGGCGAAATAGAAAGGAACAGGCCTGCAACATACCGTACGGTCATTGATTTTATGAAGGATTTCAAGCGCACCAGTGCCTATACTGATTTTATATCCGGTGTTGTATTGTTCAGGGAGCTGGAAAACAGAAAGATCAATTTAAAAAACTGGGAAAATGACCAGGCCCTCTTTGTGAAGTTGGGTTTTACCGCGAGTGACTTAGAAGATTTCAGGCATTTTATAGGGAAACGGAAGCACCGTAAATTATCCTATAAACAGGCCTATCTTCAATACATGAAAGAAATCAACGATCTCGGAACCGTAAACAAATAATACTAAAGATAAATGTTGATCATTTGCTTCCAGTACTTGGGCTTATGCGCCTCCCCATTCCATACATAGAATTCATGGTTGATCCCTTTGCTGTGGAGGATATGATCCAGCTGGTAGTTGTTATCCAGGAAAGCATCTTTCTCTCCTATAGCGATGATAATAGATAATTGACGCAGCTCATCCAGTATGGCAGGATCATCCAGGTTGGACAGGTATTGTGTTGGTGAATTAAAATACGTGTTTATATTGCGGTATCCCTGCAACAGGTCCTGGAAGGCGCCGAGTTGAAGGGTGATATCATAACGGCCGCTCATCGCCACTACCTTATTGAATTTCCCCGGGTGTTTAAATGCGATATTAAGTGCATGGAAGGCACCCATACTGCAACCTGCGGAAATGAGGTAAGCGTCCTTACTTTCTTTGTTGATGAAAGGAATCACCTCCTCAAGAATATAACGCTCATATTGAAGATGCCTGTCGATTTTGGCTTCCGGGGAGGAGTGCATATCATAAAAAGCTTCCTGATCAAGACTGTCCACACAGAATAACTGCAGTTGTCCATTTTCTATCTTTGACCTGAGCGCATCGATCATTCCCCAGTTTTCATAATCAAAAAACCTGGCAGAACGGGTAGGGAAAAACAAGACTGCAGCACCGCCATGGCCAAAAGCCAGCAATTCCATGTCGCGGTTAACTGCCTTACTGAACCATTTTTGATAAACTCTTTTCATCCCCAATAAAGCTAAGCATGGAAATCCACATTCGCATTAAAAAACTGTTAAAATCTGGTAACGATTATAACAGTTCTTTTAAGAGGATATCTTTCCATACTTTGTAGCCATTCAGACTGAGGTGAAGGCCGTCCTTGTCATAATAGCTTTGAATGGGAAGGCCATCCGGACCTATCATATGGGGAAAGATATTGATGAATTTCCAATTGCTGTCTCTTCTGGCAATTTCCTCGGAGATCAGTTTGTTGGTATATTCAAAACTTTGATTTAAGTTCCAGCGTTTAGGGCTGGGTTTAAGGGAAATGAAATAACAGGGGATAGGGCCAAATCTTTCATTTACCTTTTCTATCAGTTGTAAAAAGAAAATAAATACTTCCTCAGGTGTTCTTCCATCCCCCAAATCGTTATCACCTGCATACAAGACCATCCGTTCTGGGGCATAAGGGCCTACTATCCTGTCAAAAAACCATACACATGCAGCCAAAGTAGAGCCGCCAAAACCCAGGTTCACCGGAGAAATAGGTGCAAAATCAGCAGTTAAACTTTCCCATAAGCGGATCGTGGAACTCCCATAAAAAATTGTTTTTGGAGATGCTGTAAGTGTTTCTTTTTTTAGAACTAAACTCTTCACCTCTTCTTCATACCAATACATAACTGCAATTTTAAGGATAATTCAACTCAATAAGAACTGTTCTTGAGGATAAATTGGAGATAGCTGTAACGTTGACCTGATCGGGGAGGGGTCCCTTTCGATATTTCGGATTTTAATCAGGGATGGATGAGCTGGCCATATAATAAACAAAAAGCTTTGACGTATTGTTATCTTTACCGTAAAAACTCCCCTTTTAAGAATGACAGGTCAACCCCGAAAAAGTTTTCTCAGTGCTGCTAAAGGCAAAATCATTATTGGATTTACCCTTGCTTTCTTAGCCCTTTTTCTGGCCTGGGGGGTAAGTAAAATAGCATTTAATGAGATGCTTGACACTGTGGATGCGATTTCTACTCCAAATGCAAAATTGCGGATGGTGAATGCTGTATCCAGGAAAGTAGGAAGCCTGGACCAGCAGCAAAAAAATCTTGCATTTAAGTCGCCAGGAAATTATGACCAGTTTTTCAGGGAATCCACACACCTGAGACAATTACTGGATAGCCTTGCAGGAATGTACAGTACAGATTCTTTGCAGACGGCCAGAATAGGGACTATAAAGCTGTTATTGGTGGAGAGGGATAAGCAGTTCGTCAATTACCTGAAGGTGCGTGAAAAGTTGGTAAATGACCGCGTTTTTACCAATGAAGTAAAAAAACTGAATGAGCTTGTCAATCGGGGACCTCAGCAACAGGACAGTACGGTAGTTACTACGGAGAAAAAAACTTCAACAGTGACTATTTTCCCTTCTGAAGAAGAAAAGCCAAAAGGTTTTTTTAACCGGCTATTTGGTAAAAAGAAAACTGAAGAAGTCAACCAGTCTTATCAGCTGACGAATGAGGAGAATATCAAGCGGGATACGATTGCTTCGTCTATTGATACCGTTATTGCAAGTGGGGTGAAAAATTCACTGCTGACTATTCAGCAGGAGCAGCGAATTAAAAGTGCAAGGTTTTTGAACAGGGAAGCAGTTTTGGCAAATGCAAATAATTTGTTGATCAACCAAATGCTGGATATTCTAAGGAAAGTAGAATTGGAAGTCGTGGCACAGATTGAGCAGAATGGGGTGGAAGCGAAAGCTGTAGTCAATACTGGAATCACAAGGATAAGTGTGATCATGGTTGGTTTTTTTCTGCTGACGGTCATCCTCCTCTACCTGATATTAACGGATATTACACATAGCAATAAATACAGAAAAGAGCTGGAGGCCGCCCGGGATGAAGCAGAATATCATGGAATGGCTAAACAGCGGTTTCTTTCCAACATGAGCCATGAAATACGCACTCCCTTGCAGTCTATTATTGGATATGCGGAAATCATAAGGAATCAGCCCCATCCTCAGCAGAAAGATGTTGATGCAATTTATCATTCTTCAGAACATTTGTTGCAGATTGTCAATGAAATCCTGGATTACAACAGAATTATATCAGGGAAATTTACTTTTGCCAATCAACCTTTTCCGATTAGGAAGCTTCTTGAAGAAGTTATTTCTGTCATGAAGCCACAGGCAGAACACAAACAGTTGCGCATGCGTACGGAGATAGAATTACATGACGTGGAATACATTGTGGGCGATGCCTTCCGGTTGAAACAGATTCTATATAACCTGCTGAGCAATGCCATTAAGTTTACACAAACAGGTGAAGTCGTGCTGTCTGTTTTTTATAAAAGACAGGGGGAGAACCTGCATTTTACATTCATTGTGAAAGATACCGGCATTGGGTTATCTGAGGGAGATACCAGCAGGGTTTTTAATGAATTTGAACAGGTGGATTCTCCGGAAAAGGAAGTGATCAATAAGGCAGGTGCAGGACTGGGATTATCCATCATTAAGTCGTTGATCGAAAACCAGGATGGACGTATTTATGTGAAAAGTAAAAAAGGAGAGGGAAGTGCATTTACAGTTTATCTTACTTTTACTATTGCCCCTCAGCAGGTGATAGAGGAAAAGGTGGCTACAGCCAAAGCCTATACCAAAGCTACCGTCTGGGTGGTGGATGATGATCAGCTTATCCTGGATTTATGTGATATTATCTTTGCAAAAAGAGGCTTGTCGCACCAAACCTTTAATTCACCTGGAAACATGTTGAACACAGGCTGGGATCCTTCAGTGAAATATATATTCATGGATATGAGAATGCCTGAGATGTCTGGTGTAACCCTGTGTAAACTGATGAAGGAGAGGATACCTTCCGATGTGAAGATTTATGCAATGACAGCACAGGTGTTACCGGAAGAACTTGAAGCCGTATTGAGTCAGGGATTCGATGGCTTGATTATGAAACCTTTCCGTGAAACTGACCTGCTTGCTGTGCTGGAGGTGGAAAGTCCTTTAGAAGGATCAAAAGTGGAACCCATTTTAGTAGAGGAATCTAAAGCTGCAGCAATGGAAAAAGAAAATCATGCTTATCCGGAGGTGGAACTGGACATTGCTGTAATTGAGAAAATGACTTTCGGAGACAGGGAACTGCTGCACAAAATTCTAAACAGGTTTAAGGTAGATTGTGCAAATGATTCCTTGGAACTTCAAAACAGCCTGGAAGAAAATGATCAGCCCATGGCGAGACTGATCGTTCACCGTATTGCCGGCCGTACAGCTCAGATGGGCTCAGGAAAACTGGCCGCTGAATTCAGGCAGATGGAAATGGAAATTGCCGAAAACCATATCCTCACGGCAACTTTGAAAGAGAAAATCCATAACCTGATTGATGCCTTAAATTTTCTGATGACATTGGTTGACGAAACGATCAGTTCCTAGATCATAATTAAGGCTGTACACGGCTATAAGACCAGTTTATTCAATTTCATAACGCTCCATCTTGCTATAGAGTGTTTTTCTGTCAATATTGAGCAGTTTTGCGGCTTTGGATTTATTGTATTTCACTTTTATGAGGGTCTCCATAATCAATGTTTTTTCATTGCTTTCATTGATGGCTTTCAGGTCTGATCCAGTAGGTCTGGGTGTATGGTTAATGGCTAAAATCATTTCATCAGGTAAGGATTCAATCCCTGCCGTATCTGAAGGGCTGAGTAAAACCATTCTTTTGATCACATTTTTGAGCTCTCTTAAATTCCCCGGCCAGTCGTATTGCAATAGAAGATCTTTCACCTGGGGCGATAACTGGCTGACATTCCTTTCCAGTTCTTTATTGGAAAGACGGATAAAGTGATCTATGAATAACTCAAGGTCTTTCCCACGTTCTCTCAGCGGTGGAAGCTGGATTTTAAACTCATTTAAACGATGGTACAGGTCTTCCCGGAACTCTCCATTCTGTATGCTGTTTAATAAGTCGTCATTTGTAGCCGTAATAATCCTCACATTGACCGGAATTTGTTTGGTGCTTCCCAAAGGCTGGATCACCCGCTCCTGTAAAGCCCTTAAGAGTTTTACCTGGACTTCATAGGTCAGGTTACCTACTTCATCAAGAAACAATGTCCCTCCTTCAGCAGTTTCGAATTGTCCCTTCTTGTCAGTTAGGGCTCCTGTAAAAGCCCCTTTTACATGACCGAACAATTCACTTGCAGCAAGATCTTTTGACAGTGCACCACAGTCTATTGCGACAAAAGGTTTTTTACTCCGCTTACTTTGCGTATGCAGGGTTCTGGCGGCATACTCTTTACCCGTTCCGCTTTCTCCCTGAATAATCACCGACATATCTGTTGGTGCGACCAGATCAATATGTGCATAAAGTTTATCCGCTGTGGCACTTTTTCCTTTAATGAAGTCAGTTTGTAATACTGTTGGCGTCACTGCTTTCTCCTCTCTTTTCCCAAGTGATCCTTTAATAATCATCAAAAGTTCATCCGGGTTCACGGGTTTGGTAATATAATCCACTGCACCAAGCTGAATGGATTTAACAGCAGTCCGCACATCATTAAAACTAGTCATGATGACAATAGGGCAATTTATGCCCTTCTCACGTACATGGGATAAAATATCCAGTCCTGTACCATCCGGAAGGCGGTAATCAACCAGCATCAAATCAAATGTATCCTGAGCTATAATTTTTAATGAATTCTTCAGATTATGAGTAAGATGCGGTTCATGGTCATGCTTCTTCAGAAAGCCTTCCAACAGTTGTGAAAAGGTTACATCGTCTTCAATAATCAGTATTTTCGCCATAGGTATCCGGGTTGTAATCTATGCAAAAATACAAAAGACGGATGACTTCCTGCTTTTAATAAGCGGATAAATTATTTCCGGTTCCCGGCTGCTTCTTCCAATAAAGCAAGAACAAAACTCAAACCCCAAGCGTTATAGGCATATATTAAAATCAAATTATTATGACTTATCAAGATATTTTAAATTCAGTTGCTGCAAGGTCAGTAAGTACTTACCAGGCTTATCTGGAAGCTAAAATTGCTACATTATCTAACAATGATGATTTCTCGGCAGACAAAACAGAGCAGCACAGGGCAGAATATGAGCGCCTGGAAAAGAAGCTAATTGCTTTATTGGCCACCATTAAAAAGAATAACACGCTAAATGAAGAAGCACCGGACAATTACGAAGAGAACTTTATCGCATGATTTTTCCCATTGCTTATCAATACCTGAATCTTTTCTTAGCTTTGCATTAATATGTTGTCTAAGAAAACGAAATATGCCATCAAGGCGCTGGTCGCTTTAGGTAAAAACATCGAAAATCCTCCTATGCAGATCAGTAAACTGGCAGAGCAGGAGATGATTCCACGTAAATTTCTTGAACAGATTTTACTGGATCTGAGGAATGCCGGTTATTTATACAGTAAGAAAGGTGCCGGGGGAGGTTACAGCCTGAATAAAAATGCTGCGGACATATACCTGGCTGATATCCTTCGTATTACTGACGGGCCTATTGCCATGGTACCCTGTGCGAGTATTAAATTTTACCGCAAATGTGATGAATGTCATGATGAAGTGACCTGTGGAATAAGAAAAACGTTCATTGATGTGAGGAATGCGACACTGGAAGTTTTGTCCAAGACCTCTGTGGCCGACGTTATTGCAAGGGAGAACAGCGGGGAACTGATGAGTTAGACAATTATTTTAAAATAAAGACTACTTTATCGATAGACTTTATTATATTTGTTCAATGCAAGTATGGTAAACCTTTAAATGAGTCGGTTATGATTTTAAATAAAATAAAAAACAGTGTCCTTGAACCTAAAATCACATTAGTAGGCGCTGGCCCTGGAGATCCTGATTTAATTAGTTTAAAGGGGGTAAAAGCATTGAACACTGCTGATGTGGTATTGTATGATGCACTGGTAAATGGTGCCTTGTTAAACCATGCGCCAGAAAATGCAATAAAGATATTTGTAGGTAAAAAATCTGATGATGAATCTTTTTCACAGGATGCGGTGAATAAACTGATGATTGACTATGCCCTGAATTATGGTCATGTTGTACGTCTCAAAAGTGGAGATCCTTTTGTTTTTGCACGCGGATTTGAAGAAGTGGATTTTGCTGAATCCTACAGTATTCAGACGGAAATTGTTCCTGGTATCTCCAGTGCGACAGGTGTACCGGGATTACAGAAAATACCCATGATTTATGGCGATTTAAGTGAGAGTTTCTGGGTTTTGACAGGGACAAATGCAAAGGGTGAATTGTCACCAGACCTATACGGTGCCGCTAAATCGAATGCAACGGTAGTAGTGATGATGGGAATAGAAAAAATTGCAGAAATAGCAGCCATTTTTCAGCAGGAAGGTAAACACCGTTTGCCAGTGGCAGTAATCGAAAATGGATCAACGGCAAATGAAAATATTATTGTTGGTATAGTGGATACTATAGGGGAGCTTATTGAAGATCACCATATTTCCTCTCCGGCATTGCTGGTATTTGGTGACGTGGTTTCTCTCCATCCTTCATTTTCACGCATCCGCGATTTCTACCATATACTATCTGAAGAATAGTTTATGATAGAAAAGAAATTAGCGATATTTATATTTAAAGCCAGGTAACAACCTGGCTTTTTGAATTTATAATTACATCAAAACTAGTATCTTTGGATTATCTACTTTTATAACCTGCTAGTCCATTATATGTTATTTAACAGAATTGTGTTCTTTTTTTTCCTGACACTTTATTGCTTTTTTGGATACGGTAGTCAGCATCAAAAAAATCCTGTTACAGACATTAATACACTTGAAACCCTCACCATCCGGTATCGTTACGATAAGCCGGACTCCGCTATTTTTTTTGCTAAAAGAGGTCTCAGTATGGCCAGATTGCACAATGATGAAAATGGCATTGCAAGAATGCTCCATCAGCTGGGAATGATTGATGATAATCTTGGAAAAGCGGATGAAGCGCGTCAGAAATATCTGGAGGCGCTGGAAATTTATAAACGACTGGACGATAAGAAGGGGATTGTTAAAGAAAACATTCGTCTTGGTGTCATAGAGAAAAGAAAAGGCAATTATGATAAAGCCAGTGCCTATTTCCTGCATTCCCTGAAAATAAGTGAAAAGAATAAGGACAATGCCGGCATCATGGAGTCTTATGTCACGATAGGGGAGGTGTATGCAAGTCAGGAACTCCACAGGACAGCAATTGCTTATTTCCTGAAAGCCGAAAAGATTAGCCGCACTCTGCCATTTTCCAGTATCAGGTTAAATATGTACAATGACCTTGGAATTTCCTATCGGGAGACCGGAAATTTTGCAGCAGCCATTAAATATTTTCAAAAAGGAATTGATCAAAGTAATATTCCACAAATGATGGGGCTGAATATTTCTATCCAGATCGGCTTGAGTAAAGTATATGACCAATCTGGCGATATTGAAAAAGCTATTGAACTTCAGAAATTGTCACTTTTAAAGTCGAGGAAAATAGATAATTTCATTAGGGAATACCAGTGTTTGGTGGCTCTGGCTGATAGTTATGCAAAAATTGATATCAAAATATCCTTTAAATATCTGGAAGAAGCCTTATCACTTGCAACTGTGCATAAAACCAACAAACAGGTTCTTGAAGTATTGGACCGGATGTCTGCCATCCACTTCGGTTTAAAAGATTACAAGTCGGCTTATGAGACAAAAAATAAACAATACAATCTGGCCGATAGCTTTTATTTCAAAGATATCTCAGGAAAAATAGCGGACCTACAGGCGCAATATGAACTCAATAAATCTCAGGTGCGTGTTCAGGAACTTAAGTTTATCAACAGTAAACAGATACTGGAACAAAAAATCATGTTATTTATCCTTGCCGGAAGTATCACTTTATTGTTGGTTCTGGGCTTTAATTTTTTCAAAATACGTGATTTAAACAGACAGCTGGAGAAGTCAAACACTGCGCTTACCTCTTCCAATACGGTAAAGGATAAACTTTTTTCTGTTCTTGCCCACGACCTGAGGGCTCCTCTCGCTTCGGGGATAAAAATATTGGATATGATCAGGGAAGGGTGGTTAACAGAAGAAGAGAAATCAGCCATGCTGTCAAAATTATCTGCCCAGAATATTGCTTCCATGGAAACCCTTAATTTGCTCCTTCGCTGGGGGCAGATGCAAATTAATGGGGTACTGATCAATCAGGTAATCCTGCATCCAGTGGAAACAATAAGGAGGAATGTATCCCTTCTTGCTGCAGCTGCTGAGCAGAAGTCCATTGTGATCAAACACGATGTTTCGGAAGATCTTACTGTCTTTTCTGATGCGGATCACCTGGATTTCATTATCCGCAACCTGTTGTCGAATGCTATAAAATTTACTGCTGAAGGAGGCCGGATCTATATTTCTGCCCAAAAGGATCTGTTAGATGCTGAAGTGCTCTTCCTGGTAAAGGATAATGGAATTGGCATCGCTCCAGAGCGTATTTCTACACTTTTCAGCACGGATAGTGTAAGCACTAATGGGACAAACAATGAAAAGGGAACTAATCTTGGATTGGTCGTTTGTAAAGAATTCATCTTGGCCAATAATGGAATGATATGGGTGGAAAGTATCCAGGGCAAAGGATCTGAGTTCTTTTTTAAACTGAAATATAAATAGATGCAACAGTGTAATGAATTCTCTTTATTTTCGTTCCCAAATTAAACTAATAAAAATAAATATGACTACAGTAAACAATAAGGTGATGTTACGTGGGTTACTTAGTGTAACCTTTGTGGCAGCCCTTGGATTTAATTCATCAGCACAAGAAAAAAACTGGCAAAACCTTGATCTAAAAACTGACTCTACCTTTGGTGTAAGTACTGAAAAGGCTTATAAGGAATTATTGAAAGGTAAAAAATCAAAACAAGTTCTTGTTGGTGTTTTAGACGGTGGTGTGGATACAAAACATGAAGATCTGAGCCGCATTATTTGGGTGAATAAGAAAGAAATTGCGGGTAATGGTAAAGACGATGACAAAAACGGATATATCGATGATGTGAATGGATGGAATTTCTTAGGCTCTGCCAAAGGATCAGTGGAGCAGGAAACATTAGAACTGACACGTATCATCCGCAGGGACAAAGCAAAATTCCAGGGGCTGACAGCAGAAACTGTCCAACCAGCGGATAGTGCTGCCTTCAAAGTATACCAGTCTGCACTTGCTGAATATGATGAGAAAACTGCTGAAGCGAAAACCGTAGTTCAGAATATCAATGGGTTTAAGCAGGTTTTGGATGGTATTGTCACCAAGATTGGTAAGGAAAATCCAACAGCTGCTGATTTCCAGGCTTTCAAAGCTGAAGCCGGTCCGGAGTCACAATTGAAAAATATGATGGCAAGTCAACTTCAGAATACTACTTTTAAAGAATTCTATGACAGCCAGATTGTTAAAGGGCTGGATCATTATAATGACCAGTTGAAATATAACCTGAACCTGGATTTTGATCCTAGACCGGAGTTGGTTGGTGACAACTATGCTGACAGCAATGAGCGGAACTATGGCGTAAATGATGTAAAAGGCCCTGATGCAAGTCATGGTACCCACGTTTCTGGTATTATTGCTGCAGACCGTACCAATGCGATCGGTATCATGGGCGTTGCAGACAATGTAAGGATCATGGGCGTCCGTGCCGTGCCTAATGGTGATGAGCGTGACAAAGACGTTGCTAACTCTATCCGTTATGCTGTTGCAAATGGTGTTAAGGTCATCAATATGAGTTTCGGTAAAGGATATTCATGGGATAAAAAATCTGTAGATGATGCTGTTAAATATGCCATGTCTAAAGATGTGCTGATTGTTCAGGCCGCAGGAAATGACAATAAAAACCTTGATATCAACAAGAGCTTCCCTGACCGCAGGTATGAAGGTGGTGGTATCGCAGATGCCTATCTTGTTGTTGGTGCTTCAGGCCCTAAAGATGACAATACTTTAAAAGCCAACTTTTCGAACTATGGAAAAACTACAGTAGATGTGTTTGCTCCGGGAGTTCAGATTTATTCAACTACGCCAGAGTCTAAATATGAAGCCTTTAATGGTACAAGTATGGCTGCTCCTGTTGTTGCAGGTATTGCTGCTCTAATCAGAGAATACTACCCAAAACTTTCTGCACTGAAAGTAAAGGAAATCATTATGAAATCTGTAGTGAAAGTGAATCATAATGTTAATCTTGAAGGTGAGGATGGTACTTCAACTTCAGTTCCCTTCTCAGATTTGTGTATTACAGGAGGTGTTGTAAATGCTTATGATGCCCTAAAACTTGCTGCAACTTACAAGTAGGCAAAATATTTCTTTGTAATTTTAATAATACAGCCCTTCCTCAAAAGAAGGGTTGTTTTGTTTTAAGTTTTTTGTAATATTACGGTATACAAGCACAGACTCACTGATCTTTTAAGAATGACAATTTCTGACTATTTATTTCAGGTTTCTCCTGTCCCGATGTGGGTTTATGATACTAAAACGTTTAACTTCATAATGACCAATGCCGCCGCTGTAAAGAATTATGGTTACACGCCGGAAGAGTTTGCACTGATTAACCTGCTAGATATCCAACCCATGCCTGTTACAGAAGGGGCAGATATCAAACACATCAAGAAAAATGGTGAGGTGATTTATGTTAATGTGGAGAGCAGTCCTATCGTTTTTAATGATCAGCAGGCAATCCTTGTGATATCTCTTGATATTACAAGAGAAGTCACCGAGCGGATTAATAATGCTGCTAAGATGAAGCTGACTGTAGAAAAGTTTAATATTATTTCCAAGGCAACAAGTGACGCCATATGGGACTGGAACCTGATTACAGATAAAATTGTATGGAATAAAGGGATCAATGGTATTTTTGGGTATAAACATCTGCCGGAAAATACAACAAGTGGTGAATGGTGGACGACACAAATTCACCAGGAGGACCGTGAGCGGGTAATGGGCAATTTGCATATACATATCAGGGATAAGATCGCCAGATGGAAAGATGAATACAGGTTCAGGTGTGCAGATGGATCGTATAAATATGTGCTAGACAGAGGGTTTATGGTCTTTGATGATGCAGGGGTATCTGTCCGGATCATTGGTAGCATGCAGGATATTTCTCAACGTAAGCAGGAAGAAGAATGGTCAAGGTTACTGGAATCGGTTGTTATCAATGCAACAGATGCCGTATTGATCTGCACTGGAAATATTGAAGGTAGCGGGCAGACTATTATTTATGTCAATGAGGCGTATACCAAGATGTCCGGCTATAGCAAATATGAATTGATAGGATCGTCTCCGCGAATATCACAAGGACCCGAAACAGACATCCTTGAAATAAAGAAGTTGAAAAGTGCTATAGAGAATAAAATGCCCTGCCAGATAGAAGTGATCAACTATACCAAGCAGGGTAAAGAATATTGGGTAAGCCAAAGCCATGCCCCGATAGCGGATGCAAATGGGGTGGTGACCCATTGGATCTCGATCCAGCGTGATATTTCACAGAATAAAAAATATGTAACTGAAATAGAAGAGCAGAATAAGATATTCAAGGAAATTGCCTGGATACAGTCACATTCTGTCCGTGCACCATTAGCAAGGGTAATGGGCTTGGTCGATCTGCTGAAGAATTTTGTGCCGGGAGATGAAACGGACGAACTTTTAACGCACCTGGCAAGTTCCGCAAAGGAATTGGATTCCATTATCATCAATATCGCAGATAAAACTCCTAAAAGTCGGTTTAGGTAATCACCGGCCCATTACACTTTAGAACAGGCTTCCTGAAATCTGACGTTCATCCAGTAGCAGTATTTTTTCATATCTGTACTCATTTACCATATGCTGATCATTGATGATTTCAGCGATATTGATCAGTAGATTATAGCAGGCTATGGCATCAAATATCATTTCATTTCTTTTAAATAGTTCCAGGCACTCTTTTGCATGCTCTGCGGCCTGCTCGAACTTCCTGAGATGTAGTAATTCTTTTGTTTGGTGCATCATTAATATGGCTTCCTGATATTTCGTGAAATTAGGGTTGTTGAGATCTGAAATATCGTTGTACAACTGCTCAATCTGAGGAGCCCTTTTCGAGGGACTCCGTTTGGACTCAGATATCCCGTATATACTGAGCAGAAAAACCACAAATGTATTGTTCTTACAGAAAAGATCAGGTCTGAATTCTGCAAAAGCTTCAATAATAGTAATATTACCCTCGTAATCGCTGGTGAAGAAGTTAGCAAAGAGGATAAGGATAAAGGAGATCCCCTGTTTGGTATCCATGGGAACATTTGCATTTATTCCGAAGGGATTCTCCCCACTCTTAAAAGCATCAATCTGCATCAGTAACCTGTTGTATCCAACTGATGTCGCATTTAGTCTTTTATGTATAATATGAAGGGCATCCAATGGATTTGCGGTCCATTCCCCAATATTGAGCGTGTTTAAATTGTCAATTCTTTTCTTTACTTCAGCTTTATCTATAGATAGTACATCAATAATTCCTAATAATGCATTGTAAATACTGAGATGCTCATCTTTGTTGGCAATATCAATAAGGGTACCTATCGCTTCCCTGTAGCAGGAGTCAATAAAATCAAAATTACTGAGTTCGGCAATGACGAGATCATGAAAATTATGGTCATCTACAGCAAGAGCCAAACCTGGATTATATTTGGATCTGTATTTAATTTCTTCAGCAATAAACAGGATCAGGTAATTGATTTCGTAGTTATTCAGCTTGAGGCTGAAAATTGATTTTAATGTTTCAAAATTGCCGGTTTTAATTAAAAACCTGATCGTCCATTGCAGCAATTGAAAACGGACATGGTTGCTGTCGTATTGTGTATTGATATATTCAAAAAATGAAGCATTTACCTGGAGGTGGAATTTCTCCAGTATTTCCACAAACAGGAAATACTCGAACATATGGGTATGCAGGAAACGGACATATTCCGTAGGATGTTCATTTTCATAACGTTTCTCTTCAATCAGAATTCCATCTGCCAGTAATTCCATATAGGCATTTTTAAATGCTGAAAGTTCCTGTATCAAACTGTTTTTGGGTACAACATTAGTTTTGTTCCCATAGGAGGTGAGCTGGATGACTTTCTTAAGGAAGAGGATTTTTTCTGTATAATAGTTTGAACGGTAGATCTTTTCCTGAATATATCTGGAAACCAGTTCGTAGAAGGTAATATTGGAATAGTAATTAAAATTAGGATCCTCTTCTTTAAGCTGGTAGAATAAATGGATATGGAAAGGGAATCTCAATTGTGATTTTAACTTCGGATTGAATTTCCTGTCATTCAGATTATTGATTTTCGAGATAATCAGTTCCACTTCTTTTTCTGAAAGGGGCGGGACATTGGAAAGGTCCTGCAAGTTGAAATAATGTCCGGCGTACCAGGCCGATTTAAGGAAAATGGAATGGCGGATACGTTCATAAAACCTGACCCAGGTTGTAGATCGCATGCTCAGTATCAACCTGATATTCTTATACCCCTCCAGGGAACAGATCAGGTTGATGATGCTGTCAAACAACTGATTCTTTTGTTCCTTCTTTAAAAGGAGTTCTGCCAGACCATCCAGGATAATAATAAACTTTCCACCCTGTTTTGTCTGGTGTTTATTAATGTATGCTAAAGTATTTTCATCGGAATCAATTTCCAGTTGACTTTTAAGTTGATCTTCCAGATTCAGGTTAAGTTGTTCAAGGTTGAAAAAATTATATGCCTTCACAAAAAAGACGGTCGATGTCTGATATTGGGCATTGGGAGCCAGAAACAACTTTTCTGTTAAATGGGCTAACAATGTAGTCTTTCCATAACCAGGTTGGGAAATCAAACTGGTAAAAACGTAATCTCCCTGGTAGAAATCATCAAAATCATGTTCCGCAAATCTTCTCCCGATGGTCATCTCATAGGGAAGCCCTGAACGGTTCCTGATCGTCTTCAGCGTAAAGTTTGTTATTTTTTCTACTTTATCCTTAACACTCTGCCATCCGCTGGTTTTGGACTCGCGTTCAGGAAGCATACTTTGTTTAATACTTCCCTCATCTACATATTCTGCAATAGTAGTTAATGTAAAATTTGAAAACTTATGTTTTACAACTGCAAAGCCAAATAATCTCTTTATTGTTGTTTCACTTACGTTTTTATTTAATTGCCTACTAATCTCTATGGAGATCCTTTTACAATCTGCCGGAGTTATAAATTTAATACCACTTTTTAATAGTATCAAATGCCTAAGATCATTCAGACGGTCGTTGTATTCCATTAGGTTTATATTTAGTAGGTATCAGTTCAATAAGTAAATCAAGATTCAATATAACACATCTACGTTATAAATGAACGAAATGGTTTTAAATAAATGCTGTAACAATTTTAATTACAAAATTAATATCCTGGTTTTTAGCCCGTATAGGCCTAAGAGTAGTAAGGACTGAACAAATCAGGGTAAAAATGAACATAATGAATAGCGTGTTCGATTTCCTTGCTGAAATTAATGAATGATTTGAATGACCGAAGGGGTGGCTTCTATACTTAAAATTGCCGTAGATATTTAAGTTAACCTCTAAAGCTCCACGTATGAATCGGACTTCTACGCCTCGAATGCTGAAAAACATTCTTTTTAAGATGATCTGTGTAATAGCTATAACGCTATTATATAATGTATCGTATGCTCAAATCAAAAATTATGCAATAGGTACACCAACAACAGGTACCGTATCTTACTCGGGTTCGGGTACGGGAACTGATATGGCAAACCCATCAAATGCAGGTTCCGTAACCGCAGCCGGAAACGCCGCAGTAAATCCCCCCACGAACAGTGCTGCATTGAAGGCAAATTATTTTAACCTTCTTGGTTTAATCAAGGCGGAAGGTGAGGCCTGGATCCAGCTCAAGTATGCCACTACTGTCGCCGCGAGTAAAACAACATATATCAGGTTCGACGATCCGACAACTTCAGGGATTAGTCTGGACCTCCTTGATATTGTTGGCGACTTGACTGGCCTGTTAAGTAAAAACCTCGTGGTGGTTGATGCCTATACCGGAGCCGTAAGTGGTGGCAGTAATGGAACTAAAATATCTGATGCAAATGTTACGACGACTATAGTAAAGAATGCTGCTGGGCAGAACTTCTTCGCTGTAAAGTCATCCGTTCCCTATAATTCCGTGAGGGTAAGGCTCAGGTTCAGAGGAAACCTGCTCGGACTGGCTCTTGGGGCCAGTATAAATATGAATGTCTATACACCATATCACATGGATACTGATGATTGTGGCACTTCAATATTTACAAATGTGGGTGATGCCGGACTAAATGTTTCCCTCACGGACCTTGTTCTCAACCCCCAAAATGCCATTGACGGAAATTTAGCAACCTTTTCCCAACTTCAGCCTGGAGTAGTCAGTTTAGCCTCTGCTACTTCACAAACTATATATTTTAATGGCCAGTCTTCCACAGGAGATGTGGCTAAAATTGTTTTATCTCAAAGCGGAACGATCTTAAATCTGAATGTTTTAAAAACAATAACCATACAGGCATATAATGGGAATACACTGGTAGGTACAGCACAAAGTGCATCAAATCTGCTCAATCTTGAATTGCTCACTTCTTTATCCAACAATAGGTTTGCTGTATTTTATAGTCCCCCCGGAATATTCGACAGGATAAAGGTTACGGTAGACAATACTTTAAATGTCGGGGGCAATATTTTAGCCGGCGGATTGAATATCCATGAGGTGCAGCGTACCGTTGCCAAGCCATTGTTTGCAGGCACGGTCGGAGGTACCCTCAATCTATGCGGTGGCAGTGGACTTACGCTTTCGCCGCAAAATGCCAATGCAGGTTATACCTATAACTATTATAAAAAAGTAACAGGTGCTGCGGGGCAACCTGTACTGGTACAAGGGGCGACGACTTCTCCCTATACCGAGACAGGATTGGCTGCCGGATCTTATACCTATTATATAACGGCACAAAAAACGGGCTGTATAGCCGAGTCAGATCTTGACAGTATTATCGTTACTGTTAGACCAGTGTTGCTGCTTTCCACTTCAACACTGGTAAATGCGACAGTAGGCTCCGTATATTCACAGCAAATTATAGCAGCTACTGGCGGAACTCCAACATATACCTATGCACTGGCTGCAGGAAGCACACTTCCGGCCGGACTGACGATTTCAGCGGCAGGTCTGATTACAGGAACACCTACAGTTTCCTCAGCTACTCCGTTAACTTTTAGCATTACGGCTACGGATGCTGCGAATTGTAAAGTAACCACAGCATATACATTAAGGGTAAATCCTAAACTTACTTTACCGGTAACTGTATTACCTATAGGTACAGTAGGTACGGTTTATCCTCCAACAAATCTTCCTCAGGTAACGGGAGGAACTACACCTTATACCTATGCTGCCACCAATTTACCTGATGGACTTACGCTTAATCCTTCCACCGGACAGATTACCGGGACACCAACAGTTAAAGGAACCACTACCTTCCCGGTAACGGTAACTGATGCAGATATGAATACAGTGGTGACTAATTTTACCATCATTGTCAGGGATCCCCTTATACTGGCCTCAGGTACACTCGCGGAAGGAACTACAAATACGGTTTATGGGCCGCAGACCATTCCGGCAGCTACAGGAGGGAGTGGTATATATACGTATACAGCAGCCAACCTGCCACCGGGATTGACATTTAATGCGGCAACCCAGCAGATCACAGGAACACCAACGCTGGCTGGCCCCTATACGATCACAGTAAATGTATCAGATAATGAAGGGCGTAATGCTTCTGCAACCTATACTATAGCTATTATTGATCCCTTAATGTTGGCTCCTAAAGCTTTGCCTGATGGTATTGTCGGTGTAACCTATCCTCCACAAACTATTCCTGCCGCTACCGGTGGTACTCCAGGATATACGTATACTGCAACGAACCTGCCTCCGGGACTGTCATTCACACCAGGTACGAGAGTGATATCGGGGACACCCACGCAATCAGGCACATTTACTGTACAGGTAAAGGTAACCGATAGTCAGAACAGAACAATAACTGTTCCTTACACGATCAGGGTAACAGGTACACTAAATCTTCCTGCCGCTACCTTACCGACAGGTACAGTAGGTACAGGTTATCCTGCTACAACTTTACCGGCAGTAATAGGGGGAACAGCTCCTTATACTTATGCTCTTGCGAACCTGCCGGCAGGACTAAGCTTTAATCCTGCCACGAGGGTCATTACAGGAACTCCTGAACTGGGTGGTGTTTTCACCATTACCATGAGTGTTTCTGATAGTGGCGGATCGAGCACAAGTACAGACTATACACTTAATATTAATGTGGCTCCTCCGGTAATTGCAGGAATCACTGTTTGTAGCGGAAGTCCGGCAACACTTGCCGTATCCACTGCGATCACAGGTGTTAGCTACCGTTTCTATCCGGCCACAGGAAATACAGTCCTTGCCACGGGTTCGTCATACACGGTGAGTCCAACAGAAACTACTACTTATTATGTAGAGGCATTTTCTGGTACGGCAAAAAGTACACGTGTTGCGGTTACAGTTACGGTAAATCCATTACCGGTTCTGCCGATAGTGACAACAACAAACATTAACATCAGCAGTGGGCAAAGGACAACCTTACAGGCTACTGCCATGGGCGGTGCAATCATTAAATGGTATGCTACGGCAACCAGTACTAGTGCTTTAGCTACAGGTACAACATATACTACAGATGAACTTACAGCAAATACCACCTACTATGTAGGAACAGAAAGTGCTGCTGGTTGTACAAGTGCAAGCCGGGTACCTGTTCTGGTGACTGTAGTGAACGGTACACCAAATCCTAATTGTAATGCCGCGACCTCGCAGGAAAGCGGTATTGCCAATTCCCTTTTGTGTATCAATTGTAACGTTTCTAATCCGTTGTTCTCTGTAGATGCCAATCCGGCAAACTTCACCCAGATTACCTTGAGTGTGGGCGTTGCAGCAGCAGGTTATCAGCGCTTAATCTTCCAGCGTGAAGGTGTTGCAACTGACAGCATTCGTCTTGATCTGGAAATCCCTACCGGCCTTTTGGATTTGACTGTCCTCGGTGGTGTTACGGTCAATGTAATGAGAAATAATGTGGTGGTAAAAGCTTATACTTTAAGTTCCCCACTCATCGGTCTGAGACTGCTTTCGGGCAACCGTTTCGAGGCAACCGTTTCCGCAGGAGGAGTGTATGACAGAGTCGAAGTAAGATTCAGCCCTTTGGTATCCGCATTGACGAGTCTGCGTATTTATGGTGCTGAAGTAATTTTCCCCAATCCAACAGTGGCTGCCGGAAACCAGACCATCTGTTCGGGAACTACTGCAAGCTTAAGCGCGACTCCACTTGGAGGTACGACATTAACCTGGTATAGTGCGGCAACAGGTGGAAACATTTTAGCCAATGGAAATACCTACACTACCCCAGAATTAACGGCTACCACAACTTATTATATTGAAGTAAGCAAAAACGGATGTGCCAATCCCACACGTGTTCCGGTGACAGTAACGGTAACACCGTTGATAACTACACCTGTCCTTGCTGCTGTTTCTCCTGTGTGTTCAGGGTCCACAGCAGTACTTTCCATAAGTACTCCGCAAACAGGGATCACCTATAATTGGTATGATGCAGCAGTAGGGGGCAACCTGGTATTTACAGGCCCTGTATATACGATCACCGGTATTACAGCCAATGCCACCTATTATGTAGAAGGCGTAAATGGTACATGTATTTCGCCTGCAAGGGCAGTAGCAAATGTGACTGTTAATCCATTACCTTTGGTTCCTCAGATCCAGGCATCGGTAACGACGGTGAATCAGGGCCAATCGGTAAGCCTGACGGCAACATCCGCATCTGCTGATGTTACTTTCAGATGGTACAATGCAGCAAATGCAACTACTCCTGTATTTACAGGTGCTACTTATATCACGCCTCCATTAACAGCAACAACTACGTATTATGTAGAAGCCGTATTTAATAGTACAGGATGTGCTTCTGCTTCAAGAGTTCAGCAAACCATTACAGTAAACGGAGATGGAACACCCATACCTGTTTTATGTGAAACACCCCTGAGTCAGACCAATGGGGCTACAGGTACGGTTCTTGTTCTGGCAAGGGTAGTGAATCCTGGCCTTGCGATTGATGGCGATCAGCTTACAGGGTCAACACTGACTATTCCAGTTGGCCTGGCTGCATCTGTCTTCCAGAAAGTTAATTTCAGTGGTTTATCCAATGAAGGTGATACCTTACGTATCCGTATCAGTCGGAATGCACAGTTATTATCAGCTGCTATTCTGGGCAGTATTACAGTAACTACCTACAAGGGATCAACGAGTAACAGTGATGCCACCGTCATCAATAATCCGCTGATTAACCTTCAATTATTAAGTGGTGGTACAAGCGCGGTATTGACCTTTGTTCCCACTAAACAGTTTGACGGTGTGGAATTAAGGTTGAATTCAGGGTTGCTGGGGGCTTTAACCGCGGTGAACTTTGATTATGCACGCAGAATCATTAAGGCACCTACTGTTGCTGCGGCTTCAGTAGCAGCTTGTTTAAATGCAACGGCTACCTTAACCGTAACCAATCCCGAGACTGGAATAATATATAAGTGGTATGATGCTGATAACAACTATTTGGGTAACGATGGGGCTACCTTCGTCACTCCTGTAATTACTGCGGATACCAGATTTTTTGTAGAAGCCTCAAGAGGTACCTGCGGAGGGTCAAGAACAGCAGTGGATGTGACCCTTATCCCTGCACCACAAACTCCTGACTTGATTTCGGCAACGGAGACATGTGCTGGCTCTAATCTGATACTGGAAGTACAAAATCCACAGTCAGATGTGACCTACCAATGGTATAGTGGTGGAATGCTTATCCCTGGAGCTACTGGTCCAACATACAGTATTAGTAACATAACGACAGGAGCAGTTTATGCTGTGGAAGCGATTAACAGTTGCGGTACTAAATCTGACCAGGCAAGTATTACGGTTACTGTAGGTTCATTGGCAGCTCCAGTGATTACGCCTGCTTCAGTGATAATAACCAGTGGCGGACAAACAGTGCTCACTGCAACTTCATCCACTTCAGATTTAACATTTGAATGGTACCTGGTAGATCCTGCCAGCAATCCGGGCGCATCAGCTCTTCCTTCTACAGATGGAATACTCTTGACCCCTGTATTAACACAAACGACTACCTTTTATGTAATTGCAAAAGGAAATGCGCCGGGAAGTTGTACCTCGGCGACAGCATCAGTAACGGTTACCGTTAACCCGATACCAACAACACCTGGTGAAGTGCCATGTGAAAATGCGGTTTCACAGACCGTAGATAGAGGAGGGCTCCTGTTCTTACTTGCTGGGGTATCTAATCCCGGACTGGCAGTTGACAATTTGACGTCTACAAGTTCATCATTGTTTATTCCTCTGGGAGTAGGAACTTTTGTATCCCAAAAAGCAGCCTTTAATGGCCCTTCGAAATTGGGCGATAAAGTTAAAGTAGGTTTGTCATCTTCTGCCGGTTTACTTTCATTGGCTGTTGCACCAAGTATAACGGTGGCTACTTATAATGGAGGAGTGAAGGGTGCGGAGATGGTAATTAATAACCCGCTTATTAGTTTACAACTGTTAAATGGTGGGCAGACTGCCACTGTAGAATTTACACCAACAACCTTATTCGATGCCGTAGAAGTTAGAATTAACTCTGGTCTTGTGAGTGCCTTTACTTCTGTTAACTTCAATTATGCACAAAGAATTATTACTGCTCCGGCTGTAGCAAGTGCGAATGTAACTACCTGTGAGGGAACCTCAGCTACTCTTGCAGTTGTTGATCCGGCAACAGGCGTAACCTACAATTGGTACAGGGATGCAGATCTGGTTGGTACTGGCAATACCTATGAAACCCTGGCGAACTTACCTGGGGGAACCTATAATTACGCTGTTTCCGCACTTCGTAATGGTTGCGAAAGCCCAAAAACACCAGTAACAGTAGTGGTTACTCCTTTGGCACCAACACCTATTGCCAGTACAGGAAATCCTGTCTCAACATGTCTGAATACACCTGTTCAACTTCGCGTTGAGGAGGTGGCAGGGGTAACTTATAACTGGTATGATGCTGCTACTGCAGGAAACCTGCTTGCTGCCAATACCAGCCAATATACTACTCCGGCAAATCTGGGTATAGGTATTACAACCTTCTATGTAGAGGCAACAAATGCAAGTGCATGTGTAACGGCTGGAAACAGAACGCCAATTTCTATTGCAGTCAATCCACCTGCAATAGCAAATGATATCAATGTAACCGGTGCAGACCTCTCCTTCTGTGCGGGAGCACCGGTAAGTCTGACAGCTACCAGTACTACTGTTACCAATCCGGTATTTACCTGGTATACAGATGCTGCACTGTCTAATCCAGTATTTACAGGAGCCACCTTTGCGATTACGTCGATATCGGCAACAACTACTTATTATGTTACCGTAAGAGGAGATAACAAATGTGAAAATAATGCGGGGACAGCCAAAGCAGTGGTGTTAACGGTTAATCCGCCGGCACTGGCATCAGATTTCACTGTTACAGGTGTAACTGATAACCTTTGTGCCGGTTCGCCAGTCATATTAACTGCAAGTACGACCACGGTTACCAACCCGGTATTTACCTGGTATACTGATGCGACATTAACAACTGCTGTATTTACAGGGCCAGTATATTCAATTCTTTCAGTTCCTGCTTCTATCAATTACTATGTCACTGTAGAGGGAACTAATAGATGTCCGAATACACCTGCAAATGCGAAAGTTGTCGTAGTAACGGTTAACCCAACCGGTACATCAGGGGATTTTGCCGTAAACGGTAATGGAGCGTCGATCTGCGCAGGGACAACGGCAAGTTTAGTTGCAAGCAGCACAACGGTTACCAACCCAATATTTACCTGGTATAGTGATGCAGCCTTAACCACCCCTGTATTTACAGGAGCAACGTATAGCCCAACACTGACAGTAACCACCACTTACTATGTAACCGTAAGCGGAGACAATGTATGTGAGAGTCTGTCAGCAGATGCAAAAGTTGTCGTGGTAACGGTTAACCCAACCGGTACATCAGGAGACTTTACCGTAACCGGTAATGGAACGCCTATCTGCGCAGGGACAACGGCAAGTTTAGTTGCAAGCAGCACAACGGTTACCAACCCAATATTTACCTGGTACAGTGATGCAGCCTTAACCACCCCTGTATTTACGGGAGCAACTTATAGCCCAACACTGACAGCAAGCACCACTTACTATGTAACTGTAAGCGGAGACAATGTATGTGAGAGTCTGCCAGCAGATGCGAAAGTTGTCGTGGTAACGGTTAACCCAACCGGTACATCAGGAGATTTTGCCGTAACCGGTAATGGAACGCCGATCTGCGCAGGGACAACGGCAAGTTTAGTTGCAAGCAGCACAACGGTTACCAACCCAATATTTACCTGGTACAGTGATGCAGCCTTGACCACCCCTGTATTTACAGGAGCAACTTATAGTCCAACACCAACTGTTACGACTACTTATTATGTAACCGTAAGCGGAGACAATGTATGTGAGAGTCTGCCAGCAGATGCGAAAGTTGTCGTGGTAACGGTTAACCCGACCGGTACATCAGGGGACTTTGCCGTAACCGGTAATGGAACGCCGATCTGTGCAGGGACAACGGCAAGTTTAGTTGCAAGCAGCACAACGGTTACCAACCCAATATTTACCTGGTACAGTGATGCAGCCTTAACTATCCCTGTATTTACGGGAGCAACTTACAGCCCAACACTGACAGCAACCACCACTTACTATGTAACCGTAAGCGGAGACAATGTATGTGAGAGTCTGCCAGCAGATGCAAAAGTTGTCGTGGTAACTGTAAAACCAGCAGCGGTAGCTACAGATCTCACCCTGAATGGTAATCCAACAAGTGTATGTGCAGGTACAGCAGTCGCTTTAACAGCGAGCAGTACAACTGTAACCAATCCAGTATTCACCTGGTACACCGATGCAGCTTTGACCAATGCCGTATTTACCGGAGCGGTCTACAGCCCATCACCAACCGTTACGACTACTTATTATGTAACAGTAAGTGGTGATAACAAATGTGAGAATGCACCGGGTACAGCAAAAACAATAACAGTAATAATTAAACCAGCAGCAGTAGCAACGGATATCACTATTAGTGGTATCCCTGCTAACATCTGTGCAGGTACAGCATTCACCTTAACAGCCAGTACAACTACAGTAAACGATCCGGTATTTACCTGGTATACTGATGCCGCACTGACCAACGCTGTACACACCGGAGCGATCTTCAACGTCCTTGGACTCAATGCAAATACGATCTATTATGTAACTGTAGAGGGCAGTAACAAATGTGAAAACCTATCAGGAACAGCATTTGTGGTTACATTAGCTGTAAACCCTACAATTGTCTTCAATGGAGGAACGTTAACTGATGGCGTAACTTCCGGCAACTATTCTGTTCAGATCAATCCTGCAACTGGTGGTTCACCTGCTTTCACTTATGGTGTAGCATCAGGAAGCACATTACCTGCAGGGCTTACACTTTCCCCTACGGGTGTATTATCGGGCAGGCCAACGATGCCTGGAGATTATACCTTCTCTATCATTGCTGTAGACAGTAAAGGTTGTACAGCCGTAGCAATATTTACTTTAAACGTCACTACAATTACCATGACGTTGCCACCTGCGACATTGCCAGACGGAATGGTAGGCTCAATATACGCGCCTCAAACGCTGCCTGCTGTCATCGGGGGAACGTCACCATTCACGTATACTGCGACTGGAGTACCTCCGGGACTGTCATTTAACCCTATCACAAGGGAACTGACCGGAACTCCGACACTTGGCGGAACATTTACGATAACTGTAACCGTAACTGATGCTAATGGACTGACAGCAACGCAGGACTATACCATTGCCATCAGGGTTCCTGCACCACAGCTTGCCGGATTGGAAAGTTGTAATGGCAGCAGTGCCAATCTAACAGTAACCAGTCCAGTCAATGGCGTAACCTATAACTGGTATGCGAATGCTACAGGTGGAAGTATATTGCATACAGGTACATCCTTCCTTACCCCGGTTCTTACTGCCACTACCACTTATTATGTAGAAGGCGAATCAGGGTCTGCGAAAAGTAGCAGAACTGCAGTAACAGTTACGATTATCTCTGTTCTTTCCTCACCGTTGGTTTCAGTAGAAACGGCAACCAATTCCAGTATCCTCTTTACCTGGACTACTGTAAGAGGGGCAGCAGGATATGAAATCTCGGTCGACAACGGCAGCACATGGGCAACAGCTTCTTCCGGAGCAAATGGAAATACCCATTTAATTTCCGGCCTTCAAAAAGATGCTTCTGTTACCTTATTGGTAAGGGCAATTGGAACAATTGCTTGTCAGACAAGTGCTTCTGGGTCGGTAACCGGTATAGCCACAGACGGTAAACCACCGGTATCCCTGGAAATCTATATCCCTAATACCTTCACACCTAATGGTGATGGAAGAAATGACATCTTCTATGTATATGGTGCTGCAATTGCAAAAGTGAAAATGCGCATCTATAACCAATGGGGACAATTCCTGTTTGAGTCACAACAGGTACAGAATGGATGGGATGGAACATGGAGAGGACAGATGCAGCCAAATGGGGTGTATGTATACTACATCGATCTTGAACTGACAGACGGTACAAAAACAATGAGAAAAGGAACCATAACCCTATTACGTTAAGATCCATTAACCTGAATTATGAATATCATGAAGAAACTATCAAAAATTATCTGCTTGGGATTGTTGGGCATTACAGCTGCGATCAGGGTTAATGCACAGATCGATCCGCACTTTTCTCAATATTATGCCAATCCGCTATGGCTTAACCCGGGATTGACGGGAGTAGTGGATGGCGATTACAGGGTTTCCATCAATGCGAAGCAACAATGGAGTTCCTTATCGAATGCTTACTTAACTGCGGGTGCCTCCTTTGATATGGCACCCACAAAAAATCTGGCCTTTGGGGGAATGATCCTTAACCAGAATGCAGGAGATATCAGCTATAACTATTTAAATGCCCTGGCTTCGGCGGCCTACCGGATCCGCTTTGGCAGAGCGGGATTGAATATGGTGAACTTCGGGATTCAGGCGGGTATCCTGAATAAGAGTTTTGATCCCTCAAAAATCACCCTTGGAAATCAATATAACCCGGTTACAGGGTATGACCCTTCCCTGCCATTTAATGAGTCCTTTAGTTCTACAAATACACTGGTGCCGGATGTAAATGCCGGTGTGATGTATTTTGATGGCGATGCGGATAAAACAGTAAATGTTTTTGCAGGAGTGAGTGGCGCACACCTTACACGTCCGGTAGACAAATTTATTGGCAATAATGTAAGGATCCCTATCCGGTTTACGGGGCATGGGGGAGCACGCATAAAAGTATCTGATGCTTTTGATATTACCCCGAATGGATTATATATGAAACAGGGAAATGCAAGGGAAATATCTGCGGGAGCATATGCTAAATATTACATCAATCCTGAATCCGATATCCTTTTCGGATCAAACTACAGGTTCGATGATGCTGCTATTGCTTTCTTTGGAATGCACATCAAAAATGTGGTATTCGGGCTGAGTTATGATTTTAATACCTCAAACCTAAACCGTGCCACAGGCAGCAGAGGAGGATTGGAATTGTCACTTTCCTTTACGAGCCGTAAAGGTATTTCAGGACCCAACTTCTTTTGTCCACGTCTATAATCTTACCCAGTATGAAACTATTTAAAATATTGTTCTCCACATTCTCAATGCTCCTCCTGGGTTTAACCTGCGTTACAGTGAGTGCGCAGTCTTTAACCAATAACAAAAGAATTGCAGATGTATACTTCCAGAATAAAGAGTATTATGCTGCGGCGGAATATTATAAAAAAGCATTGAATCTTAAACCCGATAGCTCAGGGATTATCGTTCCCTATGCCTCAGAAAATAAGGTGAAAGAAGAAAGTCCCAAACGTGCGGATTATGAATACTGTGTCTACCAGCTGGCTTCCTCTTTAAGGTTGTACAATGACTTTAAAGGGGCTGAAGAATGGTACGCCGTAGCGAAAAACTTCAGGGATGCCAAATATATACTCGGCAGCTTTTATTATGGGGAAAGCCTGCGCTCTAACCAAAAATTTTCTGAAGCACTGGTTGCTTTTAATGAGTTTCTAAAGAAGTATCCCAGTAAGGATGATTTTTCAGCAAGAGCAAAACTGGAGATTGCTTCCTGCAATTTTGCTATTTATGAAATGCGTTACCCCCGTCTTTACAAGTTCAGTAAACTGATGAATCAGATTAACGATAAAGGTTCCAATTATACCCCCCTTCTTTCCAATGAGAATTTTTATTTCACCTCTTCCAGACCTGTTTCTGTAGGAAATAAAACGATTGTGCTGGATGATGAAAAATCAAATACGAAAGTGTCACATAAGGAAACCCCTTTCTTAAACGCGATCTATGAGGCCTCAGGAAACCCGAACGAGGCAGCAACCGTAGTAAAACGGTTAGGTACTGTGGAGAAGGGTAGGGAATATGCTGCCCCTGCATTCCATCCCAATGGACAATTAATGTTTCTGACCAGCTGGACAAATAAGGGAACCCGCAAAATCTATCTCGTAAATATTGGAACGGGGAATGGCAAAACCTGGTCTGCGCCCAAAGAACTTGGACCTGAGGTAAATGTAAACGGCTTTAATGCGATGCAGCCTTTTGTCACGAAGGATGGTAAATACCTGATTTTTTCGTCAGACAGGCCCGGAGGATTTGGGAAATATGATCTCTGGTATTGTTCGTTAAGGGATGACGGTACGCTGGGCCAGGCCGTAAATATGGGTAATACGATTAATACAGATGAAGATGAACAGGCTCCTTATTACAATTACGTTTCGAAAAAGCTGTTGTATAGCAGTAATGGGAAAGTAGGGATGGGCGGACTTGATTTTTATGAAAGTGAAGGGAATTTTACCAGCTGGACGGAACCCCGGAACCTTGGATATCCTTTCAACTCTTCAAAAGACGACGTTTATTTTACCCCTCTTGATGATGAGGACGCGGAAGGTTATATCAGTTCCGACAGGGAGTCGGTATGCTGCCTGGAAATATTCCATGTAAAAAAAGAATATATCACTATACAGGGAACCTTATTTAATTGTAAGACCAAACTTCCCCTGGAAGGTGCATTGGTCACATTGTCAGATTCTACGCAGAAGATGCGCATGACCACAGGTGCCGATGGGAAATACAGATTTAAGATCAACTCTAACAGGGAGGTTAAACTCAGCGGTGAAAAGGAAAACTTCTTTAAAAAGGTGTTGACCTATAGTTATGATGACCTTGCCAAAATGGATACGCTGATGAACACTGAATTTTGTCTTACACCATTCAAAATCGGAATCCCTATTGTGCTGAAGGATGTATTGTATGAATTTAACAGTGCGGAACTTACCGAAACTTCAAGAGCAATCATAGATCAGCTGTATCTGATTATGCAAGATAATGAGACTATGGAGATTGAATTGAGTGCACATACTGATAATATAGGTTCTGCAGCATATAACCTCGATTTGTCAGACAGAAGGGCAAAGTCATGTGTAGATTACCTTATTGCTAAAGGAATTTCTGCAGGCAGGATGAGAAGTAAAGGCTATGGACTTAGTATGCCGGTAGCACCGAACCAGCATAAGGACGGATCTGACAATCCGGAAGGACGTCAGCTGAACAGAAGAACAGAATTTAAAGTCACTAGAAAATAACACCCAATCATAGCAGAACAGGGCGTTTTTAAACGTCCTGTTCCATTTTTAAATAAGAAATCAATTTTGTAGCTATTGTCAGAGGAGACTGTCAATCTTCTCCAGCATGGCAGACATTTCGAAAGGCTTTTTTAGGTAACCATCAGAAGTATGGTGTTCCCTCATGATATAGTCCTCAGAAAAACCTCCTGAAGTGAGGATCACCGGAAGATGAGCAGTATTCTCTCTCGTTCTTATCTCCTTAAAAATAGCCCTTCCATCCATACCATCAAGCTTAATATCCATTAGAATAAGGTCAGGTTTAAATTCTTCAATAATTCTGAATATTGGCCTTCCATTCATTAAAGGGAAAACTTTATGATTATTTGATTCTAAAATTAGTTGGACGACCTCCAGTAGATCGGGATCGTCTTCAACAACAAGTATTCTGCCCATAGATTAAAAATCATTCCTTAACAACTTTAATGCCATGAAGCTGTTTAAAGAATTTATACTTTTACCGCCAGAAAAGAACCTTCTTATATGGAAATTAAACAAAAAATCGAAGCGATAGCTAATACATTACTTCCCAGCTTTATACCTAAGGATAAAGAGCAGAAGGAATTATATTTTCATTTTACCCTGCCTCCCAATTCAAGTTACAAAGTTTTTTTCAGGAAAGATGCGAAAGGTATCTGGCAGTTCATAGGTTTCGAAGAAGCGGGCCAGGAATGACCTGAAAAATGAATGATTATTTATATGGACATCAATTATCTGTTCGTATTGATGTCCGTCAAATATGTCTTTTTTGATCCTGAAACAAATATTTGACAAAAAATTGATTATCCCTGGAAGATGTAAAAAATCACACAATAACGGGGTTTTATTATAGCTAGAGTATGGATGTTTATGTAGGCACGATAAAAACTTAGAACCTCATGAAGTAAAAGGACGTTTAAACTGATTTTACTAAAACAATTTATTGGGAAAAATGAGTTAATGGCCTCCTGTATACTCTATTATGGTGTTGGATTTAATTTTGAATGTTTAAAAAAGGTATAGTAATTGCATCATTATGAGAAGTTAAACAAAACAATAAAAACAAATTAATTTTGGAGAATACATTTGGAAAGAACATCATTCCACAAAATGAGGAAGAGCGTTTAGAGAACCTGAAAAAATACAAAATCCTATATACCCAGTCAGATCCTATCTTAGATCAGCTGGCTGCGGGTGCCGCAACGAGTTTCGGCGCTCCATTGGCCATGATCAATTTCGTTGATAAAGACAATGTGTGGATGAAGGCAAATAATGATGACGATATAGATGGAGGTGCTGAACGCGGATCGAGTTTATGCTCATTGGCTATCCTTAAGGATCGGGTAACAGTCTTTGAAGATTTTTTGACAGATCCTTTGCTGTTATCGAATCCTCTTTTTGCGGGGGAACATGGTTTCCGCTTTTATGCGGCAGCACCCATTAAAACCAGTGAGGGTTTCAATATTGGTGTGGTCTGTATTCTAGATACAAAACCTAGGAAATTTACAGACGGAGAGCAAAAACAACTGGAATGTATTGCAGAAACAGTACGGATTGAAATAGAAAAAAGAATATAAGAGAGAAGGTATAACCTATACGGTTATACCTTCTCTCTTTAAAATATAATTGAAAATCCCTTCGATAGGTTTCTGAAGGATTTTTCCAACATGTATCCCATTCTTCTCACAAGTTTGTCTTAGGATGTCTTCGTAGTAAAAAGCGATGGATCCTACAAAGTGACAGTTCAGTTCCTGGTAATCCTGGAAACTCTTGAGATTGGTATCTATAAAATATTGAAAGCCATCCATCAGGGTGCTGATGATAAAAGGATGTTCCCTGTGTTTATACATGAATCTGCTGAACCCTGCCAGATAAGTATTTGGGAAGGGTTTCTGGTATACATTGGTAATAATGGTTTCCCTGTCGGCATTGAATTCAGCAGCAAACTGTACCCTCAATTCTTCCGGCATCTGGTTGTACAGATAGCTGGTGATCATCTTTCTTCCGAAATACGTTCCGGCTCCTTCATCACCCAGGATATAACCAAGTCCGTAATTACTCTCAGATACCGTCATGCCATCAAAATAGGAAACATTGGATCCGGTGCCCAGAATAGAAATGAGACCCTTTTTATCTCCGCAGGTGGCATAAGCAGATCCCATGAGATCATCATCTACACTAATGTATGCATTGGTGAAAAACAAGGATAGGCCATTGGAGATCACTTCATGTTTATCTGGTGATGAACAGCCTGCACCATAGAAATAAATTTCTTTTACAGTGGCTGCAACGTCTTCCAGCTCTTTCATTTTTGAAAAAATTTTGAAGATGTCCTGTGCATTTAAAAAATACGGATTGATGCCCTGAGTACTAAAACTTATATTCTTTTCAGGGGAGTATCCCATCCAATCGGTTTTAGTGGATCCGCTATCTGCTACTAATATCATAATTATCAAAAGTAATCATCTTATTGAATATTTAAAGTACCACTGATCTCTTTGAGGCTGATTTCAGTCAGTTTTGCCTGGTATTCTGCATCCAGAAATCTGATGATGGCATTAATGGAGTTTCTTTGCGCTTCCCTTAATTCCAGGGGACTTATATTTCCGAGCCTGTATTTATCAAATGTGATATCAAGATTCTGTTTGGCCAGTTCTACATTGCCGGTTTCTACTTTGAGCAAATCCAGGTTGGTCGTATAATTATTGTAGGTTGAAAGTAAGAGCGCAGTGACATCCTGACTGGTTTTTTCAAGATTCAATTCTGAAGAGCTGATCTGAACTTTTGCATTTCTTTCGTTTTGCCTTTGTAAAAAACCATTAAAGACATTGATACTCGCCGTTAGCCCATAGGTAAATCCGTCGGCCCTGAATTTCTGGTTAAATCCTGTAGGGCTGGTACTTTTGGAATGGTTTAATCCGCCGGTAACACCAATGACAGGGTAACGCTGTCCCTTTACCTGTTTTAACGTTAGCTCAGCAATTTTTTTATTGATAAAAGCATTTTGTAGATCGGGGTTTAACTGCGTTGTTTGCACCCGAAGATCAGCCAACTTCAGATGAGCATCAATGCTCATCTTCTCCTTTACTGTGAATGTGGAATTGAGATCACGTGCCATTACCTGGTTCAGGGTGACCATAGCTGTTTGTAATAGGTTTTTTTGCTGCAGATATAAAGTGGTGTCAGTATTGTAATCTACTTTTGCTGTGAGCACGTCCAGCTTGGAGCCCCTGCCAATCTGAAGTTTATTTTCAGCAATCGTTACCCTTAGTTTTGAAATAATCAGGGCACTGTCAGTCGCATGTACCAGTTGCTGCAGTCTTGCTACGGCAAAGTAAGAAGAGACTGTAGCAGAGACTGTGCTCAATATGGTTGCTTTAGCTGTCACTTCGCCCTGTTTTTGCAGTTCCTTCAGCCGATCATAGTTGGCAAACATCTGGAAACCATCAAAGATAGTCCAGTTCAGTGCTACACCGTATCCAAAATTGGTACTGCGTACGCCATTTGCCCTTCTTTCATCTCCCGTAGCAGGTGTTTGAATCGTATTTTGTATGCTCCCGCCATTATCAAAAGTACCCCCTATGTTTGGAAGCATTCCGGCATTACCTATGTTTACATTATTTTTTGCAATTTGTACATCATTACTCACCAGTTTAATGTCGTAGTTATTTTGAAGTGCCATAGTAATGGCCTGCTCCAGACTGAGTGTATCCTGTCCCATTACGAACTGCGTGCCCGTAAAAAGGAAAGCTAAGGAGCAGATGAAATTTTTGATATTCATGCGGTTCTGATTAAGCAGTTAATTGTTTTCTTCAGCTAATGCTGCTTTTAATGATTCCTGCAATTCGTTATTTGTTTTGTGTTCTTTAGACCAGTAAGAATAAATTGATGGGATGACAAAGAGGGTTAGTACCAGTGAAAAGATCGTTCCCCCAACAATCACAATACCCATACCCATCCTGCTTTTTGCTGCGGCACCCAAGGCCATTGCAATAGGCAGTGCACCAATAGCGATGGCAAGACTCGTCATCAGGATTGGCCTCAACCTGGCAACAGAAGCTTCCCGGATGGCATCATGTACACTTTTTCCTTCTTCCTTCAGCTGGTTGGCGAATTCTACAATCAGGATTCCGTTTTTCGTTACGAGTCCGATGAGCATAATCGTACCGATCTGGCTAAAGATGTTCCAGCTCTGTCCGAATAGCCATAGGGACAGAAAAGCTCCGGCAACAGCCATAGGGACAGTAAGGATAATGATCACAGGATCTTTAAAGCTTTCAAACTGGGCGGAGAGAATTAAGTATACCAACAGGATAGCCAGTCCGAAGGCAAACATGGTGTTAGAAGAACTTTCCTGGAAATCGCGTGATTCACCACTTAAATCTGTCGAGAATGTTTCATCCAGTATCTTGTCCCTGATTCTGTCCATTGCTGCAATTCCGTCACCAATACTTTTGCCGGGTGCTAAGCCTGCCGATACCGTGGCGGAAATAAAACGGTTATTCCTGTAGAGTTGCGGGGGACTACTTTCTTCTTTTGCGGTCACGAGGTTATCCATTTGAATCAGTTCTCCTTTTTCACTCCGTACATATACGGAACTTAAATCCAACGGATCTTTACGGTTATCCACATCAAACTGTCCTATGACCTGGTATTGTTTCCCATTCATAAAGAAGTAAGAAAAGCGCTGTCCGCTTAATCCCAGTTGTAAGGTCTGGGCAATGGCAGAGACCGAGACACCAAGGTTTCTGGCCTTATCGCGGTCAATAGTCAGGTTGATTTCCGGCTTATTGAATTTAAGGTTCACATCAGAAACGGTAAAAGTTGGATCTTTACTCACTTCATCCATAAACAAGGGAACTTTCTCCCTCAGTTTCTCGAAGTTCTGGGCCTGGATAATATAACTCACGGGCAAGCCCCCTCTTCGTCCTACAGATATGGTTGGTTGTTGGGTCACCAATACTTTTCCTTCGGTATATTTCCTGGTAATCCGGGTTAGCTGATCCGCTATTTCTGCCTGGCTGCGGTCGCGTTTTCCAGGTTCCGTCAGTACCATTCTCACAAAACCACTATTGGTCGAACCGGATCCACCAAAACCGGGGGAGGTAATGGTAATCGCTACTTTTTTCTCCGGAACAGAGTCTTGGATCATTTGGGCAATTTTCATGATAAACTTATCCGTATAGGCAAATGAAGCCCCTTCCGGTGTAGTGACATTCATGTTGATCGCACTTCTGTCATCATATGGAGCAGTTTCCTTGGGAAGGATACCCCAGAAAAGCACAATCAGTCCCAGGCAGGCAACAATAATAGGCGCAGCCAGCCATCTTCTTTTCAGGAATTTATTCAGGTTTTCTGCATAGTTATCATTAAGTTTCATGAAATAAGGTTCAGTCATTTCATAGAACTTAGACTTCTTATGACCGGTTTTTTTCATCAGGTAGGCATTCAGCATGGGCGTTAGTGTCAATGATACAAAGGCTGAAATCAGTACAGCGGCACCAATCACAATGCCAAACTCCCTGAAAAGCCTTCCCACAAATCCTTCCAGAAATACCACAGGTAGAAATACTGCCGCCAGCGTAATGGAGATGGAGATAACGGCGAAAAAGATCTCATTGGCTCCTTTAATGGCTGCCTCGAAAGGTGACATCCCTTCTTCCACTTTTTTAAAGATGTTCTCTGTAACCACAATCCCATCATCTACCACCAGACCTGTTGCCAGCACAATGGCCAGTAAACTCAGCACATTTATGGAGAATCCGAAAACATACATGATAAAGAAGGTGAAGACCAGTGAAACAGGGATATCAATCAGTGGCCTGAAGGCAATTGCCCAATCCCGGAAGAACAGATAAATAATGAGGATCACCAGAACCAGGGAAAGGATGATGGTCTCTGCAACTTCGGTCACAGAATTCTTAATAAATAAGGTATTGTCAATAGAAACGTTCAGCTTCAGGTCTTTTGGCATATCCTTTTTCAGCTGCTCAAATCTTTTCTCAAACTCTTTTGAGATTTCCAGGTAATTGGCCCCTGGTTGCGGAATAATGGCGACACCCACCATTGGTCGTCCGGACTCCCGAAGGATAGTTTCTTCATTCTCAGAACCCAGTTCTGCATAGCCTATGTCTTTCAATTTGACCACATTATTGCTGTCATTTCTTAAAATCAGGTTATTAAACTGGTTGGCATCCGTCAGTTTACCCAGTGTTTTTACAATAAGCTCTGTATTCGCTCCGGTAATTTTACCTGAAGGGAGCTCCACATTTTCATTGTCCAGTGCGGTAACAATATCCTGTGAGGTTAATCCATAAGCGGCCAGTTTTGCCGGATCAATTCTTATCCGCATGGAATACTTCCGCTGGCCCTGAATCTGCACACCACTGACTCCGGGAATAGTCTGTATTCTTTCGGCGATTACATTTTCTGCGTAATCACTTAACTCCATCTGATTCCTTTTGGCACTCTGAACTGTCATTGTGATGATAGGATCGGAGTTGGCATCGGCCTTACTCACCACGGGGTTACCATCAATATCGCTCGGTAAACTTCTGGCGGCCTGTGATACCTTATCACGCACATCGTTGGCTGCCTCTTCAATATTTTTATTGAGGTTAAACTCGATGGTAATATTGCTTGTTCCATTATTACTGGAAGAGGAAATATTCCTGATTCCATCAATCCCATTAATAGATTTCTCCAGTACTTCTGTGATCTGGGATTCAATAATGTCGGAGTTCGCCCCCGGGTAGGAGGTACGTACAGAAACTACTGTCGGATCGATATTGGGAAACTCACGTACACCTAAAAAGTTATAGCCGATAATCCCGAAAAGCAGGATGACAAGGTTCATGACAATAGCCAGTACCGGCCTTTTTATACTGGTGGTTGAAATACTCATTTTCTAAAACTTAATTATTAACCAGGTGAACTTTTACTGCTGCATCTTCTTTCAGGGAAAGGGCACCAGTTGTTAATACGGTATCACCGGGATTCAATCCTGAAGTAATCACGATACTCTCCTCGGTACGGGTACCGGATTGAACATCTACCTGTTTGGCTTTTCCATTTTTGCTGATAAAGACAGTTTTTCCTTTAAGTACGGGAATTATCGCTTCATTGGGTACCATAATTGCATCTTCAACGGTGCTGAGTGCGAGGGATATTTTGGCAAATGAACCCGGTAAAAGTTCATTGTTGCTGTTCTGTGCAAGTGCTTTGATCTGCAGGGTTCTTGTCTGTGCATTTATCCCTGGTTCCAGGGCAAAGACTTTTCCAGTATAAATTTGTCTGGAACCATCTACACGGAAGGTGATGGTAGAGTTCAGCTTAATCTGTCCCATATACTTTTCAGGGACAGAGAAGTTGATTTTGATCGGATTTGTGCTCAGTAAATTGGCTATGACTGAGGTAGGGGTAATATATTCACCAACTGAGATGGAGCGTAAACCTACTTTTCCACTGAAGGGGGCAATAATAGAGGTCTTGGCCAGTTGTGCCCTGATGAGTTGTACCTGTGCTTTTAAAGATTTTAAATCTGCCAGTGAAGTATCATATTCCTCCTGGCTAATGGCTCCTTTTTGCAGCAACTGTTTTGCCCTGTCTTCATTAGAGGAAGACAGGCTTTGCCGGGTCATGGCCTCCTGAAGCTGTGCCTGAATATCACGGTCATTAATTTTTACCAGCAAACTGCCTTTGGTCACGCTGGCTCCTTCTTTAAAATATATTCCGGTAACAAGTCCGGCAACCTCACTTTGTAAAGAAACCGATTCATTTGCTTCCAGTGTTCCGGTTACCTCCAGTTTATCTATGAAGGATGCGGGTTTTACTACTATAGCATCCACTGTTAAGCTTGATGCAGCCCCTCCTTTAGATCCTCCCCCTCCTCCGGCACCTTCTACTTTTTTATTTTCAGCTATCCTGTGATAAATTAAATAAGCAATCCCAATAAACAGGACGGAATAAATGATGTATTTTAGTTTCATTGTGTGTGATTAAAACGATATTAAGAAGTCAAAAATATTCAAATATTGGCGTGTGTTTTACTTGTATTAAGGATGTTACAGCTTATTGCCCGTTTTAAGGGGTATAAAGAAGGATAAGTATTAAATTTGTTGCGTAGAATAAAGCCATTACACAAAAATTAAACCATTATATCAATGAAAAAAATCGCATTGGGAATTTTCGCTTTATGTTCGTTTGCTGTTACAGCCTGGGCACAAGTGAAAATCGGATATGAAATCAGTTTTAAAGAACCGCAGGCACATTATGCGGAAGTAGAGATGAACCTCTCCGGATTAACGAAAGATTATGTAGATGTGAAAATGCCGGTATGGGCACCAGGATCTTATCTTGTACGCGAATTCTCTAAAAATGTAGAAGATTTTAAAGCCGTTTCCGGAAGTAAAACCCTGAAGCTGGAGAAAACAAAAAAGAATACCTGGAGAATCTACAATGGCAATGAAAAATCGGTAAAGATCAATTACAGGGTATATGGCAATGAAGTCTCTGTGCGTACTCCGTTCATAGATGACAGTCATGCTTTCCTTTCCTCTACAGGAATTTTCATGTATCCTGATCAGCTGCTGTCTTCTCCGAGTACAGTAAAAATTATTCCTTTCAAAGGCTGGACTAAAGTTTCTACGGGTTTGCCAGCGGTGCCAGGTCAGGAATTTACCTATATCGCAAAGGATTTTGACATCTTATTTGACAGCCCTATAGAAGTTGGGAACCAGGAAGTGTTTGAATTTATGGCCTCAGGTGTAAAACATGAAATGGCGATGTACGGTGGTGGTAATTATGACATCAAGCGGTTACAAAAGGACTTGCCGAAAGTTATTGATAAGATCACTGCTGTTTATGGAGAAAATCCGAATAAGAATTATACGTTTATTGTACACAATTTCTCCAGTGGGGGCGGTGGCCTGGAGCATTTAAACTCTACGGTTCTGGGTGCTTCGAGAGATCAGTACAAAGATGAAGAAGGTTACCTTGGCTTTTTAAGCCTGGTGGCCCATGAATACCATCATTTATGGAATGTGAAAAGATTACGCCCTGTAGCATTAGGCCCGTTCGATTATGAAAATGAGAACTATACTACAGATCTGTGGATCGCTGAAGGTTTTACCGCTTATTATGAGAACAAGTTTATGCTGCGGGCAGGATTCTGGAAGCTTGAGAATTTTATTGGTGTACTTACCAATAACGTATCCTCGGTGATGAATACCCCGGGTGCCAAGGTGCAGTCGGCTGCTGAAGCAAGTTTTGATTCCTGGATAAAACAATACAGGCCTAATGAAAATTCAAATAATACCAGCGTTTCTTACTACAGTAAGGGGGAGGTAGTCGGATTATTAATGGACCTGGAGATTGCACATGCAACCAAAGGCAAGTCTAGTCTGGATGATGTAATGAAGGCAATGTACCTGCAATGTAAAGCTACAGGAAAAGGGTATACTGATTCAGAGTTTAAAGCCATGGTAGAAAAAATCAGCGGTATCAGCTTTACGGATTTCTGGGCGAAGTATGTAAATGGTACCCATCCTGTGGAGTATGCTAAATATTTCGGGTATGCTGGTATTAAACTAGAAGACCAGAATGCCGGAAAGCCGATTCCTTACCTTGGGATTTCTTCTAAAAGATCAGCTCTGGGAGTGGCAGTCGCTTCTGTGTCGCGTGGATCTGCAGCTTGGGTTGATGGATTGAATGTAAATGATGATGTGATCAGCGTGGATGGTGTAGCTCCTCAGGGACCAGTGGAAAGAATGCCTGAAATTGTTAACAAAAAAGTCGGCGATGTGGTAAAGATTAAAATCAGCAGGGACGGAATAGAGAAGATGATCAGTGTGACCTTGAAAACAACACCTAATGTTAGTCTTGTTCCATTAATGGATAAAAATGTGAATGATGAACAGCTTGCGGTATTAAAGAAGTGGCTGGGGGTTTAATTCCTTCTGTCTATTCAAAAAAAGAACCTGTAACATCATTGTCACAGGTTCTTTTTTTATGGGCGTACTTTCCTAGAACGTAAAACGCAGGGACAGTCCAACACCTGAGGCATCAAAGTCTGTATCTGGTGTCAATTCAATTGCAGGTTTCCAGTCCAATGAAATATTAATAGGGGCATCGACAAATTTGTAATCCAGACCCAATACACCATCTACCGAAAGGTAAAGGTCACTCGAACGGTTATCAAAGTGTCTCCATTTTGCTGTACCGATACTTGCACCTGCACCATAGTACCAGTTTAAGCCTGCAGCATTCTGTATAGGTTTGTATACTTCATATAAACCTGTGATTCTGAAATACCTGTAATTATCATTTGATCTGAAGTTAGCAATCAGGTCAATCATCTTATTATCACCAAGTGAAGTTTTGAAGGTTACACCATTTGCGGCACCAAAACGACCACCGATTGCGTTGTCATAGTCCTGAGCTTTAGAAGAAAATTGAATCGCAAACGTTGCGATTACGGCTAAGCAAAGTATAGTAAATACTTTTTTCATAATTAATTGGGTTTGTTTTAATGTATGTTTTCGTGTTAACAATTATTATGCCGTTTGCTTCTTTTGGAGGGATTTTGATGAATTCTCTGCGCATGACCATGGAATCATAACAGATGCCCATTGAAATGAGGGGGAAATGTCTATATGTTGGTTGGTAACTACTCGTATTTGGTTTAGGGTAAACCGGCGGAGGAGAAACCGTACTTGAACGTCTGCGGAGTGCTCAACCTCCTGCAATGTAGGTTGAATATCTGCTTATTAATCCTCCAGTACCGAACTATTTCTGTACCTTTTCCAGGCATTCATCATACAGGTATATAAATTAACATTGTTTTATATTGGGCTTCGCTTTTATTCAACGCTGTTTTTAGTCCGGCGCTGAGAGAATAAGTGCAGCTTACAGAGATTTTGATAAAGGATATAATTTGTTAGATTTGGAAGACAACATATTCCCAATTTATATGTTTGTATAATAAGATTTAACCAAATACTAATAAACGTTTTATGCCTGTAACTGTAACCAGAGTATTTGATCTGCTCAAATACAATCTAGAAAAATTTCCCAAAGAAGAATTTATTAGCGGTAAAATAAACGGTGTATGGAATACCTATAGTACACAGAAATTTTCCGATACTGTAGATCATCTCAGTAAGGGACTGGTCAGTTTGGGCGTAAAAAAAACTTCAAGGGTAGCGGTTATGTCCTCAAACAGGCCTGAGTGGAACGTTACAGATTTTGCCATCACTCAACTTGGTGCCTATCAGGTACCCTTATATCCGACTTTAGCAGAACATGACATCAAGTTTATTTTGGAAAATGCAGAGGTGAGCATCGTCTTTGTGGCCGATGAAGCGCTGTATAAAAAAGTGAAGCCGGTATGTGACGCCGTTAACCCTGCTATTAAATTATATACTTTCAACGAAGTGGAAGGCGTAGAAAACTGGATGTCTCTGGTAGATGCAGGTGCGGCAATAAACAATATTGATCTGGATAGCTACCGGTCTGAAGTTACGCCTGATGATGTACTTACGCTGATTTACACCTCAGGAACGACAGGTACACCGAAGGGGGTGATGCTGACACACAATAACCTGGTTCAGAATTTCAAAAACCTGGCCCTGATCTTTCCGGAGGATGTAAGAAAGGTGCTCAGCTTCCTGCCGCTGTCGCATATTTTTGAGCGTATGATTACCTATCTGTATCTCTTTACTGATGGTGCGTTGTATTATGCAGAAAGTATGGAAACTATAGTAGCCGATATCCAGTATGTTAAACCCAATGCCTTTTCTACGGTTCCCCGTTTACTGGAAAAGGTATATGATAAGATCATGGAGAAAGGCAAAGAGCTTACCGGAATGAAAAGAAGGATCTTTTTCTGGTCGGTTGCACTTGCTGAAAAGTACGAAATGAAAAACAGCTGGTGGTATAATTTTCAGCTTGGCATTGCACGTAAACTGGTATTTAAAAAATGGAGGGAAGCCCTCGGTGGCGAGATCATTGTGATTGTTTCCGGTGGAGCCGCATTGAATCCGCGGCTTGCACGTATATTCTGGGCGGCAGGAATGCCGGTGGTTGAAGGTTATGGCTTAACCGAAACATCCCCGGTAATTACAGTAAACTACTTTGATCATACCATGTTTGGCACTGTAGGCCCTGCAATTAACGGCGTAGAAGTTAAAATTGCAGCCGATGGCGAGGTATTGACACGGGGACATCATATCATGAAAGGATACTATGGCCGTCCCGACCTTACGGCTGAAACTATTGACGCTGAGGGATGGTTCCATACCGGTGATATTGGTGAACTGATAGATGGAAAATTCCTGAAAATTACAGACCGCAAAAAAGAAATCTTTAAAACTGCCGGTGGTAAATACGTCGCTCCGCAAACGCTGGAAAATAAATACAAGGAATCTACAGTCATCGAACAGATCATGGTATTGGGTGAAAACCGTAAATTCCCTATGGCCTTGATTGTGCCGAATTTCGCGGCGTTGAAATCGTGGGCATCGTTCAAGGGAATCAACTATTCCAGTAATGAGGATATGCTCAAAAATCCGCAGGTTCTGGAGAAATTTGAAAAAGAGATTGAACATGGTTCTGTCGGTTTCGGTAAATGGGAGCAGGTCAAACGCTTTGCACTGCTCGCCACAGAATGGAGCATTGAAGGTGGTGAGCTTACCCCGAAATTAAGTTTGAAGCGTAAAGTTATTTTAGAGAAGAACAAGGAACTGATAGAAAAAGTATATAAAGATGCTGAAGATTATAAGGCTCCAGCAACCAATTAACAAAAGGTTAGTTGCCCGTTTTTTAGTGTTCCGGACGGAATTCCTGAACCTTTTTTAAGGCCTTTATTTTTTCTTTCCGCACTTGGATGCTATCGTTTTATTTGATAGCTTTGTTATGCAAGCATAGTAAATTGACAATTAATTCATGAAACAACAAGAGACAATAGATTACCTGTTGAAGGTAGTCTGGCAAAACATGTCGAACAGTTACAACCAGATTGCCTCGGGATTTGGTATTACACAAGCTATTGGCTATATGTTGATTAACATCGATCAGGAAGGTACTGCAGTATCACAGCTTGCCGCCTTGCTTGGCGTGAAGGCAACCAGCCTGTCGCGCATGCTGAACAATATGGAAGAGTATGGGTTAATTTACAGGGAAACTTCCGCGGGAGATAAAAGATCCGTCAAAGTTTTCCTGACAGACTTCGGAAAAGAAAAAAGACAGATGGCGAAAGGGGTCGTAAGATCTTTTAACGATTACCTGACAGCCAACCTGACTGTGCAGGAGAAAAACAACCTTACACAGGTATTACAGAAATTGAATAAACTCACGTTAGCATATACAGTAACTACAGAAAACGATGAACAAAAAGATAAATAAAGTAGCGGTATTGGGTTCCGGCATTATGGGCTCACGCATTGCTTGTCACTTTGCGAATATAGGTGTAGAAGTATTGTTGTTAGATATTGCACCGAAAGAACTGACTCCTGAAGAAGAAGGTAAGGGACTGACGCTGGCACAACCTGCGGTGAAAAACCGTGTGGTCAATGCAGCATTACAAAATGCGATTAAAACTAACCCTTCGCCTGTATATTCTAAAAAGGTAGTCAGCAAAATCAGCACCGGGAACTTCGACGATGACATGGCTAAGATTTCCGGTTACGACTGGATTATTGAAGTCGTAGTAGAAAACCTGGATATCAAGAAAAAGGTGTTTGAACAGGTAGAAAAGTACCGTAAACCAGGTACGCTGGTGACTTCAAACACTTCAGGTATTCCGATTCACCTGATGGCAGAAGGCCGGTCTGATGACTTTAAAGCACATTTTTGTGGTACCCATTTTTTTAATCCCCCGCGTTACCTGCGACTGCTGGAAATTATCCCAACTCCATATACCCAACCGGAGCTGGTGGATTTCCTTATGCATTATGGGGATAAGTTTTTAGGGAAAACTACCGTATTGTGTAAAGATACACCAGCTTTCATTGCCAATAGAGTGGGGGTATACGCTATTATGGCCTTGCTTCACCTGGTCGATAAACTGGAGTTGACGGTAGAGGAAGTGGATAAATATACAGGTCCTGCATTGGGCAGGCCTAAATCGGCTACTTTCCGTACTTCAGATGTTGTTGGTTTGGATACAATGATTAAAGTCGCGAAAGGATTATACGACAACTGTCCTGATGATAAGGCCCATGAATTGTTCAGTCTTCCTGAATATGTGAAGAAGATGGAAGAAAACAAGTGGCTGGGCGATAAAACGAAACAGGGCTTTTATAAAAAAACAAAAACAGCTGATGGTAAAACAGAGATCCTGGCATTGGATTTAAAAACACTGGAATACCGTCCGCAGCAGAAAATAAAATCGGCCACCCTGGAAATGACCAAGCCGATTGAAAATGTAAGGGACCGGATGAAGGTTTTTGCAACGGGCAAGGACAAGGCTGCTGAGGTTTTCAGACATTCTTTCTTCGGATTGTTTGAATATGTATCCGACCGTATCCCTGAAATTTCTGATGAGCTTTATCGTATTGACGATGCCATGCGTGCCGGCTTCGGCTGGGAGCTTGGTCCTTTTGAAGTATGGGATGCCGTTGGTGTTGCCGAATCACTGGAAGGCATGAAAAAATATGGCCATCAGGCAGCCGCATGGGTTCATGAAATGCTTGCTGATGGAAATACTGCTTTTTATAAGGTGGTGGATGGCATTAAAAAATATTATGATATCCCTTCGAAAAGTTATAAGGCATTACCCGGAGCGGAAGAGTTTATTATCCTCGACAATATACGCGGGAACAAAACGATATGGAAAAATTCCGGTGCATCAATCATTGACCTGGGCGATGGTATCCTGAATGTGGAATTCCATTCCAAGATGAATACGATTGGTGGGGATACACTGCAGGCGATCAATAAGGCGATTGATATGGCAGAGAAAGATTACCGCGGCTTGGTGATTGGTAACGATGGTGCTAATTTCTCAGCAGGGGCGAATGTGGGAATGATTTTCATGATGGCTGTGGAACAGGAATGGGAAGAACTGAATCTGGCCGTGCGGATGTTTCAGAATACCTCTATGCGTATCCGGTATTCCTCAATTCCGGTAGTGGTGGCACCACATAACCTTACGCTTGGCGGTGGTTGTGAGTTTAGCCTCCATGCCGACCATGTACAACTGAATGCAGAAACCTATATGGGTCTGGTAGAATTTGGTGTTGGGGTGATCCCTGGTGGAGGTGGCAGCAAGGAATTCGCGCTGCGTGCCTCTGATGAATATAGTGACGATCAGATTGTTCAGAATATCCTGAAAGACCGTTTTCTCACTATTGGTATGGCAAAGGTATCCACTTCAGCTGTGGAAGCTTTTGAACTTGGGTATTTACAGAAAGATAAATATGCGATCAGTATGAACCGCAGCAGGCTGATTGCAGATGCGAAGGCTAAGGCAATTGAGCTGGCAGATGCCGGATATACGCAGCCTGTGCGCCGCAAGGATATCAGGGTATTGGGAAAACAGGGACTTGGTATTGTATATGCCGGTGCAAATACCATGTACTCCGGACATTATATTTCTGAGCATGACAAAAAGATCTCTGAAAAACTGGGCTGGGTTATGTGTGGGGGGGATTTGTCTTCTCCAACGGAAGTTACAGAGCAGTACCTGCTTGACCTGGAGCGGGAAGCATTTTTATCACTTTGCGGGGAAAGAAAAACATTGGAGCGGATTCAGAGTATCGTAACGAAAGGAAAACCACTCCGCAATTAACCATTTGAGGTGTGATTTTTTTTGAGCTGGATTAAAAAATATTTGATCTGTAATTTTTAAAAGGTTTTAACCAAATAACAAAGAAGACAATGCAGGAAGCATATATCATAGCAGGATTACGTACAGCAGTGGGCAAAGCCCCGCGTGGTGTATTTCGTTTTACGAGGGCCGATGATCTGGCGGCTGAAGTCATAAGACAGTTGGTGGCTTCGGTTCCCAACCTGGACAAGGAACAAATAGATGATGTGATTGTAGGCAATGCAACTCCGGAGGCAGAACAGGGGCTAAATATTGGTCGTATGGTGTCGCTGATGGGGCTGGATACGGATAAGGTACCGGGGGTCACCGTAAACAGATATTGTGCATCAGGACTGGATACCATAGCTACAGCAGTGGCGAAAATTAAAAGTGGAATGGCCGACTGTATTATTGCCGGAGGCGTAGAAGTGATGTCGGGCATGCCTTTTGGCGGCTGGAAGCTAGTTCCTAATGCGGAAGTGGCAAAGAAAAATCCGGATTGGTACTGGGGAATGGGTTTAACTGCGGAGGCCGTGGCCACTGAATATAAAGTGAGCAGGGAAGATCAGGATGAGTTCGCCTATTATTCACATCAGAAAGCAATTGAAGCAATAAAAAACGGACACCTTAAGGCTGGTGTGGCACCGGTTACTGTAACAGAAAATTATCTGGACAGCGATATGAAAAAGAAAAGCAGAACCTATGTGGTAGATACCGATGAAGGTCCGAGGGAAGACACCAGTATCGAAAAACTGGCGAAGCTTAAGCCTGTATTTGATGCTTTTGGAAGCGTTACTGCCGGTAATTCCTCCCAAACATCTGACGGGGCAGCTTTTGTATTGGTTGTTTCAGAAAGTAAACTGAAGGAACTTGGTGTAGATCCTATTGCACGATTGGTAAGTTATGGTGTGGTGGGTGTCCCTCCGAGAATTATGGGAATAGGACCTATCGATGCGATTCCACTGGCACTAAAGAAAGCCGGACTGACATTGGAGCAAATGGACCTGATTGAACTGAATGAAGCATTCGCCTCCCAGTCTCTGGCGATTATTCGTACCCTGGGGCTAAATACAGAAAAGCTCAATGTGAATGGTGGTGCCATTGCCCTTGGTCATCCCCTGGGCTGTACAGGAGGGAAACTTACGGTTCAGTTGTTCAATGAACTGAAACGCACACAGGGCAAATATGGGATGGTTACCATGTGTGTGGGCAGTGGACAAGGTGCGGCCGGAGTGTTTGAGATGCTTTAAATAATTGATCATATTAAATAAGATAATGGAAACTACAGACAAAGTAACAGTTAAAGGTGGCGAGTTCCTGATCAAGGAAACCACTTACCAGGATGTATTTATTCCTGAAGAATTTGATGAAGAACAACAGATGATTGCGCAAACCTGCCGTGACTTTCTGACGGCAGAAGTGTATCCGAATCTGGATCGTATTGATAAACTGGAAGAAGGACTAATGCCTTCATTGCTGACTAAAGCCGGTGAACTGGGAATACTGGGGGTTTCTATTCCGGAGGAATTTGGTGGATTTGGCAAAAATTTTAACACTTCTATGCTGGTTGCCGATGTCATTGGTGCCGGGCATTCTTTTGCGGTGGCTTTATCTGCCCATACTGGTATTGGCACCTTGCCTATCCTGTATTATGGTTCTGAAGAACAAAAGGCAAAGTATATTCCTAAATTGGGAACAGGCGAATGGAAGGCCGCTTATTGTCTGACAGAACCCAATTCAGGTTCTGATGCCAATTCCGGTAAAACTAAAGCTGCGCTTTCTGCCGATGGTAAACACTACGTGATCAACGGACAGAAAATGTGGATCACCAACGGCGGTTTCGCCGATATCTTTATTGTTTTCGCTAAAATTGAGGATGATAAAAACCTGACTGCATTTATTGTGGAACGTGATTTTGGCGGAGTGACGATGAATCCTGAAGAGCATAAAATGGGAATTAAAGGTTCCTCTACCCGTCAGGTGTTCTTCAATGATTGCCAGGTTCCTGTTGAGAACATGCTTTCTGATCGTCAGAATGGGTTTAAGATTGCAGTAAATATCCTGAACATTGGAAGGATTAAGCTTGCTGCAGCAGCCGTTGGTGCTTCTAAAGGGGTAATCAGTACCGCAATTAATTATTCAAACGAAAGAATTCAGTTTGACCGTCCTATTTCAAAATACGGTGCCATACGTTTTAAACTGGCGGAGATGGCTGCTAAAGTATATGCTGTGGAGTCGGCCAACTACCGTGCAGGCCAGAATATTGATGATGCCTATGAAACATTGGTTGCCGGAGGTATGGATGCGAGCAAAGCGAAGCTGAAGTCGACTGAACAGTTTGCTGTGGAATGTGCAATTCTGAAAGTATGGGGCTCTGAAGCATTGGATTATGTGGTTGATGAAGGTGTACAGATTTATGGAGGTATGGGCTTCTCTGCCGATGCCCCAATGGACAGGGCTTACCGTGATGCCAGGATCAACAGGATTTTTGAAGGAACGAATGAGATCAACAGGTTACTAACCGTAGATATGATGCTCAAACGTGCCATGAAGGGGGAGTTAGATTTGATGACACCGGCTACCGCTGTAGCTGCGGAGTTAATGTCTATTCCCGATTTTGCCGAAGAAGATGATACGTTATTCGCGGCGGAAAAGAAGATGATTAAAAACCTGAAGAAAGCAACTTTAATGGTTGCCGGTGCTGCGGTACAGAAGCTGATGATGAGTTTATCAAAAGAACAGGAGATTTTAATGAATATTGCCGATATGGCCAGTTATGTATATGTGGCTGAATCCGCGATGTTGAGGACAGAGAAATTGGTGAGCCTGCGTGGTGAGGATGCCTGTGAGGGTCAGCTCCATATGATGCGTATTTATTTTGTGGAAGCAGTTGATGCCTTGTTTAAAGCCGGAAAAGAAGCATTATGGGCTTTTGCGGAAGGAGATGAACAGCGGATGATGCTGGTGGGATTGAAACGCTTTACCAAAATGGATGCTTTTAATGTGAAAGAGGCGAGGCAAAAAGTAGCACAGCAACTGATTGCTGCGAATAAATATTGTTATTAAATTATAAAATTGGGTTTTCTTAAAATGATGGTTCGGAACCTTTATCCCCTGGATGTAGGAAGGATTATTCGAGCAATAAGAAACGATTCAAAGCCGATCTCAAAATTGCCCCTGTTTTGCAGGGGCAATTTTGTTATTTGTTAAAATTGGTTAAATATTGTGCCATCCCTAATAAAAGAGTATTTTTGTGCAATATGTTGAAAAGTAGAACTTTTTGGGCGTTAGTGTTGCTTGCTTGCTTTTTTATGGCCTGCAAGAGTGATCCTCCATATGACAGGGATGCTCAGGCAGCAATTGATGATGATTCCATCAGGACTTTTCTAGGAGCATCATCGTCAGATTTCAGAAGGACCAGTGATGGACTGTATTATCAGATCCTGAATGAGCCTGATACTGGGGTGACGGTGGCTAACCTTACGGATACGGTATTGTTACATTATGTAGGGAGATATCTGGATGGAAGGTTGTATGATTCTACTGCCACTCAAATCGATTCCATTGCGACAAGGTTTGTTTTTAATACAGCTATAGAAGGCTGGATGAAAGGCATTCCTTTCATTAAAACCGGAGGAAGGATACGCCTTATCGTTCCTTCAACGATGGCCTATCAGAATATTGAAGCACCGAGGGCCCCGAAAGATACTTTAGCAGCGAACTCTATCTTTGATTTCAATATCAGATTGATCAGAGTCATACCTTTAAAAAAACAGACAACAATAAATTAATATAAATAATGCTTAGAAAGTTATCAGGATTTACACTTGCCTTGTTGGGCTTAACAGTTCTTTTGGGGTCATGTAAAAAAGACTATGAGTCAATTCAAAGTGTAGATGCCACAAAAATAAAGGATTATATCGCAAAAAATAACCTGACCAGTATGTTGGAAGATCCCAATAAAACAGGTTATTATTATCAGGTTTTAACTGAAGGTACTGGCGATGCCTATTTCACCAATACAGATACGGTGTTGTATGACGGCGTATTAAAAGGTCTGGATAATGGCACCACCTATTTCACTTCGCCTAAGAATGGTAATCTGCGTACCTTTGTGGGGTATACGAATACATTTAATAGCTTTAGTATACCTGCCATCCGTGATGTCATGACGAAGCTTAAACCCGGAGGAACTGCAAGGATCTTGTTGCCTTCCTATCTTGCTTTTGGTAAGAATGGAAATACGACCTATAATATCTCCTCAAATGAAAATATCGATCTTTACATTACGACTTATAATGAAAATCAGGCAGATCGTGATGACAGGATTATCAGAGAATATATTGCTGAAAAGGGCTTGAACACAATGATTGCTGATGAGTCAGGTGTAAACTACAGCATAACAGCAGTAGGAGATAGTGCGGTCATAGATAGATTTTCTAAGATTTCCGTAGCCTTTACAGGAAGATTATTGGATGGAACTGTATTTGATAGCAGTACTTCATACTCCACGATTTTGAGTTCTACTATTCAGGGCTGGATCAAAACTATTCCTGGAAAGCTAAAGAAAGGTGGTAAAATGCGAATGCTTATTCCTTCCCGTCTCGGCTATGGAACAAGTGGAAATTCAGGGGGTAGCGTTCTTATTCCTGCCAATGCTGTTTTAGATTTTGATGTGGAAATTACTGACGTAGATAACTAGTTGTTTTTACAATAAAAAAATGAGAATAGTATAAATGAAAAGCTGTCGTTAAGCATTCAAAAGTTGGAAAATTCCTTTGGAGTACGCGACATATAAAAGAAAACGAGGCCGATGAATACACGGCCTCGTTTTTAGTTTAAAGCTTCTTTAAATACCCTCAGAATCCTTTCCCTGGCGAAATTATGGTCAACGATAGGTTTTGGCTGTTTTCCTTCCTTGTACTCAGGAGCCCATTGATAGATATATTTATTTTGTGGATCAAACTTTTTGGCCTGTAGCTCCGGATTGAATACCCTGAAATATGGAGCTGCGTCATTGCCGCAACCACATGCCCATTGCCATCCGCCTACGTTACTCGCCATTTCGTAGTCGAGCAGTTTTTCTGCAAAATAAGCTTCTCCCCAACGCCAGTCTATCAGCAGGTGTTTCGTAAGGAAACTTCCTACAATCATACGTACCCGGTTATGCATATACCCGGTCTGGTTCAGCTGATTCATTCCTGCATCAACAATAGGATAACCTGTTTTACCATTTTTCCAGGCTTCGAAGTCTTTTTCATCATTCAACCATCTGATATTATCGTATGCCGGTTTAAATGATTTTGTAGCTACTTGTGGAAAATGCCATAAGATCATCATATAGAAGTCTCGCCAAGCCAGTTCTGAAAGCCATTTATCTGCTTTAACTTCCATTGCTTTCCTTGCGGCTTCTCTTATACTTACCGTACCAAAACGCAGGTGTAAGCCAATATGTGTGGTGGCATCGTCGAAAGGGAAGTCTCTTCTTTCTTCATAGGCGGTTAATTTTTTCTCAAAGCTGGCTGAAGGGAATGGCTGATCTGATGTAATGAAACCTATATCTGACAAGGATGGTGAAGTCAGTTGATCGGTCTGAAACAGGTTTTTCATGAATTTTTCTACCGGATAAGCTTTCATATAGAAGTCATCCAGTTTTTTCTGCCATACACGGTAATAAGGGGTGAATACTGTATAGGGTTTACCATCGGCTTTGGTGACTTCATCTTTTTCAAAAATCACCTGGTCTTTGAAACTGTAAAATGGAATAGATTCCGAGCGTAAAAATTCGGCAAGGGCATCATCACGCTCCCGGGCATAAGGCTCATAATCATGATTGGTGTACACACTCTTCAGGGTATATTCCTTAAGGATTTCCTGCCATGCCTGCTCCGGGGTACCATACTTGATTAAAATAGAGGAGCCTTTACGCTGAAGTTCTTCTTTGATCTTCAGCAACTGCTGGTAAATAAAAGTTACCCTGGGATCTCTTTTATCAGTAAGGTCGCTCAGGATATTTTTATCGAATATAAACACCAGTAGTACCGGTTTATCCGATTTTAAGGCATGATATAATGCGGCGTTATCGGTTATTCTTAAATCTCTTCTTAACCAGCAAATGTTTATTTCTTTCTTCATTCTCCGTAAATATCGGATAAAGCCTTATCAAGCAAAGTAAAATTGAATATAAATCCGGTATCCAGTAAATGTTGAACAGAAGTGTTGGTGCTGTTGAGTACGATTGCACTCATCTCTCCAAGAAGAATCTTCATCACCTTTTCAGGAACATGAAATGGCCATACCGGGCGGTGCAATTTCGCAGCAATGGCTTTTGTTAAACAGGCATTTGTGATAGGGAACGGCGCACAGGCATTGTAAGCACCTTTCATGGATTTATTTTCCAGGGCATGGAGATAAATTTGCGTCATGTCATGGTGGTGGATCCATGGAATCCATTGTTTTCCTGTACCCAGTGCTGCTCCTGCGAACCATTTTACCGGTGTTGCCATCGCAGGCAATGCACCTTCTTCTTTACTCAGGACCACACCAGTGCGGATTTTTACCACCCTTAAACCCATGGCTTTGCCCTGGTCTACAGCAAACTCCCATTGAAGACAGCTTTCGGCAAGGAAGTCATCTCCCGCTGCACTTTCTTCATTCAGGATTTCTTCTCCCCTGTCGCCATAATATCCCACAGCAGAGGCAGAGATGAAATCCCTGACCTGATTTTTATGTGCAGCTATGGTTTGATACAGCAGGCCAGCAGATAATACCCTGCTGTCTATAATCTGTTTTTTTCGTTTTTCAGTCCACTTTCCCTTGGATATATTCTCTCCAGCAAGGTGTATAATGCTGTCTACCTCATTCAGGCAGTTGGCATCAATTTTTTGCCGGTATACATCCCAGAGGTAAACATTCACGTTTGGAATAGTCTGTGGTTTTCTGGCAAGAATGGAAATACGGTATCCACGGGCCAGCAGGGTAGTCATTAATTCCTTACCCAGCATTCCAGTAGCTCCGGTGATCAAGATATGTTCTCCCATATTTTATTATAACCAGAATCTTATTTTTAAGTTTTGTAAAAATGCTGTTATTTGCTCACAACTTTTGTGTTGCTTATGTAAATATTACTTCATTGATTAGTTCCTGGAAAAAAAATGCTATATTTTTGAATTCTATTCACATACACCATTATAAACTTAATGAAATTGAGGAAAGTACTTGTTTGGTTTCGGAACGATCTGCGGTTACATGACAATGAGATGCTGGTAGAAGCAATTGCCAAATCTGATAGTATCCTGCCTGTTTATTTCTTTGATCCGCGTTATTACGAATTCACTGAAGATCATAAAATCCAGCCCGGAAATAACAGGGTTCAGTTTTTAATAGAAAGTGTGGGTGCCTTAAGAGAGTCATTAATAAAATCTGGGGGGAACCTTTTAATTATTGAAGGTAAACCTGAAGATCATTTACCTCAGCTGGTAGAGCAGTATGATATTGCTGAGGTTTATCACCATAGGGAAGTGGCGACAAAAGAAACTGTGATTTCTTCAAATGTTGAAGATGCCCTGTGGAAGATTAAGGTTAACCTCAAACATTTTGTTGGTCATACCCTGTACAATAAAGAAGACCTCCCGTTTCCAATAAAAGATATTCCTGATGTTTTTGCTCAGTTTAAAAAGAAAACGGAGCGGGATGCAATTGTAAAAGAGTGTTTTCCGGTTCCTGAGGCTATTGTTTTTACTGAGGCTGATGACTGGGGTGTATTACCGGAATATCACATGAATCAGTCTGATGGAAGATGCGGAGGCGAGCAGGAAGGTCTTATTCATCTGGATGAACTATTCAGGGAAGGTGCCGACATCTACGCTAAAGTCAGCAATAGGTCGCAAGGAATTAAGCCCCGCTATTCTTCTGCTCTTTCCCCCTGGCTGGCCTTGGGCTGTTTATCGCCCCGTAAGGTATACTGGGCAATAAAAGAGGCCGAGCGTCAGTTTGGCTTGAATGCAAATTTTAATCAGCTGGTTCTTGGATTGCTTTGGAGGGATTATTTCAGGTTTATGTTTAAAAAACATAATGGTAATTTTCTGAAAGAGGAAGGCATTGCTATAGAAAGTACATACAATCAGGAGCGGGAAATTTTACAGCTTCAAAAGTGGAAGAGCGGCCGTACAGAGAATGCTACGGTTGATTTGTATATGAAGGAGCTGAATGCGTCCGGATTTATTTCACATCAGGCTAGACTACTGGTGGCTACTTACCTGATCCATGTAATGAAAGTTAAATGGATGGATGGGGCGATTTATTTTGAAGAGGCACTAATTGACTATTCACCTGCGAGTAACTGGGGCAATTGGGCTATAGTTGCAGATGGGGGTAAGAGTACACTTTCCAAAAGTATATTTGATTTAGATAAACACCTGAAAATACTTGTAACAGAGGCAAACAACCCCTTGGCTGTTTCGATTTAATTACAGAATATTCTTTTCTGATGTAGAGTATGCTTAATTTTTATTATGTTCGACAAAAATGTTTCACCAAACAATTTTGTTTAACTTTTGTTGTTAGAATACTTTGAAAAAATTCTCAATCAGTGATATCGAAGGCCTTATAGGCATAAAAGCACATACTTTAAGGGCCTGGGAATTGCGATACAATATAGTTCCAGGAAAGCGGACCTCCACCAACATCAGATATTATGATGAAGAGGACCTTAAGCTGCTGTTGAATATTGTCGCATTGAATTCAAACGGTTTTAAGATCAGCCGTATTGCCAAAATGAGCAAGAAGCACATTACTGATATCGTATTGCAGCTGCAGTCGAAATGGAGTAATGATTCTATCCAGTTGCTGGGGCTTTCAGAAGCTACATTAAAGTATGATGAGATTGCTTTTGCTTCTATCCTTGCAGGCTGTATTGACGAAATGGGACTTACTAAAACCATGGATACGGTACTTTTTCCCTTTATGAAAAGGGTTGGTATGCTGTGGCAAACGGGAACGCTTGATCCCTCCCATGAACATTTTGCTTCCAATTTAATCCGTGACAGGATTATTGTTGAAATTGATAAAGTAGTCAAACCACAGAAGGATGATGCCAAAAGGTTCCTGTTGTTTCTTCCGGAGACGGAAATGCATGAAACAGGATTATTATTTGCACGGTATTTGCTGAAGAAATGTGGAATGGATACCCTGTACCTTGGACAGGAGATTCCGTACAATGATATCGAACGCGTGATTGCATCGTATAAGCCGGATTATGCGTTTATTGTTCTTACTTCCTTAAACCTGGGTAAGAGTGTGAATAAAATAATAGCAAAATTGATGAATCATGTGAATGTTCCTTTGCTGGTTGCCGGCAGTCTGATCTCTGAATTTGATATTCTCGTTCAGGATGGTTTGAAACCTTTGAAAAACGTTTGCGATATTGTTGAATTTCTTGAAGAATTATAACTGTTTTATAAGGTAAAATCCTAATTTTGCCATACTTATACCAATTCTTAAACAATGGATAATTTATCTTATCTCAACGGCGAAAGTGCCGATTACGTCGATTCTATATACCAAACTTACAAACAAGACCCAAATGCGGTTGAATTTGGATGGCAGAAATTCTTTGAAGGCTTTGATTTTGGACGTGGGGCTGATGCTTCGGCAGTTAGTGAAGGGACCCCTGAACAATTTTTAAAAGAAGTAAATGTGCTAAACCTGATTAACGGATACCGCCAGCGCGGGCATTTGTTTACGCAAACCAATCCGGTAAGGGAAAGGCGTCACCATTTACCTACACTTGACCTGGAAAATTTTAAGTTAAGTGATGCAGATCTGGATACTGTTTTCAATGCAGGTGTACAAATCGGGATCGGGGCAGCAAAATTAAGTGATATTGTTGCTTTTCTGAAAAAGACTTACTGCAGATCTATCGGAGCAGAATATAAGTTTGTCCGTAATCCTGAAGTTCTGGGATGGATTGAGCATAAGATGGAGAGTGTTCAGAATACCCCTAACTTCTCTATTGATGAGAAAAGACGTATCCTGAAAAAATTGAATGAAGCGGTAAGTTTTGAGAATTTTCTGGGAACGAAGTTCCTGGGACAGAAACGTTTTTCCTTGGAAGGTGCCGAAGCATTAATTCCTGCACTGGATTCTGTGATTGAAAAAGGTGCTGCGATTGGGATTGAGGAGTTTGTGATTGGTATGGCTCACCGTGGACGCTTAAACGTCTTAGCCAATATCATGCAGAAAACTTATAAGGATATCTTTGCGGAGTTTGAAGGTAAAGGGTACAGCGCGGATTCACCTTTCGGTGGGGATGTGAAATATCATTTGGGTTATTCTACAGATGTAACGACCAATGATGGAAAAAATGTTCACCTGAGTCTTTGCCCTAACCCTTCCCACCTGGAAACAGTTAATGGAGTGGTAGAAGGGATGACCCGTTCAAAAATTGATTTCAAATATGGTGGTGATAATTCACGTATTGCCCCTATCCTGATTCATGGTGATGCTTCTGTTGCAGGACAGGGTATTGTGTATGAAGTGATACAGATGGCAGGCCTGGACGGATATAAAACAGGAGGAACAATTCACCTGGTGATCAATAACCAGGTAGGTTTTACCACAAACTATAAAGACGGACGTACCAGTACGTATTGTACTGATATTGCCAAGGTAACTTTATCGCCTGTATTCCACGTGAATGGAGATGATGTGGAAGCCCTGGTGTATGCCATTAACCTGGCCATGGAATACCGCCAGAAATATAAAAATGATGTGTTTATTGATATCCTGTGTTACCGCAGATTTGGTCATAATGAGGCTGATGAACCGAAATTTACACAGCCGGTATTGTATAAACTCATTGAAAAACATGCTAACCCAAGAGATATCTATATCAAACAACTGATAGGTGAGGGTAAACTGGAAGCCAGTCTGGCCAAAGAACTGGAAGCAGAATTCCGGGGTATTTTACAGGAGCGGTTAAATGAGGCGAAAGAACTTACTTCTACTTACAGGGATGTGAAATTTGCCGGTGCATGGGCTGATCTTCGCCTGGCCAATGCAGATGACTTTAAGGTTTCACCTGATACTTCTGTAAAGAAAACTACACTGTTGGAAATTGCAAAGCGTATCAGTACTTTACCCGAAGGCAAGAAGTTTTTCAAGAAGATTGAAAAGCTGTTTGCTGAACGGAATAAAATGGCGGTTTCAACCCATGTCTTTGACTGGGCCATGGGCGAGCAAATGGCTTATGCTACCTTGCTTTCAGAAGGTAAAAGGGTTCGTTTAAGTGGACAGGACGTGAAAAGAGGAACATTCTCTCACCGCCATGCCGTAGTTACCCTGGAGGATTCAGAAGAGGAGTATACTCCGCTGTCTAACCTTTCTGATCAGCAGGCTCCATTTGATGTGTATAACTCCCATTTATCTGAATATGGCGTTTTGGGATTTGAATATGGTTATGCCATGGCAAACCCGAATGCATTGACGATATGGGAAGCCCAGTTTGGTGATTTCTTTAATGGAGCACAGATTGTGGTAGACCAGTACATTGCCAGTGCAGAAACAAAATGGCAGCGTGCAAACGGATTGGTGATGTTATTGCCACATGGTTATGAGGGACAGGGACCTGAGCACTCTTCTGCAAGGATTGAGCGCTTTATGGAGCTTTGTGCAGATTATAACATGCAGGTAACCAATTGTACGACCCCGGCTAACTTTTTTCATGCTATCCGCCGCCAGTTTAAACGTGAGTTCAGAAAACCATTGGTGGTATTCACGCCGAAAAGCTTGTTGCGCCATCCTGCATGTGTTTCAAAATTAGAGGAGTTTACTGAAGGGAAGTTCCGTGAAGTGATTGATGATACCAATGTAAAAGCAGCAGAAGTAAAAAGAGTGTTGTTCTGCAGTGGTAAAATCTATTATGAACTGTTGGAAAAACAACAAAAAGATAACAATCATGCCGTTGCTATTGTACGTGTGGAACAATTGTACCCAACTCCGCTCGATCAGATGGAAACCATATACAAACGCTATAAAAATGCAAAAGAGGCCATTTGGGTTCAGGAAGAACCTGAAAACATGGGGGCTTGGCCTTACTTACTGCGTAAAACCAGAAAAACAGCTTTCAGTGCCATGGAAGTGATATCAAGAAAAGAAAGCAGCAGTACAGCATCAGGTTTTGCGAAACAACATGCTGATCAGCAGGCTTATATTTTAGCAAAGTCTTTTGAAACTCCCGTTACGGAAGAAGAGAAGAAGATTGCTAAAAAATCAGTGAGTAAAGTTTATAATGTAGATTAATAGAATAAATATAATAAATCAGTTATGGGTCTAGAAATAAAAGTTCCGCCAGTAGGAGAGTCAATTACCGAAGTTGTTTTGTCACGTTGGGTGAAAAATGATGGTGAGGCAGTAGAAATGGATGAAGTGATTGCCGAATTAGAGTCTGATAAAGCAACTTTTGAGTTAACTGCTGAACAAGCTGGAACTTTGAAAATAGTAGCAAATGAAGGGGATACCTTACCTATCGGTGCCGTTGTTTGCAGTATTGAAGATGGCGGTGCAGCACCAAAAGCTAAAGATGAAGCACCTGCAGCTGAAAAAGCAGTAGTGGCAGAGGATAAATCAGCAGCCCCTGTTGCAGAAAAAAATGGCGAAAGTTATGCTACCGGTACACCATCTCCTGCAGCGGGTAAAATACTTGCCGAAAAAGGTGTTGATGCCGGTGCTGTAAAAGGTTCTGGTGTTGACGGAAGGATCACGAAAGAGGATGCACTGAAAGCAGAAAAACCTGCTGCTGCTCCTGCTAAAGCATCATCTCCTGCTCCTGCAGCTGCCCCGGTTGTAGCTGGTGCAAGAAATGAACGCAGGGAAAAAATGTCTCCTTTACGTAAGACTGTTGCCAAACGTCTCGTAGCAGTGAAAAATGAAACAGCTATGCTGACTACCTTTAACGAGGTAGATATGAAGCCTATTATGGACCTTCGCGGAAAATATAAGGATAAATTCAAGGAGAAACATGGTGTTGGTTTAGGGTTCATGAGCTTCTTTACCAAAGCCGTTTGTGAGGCGATGAAAGATTTTCCTGCAGTGAATGCCCGTATCGATGGGGATGCTGTGGTATTTAATGATTTTGTAGATATCTCTATCGCTGTTTCTGCTCCTAAAGGATTGGTAGTGCCAATTATCAGAAATGCAGAAAGCCTTAGTCTGGCACAAATTGAGAAATCTGTGATCGAATTGGCTACCAAAGCACGCGACAGCAAATTGACAATTGAAGAAATGACAGGCGGTACTTTTACCATTACCAACGGTGGTGTTTTCGGTTCCATGATGTCTACCCCAATTATTAACGCACCTCAGTCAGCCATATTGGGGATGCACAATATTATTGAACGCCCTATCGCAATTAAAGGCGAAGTGGTTGTCCGTCCGATGATGTACCTCGCCCTATCTTATGATCACAGGATCATCGATGGAAGAGAGTCTGTTGGATTCCTGGTAAGGGTAAAACAATTGCTGGAAGATCCTGCACGTTTATTGCTGGGTGTTTAACATTCAATGTCAGGTTTTGGAAACGGCTTAAAATTTTCAGACTGACCAACCTTTTAAAAAGCCCAAACATCCTTAAAAATGTTTGGGCTTTTTTGATGCCTGTCTTTTTTGTATTTGATCTTCTGATTTTTGGAAAATAGACATTTTGAAGTCATATAATGAGAACTAAGCGTTTAAACATGCTTTTTTAGTACTTTTGCGGGGTGAAAAAAAAGTACTTATTATTGTTCTTATTACTTGTTCTTTTGATAACTGAAAATACAAAAGCACAGGATAATTCAGACCAGTCCGGTCAAACGCTCCACATCGGAAAAAGTTTGTTTTCAAATGAGATAAAGAGGAATTTCTCCCGAAAGGGAGATTTTTATGTACACTGGGGCTATAACCATTCCTGGTATGGAAAAAGTGACATTAATTTTAAGGGGCCTGGTTATGATTTTACCCTGAAAGATGTGGTTGCGCATGATAGGCAGTCAAAGATGGGCTGGGAGTATCTTGATCCCGGCAAGTTATCTATTCCTCAATATAACCTTCGTGTAGGTTATTTTATCTCAGACAATTACAGTATATCTATCGGTTGGGACCACATGAAATATGTCATGGATATTCCTCAACGTGTATCCATTACCGGTTATATTGATCCGGAGATTTCTACGCCCGGGATTCCTACCGGGGATTATGCCGGAACGTATAATGGCGAAATGATTGATGTGAAGGCTGATATGCTGACTTTTGAACATACGGATGGTTTCAACTATGCTAATATCGAAGTGGAACGTTATGATGATATCTGGGTGGCTCCTTCACAGAAAACCTCATTGACGCTGGAGACTGGTCTGGGTGTCGGACTGATTGTTCCTAGAACCGATGTACGTTTGTTTGGTGTCGGGCAGAATAACTACTTTAATGTTGCTGGATATGGTGTTTCTGCAAAGGCGGGATTAAAGTTTTATCTCACTAAAGGATGGTATATCCAGAATACAACGAAAGTGGGCACAACAAAATTAACACGTATACATACTACCGGTCGGAATGATTATGATAAAGCCAGACAAAACATCAATTACATAGAGAATTTCTTTGCTGTAGGTTTTCAGTTTTAGTATTAGACTTCAGAAAAAAGACGTTTAATTTTTCAATCCTTTTTACAGTTCATGCAAATAGGACCAGAAAATTAAACGTCTTTTTTTATAGCGGTATATAGAAAATGAACTATTTATTATATAGGGTATTATAATACTTTCTTTATTCTTCCTGATCCTATAATGGTTTTGGTTATTGTCGCATCACCGGTATACAAAATATTACCCGATCCGCTGATGACTGCTTCAATGCTTTTCTGTGCACGAATATAGATAGATGCAGAACCACTGATCTGTGCAGAGAGGTGATCTACTGAGAAGCTTTTTCCGGCGAAGTTGCCTGAACCGCTGATGGTCAAATTGGATTCGTTAGCCTGACCCTGAACATTCAATGATCCTGAGCCGCTGATTACCCCTACAAATGATTTACAGTTTGCTGCTGCTTTGATATTTCCTGAACCGCTAAGGGTGGCTACGAGTTCAGCTGTGCTGATGGTATTTTCGACAGTCAGGCTTCCAGAGCCACTCATGGTTAGGGAAGTTAGTTTTTTTGCTGTGATGTAAGCGGTTACCCGGGCATTTTTGTGGCGTCTTGACCAGTCATTCCATTTTCTTGTACTCGGCCTGATGATTAAGACACCTTTTTCAACTTCGGTGACCAGATCATCAATAGCATCCTGGTCGCCTTCCAGACGAATAGCCTCTTTATTGCCTAAAGTTACTTTAATGTTTATTGGTCCGCCGCCAGCAATTCCTTTAAAACTACCCGTCGGTTTTTCTTCCTGAAGGAGGGAAGCATTTCCAGTCCTTACAGGTTCTTTTGCGCTGGCAATGTGATACATGCTCATCAGTACCAGCAGGAGAAGTGTATTTAGTTTTTTCATCAGAATATAATTGTTTTTTAAAGGTGATGAAGCGATCATAAGCTTATTCATTACGGTTTGTAGGCGGTAAGCTTATGATGGTTTCATCAGTGAATATTTTCTTTTTAAAGGTGATGAAGCTATCATGTGCCTATTCATTGCTGTTTGTAAGCGGTAGGCTTATGATGGTTCCATTTTTTTTATAACAAGACACCTGAACAATAGAAAAGTTGCATCTAGTAGTCCTCTTTTTTCAATTCTATGTAATAGTTGGGGTCAGCTTTGAAATTCTTTTCGCTGATGTCCTTGTCAATACTGATCGTTTTTATTACAGCACCTGGTTTAATGAGTGTGTAGGAGTCTTTTTTCAGCATCACCTTTACTGGCATGTCAAAACCATTTACGGTGTTTTTCCAGCGGTAGGAGAGTTTTCCATCTTTTATTTGATAAGAGAGTACCGGGATTTTTATTGTCCGAAGATACTGATCGAAGATTTTATCGAGCTTTAATCCACTTTGGACAGCAATATAATTCTCTATTTGTGCAGTAGTTACGGTCTGATGGTAAAAGGTTCTATTCAGTCCCCGTAAGATATCCCTGAATTTTTCGTCGTTATTGATCAACTGCCGGATGGTGTGCACCATATTGGCTCCTTTATAATACATATCACCGGAGCCTTCTTTGTTGACATCGTAAGGGCCGATAATAGGAATATCATTGGAGATATTTGCACGCAAACCTATTACGTAGGCGGAGGCCGCATCTTTTCCATGCTGTGATTCTGTAAATAAGGCTTCAGAATAGTCGGTAAAACTTTCATGTACCCACATGTCTGCTATATCCTTAGTGGTAATATTGTTACCGAACCATTCATGGCCACTCTCATGTATGGTAATGTAATCAAATTTCAGTCCCCATCCGGAATAGGAAAGATCTTCTCCGAGGTATCCCATTTTAAATTCATTTCCGTAGGCAACAGCACTCTGATGCTCCATGCCCAAATGTGGTGCCTGTACCAGTTTATACCCATCTTCATAAAATGGATAAGGGCCAAACCAATGTTCAAAGCTTTTTAGCATGGGCTTAACATCGGCATCCCAATGTGGCCGGGCTTGTGTACTGTCTTCTTTGAGCGACCAGAAATCCAGGCTAAGGTTGCCTTTTTCTCCTTTAAATGTATCCGTCCAGTGTGTGTACTTTCCAATATAAAACGTAACAGTATAATTGTTGATGGGATTGCTGACAAACCAGTTGAATTGTGTATAACCATCAGAACGCGCTGTCTGACTGCGTAAACGGCCATTGGAAATTTCCTGCAGACCTTTGGGGACGCTGATGCTGATCAGCACACTGTCCACTTCATCACTTTGGTGATCTTTATTCGGCCACCAGCAGCTTGCGCCAAAGCCCTGGCAGGCCACAGATACCCATGGATTTCCGGATTTATCCTTACTGAAAATAAAACCTCCGTCCCAGGGTGGTCTGCGTGCAATCACAGGATTCCCGGAATAGTAAACGGTGAATTTATCCTTTGTTCCTTTCTTAATGGTCTCGGGAAAGGTGACGAAGACGGCATTAAATTCTCTTTTGAAGGGAAGTTCCTTGTTTTTATGGATGACCTTTTCCACTTTGAGGTTGCTGAAGAGATCAAATTGCAGTAAACTGAAATCTTCTGTGGCAGTGAAATTAAATTCATTACTGCCACTAATAAACTTTTGATCGATGTCAATCTTCACATCAAGGTGGTAATAGTTCAGGTCATAACAACTACGCAGAGGAGTTAACATCCCTCTCAGGGTATCGGCTCGTGTAAATGCAGGTTTTTTCTGTAACAGTTGCGCTTGCGCAACAGAGATCAGTAGCAATAAACAGATTACGCTGCTAAAAATTCTTTTCATTTGGGGCTGCTTTATTTCTGTATACCCTTTAGTCGGAAGCATGATGATTTTCGGCTGAAGGATAAGTGGGATATCGTTAGGGTTTCAATACGGTGACAGTAAGTGATGAGGTATTTGCCTGATCATGATAAATGCGGTGTGTAGCTTTCTGGAAATCCTTGTCCCCGGCATGGTAGATATCCATAAATTGCTGTGGATTCCTGTCTGCCAGGGGGAACCATGAATTTTGCACCTGGATCATGATTTTATGGCCTTTTTTAAAGGTATGCGCTACATCTGGCAGGGTAAAATTCACCTGTGTAACCTGTCCCGGAACAAAGGGTTCAGGGTGCTCAAAGCTGTTACGGAATTTACCACGCATGATTTCTCCGCGGACCAGCATTTCATAACCGCCCATAATGACTTTGGGATTCACCAGAGAGGCAGGGGCATCTTCGGGATAGACATCGATAAGTTTTAGCACATAATCGGCATCAGTACCTGTAGTAGATACAGCGAGTTTTGCCAGTAAAGGCCCTGTGAGGGTGATGTCTTCAGTCAGTGTTTCGGTCTCATATACTTTAACATCCGGCCTGCGTGCTGCAAAGCGCTGATCGTCGATCATATACTCACGTGTCCTTCTTTCCTGTACACCATCCTGATAAGGCACCGGATGGTTAGGATCGCTGACATATTCATCATAACTGTTGCTGCCTGTTGGTGCACTGAAATCTAACTTTCCATTTTCATGGAAATACAGCGTTCTGGACGCTATGTCCTTTGGTGGCCATTTACTGAAATTTTTCCATTGATTGCTCCCTGTAATAAATATAGTGGCTTCAGCAAGATCTGCCGGCGCAGCATCTTTCAGGTATTGCATAAAAAATGGAAATTCTACTTTTTCCTGATACCAGGTACTGGTAGGTTGGTCAAATCCGATATCGCCAAAACTGGAACCGTCTGATCTTGACCATCCGCCGTGAAACCAAGGACCCATGACCAGTTTATTGTTCACTTTGGGATTCTGGTCTTCTATGGCTTTATAGGTGTGGAAGGTACCATAGGCATCTTCAGCATCAAAAAAACCACCAACCACCAGCACTGCCGGTTTTACATTTGTTAAATGGGGGCGTATATTTCTCTGTTTCCAGAATTCATCGTAGTTGCCATGGGCCATCAGGTCATTCCAGAATCTGATGGTATCTCCAAAATATTTTTCTTTCACATTTTTCAGGGCACCCAAACTCAGGAAAAATCTGTAGTTGTCTTTGATAGGGAAGTTAATTCCTTTCGGGCCTTTGTCAGGTGTAATGGGTTTCGGGCGGGGTACCCCAAAGGTGGAATAAAAATTAAAGGCGTCGGAGAGCATGAGTGCACCATTATGGTGAAAGTCATCTCCCAAAAACCAGTCTGTTACAGGTGCCTGCGGTGACACGGCTTTAAGTGCTTGATGTGCTCCCGGTAATGCTGCGGTGGAGTAGAAACCGGGATAGGAGATCCCATAAATACCCGCCTTACCATTGTTCCCCGGAATATTTTTGACCAGCCACTCAATCGTATCATAAGTATCCGAACTTTCATCTATATCTTTTTTACTTTTTTTGTTGGCTATATGGGGTCTGATGTCTTCATATTCACCTTCACTCATCCATTTTCCACGTACGTCCTGGTAAACAAAGATGAAACCTTCTTTCAGAAACAGGGAAGACGGGCCTAAACTAAGCTTATACTTATTTTCCCCATAGGGATAACTGGTATAAGGTGTGCGGTTAATCATAAAAGGATACTTTTTATCCTTGTTTTTTGGAATATAAATAGCGGTAAAGAGTTTAACTCCATCACGCATGGTGATATTTCTTTCAATTTTAGTGTAATTGTCGCGCACAAAAGCAGAATCAGTAACCTGCGCAGACGATGAATAACCCGTTGTGAGCGATAATAATGCTATGCACAACAATTTAAAGCGAGTGACCATAGGAAATAATATTAATAGACTATAAATATAGGGGATATCGCTGCTTTTTTCTTAAGAAGCTGCTTTTTGTATCCTAAAATCTTTGCACTAAAAATTCAATTATATTCTAATGAATCCTTGTACCTTTGTCCCCGATTGATAAAATACCTTATGGGCGATAAAAAATATAGCTTTTCATCTGTTTCATCATTGTTCCCGGATAGGCTGATGGCGGTTATTAAATTCGGTATTACGGGGTTTTCGGGGCTCATTATCGATTTCGCACTTACCTGGCTTTTTAAAGATGAACTGCATCTCAATAAGTTTGTGGCGAATGCAATTGGTTTTTCAGCTGCAGTCATCAGCAATTACCTGATCAACAGGAATTGGACCTTCAAAGGGAATAAGGCTAAAGCCGGGCCACAGTTTACTGCTTTTGTTACTGTTTCAGTAATTGGTTTGCTGTTGAACTCCGGAATTATTTATTTGCTTGATAACGTGTTACTGCTGAATTTCTACCTGAGTAAAGCAGCTGCAATATTCATCGTATTCTTTTGGAATTTCAGTGCAAACTACTTCTTTGTCTTCAGGTCTTCGGCAAACAAACCCCTATCTTAATCAAGGTATTCACCAAACTCTCCATTCCTCTATGCAAGAAGTATTATCTGATCAGCGAAAACAATGGCTATATCTTTTTATTGGCTTAGCCGTATTATTAAATTTTAGCGGATTGTTTGTCACCATTATGGGGCCTGACGCAGCATTGTATGCTTCCATTGCCAAAACAATGGCACATCAGAATAACTTTGCAGATCTGTTTGTACAGGGCAAGGATTGGCTGGATAAGCCGCATTTCCCATTTTGGATCACAGCCCTATCCTTCAAGATATTTGGTGTACATAACTGGTCATATAAACTTCCGGGTATTCTATTTGTCCTCATGGCTGCCTGGTATACCTATCGGCTTGCGAAGCATTTATATCGTCCTGAGGTGGGATTATGGGCCGTTCTCATCCTGCTTACCTCCCAGCATATTGTGATTAATAATATGGATGTGCGGGCTGAGCCTTACCTCACGGGGCTTATTATGGGCAGTGTGTATTATTTTTATCGGTCGCTCGGGGGGAAATGGTTCTTTCCTTTGCTGTTGGCCAGTGTGTTTGCTGCCTGTGCAGTAATGACCAAGGGAATTTTTGCTTTAATTCCGATAGGAGGGGCGGTTGCAGGGGAGTTGCTGATTAAGAAGGACTGGAAAATGGTGTTTAACTTCAGGTGGGTAATGGCATTCGTACTAATTCTTATTTTCGTTACTCCGGAAATATATACGCTCTATATTCAGTTTGATATACACCCTGAGAAGCTTGTTTTCGGGCGTACCGGCGTTTCGGGAGTTAAATTCTTTTTTTGGGATAGCCAGTTTGGTCGTTTCTTCAATACAGGGCCTATAAAAAAGGCAAGTGGTGATCCTACTTTCTTTTTACATACCATATTGTGGGCTTATCTGCCCTGGGCATTGCTGTTGTATGCTGCCATTTTTCAGTTTTTCCGGAAGAACTTTAAACAGCCGGCACAGGCGGAATGGTATTGTATTTCCGGAGCCTTGCTTACCTTATTTATTTTCTCTGTTTCAAAGTTCCAGCTTCCGTTTTATATTACGATTGTATTTCCATTTTTCTCTATTCTTTGTGCACAATACATTTGCGGTATCAAAGAAGTGAAATCCATAAAGGTGATCAGAATTGTTCAGCTCGTTGTGGGTGCCATTATGGTGCTGCTTGTGGCTGCGCTTCACTACTTTTTCCGTCCGGATAACCTGAACGTGATTAAGGTACTCCTGCTGCTCGTTCCTGTGATATTGTTTATTCTGGTTTCTTACAAAGGAGATCATGGACGGTTCAGAATTTTCCTGCAGATAAGTGCGGTCGCTTTTTTTGTTAACCTATACTTTAACCTGGCCTATTATCCGGGACTGTTGAAATATCAGGCAGACAGTGAAGCCGCCTTCTGGATCAATGCACATAACAGCAGAAACCTGCCTGTGGTACAAACCAGAATTGCATTCGGTTACCCCCTGGAGTATTATACCCACGCACCTGTGTATTTTTACAGGGATGGAGAAGAAAAATTACTGCCTCAACAGCCTTATTTACTCTATGGAGAAAAAGAAAATATTGATCAGCTGATTGGTACGCAAAACCTCCGGGTGAAAAGATTACATGCCTTTCCGAGTTACCGTATCACCATGGTCAAAGGGAAATTCCTGAATCACAAGACAAGAGAAGAGACACTCACCATAAATGAAGTGGTTGAAGTGTATTAACTGTCTGAACTGCTCAGTTATTGATTAGAAATAGTTATCATTCAGATTAAAAACAACTATCAATAAAGGCTTTATCCGATGCCATATATTTATTGAGGTTTATTAACTTTGCTCAACAAAAAAATCAAATATGCAATACGACGTCGTTATTATTGGTTCTGGTCCTGGTGGGTATGTAAGTGCAATCAGATGTGCACAATTAGGCTTGAAAACTGCAGTTATAGAAAAATATAAAACTTTTGGAGGTACTTGCCTAAATGTAGGTTGTATTCCTTCAAAAGCACTTCTGGATTCTTCAGAGCATTATCATAATGCTGCGCACACATTCACTACACATGGTATCGACCTTAAAAGTTTAAAGGTAAATATGCCGCAAATGATTGCACGTAAGAATGATGTCGTTGCACAGAATACTGCAGGTATTGTTTACCTCTTCAAAAAGAATAAAATAGACAGCTTTGAAGGTGTAGGTTCTTTTGTAGATAAAAACACGATAAAAATAACAAAGGCTGATGGTACGGCAGAGCAAATTACGGCAAAAAATGTGGTGATTGCTTCCGGATCAAAACCAACAGCGTTACCATTTTTGCCGGTAGATAAAAAACGCATCATCACTTCTACTGAAGCCCTTAATATTACTGAGGTACCAAAAACAATGGTCGTGATCGGTGGTGGTGTGATTGGTTTGGAATTGGGCTCTGTCTATGCGCGTTTGGGTACAAAAGTTTCTGTTATTGAATTTCTGCCTTCTATTATCGCGACCATGGACGCTGGTCTTGGAAAAGAATTGCAAAGGGTATTGAAAAAATCCCTTGGTATGGAGTTCTATATGGGACATAAAGTTACCGGAGCGACTACCAAAGGAAAAACAGTTACTGTAACTGCACAAAATGCAAAAGGTGAAGAAGTTTCCATGGAAGCTGATTACTGTATTGTTGCTGTAGGCCGTACGGCTTATACCGAAGGACTTGGATTAGAAAACATCGGTATTAAAACTGAAGAGCGTGGCAACAAGATTCCTGTAAATGCACATCTGGAGACCAGTGTTCCAGGTGTATATGCAATTGGAGATGTGGTAGCTGGTGCTATGCTTGCACATAAGGCCGAAGATGAAGGGGTATACGTGGCAGAGACCATTGCGGGACAAAAACCACATATCAACTATAACCTTATTCCAGGAGTGGTATATACCTGGCCTGAAGTGGCGTCAGTTGGTTATACTGAAGAGCAATTGAAAGAAAAAGGAACCAAATATAAAGCAGGATCATTTCCATTTAAAGCAAGCGGACGTGCCAAAGCAAGTATGGATACGGATGGTTTTGTAAAAGTACTTTCTGATGCGGCAACGGACGAGATCCTGGGTGTGCACATGATTGGCCCACGTGCTGCAGATATGATTGCAGAGGCTGTTGTTGCCATGGAATTCCGTGCGTCGGCTGAGGATATTGCGAGAATCTGCCATGCGCACCCAACCTATACGGAAGCATTTAAGGAAGCAGCAATGGCTGCGACAGAAAATAGAGCGATACACATGTAAGCTTTGTCGGGTGTTGAAATAAATCTGTTATTTTTAGCCCATTAAATACAAAAACCCGGATTCACGATCGTGAATCCGGGTTTTTTATTCCTTGTGATGTTGATATCTCTTTGCCATTCGTAAAATGAGATGGCACCGCTATTAGTTTTCAGCTTTTTTTAATGGTGGGGGATAGAGTTCCGAAACCATGCCTGCACAGATATTAATCAGGTTCAGGTTTTCATCCAGGTGGCCATGCTGTACTTCTACATTCAGATAGGGGATCTTGTTCTGCATGGCATAAATAGAAAGTGAACCATCGTCAGGCGCATCTTTCGATTGTAAAACAACATTCACATTGGCTTTTTTTAAACGGTTAAACAGGTCCAATTCTGTCACCAGAACCATATCGTCAGGATCCATCTCAAAGTTAATGTGTACGGAGTCTGCGGCACTTTCCAGTTCATATCCTTTGAGGTAACTTCTGATGCCGAAGCCGCCATCACCATTGTTATGTAAGGTGAAGATATATCCATGCATTGCCGGATTGTAGTGGTTCATGATGGTTTTTCCTGCTTTTTCCATCTCCAGAATCACTTCCTCACTGGAAGGGCCGTATTTTTCAAGCCCCAGTTTAATGCCCCTTTTTGTATAAATGCTATTCGGATCTAACTGATAGGTTTGTTCATTGTAAATGAACTTGTAATTTCTGACACCACCATACTGACAATCAACTATAGAACCTCCATTGACGTTGATAAACTGGAATGCGGCTTTCACACCGGTATCTTCATTGTCATGTATGGTAAGGAAATGGATTTCGGGATCGCCGTGGCTATATTTTATCAGGTTGATATTTAAATCACCAGCAACAATATAAGAAGTGTCTGTTGCCATTCCTTCAAAGACTGGAGGATGCTGGGCATTTGCAATAAATGGAATTGTCAGCATGAAGCTTAGAAATAAGTATTTCGGGACCATAAAAAATCTGATTACCTGATTGATAGGTTAATAATAAGCAAAAAAGGAACCATTTCCGGTTCCTTTTTAAAATATTTGGTAGTTAAACAGATTTTAGTGCTTATCGCCCAGGTCATATTCATGGACATCCTTATGGTCGTAAGGTTGAACCATTAATTCTGCCATGGTAATTCCTTTTTTGTTGAACCCTAAACGATCCAGTATACGGTCGAAGATCTGGTACATCACAGGTACGACAATTAGGGTAAGGAACAATGAACTCAATAGCCCTCCTATAATTACCCATGCCAATCCATTTTTCCATTCCGCACCTGCACCGCCTGCAAGGGCAATTGGCATCATCCCAATCACCATGGCGATGGTAGTCATCAGAATAGGCCTTAAACGTGCATGGTTAGCCAGAATAAGGGCTTCATGGGTTGTTTTGCCTTCCGCTTTCATCTGGTTGGTAAAATCGACCAGAATAATCGCATTTTTCGCTACCAGTCCGATGAGCATGATCAATCCCAGAATAGTAAATATATTCAGGGCATTGTTGGTTAAGGCGAGTGCAAGTAGGGCTCCGATAACAGATAAAGGAATGGAGAACATCACCACAAACGGATAAACAAAACTGTCATACAGGGCAACCATAATCAGGTAGACCAAAATAATTGATGCCAGTAAAGCAATTCCTAAAGTTCCGAATCCTTCTCCCTGATTCTCCTGATCACCTGCCCATACATAACTTACGCCAACAGGTTTCTTTAATTTACCTTCCTCTTCCAGCTTATCCAGTTTTTCCTGGAATTCGGTGACGATATCTCCTGTTGGGCGACCAATTGATTGCGCTTTGACAGATACTGAAGTACTTTTATCACGGCGTTCCAGCTGACTTGGCCCTGATCCTTCTTTGATTTCCGCGAATTGGGAAAGCTTGATCTGTTTTCCGTCAGTGTTGACAAAAATAAGGTTCCTTACATCATCTATATTCTTACGGTTAAAGGTCTGGTAACGGATATTGATATCATATTCGTATTCGCCCCGGCGGAATTTCCCATCGGTATTACCGCTAAAGGCCGTCTGCATGGTTGCCCCAACAGTTTGCAGCGTTAAGCCCAGAGCAGCCATTTTATCACGGTCTACCTGTACATTAATTTCAGGACTACCACTTTCCACAGATAATTTAAGTTCTGCAGAACCTTTGATCTGGGCAAGGACTGCTTTGGCTCCCTCGGCATATTTCATGGCACTGTCCAGGTCTGAGCCCATCACTACAAGTTCAATGGGGGCATTCTCAGCGATACCCAGAATACTGATCGGTACTGTTTTTACTTTTGCACCTACCAGGTATTTCGCCAGCTCACGGCTCACCTTAGTGGCATAGATACTTGAATTATCCGCACGTTCATTACGGGGTACCAGCTTTACATTGATCTCTGATTTATAGGCTGTCGCCTGAGTTCCTCCAAAATCACCACTCGATTGTCCTACAGTTGTGATTAATTGTATGATCTCATCCTTTTTGGTCAGAAAAGCCTCAGCTTTTTGTGTGGTGAGGTTGGTCTGCTCTATCGATGCATCTTTTGGTAATTCTATTTGAACCAGAAATTCTCCCTTATCACTCTTAGGGAAAAACTCTGTTCCCACATATCCTGCTGGGATGAGGCCGCATGAACCAATGAAAAGTACCAGCACGAGTAAAATAGTTTTCCATTTATTGGCTAGGGACCAGGTTAAAATACCTGTAATCCAGATCGTGAATTTGCGAAGCTGATTTTCAAACCATAAGATAAAACGGCCAAATACATTTTTACCTTCTATTTTTTCCAGTTTACCGAAACGTGACGATAAAAGGGGAACTATAGTAAATGAAGTTAACAGGGAAAGCATCGTGGCAATAATTACCACCACACAAAACTGTCTCAGGATATTTGATACCAGTCCGGTACTAATGGCAATAGGGAAAAACACCACCACAATTACGAGGGTAATGGAAACAACAGTAAAGCCAATTTCACTTGTTGCATCATATGCCGCACGTACCTTATTCTTACCCATCTCCATATGGCGGTAAATATTCTCCAATACCACAATGGCATCATCCACAAGGATACCTACCACCAGTGATAGTCCCAGTAAGGACATGAGGTTTAAGGTAAAACCGAATACACTCATTCCTATAAAGGTTGCAATCAGCGAAGCTGGAATGGAAACCATTACAATCAGTGCATTCCTTAAACTGTGAAGGAAGAAAAGCATCACTACGGCTACGAGGATAATAGCGAGAATCAAATCATGGATAACAGCATCGGCAGATTCCAGGGTGAAGATGGAACTGTCATTCGCAATAATCATTTTCAGCTCATTGGCTTTATAGTCCTTCTCCAGCTTTTCGATAATCAGGTGAACACCTTTACTTACTTCTACAGCATTGGCATCTGATTGTTTAATAATCTGAATGGCAATAGCCCCTTTACGGTCAATACGAGCCAGTTTCTCCACCTCCTTCTGGGTATCACGTACGTCTGCTACGTCGGATAAACGGATCTGGGCACCGTCTTTACCTGTACTTACCACAAGGTTACGTAACTCATCAACATCTTTGTATTTACCCGATAAACGGATCAGGATATCCTGGTCCTGGGTTTTTACGCTACCCGTAGGGAAGTCCAGATTGGATGTTAAAATAGACTGCTGTACCTGTGGCACCGAAAGGCCGTAACCTTGCAGTTTGTTGGCATCCAGTGCAACTTCAATTTCTCTTTCCTGTCCACCAACAAGATTTACCTGGGCCACACCTGTGACGCGTGATATGATGGGAGCAATACGCTTATCAATCAGGTCATAAAAAGAGGCGTCATCCATTTTTGCGGAAGCCGACATGGTAATTACCGGTAAATCGTCTAACGAGAATTTGGCTAGGGATGGTGGTTTTACTTCTTCGGGTAAATCGGCCAGTATAGCATTTACCTTACGCTGAGCCTCATTTAAGGAAAGATCCACATTGGCTTTATCATTCAGCGTAATGGTCACTGTGGATAAACTTTCGTAAGATACCGCATTCAGCTTTTTAATATTTTCCATTGAAGACACCGCATCTTCAATTTTCTTGGTAACGGTATTTTCAACCTCACTGGGTGAAGCTCCGGGGTAAATCGTAGATATGGAAACCACATTGTTGGAGAACTTAGGCAGCAACTCATAACTTAGGGAGAAGTAGCTCAATAGTCCCAGCAAAGTAAGTACGGTAAATACTACGATGACAAGCGAAGGCCGTTTGATTGATATTTCTGTTAATTTCATCTATATCGTCTTTTATTATTTAATAGGAGCAACCGCAGATCCGTCAATCAGATTGATTTGTCCGCTGATTATAACTGTTTCTCCTTCTTTAAGTCCTTCGATAATCTCTACATTATCGTTGATGATCCTGCCGGCCACAACTTTACGGATTTTGGCAGTATTGCCATTCTCCAGTACAAAAAGCTGGTTGCTGCTGACACTCCCCACAAATGATCCGCGTGGAACCGTGATAGTTGGTGCCTGTGCAGGAAATTTGAAAGTGGCAGTACCATACATTCCTGCTTTAATGGTATTGGTATGGTTGTTTTCCACTTCAATTTCTACCGGGAAGTTTAATGTATTGTCTGCTTTAGCGGCAATGAAAGTGATTTTTCCGGTATACTTATCGGCAGGAAATACATTTGATCTGATTTGTACACTGTTGCCTATTTTAAGGTTTGCTACCTGGTTCTCGTTTACATTTACATTCAGTTTTAACTTTGAGACATCTACCAGTTCAAACATCTGGGTACCCTGTGCAGTGACAAAAGCACCTACTTCAATATATCTTTTGTTCACTATACCAGTAATAGGCGATTTTATATTGGCATCACTTACTTTGCGGGAAGAGCTTTGTAGTCTTAACCTTGCATTCCTGGTAGCCAGTTTTGCCTGGTCCAGCTGTTGCTGAGTTACACCGCCCGTAGCGAAAGAGCTTACATATCTTGCTTCATCTCTAATCGCATTGTCCAATGCTGCCTGGGCAGTTTCTTTATCCGTGTTGATAATTTCGGCATCAATATGCGCAAGGATTTGTCCTTTCTGCACCTTATCACCTTCATCCACGTAAATTTTAGTCACACGACCTGCATTTTCGGAGAGAAAGTTCAGTTCCTGTTTAGGTGCGAAATTTCCGTTCACACTAAAATCTAAATCAACAGGTTCTTTTTTTACTGCGGCGATACGAACGCTGACAGCACCACTACCTTCAGAAACTAATGCTGTTTGTGCATCATTTTTCTTTTTATTGCTGTTCAGAACCCATGCAATAAGGCCAAGGACAACGATGATGGTTACAACTGTTATAATTCCTCTTTTCATTTTAATAGTGATTTTATATTTCCGTTAGATTTGATTAATTGTATTTCGGCGATTTTATAATTTAATAAGGCCTGTGTATAACTATTCTGTGCTTCTGTCAATGCATTCTCCGTATCGAGTAAATCAGTTAATGCGGCAAGACCATTGTTGTAGTTATTTTGCGTACTGTTATAGATTTCCTGGGCAAGCTGTACGTTCTGACGCTGCGTTTTGATGGTATTGATATTATTCCGGAGCTGTATTTTGGCATTCTCATAAGCCAGGTTCAGGCCATTGGTCGTCTCCCGGATGTCTATGTCTACTTTCCTGAGATCAACATTTGCCTGACGAATTCTGGAGCGGGTCGCAAAACCATCAAAGATAGGTACCTTTAAAGTCAGGCCTATGGCAGAAGCATCATAATAAAGTGCACTTCCATTTCTGCTGAACAAGTCGAATCTGCCACTCTGCCCGGTAGTGGAAATATTTGCAGTAAGTGATAGGTTAGGATAATATTCCGCTACATATGCTTTACGCTGCAGTTCATATAATTCCTTTTGTACATTCAGCAGTTTAATTTCTGTCCTGCCAGCTACATTAATACTGTCAGCAAGTACTGGCATCGTCTCAATTTTTGAGAATTCATCTGCCGGTAATACAATATCCGTGTTAACAGGCATTCCTATTGCATATTTCAATTGGTTTTCCAGTTGAACCACTGCATTGATCGTCTGTTCCCGTTGAGTTTGCAGATTGGTTAAATTGACCTTGATCCTGTCCACGTCAATCTTCTTCGCCAGGCCGTTCGCATATTGGTTAGAGATGATCTTTTCCACAACTTTTACATTTTTGATATTGGTATCAATCACATTCAGTTGCTGCCTGCTCACCAGTACCTGGTAATATCCGTTGGCTACTTGTTCAATGACCTGCTCGTCCGTTAAATCAGCATTCAGGTTATAGAAGCTTTCACTTGTCTTTGCTGCTTTCAGCCCCGTAAAAACCTGCTGATTGAACAACTGCTGACTAAGTTGCAGTCTTGCATTACTGTCCCATTTGTTTCCGAGCTGCACTGCCTGTCCATTAAAAACCAGCTGTCCAATAATCGGATTATAGTTAAGTGCGGCATTTCCCGTAATCTGTGGTAAGGCTTGAGCTCTTACTTCCTGTGTTTTAAATTTACCACCATCTATATCCAATTTGGATTTACGGGCATTGGCATTATTCTCTACTGCATAATTAAGTGCGTCCTTCAGCGTAAGTTGTTGCTGCTGCGCATAAGTAAGATTAGAAAATAACAAACCCAATAATAAAAGAGGGATTGGTCTTATTCGTTTAATCATTGTTTCGTTTCATTTAGGTTGATGGCTGAGGTTAATTTTTAAGTCCTTTAATAAAGATCTTTGTCAGGCTGATTTGTTTCTCTTTCATTGTTTTTAATTCTTTTTTATCCGGGAAAAGCTCCTTATTTCCATGGGTGACACAGAGTGAGGTCAGTCCGGATAAACAGGATATGTATAAATCGGCGGTTTTTTCCAGGTTCTCTTCAGTTGTGATTTCCTTATTGCTGAGGGCTGTTTCAAATATTTGCTGAAAGTATTTCCCCTCTTTCTCTTTCATTTTCATGATGTATGTTTTCAGTTCGGCACTGTTAAAAGAAGGATCAGGGGTATTGCCTGACAAATGCAGCATATAGTATTTTAGGAAGAACTTATACCTGATTTCAATAATGTTCAACAGGATGCTTTCTATGTTCGCCTGGTGTGTCTGGTCTTTAGAGAGTACATCAAAATAGTCGTTAAAGATTTTTTCCACTACGCCTAATATCAGGCTGCTTTTGTCGGGGAAATAATAGTATAAAGAAGGTTTTGATACGGAAAGGTCTTCCGCAATTTCATTCATTGTAGTTTTCTGGATGCCAAAATGGATAAAACGTTTTATCGCACCTTCAATAATCAACTCTCTCTTTTTATCTGTTTCTGCCATTTCTACTTTTCTACTTTCTGACTTTATTGATTTAAAAGTCGAAAATAAGACGTATTGGGGGAATAAAAAACAGGTACAGCAGAAACAAGGAGAAGAATGCTTCTAAACTGCTTAATTTGACATTAATATGACTTTGTTGTTGGGGTTAGCTATTCGTTTTCAGTCCATTAAGAAAAACCTCTGCGAATTTTTTCTCTTTGCTGAGGATCAGTTTGAACTGTTCTTTTCCCGGGAACATGCTTTTTGAACGGTTTACTATATTGAAACGAATTCCGGAAATCGCTTCAACAAATATTTCTGCAATGAATTTGATATCGGCAATTTCAAATTCTCCACTTGCATTGCCTTTTACAAAAAGGTCATATATGATTTTCAATTCAAATTCCCTGGCACGCGTAAACTTTTCAAATAGGGCATCGGGCAAGTCGGGACCCATTGTTTGGGTAAATTCCAGGAGGTTATAGTATTTATGTACAAATGCCTGTCTTTTATGGAGAAGCATGAGTATTCCTTCTGAAGCTGTAGAAGTTTTCTCTAAAGATTTGAGCACGTCCCTGCTGATGGTATGCATCATGTGTTCAATGACACTTACATACAAGCTCAGTTTGTCCGGAAAATAATAGTAAAGCAACGCCTTTGAAAATGCAATGTCTTTTGCTATTTCTGTCATGGTTGTTTTGGCAAGACCATAATGTGCAAACCTGTTCAGTGCAGCATTGATGATTAACAGTCTTTTCTTATCTTGATTTTCCATCTTGGGTCGGCTTGCTTTTATTTTATCTTATCTCGGCTTGAACGATATATAATCGGACGTAAATTATGCATAATTATTAAATATTGCATTTAACATATTTATTACAAGCATGAACAATTACATTTGCCATTAAAATTAATCTTTTTACAGCCTTATGCCCCTATTACAAGAAAATATTTCTCTTAAGCCCTATAACACTTTTGGTATTGACGTAAAGTCCCGTTATTTCTCTGAGATTTTTACGCTTGAACAACTGGCGGAGCTTGGCCGTTATCCCGTTTTTAAAGAGGCACGGCTCCTGGTTATTGGCGGGGGCAGCAATCTGTTGTTTACAGAAGATTTTGAAGGACTTGTATTAAAGATAAGTATTCCAGGGATTACACATACAGTGACAGGGGAGAATATTATGGTGACTGCTGGTGCGGGCGTCGTATGGAATGACCTGGTGAATTATAGTGTAACGCATGGTTTTGCAGGAATGGAAAACCTGAGCCTTATTCCAGGTACAGCCGGGGCTTCCCCGATCCAGAATATAGGGGCTTATGGGGTAGAGCTAAAGGATATATTTGAATCTTGTCTGGCTTATGAAATCGCTACAGGAGAGATCAGGAAATTTGAACATGCAGATTGCCATTTCGCTTACCGCGACAGTATCTTTAAAAATGAGCTTAAAGGCAAGTACATTATTACCTCAGTTAGTTTTAAATTAAGCAGTAAAGCAGATCTTAACATACAGTATGGTGCCATACAGGCTGAACTGATCAAAAGGAATATTACGGAACCTGGTATTGCGGATATTTCGAAAATTGTCTCAGAAATACGGGTAAGTAAGTTGCCTGATCCTTCCACCATAGGAAATGCAGGTAGCTTTTTCAAAAATCCTGTGGTATCCGATGAGCAATACCATACCCTGAAAATCGATTTTCCGGAGATGGTAAGTTTTTCGCTGGGCAACGGGCAATTTAAGCTGGCGGCTGGCTGGCTGATTGAATATTGTGGTTTTAAAGGGCGGATCAGTGGAGAGACTGGTACCTGGAAAAATCAGGCATTGGTTTTAGTAAACCATGGCCATGCCACTGGTAAAGAAGTGTATAGTTTTTCAGAACAAATTATAGACACTGTACACTCCACTTTCGGGGTTAATCTGGAGCGTGAAGTAAATATTCTGTGACAGAACTTACCATTATTCTGTTTATCCCGATAAATATGAATGGTTAAACAAGAATTCGTTTTTTGGTACATATGTTGTATAAAGGTTAATATATAAAATTAAACAAATTGGACAGCGCCACTCTATAAAAATCCTGTTTGTTAGCTTTTTAACCTTTAAAACTTAAAACATTATGACAAAAAATGAATTCAACCTCCAGCTTGACAACCATTCTGTTTCTTTACAGTCATTCGCTTTAAATTTTACCAAAGACATTGAAGATGCAAACGATTTAGTTCAGGATACCATGCTGAAAGCTGTGACCTATTACAGTAAATTCAAGGAAGGTACCAATTTAAAAGGGTGGTTGTTTACGATCATGAAAAACACATTCATCAACAATTATAGACGTCTGGTTAAAACCAATGCTTTGATTACGCAGTCTGACGACATCTCTTCTGCGAACCTTCACTACAGTTCCACAAAGAATACCAGTGACAGTAAATTCGTCATCGGCGATATCAATAAAGCGCTTGCTACTTTGCAACCTGAATACTATGTTCCTTTTGTTAAATATTTTGAAGGATACAAATACCATGAGATTGCTGATATGCTTGACATTCCTATCGGTACCGTAAAAACAAGAATACATGTGGCGCGTCAGATATTGAAGAAATACCTTAAAACCTATTCAAAGGATATTTTGGGAGCAGATATCGTTTAATATATTACACCTACCTATGAGAGAATGCTCAGGCTTTATGGTCTGGGCTTTTTTTTTACCTTATGATTTGATCCCTAAAATAGGGAAGGAAAAAAATACTAGGATTTAACGGTTCCAAAAGTATATTTTTGAACCTTAATTGCATATCCTAAATAATGAATTATACGTATTTGTTTATCAATGTCTTCCTGTTGCTGATTCCATCAGTGTTGTTTTTCCTGCTCAAATCCCAGCTCACAGGAAAGGGCATATGGAAGTTTGTCTTTCCTGCTATTTTCATCAACATGTTTGTGTTTTCTGTCCCCACAGAATACCTGACTCAAATGAAGGCGATTGTTTTTTATCCTCTTTATCTAACTGATCATTACCTCTGGCAACTGCCGGTGGAAGAATTGCTTTTCTCCCTTGCTATGCCTTTAACCGGACTGGCAATTTATATCTTTCTGAATATCCGTTTCCCTGAAAATAAACTGCAGAAGTATAGCCTTGCCCTAAGCAATATCCTGCTGGGAATCTGTATAGCCATCATTTATTTTGGTTACCATCACCTGTATACCCTGATCACTTTTGTATTGCTCTTCCTGTTTATACTTTACATTGAATATGTCAATAAAATCAGGTTTATGTACAGGTTTTACCGCGCTTTTCTCGTCTCTTTGATTCCTTTTTATGGTGCGATGGTCCTGGTGAATACCTTGCCTGTTATTCAGTATACAGAAGAAGAAACACTGATACTTAAGCTGCTGAAAGTACCCTTTGAAAGTACTTTTTATTTTATGGGGATGCTGCTGTTAACAGTTTATCTTTTCGAACTCTTTAAAAGCAGGAGTCTGAAGTAATGGATTTACCGGAATACACAAAACAGCAGCTGGCCCTGCGAAACGGAGAAGATAAACCACAGATCTGGGTGGCCTTTAAAGGTTTGATTTATGAGGTGACGGATAGCCGTTTATGGAGGAACGGGAAACATTATGAGCATTGGGCAGGACAGGATTTAACACCAGAACTGGCTGATGCCCCACATACAGAAGCGGTCTTCCAGAAATTTACTGTCGTTGGGAAAATGATCAGCTAAAATAGCTCCTTTTGGTCAGGAGGCTATCTTAGCTGATGATTGTTGGATTATGATCCGATCTTGAAGGCACTCAGGTTCACAAATTCTTTTATTCGTGCTGCCACCTCTTCTTCGGTAAGGTTCAGGATTTTTTCTGTACCAAATTTTTCTACACAGAATGATGCCAGTGCAGAGCCAAAGACAATTGCATTTTTCATGTTGTTGAAGTTGATGGTTCCTACTTTAGCGAGGTAACCAATAAATCCGCCTGCAAAAGTGTCACCAGCCCCTGTTGGGTCAAATACTTCAGCTAAAGGCAGTGCAGGAGTAGAGAAAACCTGGTCTTCATGGAATAACAGTGCGCCATGCTCACCTTTTTTAATGATCAGGTATTTTGGGCCCATTGCAAGAATTTTTTTAGCTGCTTTAACCAGAGAATACTCGCCAGACAGCTGACGTGCTTCTTCATCATTGATGGTCAATACATCAACCAGTTTAAGTGTTTCCAGTAAATCATCCATTGCAACGTCCATCCAGAAGTTCATGGTATCCAGAACAATCAGTTTTGGGCGGTTTTTAAGGCGTTTAATGACCGTTTGCTGGATCTGTGGGGTAAGATTACCTAACATCAGATATTCGCAGTCCTGATAACTCTCAGGGATAATAGGATCGAAATCTGCCAGGACATTTAATTCGGTGATTAACGTATCTCTGCTGTTCATGTCGTTGTGGTATTTACCAGACCAGAAAAATGACTTTTCTCCTTCTTTGATCTGTAACCCTTCCGTATCAATTCCGTGTTTGCTGAAGGTTTCAATGTCTTCTTTATGAAAATCATCGCCTACAACTCCAACGATTTTTACTTTATTACAGAAGTAAGAAGCAGCTAAACTTGCATAAGTAGCAGCACCACCAACAATTTTATCTGTTTTTCCGAAGGGAGTTTCAATAGCATCGAACGCTACAGTACCAATGATTATCAGGCTCATATGAGTTATTTTAATTTTTTTTTAATTTTTTTCTCTACAAATATTGCATAAATAATTTAAAAGCCCTAATATTGCATTCCCAAAACGAACGAGTCTTTATGTTGTTAAGATATAAAAAAAGGCGTTTTGTGGATAACCAGAGTACTCCTTCTTAGCTCAGCTGGTTAGAGCATCTGACTGTTAATCAGAGGGTCGCTGGTTCGAGCCCAGCAGAGGGAGCAGATTTAAACCGTTTCAACACCAGTTGAAACGGTTTTTCTGTAATATAGAGGACCTTGTGTTTTCAAAAACGCTTAAAAACATTTTAAACAAGCGAAAGCTTTTTTAAAATAGCCAGCACTCCTTCTTAGCTCAGCTGGTTAGAGCATCTGACTGTTAATCAGAGGGTCGCTGGTTCGAGCCCAGCAGAGGGAGCCAAAATAAGAGCCTTACAGAAATGTAAGGCTTTTTTGGTTTATAAGGATTTTAACGGGATCAAGCGGAATTGGGATCAAGTGGCTGTTGCACAACATCGTTTTAAGTGCTCATTTATTTTTTTGAAAAAGATAGATTTTGGTTAGTTTAATTTCAGCTTCAGTTGTAGCTTTTTATATTAGCTCGCTATATGGGTTATACCCTTTGAATAAAAGAGAATAAAGTGATCCAGCTTTTTTCAGGTTCCTTTCAAGCACTTGCGTTTGATTTAAGATTTTTCTGGATCCATATTTTAACATCTTTTTGAGGTTATAGGCTACTGCGGCTATAGCCAAGCATTTATTTACTCCTGCCAGCCCCTTGCATCCTACCTTTTTCATTCCCAGATAAGTCACTAATGTTCCGATCACAGGCTCAACTGTACTCTGGCGCTTTTTCATCAATACCTTTGCCTTTCGCGTCTGCATCCGTTCATGCATACGATCATAATAGTGTTTACCTACTACCTCATTAATAATCCCACCATTGACGGTCATAACCGGACATTCGTTCTTTCTACTGCATTCCCCGCATACTAGTTTGCTTAGTTTATACACATGTTTATGCCCTGTTGGACTAGGATGAGTACCTCTGTAAGTTAATGATCCACCCGTAGGACATAGGTATATATTTTCATCGGCTTGATAGCTAAACCCCTCTCGCTTGTAGATAAACCTACGGTTATTGGGAATATAGCCGGTCAATCCCTGGTCCTCAATCGCCTTTAGTGCAGGCAAACTACTATAGCCCGCATCAGCTACAACTTCCTGCATCTGTAGTCCGTTTCCCTTTAGGGTTTCTACCAGTTTGGGGAGCAGTTCGGGGAGACACTGCTGATCCCTCTTGTCCGCCCTGAAGACCTCTACATGGGTAATCACATGACTAGCCATATCCACACCAACCTGTCCCAAATAATTCATCGCGGCAGCTTTTCCAGGCTTGACGGACATTCGTGCATCCGGATCAGAGGTACTGTAATGTGTTTTATTACTGGGATTCTTTTTGGGCTTTAACTCGTTATAGTCCCTTGGTCGTTCTAGTTTGACCTCTTTAGTGTATTCTTCTTCTCGAGATAGCTCTGCACCAAACACCTCAGCATCCGATAAGATTTCCGGCTCGACCATACTGTCCAGTGAGGCATTGGCCTTGATGTAAACACTATCAACAGCCTGTCTCCGACCACTGACCATCCCCTTATCGATACATTGTTTAAGTACCCGTTTGAACAATTCCATGAACACCTCCTGGCCATACAATTGCCGGGTTCTACTCAAGGTACTATGCCAGGGAAGTTGTTCTCCAAGGTCGTAGCCTATAAAATATCCATTCGCATTCCGACAATATTAATGATCCGCCGGTCGCTGTTGAGATTTTCCAAATAGCCAGCCAGCATGAGCTTCATAAATACCACTGGGTCAATGCTCTTTTGCCCTTCCTGCCCATAATACTTCTTGGTGAGGATGTACAGAAAGCTAAAATCGATCTGCTCTTTTAGGTGACGGTAAACGTTATCGACAGGAATCTGGTCAGATAACTGGAAATTGATGAACAATTTCTCCTGATATATCTTTTTGCCTTGCATAACCTAATATACTGATAATAAGAGGTATAAATAAAATATAGTTGTTTTATTTAGTTGTGCAACAGCCCCTCAAGCGGAATTATTGGGGGGAAGGAAAGATCAAGCCAGAATTTGTGCTGTTTGATCAGCATAATTTCCGCAAAAACTATCACAATGTATATGTATTTAAAAAGTTCACTTTTCCAGGCCATAAAGTGCTGAAAATAGAACTCAGTGAAAAGCAACTGTCCGGCAGGATCGGTTACCCTGAAATTAAAATATAAGAAACTGTTAGAAGCCGACACCTTTTAAATTTCAAATTATCGGCAGTAAAATGGTTTTATTGCCGATAATTGGTTTATGTAATTGAGTAGTTTTCGGCGATGATCACCGAAAACTATGGTTTTGACAAACTAATTCAGCCTTTAAGATTAAAATCTTATTTTTCAAATTATCGGCAGTAATTTCGATTTATTGCCGTAAATTTGTTTTTAATATATAGATAAGAATATCGGACAGGATAACGACATATTGCAACTAAGGAATTATTTTTCTAAGCATCAAGGGCCAATTACCCTCGATGAGCTTCGTAATTTTTACAGGAGAATTAAGCCTGAGATCAGCGACAGCACAGTCAACTGGCGGGCTTATGAACTGGTAAAGTCCTTTATTTTTAAACGTATTGGCCGGGGTCTTTATGAACTTGGTGAAAGAGTTGAGTACGTACCTGCCAGTACGCCTAAAGTAAAAGAGGTAAACGACTTTTTAAAAGAACGTTTTGGTTCATCCTTGATATATTGTGTATGGGAATCTTTAGTGTTAAATGAGTTTGCCCAACACCTGAGTGGCTATCCGTTTATTCTGGTGGATGTAGAACGGGAAGTTGCGGAATCGGCTTATTATCAATTAAAGGATGATTTCAAACCAGTCTTTTATAAATTAAAAAGCAAGCAATTGAATGATATGCTGCCTGATTTCAACTATCCTATTATTGTCAGGCACCTTGTTTCCGAAAGTCCGCTGAATATGGTTGATGAAACTCCTACAGTCACCATTGAAAAATTGCTGGTCGATATTTTTTGCGACCCTGAATTTGATTTCATCAGAGGAACTGAGTTAACGGAAGTTTATTTGGATGCCTTTTATAAGTATACGGTTAACATGAACAGATTATTAAGATATGCTGCCCGAAAAGGAAAAAAACAGGAGATCAGTAATTTCATCAATAAAATAAACAAAGAAACACAGGCCAATTCATGATTTCTTCCGAAAGTCTTACCAGCGAATGGCTGGAAGAAGTGTCTGTTAAAAATCGTAAGGCAGACAAAATCCTGATTGAAAAAGTTATACGTGCGCTGCTGCTGTTGGAAGGATTGATTAAAGCAGATATTCATTTTGTATTCAAAGGCGGTACGGCTTTAATGCTATTGGTTGACAGCACTAAAAGACTATCAATAGATATCGATATTATCATCAGTGAAAAGCAAGACCTGGAAGCGCTTTTTGAGAAGATGATCTCAGAGCAGGGATCTACAAGATTTGAATTGCACGAAAGAAAAGCTGCTTCAGATATTGAAAAGGCACATTATAAATTCTTCTATTCGCCAATTCACCAATATGGTAAAACTGAGGATTATGTGTTGCTCGATATTCTGTTTGAACAACCACACTATATCAATGTGCTGGATTTCCCGATCAATTCAAGTTTCCTGATGCAGGATGGTGATCCAATTTTGGTTAAAATTCCAAGCTACGAAGATATACTGGGAGATAAATTGACTGCTTTTGCGCCAAATACAACAGGTATTCCTTATGAAAAGAACGGAGACAGCCGTGCAATGGAGATCATCAAACAGCTATATGATATTGGCAGTTTGCTTACCTATGTACAAGATACTGGTGTAGTTACTAAGACCTTTGGAGTATTTGCTCAAACCGAATTGGGCTACCGGAATTGTGAGCTTGACATCAATTTAGTTACTGAAGATATTTATCAGACGGCATTGCATATTTGTAGCCGGGGACTTGAAGGAAAAGGTAATTATAAATTACTTATGCAAGGGATAACTCAAATCAGGCGTTTCATCTTTTCCGAAAATTACCACTTAGACAGGGCAATTATTGATGCTTCAAAGGCCGCATATCTGGCGAAAGTGATACAGCACAGCAAGGAATCTTTTGTGTGTTATGAGAATCCGGAGCAGATCAAAGACTTAACGATTGACCAATCATTCAATTCAAAATTGAATAAATTGAAGAAGGCTAATCCGGAAGCATTCTTTTACTGGCATCAGATCTCAATTATGGAAAGCGAACAATAGCGTTTATGTATCGTATGGATTCTCATTCTATACAGTGGGCATAAAAAAGATCATATTACTTCCAGAAACTTCCGCAATGCTTAGAGACCTATCTCCAATCTCACTAATTAGGTGATGACCAAATCATTTAAAGACACCAATAAAACTAGCCCTTTATGGAAGAAAGCAGAGAAATTTTAAAGGCAAAGTCCGGGACGGCTGGATTAATATCAATGTGCTACGTTCATGCCTGGTTATCGGCACCCCAGGCTCCGGAAAATCCTTCAGTTGCAGGGGCAATCTTCCATGTGGTTTGATCGTGGATAAAGCACCCACAGTTTACTGTCACCGCATCGAAATGTGATCTCGACTGCCAGATCGATGCGTTTTGCGGTAGTATTGGGCTTGCAAGAGCTTCCCCTAAGTATTATATTTGATATTTTAATTGTTAATTAGTTTCTTCGTTCAAATGAGAAATAGATACAGCTTAATTATAGCCTGAGATTATGAGATTTTATTCAGGAGGATCACTAGAAGAATATTTTGAGGGGATCAGGCGCTCAATCATAGAGGAAATAAACAACCAGCCCGATACATATTTACTGGGTGTGAATACTGATGACTACATAGCTCATTTATACCAAAAATTTAGGCTTTCAGTACCTGAAATTAAATTTGAAGAAGTATTTGTGGATGCTGTTGAGCGTGATATCCCCGCATCCAGATTTCCTAGATTTGAATTCGGAATGGAAGATAGTGATACAAAATCTTACCGCAAAGAGGTTATGATTTATCACTTGCCATATTCCGGAAATATTGGCTTACTAGCTTATCGTCCAAATCCGTGGACAATGATGACAGTTGATGTTGCCGAAGAACCACGGCAAAGATGTTTTTTGATTGAAGTTGTCAATTTTTATAATGATCCTGAAAAAATAAAGAGGCAGTATGAAGAGAAGTTGCGCAACATTCAAAGCAATTATGGAGGGATTGTCAGGGATTGTAATAAATTCAATGAGAATTTAAGCAGCTATTTTAAATATACCATAGATGCAAGAAAAACTCAGATCGAAAAGAAGAATAATTTAGTTTCTGCACTCGGTGTGCCTTTAAGAAAGAAGGAAAATATATCTCATACGTTTTCCGTGCCCAGTCCTAGTTTAAGAGATAAAATCATTGTAAAGCCTGTAGTTTTGGATAAGAAATTTACACCTGAACCAATGCTAGACGAAGAAAATTATATTAAGATTCTTAAGCTGATAAATGATATTGGGAAGAATTTTGAACGAATGCCATCTTCATACAAAGGAAAGAGCGAAGAAGATATAAGAGATCATATCTTGTTTGTACTTGACCCTAATTTTGAATATGGGAGTGCAGGAGGAGAAACCTTCAATAAAAAAGGTAGAACGGACATCTCATTAAGATATGATAGTAGTGTCGTATTTGTTGCTGAATGTAAATATTGGAAAGGTGAATCGGGTTTTTTAAAAACCATAGATCAGTTATTAGGCTATTTGACCTGGAGGAATTCAAAGGTTGCTATCATAAATTTTGTACAAAACAATGAGTTTACGGACGTTTTGCATAAGATAGAAACAAGCTCAAAAAAACATGAAAATTATCTGAAAGACCTTGGTAAAAAAGATGAGACTTGGTTTAATTATAAGTTCCATTTGAATGACGACAGAAACAGGGAACTAGACTTGGCGATTATTTCATTTCATCTGCCTAAATGAGAAACATCTATTTTAGCTTAATTACAGTCATTAAATGAAAATGGATAAAAACCTTATCATTCTGATTTTTGCAATAGTCAGTTCGTTAGCTGCCTTGGGTTTAGGATTTGCCCAATATTTAGCGGCAAAAGAGGACAAAAAAGATGCCGATGATAGCAAAGCAGAAGCACAGTCTTTTCAGCGAAAACTAGAGCAGGTAACCAAAGAACAAAAAGAAACGTTAGAGGAACTGGCCGGGGTTTACAAAAAGAACGCAGAACAGGAAGAAGAATTCCGGAAATATATGACAGGGGGTAACAATCTCCCCATATTGAACCTTCGTGCTATAAAAAGAACCGACAGGCCTGAAATAGGTGATTTCGTGGAGGTGCAGTTGGATATTGAAAATGAAGGAAATTATCCCTTTCATAATGTGGTCGTTGGTATCGAAGATCTGTTTGGATTTGAACTCTACAATAAAGTTAGGATAACCAGAAGTCCAAATGGAAGCTATGCTCTTGACGGCAAACCAAAACAAGTAGATTTTGAAGACTATAAGTCAAGCACAGAAGTAGCTTTAAATTCTATTCCCAAAAAGTCCAAACCAATTCCAATATATACCCGATGCTATCCTGCTTATGAAATAATGAAACAGACGGGAATGAGTTTGCATGTTAGCTGGAACTCCGGTAAAATAGTGTATTATCCTGCACTTCAAAAATGAAAAAGGAAATTTTGAATTGGAAAAGACATCTGAAGTAGTTTTGAACGGAGATGTATTTAAAGATAATATAGAAAAATACTTGACCGTAAAGTATTACAATTTTTAGCCGTTCGGCTGAATTAATTACTCAAAAAATTAGAATATTACCTTCATTTAAGACCAGAAATGCTTTGACTTATAGACATAAAACGGTATATTTATGTAAATAATAAAAACCGTCACAAATACGTCACGGTTAATTTCTTTGACTCCATACCTACCTGATAGGTAGACTAATATAGCTACGGGGCGACTGACTGTTAATCAGAGGGTCGCTGGTTCGAGCCCAGCAGAGGGAGCAGAATTAAACCCCCTTTTTTCGCAAGAAAAAAGGGGGTTTTTTGTTTCTATGTGATTTTTCCCTACGCATCTGTTCGGGTTGATAGCCATCCTGGAAAATTTATTATAACACGTCCATTGCATAATCTTAATACTAGGGTAATATGCTAAAGTTATGTTTGCAGCAGTAATATTTTAACTGAGGTGGTTAATGAAAGAAAAATCTGATAAGGCTCTTATTCATCAAATTACTGAATCCAATTATTCTGCATTTTCTGAACTTTATGACCGGTACTGGAAGCTGCTTTTTAGTATTGCGCTTAAAAAGACCGGTAAAGATGACGATGCCTTTGATATTGTACAAGAGTTGTTTATTGATTTCTGGCAGCGCCGTAAGGAACTAAAGGTGGAAAAATCTGTAGAGACTTACCTGGTATCTTCTTTATTCTTCAAAGTTTTTATGCATTTCAGGAGAAAGGGGCTGGAAGAGAAACATCTTAAAAACTACGCCTCTTTTCTTGAACAGGTGCAAAATGGTACCAGTGTAATGGAGCCGGAAGATGATCCGGAGTTTATATATACTGAGCTTGTCGGTCTGGTTGCCGAAACTATTGAAGAGATGCCTGAAAAAATGCGTGAGGTCTTCAACCTGAAATACAAGCAATCATTGAGTATTGTAGAGATCGCCACCACCCTGGGTATTTCTTCTCAAACTGTAAAAAACCAGTTGGCCAATGCGATGTTAAAATTACGCAAGGCAGTCAATAACCAGGTGCCTGGAACCAGTGCGTCTTTATTTATCATGTGGTTTTTTTCTTAATATAACCTTAACATTCCTGGTATAGTACTTTTTTGATTTACTGCAACTACACGGTATATGCAGCCAGAAAAGGAATCATTACAAAAATTAATTGATAAATATCTTGACGGAAAGTGCAATCCCGCGGAAGAGCAAATGCTTTTAAGATGGATTGATCACTATAATTCTGAAAGTGAAGTCACCGTTAGTACGGATATCGGTATCCGGTTGAAACAGCAGATTGACAAGGCCAACGGGCAACAGCTGCGTAGCATTCGCTGGTTTAATCCTACCTGGTATGCGGCAGCAAGTGTATTGCTGCTGATTGGATTCCTGTCGACATGGTATCTTCCTGGATATTTTCAGAAAGAAAATATGCAAAAACGAGTGCCCACCCTGTCTGCCTCCTTACATTTTAAAAGGGTAATTAATAAGGGTACCGAAACTTATGTTCTTCAGCTTCAGGATGGCTCGGTAGTTAAATTATCAAAGGGTAGTGAGTTGGTATGGCAGGTGCCATTTGCAGCCGGAAGCAGAAAAGTCGAACTCCAGGGCAAGGCTTTCTTTGAGGTAGCCAAAGATAAGCACCATCCATTCACTGTGTTCTCCGGCAATATTTCTACTACAGCATTGGGAACTTCCTTTTGGGTCGACAAAACTGTTGCTAAAGATCAGATACAGGTGAAACTGATTACCGGTAAGGTCATGGTAAAATACCACTCAGGAAAATCTGAAAGTCCCCTTGCTTATTTGACGCCCGGACAGCAATTAACTTATCATGTTTCTACGAAAAAAGCACTAATTGCCCCTATTAAAGAAGTCGTTAAAGAAAAAACGGATATAGATAATCATGATATTTTATATACCGCTAGTTCTCCTCAGCTCATCTTTAATAATACCCCGCTTCATGAAGCACTGAACCGTTTGCAGTCTTACTATCACGTTAAAATTAAATACAAGTCTGCGGAAATTCAATCGATGTCTTTCTATGGTGAGTTTTCTGAAAAGGACAAAGTGGAAAGTATCTTAAATACCATTGCTTCAGCCAATGATTTATCGCTTAAAAAAGTAAATAACGTATTCATCATTTCAAAATAAACAACCTTAAATAATAATTGGGCAGAAGATGCCGAACAGCCTTCCGATGGGCTGTAAGGGAATTCTAATGCCAAAAACTTAATTCACATGCTTAAAAAACGAATAAGAGAGATGCTGTATAAGTGTTTCAAACTTACCTTACTGTTATTGACTTTTACTACTGGACTTCATGCACAGGATGCGGGTAACCTTACTGTTATTGTACAGACAACAAAAGGAGAAACTTTGCCGGGGGCATCAGTGAATGTCTCGAATAATAAAATATCATTTGCCAGGGCTGTAGTGTCTGATCACAAAGGGATAGCCGCATTTTCTGACATACCAACCGATACCAACTATTGTATTGCCGTTTCATTTGTAGGATTACAGTCTCAAATACAATGTGGTTATGCGGTAAAGAAAGGACAGAAAGTTACGATCGTGGTAAAGATGGAGGAGAGTGATGCTAAACAGATGGATGAAGTCGTGGTAGTGGGATATGGTACACAGCGTAAAGAAAATTTAACGGGATCCGTCGGCGTGATCAGGGAAGGCCAGATAGCCGGTCGACCGGTAACCCAAATGTCGCAGGCCCTCGCAGGATTAACTCCCGGAGTATATATTAATGCCAATACCGGTGAACCCGGTAATGACCAGGCAAATATAAGGATTCGCGGTACGGGTACACTAAATGATGCAAACCCATTGATCCTGATTGATGGTATTGAAGGTCCGCTGGATAATATTAATCCTGCTGATATCTCCTCTGTGAGTATTCTTAAGGATGCTTCTTCTGCCGCGATCTATGGTTCGAGAGCGGCTAATGGGGTTATCTTAGTAACTACCAAAAAGGGAAAATTAGGACAAAAAACGGGTATCGCTTATAACTTTTATTCGGGTATTTCTACGCCAACAGTATTGCCAGAAATGGTTACGGATAACAGAACCTACCTGGAGCTTTATCGTGAGGCGATGCAAAATACCGGCAGTTCGGTAGGATATACTGATGCAGATATTGACAGGTATTCCACATTGCCATCTACCGATTGGATGGACGTTACTTTCAGGGATGCTGCACCTATAAGTCAGCACTCTATCTCTGTAAACGGAGGCGGAGAAAAAGTTTCTTACCTTTTTTCTTCCGCTTATCTGAACCAGGCAGGACTGCTGGACGGTAACCAGAAGTATCGCCGTTTCAATAGTCGTTTGAATATGGATATGAAATTGAATGACAAATTGAATGCTGGAATCTCTTTCTCGTATTCAAGGGGAAACAGTTCCCTGGCCAGCCAGCAGAATGTTGGAGAGCTCACAGGAAAGGGAAGTCTTGCCTTTGAAGGTGGTCTAACGCAGCATCCGCTAACGCCTGTATATGATAGCCAGGGGCGTTATGCAGGTCCGGAAGCCATATTGGGTTTACGTAATGACCGCGCCAGTAGCCGTGCCATTTTAGATCATCAACATAGCATGTCTCTGAACAACGATTTATTGGGTAGCGCATTTTTAAGTTATGAGCCTTTTAAAGATTTTAAAATAAAAGGTACCGTTGCTTTTAACAATCAGACAAAACATATAGAAGATAAAAACAGAGAGTTTAAGCAATACGACTGGGTTACAGGCGCGCAGTTGAGTCTAACGAATATGGGAAGTAACATGACCGATATTCAATACAGTCTGTTTAATGTGACCAGCTGGTTGCAGGCTACCTATGAAAAGAGTTTTGGGAAACATTCCATTAAAGGATTGCTGGGGTTTAATCAGGAGACATCAAAACAACAAAGAAATACACTTTATCAGCAGGATTTTGCTACACCAAGCCAAATTATCTATGGAACCGGAGCGAGTACCACAATTACACCAGGGACTAAAGGAGAGTGGGCATTGCAATCCTATTTTGGCAGGTTGAATTACTCCTATGACGGGAAATATTTGTTTGAAGCCAATTTGAGAAGAGATGGTTCTTCAAGGTTTGGTAAAAACAACCGCTGGGCAATGTTTCCTTCCTTTTCTGGAGGCTGGGTAGCTTCGAATGAGGAGTTCTGGAATAAAGAGGTCATCAGCTATTTTAAAGTCCGCGGATCATGGGGTAAGCTGGGGAATCAGAATACTTCCCTTTATCCATTTGCTTCTCAAATGTCTTTGGAGAATGGTTATGCATTTGGTACAGGCCAGGTCTCTGGTGCTGCATTGTCTACACTCGGAAACCCAGATTTGAAATGGGAAACGACGACTACGACCGACATTGGACTGGAGATGAGCTTTTTTAAAGGTAAGCTGAGTCTTGAAGGTGATTATTTTGTGAAGCGTACGGATGATATTTTAACGGCATTGAACAATCCATTGAGTACAGGAGTAGTCAACCCTACTATCGTAAATGCTGCTTCTGTAGAAAATAAGGGTTGGGAAGGGATGTTCAATTATAAAGACCATATCGGAGCGGTAACTATCGGCCTTGGGGCAAATGTGACTTACATCAAAAATAAGGTGCTTGCAATTAATCCTGCTTTGTCCGGAGGAGACGACCGTGTAGAGGTGAGTGCCATAAATAATATTTACCTGATTCGTGGTGAGTCTATAAATTCAATGTACGGCTATATCACAGAAGGAATATTCCAGACCGCAGATGAAATTAAAAATGCACCGGACCATACCTTGTTCGGTACTGCAAAACCGGGTAATTTTAGAATACAGGATACCGACGGTGATGGCAAAATAACAGAAAATGACCGGGTTGTCATGGGTAACCGCCAGCCGAAATGGCTGTATGGTTTTAACCTGAGTGCCGAATATAAAGGGTTTGACTTTGCTGCTTTATTCCAGGGAATAGGAAAAGCCGATGCCTTTATTTCACGTCTTAATGGCCCTTTTCCAAGAGCTGGTTTACGTAAAATATGGGAGGACAGGTGGACCCCGGAAAACCCAAGTACCACAATGCCAAGTTTATGGTCAGACAGGAGTGGTTATAATGGTAAAACTGTAGAAAGCTTGCCTTCTTCTTTCTGGGTGCAGCACCGCGATTATCTGCGTCTAAAAAACGTACAGGTGGGATATACCTTAAGTAAAACTACACTTAAACGCTTACCGGTACAGCGCATCCGTTTCTATGTAAATGCGCAAAACCTGTGGGCAAAAACCAAATTTAAAGACTTCGATCCTGAAAGGCTGGATACAGAAGCCTATGTAACTACTTCATTACCACAGGTAAAAATTATTACTGGCGGTATAAACGTAATTTTTTAATCTCTAAAATTCAAGACATGAAATTTCAATATTTTATACTACTGTTAATGGCACTTGTTGTCACTTCCTGCGAGAAGAATATTTTAGAAAAGCAACCGCTGGATTCCTTATCCCCGGAAGTGTTTTACAGTGATGCCTCCAGTTTAAAACCCGGTTTATTTGGGATTTATAACTCCTTGCGCCAGGGTGCTGTTTTTGGTAATCCCGTTGAGCTGGAAGGGATATCAGACAATGGTATCTTAAACACAAGGGCAGCTGAATTTATCAGTTTTTCTAAAGGTACAGGAGGAACAGATAACCATGAAAAGCTATCAGAATACTATTTATATAATTATGAGGTTGTTCAAAGAGCGAATGCCTTGCTTGACCATATCGATGCTCCCGGTGATATAACTGATGCAGAGCGGATGGTCATCCAGTCGGAGGCCAGGATATTAAGGGCACTGGCCTATATGCGGTTAACCTATTTATATGGCAAAGTACCACTGATTATAAAATCAATATCCCGAAATGAAGCATTGGCATTGAAGCAGGCATCACATGAAGAACTGGTTGCTTTTATCCTCAGTGAGTTGAAAGATGCAGGGATGAAGCTGGATACTAAACCTGCTGGTTCACAAGTTGGAAGACTTACCCGCCAGGCCGCTTTAGGCATGCGGGCCAAGGTTTTGCTCTATGAGGCACGCATGGGTAAAGGTAGCTGGCCAGATGTATTGGCTGCGGTAAAAGAGGTGCAGACTATAGCGCTCTCAGCGGGTGCTAAATTACTTACGGCTGGTAATGGGGCAAGTGGGCAGGCCAATTATGAGGCTTTGTTTCTTGAAACCAATGAAGATAATGCTGAAGTACTTTTCCAGATTAAGTTTGATGCGACGATAGGACAGGGGCAGTCTCTTAATAATAATTATGCGCCCAACCAGGCAAACCAAACGGGCAGGATATCTGTCCATACCAATTTCGCGGACGATTTTTATGGTACTGATGGTTTGGCGATAACTGCTGCGGGTTCTAATTTTAATGCTTTAAGTCCTTATGCGAATCGTGATCCACGTTTGCTGGCCACTGTGTACTTACCGGGACTTACTTACTTTTTCGGTACGTATACCGGCCATGCCGGAAATGCTTCATTGGAGACCGAATTTGCGCTAAAGAAATATACCTATGCAGAATTGATTTCCGGAGATAGGGGACTGGATGTGATTGTACTGCGTTATGCAGATGTATTGCTTATGCTGGCGGAAGCAGAAAACCAGGTGAATGGCGCCACTGCTGTTGCCTATGATGCGATAAACCAGGTGAGGAACCGCGTGAAAATGCCTCATGTTAGGGCAGGGCTGTCTAAAGCAGATTTTGGGGGAGAGGTGATTCACGAACGCAGGGTTGAGCTTGGTTTTGAGGGACAAAGGTGGTTCGATCTGGTTACACTTGGCATTGCCGATAGTAAGATAAACGGCATTAATGAGTTGGGCCGGAAATTTATTGCCGGGAAGCAGGAGCTGTTTCCTATCCCTAAAAGTGAAATTGATCTAAACGGTAATTTACTCCAGAATCCTGGCTACTAAAACTATAGGAGATCCCCTTACATGCACTTTTTGCATAACCTTAACATGCGGATAACATGTTAAGGTTATTTTTGGGGCTTAGAAACTGAATCAGGAAAGCAACATACAACTTAAAGATTAACAAAGCAGATAAGCCTGATTATTTTGCATAAAGGTTTAAAGGCTTGAAGATTAAGCATCTCTTAACCGGTTAATCGGATTATATATTTTAGATGAAAAGAAGAGATTTTTTTAAGAACAGCAGTATCATCGTAGCTGGAACAGCTCTGGCACCCATTACTTCCTTTGCAACTGAGCAAAGTGTTAAAGATTTTGCCGGTAAAACAGCCAAGAATATCATATTTCTGGTGAGCGATGGCATGAGTACCGGTACATTAAATATGGCTAATCTTTTTCTGCAGCGTAGAGATGGAAAACAAAGCAACTGGATTTCACTCTATGAACAGCAAAAAGGTACCAGGGCATTTATGGATACGGCTTCTGCAAATGCATTGGTTACGGATTCTGCTGCGGCCAGCTCTGCATGGGGCGGTGGGGTAAGGGTCAATAATGGATCCATCAACGTTGGTCCGGATGGTACCCTACACAAGCCTATTTTACAAAAATTTAAGGCGGCCGGCAAATCTGTTGGCTGTGTGACTACGGTGCCTATTACCCATGCTACTCCTGCAGGTTTTTGCGTTAACAGTGATGCCCGCAGTGATCAGGAGGGGATTGCCCAGCAATATCTTGATTTGAGGTTTGATGTGATGATGGGCGGTGGCTCGGAGTTCTTTAGTGCCGATAAGAGAAAAGATAAAAAAGACCTGTTCAAGTCTTTTGAACAAAAAGGGTTCTCAGTATTAAGGACTGGAAATGATTTTCAAAAGGACCTTCCGGCAAATAAACCTGTGCTGGGTGTTTTTTATGAAGATGGATTACCTTTTAGCCTCGACAGAAACCAGAACCCATCTTTTATTAAAGAGATCCCTTCATTGGCTGAGATGACGACCAAGGCAATTGGTATGATGAAAAACAATAAGAAGGGGTTTGTGCTTCAGGTAGAAGGTGGTAAGGTAGACTGGGCTGCACATTCCAATGATATTGGCGGATTGATCCACGATCAGCTGGCTTTTGATGAGGCTGTTGGTGTGGCGCTGAAATTTGCCGATGAACACCAGGATACGCTGGTGATCATTACTACTGACCATGGAAATGCCAATCCGGGTTTGTTTTCTGCAGGTGGAGATGTGAATGTGAATTTTGATAAGCTGCAATCTTTTACGCAAACTAATGACCATATTTTAAATAGCATTAGAAGAAATGATTCTGCAAAGCAGGTGATTGAAAAAATTGAAGCAGGGCAGAAGCTTGTGCTTACCCATCCGGAGGCTACAGCTTTGCTGGCACATTACCATACGCTCGATGAAGATGGCTTATACAATCCCAAAAAGTTACCCTTTAAGTTACTCGCAGAAATGCAGTTCAAGCATACTTCAGTAGGCTGGGGATCTATGGGGCACTCAGCAGACTATGTAGAATTAGCGATGTATGGACCGGGTTCGGAACTGTTAAAACCCTTTGTTAAAAATACCGATCTGCATAACCTGATGCTTAAGGCTACAGGGGAATTATCATAGTCTATTTAGTGTGCAGGAAAGGTGTAACGATACCCCTGTAAGACCGCATCAAAATCTGTTATACTAAATCACAATGTTGTTATAAATGGAGGGGAAAACTGTTTTCTCCTCCATTTATATTTAAATTCGGTCAGTAATTATCATAATTCCCATTTGGATGAAATACTTCGTCCCGAAACCTTTAATTTTCCGATGAAATCTTTTGTTACCGCACTACTCGTTCTGCCCTTTACCTTGTTTCCTCCGGTAAAGCTCAGTGCGCAATTGCCTTCTCCGGCAAGCCAGACCAATGTTTTTCTGGGTACTTCCGGTGATCATGGACAACTTTCCCCTGCAGCCAGCTATCCCTTCAGCATGCTGAGTATCGGTCCGCAGACTTATCCCCAACTTCATGCCGGATATGAATACAAGGCTAAACTCTTTCTGGGCTTTACACATAACCGTTTTGAAGGCGTGGGCTGTAAAGGCAGCGGCGGGAATATTTTGATCAAGCCTTTTCTGGGGAATAATCCTTCAGCTTCCAGGCTGGTTAAAACTGCTGAATCAGCAGCTCCCGGGCGGTATAGTGTCGCTTTCTCGAATCAGATCAAAGCAGATTTTGCCGTTGTGGAAAAACAGGGAATCGAAGCCTACAGCTTTCCTGTGGGAGCAAAAGGCTTTTACATCGACCTGAGCCATACGCTGGCCAATGCTTTTGTGGCTGAATCACATGAAGTATCCGGACAGCAATTGAATGGATTTGTGGAAGCACGAACCACTTGCAACGTAGGAACCTATAAAATTTATTATGCACTTACCATTGACCGCCCGGTGAAATGGTCAGATAGCTCCAATCATAAACTTACCGCCGTGCTTGATGCCGCTGATACCCAGGTCAATATCCGTATGGCGTTCTCCTCTGTAGATGTCGCCCATGCAAAGGCGAATCTGGGCAATCAGGCCTATGCTGCAATGCGTGATGCAGCCACAACTGCCTGGGATGATGTGCTGGGGAAAATTGAAGTGAAGGGAGATCCTGAACGGGCGAAATTGTTTTATTCACTGCTTTACCGTACCATGCAGTCACCCTATGTCATCTCAGAACCTGATGGTAGTTTCCGCGCGACTGACGGTAGTCTGCAGCAAACAAAATATCCTTTATACAATGGCTGGGCAATCTGGGATAACTACCGGACGCAACTTCCGCTGTTGTCTATCATTCAGCCGGAACGTTACCAGGGGATTACCACTTCTATTTCCAATCTGTATACCTATGGTAAAAGAGATTATGCCACTCAGCATGAACCTTCCAATACGGTGCGTACAGAACATGCCCTTGTCGTGCTGCTCGATGCGTATCGCAAGGGTTACCAGGTCAACCTGAAGTCGATCTGTGATTCACTGATCAGCGATGTGGACAGCCTGGATTATAGTCACCCTGACAAAGCACTGGAATCGAGTTATGATGCCTGGGCCTTGTCACAGGTGCTGCGCATCCTGAAGAAAGATGAGTTGAGCGCGAAGTACCTGAAGAAGGCTTCAGACTATAAAACGTATTGGAAAAAAGATTTTGAAGATTTGAGTAAAAAGGATGTAGACAGGGTCTCTGCAAGGGGATTGTATCAAGGTACGATTTTGCAGTACCGTTGGTTTGCCCCATTCGACCTGAAAGGATTAAAGGAACTCATGGGAGGCGAAGCTGCTTATATCCGTCAATTGGATCATTTCTTTGACAATGATCAGTATAACCATGCCAATGAACCCGATACCCAGGCTCCCTTTATGTATAATGCTACTGCTGAAGCATGGAAATCCCAGGCATTGGTTCACCAGCTTGCTTCAGATACCGTAGTACAGTATTATTTTAATGACAACAGCAGGGGGATAGATCCATTTGTCGACCGGATCTATAAAAATACCCCGGATGCCTATATCCGTACCATGGATGATGATGCCGGTGCAATGTCTGCCTGGTATGTTTTTGCTGCGGCTGGTCTTTCTCCGGCTTGTGTGGGCTGGCCGGTTTATTACCTGAATGTGCCCCTGTTTCCGGAACTCAGTTTACATGTGGCTAAAAATAAGGTTTTCCACATTACTGTGGAAAACTATGTGGAAAACCGGAAGTATATCAATAAGGTAAGGCTAAATGGTCGTCTGCTGGACCGTTTATGGCTTAGCCATGAGGAACTCATGAAAGGTGGGGAGTTGGTAATCACTGCCAGTGATGTTCCCAATAAGGTGTTGGGAATAAATAATATATGGATTTCTGACCTGTTCGCAAATAAGTAACCGCATACGTGTGTGAAGCAGGATGGGTTTATCCACATGTTTTCCACTTTTCCACATTGATGGTGCACTACATGATGTGGATAATCACAAAAACCGGCCTGATTCTCCTAAAGATCAGGCCGGTTTTGTAATGGTGCTTTACTTTTCCCTGAACAGTAAAGTGGAAACCGCAGGAGTTATTTTGTGTAGGTTGCTCTGAGTGCGGCAATCTCTTTTGGGCCTACGGCCATTTCCTGTTGCAAAAAGTTTTCGACACTGCCGTACTGCGTGTTAATCGCTTTGAAAAAACTACGGATGAGTTCGGGCCTTAGTGCCATCTCTTTTTCTACTGCCTCTTCTGTCAGACCACTCATCTTAGCCAGGGGCGCAAACATGTTCCTGTACATCTTTTCTAAATAGACATTTGAGGCGACGTAATCAGCCTCGATGGTTTCCTGTGGCACTTTAAGGATATATAACAATAGTGCTGTCGCCATACCTGTACGGTCTCTGCCACCGGTACAATGATACATCACTGCTTCCTTTTTGTTGACGGTGAGTAATTTCATAAACAAAGGACGAAAACGGTCACCAGCATATTTGATCCCTTCTGCACCATACATTTTTTCCAGGAAATTACCTTCTTTCAGCAAAGTAACCATATGTGCGGCATCCGGCAGATTTTCACTCCCGGCAGGACTCAGCGTATAATCTGTATTTTTTGGCAAACGGTCCGGCGCTGCCGCTGCTTCAGCTGTTCCGCGAAAATCTACTACAGTATAGATTCCCTTCTTTCCAAGTAATTCTACATCTGCATCGCTCAGTTTATCAATCGCGGCACTGCGGTAAACTTTTCCCCATACCACTTCTCTCCCGTCAGTGGTTTTGTAACCACCGATGTCACGGAAATTTGCAGCCTGGACAGGAAGCAGTCTTTTGCTGCTATCAGCCAATTGAGCAGCAGCTATTGCAGGGATGAATATCGTAAGGACAATAATTAATTTTTTCATGAATGGTGGTTTTATGATATGAATTGATTTGTTTTTTTAACGTGTACTGATATATTGAATGGAGGGTAAAGCTCTTTGTTTATCTAGAAATATCTAAACGGATACCAGCCTGACCGCGGCGTCCGTAAGATTCTGAAGAGGTAAGACGGCGTTTATCACCCATATACATTTTAACAGGTGAATTGCTCAGGTTATTTAACTCTACAAAAGCTTTTAGCCTTTTTGTGATCGATACGGTAGCTGAAGCATCAATGGTAAAGTTTGCGGCCGACCAGATATAGAAATCGGGTCCCAACTGCTGGTTGATGGTCTCCACTGAATTGCCCCTGTAGTTACCGGCCAGACGAACCATTACGCCATTGCGTTCGTAAAATAAAATGGTATTGAACAAGTGTTTGGATTGGTTGGGCAGACTGGTTTTATCCATCACTGCCGGTGTAGTACCCATACGCGGCACCTCTGTCTTCGAGTCGATAAATGAATAGTTTACCTCTACACCAAAACCACTCCAGAAACCACTTAAAAAGTCGAAACGTTTGTTGATACCCGCTTCAAAACCAAATAATGTTGCTTTGTTCAGATTTTTTGCCTGAGTGACTAAATAATCACTTCCGCCCACATTCTGCATATTGGCATCGGTAAAGATGACATCAGTGATGTCTTTATAGAATACACCTCCGGATAGAATGCCAATATTGTTGAAATAGTATTCCCCCATCAGGTCGAAATTATTACTGAAGGTTGGTTTCAGATCAGGATTGCCCTGCGAAATAGTCATTGGCGCCGTTGTCGTGTTGGTAGATCCACCCGGTGTCATATCACCAAAATTCGGACGTACAAAGGAACGGGTGTAAGCGGCACGGATATTTGCTTTTTCTGTCAGCGTATATTTAAGGTGCAACATGGGTAAGAAGGCATTGTAATCATTCTCTACTTTCGACGGACTAACACTCACCACCGCAGGAGTACCAGTGGTCGTAGCCTTCATTCCATTTAAAGTCATGCTGGTATATTCATTGCGGATACCTCCGATAATTTTTAGTTTGTCAGTCGCATCAATTTCAGCCAATGCATAGCCGGAACTTACATTTTCATTTCCGGTGTACAGGGCAGTCGGGTTTGTTTTGGATGTTGCATTCACAATACCGTTGGCCGACTGGAAAGCTGGTCCGAACATATCAAATAATTGCTCTTTTACCAGCGGGTTTACAATATACTGGTTGTAATTGCCATTCAAGTGCCCAAAGAAGGTCGTACCTTCAGGAAAAGAGGTGGTTTGTAAGGATGACAAGGTACGCAGGGCTGGCGCATTCGGGACGCCTGCAGCAGCTCCCGGAAGATAAACGAAGTTGGAGCCGTAAGTACTGATACGTTCTTTATGACGGTACTTGCCGCCGAATTTGAATCGTACCTTGGCACTTGCATCCAGTTTTAAGTTCAGTTGACCAATCTGATCATGTTCGCTGTTGTCTAACTGAGAAATAACTAATTGCGAAAGCAATAATTTATCTGCACTGATGACCTCATTCGCATCTTTTATTCCCGATTGAAAATCTTCAGGAGTTCCACCTACACCATTTGGAGAATCAAAACCCCAATAGCGTTTACCATCACTGGAAAGATTGCTAAAGCCACTGTTGATTTTCTGACGAAACGTAGCAATAGGTAAACCTTTTCCATCGCTTGTTGGGGGTGTTTCTAAAAAGTACCTGGATTTATGGTTACTGTAACTCCAATCCAGTTTTATTTTTGAACTGAGCTGGTTCTCTCCGCCCATTTCAAAACCTTTTAAAGTAGTTTGGTAATGCGAGTAGCGGTAATTGTACTGGAAACGACTGTTTGTATAGTCAACATAGGATTCATATACAGGACGTATGTCATCAAATTTATTGACCATTCCCCTGAAAAATACTTTGTGCAAAGGGGCAATTTTATATTCTGCACCTACATTTAAACCCTTGGTTTCCCGTTCGCCCATGTAACGTTTAAACAACACGGTGTTAATGGAGTTCTTTTGCTGTACATCGGCCAGACCAGTGTTGTAGGTCGTCGCAAACTCATCAGAACCCCACTGTCTACTCCAAATGGCACCTGCAACGATAATACCCAGTTTGTCTTTCAGAAACCTGTCGCCATATACCATTGAACCATTGTAGGTTCCATTTTTACTGAAGGTATTGTAACCACCTGCAGCACTTACATTGAGCGTTCGTTTAACAGGGGCAGTCCGGGTAATGAAATTAATAGAACCACCAATCGCATCACCTTCCATATCTGGTGTAATAGCCTTGGCCACCTGCACAAATTGAATAATTTCTGATGGCACAACATCCAATACAGATGAACGGTTACCCATTACGTTTGAACTTGGCAAACGGTTACCATTGAATAACGTCGATGTCCATGCAAAAGGGGTACCCCTTACCGCAGCCTGATCCGCTTCGCCGTGATAGCGCGCCACAGCTACACCCTGCATCCGTTGTACGGCTTCTGCAGCATTACGGTCCGGGAGCTTACCGATGGCATCGGCAGCCATCACATCCATAATTGCATTTGAATTTTTTTTGATGCTATATGCTTTGGCCTGTGAGGGGGCCATCGTTCCTTTAACCACAACTTCTCCAAGTGTACTCCTGGTATCCGGTAACATTTTTACCAGTCCAATGTCATTTACACCTTTTAAAAGTTTTAATGTGAGGGATTTGGCTTGATAACCCATGTAACTGAATTCAATGGTGACTATACCGGTGTCAGGTGCCATAAGTGTAAAATTTCCCTGTAGATCTGAAGATATGGCCCGCTTGAATGTTTTGCCATTGATAGTAGCTCCTGGTAAAGTACCCGCGTCGCTCACTACAGTACCTTTTATGGTTTGACTGAAGGCAGGCAGGCTGGTGCCCGCCATGAGGACAGTAATTGCGACGTACTGAAGAAGCAACAGCCTGTAAGTTGTCCAAAGTTTTAAAGTAAAATTTATGACCATGATTATTGTTTTTTTGACAAAAGTATGGTGGGTAAAATCCCTGATCGACCGTTTCAAATGACACTTACCAATAGGCGTGTCAGTCATTTTGTTGCTACTTTTAATTGCTGATTGTGAGTTGGTTATGGGGTTTCGTGAAAAGATGAGAGTTTTTTGTTCATCAACAGCTAACATTACTGTAACACTGGTTTGCTAGTTTTGGCTATAGAACAGGTAAAAGATGAAGTACATCATTGCGATCGGGATATTTCAGGCTGTGGCAGCAATCATATTACTATGGCGCAGCAGTGTTCGTAACCAAGCTGATGGGTTGCTCGTGATGCTTTTGGCTTGTATAGGCTCCCACCTTTCCGTAAAATTCTTTATATATTCTTTTGTTACAGATGTTGAAGTGTTAAATATGATGAACACTTTTATTGGATTTTGCTACGTACCCTTACTTTATCTTTATACCCTTAAAATCATTCGTCCTGATTTTATACCGGCATCTAAATGGTATGTCTTTATCCCGTTTATGCTGGGGGCAATTGGATATTTCTCTGTCGCCAGTGTATTGATCGCCAGCCCTGATGCCGGACATGATATCTTGTATTGGTACAATACAATTACCATGTGGACAATGGTACCATTAGACCTCATGCTTATTGGTCTGATCATGGTTCAGGTCAGGCAACATTTGCAGACCACATCAGACGAGAAGAAGTTAATTATTCAAACTGCAGGTTTATTTATCCTCTTAAGCGTCCTTGCCATCCTGTTTTTTATATTCGGACTTTTTTTTCATCTCAGCTATAATTATGTAGCACGGAGTATTATTTATACCATCCTTATTGTGATTTGTATTAGGATTATCACTTATAGGTATTCCGCCTTTATCCATATGCAGCAGGAAATTATTGCTCCGGATATGGCACTTGCTGGTCATACTTATTATGCGGAAGCCGAACAGGGGAATGTATTGAATCAAAGCCGTACTGGTGCTGTTTCGCCGAAAATGACAGACTTTTCTTCAGCAGACGGCAGCACGGGGATAGCGCTTAAGTCTTCCCCATCGTCGGAGAAAAGGAAAGAATTATTAGGTACAGAGGAGATGTTAACTATTGTATTAAAGCTGGAAACAGCCATGACCACAGAAGGTTATTATAAGGATAGTGAACTTACCTTGGATAAGTTATCTGCACTTACCAACCAAAATAAATACCATATCAGTGAAGCACTGAACCATTTCTTGCACAAACCTTTTTACACTTTTGTAAACGAGTACCGTATTGAATATATAAAAAACAGATTGGCGTATTTATCGAAAATGGACATTGAGGTAAATATGCTGACACTGGCTTACGATGCCGGATTCAATTCCAAGTCATCCTTCAACAGATATTTTAAAGAGTTTGTTGGCCAAACCCCCACAACGTATTTGAAAATGCTCTCTCAGAATATAGAAATGGCTGATTGATTCAGGTGATGCCCCTGACTGGATGAAGAGTCCCATTTTTCTTGAAAAACAGGCTCTTCATGTATACAGTTAATGTCGTGCCGGAAGATAAAAGTTTAATCTTCAGCAACCCCAAGTTTCCAATAAGCCTGGGCAGAAAGTTCTTCACGGGTGATTCCTGTTTCGGTAAAGTAAGTCCTCATGCTTTTGATCACACCTGATTCTGCCGCAGCAAATACATATTTAGATACCTCCCTGGGAATAATCACATTTGCAACTGCCTCCAATAGGGAATCTTTATGCTGATTATCAAATATCCATTTGATCTGAACTTTTGACTTCGTCTCAATTTCCAGCATATCTTCCAGTCCTGAAACATGGATAATCGCTATTCCTGTAACTGCTGCAGGTAGGGTTTCCAGGATAACACTGATAACCGGTAATGCGGTATGGTCACCTGCCAGCAAGTACCAGTCGGCTTCAGGATACAAGGGATTACTTTTGTCTTTCATGGCAATTTCAATGGTATCGCCTGGTTTTGCATGTATCGCCCAGGCAGAAGCAGGCCCTTCCTCGCCATGGGCAACAAAGTCAACCGTCATTTCCCCGGCTTTCATATCCAGTGCCCTCAAGGTATATGTCCTCCTTACCGTTTCCTTTTCGGCGCCATCTACCGGAATAAATACTTTATTATTTACGCCTACAGTGACTTGGGAGAACAACTGAAGATCGCTGCCTTCCAATATGACGCGGATATAATGAGGGGTAAGAAATACTTTTCGCTTGACTTTAAATATACCGCGCAGTATGCCCGGTTTCTGATTGGCATCATTCATCTTGTTTGATTTATTATGTGACAAAGTTTGCAATTCATAGTTTGTCATAAGCGGTATAATTTCACTATTTTTGGGTATATTTTAATGATGTACCAGGAGAAACAGTTTGAATCTATCGTGATTTTAGAACACCATGTGGAGCATGTGGATAAGGTGCTTCACCTGCATAATTTTTATGAGTTTATTTTTGTGAAGTCAGGCTCCGGATTGCACCATATCAACGGAGAGACAACAGCATTCGGCAAGGGAAACCTGTTTTTTATCAGCCCTTCAGATCAGCATTCACTGGAGATCGATGTTTCCTCCGTGCTGATCAGCATCCGGTTTACTGAACAGGCTAAAGCCAGAATAAAGGCCATGCAAAAAGCATGGAAAGGAGATTTTTCGGGATTGAAAAAAGGACGTTCCCCGCTCAATATCAAAGTGACCTTCTCCGAAAGGGATGTTGAAATTGTTGAAGGAATATTTCAGCTGTTCAGCCTGCTTAAGGAGGAAATATTAAGCAACGAATCTATTATTTATGTGCAGCTGATTGCTCTGGTATCCCTGATAGAACGTAACCTTTCTTACGGCAATTCAAATGTGGTCAACCTGTATACCTTACCTTCACAAAAGAAGTCGGTTGAATTCCTTCTTGCTTATATCAACAGGCATATTTCAAACCCGGAAATGCTGACGGCGACGCATCTGGCCGAAGAACACGGCCTGTCGGTACATTATATCGGATTGTATTTTAAACAGCATGCCGGAATCACCCTGCAGGGCTATATCAATAAATGCAGGCAGACCATTATTGCCAGAAAATTGCTGAGCAGTGAACTGTCGGTCACTCAGCTGGCAGCTGATTTCAGATTTACTGATGTGAGCCATTTCAACAAAAGCTTTAAAAAATACTGGGGAGTCAGTCCTGCGAAATACCGCTCCGGTAAACAACCTGTCCAATAGTTAAGTATAAACTTTACTCAGTTTACCATTTGTAATCTATAGAAAGTGACACGTAAGTCCCGTAGATCCCGAATTGGGAAGTTTGCCTGCTGTATACAATCTGGTTGCCGAAAGTCCGGTCTGTATTCAGCGCCTTGTTTTCAACTACTTTATCCGGATAAATATTAAACAGGTTATTAAAGGCAAGGGTAAATAACAACGACCTGTTTTTTTGCCAGCTGGCACCAAGATCGGTAATGACCTTACCTTTGAAATACTGATCTAATTCCGGACGGCTGTCCCTGTACCATACAGGACCGAAATACGTATCGCGGAGGAAGATACTCATAGTTTTAGACTGGTAGTTGATTTTTCCTATGGCTTTTAATTTCGGCTGTCCATCCTCAACAATGCCTGTAAACGTACGGTCAGCTGCAACCGCTGTAGCTGTAGTGGCCGGGCCAGTATACAAACTTGTTTTGTTCCATGCCAGGTCACCCTGGAAAACTAACTTTTCTGAATATCCGGATAAGGGCAGTATATATCCACCAATCAGTTGTAACACATGGGTCGTACTGCCAGGGATATTTCTGAAATACTGTATCGCATCGACCCCATAATTCTCGCGCAGGAAAGGGAGTTCTTCTTCCTGAGACAAACGTCTTCCGGATACCATTAACCTGTTGTTCATCTGAATCCTGTTGTACAAGGCATAGAGCGAAAAGCGGTCTTTGCTGAAATTCACTGAAAAATGGAATTCTCTGGCCCGCTCTGGCTGGAGTGCCGGTATTCCCAGGTCAGCTGCCAATGGGGAGAGTGAACTGACCTGCATGATCTTGTATACATCTGAAATTCCATCACGGGGGAAGAACTGGTATTGGGTCTGACTGAAGTACAGCTGCTGTAATCCCGGAATTTTCGAAGATTGATTATAGGTGGCATGAAGAATAACATATGGTCCAAGAACCCGTTTAATGTCAAATGATAATGCCGTTTGTGCGGCAAAAAGCGTTGAATTTTCATACCTCAAACCCATTCCTGCTTCTGTATATTTATTTAAGGAAAAGGTGGCCTGGCCAAAAAGTGCGGCCTGGTTCCGCCGCTGGTCGACTGCATTGGAAGGAGAGAAGCCCAGGTGGCCGTTTGTTCCGCTGAGTTTGAGTTCTTCAACAGGTGTCCCCGCTGCATTGGCATCCAGGTAGGAGCTTTCATCACCCGCTTCAATCTGATACCTGCTATTGATCAATTGTCCCCCCAAATGAAGGGTACTCAGGTGAACCTGTTCCCTCCAGCGATAAGTTTTATTCACCGTGATATCGTTGACCAATTGGCTGTATGTTGTTTTTCCAAGGTAGAAGCTGGTGGGGGAGGATAGGCCCATTGAAGGGTTTACGGTATTCTCCGTTGAGGTACTGAAAGCGTTGCGGCCATAGGTGGTACTGACATCGATAGCGTACCCTCCAGTATTTTTCGATAGACCTGCAGTGATAGCCGCATCTTTTAATGAAGCAGGGTCTTCAGGAAGATAACCGTCAGGATAAATTGGAGTGGAGCTTTTGGCATCATTCGGAAATCTGTAAAAGCCATATGTACGGATATTACGTGAGGAAATACCGCCGAAACTATATAGCTTCCATGTTTTACCAATCGGATTGCTGGTATGGAACCAGAGCGACAAGTTGTTACTTTTTCCATCCCCGTATCGGGCCACATTTCTATTGAACTGTCTGGCACTGACCAGAGAATCATCCAGGCGTTTGTTTTCTGAGATCTTCTCGCCGGCATTGCTGAAGATCAGCTTATTCAGGCTGCTGGTATCTGACGCTGACCGGTAAACCAGTCCGCCGTAAGCATTGGAACGGTTGGTGCTTTGCTGGTTTTTATAGGTGAAAGACAAATCAAGGAAAGCCTTGTCCGACCAGGGTAGCCCTGTTGCATACCGAAGGCTGCTGACATTGGTCAGGCCATCTCCCCGTGTAGTTACCCCACTCTGCTGTCTGAAATTGAATCCCCTGAATAAAGTATCAAATTTGAAATTTATTGCACCGCCGACACTTTCTGAACCAAAGATAATACTTTGCTGTGCGGGATGAACTTCAATCTTTTGAATGAAGTTCTGGGGGATTGTCTCCAGGTCAACACCGGAGAACCCCATTCCAGTGGTATAATTTAAATTCAGTCCGGAGAATAAGTGCCTTTTTTTGCCTTCGATCAGCACCACAATATAATCTGCATCCTGCCCATTAAGCCTTATCGGATCCAGGTATGATGCTACATTATCAATGGCATAATGGCCAACATTGATGTTGGAATAGCTGAAATTCAATGATTGGGGAAGACTGGACCTGCCCGTTTCATTGAGCTGTACCCGCTGAAGGTCATGGCTCAGGTCCGGTTTCTTCATGTAATCCATAAAGTCAGTGTTGGAGAAGATCTCCACCGTATTGAGGTGTACCTGTTCCGGAGCCAGGAAAACATTCAGCAGCATACCGGCTTCTGGAAGCAAGACCTGTTGTTTTAATCCGATATACGCAATTTTCACCGTCTCGTGATCCCCGGTAGGAATTTTAAAGGCGCCATTTTTATCAGTATGTACGATAATCCCGGAATTTTCTGCCCTGACAGTTGCTCCTTCAAGCGGCAGGTTTTTATTCAGGCTGCGGACAATTCCCTGTGTCCATTTGATGCTCGTGAGTACGGTATGGTCACTGCTGGTTATTTTATTCAGTACATATTGCTTATCAGATATTTTGGTCGCCTTCAGACCCGAATTCAATAACTGTTGCTGCAGGTCGGTCCCAAAATCGCCGCTCCACTTGATGGCAGGGACATGCATATCCGGAATATCTTTCTCGATATAAACCAGTCTGGCCGCATAATGATTCTCCAGCCGGTTTAATGCAGCCTGCAGTGTGATTTTTTCTTCGCGTACCGGCCTTTTCGGTTGTGCAATTACTGGTGCAACCGATAACAAATGATTCAGGCAAAGCAACAATAAAATGCTGCAGTAAGAGTTGTTCTTATTGGAAATCAGGAAGTCCCTCATCCAGACTAACGGGAAATAGTGACCTGCTTATCCTTCACCTCAATATTCTTGTGCAGCAATAATTCCAGGGTCTCTATGGTTTCACCAAGACTGGAAAGTCCCAGCCTGCCGCTTAACTTTTCATTCTTGAAAGTATCATCTTCAAAATTGATTTTTATACCATAAAAATACTCCAGTTTCTGCGCCACTTTCTCTATGGAAAGGTCATTGAAGATGTATTCCAATCTTGTCCAATCGGTATAATCACAATCTTTAACCTTTTTTAAGGTGAGGGTTCCTTTTTCCTGATTATAGGTTAATCCATCAGCGGGTTTCATAAAAACTTCCTGGTCACCGTGTATCACTTTCAGTCTGCCTGTTTTTAAAATTACCTCCACCTGTGCCGTCCGGTTATTTACATTGAAACTGGTTCCCAGTACATGTAGGTTGAGCTCTCCTGCATGAACCCTGAAAGGAACCACATGGCTATTGCTGGTAAGGTGCCTGATGCTGAAAAATCCCTCGCCCTGAAGTTGAACCTCCCTGTTTTGCTTGTCCCATTTTTCAGGATAGCTTAAGGAGGAATTGGCGTTCAGGATGACTACTGAACTGTCTGGCAGGATCACTGTCTTTATGCCTGCATAACCGTTTTCTATGACAATATTCCTTGGATAAAAAACAAATGCCAGTATGAGGAGTACCGCAGCCGCTATGCCCGCAATGGCCCTGTATAACAGGCGGTAGTTTTTATCTTTTACGGGGAGCTGCGGGAGTGTTTCTTCCGCAATGATAGACTGGTTGATCCGCCCGTTTAAACGCGCGAAGAAATCATCCTCAATTAAGGGCTCCTCAAATTTAAAACCAGCAACGATTGCTTTGGCCTGGGTGATATTTTGCTGTTGAGCAGGATTTGCCTGCAGGTATTCCTCCCAGAATTCATTTTTTTCCGGCCTCCGCCCCTGTGCCCAGTCAATGAACTGATCGTCCGTAACGAAGTCCTCTAAATCAAATTGCCGATAGTCTTTTTCCTTTTCCATCTTTCTGTTAATTGATTTTTAGTGTGATCACTTCATCCGGATTTGTTTTTAAACGTTGGGTCAAAAGAAACAGTATAAAGCTTGTCTTTTTGCCTTTTGCAGCTTCTCTTAACGAGGATATCGCACGAGCCATTAATTTATAACAACCCTTTAAACTGATATTAAAGTGCTGTGCCATATCTTCAAAAGACATTTCTTCCTTATAACGCAAATAGATCAGCTCCTTTTGCCGGGAAGTCAGGTCTTTAAATAACTGGTTGAATTTGTCCTGTTTGATTGCTTCTTCTTCTTTCGAAAAACTTGCCAGCTCTACTGAAAATGCAAGATCAGACAAGCGATCCAGTTCTCCTTCATCTTCTGCCATGAGATCTACACGGTGGTCTTTCTCCAGACGGTGAACTATCGAAGTCCGCAATGATTTGAAGAGGTAACTTTTAATGGAATGCTGAATGAGCAAGGTGCCTTTTTTTGTCCATATCCATAAAAAAAGATCGTGCAGACAGTCTTCAATCACCTGTAGATCTTTAGTGAATCCAAAGCCATAATGCGTTAACATTTTCACATGCCTCCGGTATAGTTCATTAAATGCCCCCCTGTTTCCGCTGTTGATCAGATCGACAAGTGCCGCGTCTTCCTTGTCAGTAAAATCGGGTATACTACCCGTGATTAGCTTCTCCATGCATTATCAAATATTCCTGAACCACTTTCCCGCAATAATGCCCCAGTGTCTGAATACCCTGCAAAACTACGTAAAAATTTTTTTTAATTCCCATGGGGTAATTTCCTGGAGCTCCCCCTCTTACTTACAATTGAATCAAAATACACACAAAATGAAATACAGATTACTATTACTTTCTTCCCTGTTCTGCTTTTTCGGATCATTGGAATTGTCGGCCCAGGATAAACCTGAGGACAGCCGGCTGAATTATTACCTGAGTAAAGACCACAGCCGCTTTATTAAGTTCAGCGGTTACATGGAATTGTGGGCACGCTATACCAATATGAATCCGGGAACGATCATCAACAATACACAGGTGGATCATTTTTCTGATGTGTCCATCAGAAGGATCAGGGTAAAGGCGACCATCCAGCCTACAGATAATTTTCTTGTCGTTTTACAAATGGGTCCATCCAATGTAAATGCAAATGCTAAATCCAATACCTATATGGATTTGCTTGATGCCTATGGTGAGTATAAGTTTGGAGATTACCTGGCCGTAGGTGGTGGACGTTCTACCTGGAGAGGACTTTCCCGCTTTTCCACTGGCCCTCTGCAAACCCTGTTGTATGATATGCCCGCTTTCGCAACTTCAAATGCCGGGATTACTGATGTAACTGTCCGTATGCTTAGCCTGTATGCGAAAGGGCAATTGGGTAAGTTCGATTACCGTGTAGCTGTAGCAGATCCCTATACCGATGCGGAGGCTGCACCGAAACTAAACCAGTCAGTTTTTAATACCGGAGCTCCGGCGAAGCTGTTTTCAGGATACTTTAAATGGCAGTTTTTCGATAAGGAAAGTAATGCTACTCCTTTTGCAGCAGGAACATACCTGGGAAAGAAAAAAGTATTCAATATCGGTATTGGAGCCGAATTTCAAAAAAATGCCTTGTGGCATACTACAGCAACAAAAGACACGGTACAGAGCAACATGAGGAATTTTGCTGCCGATATTTTCTATGATGCCCCACTGAACAAAAAGAAAGGTACTTCTTTAAGTATTTATGGTGCTGCATTGAGAACGGATTATGGTAAAAATTATATCAGAATGATCGGAACCAATAACCCCGGAACAGGTGTCGCAACATCCGGTTCAAGTTACAATGGTGCGGGTAATGCTTATCCGGTGATGGGAACAGGAAATACCTATTACCTGCAGATCGGAGGGACTCTTCCTTACTTTAACCAGAAAAAACCAGGTGCCCAGTTAATGCCTGCCGTCTCTGTGCAGTATTCCAGGTTTGAAGCGCTGGCCGACCCTATGGTTACCTATGATGCCGGGGTTACCCTATTGCTGCATGGCCATGCTTCGAAGTTTACCTTCGATGTGCAGAGCCGCCCGATTTTCGATAAACCGGCAGATGTTTATCATGCCGCTGAATACTCAGAAAGAAAGTTGACCTACCTGTTGAAATACAGGGTAGATATCAACTAAGGCAATGTACCAATACAGTAGATGTCTAATCATTACTATCAATTCAAAATAAATTATATTCATTATGGAAAGAAGAAAATTCATTACGGCCACCGCTGTCGCCGTTACAGCAGGTAGCATAAGTACAGTCCTCGCAGCTACAACAGAAAAAAAAGGACCGGTTTACAACCATTACCTGCTTTTCTGGCTTAAAAAAGACTTGTCAGAAAAAGAGGTGGAAGATTTCACAGGTTTTTTTAAAATCCTGAGTACACTGCCTTATGTCAAATCTATTCAGTACGGGAAACCTGCAAATTCAAGTCCCCGCAAGGTCGTGGATAATTCTTTCACCTATAATCTGGTGATACAGTTTGGAAGTCTGGAAGACCTTGAAGCTTATGGTAAACTGCCGGTACATCTGGCTGCGATTAAGAAGTATAGCGTTTACTGGGACAGGATGATTGTGCATGATTCGATTCTGAGCTAACCACCTAGCAACTATAAAATTATAAATAACACACCAAACAGATGAAAGGGACTATCGCGTGCTGTATGAAAATATCAATGCCCGTGATGGTCATCTTAAATGAAACAATTAAATCAATTATATACAATGAAAACAAAAATAGTAGCCCTGGCCTTAATCGCATTGGCAAGTTTGGGAACAGTATCGGCAAAAGATCATGGTAAAGACGTCAAAAAGAAAAGTCACCAGAAAATGAAAGAAGAAGATGAAGAACCTACTTATGTAAAAGCAGTAAGGTTAATCAACCTTCCCAATGGTGACTGTTCCTTTGAGTACGGTAAACTACAGACTAAAGTGCATATGGATGCTAGTTATTTCTTCGCACAGACGAAAGTAGATGCCTATGAAAAGGTTGCTCACCCTGCGCCGCGGATGCAATACGTAGTTACCCTAAGAGGTAAGCTGAAGTTTAAAGTCAGCAATGGGGATACCTTCACGATTGAACCTGGAGTGGTGCTTGTTGCAGAAGATTGTAAGGGTAAAGGACATACCTGGGATTTAGTGGATGGGGACAAATGGGACCGTATCTATATTGCAATCCCTACCGGTGGTGATGACCACTTTATTAAAGATAAGGATTAAGTTTCGTCAAAATCCGTGTATGCAAGGGAGGCCGTATCTTAAATGATCGGCCTTTTTTTGTGGTTTTTTTTCAGAGGAGAGGTGTTTTTAAATAGTTTAATGACCAGATCAGCAGCACTGTTTATACAATGATCTACTAAACTTATACAATGGTCCACTAAACCAAAATATTTCAAACTTTATATGAATAATAACACTTAAATTTAAGCATGCAAAGTGTTACACTCCCCTGGTTACAATCACTCGAGGTTTTTCATAACGTTCCTGACGGACAACTGCAATGGTTTTTGGATAATAGCAATGAAAATGCAATCCAGAATGGCGATTTTCTCATTGAACCTGGGCAGGCTATTACGGGACCCCACCTGATATTTTCCGGTAAGGTTCAGATGTTTATCCTTCAGAATGGCGGAAGGCGTGAATATACTGATTTTGTGAAGGGTGATATCATTGGATACCTTCCTTATTCCAGAGGGAAAATCGGGATCGGATATGCACAGGCAAAAGAAGATACACTACTGCTGAGCTTCCCAACAGAGCGGGTAATGGATATGATCAAACTACACTTTGAACTTACCCAGGCCTTTGTCCATGTCATGAGTAACCGTGTGCGGAATTTTACCGAAATGCGCCAGCAAAATGAAAAAATGATGGCATTGGGTAAGTTATCGGCCGGACTGGCACATGAACTGAATAATCCTGCATCGGCCATTGTACGCGACTCGATCTCCTTAAAGGAACATTTAAAGCTGGATCCGCGCGTGCTTAAAAATATGCTGACGATAAAAATAGAGGAAGCAGCGGCTGATTTGTTCAATGAGGAACTGTTTAAAGTGATTTCAGCAGAGCACCGGCCATATCTTACCCTGAAACAACGTACGCAAAGGGAAGATGAGATCGCCGACTGGTTTGATGAAATTGAAGTGGAAAATGCCTATGCCATCGCAGAAAGCTATGTGGACTTTAACTTTACCGTTGAAAATTTGAAGGCCTGTGCCGTACATATTCCTCCACATCACCTGTCTACCCTGTTCAACAGGATCAGCAGCCTGCTGATTACTGAAAGGATGGTTGATGATATCCAGGAATCTTCAGACAGGATCGCTACCCTGGTGAACTCGGTTAAAAATTTTACCCATATGGACCGCGCACAGGACAAACAGTATGCAGATATCCACAATGGAATCCGCAATACGCTGACGATGCTCGGTTATAAATTAAAAAAGGGAAATATTACGCTCATGGAAGAGTACGATCATTCCCTGCCTGAAGTAAAAGCTCTGATTGGAGAACTGAACCAGGTATGGACAAACTTGATTGACAATGCCATTGATGCCATGGAAGCAAATGGGCAGGGCATACTTGTGCTGAAAACGGAGCGGGACCGGGAGTTTGTCCAGGTGTCGATCATCAATGACGGACCGGATATTGAGGAGGAGAACCTGCCGAAAATATTTGATCCTTTCTTTACCACGAAAACTATGGGAAAGGGAACAGGTATGGGACTTGAAGTGGTCCAGCGTATTGTCAATCAGCATAACGGATCTGTAAAAGTGAAATCAAAAGACGGACATACAGCATTTGTAGTCTGTTTTCCCATTGACGGATAAGCAGCTGATACGTATGCTTATCATTTAATTATTAAAAGCCAGAAAAGAATGAACCGCCCAGTAATATTTACAATAGATGACGATCCGCAGGTGTTACGTGCGATTAGCCGGGACCTGAAAACACAATACGGTAAGGAATATAAAATCCTGAGTACAACCTCTGCGCAGGAAGCCATGGAGAGCCTGACCGATTTAAAGAATAGCGATGATGTGGTTGCCCTGTTTTTGTGCGACCAGCGGATGCCTGAAATGGAAGGCGTAGCATTTCTTGAAAAGGCAATGAAGATCTTTCCGGAGGCCAAACGCGTACTCCTTACTGCCTATTCAGATACAGCTGCAGCGATCAAAGCGATAAATGATGTGCGACTCGATTATTACCTGATTAAACCATGGGATCCACCGGAAGAAAAATTGTATCCGGTGATCAATGATCTGCTGGATGATTGGCAGAATGATTATATCCCGGAATTTAAAGGGATGAAGCTGGTCGGCTTCCAGTTTTCCCCGCAATCACATGTGGTGAAGGATTTTCTGGCAAGCAACCTCATTCCTTACCGCTGGATGGATATCGAAAAAAATCCTGATGCTCCGGGATTACTGGAGTTGAATCAACTCCACCATACTGATCTTCCGGTGGTGTTTTTTGAAGACGGATCTTTTTTGGCTAAACCATCCATTAAACATATTGCCGACAAGATTGGCAGGAACCCGCAAATTGTACATGATATCTATGATGTCGTTATTATTGGTGCCGGCCCGGCAGGACTTGCAGCAGCAGTTTACGGCGCGTCGGAAGGATTGAAGACACTCATGATTGAGCGTAAAGCTCCCGGTGGACAGGCTGGAACAAGTTCAAGGATTGAGAACTACCTTGGCTTCCCGGCTGGCCTGAGTGGTGCCGACCTGACCAGAAGGGCCATGAGCCAGGCTACACGTCTGGGGGCAGGTTTGCTTTCCCCGCAATCTGTAAAAGATATTGTACAGAAGGATGGCTATAAAACAATTATCCTGGAAGATGGGCCAGAAATCATCAGCCGGACGGTGGTCATTACTACCGGAGTGGATTACCGTAAGCTCGATGTTAAAGGTGTGGATAGTTTCACCGGCGCCGGGATTTACTATGGTGCGGCAATTACAGAGGCTTCCGCATGTAAGGATAAAGAGGTGTACATTATTGGGGGAGGAAACTCTGCGGGACAGGCGGCAATGTATCTGTCTAAATTCGCGAAGGAGATTTATATCATTATTCGTAAGGATAGCCTGACAGAAACCATGTCGGCCTACCTGATTGATCAGATCAGCCATACGCCCAACATTCATGTTTTACCGAATACAGAAGTGATCGAAGCCATTGGTCAGAATTGCCTGGAAAAGCTGACCCTGATCAATGTGAAAACCAAAGAGACGGAGGAACGGGAAGCTGTTGCCCTGTATATTTTTATTGGCGCAAGGCCCTATACCGATTGGATCAAGCTGGATATCATTAAAGACAATAAGGATTTTATTGAAACAGGAAGGGGACTCCGGAATTATGAAGGTTTCGCAAAGACATGGAAGCTGAAGCGTGATCCCTTTTTATTGGAAACCAGCTGTGCCGGGGTTTTTGCTGCGGGAGATGTGAGGTCTGGTGCGATGAACAGGGTGGCTTCTGCGGTTGGGGAAGGTTCTATGGCCATAAGTTTTGTCCACAAGTACCTTGCTGAGGGCTAGGTTCTTTGTTGATCCCTCAGCTATCCTTCTTAAATAGTTGGAGAAGTTTTCCCTCTATATCTTTTGCTGATTTCTCTATTCTGCCGGCCATGGTCATTACCTTTTCCGCATTCATCTCTTTTGCGCCCAGCAGTTGTGCGTATAAAGTGATGGAGGTAATGGGACTCCGCATATCATGTACCAGGCGGTGCAGTGTGTCTTCATCATTGCGCAATATCGTGGTGTGGTTCAACCGGACCTCCAGTTTTTCCATCACTAAGTCCGATAAATGTCTCAATACGTTTACCTGTCGCTCCGAAATGGATAAATGGGGAACATTATCGGTTACCCCTAGCGTGCCTATCACATAACCAGCAGCTGTTTTGAGGGGTACAGCCGCATAAAACCGTATGCCATCTACAGATATAAACGGAGTAGCCGCAAATTCCTGAATCTCATGGGTATCATGAAAGACAGTGACACCATCGCCCAGAATTGTCAGTGCGCATAAGCTGTGTGCCCTGTCGGAATGTTTGGGCAGGAGACTGCTGGTGTTGGCTTTGGAAAAAACATGCGCTTTGTCGACAAAATTTATAAAAGCACCTTCAGTCTCAAATGTTTCTGAGGCCAGTAGAGCAATGGTCTCAAAATCAGCCTCTGCTGGTGTCTCCGTAATTTCATAACGATGCAGTTCCTGTATTCTTTCTTCCTCATTTTCTGGAATAAGGCTTTCCGGCATTTTATAGTTTGTCATGCTACAGCGGATTAAATCGAGAGGGGTTTTGGCTTGAGCAGGGGTAAGATTTCTTCTACATATTTTCGCTCATTTGCCAATCTTGGTACCTTGTGCTGTCCTCCCAGTTTTCCTTTGGATTTCAGCCAGTTGTAAAAAGTGTCACAGGGTGCATTGTGTACTTTAGGTCTTCGCAAGGCCATATCCTTGAATCGTTTGGCATCATAATCGGAATTCACTTCCCGTAAAGTCTGGTCGAGCACGTCGATGAATTTCTCAAAATTATCTGGCTGCTGCTCAAATTCGATAATCCATTCATGTCCGCCAACGTCTGCTCCCTTGAAATATATCGGACAAGCAGTATAATCCCTGAAAGCAGCACCGGTTTCTTTACAGGCCTTACTAATGGCCTGTTCTGCATTGTCAATAATTACTTCTTCCCCAAATGCATTAATGAAATGTTTGGTACGTCCAGTGATTTTTATGCGGTAAGGGGACAGCGAAGTAAACTGTACCGTATCACCAATTAAATACCGCCAAAGTCCTGCATTGGTTGAAATTACAATGGCATAGTTCTTAAAGAGCTCCACTTCACCGAGGCAAAGGGTCTGTGGATTTTCTTCGTTCAGCTGGTCAAGGGGAAGGAATTCATAATAAATACCATAGTCGAGCATAAGGAGCATTTCCTGTGACTTCAGCTGATCCTGAATGCCGAAAAATCCTTCCGAAGCATTATAGGTTTCCAGGTAGTACATTTCCTCGCTCGGAATCAGTTCGCTGAATTGATCCTTATAAGGGTTGAAGTTGACTGCTCCATGAACATACAGTTCCAGATTTGGCCATACTTCCAGCAGGTTTTTTTTGCCGGTCATTTCCAATACCTTTTTGGCAAGGACGATGGTCCATGTCGGTACTCCGGAAATATTGGTGACGTTCTCTTTAATGGTGGCTTCGGCCATACGATCTATTTTCTGCTCATAATTGTCCATCAGGGCAATCGAGATATTTGGCGTACGGTAGTATTCCGCCCACATGGGAAGATTTTTTATGAGTACTGCAGAAAGGTCGCCATAGAAAGAATCATCATTGAGCTGGTTAATCTGGTGACTGCCCCCTAAAACCAGGGCTTTACCTGTTAAAATCTGGTTACTCGGTTTATTCTTGCAGAAGATAGAGATAAGGTCTTTACCTCCTTTGAAATGACATTCTTCCAGGGCTTCCTGCGAAACAGGAATAAATTTACTCCGGTCACTGGTGGTTCCCGATGATTTAGCAAACCATTTGATATCGGACGGCCACAATACATTTTGCTCGCCCTGGAGCATCCGCTCTATATAAGGTTTCAGCGTATCATAATTCTGAAGGGGTACGCGTTTTTTGAACTGTTCGCAATTCTCAATTGATTTGTAGTCATATTTTTTCCCCCATTCAGTATTTTCAGCTGAAGAGATTAATGTATGAAACCATTCGTCCTGTACATCCAATGGATATTTCATGAAAAGCTCTATCTGGTGGACGCGCTTCTTCATGTACCAGGTGAAAATTGAATTTACAATTGCCATATTTGGTTAGTCGATTATAAGTTTTTACTGCGAAGGACAAAGTTTGAACCCAGGTATACTTTTCTTACCATTTCATTGGCAGCAAGGACTTCCGGTGTTCCAGACTCTAATATTTTTCCTTCAAAAAGCAGGTAGGCCCTGTCCGTAATAGAGAGCGTTTCCTGTACATTATGATCAGTAATAAGAATACCTATGTTTTTGTTTTTAAGTTTTGCAACTATTGTCTGTATTTCCTCTACAGCAATCGGATCTACTCCTGCAAAGGGTTCATCCAGTAAAATGAAGTTGGGACTGGCAGCAAGTGCACGGGCAATTTCTGTTCTTCTGCGCTCTCCGCCGGAGAGCAGGTCCCCTCTGTTTTTCCTTACCTTGTGTAAACTGAACTCATCAATCAGTTCCTCCAGTTTTTCCTGGCGTTCTTCTTTCTTCATATCCGTCATCTCCAGAATAGACAGAATATTGTCTTCTACCGTGAGTTTCCTGAAAACTGAAGCTTCCTGTGCCAGGTACCCGATTCCTTTTTGGGCACGCTCATACATTGCATTCTTTGTAATGTCTTCATCATCAAGGAAAATCGTTCCTTCATTGGGCTTGATTAAACCCACGATCATATAGAATGAAGTGGTTTTCCCCGCTCCATTGGGGCCTAGAAGACCTACGATCTCTCCCTGGCTAACACTGAATGAAACGTCATTGACGACGGTCCGTTGCTTGTATTTCTTGATGAGGTGGTCAGCTCTTAGTATCATGTCTATTCCTAATTATGAATTTTTATCGCCTTAATATTTAACTGAAGGCGTTTCTGCTCTTTCCATATGTTTTCTTCCACTGTATAACAAATGGAAAAGGGTTGATCGGGCCGCAGGAGGCTTTCGTATTCCGCCAGGCCAAACCCTATCGTTTCAAAAATAGCTGAATTTTGTTGTTTAACACTCAACTTTAAATGTTTTAATCCTACAACATAGGGTTTACCTACGTACACAAGGTCTCGGCTGATAAATACCGGAGCTGGATTCATTGGCCCAAAAGGGGACATCTGGGCGATAATGCGCTGGAACTTTCCATCTATCTGGTTCAGTTGTATTTCGCTGTCAATCTGGATCTCCGGACAGAGTAATTCCTCTGTGATGGTAGAAGAGACGATCTCTTCAAATCGATCGGCGAAGGCTGCCAGGTTTTCCGGTTTCATGGTCAGACCGGCAGCAAATTTATGTCCGCCAAATTGTACCAGTAAATCGGCACAACCTAAGAGGGCCTCATATAAATCATATCCTTGTACCGATCTTGCGGAGCCGGTAAGAAATCCATTGGAATGGGTAAGCACAATAGTGGGTCTGTAATATTTTTCCGTTAATCGGGAAGCTACTATTCCAATAACGCCTTTATTCCAGTTTTCATTATAAACGACCGTGGTTTTCTTGTTGATCAGGATTTCTGACTCATCAATAAGTGCCAGCGCCTCAGCAGTAATGTGCTGGTCAGATGTTTTACGGTCGGTATTCTGGATATTGATAAAGAGGCTTTGTTCCTTGGCCAGCTCGTCTTCTGTACAAAGGAGCATCTTTACGGCCTGATTTCCGTGGTCCATTCTTCCTGCGGCATTAATTCTTGGAGCCAGGGTGAAGACCACATCGGTCACCGTAAAGTCTTTGGCTTTGCCAAAACTTTCCATCAATGCTTTTAATCCAATACAAGGATTGGTGTTGAGCTTAATCAGTCCGAAATAAGCCAGGGTCCGGTTTTCATCCACAATGGGTACAATGTCTGCTGCAATACTCACCATAACCAGATCAAGGTATTGCTCGTAGCTGGCCGCAGGGAGATGGTGGGTGATGCTATAGGCCTGTGCCAGTTTGAAGCCGATCCCACAGCCCGCAAGCTCTTTGAAAGGGTAGGGGCAATCCAGTCTTTTCGGATCCAGGATGGCTACCGCATCCGGTAAGGTGTCTCCAGGTAAATGGTGGTCACAAATGATAAAGTCTATGGCTAAGGTATTCGCATAGGCAATTTTATCGTTTGACTTGATGCCGCAATCGAGTGCTATAATTAAGGTCATCCCTTTGGTATGTGCATAGTCGATACCAGCCGTGGAAATCCCATATCCTTCTTTATGCCTGTCAGGAATGTAATATTCCAGGTTTGAGCTGAATTGCCTGAAGAAACTGTAGGCCAAAGCTACTGATGTGGTTCCATCTACATCATAATCTCCATAAATCAGGATCTTTTCCCCGGCAGATAGTGCCTTATCTATCCTGTCAACCGCTTTTTTCATGTCTTTCATTAAGAAAGGATCATGCAGCTGTGCCAGCTGCGGACGGAAGAAATCTTTTGCTTCATCAAAGGAAAGAATCCCCCTTTGTACCAAAATCTGTGCTAAGCTGGTATCTATATTGAGTTGTTGTGCAAGCGAGTCTGTAGTTTCTTTATCGCCTTGTATTGCCTGCACCCATCGTTTTTCCATTTAGTATTTATTGTTTTTCATCTGTAATGGAGCTTGCTTCGCAGGTTCCATTTAGTATCTATTGTTTTTCACTTGTAATGGAGCTTGCTTCGCAGGTTCCATTTAGTATCTATTGTTTTTCACTTGTAATGGAGCTTGCTTTGCAGGTTCCATTTAGTATTTATTGTTTTTCATCTGTAATGGAGCTTGCACTATACGCAGGTCACATTATGTTCTTCTCTTTTTTAATTTTTACTGACAGGGCTTGCATGAATTACTGTTTATAGAGTTCCGTGACTTTAAGTTCATGCAGGTTCTATATCTTTGTAAATATATCATAATTATTCTTTTGACTAATACCTATGCCATTGCAAGTTTTTACTTTATATGAAGGATCGTACTCCGTAGCTGCAGATAAAAAGTTCCTTCCTTTTGATCCTAAGAAAGATAACCCCAAAGACAGGCCTGCGTCACTTTTTATCAGTGTTCAGCCATTTCTTGTTCAGTTAAATGACACCCTGATTTTACTGGATACAGGTTTGGGCTACAGCAATGAAAAGGGAGATATGATTTTGCACGAAAATATCAGGAAAGCAGGATTTGATCCTGAGGAGGTGAAATATGTACTGATGTCACATCTGCACTTCGATCATTCAGGAGGAATGGTACACCAGGTGGGGAATATGATGGAACTTAGTTTTCCACATGCGACCTACGTGATCCAGCGCGGAGAATGGGAAGGCGCATTTACAAATGCATCATCCTCCTATAAAACGGAGATCTTTGAATTCCTGCAGCGTAATGCCCAGCTGGAATTTGTAGATGAGTCCGGATCTTTTATACCAGGAATCAGCCATGAACTCACCGGTGCGCATACACCCTATCACCAGGCATGGTTGTTGGATGATGGAAATGATAAGGTGTTCTTTGGTGGCGATGTACTTCCTGAACCCGAAGAATTGCTGAGGAAGTTTATTGCCAAGTATGACTTTGATGGCCGTAAAGCGATGGAGTTAAGGGAAGAATATGGTAAAAGGGCTGCGCTTGAAAGCTGGAATTGCCTCTTTTACCACGGAAAAACGAAGACCACCGGATACATTGAATATCATGAAGGCCAGTTTAAAATAGTTTAAACTAGCCCTGTTTATCTTCGAAAAGTTCAATCAGACGTTCAATAGAAAGGGGTTTAGAGATAAACCCTTTTACTGTTTTATACGTTTTCGCTTTTTCGATGTCGTTCTCATACACAGAAGAAGAAAGCATATACATGTCGATACTGTCTTCAATCGACAATGCCTCATAAGCTTCCAAAAATTCCCATCCATTTAATACCGGCATATTGATGTCGATTAATATTAAATGGGGAAGTGGCTGCTGGTTATCTATCAATTCTTTAATATAGTCGATAGCAAGCTGACCGTTGGTTTTTGATACCATCTGCGCATCGTACCCTGTTTTTTCAACAATTTTTTTAATAATGAATATATTTATATCATCATCGTCAATTACAAGGAGATTGATTCTTGATTTCATTAGGTTTTTTAGTTTATCATTGGTATGGTGAGAGCAGAATGAATAAAGATATAAAATAGAACTGTAAAGTATTCACATGGTGGATATTATTTACTAAAAAAGGACTATCGCCTTATGGGATAGTCCTTTTACTACTAAAAATAATTCATAATTATTTTTTAGCAACCAGTTTTATATTCAATTCGAACTCATCGTAAATGAATTTATCGCCTATATCCGGCATCGCCGATTTAGATTTAAATTTAATGCCATATTTGGTCCTGTCCACCATAACTTTCTCGGCTACAGCTGTCAGGGAACCATCTGCATTCCAGGCCACTGTTGCAGGGAATGAGATCGCATTAGTGATCCCTTTTAAGGTTAAATCGCCGGTTACATTTACTTTATTGGCACCACTGTTCACTACTTTTTTAATCACAAAAGTAGCCGTTGGGAATTTATCCACGCCAAAGAAGTCGTCCGCCTTTAAATGGTTTTCAAGATTTGCACTGTTATCGGCATCTTTAATCGATGCCATATCAATCACAAAACCACCTTTGGTCAGGCTTTTTCCGTTAAAATTTAAGGTGCCGGATTTCAGCTTGATCGTGCCGTTATGCGCACCAGCAAACTTTTTACCTTCCCAGGTAAGTGTGGATTTTTCAGTATCAACCTTATAAACGTCCTCTTTCAAGGAAGCCGCTTTAAAAGAAGAGGCAGCAAGTACAAATAATAGTAAGGCTGCAGATGTCAATTTTGATTTCATATATGGGATATTGTTTAGCGTTTTCAGTATTTGCCTGTTTTCTCCATTATAAGTGTAACGGAGAAAACAGGACAAAAAATATTGAGCTAAATATATAGATAATCTGGATTAAAGTACAGCAGATTCTTCTTCCATATAACTTTCGATAGGAGGGCATGAACAAATCAGTGCGCGGTCTCCATGCGAATCATTTACTCTTCCTACAGAAGGCCAGAATTTGTGCTCAGCAACATAGGCCAATGGGAATGCTGCAGTTTGTCTGCTGTAGGCATGCTCCCATTCATCACCAGTAATCTGTGCCGCAGTATGGGGTGCATTTTTCAATGGGTTGTCTTTTTTGTCAAGATCCCCGTTTTCAATGGCAGTAATTTCATGTCTGATGGCAATTAAGGCATTGCAGAAACGATCAAGCTCATGTTTTGGCTCACTCTCCGTAGGCTCTACCATTAAGGTTCCTGCTACAGGGAAGGATACTGTTGGCGCATGGAATCCATAATCCATCAGTCTTTTTGCAATGTCAACAACCTCAATACCGAAGTTTTTGAATCCGCGGCAATCAAGGATCATCTCATGTGCACAACGGCCATTACTTCCTGAGTATAGAACAGGGTAATGCTCTTCCAGACGTGCTTTCATATAGTTGGCATTCAATATCGCATATTCTGTTGCCTTTTTCAATCCATCACCGCCCATCATAGCGATATACGCATGGGAAATGATAAGGATAGATGCCGATCCCCATGGTGCAGAAGATACTGCGGGAATGGATTTTTCATTATTGATGTTGACTACGGCATGACCTGGCAGATATTTAACCAGGTGAGCTGCTACACCAATTGGACCCATACCCGGTCCACCACCACCGTGAGGAATACAGAATGTTTTATGTAAGTTCAGGTGACATACGTCGGCACCAATGTTTGCAGGACTGGTCAGGCCAACCTGTGCATTCATATTTGCACCATCCATATACACCTGTCCACCGTTTGCATGAATAACTTCACAGATTTCCACGATACTTTCTTCAAATACACCATGGGTAGAAGGATAGGTCACCATGAAGCAAGACAGGTTTTCTGCATGTTCTTCAGCTTTCGCTTTCAGGTCTGCCACGTCAATATTTCCCTGCTCATCACATTTTACAATCACAATTTTCATTCCTGCCATCGCAGCAGAAGCTGGATTGGTACCATGTGCTGAGGATGGGATCAGTGCAATGTTACGGTTAAAATCTCCACGGTCCTGGTGATACGCTCTGATCACCATTAAACCGGCATATTCACCCTGAGCACCTGCATTGGGCTGTAAACTCATCGCCGCAAAACCAGTGATTTCACTCAACCACTTATCCAGTTCGTTGAAAACGGTATAATAACCTGCTACCTGATCTGCCGGCGCAAATGGATGCACCTGGCCAAACTCAGCCCAGGTTACAGGAATCATTTCTGTGGTCGCATTCAGTTTCATGGTACATGAACCTAAAGCAATCATCGAGTGGCATAAAGAAAGGTCTTTTGCTTCCAGTGACTTGATATAACGCAGCATTTCATGTTCTGAATGGTGCGAATTAAAGATAGGATGCGACAGGTAGGCTGAAGTCCGCTGAAGTGTTTCAGGAATAACAGTTTCTACGTTTTTGTCGTTCACCAATTCTACACTGTCCGCTGCGATCGCTTTAACCTTAGAAAATATTTTGTTCAGCAACTGGATATCTTCAATAGCAGTCGTCTCGTCCAGGGCAATGGTAGCAATCGTTCCATTGTAGTGGAGGTTGATTTCATTGTCGATACATTCCCTGTGGATTGAATCTTTTAAAGCCCCAAGATCGACACGGATGGTATCAAAAAACACCTCATTCAGTGGTTCATAACCAATGCTTTTCAGCGATGCGGAAAGTACAACGGCCAGGCCATGTGTTCTTTCTGCGATTAACTTCAATCCTTTAGGACCATGGTAGACCGCATAAAAACCGGCCATAATAGCCAGTAAAGCCTGGGCGGTACAAATATTTGAGGTGGCTTTGTCCCTGCGGATATGTTGCTCTCTGGTCTGAAGGGCCATCCGCAATGCATAATTGTTATGGCTATCGATTGTTACACCGATGATACGTCCCGGAATAGAACGTTTGTATTCTTCTTTAGTCGCAAAATAGGCAGCGTGCGGACCACCAAATCCCATTGGGATACCAAAGCGCTGTGTGGTACCGACAACGATGTCAGCTCCCCATTCTCCCGGAGGCGCTAAAAGGGTAAGGCTTAAAATATCCGCCACAACAGTCAGTTTTACATTTTTTGAATGTAATTGTTCTGCAAATGAACGGTAGTCAAACACCTGTCCATTTCCAGCAGGATATTGCACGATGGCACCAAAGAAATCTTCTGTCACTTCAAAAGTTTCATGGTCACCAATCACCAGTTCAATGCCAAAAGGCTGGGCACGGGTTTTTAAAATGTCTATCGTTTGTGGGAAAAGCAATGCAGAAACGAAAAATTGCTTAGCCTGTTGGTTTTTGCGCAAGCTGTATTGCATAAACATGGCTTCTGCAGCTGCAGTACCTTCATCTAGCAAAGAAGCATTGGCAATTTTCATTCCCGTCAGGTCAATTACCAGGGTTTGGAAGTTTAAAAGCGCCTGTAGGCGACCTTGTGCAATTTCAGCCTGGTAGGGCGTATATTGTGTATACCATCCCGGATTTTCAAATACATTTCTCAGGATTACGCCTGGAGTAGTGGTATTGTAATAACCCTGACCGATATAAGAGGTAAAAACCTTATTTAAGGAAGCAGTTTGCTTAAGGCCTGCCAGGTATTCTTTCTCAGATTTTGCAGCCGGTAAATTCAATGGCTTTTTTAACCTGATTTTCTGAGGAACAGTTTGTTCAATTAACTCAGCAACAGAACCCAGACCCAGGGTGCCTAACATAGCCTCAGTATCGTCCGTATTAGGGGCAATGTGACGGTCTTTAAAGTCTTCTTTGTAATGAATGTTTAAGCTCATGAAGTGTAGCAATAAAATTTGCGCAAAGGTACTAAATTTTCAGTTTTTTTTATAGTGGAATATAGCCCTGCAAATTTTACTTCGACAATTGTCTCAGATACATTTGAACGGTATTTTCCAGTCCCAGGTACAGGGCATCGCTGATCAGTGCATGACCTATAGATACCTCCAGTAAATTGGGAATATGATCCGCGAAATATTTAAGGTTCTGCAAATCCAGGTCATGTCCCGCATTGATCCCCAGTCCAAGTTTATTGGCGGTATGTGCAGCCTGTGTATAGGGGGTAATTGCTTTTAGCGGATTTTTTGCATAATTAGCTGCATAGGACTCTGTATACAATTCAATCCGGTCGGTACCTGTGGTTTGTGCCGCCTCGATCATTTCCCTTACCGGGTCGACAAAGATGGAAACACGGATCCCTTCCTGTTGGAACAGGGCGACCATTTCTTTCAGGTAAGCCTGGTGTTTCATGGTATCCCAGCCGTGATTGGAAGTAATCTGTCCCTCTGTATCCGGAACAAGGGTAACCTGTGCCGGTTTATTGGCCAGGACCAGGTCGACGAATTTTTGCTCTTTACAGTTGCCTTCTATATTGAATTCCGTAGCGATTACAGCTTTCAGGTCAAAAACATCCTGATAGCGGATATGGCGTTCATCGGGACGCGGATGTACGGTGATGCCTTCTGCACCAAAACGTTCGCAGTCAAGTGCGACCTTAACCAGGTCAGGATTGTTTCCTCCGCGGCTGTTTCGGATCGTGGCTATTTTATTGATATTTACTGATAGTTTTGCCATGGACAAAGATAAAGTATAAAATATGAAGCGATATAATCTTATTGTAAACTGGTGAGAATGTCTGCACAGCCTGCATATTAACGGCATGCAGCTGATGTTGCATGGAAGAACCAGTACCGTTAAATATCGCCCATCAAAATAGAAATGAAAAAATTGGGAATGAATAAAGCAAAAAAGGGTGCCGCCCTGAAGCGCACCCTTTTTTAAAATATATTTGCTGTGACGGATTAGTATCTGTAAGCTTCAGCTTTGAACGGACCTTCAACTGGTACGCCGATATAATCTGCCTGATGCTGATCAAGAACATCCAATTCCACACCAATTTTAGCCAGGTGTAAACGTGCTACTTTCTCATCCAGGGATTTAGGAAGAACATATACTTTGTTCTCATATTTACCCGGGTTTGTCCATAGCTCTAACTGTGCTAAAGTCTGGTTCGTGAATGAAGCAGACATCACAAAACTTGGGTGTCCTGTTGCACAGCCTAAGTTGACCAAACGTCCCTCAGCCAACAGGATCACATCTTTTCCATCGATCGTATATTTGTCAACCTGAGGTTTGATTTCAACTTTAGTATCACCATAGTTTGTGTTTAACCATGCTACATCGATCTCATTGTCGAAATGACCAATGTTACAAACGATCACTTTGTCTTTCATGGTTTTGAAGTGCTCTGCACGCACAATGTCACAGTTACCTGTAGTCGTAACTACGATATCGGCTTCTTTCACGGCATTGGCGAATTTTTTCACTTCATAACCTTCCATTGCTGCCTGTAGGGCACAGATCGGGTCAATTTCAGAAACGATTACACGCACACCTTGTGAGCTTAAAGATTCAGCTGAACCTTTACCCACATCGCCGTAACCTGCTACAACAGCAACTTTACCGGCAAGCATCACATCCGTAGCACGACGGATCGCATCTACCAGTGACTCACGGCAGCCATACTTGTTGTCAAATTTAGATTTTGTTACCGAGTCGTTTACGTTGATTGCAGGTAAATGCAATGTTCCGTTTTTCATACGTTCGTATAAACGGTGAACACCTGTAGTGGTTTCTTCCGATAAACCTTTAATTGCTGCAATCAGCTCTGGATATTTATCGAAAACCATATTGGTTAAGTCACCACCATCATCAAGGATCATGTTTAATGGCTGTTGCTCCGGACCGAAGTGTAATGTTTGCTCAATACACCAGTCGAATTCAGTTTCATTCAGACCTTTCCATGCATACACCTGAATACCTGCTGCTGCAATTGCTGCGGCCGCATGGTCCTGCGTAGAAAAGATGTTACAGGATGACCAGGTCACTTCCGCACCCAGTTCAACCAGGGTTTCAATTAAAACTGCAGTCTGGATCGTCATGTGCAGACATCCCGCAATACGTGCTCCTTTTAATGGTTTTGATGGTCCGAATTCTTCGCGTAAGGACATTAAGCCAGGCATTTCTGCCTCTGCCAATCCAATTTCTTTACGGCCCCATTCTGCCAGTGAAATATCCTTTACTTTGTAAGGGATATATGTAGTCTCTACTGATGACATATATTTATTGTTTAAATTTCTAAATTGATTACCCTGTAAAACGAATTTTTAGGAAAGTGATGGTGCTGAATTCCGCAGGCACCGCTTTCATGCGAATTGTTTACAAGATACAAAATTAAGCATTAGTTTGACCAAATTCAAAAGGAGGATAAGCATAAATATAATAACCTAGTAGACCGTCTTTTTAATAGGCGTTTTGACTTAAATATTACTGTGAGTAAAATCTGTGACATTTAAAAACTAAATTTAAATACCTTAGCTGTATGAATTACTAATTGTGAGTTTGATGATGAATGACTGGATTGATGTAGCAGTATTGCTTTTGAAAAATAGTTTAAAGCCACTTCCTCAAGAATTGAATGAATTGGATTGGAAAACCAATCTTTCGGATAAGAGCGAACGACTTGCTCAGCACATTTCTGCTTTTGCAAATTGCAAGGGTGGAGGATTTCTTGCCTTTGGGATAAATAATGAAGGAGTTTCAAAACCATTGACAAAAGTTGAGGTGGATGACATCGTTAAGAAAATAGGTAATGTTGCCAGGCATAATTTAGCTCAGCCTATTGGAGTAGACCACGCTGTTATAGATTTCAATAATGATCCTATCCTATTTATACATATACCTGAACATCTTGAGAAGCCAGTTTATTTAAGAGGTGGCGATTTATTTGATAGTTACAAGCGAAGTGCTGGCCAGACTGTAAAATTATCAAAGCATGAAGTAGGACAACTTTTAGCAACCAGCTCAGGGTTTGATTTTGAAGATCAGATAGCCATGGCAAACGTGGGGGGTGACGAAGTTTTTACCCTTCTTGATTATGATAGTTATTTTACTTTGCAAGAGAAAAGGCTTCCAGAAACAACTAAGGGTATACTCAATATTTTAGCTAATGATGGTTTGATCAGGAAGTCTCATGAATTATGGGATATTACTAATTTGGGTGCTTTGATGTTTACGAAAGACATGCAAAAATTCAAAGATTTAAGGCGTAAAGCAGTTAGGGTAGTTGTTTATTCTGGTGATAGTAGGGTGAACGCAGTAAAAGAACAAGTTGGAGTTAAAGGCTACGCTTCAGGGTTTGAAGGATTGGTCAGTTACATTATGGATCAACTGCCTTCTAATGAGGTAATAGAAACGGCCTTGAGGAGGAAGGTTAAAATGTATCCAGAGGTTGCTGTTAGAGAATTTGTAGCAAACGCGCTCATTCATCAAGATCTTACTATACGAGGTGCTGGAATTATGATCGAGATCTTCAATGATAGAATTGAAATTACTAATCCCGGATCACCTCTGGTTGATACCAATCGGTTTATTGATGCTGCACCTAAATCGAGAAATGAAATTTTAGCTTCAATAATGAGAAGGTTAAATATCTGCGAGGAAAGAGGTAGCGGGGTGGATAGAGCTGTGCAATCTATTGAGGACTATCAACTGCCCGCCCCTAAATTTATAAAAGGTGATGGATATACTAGAGTTATTATGTATGCTCCTACTCAATTGACAAGGATGAATAACGAAGATAGAATAAGGGCTTGTTACCAGCATACGTGCTTACATTACGTAAATAATCAACCTGTAAATAATCAATCAGTTCGTAAACGTTTTAATATATCAAAGAACAATGTTTCTTTCGCATCCAAAATAATTGCGGAAACAATTGATTCAGGTTTAATCAAGTCTTCAGATCCAGAAAGCGCTTCCAAAAAGTATGCTTCTTACGTGCCTTTTTGGACATAATCTTATTTAGTTTTGAAAGACTATTTATAGTTAAATGTTTTTAATTGACTGATAAACAGGTATTTGTTATTTCATTGCGAAATCCCTATCTTTTATTTTGCAATTTACGTTGGTGGGTATTTAAACCATATACCCCATAATAGCAGATCTTTTGAACAATACTAAACTCTTTGTAACTCTTTACAGCAGAGCGTAAATAATTGGGTCTGGGTATATCAGAAAGATTTTGATATGGTGACCATCTAGTAAGTATACGAAAGCTTCTCCTGAGATACAGGTTCCTCTATATTATATTGTGATAGTGATCAAAGCTTGTCTGTCTTTTTCAATGAAGATTTTAACACAGCCTTATTTATAAGGAGATAATTAATCACCGGAATCCTCACAAAAAAAAGCCCGGTACACTAACCCGGGCTTCTTAAATAATTATAGAATGAATGATTCTTTCTTTGAACATATCCACTATGGATAGGGCTTAAGCAACCAGCTTTTTCTCATGTTCAATAGACAATACCCCATCACCTTCAACCAGAAAACAGACCAGCCCGAACAATACCAGTCCGGATAACCAGAATTCCGAATACGGGCGGAAGATATTTTCAGAAAGGTTGACAAAGAAAACAGCCGTAATCAGTACCGGCAGATTCAACAGGCAGAATAATCTCGTATGCGTACCCAGTGCAATCAACAGTCCCCCGATGATATGCAATACAATAATCAGGTGTGCCATTAAGCTGATCGATATGGCCGTACCTAGAAATGCACCTTTCATCAGGTTGGTAAAGGCATGTAAATTGGCAGCGAATTCGATCCCCTTCCAGACCAGTATCACCCCTAATAATATCCTGAAATAATCTAGCCATTTAGGGTGATGATGATCCCCCCATTTTTGGATTTTTGTGAGCAAGTTCATAAGCTTTATATAATTTGGTTGATTGAATTTACAAAATAATAAAGATTTATCCTAATTTTTGAGTGCTTAATTTGCTTCCGCCGGAAGCAGGCTACGGACAGCTTCCCGGAATAATTCGCTGCTGTTCAAAGTAATTTAAAGGTAAAAAACAGAGCCGCCAAATAGTAATCCTTTGATGCTACTCAACCTTGCTGTACATTTGTAACAGTAAATTTTAAATTTAATATAAAAGCATTTCGATATGTATCCAGAATATTTAGTAGAACCTATGCGTGCAGAACTGACTACGGTGGGTTTTGAAGAATTGAAAACAGCTGAAGAAGTAGACAAAGCGATCACTTCAGAAGGAACTGTTTTAGTCGTGGTAAATTCAGTATGTGGTTGTGCCGCTGCAAATGCACGCCCTGCTGCCAAGATGGCCGCTGCAAATGAAAAACATCCGGATAAACTGGTTACCGTTTTCGCTGGTATGGAAAAAGATGCAGTAGACAGGGCAAGAGGATATATGTTGCCTTTCCCTCCCTCATCTCCTTCAATGGCTTTATTTAAAGATGGTAAACTGGTTCACATGATTGAACGCCACCATATTGAAGGCCGTCCTGCACAAATGATTGCCAATAGCTTAATTGGTGCTTTTGACGAATATTGCTAAGCAGAAAAATATGACCGGCAGCTGCCGGAAGGAGAATCCGGACTTGTGCCGGATTTTTTTTGGACCAGGGTTTTGCTGCGAGGCATTACATCCTCAGTTAGAAATCCTTGTTCAGCAGTTTTTCGAGCTCTCCGAAAGAAACATTCATACGAACCCGGCCTTGTTTTGCGTAGGCAATCTCTCCGGTCTCTTCAGAGACAATAACAGCGACGGCATCAGTAGTCTCCGATACCCCGATACCTGCACGGTGACGTAAACCGAATTGCGGTGGCAATTTATCATTATCGGTAAGGGGAAGGATACAACTCGCACTTTTAATTTTATTTTCAGAGATGACCACAGCCCCGTCATGAAGCGGACTGTATTTCTGAAAAATGCTTTCCAGTAAGCGTTTTGATATTTTAGATTCTATAATCTCACAGCTATTGGCAAAAAGCTGGTCATCATAAAACTTCACAAAAACAATCAGGGCGCCTGTCCTCGATTTCTTCATGCTCTTGCAGGCATCAATGATTGGTTTGATCCGCACCAGGTTATCCCGTTCACTTTCCTTTGTCCCAAAAAGATAACCCCACCAGGCTTTATTTTTCTGGAGGAAGGTGTTTTTACCAATCAGTAACAGAAAACGCCGGATCTCTGGCTGGAAGATGATGATCAGGGCGATGATTCCCACACTCATAAACTTATTCAGGATCGCTGTTAACAAACGCATGTTGAGTGCATCTACCAGGAAATACAGCAGCAGGATAATAAACATGCCCAGCAGCAGATTCACCGCCAGTGTATTTTTGATCAGGTTATAAGTGTAATAAATGAGGAAGGCAACGAACAAAATGTCCACTACATCCGTTGGGGTAATCTTTAGAAAATCAAAGTCAAAGCCTTTCATCCTGCAATTTAATTATTTTAGCCAGATATTATGGTTGCCGCATTTTTTCAACCAAGGTAATACATTCTACTGCTGCTTTTACATCATGAACCCGCAAAATAGCCGCACCTTTCTGCAGGGCCAGTGTATTCAATACTGTGGTGCCATTCAGGGAGGTTTCCGGAGTGGTACCCAGAAATTTGTAGATCATGGATTTCCTTGAAAAACCGGCCAGGACAGGCAGGCCAAATACATTCAGGTTTTCCATATCATTCAGCAGTTCGTAATTGTGTGCTATAGTTTTTGAAAATCCAAAACCCGGATCAATAATCAGGTCTGCCACACCGAGCTTTCTCAGCTGTTCTACTTTTGGAGAAAAATAATCCACTACCTCCAGACTCACATTTCCTGCGTATTTCGGATTTTGCTGCATGTTCTGTGGTGTGCCCAGCATATGCATTAAAATATAGGGAACCTTCAGTGCTGCTACAGTTTCAAACATCGCCTCATCCAGATTTCCCGCAGCAATGTCATTGATGACATGTGCCCCTGCCTCAATACTTTCCCTTGCTACCTTCGCCCGGAAAGTATCTATGGAGAGCTTTGCTTCCGGAAATTTCCGGCTGATCAGCTCAATCACAGGAATAAGCCGCTGCAGCTCTTCGTCAGCACTTACATCAGCTGCACCCGGACGGGAGGAGTAAGCCCCGATATCAATGAATGAAGCACCTTCCCTCAGGCATTCTTCCACCCTGGCCAGTGCAGCATCCATACTGCTGATACGGCTGTGGCTGTAAAAGGAATCGGGAGTCAAATTCAGTATTCCCATGACGCAGGGTTTAGCCAGGTCCATCAGCTCGCCCTTAAGGTTTAGTGTTGTTTTTCGGTTTAAAAACGTATCTTTAGCCATCATAATAGTTGTGCAAAAATACTTAATAAAACAGCTTTAAACTAAATATTTTCATTGTTTTGGCAATAGATACCTCAAAAGAATACGACGCGGTGATTGCAGTTTGCAGATCGCTTTTTTTAAAAAAAACAAAGGATTATGGCACTGCATGGCGCATCCTGAGATTATCCTCTATTACGGACCAGCTATTTATCAAAGCACAGCGTATCCGCACTCTTGAAGAGAAGAAAATCTCCAAGGTAGGTGAGGGCATTATTCCTGAATATATAGCCATCGTCAACTATTGTGTGATGGCTATGATTCAGGCTGAACTTACAGAGGCAGATCCTTACGAGATGCCGCTTGAAGAGGTGACTATACTATTTGATGAGAAGGTTCAGGAAACTAAAGACCTGATGCTGGCCAAAAACCATGACTATGGTGAAGCCTGGAGGGAGATGAGGATCAGTTCATTGACAGACCTTATTCTCATGAAAATATTCAGGGTGAAACAGATTGAGGATAACCAGGGGGCAACACTCGCTTCCGAAGGAGTCCATGCCAACTATCAGGATATGCTCAACTATGCAGTTTTTGCATTGATCAGGATGGAAGTGAAATAGCGTTAAATTATTTTTATATGAACAAGCTTGCTTTAAATTTTTCAAGGATATTCGTCGGCGTACTCTTTATTTTGTCTGGCCTGATCAAGGCCAATGATTCCCTGGGATTTGGCTATAAGCTCGAAGAATATTTCGATGTTTTCCATCTCTCTTTTTTTAATCCTTACGCGACAGCAATTGCCATGTTTTTATGCGTGCTGGAAATTGTATTCGGTGCCCTGTTGTTGTTCGGTTTCTGGAGTAAGAAAGTGACTTCGGGATTGCTCCTGATTATTATATTTTTTACCTTTTTAACCTTTGTCTCTGCAGCTTTCAAGGTGGTGACTTCCTGCGGATGTTTTGGGGATGCAATTCCTTTGACCCCCTGGCAGTCGTTTTCAAAAGACCTGGTCTTACTTGTCCTTATTGTTTACCTGTTTATTCACCGGAATAAGATCCTGCCGGTAACCAGCAATGCAGGGAAACAGAAAATTGGCCTGATTGCGGTGGTCGCGGTATCGACCATTTTCAGTATCTATACCTATAGCTACCTGCCGGTAGTAGATTTCCTTCCCTATAAAGTAGGCGCTAACCTGCCGGAGCTGATGAAGATTCCTGCAGGCGCTGTGCCTGATGAATACCTGATCATGTACCAGCTGAAGAATAAGGCTACCGGTGAGAAAAAGGAGATGAGCGATAAAGATTACCTGAAGACAGGGATCTGGGAAGACAATAACTGGGAAATTGTTGGAGAACCTGTACAAAAGCTGATTAAAAAAGGATATGAAGTGAAAATCAAAGACCTGGTGATCAGTGATGCTTCCGGAACAGATTATACCAAAGAACTGATTGAGAACCCTTATTATAACCTGGTTATTGTCGCTTATAACCTTAAAGATACCAATGAAGAGGGGGTCGCCAAACTGAATGCACTTACGCTGAATGCAACGGAGCAGTTCAATATCAGGACTGTTTTCCTTACTTCCAATTCGGCTCAGGATGCCGATGCTTTCAGTAAACGAATGAAGCTTTTTGCAGAGGTTTTCTATGCCGATGCTGTTCCCCTGAAGAGTATGGTGAGAGCGAATCCCGGTGTATTGTTGCTAAAAAATGGAGTGGTGATCAATAAATGGAGCTTCAGGAATATGCCTTCGTTTGAAAAACTCTCGGAAACTTATTTCGCAAAATAACCATGTGGTGGTACGCATTGAGGAAGCTGATTTATGGATCCGTCGTGATGGCGGGTGTGATTGTCGTCGTCTTTGTCTTGTTTAATGTACTGCCCGGTGATCCGGCGAGAATGACACTCGGACAGCGTGCAGATGTACAATCGCTCGAAGCGGTGAGAAAGGAATTCGGACTGGACCGCTCCAGGCCGGTACAGTTTATGCTTTTTATCAATGACCTGTCGCCTTTGAGCTTTCATCACGATACCAGGGAAGAAGAGCAGAAGTATAACTATCTGAAAATACTATCCTTTAATCAGGAGGTAGGGGTGCTGAAGTGGCCTTATTTACGGCGTTCTTATCAGACGAAACGGGAAGTGACGGCCATTTTATCGGAGACTGTTCCCAATACCATTATACTGGCTATAACGGCCATGTTTTTCGCCACAATCACCGGCGTATTCCTGGGTGTGCTGTCTGCCGTTCATAAAGATACCTGGATCGACAGGTGTGCGAATGCTTTTGCGATCCTGGGGGTGTCAGCACCTTCTTTTTTTGCAGGAATTATTATCGCCTGGTTATTTGGCTTTGTCCTTGGGCCTTATACCGGATTAAACATGTCGGGCAGCTTGTATACCTATGATCCTTTTCATGGAGAAGTGCTGACCCTGAAGAACCTGGTCTTGCCTATGCTTACCCTGGGATTGCGTCCATTGGCAATTATTGTGCAGCTGACCCGTTCGGCCATGCTCGATGTTTTTGCACAGGATTATATCCGTACCGCCCGTGCTAAAGGGCTGGGTCGTCAGGCCATTATTTATAAGCATGCCCTTAAAAATGCCATGAATCCTGTCATCACGGCCATATCAAGCTGGTTTGCCTCATTGCTTGCAGGTTCTTTTTTCGTGGAGTATATTTTCGGATATAACGGACTGGGAAGAATGACGGTTAAGGCGCTGGAGATGTCAGATTTTCCGGTGGTGATGGGGGCCATTCTTTTTATTGCCCTGGTATTCGTAGTAATTAATATTTTAGTAGATGTATTGTATGCCTTTGCAGATCCAAGGGTAAAATTAGCTTAAGATGAAGATATTCCTTATAGGTTTTATGGGTTGCGGGAAGAGTACACTGGGAAGAAAACTCGCCGTAAAAATGGCTTATGATCTGATCGATCTTGACCATAAAGTGGAAGAGAAAACCGGGAGTACTATCGCCAGTTATTTTGCTGAACATGGAGAGGAAACTTTCCGTAAACTGGAGCGTGATACGCTCCAAAGCTTTCCTTATCCAAAAAATAGCGTAATTGCCACAGGTGGCGGTACCCCTTGTTTTTTTGACAATATGGACTGGATGAATGCCAACGGACTAACGGTATACATTGATATGCCTGCCCAGGCTTTAGCCAAACGGCTTGAAAAAGGTGCAGCGAAACGCCCTTTGTTACAGGGGCTGAATGAGGAGGCACTGGTGAATTTTATTGAAGAAAAATTAGCAGAACGCCGGAAGTATTATGAAAATGCCAGGTTAAAAATCAGTGGTATCAACCTTACTCCCGATGTTCTTCGTGCTGCTATTTTAGCCCTTCATTAGTTATTTTCCAGGGCAAACTGCTCTTCTATATATTTGATCTGTGTTTTTCCATGAGGCACAGGATTGAGATCTTCATCCACATTGACAAATACCATCCTGTCTATGGTGAGAATACTTTTACGCGTGATCTTGTTGCGTACCTCACAGCGCATGGTAATTGAGGTGGTACCAAATGCTGTAGCTGTGATTCCCATTTCAATGATATCACCCTGCTTTGCAGAACTTACGAAGTTGATCTCAGAAATATACTTTGTCACCACCCGCGGGTTTCCCAGCTGGACAATGACATAGATGGCCGCTTCTTCATCTATCCATTTCAGTAAACTGCCACCAAATAAGGTTCCATTGGGATTTAAGTCTTCGGGTTTTACCCATTTTCTTGTATGAAAATTCATGTTTTGTCAATTTTATACAAAAATAGGGTATTCCTGAACTCCGAAATTCATGTGAACGTCAACAAAACAGCTAAAATGTCTTCCAATTGGTGTCGTGCTGCTTCTGAAGTATCGCTGAAAAGTCAACCCTTGGTGCCAGATCAAGATAAGGATAGATCACACGCGATAAATACAGTCCTTCCGGGTGTGCCGGAGTGATCAATGCCGGGGTTTGCCGGGAAATCAGGTAGCTTTCAAATTCATCCACACTTGAAATGCCTTTTCCAACCTTGATCAGCTGCCCCATAATAATCCGGATCATCTTTCCCAAAAAACGATTGGCAGAAATCTGGAACCGGAGTTTGTCGCCGCTGTCATCCACCAGCAATTTTGCCGAACGGACAAAACACAGGGTATGTTCATATTTATCGGGACTGGTACAAAATGCCCGGTAGTCCTTATACTTTGGCAACAGGGCAACTGCCGCCTTCATCGCCTCAAAATTTAAATCTTTCAACAGGTAAAAGGAACTGAGGCCACTGAGAAAGGGATCCTTATAGGTATGCATGAAATAATCATAAGACCGCTGTACTGCATCAAACCTGGCATGTGGTGTACCTTCCATGGGGAAAATATCAAACACGGCAATGTTTTTTGGCAAGGCTTTGTTCAGCCTGAACACCAGATCGAAATCCCATTCCTTTTCCAGGTCCATATGAAAAAAAAACTGGCTGGCATGTACCTGTGCATCTGTTCTTCCGCAGCCATTAATCGCCACAGGTGTTTTAAAGATCTGGCTCAGGGCATGTTCAATCACACCCTGGACATTCATGATTCCGGGTTGTCGCTGCCAACCCGCATATTGTAGGCCATTATAGGCTATATGGACGAAATATCTCAATTTATCTTCTTCCCGCTCTTTTGTTCAATTCATCAACGGAGATGGTCATCATTCTTCCTGTTACCTTTTTACCGCTATAGGTAATGATTTTCAGCTGGGATGCATCTTTAGGCACCACCAGTTTTTCCGTGTACTTTGGATAAAATCTGTCCGGCGAGGAGTTGTCAAAGCTGTAATAAATATCCAATCCGTCAATTTCCAGGCTTAAATCTACCATGAGCTGCCTGTCGGCCGATCTGCTGACTTTAATGATCGGGTCATACAGGCTGGGTGAATATTTTGTTTCGGCAATGTCCATCCGCTCAAAATGAACCTGTGTCTTACCAATGAAATTATTCCAGTTTTTTTTCTCTCTCGGTGACCATACCGCTTCGGCAACGGCATAGGCTCTTGGCCAGGTCATGTATTCTGCCTGACGGATATTGTAGATCTGTTCTGTCCACAAGTTGGCCTGTCCGCCTTTGATGTATTTTGCATCTGCTGCTGCAGGAACCGGATCAAATTCATAAGCCTTATTCAATCTTACCGAGTTATAGACCTTTGGTTCTGTAACCACATCACCCTGCATCAGGTCGATGTATACGTTGGTCTGCGGACTCATGACGACTTCATGTTTTTTTAAGGAAGCCTGCACCCCATTGCTGACATTTCTCCAGCTCATTATGGCCGCACTTGATGGCATATCCCCATTCAGAATCTCATCCCAGCCCATAAATTTTTTGCCCTTCGACTCTACAATTTTCTGTACCCTCTTTTCAAAGTATCCCTGTACCTGGTGCATGTTCTTAAGCCCTTCTTTGAGCATCAATGCTTTTATGGCATCACTTTTCTGCCAGAAATTGATCGGGGCCTCATCACCACCCATATGGATATATTCAAAAGGGAATAAAGCAGCAATCTGCGTGATAATGGTATCCAGAAAAACATACACCTTTTCGTTGGCAGGACAAAGGGTGTTGTCTAATAAGGCAATAGGAGGGGCTCCTTTGGACCAGTCCATAATCTTTTCCCCAGAGCGTACACGGTAATTTTCCGCACCTGGCGTACAGGAAAGCTCCGGATAAGAAGCGATGGCAGCTAGGCTATGTCCCGGCACATCTATCTCCGGAAGGATATCCACATACCTGTCCTTTGCATACGCAATAATTTCTTTGATGTCATCCTGTGTGTAGAATCCTCCATAGGTACGCGGTTCATCTGCTGCCGGTGGACTAAATGTACCGAATTCCCCTACTTTCTTCACGTTCCATGCCCCTACTTCAGTCAGTTTAGGCAAACCCTTGATCTCCAGTCTCCAGCCTTCATCATCACTGAGGTGCAGATGCAGCAGGTTATATTTATAGCGAACCATGGCATCAATGTATTGTTTCACTTCCTGCTTGGTGAAAAAGTGGCGTGCCACATCGAACATCAGTCCCCGCCAGCCTACACGCGGATAATCCGTAATTTCTACACAGGGAATTTTCCAGGCCAGCTTGTCCACCACTTCTTTTGATTCTATTTCCTTCGGAAGCAGTTGCAACAGGCTCTGTACGCCATAGAAAAGTCCTGCAGGCTGATTTGCCTTAATGACAATCAGGTGCGGGGCAACAGAGAGCTGATAGCCTTCTTTACCCAGTATATGGTTTTCCTTGGTGTTCAATACCAGTCTTATAGTTGCCGTAGCAGGCGAATTGCTGACTACAGAGATAAACTTCCCAGTGGGCACACTCAGCTTTTCCTGAAGGTAATCTATCACGGGCTTTAGTTCATCGCTGTTATGGGCCATGATCACCACATTTTCAGGCAAAGTAAAATGGCCATCGGTTTTCAATAAGGAAACAGGTTCAGGAATAATTGCAAATTCCGGTGGCCTGCTGACCAGGGTTTCATTACTGTCCGCCGGCGAAAACACTTTTATGGCTGCAATTGAATTCTCTGTTATATTCTCATTTTTAGATCCCATTTGTTGGCTAAAGGCAAAATTATACGCTAAAAGGCAGCAAATAAAAGATAGGAATTTGTTCATAAACACGATAGGGTAGTATGGGTCAATAAATTATTAATCGCTGCAATTTAATCAATTGCAGCTACAAAAGCTGGATATGCCACCAATGTATCGGTACTTATCAATTAAACGTTTATTTCAGGGCATCAAGTACACGGAAGAGTTTCGGATTGATCCGGCTGCCTGAATAATTGTTCACATTAATGACAATGACATAGGTATTGCCGTTCCCTGCCTTGTAATATCCGGCAAAGGAAGAAACGTCATTGATCGTTCCGCTTTTCAGTTTCATGCCATTATTTTCGGGCAGGGATTGATAAAAATCAGCGAACCAGTCTTCCTGCTGAATCTGGAACAGGATGGAAGCCATAGCCGAAGTGGTAACGCGGTTCGCGGGAGATAATCCACTGCCGTCTACAATGTTCATCGCTTTTTTGTCGATGCCTTTAGCCGACCAGTAATTGAGTTCCTCGCGGATGCCGTTCTCTGTGGTTGCCGATTTACCCGCTTTCCAGGCGATGGTCCTTAACAGGTGCTCTGCATACAGGTTCACACTTTTTTTATTCAGCCAGTAGACAATTTCAGAGAGGGCAGGAGAGGTAATTGTGCTGATTTTCTGTTGGATGACCGGCAGCGGCAAATCTTCAGCGACCAGCTGACGACTTGTGGAAGGCGCCCCGCTGCAGGAGATTCCTGCTTTAAGCAGGGTGTCCCGAAGACGGAATGCCGCGTCGAATGCCGGATCGGGCAAGGCTGCTGATATGCCTGTTTTACTGATCCCTAATCCCCAGCTTCCCCTCAGGTAAGCTGTTTTCCCCAATGGCGGAAGAAAGACATAGGCATTGTCTCCGCTGCCTGCTGCTCCGGATTGCAGCTCATTGACCAGCTGTAAGTAAGGCATGGCAGGAACGGTTTTTACGACGGCAACTTTGCTTCCCGCACGTAATTTAATGTCAAACTGATTCTCTCGCCAGCTCAAGGCCGAGGAGCCGGCCCCATAATAATTTCCAATATCCTGCCAGGTCCATCCATCAGGCGTACCCTGGGTTTCCCAGGCACTGTCGTCACCGATGACTCTTCCTTCCACCCTGGTAATCCCCGCAGCCTTGACGGCCGCTACCCATTGCTCAAGGATCAGCTGCTCTTTGCTCCGTTCATACCGCCAGGAGGCCAGTGTCGGATCACCACCGCCCGAGATCATCAGGTCGCCTTTCAATACCCCATTGACAATTGATCCGCTGTACCCTAAGGTCGTTTGATAATGGAAGTCTTTTCCAAGGATACTGAATGCCGTAGCCGAGGTGATCGTTTTTAAGGTGGAGGCTGTTGCCAGACCGATCTGCTCATTTTTACCATAGATCAGTTTTCCTGTCCTGGCATCCAGTACACATAATGAGGAAACCGCATATTTCGTTTGCGGGTCTGAAAGAAAGGTGTTAAAGGACTGTTCCAGCTTCTGATTTGTACTTTGGGCATAAGCTGTACCACTAAAAATAGCCCCCTTGGCAACAATTAAAAGAGATAGGATGGATAACTTCATCAGCATTTGGCTTTAAAAAAAATGTGGTATCAGCGTAGCCAAAAGCTATTCCGATACCACATGGTATACATTGATAACCGATCGTTTAGATCAGTTCTTTCTGCAATAAAAATTCTGCAATCTGCACTGCATTTGTTGCAGCACCTTTACGCAGGTTATCAGCTACAATCCACATGTTCAGTGAATTCGGCATGGACTCATCTCTTCTCAGACGGCCAACAAAGACTTCATCTTTCTCATGTGCATCTTTAGGCATTGGATATTTCAGGTTTGCCGGATCATCCACGACAATGATGCCAGGAGTTTTTTCCAGTTCAGCCCTTACGTCAGCCAGGTCAAAGTCATTTTCAAATTCGATATTAACCGATTCAGAGTGGCCACCTACTACAGGAATACGAACTGTGGTTGCAGTAACCCTGATGCTCTCGTCGCCCATGATTTTACGGGTTTCTTTGATCATCTTCATCTCTTCTTTGGTATACCCGTTATCCTGAAATACATCGATCTGTGGAATAACGTTCATATCGATCTGATAAGGGTATGCCATTGGGCCATCAGTAATCCCTTTACGCTCATTGTTCATTTGTTCTACCGCTTTTACACCGGTACCTGTAACCGACTGGTAAGTAGATACCACCACACGTTTAATTCTGTATTTATCATGCAATGGCTTTAAGGCCACTACCATCTGGATAGTTGAACAATTCGGATTAGCGATAATCTTATCATCAATAGACAATTCATAAGCGTTTACTTCCGGAACAATCAGTTTTTTCGAAGGATCCATTCTCCAGGCGGAAGAATTGTCAATCACTGTTGTTCCTGCCTCAGCAAATAGCGGGGCATATTTTAATGAAGTATCACCTCCTGCAGAAAATAAAGCAACATCAGGCTTCATTGAAATCGCTGTTTCCATGTTAACCACCTTGAACTTCTTACCCTTAAAAGTGATTTCTTTACCTACACTCTTCTCAGATGCCACAGGAATCAATTCTGTTAGCGGGAAATTACGTTCTTCTAGTACTTTTAACATTACAGTGCCTACTAAACCAGTGGCACCTACAACTGCGATTTTCATTTTAATTTATTTTATTGGTATTTATTGTTTTCATGAGCCGTTCCGGGCTCCGGGTTAATTAAATATTTGTTTTTTCTTTTGTTTAAACAAGGGTAGTTTTCCCTATTCGCCACAAGGCGTTTTTCAAATATGGGAAAAACTTTGCTTATTTTTTTGCTCATCAGCTATAAACTTTCAATTTGTTGGGCGGAAGCCAGTGCTGGCCGCTTAGGGGATGATTATCAAAGCGATGACCTGCTGATTTCAGAAGTGCTTTTTAATCCCCAAACCGGAGGGGTAGATTTTGTGGAAATCTATAACCCTACTTCCCGGGGAATTTCCTTGAATGGATTGAGCCTGGGAAATATAGCTGCGGAAGGGGAGATCGGAAACCTTAAAAGTCTGGGTACCGGGATGGTCGGAAGCGGGGAGTACAGGGTGATCAGTAAGGGGGCTGCAGTGATCAGGTCACAGTATTATTGCCCTTATCCCGACAGGTTTATTGACCTGAGCAGTATGCCTGCGTATAACAATGACAGCGGACATGTGATCCTGCTGAGAGGCGGACGCGTAACCGACCGGCTGGATTATACGGAGAAAATGCACCATCCACTCCTGAAGATCTTTAAAGGAGTATCCCTGGAAAGGGTGTCATTTGAGTTGCCTGCAAATGCTGAAGGGAACTTTACCTCGGCGGCAGCATCTGTTGGGTTCGCGACACCGGGTTATGCAAATTCCGTGCAGGAAGACCCGGCATTGAAAAAGGATGTCTTTCAGTTAAGCGGCAAGGCTTTCTCCCCGGATGGGGATGGTATCGATGATGTGCTGACCATCTCCTGGCAATTGCAGTACCATGGCCATGTCGTTACGGCTACGATCTATTCCGACAGGGGAGTCCTGGTTAGAAGATTACTGAAGAATGAGAGTGTGGCTACATCCGGAACACTGAGCTGGGATGGAATCAATGAAAATGGACAGGCGGCAGCCTACGGGATTTATGTCATGGTCTTCCAAAGTTTCGATACCCTTGGAAATAGCCTGCAGCAGAAAAAGGCTTTTGCCCTGGTGGGAGCATTGTGAAAGACCCGCAGGAACAGCTAAAACAAAAAGGCTGGCTTTTCGGCCAGCCTTTTTTGCTTAAATGATATTTTTCTTGATGAAATCTGCACTTTGTTTGATACTTGCAAAAGGATCCATAGAGAAGTTTTCCTGTTCTACAATGAAATGTTGCAGACCGGCCAGTTTCGCATGTTTATAGATGTCTTTGAAGTTGATCGTTCCGCTGCCCACTTCCGTATTAATGGTATGATCGGCTTTATCCATATCCTTTACATGCCACATCGGGAAACGGCCGGGATTTGCTTCGAATAATTTCGCCGGATCATTGCCGGATCTCACTACCCAGTAAAGATCAAGCTCAAACTGTACCGCTTGCGGATCAGTTTCTTTCAACAGGATATCATATCCGGTAACCTCACCATATTTGTCAAACTCAAAGTTATGGTTATGGTAGGCCAGTTTCAATCCGCTGGCTTTGCAGATGGCGGAAGCTTCATTCAGTTTCGCCGCAATTTTTTTATAGTCATCCGGACTTTTTCTGATCGCCTCATTTAAATAAGGCACAACTATATATTCGCCGCCAACGATATTCGCCGCTTCGATATAACTTTTAAGTTCATCCTGGTTGTTTTCCACGATGAATTTGTCCATTCCGTAATGTCCGCTTGGGGAAGTCAGCCCGTTGTCAGACAACAGTGTTTTAAAATCTTTCGGCGCAAGTCCCCAGAATTTTCCTTCAGCAGAGTAACCATAGGTTTCTACTTCTTTATATCCTGCTTCAGCAACTTTCGCAATCACGCCACGTACATCTTTCGGCAATTGTTCCCTTAAGGAATACAATTGCAGGCCAACAATTTTTTTCGGTGCCGAACAGGCATATGAGGGTAAAACCAGTGCAGCTGCCGAAGCAAGTCCCACCTGTTTGATAAATGTTCTTCTTGAGTTCATAGTGTATATCGGTTTTTTATTGGTCACAAATTTGAATAGCGTTTCTCAGGGATTGAAGTTTATCTTCCTGTTTAGGGATAAATTCCTGTGCAATGTATCCTTTGAAACCTGTCCCCAGTATGGCTTTTATAATCGCAGGATAAAAGAGTTCCTGTGTATCATCAATCTCATTCCTTCCGGGTACACCGGCGGTATGGTAATGGCCTATGTAAGGATGGAAGGTCTGGATATTGGTAATGACATCCCCTTCATCAATTTGCATATGGTAAATATCATACAACAGCTTGAAGTTCTCAGAGCCCAGTCGTTTGGCCAGTTCTGCACCCCAGGCCGTATGGTCACACTGGTAATCCTTGTGGTTCAGCTTGCTGTTCAGCAGTTCCATGACCAGCACTACCTTGTGTTTTTCCGCGAGCGGCAATATCTTTTTCAGCCCTTCCACGCAGTTTTTTAATCCTGTTTCCTCATCTTTCCCGCGGCGGTTGCCGCTGAAACAGATTAGGTTTTTATAACCCGCTTTGGCAACCAGGGGAATCATTTTTGTATAATTCGCGATCAGCTGGGCATGGAACTGAGGATCATTCCATCCATCCACCAGATTGATCTCTGCACCATTGCACATCGATGAATCCAGTCCGTGTGCTTTCAATACAGGCCATTCCTCCGGACCAACAAGGTCGATGGCCTTGATACCCATCTTTTTTGCTGCTGCGCAAAGTTCATCCAGTGGTATTCCACTGAAACACCAGCGGCATACCGCATGGTTTACATTTCCTTTTAGGGGGGCAGGAAGAAGGTCCTGTGCCAATGCCTGTGCAGGTAAAGCTGCAGAGACGCCAAGGACAGCTGTTCCTGTGATCATAGTTTTCAATGCTTTTCGGCGACTAAGTTCTGATGCCATTATGAGTGATTTGGTGCTGCTTCAACAGCTTTTTGTTTGTCATTAAAGAATATGGAGAATAACAGGAATACGGCCAGGGCAATGCCTGCAGGAATAATCCATACCATTTTCCAGTCTACACTGCCATCTGCTACTTTATAGGTATCGGTAATCATACCGGCAACTTCAAAACCGATCAGCATCCCCACACCATAGGTAGCCAGGGTAATCAGTCCCTGTGCAGCACTTTTATATTTCTCACCTGCCCTGGAGTTGGTATAAATTTGTCCCGATACGAAGAAGAAATCATAACATACCCCATGTAATGCAATACCAAGGATCAACATAAAGCTGAGTTCTCCTGCATTGCCATAAGCGAACAGGGCATAACGGACAGCCCAGGCAATCATGCCGACCAGGATCGTGATTTTGAAACCGAATCTTTTAAAGAATACCGGGATCAATAACAGGAACAGGGCTTCGGAAGCCTGGCCAATGGCCATCTTTCCTGTAGGTTCTTCCACACCTACTGCCGATAGAAAGGGGTGAGCATTCTGATAATAGAAAGCCAGTGGAATACAAATCAGGATGGCTGAAATAAAGAATACAGCGAAGTTTTTATCTTTCAATAAGCTTAAGGCGTCAAGGCCAAGTACATCCGATAATTTTACTTTCTCATCCTTACTCACTTTTGGTGGAGTTTTCGGTAAGGCGAAGCTAAACAGTCCCAATACCAGGGAAGCAATTCCTGCCATCAGGAAGGTATTTTTTAACAATCCTGAGCTCAATCCTTCCGCTGAATCCCAAAGGAACAGGTAACTGATCAGCAAGCCTGCTACAATCCAGCCGATTGTTCCCCAGAACCTGATTTTTGAGAATTCTTTCTCTGCGTCCTGCATCTGGTTAAATGATACAGAGTTGACCAGGGCCAGTGTGGGCATAAACAGGATCATATAACCCAGTACATACGGGTAAAATACGTCTACATTTGTGGCATTATACATTTGGTACATCAGTAAAGCACCTACCAGGTGCAATACGCCAAGGATCCTTTCTGCATTAAAAAATCTGTCAGCAATCAGTCCGATGATAAAAGGGGCAATAATTGCTCCCCAAGACTGGGTAGAAAAAACAGCCGCAGTCTGCGAGCCTGTGGCAGAAAGGTTCTTGTCTAAGAAAGTACCTAAAGTTACGAACCATGATCCCCAGATAAAAAATTCCAGGAACATCATTGTTGATAGTTTAATACGGGTATTCAGGTTTATCATTTGGTCTTTTATTGTTTTTAGTTAATTTATTCTGTCAATTCCTATGGATATTATTTGTTCTTGTTTAAATCTTTGATCATGATATTGCGGAACCATACTTCATCACCATGGTCCTGCAAAGAGATCTTTCCTTTTGGAAAGACTCCGAATCCCTGCCATGCAGCAAACTTGCTTCCTGCAATCAGTGCCTTCCAGCTGTCATCAAACTGGGAAGTGGACACAATCTTTACCCCATTGAGGATAAACTCCAGTAAACCATTGTTGCTGATGATCTCTGCTGTATTCCATTCTCCAACAGGTTTTACAGGCTCTGAACTACTTTTTACCAGGTCGTATAAATCTCCGGCACGGTGTTTAATAATTTTTCCGTCCGGATGTCCCTCATTATCCAGTACCTGCATCTCCGGACCGGTACTATAGGTCTGGTGATATTTGGCCGTATCTTCCTGAATGTGGAATAATATAGCACTATTTGCCTTAGGTGCTACCTTCCAGTCGATTTTTAAATGAAAATTATCATATTCTTTATCGGTCACCAGGTCGCCTGCATCGTTTTGCCTGGCCTTGGGATCGAGGTGTAATACCCCTTTTTCGGCCTTCCAGCCTTTACCGGCAAAGGTTTGGCCGTAGGTATGCCATCCTTTGGTTGTTTTACCGTCAAACAACGCTACAAAACCTTTGTCCTGTCCCTTTGTGCTTTGATAGCCCATGATGCTGAGGAAGGAGAGGGCAAGAATTGAATAAACTTTCATTGGTAAATATTTTTTTTCAGTAGTTGTTCTTGTTTTTTAAAGGTCTTCAGGCTGCTTTCCGCGGCTTTATCGGTTAGGATGATTCCTCACCGAATCAATCAGATGCCCAGCGACCAGCCTTTACGGTACTCGAGTTTCACATATTGGTTGACCTCATCAAAATTAGTGACCTTCATCTGGTCATTATCCCATAACAGTTCTATATTTCTGCCCGGATAAATCGTCTTGCCATTGGCGGTACGCTGGATGTCATTGCCACGAATGGCCAGGTTCGCCATGAGTAATGCTTCTGTTAAAGGCCCTGCAATTTCAAAGGGAGAACTGAGTTCTTTCTTGCCGTAACCGGCAATACAGGCTTCTACCCACTGGGCATAATGCCCTTCCGCACCGCCTGGAACGCGGGCGAATTTTTCTGCGACTTTAATATCTTTATTCAGTCTTAAAGGGAGTAAACGCGGATCAGCACTATAGGTACTGCTCATCATCTTTCCTTTTGTACCAATGAACAGCGTCCCATTGCCCCCATCACCGAAGACCTCGTTTGCTTCCAGTTCTTCGGGACGTGTAGGCTGTATGCCACCATCCATCCAGTGCAGCGTAACTTCGCCCTGGGTTTTTGGTGTTTTGGGAAAAGTAAGGGTTACATGGCTTGAAGGGGGACAGCTGTCAGGAAAATATCCCCGTTTGAATTCATCGATATATACAGAACCCACGCTTGCCTGTACAGCATTTGCATATTTCAACCCCAGCACGCTGAATGGTGCTTCGATCAGGTGGCAGCCCATATCACCCAAAGCACCGGTACCATAATCCCACCAGCCTCTCCAGTTAAAGGGAACCAGTTTTTCTACATAATCCTTGTAGGGAGCACTGTTCAGCCACAGATCCCAGTCCAGGTTCTGAGGGATTTCCGCTTTATTGGCCGACCATGGAATTCCCTGTGGCCATACCGGCCGGTCAGTCCAGGCATAAACCGTATGCACATCACCAATCAGTCCTGCATCATACCATTCCCTCATCTGTCGGGCGCCGTCATTGGAAGCCCCCTGGTTTCCCATCTGGGTCACTACCTTATATCTTTTTGCGGCTTCCGTTAACTTACGGGCCTCATAAATATCATGGGTAAGTGGTTTTTGTACATATACATGTTTACCCAGCTGCATGGCTGCAACGGTAATCATGGCATGGCTGTGGTCCGGCGTGGAGATGCTCACTGCATCAAAGTTCTTGTGTTCCTTCTCCAGCATTTCCCTCCAGTCCTTATAAAACTTCGCTTTCGGGAAGTTCGTCACTGTAGCTGCTGCCCGTTGAGTATCCACATCACAAAGAAAACCTATATCCGCCTTTCCGCTTTTATAAAAAGCGGAAATATCTGATGCCCCTTTCCCGCCAGCACCAACGCCGGCTACAATTAACCTGTCGCTCGGTGCTAAATATCCTTTTCCGCCCAAAACGTGGCGGGGAACAATCATAAATGCTGCTGCAGCAATTGCAGATGATTTGATAAATGCGCGCCTGCTGGCCGCATTTACTTCTTTTTCTTTCATGCTCATGATATATTTGGTTGGGGTTGCGGATGTAGGTATTCCTGTTACATGTTTATTTTTTTAGGGATAAAATCCAGGTAACCATAGATTTTGCATCGTCTTTACTCAGGTTTGGATGTGGAGTCATGGGTAATTCACCCCATTTCCCTTTACTTCCCTTGATCACCGATTCAGACAGCAGGTTAATGTTTTCTTCATTGGAAGGATATTTCGCTGCAATGTCAACATAAGCTGGCCCGATAACTTTTTGGGTTTTGTTGTGGCATCCTACACAGTCAGACATTGCAACCAGTTTCTCCCCTGGTAACATTGCTGCCGGAGCTTCTGCCGCCGGTGTTGTGGTTGTTTCCGCAGGGGCAGATGATGTTGAGGTCGAAGATGATGATGAATCCGGATTTCCGCATGATGCCAGTGCTACAGTAACACAGCTTAGAATTAATAGTGACTTTTTCATTCTTAATATTTTATTTTTTTTATAGTGTAATAAAGCTAGCATAAACTTTTTTGTTTCAAATAAATTTATGCGTGATCTGCATCACCTTATTATTTAACTGTTTAAACCCAGGATCTGTCTGTTGAATGTTTCATCTGCACCTGTCGCCGCAAAATCATCGAAAGCCCTTGAGGTCACCGGAATAATGTGTTTTTTAATGAACTCAGCACCTTCCCTGGCACCGGTATCGGAATCTTTAATACAGCATTCCCATTCCATGACTGCCCATCCTTTAAAATCATATTGCGCAAGTTTGCTGAATATGGTTTTAAAATCTACCTGTCCATCGCCCGGGGAACGGTATCTTCCGGCACGGTTTGCCCAACTCTGGTAACCGCCAAAAGTACCCTGTCTGCCTGTCGCATTGAATTCTGCATCCTTGACATGGAAGGCTTTGATCCGTTCATGGTAAAAGTCAATGTACTGGATGTAATCCAGTTGCTGCAGGACGAAATGGGAAGGGTCATATAACAAACATGCCCTTGGATGGTGATTTACCTTCTCAAGGAACATTTCATAAGTTATACCATCAAAGAGATCTTCACCGGGATGTATCTCATAACACACATCCACACCGTTTTCATCAAATGCATTCAGGATGGGTAACCAGCGTTTGGCCAGTTCGGTAAAAGCCGCATCAACCAGTCCTTCCGGTCGTTGTGGCCATGGATGGAACATGTGCCATAACAGTGATCCGCTGAATGTCGCATGTGCCTGAAGTCCCAGGTTGGCCGAAGCCTTCGCTGCATATTTTAACTGCTGTACTGCCCATTCGGTCCTTCCCTTCGGATTCTTCCTGTAGGCTTCAGGAGCGAAACCATCAAAGACATCATCAAATGCAGGGTTCACTGCCACCAGCTGTCCCTGAATATGTGTGGAAAGTTCGGTAATCTCCAGTCCGAAGGAATTCACCTTTCCTTTCAGCTCATCTGCATAGGTTTTGCTTTCCGCGGCCTGTTGTAAATCAATGAAACGGTTATCCAGTGTAGGCATCTGGATGCCTTTAAACCCTAAATCTGCTGCCCACTGACAAATCCCTTCCAGGGAATTAAACGGAGCTTCATCTCCTATGAACTGGGCTAAAAATACTGCTGGTCCTTTAAGTGTCGTCATGATAATTAAATGTTGAAATCAAACCATTTCTGGTCAGACTGGCTTGAGGCCACTACGTTTTCAATAAATGCCATTCCCCTTACCCCATCATTTGCATTGGGGAAATCCAGTTGGAATGCGGTAGGCGCTTCACCATTCAGTTTCGCTTTCAGGGTTGCTGCAAAATTCCTGTAGATATTTGCAAAAGCTTCCAGATAACCCTCTGGATGGCCTCCCGGTACCCTGGTATTGTGTTTCGCCACATCGGATAAATAAGCTTGTCCCGCTCTGTATACCTGTGCAGGCTGATCCAGCCATTTCAGGATCAGGGTATTCGGCTCCATCTGGTGCCATTCCAGTCCCCCTTTTTCACCGTATACTTTAATTTTCAAGGCATTTTCTTCTCCTGCAGCAATTTGTGAAGCAATGAGTACGCCATTTGATCCGTTGTCAAACTTCAGCAACACATTTCCATCATCATCCAAACCGCGTCCGGGAACGACAATATTCAGGTCAGCACACATTTTCGTGATCTTTAGTCCTGAAATGTATTCTGCCAGTTGGGCGGCATGTGTACCGATATCTCCCATACTGCCGCTTTTTCCACTCTTTTTAGGATCTGTCCTCCAGGCGGCACCTGAATTCCCTTCCCGTTCGGTGAGTGTACTCAACCAGCCCTGGGGATATTCTACTATGACTTTACGTACACTGCCGATGGTTCCGTCTTTCACCATCTGGCGTGCCTGTTTCACCATAGGGTAGCCGGAATAGGTATGGGTCAGACACAGTGTCAAACCCGTTTCTTCTACCTTTTTCTGCAGCAATTTTGCTTCTTCCAGCGTCAGTGTCATTGGCTTCTCAATGACCACATTAAAGCCGTTTTCAAGGGCCAGCATGGCAGGTTCAAAATGGGCGAAGTTTGGGGTCACAATGGTGACAAAGTCAATACGCTTGTCTGCCGGTAACAGGCTTTCTTTTTCAAAAAGCTCCTGATAGCTCAGGTAAGTACGGTCTTCATCAAGAAATAAAAGTTGTCCCGATTCTTTCGCAGTTTCAGGATTTACGCTGAGTGCACCGCAGCAAAGCTCTACCTGTCCGTCAATATTGGCCGCTATGCGGTGGACGGCGCCTATAAAAGCATCCTTTCCACCGCCAATCATGCCCATTCTCAGTTTTCTGTTTTCCATTAAATATTTCCTTTTTTTAATTCTTTTACGGCATAGTCGGCTGCACGTGCAGTCAAGGCCATAAAGGTAAGAGAAGGATTCTGACATGCAATCGATGGCATGCAAGATCCATCTGTAACAAATACATTGCTTACTTCATGCATCTGGTTCCATTTGTTCAGTACAGAGGTTTTAGGATCATTACCCATACGTGCTGTTCCCTGCTCGTGGATCGCCATACCCGGGGTAGAACCACCATCATAGGTTTTCACATTTTTCATCCCTGCAGCTTCCAGCATCTCAGCAGCATCATTCATCATGGCTACACGCATTTTTTCTTCATTGCCTTTGAACTCACAGTCAATGGCAAGAACAGGCATGCCCCATTTATCTTTCTTGGTTTTGTCGATATAAACCCTGTTTTCATGGTAAGGAAGTGACTCCCCGAATCCGCCGAGTCCCATTGTCCATTTGCCCGGCACGGTCATTTGATCTTTGAAGTCGCCCCCAAAAGATAATTCGGCAACATCGTTACGCCAGCCAGTCCTGCTTGCACCACCCTGATAACCAAAGCCCCTCAGGTAATCGCGTTTGTCGTTGCCCATGTTTTGGTAGCGGGGAATGTAAATTCCATTTGCCCTTCTGCCATAGGTATATTTATCATCAAATCCTTCTGCCTCGCCTGATGCGCCGCAACGGAAATGGTGGTCCATCAGGTTGTGTCCCAGCTCACCGCTGGCATTACCTAATCCATTGGGATGTTCTGCTGAAGTAGAGTTCAGCAACAGGAAGGTACTGCCCAGGGTAGATCCGTTAACGAAAATCACCTTTGCATAGAACTCCATATTCTCCTTCGATTCTGAATCGATCACCATTACTCCTTTGGCTTTCTTCGTTTCTTTGTCATATATAATATGGTCTACAAGAGAAAAAGGACGAAGGGTTAAATTACCTGTAGCTACGGCAGCAGGCAGGGTAGAGGATTGGGTACTGAAATAGGCCCCGAAAGGACAGCCCCTGCTGCACAAATTCCTGTACTGGCAACTTCCGCGTCCACCATGGGGAACGGTAAGGTTGGCCGTACGTCCGATCGTCATGATACGTTCTTTTTTCCAGTGTTCCTCAATCCGTTTTTTAACAGATTTTTCCACGACATTCATGTCCATGGGAGGTAAGAACTGTCCGTCAGGCAAGGCCGGCCAGTTTTCTACCTGGCCGCTGATCCCTGCAAAACGTTCTACATAATCATACCATGTTTCAAGGTCTTTATATCTGATAGGCCAGTCATTGCCATGGCCGTCTTTTTTATTGTCTTCAAAGTTCAGGTCGCTGAAACGGTAACTCTGTCTGCCCCACATGAGTGATTTACCACCCACGTGAAAACCACGGTACCAATCGAAGCGTTTGACCTCTGTATATGGGCATTCCAGGTCATTCACCCAGAAACTCTCATTAAATTCCTGGTAAGGATAATCTCTTTTCTGAACCGGGTGTGTTCTTTTCTGTTCTTCCGTCAGCTTACCACGGTGTTCAAATTCCCATGGCTTTTTCATTGCCGTGGTATAATCTTTTATATGTTCTACGTTCCTGCCTCTTTCCAGCAGTAAAACTTTTAGTCCTTTTTCAGTAAGTTCTTTTGCTGCCCATCCGCCACTGATTCCTGATCCAACTACGATGGCATCGTAGGTATTCTGTGCTGTTGCTTTAGTATTTAAATTGCTCATTATAGATTTTATAAAAGGTTTATGTTGCCCAAACTCTCTGACCTGGTTTCATTTTTACATCTCCGTCATACCGACCGGGAATATCCAGGTATTCGTAAGCCTGTGTCGCACCGATTTCTGAGGTGAAATATCCAAGGAGTGTCAGGTCTCTCGCAATGGCAAAGAAATAAGGAGTAGGTTTGATTTCTTCCTTAGGCGTTTTGTCTTTTATTGCTTTTTCACCTTCTGCTTTTTGTGCAGCCACAGTTTCATCTCTTAATTTACCAATCAGTTCCTCACGTTCTTTTACTGAAATCTTTAAGAATGAACTGCCGAATTCTTTTTTAGCATGGTCATCAAGGTCTTTGATTCCTTTTACAAAAGCATCCTGAGCATCTTTCGGATAACAATCTTTAACCATCATTGCTATCCATGGGCCAACACCTGCAGCCTTCGCACCGGGTGTTTTTGTCGCCGGAATAATCACATCAGCAAGCTCAGTGATGAGCTCAGTCTGATCTGCTGTAAATAAACCGGAATGCTTTTCATCTGAAGTAGGGTTGCAACCCTCAAGAAATACCCCTATTGTGGTCGCAGATAATGCGCCGCCCATTAAAAAGGCAACATTTCTGACTGCTTCTCTTCTATTCATACTTTTTATTTTTTGGTTTTTGGTTTTTGGTGTGTTGTTGTACAAACTAATACTTAAAAATAGTGATTCTCATCATATTTTCATTATGAAGCAATCATTATATTGGCATTTCATGTCATTTGTTACACGGTAGATCTGTTCTAAATAAGATGCATGGTGACAAAGGGGCTTTATGGAGGGTTGAACCCTGTTTTTTACCTTAATAAGCTGCCTTTTACGTAGTTGAAACTTTGCGTTACGCTTTCATAAGGATCAATTTTTATGACATCCTGTTCAATAAAAAGGTGTGTTAATCCCGATAATTTGGCCTGTTCAAAAATAGGCTTGAAATTGATACTGCCTGTTCCTACTTCTGTATAGACATCCCGGTCTGTTTTGTCCATGTCTTTCACATGCCACATTTTAAATCGACCCGGATTTTCTTTGAAAAGAGATAGAGGGTCTATCCCTGCATTGATGGCCCAGAAAAGATCCAGTTCAAAGTTGACGAGTTTTTTGTCGGTTTCTTCCAATAAAACCTGATAACCGGTCGCCCCTCCACCCAGATCTTTAAATTCGAAATTATGGTTGTGGTAAGCCAGTTTCAACTGGTGTGTTTTACACAATTCTGCCGCAAGGTTAAACTTGGCTGCAATGGCTTTATAGTCATCAATGGTTCCTTCTTTTCTTACGTTTGCCGGTAATCCAGGAATGACAAAGTATTCCTGTCCCGCCTCTGCCGCAGTGGCCACATGGCTTTTCAATATATCTTCCGTGCCATTGGCAATCAGGAAGTCGGTTACATTGTAATGCCCGCTTGGCGTGGTCATTTTATACTCGGCCAGAAGGGCTTTGAATGCTTTTGCATCCAGTCCCCAGAAACCCTTCGACGCATACACGCCCGGATAACCGTAAAATGTTTCTACCTGGTTGTAACCGATTTTGGAAAGCTGTGCAATGACGCCTCTGACATCTTTTTGCAGCAATTCCCGGAGGGTGAACAACTGGATCCCTATTTTATTTACTCCGGCAAGTTTTGCTGTGGCTGAAAGTGCTGAGGCCAGGGCCGACTGACTCAACAATGCTGCTGTTGCCGCCAGGCCTGTTTGCTGTAAAAAACTTCTTCTGCTGGTCATGTTTATTTTTTTTTAGGTCTGTAATTGCAATGCAGGGCGGAAATGGCTTTCCGCCCTTTTTAAGTTTAGAATGAATAGGCTATAGAGGCCCAGAATGTACGTTGTAATAAGGTCCTTCCGATGGATAGGGTGCCTGGCGCAAGCTGGGAGAAATCCCTGAACTGGTCACCACGCACATCACCTTCAGTGAGTACCCTGGCGTTTAACAGGTTGTCGACCCAGAACCTGGCATCAATCTGTTTGGTGATTTTATAACCTGCACCGCCACGCATAATCAGGTAGGCTGGTAATTTATAGCTTGCACTTGGAGAAGTGAACCTGTTGCCGATATAGTTTGCCGCTACATAAATATTTGCTTTACCGATGTCGTAAGTAGCAGAGAGCTCAGTATTGATGACCGGAACCCTTTCTGTTCTGTTGCCGGTGAAACTATAGATCCTGTCACCCAGTTCCGCAACAACAGCAGTGTTGGATTGTGTTGATGCCGTGTAATCCGTGTATTTCGAATCCTGGATGGTACCCGTGAATCTTAAGGCCAGTGGTTTAAGTATTTTGTAGGAAATCTCGTATTCAGCACTCCAGGTACGTGTAGATCCGAAGGCAACCAGGGCCTGCAGTCCGGCTGCTGTGGTAGGTACGTTGATGGTCAATGAGGTGTTCTTTATGGCGGAATAACTTCCTGAAGCAAAGATGGCCAGGTTGTTTTTCGCGTATTTGTATCCGATTTCAGCTAAGTAAACCGGACGGTTTTTGATGTTCGCAGGATTGTAAGCCGTCGCATTGTAATCACCAATGTTAGGTGCATTGTAGGCTTTGGTCGCCCTTGCAAAAATACTTGCGGTAGCATTGATCTTGTAGTTTACTCCCACAGAAGCTGCCCAGTTGGTGATATTCTCACTGTAATCGGTATAACCGGCAATCACAGGATTGGATGCCGCTTTATAATTAGGGCTTCCGTCAGCATTGAAAGCATAAAATGGTCTTTTGCCGTCTACATTCTGGTTGTCTACACGGGCTCCGATATCTAATCTCCATTGCTCGTTGATTTTGATCTCATCGCTGGCGTATAGGGAAAGGGTTCTGGTATCACCGATAAAGGTTGTTTTTGTTTGTACCGTTCTGGTGTTTGCTGTAGGCGACTGCAACAGGATGCTTGGGTTTTCTTTGAATTCTGAGAATGTCCTGAAGGCATAGCGCAAGTCGTTACGGTTGTACTGGTGAATTCCTGTACCCAGACTGATGCTGTGGTTTTTAACTGTTTTTTTGATGTCCAGGTAGTTGATAATCTGCTTATCGCTGTTTAACTGTGCACCTGAAGAGGAGGTAATCACCTGGTCGCCTGCACTGAATGGTGCCGGGGTACCATCCGGATAGTAGTAAGGTACGGCTGCAGTACGTGCAGTGATACCGGTTGGTGTGGATGAAGTACTGGCCGTATGTGTGTCCTGGTAACGGAAATTGTTGACGATCTGCCAGCCATTGTCGGTCATATAATTGAACTGGAAACCACCGGAACCAAGTTTGGTATGCATTCCGTCCTGCAGGTCGAACGCATGTGCGGAACCATTCGGATCTGTATAGTTCCAGGCGGTCTGCATTGGCGTAATGGATTGGGTGACCATGTCGTAGGAACCATATTTGGTAGGTTTTCCTGTTCCGTCATAAGGATAATAGCTGGTCAGCAACCATTGTACTTTATCGTTCAGGTATTTTCCGAACACACGGATGAAGCCTTTATTGTTTTTGAAGCTGAAGGTCATATTTCCCTTCACCTGTCCACCCTCATTGGCTGGAGAGAAACCCGGATTAACTACACCATTGTCCCTGCGGTAAAAACCACCGATATTGTATTTGATGGAATTGTTGATTTTTCCGCCTGTATTTCCGTCTACACGGTATAATCCCTGGGAAAGTCCTGTCGTAAATTTGAATTGACCATACGCTTTTTCCGCACCTGCATAACTGATGTTATTGATGACCGCACCTGGTGTATTCGCCTGTACGATGGAAGCATTACCTCCCCTGATGGCTTCAATGTTCTGTGTGGTTAAATCTGTTTTATAATACTGGTCGATAGAAGGAGTGGAGTTGAATCCTGTCGGCAATAGCGGCAAACCATCTTCCTGGATACCCAGAAAGATATAACCTCCCTGCTGCGGAAACCCGCGTACCCATACGTTACCCGGTCCGTCACCACCTGTACTTTCTACCGTTAAACCCGGTATTGCTTTTAACAGGTCGGTACTGTTCAGCGGGGCTCTGTTGGCGATATCTTTACTGCTGATAGAGGTCAGGGCAACACTGGATTCCAGTTTTTTCTTCGGATTTCCACCACCGGTGACTACCACACCATCCAGCTGTAAGGCATCTTCGGACAGGGAAACTGTGATCGGCTGATTGGCTTCGGCTACATTCATGTTGATTTCTTTGGTCATGTAACCGATATAGGTGAAAGTCAGGACATAGTTATCCTTGCTGGTCACTTTCAGGGAAAATACCCCATCAGCATTGGTCAGGGTGCCGTTGGTTGTCCCTTTTACGGATACACTTACCCCTGGAAGCCCTGCTCCTTTACCGTCGGTTACTTTTCCGGTAACGATTGCATCCGCCATCGGATAGTTGGCGAGCTGTACGGCTGCATCACTTTCTGCGAACAGTAAGATCCTGTCGTTGATGACTTTATAGCTTACATCGTAAGGTTTTAGCAGTTGTTCCAGGAAGCCACCCAGTTTTACATTGACTGCTGAGATGGAAGCCCTGCGGGAAGAGTTGATGGATTTCGGACTGTACACGAATTTCACATGGGTCAGGGCCTCTACTTTCTCTATAATACTCTTAATGTTTTGCTGGTCCGCTTTCAGGGACAGCTGTTTATCCAATACGCCCTGTCCTGCTACTTCTTTCGCAAGAGAAGTGCAGGTGAATACAGTAAGGGCGATCAGTTGGTATATGGAAAATTTCATTGCATGGATTGCTATAGAAACATACGTTTTTTTAGTCATTGGAGTTGGTTTGCAATAAAGTCCGGAATGCAGCAGCTATTTATTTTATTTTTTTGGCATAAATATCCTGCAGGATCCCTAACTTTATTAGGTTCATTAATCGGTTTTTTGGACATAGAAATACCATGATACATCCTGGATGTATTAAAAAATATCGCCGGTGATGCCCTACATCGCCGGCTTTATTTATGTATATGGTGTGTTGTGGTGTTCCTGAATTAGGGATAAGGGGGAGTAGCTGTCGTGTTCATGTTTTTGTCAATTTATAATTTGGTTATTCTTGTTGTTTCTTCTCCTATGCCTCCCAGCCTTGTGGTTGAAAGGTCTTTTTTCAGGCTATTCGCCTGCCTGCTGCTGGTCCCGCATTTTACAAATGCCAATGGATGATGCTGTTCAGCCCTGTTAATTACAGCGTTTTGCCTTGATGAGAATCGTTGTCCCGTCTACATGGTAAGAACCGGTAATGGATTCGCAGATCAGGTTCAGCTGGTCATACAGGCATTTTTTATCGATATCACCCGTAAAGGTGCAGTCATTTACCCCCTCGTCTTCCAGCTGGATGACAATGCCGTAGGCTTTGGATAAAGTACTGAATACTTCCTGAAGACGGGTTTCTGAAAATTTAAAGTCAGCTGTTTCAGGTTCCTGTCCCTGGATAGGTAGGGGCAGTGGACGGTCGACCAGTGTTTTCCTGATCTGGTGTTTCCCTGCATCAAATACTGCTTTCTGGTTGGGTGTTAGCAATACACCCTTGGATTCTTTCTTATTGCGGAAAGTGAATAAAGCCTGGTTGTGGTTTTCGTTGACCGCTACCTTTCCGGTTTTTACCGATACCTGTGCCTGCGCTTCGTTGATGCTGAAGCTGGTTCCCAGTACTTTTACTTTAAGTTTGTTGTTGTATACATAAAATGGTCTGCGCGGATTTTTGCTGACCTCAAAAAATGCATCTCCTTTTAGGTATACATTTCTGGAGGTACTGTTGAATTGTGCAGGATAAGTGATTGTGGCCTTAGGTTGTAAGGTGACAATACTGTGGTCGCTCAAAGAAACCCGCAGTAAGCTGTCGCTGGTATTCCTGGTGGACAACAGTTCGCTGGCCGCATTTTCATTTTTAAATGCACGTTCTGCATTGTTATAATTGAGGGTATAGAAAGCAGCGAATACAAAGGCGATGGTTACTGAAGCCGCAATACCAATTTTGTACCGGCTGTTCAGCGGTATAGATTTAACCGGTCTTTCAGGTGATGGATGGAGATGTGCCTGTAAGCGGGTACGCTGCTGCAGGTTTGCCCGTAATTTGACCAGTATCCTTTCGTTGATGCTGGAAAGCTCAACGGGACTTAAGCCGGAACGGTGGTCACTGTTCAGCGAATCGTACCATTCTTCAACAAATAATTCCTCCTCAGCTGAGCAGTTGTTTTGTTGATACCGGTCTAATAAGTCTAAAAAAGATTCCTTGTTCATGGCTTAAACACTTTGGTTGGCAAACGTATATCTGGTTAATTATAGGTAAGTAACACAAATGAGACTGAACCCTAATGCTGGAACATGAATATTTTTAGATAGTTTTTAACTTGCTGATTTACAGTGTTAAAAAAATGAAGAAAGGTGCTGGTTTCAGGTGTCTATAACTTGAAGAGGAGGAGCAGTAAGATGTGGTAGTTTTTAAGATAGGCTTTCATCAGCTTTAAGGAGCGGGTGATATGGTATTCCACGGTTTTTTCGGAGATGTTCATCTCTACGGATATTTTCTTGGTCGATTGGTGTTTGAACCTGCTTAACCTGAATATTTCCTGTGTTTTATCGGGAAGGGTGCTGATTCCTTTTTCTACAATACTGGACAGGTCTTTCAGTTCCAGGGAGGCTGAGGTGTCCTCATTTTCCTGGCTGCTGTTTTGTGCAAAGGCGATGTATTTGTTTTGCATGACCTGCGACCGGATGTAGTTGATGATGCTGAATTTTAAACATCCCATGAGGTAGTTACGCGGATCTTTGACTTCCAGACTTTCCCTTTTCTCCCAGATGCTGATGAATATATTCTGGACGATATCTTCCGCAATGAGCTTGTCCCTGGTTTTATGGTAGGCAGCCTGGAGGAGAAATTTACTGTAAGCATGATAAATTTCCACATATGCCTGCTCATCGCCCATTTTTAGGCGTGCGAATAACAGCTGATGTTCTTCAGGATCGTGGTTCATACAGGAGGTCAAAGAGATGAAGGTAAATATAAATAAACAAATTTATAGAGGTTTGTTCCGTTTTTTTACCTTTGCCAAAATCAAATTTATCCAATGAGCGAAAAAATACTTGTATTAGGTTCTAACGGACAGATCGGAACAGAACTGGTGACTACCTTGCGTAGGTACTATGGTGTAGACAATGTTATTGCCTGCGATATCCGACGCCCTGATTATGATATTAAGAATTCAGGCCCTTTTGAATTCGTTAATGTCCTGGAAAAAGAGACGCTGAATAGCATCTTTAATAAGTATAAGCCTTCACAGGTTTATCTCCTGGCAGCTTTGCTTTCCGCCACAGGCGAACAGAATCCAAAGCTGGCATGGGACCTTAATATGAATGGCCTGCTGAATATCCTTGATCTGGCTATTGTATATAAAACGGCAAAGGTGTACTGGCCAAGCTCTATCGCAGTGTTCGGCCCGAATTCTCCGAAGGACCAGACGGCACAGCATTGTGTGATGGACCCGAATACGGTTTATGGAATCAGTAAGCTCGCCGGGGAAAGATGGTGCGAGTATTATCACCAGAAGTATGGCCTGGATGTGAGAAGTATCCGTTACCCCGGACTGATTAGCTGGAAGGCTGCCCCAGGTGGTGGAACTACAGATTATGCGATCCATATTTTCCACGATGCCCTGAAGAAAGGAAGTTATGCTTCTTTTCTTTCCGCAGAGACGGAATTGCCAATGATGTATATGGATGATGCGATCCGCGGGACGATTGAACTGATGGATGCCGAAGCCTCACGTATTTCTATACGCTCAAGTTATAATTTTGCAGGCGTGAGTTTTACCCCTGAAGTGCTGGCCGCAGAAATCAGAAAGCATATTCCTGATTTTTCGTTAACTTATACAGCCAATGATCCCAGACAGCTTATTGCCGCCAGCTGGCCACGGTCGATTGATGATCAGGTTGCTGCGAAGGACTGGGGATGGAAGCCTGAGTTTGATCTGGCAAAACTGACTACAGATATGTTAAATAATTTACAAAATAAGGGGTAGTTATTCCAGATTAGGAAGGTTGACCCCCTCAATAAATACACAATGGGAAGAGCATTTGAATTCAGAAAAGAGAGAAAATTTAAGCGCTGGGCCAAAATGGCAGTGCAGTTTACCCGTATAGGGAAGGAGATTGTGATGGCCGTGAAGGATGGTGGTGCAAACCCGGATGCCAATTCACGCCTGCGTACCGCAATTCAGAATGCGAAAGCAGTGAATATGCCTAAGCATACCGTAGATGCAGCGATTAAACGTGCTTCTAATAAGGATGAAAGAGGTTATGAGGAGCATGTTTATGAAGGTTATGCCCTGCATGGCGTGGCTATCCTGATCGAAACAGCTACCGATAATACGAATAGGACTGTGGCCAATGTACGCAGCTATTTTAGTAAGACTGGTGGCTCGCTGGGTAAAACAGGTTCACTGGATTTTATTTTTAACCGGAAGTCGATCTTTAGGTTTGTTCCCGGAGAGAAGGATATGGAAGAGCTGGAGTTTGAATTGATCGATGCCGGACTGGAAGAACTGTACCTTGAAAGTGATGAGGATGGCAGCGATATCGCTGTGGTGCAGACAGCTTTTGAAGATTTTGGTAAGATGCAGAAGGCTTTGGAGGATTTAGGTTTCGAAATGAAAAGCGCAAAACTGGAAAGGATCGCTTTGTCGACTACAGAGATTACTGAAGAACAGGCCGTGGATGTGATTAAACTGATTGATAAATTGGAAGAGGATGATGATGTGCAGGCGGTTTATCATAACATGCAAGAGTAATCGCTTGTAATGTTGAGTTAATCTAAAAAAAAGGGATATATATTTTGCGTCCTCGTGCCTCTGAAATAAGGCACGCATGTCCGCAAAGTATATATCCCTTTTTTTTAACAGATTCTTGTAACAAAACTGCGCTCATCCGGTAGAATTGGGGGGCTTTTGTTGGTGTGAATAGGGGAAGTTTTAGCAGTGTTTGTCGGGTTGATGTTTTTTAGCTTTTTGGCGTATTTAGTTTATGGTAAATAGGGGAAGTTTTAGCAGTGTTTGTCGGGTTGATGTTTGTTAGCTTTTTGGCGTATTTAGTTTATGGTAAATAGGGGAAGTTTTAGCAGTGTTTGTCGGGTTGATGTTTGTTAGCTTTTTGGCGTATTTGGTTTATTGTAAATAGGGGGAGTTTTAGCAGTGTTTGTCGGGTTGATGTTTGTTAGCTTTTTGGCGTATTTGGTTTATTGTAAATAGGGGAAGTTTTAGGAGTGTTTGTCGGGTTGATGTTTGTTAGCTTTTTGGCGTATTTAGTTTATGGTAAATAGGGGAAGTTTTAGCAGTGTTTGTCGGGTTGATGTTTGTTAGCTTTTTGGCGTATTTGGTTTATTGTAAATAGGGGGAGTTTTAGCAGTGTTTGTCGGGTTGATGTTTGTTAGCTTTTTGGCGTATTTGGTTTATTGTAAATAGGGGAAGTTTTAGCAGTGTTTGTCGGGTTGATGTATGTTAGCTTTTTGGCGTATTTAGTTTATGGTAAATAGGGGAAGTTTTAGGAGTGTTTGTCGGGTTGATGTTTGTTAGCTTTTTGGCGTATTTAGTTTATGGTAAATAGGGGAAGTTTTAGCAGTGTTTGTCGGGTTGATGTTTGTTAGCTTTTTGGCGTATTTGGTTTATTGTAAATAGGGGGAGTTTTAGCAGTGTTTGTCGGGTTGATGTTTGTTAGCTTTTTGGCGTATTTGGTTTATTGTAAATAGGGGAAGTTTTAGCAGTGTTTGTCGGGTTGATGTATGTTAGCTTTTTGGCGTATTTAGTTTATGGTAAATAGGGGAAGTTTTAGCAGTGTTTGTCGGGATGATGTATGTTAGCTTTTTGGCGTATTTAGTTTATTGTGAATAGGGGAAGTTTTAGCAGTGTTTGTCGGGTTGATGTTTGTTAGCTTTTTGGCGTATTTAGTTTATTGTAAATAGGGGAAGTTTTAGGAGTGTTTGTCGGGTAGATGTTTGTTAGCTTTTTGGCGTATTTGGTTTATTGTAAATAGGGGAAGTTTTAGCAGAGTTTGTCGGGTTGTTTTTTGCTGTCTAAGCTGATTAAGGTTTTTTATCTTTTGTATGGGAGAACAGGAAGGGGAGTAGTTCCGGTTCTTTAAAGGCGCTGTCCCAGCTGTTATGGTTAGCGTCAGGGTAGAGTGTAAACTTGACTTCTTTGCCAATGATTTTCAGCTGATTTGCAATGAGGGTAGAGAAGGTTGGGTTGACGACATCATCTTTTCCTCCATGAAATATCCATAAAGGAACTTTTTTGTATTTGTCGACATTGGCGATGTGGTCCCCGCCACAGATGGCAAAGGCTGCGGCAAATGTTTTGCGCTTTCTTCTGAGTAGTTCATAGGTTCCCATGCCGCCCATGGATAGACCACCGACGTAAACCTGATTGCGGTTGATGTAGGGTTTTTCAAGGATGTGATCTACCATACCCAGTAATGCTTTCATGGCTTTTGTGGGTTTACCTCCTTTTTGGAAGTTGAAGTTTCTTTTTCCGGTGGCATCTTTTACAATGTTTACGTTCGCCCAGTAACTGTCTTCGGTACATTGGGGGAAGATGACGATTGCAGGATATTTTTTTTGCACTTTTTCCTGGAGGAAAAGGGATGCTCCATGGGTTAATTGCTTTTCATTGTCGCTGCCACTTTCTCCACGTCCATGCAGCACGAAAATAACCGGATATTTTAATTTTGGATCAAAGTTCTGGGGAAATAAAATTCTGTAAGAGATGCTGTCTTTTCCATGAATGTAGCTTCCTTTGTCAAATTTTTTGTAATCCTGTGCATGTAATTGAAGGGTGGTTAAGAGCACGGAAAGTATGAGGATGAGTTTAAAATTCTTCATGGTGCTAAAGTATAAAAACCCGCAGGGATTACCTGCGGGTTTTTGGAAAAAATTATAATTTGAGAGATGTTAATTATGCTGACCAATGGGATACTGTTCAGCCTGAAGATCCAGTTAAATTATTACCATGGTATCGATCATGGCGTTTGTTTATTTCATGTTAATATTCATGATCCTTTTAATCCTTCTGGTGCTACGATGTCCTGGAGTCTATTGGTATTTTTAGCGTTTTATTCCTATAGTGTTCCAAGCATTTGTTTCCATGATGTTCCAAGGGTTTGTTGCCATGATGTTCCAAGGGTTTGTTGCCATGACGTTCCAAGGGTGTTCTCCTGGTGTTTCGGGATTTTGTAGTCATCGTATTCCAGAATTTTGTTAGTAACCCGGACTTTGTGTCAATATTCCCTGACTTCTGTCAATCTGATCCTGAGGGAGCGGGAAGTGATCATCACGTGTTTCTATCGTAATGCCTCTCAGGTAACTGAAGTAGCCCCCTTCAAATCCGAAATAACTTTCCAGGGTTTGTTTGGCAATCCCCCAGCGTACAAGATCGAAAAAGCGGTGACCTTCCATAGCCAGCTCTAACCTGCGTTCCATACGTACTGCAGATCTTGCATAATCAGGATTAGGGAATGATGGGTACTGACCCACATTATAGTTGGCGGCCGGCGTACCTGTACCGGTCGTTTTACCCGGAAGTAAGGCCGCACGTGCCCTGACCAAATTGACAAGTTCCAGCGCTCTTGCCAGATTACCATTTTCAATAGCAGCTTCTGCAGCCATCAGGTAAATATCAGCTAGTCGGATCAGGTTGACATTCAGACCTGTGATGTTTAAGTTTCCTGGAGCAGTCCCACTAGCTACCTGTCCGGCATCGAGTACGTTTTTAACCACGACAAAGGGACCCGCATTTCCTACGTCACGTATCCATGAATCCCCAGGCATAGGGCCGTAACCTGTACGGTAATTTACACCCCTTCTTCCCAGTGTATAATCTATACGTGGATCAAAGCTCAATGCCGTATTCACCTGATAGTTGGTTTTTGCTGCACCGGTTAATCCCATGTCAGATACATAAGGATTGGTACGGTAGCTGCCATCCAATAGTGGTAATCCCGCAGCATTTGTCTTAAATGCATTGGCCAGGTCTATTGTTGGCTGGAAGAAACCGCAGCAGGCCACAGCATAAGGGAAGTTTAACATGTCACCCACATTTCCATTGTCACCACCTGTTCCGTCACCGCCTACGGCATGCTGAACGGAGAATACAGCCTCAGGCCCATTCTCAGTATCGATATTGAAGTTGTTCTGATACGGTAGTGTGGTGAGTCCCGGCTTAGCTGCAATTACTGCGTTGAGCTCAGTATAGGCTTCAGGATATTTTTTCTCATAGAGCAATACTTTTCCCAGGTAAGCCTGAGCAATATATTTGTCGACACGACCCACTTCAGATTTAAACTTTGTTGTAGTCAGGTTCGCTACCGCAAAACGTAAATCGGCTTCAATCGCCGGATAAATATCTGCTGTATTGGGTACCGCCTGTTCTGTTGTGGTCTCCGTGATCATCGGTACATTCTTGAATACCCGAACCAGGAAAAAATAATAATGTGCACGTAATAACCGTGCTTCGCCCTGAATCTGTGTAGCGCGTGCTTCGTCGAATTTTTTTCCTGAACCACTTTGCAAAGCGGTAAGTATTTTCAAGGTATTGTTACAACGAAGGATACCTTCAAAACATCTGTCCCAGAGATTTGATAAGTTATCATTTGTACTGGTAGGAGAGTGTTGTTCAATGAGGTTCATATTCGGCTGATCCCCGTTACTACTTCCTTTGTGGGCATTGTCTGAAGCTACTTCACCGAACAACCACTGGCTTGGTGCAGCACCATAGTTTCCCCAGGTTCCATTTAAGTTACCATTGAGCAATCCGTATGCTCCGGTAAGCAGGGCTTCCACACCCTCCTGCGTAGTTACCTGTTCCGGAGTTAATTCCCCCTGAGGGTTACCGCCTATAAAACTCTTCTTGCAGGATAAAACAGTGCATAGAATAGTTGCGAGTATAATATATTTAAAATTTTTCATCAGCTTATATTTTTTAAAATTGTTATGAAGCTATCATTTGCTCCTTTATTGCTGTTTATCAATCGCGATGCGGTCAGTTTCCTCTTCAATTAGAAACCAACACTTACACCTAACTGATACTGTCTGCCAGATGGGTAAATACCACGGTCAATTCCCGGAGCAGAAAAGTTCCCATCTATTTCCTGACTTACTTCAGGATCCAGTCCTGTATATTTTGTAATGGTGAAAAGGTTCGTTGCACTGACATAGATCCTTACTTTACTCAGCCCCAGTTTGGTACCTAAAGCTTTCGCAGGCAGGTTATAGCCTAATTGCAGGTTTTTCATTCTCAGGAAACTGCCATTCTGCACATAATAACTTGATGAGGCATATTCCAGATCAGAAACACCCACGTAAGAAGATGGAACCATGCTTGATGTATTCGTAGGACTCCATGCATCAAGTAGTCTTGTGCTTCTTGCACCGTCAAATGTTGGGAAGTCTGTAAAATAACGGGTGGCTTCATAAAGATCATTGCCCTGAACACCATTGAAGAAAGCAAAAATGTCAAAGTTTTTGTAAGATGCATTCAGTCCCAGGGAATAGATAAAGTCTGGATTCGGATCACCTATAATCGTTCTGTCAGCAGGAGTGATGGCTCCGTCGCCATCAATGTCCTGATATCTCAGACCACCTACCCTTGCTCCTGTATAGGATGGATTTCCTGAGATCTCTCCGGCATTCTGATAAATCCCGGCTACTTTATACCCATAGAAGGCACCGAAGACTTCACCCGGTCTAAGGATGGAAGTGGTTAAACTCCTGAAGTTACCGTAGGGTTGTTGACTGATACCATCTGCAAGTTTCAGGACTTTATTCACGTTTCTGGAGAAGTTTACAGCGACATCAAATTTAAACTCTTTGTTGTCCTTTATTCCGTAATGGTATCCCAGGCTAATCTCAAATCCTTTATTGCTCATATCCCCGGCATTCACAAAAGGTGAAGCACCCATACCTACAGCTGTAGACGGTCTTGGGATGATATACAACATATCGGATGTTCTTTTATCATACACATCGATGGATCCATCAAAAGTTCCACCATTCAGCGTGAAATCCACACCAAGGTTAAGTGACCTTAATGACTCCCATTTTACCTGGGGATTGCCATATCCGATTTGATATACTCCTGAAGTTACACCATTTTTTCCTTCATATGGATACCCACCAGCGCTGATGCTACTCGCAAGCCTGTCTAAATAGTTGAAGGCAAGGATACTCTGGTTACCGGTTTCTCCGTAACCAAACCTGATTTTCAGATCGGTAAACAGCTTGGAGTCTTTCATGAAATCTTCTTCCGAGATCCTCCATGCAACACTACCAGCAGGGAAAACACCATATTTATTTTCAGGCCCGAAGTTTGATGATCCGTCACGACGGATGGTGAAGCTGGCCAGGTAGCGATCATTATAAGAGTAATCTGCTTTGGCAAATAAAGAGGACAGTGATCCTATTCTTCCTGTACTCGCATTACTGATGTTGGATGCCCCTGGAGTTAAATAGTAATAATCAGGGTTCCCCAGTAAAAAGAAGTCATTTCTTCCTGCATCAAGTTGTCTGTTGCGGTTACGTATGGCTTCTACACCAGCCAATAAGTTGAAGCTGTGTTTTTCAATTACTTTTTTATAGTTTAATGTATTTGACCAGGTCCACTCGGTGGTGTAACCCTGATATTCAGCCAGGTTATTGGAGTTGTTCCCCTCAAGGAACTCCAGGTTCGGATAACGCATAGACTGGCCATTATAATTTTCATAACGGATACCGAAATTTGTTCTGGCGGTTAAACCAGGGATAATGTCATACTCGGCATAGGCGTTTCCAAAGAAGAAGTTACTTCTGTTCAGGTTATCTTTTGCACGATACAGGGAGGCCAATGGATTTTCAGCATTACCCAATCCACTTCCTTTACTACCTGCAAAATTTCCCATGATATCATAAACAGGAATGATTGTAGGAATACGGTAAGCCCAGCTGATGGCGCTGCCTTCATCCTGATACGATCCTGGTTCATTGGGATTCACACCCAGTCCATATCCTTCAGAATAGCTGTATGAGGCATTTGTTCCAAAACGGAATTTCTTGTCAAGTGCAGTCACCTGTATGTTTGACCTGAAATTGTACCTGGTAAACCCTGTGTGTTTAATGGTACCTTTCTGATCCAGGTAACCTCCTGAGAGTGCGTAGTTGGAATTCTCGCCCCCACCGGTAGCACTGATCTGGTAACTTTGACTCGGTGCACTTTCTGTAATCTCATTGAACCAGTTGGTACCTTGTTGATTGGCACGGGTAATCTGATAGAATGTCGCCGGGTCACGTGTGTAATTGTACTTGGCAGGATCCGCGTCTGCAGCGGTAATGTTCTGTCCAGTGGCAGAACCGGCAAGTAAATATTCCGGTAAGGTAGGTGTAGGGCCTGTTCCGTAATTGGTACCGGTAGAAACGGTTTGTCCGGCATTGTTATATCCGTCAAAAAGATACTGAGCATACTGTATTGGGCTCATCATTTTTGGAAAGGTACTTTTTCTTGGGGTTTGTATCCCATAAAAGGAGTCAAAGGTAATTTTAGGGGTTCCTAAAGTACCTTTTTTAGTGGTAATGATCACGACACCATTGTTTGCCCTTGACCCGTAAATGGAAGCCGATGATCCATCCTTTAAGATTTGCATGGATTCCACATCATTTTGGTTCAGCCAGGATAACTTCCCTTGGAAAGGCACCCCATCAATGATGTACAAAGGTTCATTATTTCCGATAGTCGATGTACCACGGACACGGATTTGCGGGGTTGAACCCGGAGCTCCGTCCGATACGACCGATACCCCGGTCGCTTTACCCTGCAGTGATTCGATGACACTGGCTGCGGGTTGCGCTTTCAGTGAGGCGACATTCACGACTGCTACTGCACCCGTCAAATCTTTTCTGCGTTGTGAGGTATAACCGGTGACTACAACTTCGGTAAGGTCATTGGTATTTGCTACTAAAACAATGCTTAAAGTGGTTTTTCCGGCTACCGGGACTTCCATCGTCTGATAGCCTACAAATGATACCACCAGTATGGCATTTGCTGGTGCACTGAGTGCGAATGCGCCGCTTGCGTCAGTGGTAGTGCCGCCCGGACCATTCTTTATTTTCACGGAAGCCCCTATGACCGGGAGCTTGTCATCACTGGAGGTGATCTTACCGTTAATGGTGGTTTGAGCCCTTGCGCCAATAGCAAGGCACAAACTCATGAGCAAAAGGATGCCCATCCTCTTGATAAGTGGTAGATTTCGTTGCATAAGATTATATTTGGTTTTGGTGAATAGTGGTTAATATATTGGTGTTACATAAATTCAGGATTGAGTTAGAAATCAGTTGAATGCAAAAAGACAGGAAGAGGGAAGGGCTGGTAAAAGAATAAGGAACAGCGGGGTATCTATTGCATCATTAGTCGTAAATGGTCAATTATTTATAAGTAGTAAATAGTTAATTGTTTATAAATAGTAAATAGTTAATTTTTTGTCTGACAATTCAGCATTCATCTGAAGCTGTATCAGCTCATTTTTTCTGCCCGGAAGATACATCGTCATCTGGGTCTGACAGGGATATTCTGGTGAATGTCCTGGTCTCTAGGAAAACAGTTTTTAGCTAATAGTTAATATTTAGGTTAGTTATAGTTGTATACCCATAGTAGTGGGGGTAAAAAATTGAAATCGGGCACAGATAAGGGGTGAAGGGCTCAGGAAGTTTAAAGAAGCGGCAACTAAAAAGTTTTAGTAGTATACAGAATATTCTACTGAATGTCTGTTAGTCTCATTTTTATATTTGGTCAATCATCTTACTGATAACTAATTTAATAACTAGAACAATGAAATGCAAGAATTTTGATACGAATTTTTAATAATAATTTTCAATTCAGTTAAGCTCAAAATTATGGTTAAAAACACCTTTTTTTTGTGTTTGGAGAGGGGTTCTGCACAGCAAAAAATAACTGTCAATTTGACATAATAAAAAGGCCCGGGACAATTGTCTCGGGCCTTTTTGTTAAAAAAAGTAATTATTTAGCGAGTCTGGTCTTTAATGTCTCCCAAATCTATGGGATAATCAGACCGCTTTATTTGGTGAAATTAAATTGCGATTCTACCACATCTCTTGAATTTGAGCCGATGAAAACGTTGAAATCCCCCGCTTCATTGATGAACTTTAATTCCGTATTGTAGAATTTCAACAACGCTGCATCGATGGTAAAGGTGACTTTTTGCGCCTCTCCTTTTTTAAGAAAAATTTTCTTAAAACCTTTTAGCTCTTTCACAGGGCGGGTTACTGTACCATAGATATCCTGGATATATAACTGTACCACTTCCTCTCCGTCAAAGTTTCCGGTGTTTTTAACTTCTACAGTTGCCGTTAGGCCTTGTCCCTCAGTGAGCGTTTTACTGCTCAGCTGTATCGGTGAAATACTGAAGGTCGTATAGCTCAAGCCATACCCAAAAGGATATAAGGGCTCATTTGAGCTATCGATATAACGGGACTTGAATTTCTCATTCGACTGTCCGTCATACGGACGACCTGTACTTTTGTGGTTATAATACAGAGGTATTTGTCCCACGCTGTGTGGAAAGGTCGCTGTAAGCTTACCTGCAGGGTTATAGTTTCCTACCAGTACGTCCGCAATGGCATTTCCTGCTTCAGTACCGCTAAACCAGGTTTCCAGAATGGCCGGAACATTGGCATCCTCCCAGCTCAGGGTCAAAGGACGGCTGTTCATCAGTACCAGGACTACAGGCTTTCCTGTGGCTGTGATGGCTTTCAGTAAGGCCTGCTGATTAGGTAAGAGGTCGAGGTTGGTTCTGCTTGTGGCTTCACCGCCCATAATGGCGCTCTCGCCCAGCACTACCACTGCAATATCTGCATTCTTAGCAGCGGCCACCGCATCATTGATCAGTTCTTCCGGAGATTTCTTATCGGCCGTGATCTCTGCGCCATTGGCATTGATTTGCTTAAGGATGGCGGGATCATCCACCAGGTTGGCTCCTTTTGCATAGGTGATATTCATGTCAGGTGCCATATTCTTTAAACCTTCCATCACGCTGATGGCCTGTTTCCAGTCGCCTGCAGCACTCCAGTTTCCTATCATGTCGCGTTTATTATCTGCCAATGGGCCAATTAAAGCGATTTTAGCATTCTTTTTCAGTGGCAGCAGCTGATTGTTATTTTTCAGCAATACCATGGAAGCCTCAGCAATCTTTCTTGCATCCAGTCTGTTCTGTTTAGAAAGGATTTCTGTTTTTGCACGCTTCTCATCAATATATTTATAAGGATCAGCAAAGAGCCCCAGTTTATATTTCGACTCCAGGATTCTGCGGCAGGCGAGGTCGATCACCTCCTGGGTGATTTTCTTCTCCTCCAGCGATTGTTTCAGGGTAGTCAGGAAACCTTCACCAACCATATCCATATCTGTTCCTGCATCCAGTGATCTTGCACTTACCGTTTTTAAATCTCCGAGGCCATGGGCTACCAGTTCATTAATTCCGGTATAATCACTCACTACAAAACCTTTAAAGCCCCATTGGTTACGCAAAAGATCGGTAAGCAACCATTTGTTGGCTGTTGCTGGTGTACCATTGATATCATTAAATGAAACCATGACTGTCTCCGAACCTGCATCAACAGCAGCTTTGTAGGGAGGCAGGTACTCATTGTACATCCTGATCAGGCTCATGTCTGTAGTATTATAATCCCTTCCGGCTTCGGCCGCACCATATAAGGCGAAGTGTTTTACACAGGCCAGAATGGCATCTTTATTGGCCAGGCTATTGGTCTGGTAACCTTTTACCATGGCAGCTGCAATTAAAGAGCCCAGGTAAGGGTCTTCGCCTGAACCTTCTGAAATACGTCCCCATCTCGGGTCACGGGCAATATCTACCATGGGAGAGAAGGTCCAGTTTAATCCGTCAGCACTAGCTTCCCTGGCGGCAATACGGGCACTTTTCTCAATCAGGGACATATCCCATGAGGCACTCAGCCCTAGAGGAATAGTGAATATGGTTTTGTGGCCATGCACCACGTCGTAACCAAATAACAAAGGGATCTTTAAGCGTGATTTGGTGATCGCAAGCTTCTGTAACTTACGCACAGCCTGCGGGGTAAATGTATTGAATACGCCACCCACCAGGCCTTTTTCGATTTTCTCATCCACGCCCTCGCTTAAAATAGGCCCGGTCACATCAAACCCAACAGCTGGCAGGTTCAATTGTCCGATTTTTTCATCAATGGTCATCTTAGCCATCAGGTTGTTGATGAAGGTATTCATCTCCTGATCTGTGCCTGCCGCCTTTTTCTGCTGCGCAAACAAGCTGTTCGCACCGAAAAGAGCGGCGAGTAAAATTAAGGAAGTCTTTGTTTTCATATATTTGTTTCTTTGTGTGATTCAACTCCAGGTGTTTCTATCGCCGGATGATTTATTTGTTCAGTCAGTTTAGGGTTTGAACTGATCCTGCGCAGGCCGGTTGCTGTTCATCCGGCTGGGCTAAAATAGATTTTGCCTTACTGTTTTTTGGTGACCGCACTTTCAAAACCCAGTTTATTCAGCCCGTTTTTAATATCAGGACTGCTCATAAACAATTTCCACAATAAACCGGAGCGGTAATTTTCTATCATACAGATGATGGGCCCCTGGTCAATGGCAAGGTGTGACTTGGCATACCAGTTATGTTCTTCACTGAAGGCATCTACAAATCCATATTCGCTCCAGATCTTGTCGCCCAGATCGAAATAGAAATGTTTCAGTGCTTTCATGGAATACTCCGGGGTATAAGGGAAGGCAGACAAGGCTGCGGTTGGCGTAATTACGCCTAAATCTTCCGTAGGAGAGTGGGCGGCATAGCCCTGCCAGCTGTCGCTTGCCGTTAAGCCCCAGCTGTTTTCTCCATAACCTTTATATTTTTTAGGGTTTTCTACGCAATAGGCATGATTAATCAGCGTATGGTTTTTATTCTGCTCAAAGTAATCGGCATAACGGTCTTTTAATCCACGGGGATCAAGGCCTAGGAAAGAATAGTGTGAAAAGAATAAAGGACCTCCGTAATCGAAGCCTAGAGGGAGGGTAATCCCTGAGAATTTCTTGCCGTTAAAGAAGGTATTGCTATTTGCCCATCCATCTTCGTACACCCTTCTGTCGATGCTCGATTTAGGGGAAGAGGCGGCAAGGATATAAGTAATGAAACACTCATTCCATCCTTTGATCTGATGGTTCATACTCCAGCCGTTGTTCGGACTCCAGTGCCAGTAAAGTGTATTTTGTTGTTGTGTAAACCAGTTCCATTCTATGCCTTCCCACATCCATAATATTTTATTGCGGATGTCATTTTCTACCGGATTATCTGCGGTATAATATTGACGGGCAGTCAGCAGGCCCTGGAAGAGGAAAGAGGTTTCAACGATATCCGCCCCATCGTCTTTTGGACTGAAACGGATGACCTTTCCTGTCTCACCATTTAACCAGTGTGGAAAAGCACCATGAAACATATCTGCCTTATACAGGAAGTCTACAATTTTTTTAGTGCGTGCGGCCGCTTGCTCACGGGTAATGAATTTACGTTCGGAAGCGACAATGATCGACATGATGCCGAATCCGGTTCCACCGGTAGTTACGACTTCATTGCCATATTCAAAGGCCACATTACTGCGTTCCCTTGCCATTCCGCTTACAGGGTGTCCAAAATCCCAGAAGTATCTGAAGGTCTGCTTTTGTGCCAGGTCCAGTAACTGGTCATCAGTCAAATTTTTCTGGATCTTATTTACAGGTTTAATCTGTTGTGCTTCACTTTTTTTACACTGGGTAAAAGTTAACAGCAAGAATACAGATAAGAAGGAGAGGCTTGGTAAACGTAAAGAAATTAATTTCATGTGGCTGAATTTGTGATGCTGATGAATTAATGTGAGGTAGGTAATAAATCCTTTCCCGGATAATCCGGGAAAGGATTTGAATAGGGTTTATCCACAGGGATGTGGATAAGTATGTTAATAACCTGGGTTCTGTGTTAATAAATTACCACTTAGGTCAATTTCCTGTTGAGGAACTGGCCATACTTCATTTTTGTTGGCTTTCCATCCTTTAGGACCAAAAACTTCCAGGCCACGTCCTTGGCGAATAACATCGAAGTAACGGTCATTCTCCATAGCCAGTTCAACTTGTCTTTCTTTCCAGATTGCTGTGCGTAAGGCAGTCTGGTCAGTTGTTGTAATATCAGCAAGTACATTCGTTAAGGTGCCCCTTGCTCTTGCACGTACTTTGTTCAGCGATGTTAATGCCAGAGTTGTATTTCCTGTTTCATTGGCTGCTTCTGCATTCATTAATAACACATCAGCAAAACGCAATACTCTGAAATTCTGCTGACAGCCTTCATTAAATCCAGATACGAATTGGCTAAACGGAACATATGATTTCTGATTGTACATGGTATTGGGAACAGTGCTGGGAATAAAATCACCTTGCGGAGTAGTTTCACCTCTGAAGATAATCGTAGCATCCCTTCTTGGGTCACCAGTTTCAAATGCGGCTGCAAGTACGGTTGATGGAGTATTGAATCCCCATCCGCCACCAGTTACACCAGCGACACCCTGAACCTGACTGTATTGTGAGTTCGAAGCAGCAGTATTTCCTGGAACCAATTCAGCCTGAACTTCAAATAATGACTCTGAATTATTTTCATTTTGTGTACGGAATCCTTTTTCAAAATCAGGAAAAAGGCTATATCCTAATCCAATCACCTGGTTAGTTAATGATAATACATCTGTCCATTTCTGTTGGTACATAGCTACTTTCGCATGCATACCTAAAGCAGCACCTTTAGTAGCACGTCCTACATCTGCTGAACCATATGATTGCGGTAATACAGCAGCAGCTTCTGTAAGATCTTTTTCTATCTGCGCATAAACTTCGGTTTTAGCCGTTCTTGGAATATTGTCTTCCGGGGCGCCTGTAGCAGCTTTTAATCTTAAAGGCACATCGCCATAAGCTCTAACCAATCTGAAATAGGAATATGCCCTTACAAATTTAGCTTCAGCCAGGTAGCGTGTTTTAAGTGTTTCATCCATAGTAATTGCAGGAATATTATCCAATACCTGATTGCAATAATTGATGTTCTGATATTGTCCGGTCCAGAAATCCTGTAACGCACCCTGTGTGGAAGTAACTGTAAAATTATCATACAGGTTGAAGAAGGTTGCATCTGCAGGAGTACTTCCTTTGTCAGCTTCGTCAGAACCCGTGCTTTCAATAACAAGTGCATTGAAGGCTACATTATTCCATGAACGTAAATTTGCATATATGGCATTAACGGCTTTAGTTGCATCGGCTTCATTTTGCCAGAATTGTTCAGAATCCTGTTGTCCTTGTGGATCTACGTCCAGAAAGCTTTTTTTACATGAAGGTGCCACGAGAATGGTAAGAACCAATCCAATTGTACACCACTTATTTATATTTTTATATGTTTTCATATCCTGATCAATTAGAATGTAAGGTTTAGACCTAAATTATAAGTTGCGAACAACGGATAAACATTGTTGTCTATACCAGCACTTGTCGGAGAAGTATTCGTTGAACTGCTTACTTCAGGACTAAATCCTCTGTAGCCAAATAAATTCACTGCATTTTGTGCATTTGCAAATACCCTCAGCTTTTTAATTTTCCACTTAGAAGTAATGGATTCCGGTAAACTGTATCCCAGTTGTATATTTCTCAATCTGATATATGCTCCGCTTTCTACAAAGTAAGAGTTCGCCAGGTTGTTGGTAGAGCCGGCAATGTTTGTAGAGGGATTTGAGTTGCTCGATCCTTCACCTGTCCATCGGTTATCAAAGAACTCTTTTGTGAAATTTTCATTACCCAAACGGTTACCCAAATTTGCATTATAAACATCTACACCAGCCACACCTTGAATATCAACAGTCAAATCAAAGTTTTTATAGGCAAAATTTGTATTCAGGCCATAAGTGAATTTAGGATTGGGGTTACCCAGAACAATCCTGTCTTTTCCATCAACTGTACCATCACCATTTGTATCTGCGTAGATAAAGTCACCAGCCTTAGCCGTAGGTTGTGCAGAGGCTGCAGCTTGGGCATCTGTTTGGAAAATACCTGTCACATTGTAACCAAAAAATTCACCTATTGCACCACCTGATACTGTACGGGTTGCCAGTGCACCACCAGTTAAGCCATCACCACCGGAATAAATAGGGTTGGCACCTGAGGTTACGTTTAATACTTTGTTATTATTCATACCCACATTGGCGCTGATGGAATAGGTAAGGTCACTGGATGTTTTATCTGACCATGAAGCCATAAATTCAAAACCTCTGTTACGGAAATCAGCCTGATTACCGATGATTTTACTATCCTTAGTACCCAGTGAACCCAAGACTGGAATATCAAAAATAGCCTGCTGTGTAGTTTTGTTATAATAATCAACTTCCACATTCAGTTTGTTCGATAAGAAGCCCATTTCAAGACCTATATCCGTACCTGCACTGCGTTCCCAGAAAAGAACTGGTGGAACAATGGTATTGATACTACCACCAGTATAAGGAATGCCGTTATAAATGGCAATCAATTCAGGGAGTTGAGAAACCGTTTGTGTGGTTGGATTAATTGGTACACCAGCGTTACCTACTTTACCCCAGCTTCCGCGAAGTTTTAAGTTGCTGAATATAGTCTGGTTTTTCATGAATTCCTCATTACTGATTACCCATCCAGCTCCAATAGAAGGAAAATAACCCCATAAATCACTTCCTCCAAAAAATTGAGAAGCACCATCTGCTCTAAGGGATGCATTGAATAGATACTTATTCTGGAAGCTGTAGTTCACCCTTCCGAAGTAAGACGCAGCAGTAGTCAACACACCTTCATCAGTAATTGTACTTTGATCTGCATCACCTAACTTTAAGTATAAATCTCCATCGTTACTGTAAGGCACATCAAAAGCTTTGGCCTTAATGGTATAACTTTTATAACGCTGCGCTGTTTGTCCAGCCAGAACAGTTAAGTTATGGTCTCCCCATTTGTTATCATAAGTTAATGTATTCTCCAGGATCCAGTTTCTGGTCTCAATTCTATCGACACCCAAAGAACTGATATTCGATTGTTGAGCCAGGGTAGCATAATATTCAGGAGTATAAGATCTCACTTCTTCCTGTCCAAAGTCGCCACCTGCACTGGTTTTAAAAGTGAAATGTTTTGCAAACTTGAGTTCTGCATAAGCATTACCTGTAATTTTATACTTTGAAGTACGCTGGTTGTAAAAATCAATTCTTGCCTGTGGATTCATGTTGCTACCATTACCCAGGTTGTACGTATTCGGATCACCGTAAGAACCATCTGCATTAAATACAGGGACTACAGGTGAAGCCGCAAACATGTCACGGAATATGGTAGATGGAATGTCTCTGGAAGTACTGGAAATACCGGTAACATTATATCCGATCTTTAAGTTTTTAAATACCTGAAAATCATTGGAAAGACGTACCGTATATCTTTTGTAATTGTTGGATTCCACAATACCATCCTGATTGAGATATCCTGCTGAAAAGTTGTAGCTGGATTTCTCAGACGCACCATTAATCGATACCTGGTGTGAGGTGACCATTGCAGTCCTTAATATTTGCTTATACCAGTCAGTGCCTTCTCCAAGATTTGTATTTGCAAATACAGGAGCATCCTGATCATCTGCTGCCTTGTATTTATTCAGGTGAGAAACAAGTTCATTGACTCCAATAGCATACTCGGAGGCATTGGCCATTTCTACCTGATTGGTTACACGCTGAATACCTATAGTTCCATTGTAGTTAATTGTCGGATCTCCTTTTTTACCATGAACCGTCGTAATTAACACCACTCCGTTTGCTGCCCTGATTCCATAGATGGATTGACTTGATGCATCTTTCAGAATACTCATACTGGCAATATCTGCAGGATTTAAAAAGCTGATTTCGTCATACCAAACCCCGTCTACAACGTACAGTACACCCGTATTTCCATAGATAGTTCCTGTACCACGAATGGTGATTTTAGGTGAGGCACCTGGTGTTCCTACATTGGTAACAGATACTCCCGCTACCTTACCCTGTAATGCACTTACTGGATTTTGTGAAGCCTGTTTAGCTATGTCATCGCCTTTTACTGTTGCGACAGCGCCTGTTACATCAATTTTACGCTGTGTACCATAACCTACCACCACAACCTGCTCTAATTGCTGTGATGAAGATGCCATGCTAATGTTAACTGTAGTCCTATTGTTGACAGGAACTTCTTGTGTATTGTAACCGATATAGGTAAATACTAATGTTCCGTTTGCCGGTACGCTAATGGTATACTTTCCATTAGCATCTGTTTGTGTTCCTTTTGTAGTACCTTTTACGATAATGCTCACAGATGGAATGGTGGAATTATCCCCGCCATCTGAAACTGTACCCGTAACTGTGATGTTCTGGGCAAAAGCTGCATTGATAAAAAGCAAACTAAGAAAAGTTAAAACAGAGATTCTTGTAAAGATTCGTTTCATGCTGTTTATGAATTTGGTTAATTGTTGCTCAAATCTCCGTTCGTTTTTAAGAATTACCAAAGATTACGCCTCTACATAAATACATCATGAATGCTTGGTGTATTTTTTACAATAAGTGTTTGCTGCGGCGTAAACTGATATGAATCATATTTCAGACGGATAAATGATATTCAGTTAAACAACAATCAATTTTTAAAAATTGTGTTTAATATTTGGTGTTTGTGTAGTAATGATGTAGTCCTTGGGGGCTGTGATGTAGTGTTTGAATTGTAGGTGTAGGTAAAGAAATCGATTATTACAGCGCGTACAGGCAATAATTAAGGAATTTCCTCAACATCCGCTGATGTGCTTGGAGCAACATTAAAAAATAACTTCTGAGGGGTGTACTCCTTATAGTTCCATAAAGAATTCCACGAGATTCTTATCATGGGGAACATTTAGCTTTTTCCTCAGCCTGTACCTCCGGATCTCTACACCCCTTACCGAGATGTTCAGCAGGGAAGCCATTTCCTTACTCGTCATGTTCATGTGTAGGTAGGCACATAACTTAAGATCATTGGGAACAAGGTCCGGATAATTGCCTTTCAGTCTTTTGAAGAAGCTTCCATGTGCTTCATTGAAACTCGTCTCAAATAAATGCCAGTCCCGTTCATCGTTCATACCTTCATCAATGACCTTTTGTATTTTGCGCGACTGATCTTCAGGTAATTTTTTCCCTTCGCCATCTTTAAGCTTGTCAATTTCCTGGCTCAGCTTCTGCAACAACTCATTCTTATACACCAGGCTCATTGCTGAATTCGCCAGTTCCCTGTTTTTGCTCATCAGTTCCGCCTGTAGCTTTTCCGTTTTAAGGTTGATGATTTGTTTTTCTGTCGCTTCGGCTTCTTTCTTAAGGAATTCTTCTTTCTCTAATTGCAGTTTGGCTTCAATGGCTTGTTCATGTTTGCTCAGTCTTTTTTCATACCGTTTTTTCGTCTCTATCGCGAGGAGGATGAACAGGACGATATACAGTAGAATAGCCCATTTGCTCAGGTAAAACGGAGGCATCACCCTGAACTCAAAAACGGAGATACCTGTTACGGACTGGTCATTGATCTTTGCCCTTACCTTAAAAGTGTAAGTGCCACTGGCAAGGTTGGTAAAATCCTTTTGCGTAGCTGTACTCCAATCGGACCATTGCCTGGAATATCCTTCCAGGTAAAACTGGAATTTTATGGTCGACTGTCGGTAATAGGGCAGGGCAAAAGATATCCTGATATTGTTACGGCTGAAAGGGATCTCCATTTCAGGAGGTATAGCTCCATTTTCAGTCAGCAGGCGGTAGGTATCTGTCACATCTTCCACCTTGCGGATCAGCACCTCCGGCAATTTGGTTTTATTCCTGAAGGAAGGCACATCCTGGCCATTGTAAATCACAAAACCATCATCAACACTGATCAGATAAATATCCTCACTGATTTTGCTGATATTCTCATAATATTGCACCATGCGGCCATCCAGAATATTGAACTGGTTGGAATCGACTTCCAGTTTACCCGGTTCACTGAAATTGATAAGCGCCATTTTACCATGGTTAATGAACCAGTATTTCTTTGCGCCCGCATTGATGATTTTATTGGATGTCGCAAAGCTGCCTAAACCTTTATTCAGTTCCTGGTAAGCACTGAAACGGTTACTAATCTCATCATACAATTGAAACCCGCTTTCAGAAGAAAACACGACCTTATTTTCGAGCATAAAGATGTTGATGTTGTAGTTATCCTTCAGCCCGTTTTTCTCATCATAATAACGCGTTTTTACAACTTTCTTAAAATCTGCACTGAGTGTGAGTTTATACAATCCTTTGTAAGCATGGCTTACCCAGATATCACCCCTGGAATCCTGTTCTACATATCTGGAAGGTTCATCAAATCCGGCAACTTTAACAAAATGCTTCCATGCCCCGCTATTGTCCTTTTTAAATAATACGAGTCCATTATACGTTCCCTGAATCAGGTAATCCGGATTGCTGTGGAGTTTCTTCACCGTCCATCCCCCGCTGAATCCTGAAATTTTGGTCAGCTGATCTCCTGTTACACTAAAGGTACCTTCATTATGTCCGCAAAGCAACTGGTTGTCAATGACACTCAGGTCCCATACCTGTCCCTGGGAATTCGGGATCAGTTTGAAGTCAAAATTATTGAAACGCTTTCCGTTTCCCTGTGTCCAGGGACTATAAAATAATCCCTGATTGGTTCCCAGGTAGATATTGTTTTTATAGATCAGACCTGAATATACCGTACCAAACTGCCCTTCCTTATCCAGGTAAAAATATAAGGAAGAATTGAGTTCCACACGGTCTATCCCATTATCCAGTCCCGTCCAGAGGTTGTTGTCATTATCTGTGAATATGCTCAGCACGGTGTTGTTCTGCAATCCACCCGATTTATTGATATGCTGAACGATACTTCCATCCTGATCTATGATCACCAATCCGTTCAGAATCGTTCCAAAGGCATAATACTTATCGCTGATCCTGCTGCCGTTATTCAGCTGGTAAGTCTTCAAAAAAGCATTTGCCGGTGTATTGAATGGGGTATAACTTTTGCCATCATAGATATAGAGTCCGTCTTTGCTTGTGCCGATCAGTAATTTTCCATCTTTAAAAGGGAGTACTGTAAGGATATTGGTAGGCAATGCCCCTGCAGCATGGGGAAGGGCTTGTAAGGAGCTTCCTTTTAACTCGTACAAGCCTTTCAACAATACTTCGATATAAAAATGATTCCCTGCTTTTTGCAGAAACATGAAGGTGCCGGGTGCTTTAACCACCTTTATTTTATTGTTTTCATAAATGCAGATGGCACTAAAGGACTGGAAGATTACCCTTTTTCCATCTACATAAATCTTCCAGATCTCTTCAGACAACTGGAAGTCTTTAGGGATAAGCTGAATAAGTGAAGTATAGCGCAGGCGATTATTTTTATTGGTCCAGTAACCAAATTCTCCAAATCCACCGGTATAAATAGTACCGTCATTGGCAGTTGCTACAGCCCTTATGATCTGTCTGTTGGGTAATTGATATTGCTGCCAGTATTTGCCGTCGTAGGTCAGCAATCCCTGTGTATTCCCGAAATACATAATTCCCTTACTGTCCTTGGTTATCGCCCAGTTCTGGTTCCCCGAAAGATACACTGATTTGGGAAAATTCTGGACATAAGGAACACCAATACTCTTTATGTTATCTGCTAAAACCTGATTAGAAAAAATGGTAAAAACAAGGAGAAGGAAACAGAGGGTGACGCGGGTTTTCATGTATACAAAAGGTATTCAAATATTCGATTAGAAGCGCAAATTAGCTATTTAATACAAACATTTGAATACCCTTTTTGTTCGGAAGGTGTATTTGACCTGGTTTTTCTCTTTTAGAAATGGATTATCCTATTTCGAGGACACATTTACTGGTTGTGGTACTTTTACATAATAGCCGGTACCGTCGTAAGGCCGGCGCCGTGGGTTCGTCACACAGGCAGCAGAGCAGCAGCCCTGTAACTGATCACCACAGGCATCACATTGGGTAATGTGCTCATTGCACTCTGGATTTGCGCAGTTGATCATTTTAGCGGTTACCGTTCCGCAGTTGTAACATTTTGATACGACACTTGGATTGACTGAGTTGACATCAACGGCTATACGGTTGTCAAACACATAACATTTACCTTCAAAATCTTCTCCACCAGCTTCTTTACCATACTTGATAATTCCTCCATGCAGTTGGTAAACGTCATTAAAGCCATGGTGCAGCAATAGGGCTGAAGCCTTTTCGCATTTGATCCCGCCGGTGCAGTAGGTTAAAACTTTTTTATCCTTGTACTGCGCAAGCTCATTTATTTTCTCTGGGAAGTCCCTGAAATTTTCAATATCGAGTGTAATTGCATTTTTAAACCTGCCCAGGCTATGCTCATAATTGGAACGCACATCAAGTATGATCACATCTTCCTGATCAATCATTTCTTTGAACTCTACAGGCTCCAGGTGTTTTCCTGTACGTTCATTCGGATTGATGATACTGGTATCCCTCAGGCCCGAGTGTACAATTTCTGATTTATAGCGGCAATGCATTTTGATGAAGGAGGGTTCCTCTACTTCGTCTATTTTGAACTCTGTTTTGGCAAAACGTTCATCCGCATGGATGGCCGACATATAAGCCGCGCACGATTCTACAGCACCGGAAACGGTACCATTCAATCCTTCATCAGCCACAATAATACGGCCTACAAGGTCTAACGATTTACAAAATTTAAGATGGTCGGCAGCAAATTGTTCTGCATCTGCTATAGGACTATAGCAATAGTAAAGTAAAGTCTGGAATTTTTTCATAAGATTAATACCGCTGCAAACGGCGTTTAATCCTGCAAATTTAAGAATAAATTCCATTTATCGAAAATGGTATTCACCGCCAGGTCAAAAGGGATTATACAAAGGTAATCCAGCCATTTTTCTTGCTGCACAGGTAATAGCCAAGCAGAATGACTGCCAGCAGAATGAGGGCTACAAACTGGTGCAGTATGGCATATATTTTGAAATTGGGGTTCAGCACATTTAACAAAGTGACGACACCCAATATCGCCTGAATCCAAACCATAATTAAGGGAGCAAGACGCAATCTGGACAAGTTTTTATCTTTTCTCCAATAGGTGGTTTTGATGTATAATATAGACACGAGGATGATTAATCCATAAGCCAGCATGCGGTGAATAAACTGTATCCACAGCAGGTGTGCGTTTAAATCCGGACTTTGTGCCTGATATAAATCGGGCGGAATGAAATAACCATTCATATCCGGCCAGGTTACTGCGGCCAGTGCGGCTTTGGATCCGGCCATCAGTCCTCCAAAGAACAACTGTATAAAGATCACCGCTATAGTAGCAATTAATATATTTGAAACCCCGGAGGAATAGTTATATGTGCTTCTTTTGATACTGATATGGAAAGCTATCCATAGGATATAACATAAAAGTATGATTGCAGCGATAAAATGAATAGCGAGTTTTACTTCATTAACAACTAAACTGGTATCATTCAGTCCGCTTTTAACCATGATCCATCCGATAACGGCCTGTAATAACCCCAAAAGGAAGATGATGATCAGCTGGTAAAACAGTCTGCGACTCAGTTGATTTTTAATTAAAAAGATGATAAAAGGTATCAGGAAAACTAGTCCGATGAAACGTGCCCAATTTCTGTGCAGCCATTCCCAGAAGAAGATGGATTTATAATCTTCCAGCGTAAAATGTGGATTCACGACTTTGAATTGAGCGATCTCTTTGTATTTATCGAAACTATCCTGCCAGGCGGCAGTATTCATTGGTGGAAGTGTTCCTAATAAGGGTTGCCATTCAGTTATAGATAAACCGGAGCCGGTCAATCGTGTAATACCCCCCAGTATGATTTGAATAATGATCGTAATTGCCCCGCAATATAACCATATGGCAACTTGCTTATTGGGTTTAGCCCTCATAAATAACCCCTGATGTTGGTGTTTCGTTCAGTTCTATTCTGCACAGTCCGGGCAGGTCTGTTTTTATTCTTTTCCATAGCCATAAACACAGGTTTTCGGCAGTCGGATTTTCCAGTCCCGGAATGGTATTCAGGATTTGATGGTCAAGCATCTCTATCCATGGTTTGATTTTCTTTTTTACTTCGGTATAGTCAACAATCCAGCCGGTGTATTCCCCTGGTTTGCCTGATATGCTTACTTTTAAACTATAGGTATGTCCGTGCATTCCTCCGCATTTGTGTCCTGTTGGCACATTGGGTAAATAATGTGCGGAGTCAAATTGAAAAGTTTTGAAGATAATCATGATATGTGTTTTGTAATACAAAGTTGTTAATCTGCCAGACATGGATAAATGACGAGAATCATTATTTTATGTAATAAGATTCAGGATTTGATGCGATCATATCAGCTCAGCTTATCTTCTTTTTGTTGTGTTTTTACGGATGTATACTGATTATCAAGGGTTACGCAGATGAACGGTGATGTGGCACGGAAATGGTACGTTGTTTCTCAAATAAATTGACAGCAGATGAGAATTATTAGTTTAGGGGGTATTAACCTCGGAAAAGTTAAGTCTGACCTGGCAGACAATCTTAGCTCGTTTTCACAGGGTGGCTTTAGAACAATTTTCCACCAGATTGATCAGCTGGGTATTAAAAAGGGAGTTGATCAGATTGGGATTGATAAATTTATCACCCAATGTGCTTTGTTTGCCGCTGGCTCCGGAGTAATAGCTGGTGCAGGGGGACTATCTACGATGCTGATCGGGGTTCCCCTGGATATAATTAATCTGATCACACAACAGTTCAGGGTGACACTGGCCATTTCCTATTATAATACCGGAAAGTATGAGCTTCGGTTTGAAGATTTTTTTAAAATAGTGGCGGCTTCTTTAAAAGTGGATACCAGTATGAGCGTGAGTAAGGGCGTTATGGAGGAAGTTGCCCAGAAGCTATTGTTAACGCTGGGTTCAAAAACGGCGAAAAGATTAATACCGGTTGTGGGAGGTGTAATTGGAGGATCTATTAATTATCTGTTCATTAAACGTGTGGCTTCATCTCTTCAGACTTTACAGCCTGAAGCCAGAATCATTAGAATTTAAAGGTTTACAGGACCAGTGGTTCTCAGGAGGAGATAAAATCCGGTGATATCATTATTTCAGGAGGATACGTTTGTCTGTTATTGCCCGATAACTGGTCGGAACGTGTTCGGGCAGATTGCCAGTATACGCTCACTTTACTGCCAGCTGCTTCCCAGTAAAATCGTAGGAAAACTGGGACTCAACTGGGACTAAAGTGGGACTCTACTGGGACTTTGCCCGAGTAGTGTACGATGACGTTCCGAATCATGTCTTATCCTTGTCTTGACCTGTAATAGCTGTATCCGTATAAAACCGGTTAGCGAATTATGCTTAAGGTGACTATTCACCTTGTCTTTTTAATCCTGATTCAGCTATACACGGAGGTACCCCAACGTTCCGGACAGGTTTATTGCTGGTATCCGGTTACCTGTAATCATATCAGGTAACCGGACCATGCTTCCTGCATAATGGTTATCTATCCTGCCTGAGCAGGTCATTCTTTTCCCTTTCTGTCAGGATCAAGCGTTCATACAGTTCCCAGACCTTATCGATCAGCTTAAAATTACACTTGAAACTGGAATGTCCCCCGTCATCGAAATAGTCGAGGAGCATCTGCTCATCGAAGTTTTCAATAATCTGTACCGGTACCTGCAAAGCCCTGGCTATTTTTCTAAGCATTTCTAGGTCAATAGATTCACTCCTTTCCATTTTGGATATCGCCTGCTGGTTTAAGCCCAGGTCGATTGCCAATCCTTCCTGTTTAATTCCCTTCAATTCTCTTACCCGGGCAATTTTTCTGCCTATACTGTTTTTCTCTTCCATTGTTAAAAATATGATGTTAAATAATCACTGTTAGTTCAGATCCGTTGAGCGTTAAATGGATGGAGAGCGATTCATCAAAAGGGCGTTTTCTTTAGATAAGCTTAATCCGCAACGTTCAGCTGGAATGTTGTGGATTAAGGTCTTAGCTCAGTCCAATAGCCTGGCCTGTTCTGTAAGGTCTTCCTGAAGCAAGAAAAAGGGACGCTCTTTATTGCTACCGGGCATAATGATGTCGCAGGAATGGATACGGGTATGCCGGTAAACCTCTTTCTCCATGATGACATGGAGGAGTGTCTTTTCCTGGTGCCTGGGCTGGAATACCCGGATGTCTTCTTCGCCCAGTGCCCAGGCTATTTCCTGCAGTTCAATATCGGATTTTAGGGGAAACTGGAGCATTTCAATGGCATCCATGAAATCTGCCTCTCTGGCAATGATATGGGATAGTTGTGCGGTGGTGTAACCTTTGGCGATTCTTTTCAGGATGAGCCTGTAAATGAGTTCCAGGTAATATTTCTCGATGAGTGCAACGTTGATCATGAGGATGGATTTAATAGTGGATAGTTTAAAATTTGGGGCATAGCATGGCCTGCAGGATGGAATCCTGGAGTAAATGCGGTTTAAAAACTTAGTAAAATGTAGACGGCAGGAGGGGTGGTTTCCCTTGTGTCCTGAGAAAATGAAGATTAACCAGATGGGCCGTTCCTGTTGAGGAGCAGGCTATCCATGAAATGCGTAACAGGAGTTGGGTAGGAGATTTGAAGGACGGTGTTGTTGTCTCTGTTTTTCATTGCTTTACGTTTATAAAGGCTTTAAAGCAATGAAAACTTAGGGCGACCAGGATATGGAGGCTCCCCGTACGTGATTGCACCTCCTCGGAGAGGCGAGAACATTGTTCTCGTATAGCCGTACGGAGAGCGCCCATAGCCCCTAACCCTTGCAAAGGTAAAGAAACCGGGCATTTTATCATCCGTAACTTTGGCTATGTTAGATTTCCGAGGTCTGCAATCACAAAGTTTCGTTGATTTAAATACCTATTAGGATATAAAATCTGGCAATAAAGCTATCGCCTGATTACCACGTTGTAAATGTAACCACACCAAATCGTACGGAGTTAACAAAAAAATAAATATTTTTTCTGTCATGATTTCTGGGGACAAAATCAAAATTTTTATACGTGTAAGTACAGTATGCAGACTAATGTGCCGGAATGGTAAATCCGCAACTGGTTTCCCAGCCGTTGCCGGATTATCTTATACACGACGCTTCCTGGGTATCACTGTAAACCCAATTCAGTAATTTACTTTTCTACTGTAAACTAATATTCGTATAGGACAAGACACAGTTCTGGCCAGGTATGATACAAGTTCTGTAAGTTTACTGGAATTGTTCCGGGTTGTGAGCCGGTTGGGGAAAAGCCATGCTATTATATATATACTGTCAGGCGCCTATGGCAGGCAGGGGATGTGTTAGCGCTGGATCCAGATATATCAGGAAACTGCGCGGAACTGAGATTACATGAACTTCTCAATAGTTTTCTACTGTCCAATCGAAGCCAGGGGCTGTGCCACCTGCCCCATTGCCCATCCCAATTTGTGCCTATGCAGCTGTTTTAAGCAGCCATTGCAGGATCTTATATGGCCATTTGGGGCTCCTGGGCCCTGAAAAGGGCATGTACTGTTGCAGTTTTTGCTGTGGAAATGACGGTGCCCTATTGTATCGCCAAATATTTATAGCTGTCAGACAGTAAGTTAGCGTTATGATACAATTAATTAGTTATAATTGTTTGGTGTGGTGGATATTTTTCCTACTTTTGCATCCCGCTTCGGAGGAAGGGAAACAGTGCAGGAGATAAAGAAGAAGTAATTTGAAAGGCGTGTAAAGAAAAGAAATCCGGTAAAGGTTTTGTTTTAAGAGGAAGGTTTAAACTTCCTTCAGGGTTTTAAAGCCTGGTAAATAAAAAAAAATAAAAAGCTTGCCAGGTCAAAAAAGATTTCTACCTTTGCAGTCCCAACAAAACGGGAGCCCAGCGGCGGATGTCGCAGGGAAACAAACAAGACTGAAACGATCAGAAGATCAGCTGGAATGCAGGAACAATAAGACCTGCGGGAAAGAAGAGAAGAGATCGCAACATATACAGGCCGCCGCGAGGTACGTGCCGAGAAGTTCATTAAAGAGATGTCATTTATAAAACGTAAGCGGGGTAATCCTGTAGAAGATCAAAGTACATGATCCGCATGGGTTTTTCAAGTTAGATCTGTCAGACAAATAAGAACAGATTATTATTAAATTAATTTATTAAGTTAAGAATGGTCAGCGTTCAAACACAACATTTTACAATGGAGAGTTTGATCCTGGCTCAGGATGAACGCTAGCGGCAGGCCTAATACATGCAAGTCGAACGATAGATTGGGGCTTGCTCTAATCGAAAAGTGGCGCACGGGTGCGTAACGCGTATGCAACCTACCTTAATCAGGGGGATAGCCCGAAGAAATTCGGATTAACACCGCATAAAATCACAGCACAGCATTGTGTAATGATCAAATATTTATAGGATTAAGATGGGCATGCGTGTCATTAGCTAGTTGGCGGGGTAACGGCCCACCAAGGCGACGATGACTAGGGGATCTGAGAGGATGACCCCCCACACTGGTACTGAGACACGGACCAGACTCCTACGGGAGGCAGCAGTAAGGAATATTGGTCAATGGAGGGAACTCTGAACCAGCCATGCCGCGTGCAGGAAGACAGCCCTCTGGGTCGTAAACTGCTTTTATTCGGGAATAAACCTCATTACGTGTAATGAGCTGAATGTACCGAAGGAATAAGGATCGGCTAACTCCGTGCCAGCAGCCGCGGTAATACGGAGGATCCAAGCGTTATCCGGATTTATTGGGTTTAAAGGGTGCGTAGGCGGCTTTTTAAGTCAGGGGTGAAAGACGTTAGCTCAACTAACGCAGTGCCCTTGATACTGAAGAGCTTGAATGGACTAGAGGTAGGCGGAATGTGACAAGTAGCGGTGAAATGCATAGATATGTCACAGAACACCGATTGCGAAGGCAGCTTACTATGGTTTAATTGACGCTGAGGCACGAAAGCGTGGGGATCAAACAGGATTAGATACCCTGGTAGTCCACGCCCTAAACGATGAATACTCGCTGTTAGCGATACACAGTTAGCGGCTAAGCGAAAGCGTTAAGTATTCCACCTGGGGAGTACGGTCGCAAGATTGAAACTCAAAGGAATTGACGGGGGCCCGCACAAGCGGAGGAGCATGTGGTTTAATTCGATGATACGCGAGGAACCTTACCCGGGCTTGAAAGTTAGTGAATCATTTAGAGATAGATGAGTGAGCAATCACACGAAACTAGGTGCTGCATGGCTGTCGTCAGCTCGTGCCGTGAGGTGTTGGGTTAAGTCCCGCAACGAGCGCAACCCCTATGTTTAGTTGCCAGCACGTTAAGGTGGGGACTCTAAACAGACTGCCTGTGCAAACAGAGAGGAAGGAGGGGACGACGTCAAGTCATCATGGCCCTTACGTCCGGGGCTACACACGTGCTACAATGGATGGTACAGAGGGCAGCAAGCTGGCAACAGCAAGCGAATCTCCAAAAGCCATTCACAGTTCGGATAGAGGTCTGCAACTCGACCTCTTGAAGTTGGATTCGCTAGTAATCGCATATCAGCAATGATGCGGTGAATACGTTCCCGGGCCTTGTACACACCGCCCGTCAAGCCATGGAAGTTGGGGGTACCTAAAGTATGTAACCGCAAGGAGCGTCCTAGGGTAAAACCGATAACTGGGGCTAAGTCGTAACAAGGTAGCCGTACCGGAAGGTGCGGCTGGAATACCTCCTTTCTGGAGAAGGACTAACTACCCGTTTGCGTAAATGATATAAATGACAGTAAAATCTCAAAAAGACAACCCATAGGATGAAACATCAACTAGATGTTTTGACCAGACTGAAAGAAGGTATTGACTGAGGCAAACGGCAATGTGAATGAGCAACTCAACAGCATTACCAGCAGCCACAGAAAAATAGTCCCGTAGCTCAGTTGGTTAGAGCACTACACTGATAATGTAGGGGTCAGCAGTTCAAATCTGCTCGGGACTACATAGTTATAATCTTACGGGGGATTAGCTCAGCTGGCTAGAGCGCCTGCCTTGCACGCAGGAGGTCAACGGTTCGACTCCGTTATTCTCCACCATCACCGGTATCTGATACAAAAGATACAGAAATAGGTAAACCGAAAGGAATACCCGGGATAGAAAAGTTCTTTGACATATTGGAAGAAGTTAATAAAGAAGAGCAAACAACAATAGAGACGTTGTTAGCACTTAGGAAAGTAACCATGGATGAGCAATCGTCACTGGGAACTGATCAAAAAGGTTAACAACATTAATAAAAAAGCATTTCCATAGGCGCAAAAGGCTATGGAGAGAAGAAAGTAAGAAAGAGTACACAGGGGATGCCTTGGCTCTCAGAGGCGATGAAGGACGTGATAAGCTGCGATAAGCTTCGGGGATTAGCAAATATGATTTAATCCGAAGATTTCCGAATGGGGCAACCTGGCTGATTGAAGATCAGTCGCACTGCGGTGCGCAAACCTGCCGAACTGAAACATCTAAGTAAGCAGAGGAAGAGAAAATAATAATGATTTCCTAAGTAGTGGCGAGCGAACGGGAAAGAGCCCAAACCAATATTGTTACGGCAATGTTGGGGTTGTAGGACTACGATGTGGTATTAATGAATTGAAGTGGAACAGGATGGGAAGCCTGGCAGTAAAGCGTGAGAGCCGCGTACACGTAAGAGACATTAGCCTAGTAGTATCCTGAGTACCGCGAGGTCGGAGACGCCTTGTGGGAATCTGCCGGCACCATCCGGTAAGGCTAAATACTCCTGAGAGACCGATAGTGAACCAGTACCGTGAGGGAAAGGTGAAAAGAACCCCGAACAGGGGAGTGAAATAGAACCTGAAACTGTGTACTTACAAGCGGTCGGAGCGTCCAGGTGGCGTGACGGCGTGCCTTTTGCATAATGAGCCTACGAGTTACTCTTCTCTGGCAAGGTTAAGTGTTTAAGACACGGATCCGAAGCGAAAGCGAGTCTGAATAGGGCGTATAGTCAGGGGAGGTAGACGCGAAACCTTGTGATCTACCCATGGACAGGTTGAAGGTGCGGTAACACGTACTGGAGGACCGAACCGATAAACGTTGAAAAGTTTCCGGATGATCTGTGGGTAGGGGTGAAAGGCTAATCAAACTGGGAAATAGCTCGTACTCCCCGAAATGTTTTTAGGAACAGCGTCGTGGTAGAGTTTGATAGAGGTAGAGCTACTGATTGGGTGCGGGGGAGTCAAATCCTACCAAATCCAGACAAACTCCGAATGCTATCAAATATACACGGCAGTGAGGCCCGGGGTGCTAAGGTCACGGGCCGAGAGGGAAAGAACCCAGACCATCAGCTAAGGTCCCTAAATTACTACTAAGTTGAACTAACGAGGTGCGATTGCACAGACAGCTAGGATGTTGGCTTGGAAGCAGCCATTCATTTAAAGAGTGCGTAACAGCTCACTAGTCGAGCGATCGTGCATGGATAATAAACGGGCATTAAGTAGTATACCGAAGCTATGGGTAATATTTATATTACGGTAGGGGAGCATTCCAGCGGCAGCGAAGTTATGGCGTAAGCTGTGGTGGAGCTTCTGGAAAAGCAAATGTAGGCATAAGTAACGATAAGGCAGGCGAGAAACCTGCCCGCCGAAAGGATAAGGTTTCCTGATCAACGCTAATCGGATCAGGGTTAGTCGGGGCCTAAGGAGAACCCGAAGGGGAAATTCGATGGACAACTGGTTAATATTCCAGTACTTTTTATAACTGCGATGTGGGGACGGAGTAGTGACACTGCCGCGATCTGACGGAATAGATCGTTAAAGACTGTAGGTATTAGGGAGGTAGGCAAATCCGCCACCCTAGCTGAAAGTCGATAGTACCGCGAGGCTTCGGCTAAGTGGATAGCGCAGGTAATCAGACTTCCAAGAAAAACCGCTAAGCTTCAGGTTATAAAAACCCGTACCGCAAACCGACACAGGTATCCGGGAAGAGAATTCTAAGGCGCTCGAGTGAATCATGGCTAAGGAACTCGGCAAAATGGCCCTGTAACTTCGGGAGAAGGGGCGCTGGCAGCAATGTCAGCCGCAGTGAAAAGGCCCAGGCGACTGTTTAACAAAAACACATGGCTTTGCAAAATCGAAAGATGAAGTATAAGGCCTGACACCTGCCCGGTGCTGGAAGGTTAAGAGGGGATGTTAGTCGCAAGGCGAAGCATTGAATCGAAGCCCCAGTAAACGGCGGCCGTAACTATAACGGTCCTAAGGTAGCGAAATTCCTTGTCGGGTAAGTTCCGACCTGCACGAATGGTGTAACGATCTGGGCGCTGTCTCAGCCATGAGCTCGGTGAAATTGTGGTCCCGGTGAAGACGCCGGGTACCCGCAACGGGACGGAAAGACCCCATGCACCTTCACTACAATTTAACATTGACATTGGATACAGGATGTGTAGGATAGGTGGGAGACTGTGAAGCGGCATCGCCAGGTGTTGTGGAGTCAACGTTGAAATACCACCCTTTCTGTATTCGGTGTCTAACCCCTTTAGGGGGGGACATTGTTTGATGGGTAGTTTGACTGGGGTGGTCGCCTCCAAAAAGGTAACGGAGGCTTTCAAAGGTAAGCTCAATACGCTTGGTAACCGTATGAGGAGTGCAATAGCATAAGCTTGCTTGACTGTGAGGCAGACAAGCCGAGCAGGGTCGAAAGACGGATATAGTGATCCGGTGGTTCTGCATGGAAGGGCCATCGCTCAAAGGATAAAAGGTACGCTGGGGATAACAGGCTGATCTCCCCCAAGAGCTCATATCGACGGGGAGGTTTGGCACCTCGATGTCGGCTCGTCACATCCTGGGGCTGGAGAAGGTCCCAAGGGTTCGGCTGTTCGCCGATTAAAGTGGCACGCGAGCTGGGTTCAGAACGTCGCGAGACAGTTCGGTCCCTATCTGTTGTGGGCGTAGGAATTTTGAGTGGGGCTGACCTTAGTACGAGAGGACCGGGTTGGACTAACCTCTAGTGAATCTGTTGTTCCGCCAGGGGCATTGCAGAGTAGCTACGTTGGGAATAGATAAGCGCTGAAAGCATCTAAGTGCGAAACTAGCCACGAGATGAGAATTCCATATAGGACCGTAGCAGACTACTACGTTGATAGGTTACAGATGTAAAGGTGGCGACACCATAGTCGAGTAATACTAATCATCCGAAGCTTTCAAGAGCAATACACTGTTGTTTGTTCTTCAAACTAACTTCTTTCAATAACATGTCATTGTTTGAGAGCAGGAAGATTCCGAAAGGGATCATCCGAATCTAAAACATATTTAACATATTGTATGCGCAAGCGCATAAAAACAAAAGCACAGCGTAAAAGCTGTACGATAAAGACATTTAGGTGCCTATATCGGTGGTGTCCACCTCTTCCCATTCCGAACAGAGAAGTTAAGCCCACCAGAGCCGATGGTACTGCGGTAACACGTGGGAGAGTAGGTCGGTGCCAAATCTTAAAGAGAGCCTTTCAGGAAACTGAGAGGCTTTTCTTGTTTACAGGGGTTTTTGTACCTGGGACTTTGTGGATAGAGCAGGCTGTTCATATCGACACTAACAATGCAATCATATTGGATTGTTAGCTGTATTTTAACCTCTTAGATATTTAATGTAAATTGCCATTCCTGACGATATTGGAAAAACAATTTTAAATCCCGAATCTTGGAATAAGATCTTTAGACTGTAGCATAATGGAAACAACTAATCCTTTGATACGAAAAGGCTCGTTTACTGATAAGGTAATGATTGGACTAAAAATAGCTTTACGTAAGTTAGCAGAAGATGCTGCTGCCAAAGATGAAAATCTGATAATTGGAGATAAGTTTGGAAAAGCCAAGTCAGTTCCTGCAAAAGAAATACTAGAAATGCTCAAAAAGCAGGAAGGTTAAAGATGGTACAGATCTGTTTTTTAGTACTGGCATTTGTTATTTTAGGCTCGTGGTCTGCTGGTATTTTGATCTCTGCTTCTTTATCAGAATAAGAATGTAACTATAGATTTAACAGTGGAAAATCCTATCAACGGTATCTTTCTCAAGATCATTTAAATTATTTTATTCTGTGCACTTGATTTTATGTAAATACTACATTGGTTCTAAATTGTATTTTTGTAAATTTGTTATAGCCTCTAACGGTTGGTATTTATGATAGAAAAAGAAGCAAATACATTTGATCAGGCAGAATTGGCTCTTTTAAAGGAAGCTTTGAAACGTAGTTATACGGAAAGATTTCAAATGGCAACAAGACTTTTTAAATTGAATAATACCGTGAAAAAGGCAAAAATAACACATAAGCCATTCCCAAATAAGTAATTCGTGGATATTTTTGATGAAGAGATAATTGTATTCTGGAGAGCACTTCAGGAATATAATGTTAAATACATAATGGTTGGTGGATACGCTACAAATCTGCACGGTTATCAAAGGTTTACCGGAGATCTTGATATTTGGCTAAAGGATACTCTCGAAAACAGGCAGCAACTTCGCAAAGCTTTCGTTAGATGTGATTTGGGGGATTATCCAATGATAGATAATATGCAATTTATACCTGGCTGGACAGATTTTCATATGAATAATGGTCTAAGGATTGATATACTTGTGGATATGAAGGGGCTTGAAGGATATACATTTGATGAATGCCTTGATTTAGCTTCATTAGCGGACATTGAAGATGTCACAGTACCATTCTTGCATATCAACCATTTAATTGAAAACAAAAAAATAGTTAATAGGCCCAAGGACCAGATAGATGTATCAGCTCTGGAACAGATCCGTAAATTGAGAGAATCTGGTGAGGCCTAAATCCTGTTGTATTCATACAAAGGTTACTTTAAATATGAATTAGGTTTATTATTGTTTCGAAGAAGCAATCTCTAATCATTTTATGATTATTCTGGCATAGCAATCTTCTTGTTTAAATATTCCAGGTAATACTCTATCTGCTTCAAATTTGCTCAACGTTAGCTTCTTGCTGTATCCATTTGATGTTGCCTATGTACGATGGGTAGTTTCTATTATAATATTTATGGCTGTGAGACAATAAGTTAGCGTTATGATACAATTAATTGTATATAATTGTTTGGTGTGGTGGATATTTTTCCTACTTTTGCATCCCGCTTCGGAGGAAGGGAAACAGTGCAGGAGATAAAGAAGAAGTAATTTGAAAGGCGTGTAAAGAAAAGAAATCCGGTAAAGGTTTTGTTTTAAGAGGAAGGTTTAAACTTCCTTCAGGGTTTTAAAGCCTGGTAAATAAAAAAAAATAAAAAGCTTGCCAGATCAAAAAAGATTTCTACCTTTGCAGTCCCAACAAAACGGGAGCCCAGCGGCGGATGTCGCAGGGAAACAAACAAGACTGAAACGATCAGAAGATCAGCTGGAATGCAGGAACAATAAGACCTGCGGGAAAGAAGAGAAGAGATCGCAACATATACAGGCCGCCGCGAGGTACGTGCCGAGAAGTTCATTAAAGAGATGTCATTTATAAAACGTAAGCGGGGTAATCCTGTAGAAGATCAAAGTACATGATCCGCATGGGTTTTTCAAGTTAGATCTGTCAGACAAATAAGAACAGATTATTATTAAATTAATTTATTAAGTTAAGAATGGTCAGCGTTCAAACACAACATTTTACAATGGAGAGTTTGATCCTGGCTCAGGATGAACGCTAGCGGCAGGCCTAATACATGCAAGTCGAACGATAGATTGGGGCTTGCTCTAATCGAAAAGTGGCGCACGGGTGCGTAACGCGTATGCAACCTACCTTAATCAGGGGGATAGCCCGAAGAAATTCGGATTAACACCGCATAAAATCACAGCACAGCATTGTGTAATGATCAAATATTTATAGGATTAAGATGGGCATGCGTGTCATTAGCTAGTTGGCGGGGTAACGGCCCACCAAGGCGACGATGACTAGGGGATCTGAGAGGATGACCCCCCACACTGGTACTGAGACACGGACCAGACTCCTACGGGAGGCAGCAGTAAGGAATATTGGTCAATGGAGGGAACTCTGAACCAGCCATGCCGCGTGCAGGAAGACAGCCCTCTGGGTCGTAAACTGCTTTTATTCGGGAATAAACCTCATTACGTGTAATGAGCTGAATGTACCGAAGGAATAAGGATCGGCTAACTCCGTGCCAGCAGCCGCGGTAATACGGAGGATCCAAGCGTTATCCGGATTTATTGGGTTTAAAGGGTGCGTAGGCGGCTTTTTAAGTCAGGGGTGAAAGACGTTAGCTCAACTAACGCAGTGCCCTTGATACTGAAGAGCTTGAATGGACTAGAGGTAGGCGGAATGTGACAAGTAGCGGTGAAATGCATAGATATGTCACAGAACACCGATTGCGAAGGCAGCTTACTATGGTTTAATTGACGCTGAGGCACGAAAGCGTGGGGATCAAACAGGATTAGATACCCTGGTAGTCCACGCCCTAAACGATGAATACTCGCTGTTAGCGATACACAGTTAGCGGCTAAGCGAAAGCGTTAAGTATTCCACCTGGGGAGTACGGTCGCAAGATTGAAACTCAAAGGAATTGACGGGGGCCCGCACAAGCGGAGGAGCATGTGGTTTAATTCGATGATACGCGAGGAACCTTACCCGGGCTTGAAAGTTAGTGAATCATTTAGAGATAGATGAGTGAGCAATCACACGAAACTAGGTGCTGCATGGCTGTCGTCAGCTCGTGCCGTGAGGTGTTGGGTTAAGTCCCGCAACGAGCGCAACCCCTATGTTTAGTTGCCAGCACGTTAAGGTGGGGACTCTAAACAGACTGCCTGTGCAAACAGAGAGGAAGGAGGGGACGACGTCAAGTCATCATGGCCCTTACGTCCGGGGCTACACACGTGCTACAATGGATGGTACAGAGGGCAGCAAGCTGGCAACAGCAAGCGAATCTCCAAAAGCCATTCACAGTTCGGATAGAGGTCTGCAACTCGACCTCTTGAAGTTGGATTCGCTAGTAATCGCATATCAGCAATGATGCGGTGAATACGTTCCCGGGCCTTGTACACACCGCCCGTCAAGCCATGGAAGTTGGGGGTACCTAAAGTATGTAACCGCAAGGAGCGTCCTAGGGTAAAACCGATAACTGGGGCTAAGTCGTAACAAGGTAGCCGTACCGGAAGGTGCGGCTGGAATACCTCCTTTCTGGAGAAGGACTAACTACCCGTTTGCGTAAATGATATAAATGACAGTAAAATCTCAAAAAGACAACCCATAGGATGAAACATCAACTAGATGTTTTGACCAGACTGAAAGAAGGTATTGACTGAGGCAAACGGCAATGTGAATGAGCAACTCAACAGCATTACCAGCAGCCACAGAAAAATAGTCCCGTAGCTCAGTTGGTTAGAGCACTACACTGATAATGTAGGGGTCAGCAGTTCAAATCTGCTCGGGACTACATAGTTATAATCTTACGGGGGATTAGCTCAGCTGGCTAGAGCGCCTGCCTTGCACGCAGGAGGTCAACGGTTCGACTCCGTTATTCTCCACCATCACCGGTATCTGATACAAAAGATACAGAAATAGGTAAACCGAAAGGAATACCCGGGATAGAAAAGTTCTTTGACATATTGGAAGAAGTTAATAAAGAAGAGCAAACAACAATAGAGACGTTGTTAGCACTTAGGAAAGTAACCATGGATGAGCAATCGTCACTGGGAACTGATCAAAAAGGTTAACAACATTAATAAAAAAGCATTTCCATAGGCGCAAAAGGCTATGGAGAGAAGAAAGTAAGAAAGAGTACACAGGGGATGCCTTGGCTCTCAGAGGCGATGAAGGACGTGATAAGCTGCGATAAGCTTCGGGGATTAGCAAATATGATTTAATCCGAAGATTTCCGAATGGGGCAACCTGGCTGATTGAAGATCAGTCGCACTGCGGTGCGCAAACCTGCCGAACTGAAACATCTAAGTAAGCAGAGGAAGAGAAAATAATAATGATTTCCTAAGTAGTGGCGAGCGAACGGGAAAGAGCCCAAACCAATATTGTTACGGCAATGTTGGGGTTGTAGGACTACGATGTGGTATTAATGAATTGAAGTGGAACAGGATGGGAAGCCTGGCAGTAAAGCGTGAGAGCCGCGTACACGTAAGAGACATTAGCCTAGTAGTATCCTGAGTACCGCGAGGTCGGAGACGCCTTGTGGGAATCTGCCGGCACCATCCGGTAAGGCTAAATACTCCTGAGAGACCGATAGTGAACCAGTACCGTGAGGGAAAGGTGAAAAGAACCCCGAACAGGGGAGTGAAATAGAACCTGAAACTGTGTACTTACAAGCGGTCGGAGCGTCCAGGTGGCGTGACGGCGTGCCTTTTGCATAATGAGCCTACGAGTTACTCTTCTCTGGCAAGGTTAAGTGTTTAAGACACGGATCCGAAGCGAAAGCGAGTCTGAATAGGGCGTATAGTCAGGGGAGGTAGACGCGAAACCTTGTGATCTACCCATGGACAGGTTGAAGGTGCGGTAACACGTACTGGAGGACCGAACCGATAAACGTTGAAAAGTTTCCGGATGATCTGTGGGTAGGGGTGAAAGGCTAATCAAACTGGGAAATAGCTCGTACTCCCCGAAATGTTTTTAGGAACAGCGTCGTGGTAGAGTTTGATAGAGGTAGAGCTACTGATTGGGTGCGGGGGAGTCAAATCCTACCAAATCCAGACAAACTCCGAATGCTATCAAATATACACGGCAGTGAGGCCCGGGGTGCTAAGGTCACGGGCCGAGAGGGAAAGAACCCAGACCATCAGCTAAGGTCCCTAAATTACTACTAAGTTGAACTAACGAGGTGCGATTGCACAGACAGCTAGGATGTTGGCTTGGAAGCAGCCATTCATTTAAAGAGTGCGTAACAGCTCACTAGTCGAGCGATCGTGCATGGATAATAAACGGGCATTAAGTAGTATACCGAAGCTATGGGTAATATTTATATTACGGTAGGGGAGCATTCCAGCGGCAGCGAAGTTATGGCGTAAGCTGTGGTGGAGCTTCTGGAAAAGCAAATGTAGGCATAAGTAACGATAAGGCAGGCGAGAAACCTGCCCGCCGAAAGGATAAGGTTTCCTGATCAACGCTAATCGGATCAGGGTTAGTCGGGGCCTAAGGAGAACCCGAAGGGGAAATTCGATGGACAACTGGTTAATATTCCAGTACTTTTTATAACTGCGATGTGGGGACGGAGTAGTGACACTGCCGCGATCTGACGGAATAGATCGTTAAAGACTGTAGGTATTAGGGAGGTAGGCAAATCCGCCACCCTAGCTGAAAGTCGATAGTACCGCGAGGCTTCGGCTAAGTGGATAGCGCAGGTAATCAGACTTCCAAGAAAAACCGCTAAGCTTCAGGTTATAAAAACCCGTACCGCAAACCGACACAGGTATCCGGGAAGAGAATTCTAAGGCGCTCGAGTGAATCATGGCTAAGGAACTCGGCAAAATGGCCCTGTAACTTCGGGAGAAGGGGCGCTGGCAGCAATGTCAGCCGCAGTGAAAAGGCCCAGGCGACTGTTTAACAAAAACACATGGCTTTGCAAAATCGAAAGATGAAGTATAAGGCCTGACACCTGCCCGGTGCTGGAAGGTTAAGAGGGGATGTTAGTCGCAAGGCGAAGCATTGAATCGAAGCCCCAGTAAACGGCGGCCGTAACTATAACGGTCCTAAGGTAGCGAAATTCCTTGTCGGGTAAGTTCCGACCTGCACGAATGGTGTAACGATCTGGGCGCTGTCTCAGCCATGAGCTCGGTGAAATTGTGGTCCCGGTGAAGACGCCGGGTACCCGCAACGGGACGGAAAGACCCCATGCACCTTCACTACAATTTAACATTGACATTGGATACAGGATGTGTAGGATAGGTGGGAGACTGTGAAGCGGCATCGCCAGGTGTTGTGGAGTCAACGTTGAAATACCACCCTTTCTGTATTCGGTGTCTAACCCCTTTAGGGGGGGACATTGTTTGATGGGTAGTTTGACTGGGGTGGTCGCCTCCAAAAAGGTAACGGAGGCTTTCAAAGGTAAGCTCAATACGCTTGGTAACCGTATGAGGAGTGCAATAGCATAAGCTTGCTTGACTGTGAGGCAGACAAGCCGAGCAGGGTCGAAAGACGGATATAGTGATCCGGTGGTTCTGCATGGAAGGGCCATCGCTCAAAGGATAAAAGGTACGCTGGGGATAACAGGCTGATCTCCCCCAAGAGCTCATATCGACGGGGAGGTTTGGCACCTCGATGTCGGCTCGTCACATCCTGGGGCTGGAGAAGGTCCCAAGGGTTCGGCTGTTCGCCGATTAAAGTGGCACGCGAGCTGGGTTCAGAACGTCGCGAGACAGTTCGGTCCCTATCTGTTGTGGGCGTAGGAATTTTGAGTGGGGCTGACCTTAGTACGAGAGGACCGGGTTGGACTAACCTCTAGTGAATCTGTTGTTCCGCCAGGGGCATTGCAGAGTAGCTACGTTGGGAATAGATAAGCGCTGAAAGCATCTAAGTGCGAAACTAGCCACGAGATGAGAATTCCATATAGGACCGTAGCAGACTACTACGTTGATAGGTTACAGATGTAAAGGTGGCGACACCATAGTCGAGTAATACTAATCATCCGAAGCTTTCAAGAGCAATACACTGTTGTTTGTTCTTCAAACTAACTTCTTTCAATAACATGTCATTGTTTGAGAGCAGGAAGATTCCGAAAGGGATCATCCGAATCTAAAACATATTTAACATATTGTATGCGCAAGCGCATAAAAACAAAAGCACAGCGTAAAAGCTGTACGATAAAGACATTTAGGTGCCTATATCGGTGGTGTCCACCTCTTCCCATTCCGAACAGAGAAGTTAAGCCCACCAGAGCCGATGGTACTGCGGTAACACGTGGGAGAGTAGGTCGGTGCCAAATCTTAAAGAGAGCCTTTCAGGAAACTGAGAGGCTTTTCTTGTTTACAGGGGTTTTTGTACCTGGGACTTTGTGGATAGAGTGGTTGTGCCTCATAAGCAATCGGTATGGCTCTAATTATGTATTATTGTTTTAAATACAGATTACTCTTTTGCCGCTGATCTATCTTTATACTCATCATTTATTGCTATGTTCGCGCAACACAATGGAAAGAAAATTTATAACTGTTTCAGGGCTGAAGGTTAGCTATCTGGAACAGAATCCCTCGGCTGCTATCACGATATTCTTTTTTCATGGCAACTCAAATTCTGCGCGTCTCTGGTCTTTTCAATTTTCAGATCACCTGTTAAATGAATACCGGCTGATAGCCGTTGATTTTCCAGGACATGGGGAGTCCTCTCCAATTAAGACAGATGACTTGTGTCGTTATCAGGTGAAGGCATTTGGAGAACTGATGGCCGGAGTGGTGGATAGCTTGTCAGGCAATGACCCTTATTTTTTGGCCGGACTTTCTTTGGGATCCAATGTTATTGCAGAAATGCTGAACTATTCGGTTCATCCAAAGGGATTGATTTTGTTAAGTCCAACAATTGTAGGTACTGGTGTAGCGCCGAATGCTTCCATTGATGAGGAGTTGGTGTCTACTGTTTTATTTACTGACAATAGGGATATAGCGCTGGCCAAAGCATATTTTCATCTTGCTTCTTTGAGTCTTGATGAGCACATAGAACAACTGCTCTTGAAGGATTATCTGGATAGTGATCCTTTATTCCGAACACATTTGCTGCAGAGCGCCATAGATGGGATGTATTCAGATGAAGTTTCCTTGCTTCAGGTGACTAAATTGCCCCTGTTAATAATTTTTGGACAAGAAGACCGTGTCATTAGTCCGGAGATTTTAAACTCCATACCTTTTAATTTATGGCAGGAAAAGTTATTTAAACTTCCCCATGCTGCACATTTAGTGAACATTGACCAGGGAACTTGTACTGATCTGCTGATTACAAATTATATAAAGTCACAACTTTACAGGTAATTATTTTTTATCGCGTACCTGATGAGCTGCACCAGATTTTGACTGCCTGTTTTTTGTAGGATGTGAATCCGGTGGTTATTCACTGTGAAGATACTTATCTTCAGCTTGTGTGCGATCTCTATACTTTTTAATCCCTCACAGATCCATTTTAAGACCTCTACTTCGCGTTTGGACAGCAGACTGTCTTCCTCATTGGGAAAATAAAAATTATTGATCAGGTACCTGTCTTCTTTGGCCGACTCGTGGTACAGTGGTTCTACCGTATGGAATATTCTTGTATCGGATTTGTAGGTACTGATATCTGATATAAATCCAATTGTTGCAAGGGGAACCCCCGTTTGGGTAGATTTGATAAAGACAGATTGCTGTAAAACCTGTTTGAATTGGCCTTTTTTATTCTTTAGCCGGTAGTTACAGGAAAAAACATAATTCTGGTGATGTTGTACCGGGATGCCAGCAAGGAATTTCAGGTTACTGGTGATGATATGTTCACTGTATATTTTAAGATCTACCTGATTGAATATACTCCAGGCAAAATCCAATCCCCCATCCATAATCCTGGATATCGGATGGTCGATGAATGTGCTGATCTTACTATTGACGTATACATATTTTTTTTGTGTATAATCCAGGATATAAAAAGCTGGCATCAATCTGCCAAAATACCTGCTGTATTTATTCACCAGTTGGGTAGTCTCCTGGCTGTTTCTAATGTATTCAGCTAATTCGCCGGCTTCATGTTGCTGAATGCTCTGGAGAAATGCAGAAAAATTTGCAGTGGATTTCATGAGAGAGGTTGATTGAGGAGCGTTTATAAATTTGGTAATGAATATACATTTAAATATTTCAACTGTCTAAATATAAGTTGTTTAATGTGTTGATTGATATGGCCTTCCAAAATTACAGCATATAAATGAGGTGATAAATGGTGAGTTCTCGCTATATAATGGGACAGGAATTCAATTATTTTTGTTAAAAGTTTTATCTATGATTTTTATGATTAACGTTCTCCAATGTTCTCTCCCACAGGCTCTTCGACGCTTTTGTCGTGTTGTATATACTGTCAGGAGTATTAAGATGAGTTTACCTATAGGGCATCAGGTGCTGTTTTTAGGCCTGTGTATGCTATTAGGTATGGTCAGTTTACCTTCCCTGGCGCAGGTAAAAGCAAAAAAGTCCAGTCCTATTGTGAAGAAGGCAGTTCCTGTTGCTTCAGCTCAGAAAGCTAAGGAGGAAGAGATTGTCCCCATTTCAGGAGATCCGACGAAGGATAATGTTGCTATTTATCCCTTCACTTCCGCTACAGGATATGATTATGACTATGCACAAAGTGTGGGTAATGCCGTAGAATCGGGATTCGTCCGTTCGACGAGATTTAACGTAGTAGAACGGAACCGGTTTGGTTCAATCAGTAAGGAAGAGCAGTTCAAAGAAGTGAATACTTCCAGTATAGTTAAGATTGCTGCCAAATTTGGGGCGAAGTATATTATCACCGGGCACGTTACGGGAGCAAATACGGGAGAGACCTACGATTCCCAAAATAAATTTTCTGGTTATCAGACTACGATCAGTGTGGCCTTTAAAATTATTGAAGTGGAAACTGGCCTGATTAAAGTCGCTGAATCGATCATCATCTCCGGAAGTGGGGGCAGTACGGCCAGTGCCAAAGGAGCAGCTTATCAAAGTATTGATGGAATAACACGGAGGATCATTGCAGCTAATTTTCCACTTCGCTTTAAGTTTATGGCTGTTGGCTTAACAGATGTGAAGAAAAAACAGGAGGTACTGCGTACTTTTAAATTCTGGGGTGGGTCAGAAAATGGAATTAAAGTGGGAGATGTCGTCGAAGTATTTTATTTGACCTATGCTGTAAATCCGGCAAATAATAAAAAGGTTGAAGAGAAGAATAATATTGGGATCGCTACCATTACCGCTGTTAATAGTAGCAGTACTTCAACCTGTGAGGTGTATAAGCCGGGGAAATATGGTTTACAGCTGCTGGAGGCGGTGACAAAAACACCGGAGCTTGTGGTGATAGAGTATACAGGAGGAGCAAAACCAAGAGGTTTCTTTGATTTTTAAATAGTGGCATCTTTACTGTAATTATGAATTTACTGTAATTATAGACATGGGCGGGCATGTTTGTGATCTCCCTCATCTGTGAAGGATCAGAAGAATTTTAAAAATAATTTATACGCCACACAATATTTACGGGTATATGTAGTTTTATATATTGAGAGCGTTAATTTAGATAAGCGGGATACTTCGGAACGAGAGGTATCCCGCTTTCATTTATGCGAATCTGGCAGACTTGAATAGCTCTCTTTGTCCTCAGCTGTGGATTCCACGACACTAAAAACTACATGCCTTTTACCACCAGCACGATACCGCCTGGATGGTTAACATTTGTCCGGAATGAGAAAGATGATTGAAGAAACTTCGTTGTATTGTGCTGAAATTGATAAACGGCTCAGGGATTACTGAGGAACCGAACGTGTCTTTTCTAATTTCAATTCCGTCTTAAGTTCTTCGATTCGCTGTTCAGAATGACGGTTTGCAAAATAGAAATAGATGGCAAAAGCGAGAAATACTTTGCCTAAGATAAATATGGCAGCCAGTACCCATCTCCACAGTTTATGCACACGCATGTGGCTGGAAGTAGATTCGATGTCAATGAGATCACTTTTACGACCTCTTCTGGAATTATTGTTTCTACGGCCCGGTGCTTCAATAGACAGTGCCTGGAAGTCATTTGTCCTGACAATTTCATTGATTTCTGTTTCAATCTTTGACCAGATGGCGGGGGTAGGCGGGATGGCCATATTCATAGCAATCTGCTCAAAATTTATTTCAACCTGATAAAGTGCTTCCTCAATTTGGGGATGTAACTCTTTAAGTCTCAATAATTCTTCAGTTTCTGCATCTGAGGCCGAACCCATGACAAAGGATTCAAGTATTCCGCTTTCTATGTATTCGTTAATTTTCACTATCATTTCTCATTATAGCGAAAGCCTCCTTTAAAGTCTTCCGGATTGAATCTTCTTGTTTATTTAATTCGATTGAAATTTCATCAATCTTTTTATTTTTATAGTAAACGTTGCAAAATACTGTTTTTTGTGCGTCATTTAGACGTTCAAAGTATTCATTACTAGCTTGTTTAACTATTCCTGCTGCAGATGATTCAATCTGTGTAGGATTATCCATAAATGTGGATAACCTTTCTTTTGCAAATCTTTGTAATTTCATCCAATTACTGCCATTATCCCAGTCCATGGTGGCAAAATGCAAAGCAACATCACTAAATATCTTTACCAAACATTCATCGGCCACTTTGCGGTCTTTCACAATTTCAAAAATGTAGCCTAGTAACATTCCTCCATAGCTCTCATATAAACTATGTATAGTTACCGGCTGCTTTTGTATTGATGTTTGTCGATCAATTTTCAGCATACAATTATTTCTTGTTCAAATTTTACGATAATCCGTAAGATTTTCTCCAAGAGTTATTTGGGAATAGTCGATATAAAAGTATGGAAAGTTTACGATATTAAGAAAATAAATACGATTGATTGTTGATTGCCAGGTGTTTAGAGCTTTTGGGAATGTTAGGGCTGAATTGTTTTTATCCTAAATTCCGTGATGGTTTACCGAATTTAGCTGTTCAGTAAATTATTTTGCATATTATCTTTTTTAGTGTAGATTACACTGTCAATTCTAACCAAATTTCAATCAAATTAATGCCAGTACTTACGCAAGATCTCTCTGCTGTGATTTATAAAGTTGCGACATATCATTGCGAAGTGTCCTATAAGCAATTATTTCATGCCTTATACCCTGGCTTAAGTAAGTTTTCTTTTGCCATAGTTAACTCTCATGAACTGGCTGAGGAAATTGCCGGTGATGTCATGATCCAGTTATGGAGGAATAGGGACAACCTGCTAAATATAAAGAATATACAGGTCTATACCTTTGTGATGGCTAAGAATTTATCCCTAAATGCATTACGCGTAAAGGCTGGTTATACCATCTCCCTTGATGAAATTGATGTCGAAATTAGTATCAATACCCATACACCAGAACAAATCCTGATTACAGATGACCTTAAAAAAATTCTTGAAAGGTCAATAAATTCCCTCCCTCCAAGATGTAAAAGGATATTTAAACTGGTGAAAGAAGATGGGCTCAGTTATAAAGAAGCTGCACAGATACTGAATGTCTCTACGAAAACTGTGGATGCACAGCTGGTAACCGCACTTAAACGCATTGCTACCGCACTGCAAACCGCTTATAAACTGGTTTAAAATTTATTTTTATTTCTTATAGGGAGTTTCCCGGATCTGTGTGTCCTTGAGGTATAACCAAGTATATCTCATTTTGAATGGACCAGAACAGGATAATTATTCTTTTAACCAGGAGACTTGCCCGGGAAGCAACTCCTGAAGAATTAAGTGAGCTGGAGGAATTGTTTAAAAACAATCCTGATGCGGTTTATTATGAGCAGGCATTTAAAGAGATATGGCAGAATGATTTGATCAAGGATGATCAGCATACCGCAGATGCCTTTGCCAAACACCAACTGAAATTTTCTGATGATTTTAACTCTCCTCTACCGGCTGTGCACAGTGCTGATGCTGAATTTGTTGCTGAATCCGAAGGTAGAAGATCCCGCTATCATGGCTTTAAACTTTTGTCATTCATGGCTGCAGCAGTGGTCTTGCTTGTTGTGGGAGCCGGACTCTATAAACAATGGTCTGATGCAGAGAATAATAGTTTTATTGAAATTACCGCAGGTAAAGGAATTCGTAAGATGATATTGCTACCCGACAGCAGTCAGGTTTGGTTAAACTCTGAAAGCAAATTGCGGTACAGCAAGAACCTGACCAGTAATGACAATAGGGTGGTTACCCTTTCCGGAGAAGGTTTTTTCGATATCAAAAAAGATAAAGAACATCCATTTATTATCCATACGGATAAGTTTGCGATACGTGTATTGGGTACAGCCTTTAATATCAGGGCGTATGCAAATGAACAAAAAAGGGAAGCTACACTGATCAGGGGCCTGATAGAGCTGTCACTCAATGACCAGCCCAAACAAAAGATTTTACTTCGTCCGAATGAGAAGCTTGCCTTGTCTGACACAAGAGAAACAGAGAGGGGACAACTCGCACGAAAAGGAGAAAACAGAACTGTTTTTATTGAAACTATCGTCCCTGTCCAGGTTCAGGATACCAGCTATATTGAGGAAACGGCGTGGGTAAGTAATAAACTGGTATTTAGTAATGCTTCGTTACAGGAGCTTGTTCCAAAGCTGGAAAGCTGGTTTAACGTTAAAATTGTACTGAAAAACAAGAAGACTGCCAGCTACCGCTTTACCGGAGTTTTCGAAAATGAAAATGTTGCCCAGGCACTCACTGCCATGAAACTGATACGATCCTTTGACTTTAAAATTATAGAAAATGAAGTGATTATAAATTAGAGATGAAGCGGGAGATGCTGCAACATATCCCGCTAAAAGGTCTCGCAACGACTTGATCAGCAAGGCTGACCAAGGTATTCTACAAAAAACTTATTGTTTAACCTTAATTGATAAAGTTATGAAAAAAGATATACTTTCTAGTATAGGTCTTTTTATTAAATATGCCCGGCCCAGTACACCAAATATAAATTTCCTGTTAATGTTTAAAATAGTGTTTTTACTGACATTCGTATTTTGCCTTGAAGTCTCCGCGGATGGCTATTCGCAGGGAATGAAGGTTGATCTGCAGTTTAAAGAAATGAGCGTTAAAAACGCACTCTCCTTACTCGAAAAGAAAGCAAATCTCCGCTTTCTTTACAGCGATGAATTGCTTCCAACGGATAAAAAAATATCTATTAACATGATACAGACACCGGTTTCAACGATTCTTGAAACTATCCTGGAAGATACCGGACTAAGCTACCAGCAACTGAAAGAGAACCTGATCATTATTGTGAAAGATGATGGGGACCACCGGGCTTTGCAGATCAGTGGATTGGTAACCGATACAACCGGAGCACCTTTACCGGGGGTGGTGGTTAGGCTTAAGGGAACGAAAACGGCTACGGCGACAGGTAAAAATGGCCGCTATACATTAAGCGTGCCTGATGGGACGGGGATCCTGACCTTTTCCTATGTGAGTTTTGAAACACTGGAACTTGCAGTGAATTCCCGTTCGGTGATTAATGTGACGATGAAAGAGAGCCAGTCGTCACTCGGTGAGGTGGTTGTAGTGGGCTATGGTCAGCAGAAAAAGGAAAGTGTTGTTGGTGCAATTTCAACAGTAAATATGTCTGAACTGAAGACAGCGGCACCACGTTCCCTGGCCAATGCCCTGGTGGGGAAAGTAGCCGGGGTGATCGCTATTCAGCGGAGTGGCGAACCGGGTTATGATGACGCACAATTTTGGGTGAGGGGGATCAGTACCTTTGGTGCAGGGCAGAATCCGCTGGTATTGGTCGATGGGGTAGAACGCCCCCTGAACAATATTGAGCCGGAAGAGATTGAGTCTTTCAATGTTTTGAAAGATGCATCTGCTACTGCTGTGTATGGTATACGTGGCGCGAATGGTGTTATTCTTGTGACCACCAGGCGTGGAAATAAGGAAAAGCCAAGTATAAACTTTAAATATGAGCGTGGGATTACTGCACCGACAAGCCTGCCAAAGCTTGTGGATGCCCCAACTTACCTGAATTTATATAATGAGGCACAGCTGGCATCAAACCCGTCTTTCATTACTCCATATACCCCCGAGGTGATTGAGAAATATCGTTCTGGTGAAGACCCATATTTATATCCTAATGTGGATTGGCTGGACTTGATGATGAAAGACAAAGCCAATAACCAGCGTCTGAACCTGAATGTCAGTGGAGGAAGTGAAACTGCCAGATATTTTGTATCTGCGTCTTATTATGCGGAAGATGGGATTTGGAAAGGCGACAACCTGAACGATTACAATACCAATGTAGGATTGAAACGTTATAATTTCAGGGCGAATACGGATATCAATCTCAGCAGGACAACGGAACTGAGTATCGGTTTAGGAGGTATTCTTGTGAATGGGAATTATCCTGGTACGGGTGCACCCAATATCTGGCTTGGAGGTCCGGGCACGGGAACTGGCGGAGGGATTATGTTCAATACACCGGTAGGTTACTCGCCCACGTATCCGAACCCTGATGGTTCAGGTGTGCTTTACGGAGGAATCAATGGGGTGGAGAATCCATATGAACTGTTAACAGGAAGGGGGTTTGCAACGGAATGGCGTAACAATATTCAGTCGGATATTACCCTCAAACAGGATCTTTCCGGTATAGTTAAAGGTTTTAGGGCACAGGCAAAGTTTGCTTTTGATGGGTATAACCGGCATTTTATACAACGCACCCGTGTGTCACCAAGATATATCGCAACGGGAAGGGATGACGAAGGCAATCTGCAGTTGACCAGGTGGACTGAAGGACAGCCCGATCTGGGCTTCGGTAAGCAATCGGGAGGAAACAGGCGTATTTATATCCAGGCGAATGTGGATTACAACAGGACTTTTGGAAACCATACCATTGGCGGATTAATTTTATACAACCAGCAGGATTACCAGGATGCGGAGGCGAATCAGGCCATCGGTGCCTTACCCTTCCGTCTTCAGGGGATGGTGAGCCGTTTGACCTATAATTATAAATCCAAATATTTTGCCGAGTTGAATGCAGGGTATAATGGATCAGAAAACTTTAAAAAGGGAAGCCGTTTCGGGCTTTTTCCTTCCATTGCTGCCGGTTGGATTGTTTCAGAAGAAGGTTTCTTCAAGAACAATATAGCATTCATGAAGTACCTGAAATTGCGGGGTTCATTCGGATATAAAGGGAATGACCAGATTGGGGGCCGTAGATTTGCCTACCTCACCACTATTGGAGGGGGTAACGGAGGATACAATTTTGGTATTGATAACAATAACTCTATTGGTTCAAGGGGTGAAGACCAATGGGGGGTAGACCTGACCTGGGAGACAGAGCGTGAAGTAAACGTAGGTATTGAAACACGTTTCCTGAATGGGTTTTACCTGCAGGCAGATTTCTTCCACCGCCACCGTAAAGATATTTATGTTTCCCGGAATTCACTTCCTGCAATTATGGGTTTGATCAATAATCCTTATGGAAACCTGGGGGAATTTAGTAACAAAGGGGTAGATGCCACAATGGAATACAGGCGTAAGGTGGGAGCTGTAGATATTACCTTCCGTGGAAACTTCACCTTTGCAAGGAATAAGCTGATCAATATGGACCAGCCTGACTGGCGTTATATTTACCAGAACAGACAGGGTAAACGATTGGGACAGCCATTTGGCCTGATTGCTGATGGATTATTCACCGATGAAGCTGAAATTGCAAGTTCGGCTACCCAAACCTTCGGCCCTGTTCGCGTTGGGGATATCAAGTATAAAGATGTGAATGGAGACGGAGTGGTCAATGCATCCGATCAGGTAGCCATCGGGAATCCTGATGTTCCTGAGATTATTTATGGTTTCGGTACAACGATAGCCTATAAAGGCTTTGATCTTTCGGTATTCTTCCAGGGATCGGGCAATATGGATTATATGCTTGGAGGGATCGGATTTTTTCCTTTCACAGAAGCCGGATTCAGGGGGAGTGTGAGTGAATATGCACTGGACCGCTGGACCGTAGAGAATCCGAGTCAGGATGTGTTGTTCCCCAGACTGTCTTATGGACAGGGATATGATCCCAATAACCAGAATGCTGCTCCGAATAACTACCAGCCCTCAACCTGGTGGCAGAGAAAGGCCAGTTACCTGCGACTTAAAACTGCGGAAATAGGATATACCATTCCTAAATCCTGGTCGCAAAAGTTAAAGATCAATACGCTGAGGGTGTATGCAAGTGGTTTTAACCTGCTTACCTGGAGTGGTTTCAAATTTTGGGATCCTGAATTGGGAAATGGCAATGGTGCACGCTATCCTATCCAACGTACTGCAAATTTCGGTGTAAACATGAATTTTTAATCTCAAGTAAAATGTCAAGTATCAAACTATATATATCGCTGCTTTTATTAAGTTGTGTATTCACTACATCCTGCAAGAAAGCTTTTCTGGATAAGCAACCGGATGATATGCTGGACCTGGACCAGGTCTTTAAAAACAGGCTGGAGACTGAACGGTATCTCCGTAACGTATACAGCTATCTGCCTGATGAAATTTATCCCTTCTCGAATTACTCCGGGATTTCTGATGAAGGAGACATCATTTTTTCTGCGGCGACTTCAAACCAGATCAATACGGGAAACTGGTCGCCGATTTCCATCCCTTTTGATGAATTTGGCGGAGATTACCGGGGGATACGCTCGGCAAGTGTATTCATCAATAAAGTATCAGAATGCCGGGACTGTGAGAATTATGTTCCCGGTAGCACGGCTATATGGGCTGCAGAAGCCAGGGCATTGCGTGCATGGTATTACTTCTCGCTGCTGCGTAAATATGGCCCTGTAGCTATTATCAGAGAAGTCTTGCCCGTGGATATTGATGCTTCGGCTACGCAGATTCCACGTAATTCCTATGAGGAATGTATTGATTACATCATTGCAGAACTGGATGCCGCCAAGGCGGTCCTTCCCCAAAGGATAACGGCCGACCAGGATTATGGAAAAGTAGATCAACGGGTAGTACTGGCCATGAAATCCCGTATTCTTTTGTATGCTGCGAGTCCGCTCTGGAATGGAAATACTGATTTTTCAAATTTCAGGAATGCCGATGGCAAGCAGTTGGTCAATGTAACCTTTGATAAGGAAAAATGGAAGAAAGCCGCTGATGTGGCAAAAGAGTTAATCGATCTTTTACCTGCGGGTCTGTATAAAAATTCTGATAATCCGGCTGATTTTGATCCTTTTATTTCCTACAGGGATTTGTTTTTTGAACGCTGGAACAGGGAAGTGATCTGGGCCCGTCCTGGAAATTCCTCCGCTCAATGGGAAAAACACATCGGCCCACGCCAGGTGAACGGATACAATGGAGGCTGTGTGACCCAGATGCAGGTGGATGCTTACCACATGGCGAATGGTTTAAGGATAAATGATGAAGGATCGGGCTACGTAGAGAATGGTTTTTCGACTGCGGATGGTAAATACAGTAAGAATGGCGACTGGAATATGTATACGAACAGGGAACCACGTTTTTATGCGACCGTCTTGTATAACGGAGGGATCTGGCCATATGTGGGTAACGGGACGATCAAAATACAAATGTATGCCACCGGACTTTCCGGTAAAAATGGCTCCCATGATTTTTCTACCACCGGATATCTGATAAAGAAATTTTCCAGTCCGAATACAGACCTGGTCAATGGAAGGCACATACAGATGGCTTATATCTATTTCAGGCTGGGAGAGATTTATTTAAACTATGCGGAGGCGCTGAATGAATATTATGATGGCGGCCATCCGGATATTGCCACTTATGTGAACCTTATCCGCCAGCGCGGAGGGATTGCACCTTTGCCCGCCAATTTAAGTCAGTCGGATATGCGTGAACGTATCCGCAGGGAGAGAAGAATAGAACTTGCTTTTGAAGGTCACCGGTTATTTGACACCAGGAGGTGGAAGATTGCTGAACAAACCGATGGCGGACAAATGTATGGGATGAATGTAAGCAGGGGAACGAGTTTCACCGATACGGAGTTTTATCAGCGCTCGGTTTTTGAAACCAGGGTATTCCAGAGAAAGCATTACCTGTGGCCAATTCCCCAATCTGAAATGGACAGGAATAAAGTAATGGTTCAAAATCCGGGCTGGTAATCTTAACATTTAAACTGAACTCAAAATGAAACAAGTTTCACAATATATATATGGCCTATGCCTGCTTTTTCTGGCCGGGGGAATCACTTCCTGCGAAAAAGATGAACTGAAGTACATAACGGATAATGTTCCACCGGTAATTTATGTTTCTGGTGCTGTTGATAACCAGATAATGGTTAATGTAAATAACGCCCAGGTGGATAAAGAAGCACAGGTGGTGATCAAAACCTTTGGCATTAACCGTTCCGGTATACAAAGCAAAGAGGCATATGCGGTTAATTTTTCTGTAAATACGGATCAATTGCCGGCAGGAACAGTTGCCCTTGCTGCAGGTGATTACGAATTGTATACTTCACAACCGGGTACCGGAACCCTGTCAAAAATTGAAGTCCCATCGGATAAGACTTCGGCGGCTGTTTACTTTAAAATTAGTAAGGCCGTTCTGGAAGCAAACAGAGGGAAGAAATTGGCCTTAAATGTGGTCCTTTCCAATCCGGATAAATATCAGCTCAATGAACAGCTGTCTGCCGCTACGATCATTGTAGATGTTTCTTCATTTGAAGAACGTAAAGTAGAGGTGACCAATACCTATTTTAAAAATCCTGGTAATACACGGTTTGACAGGGCCGATAATGCTTCCAGCCGTTTTGGATTACTGAAAGACTGGACGGTAAATGCTGCAGTAAAAAATATCAATGGTGTCGGTGGATTTGACAGTTATAATGGGGGAGCTTTTATGGCCATGGAACGCTGGTCTACCCCGGCCATACCTAATGGTAAAATTTACCAGACTTTTAATTTGCCGGAAGGTAAATATGAATATACGATGGACTTTGAATCGGCAAGTGTAAGTAATGTGGTGTATCTTGTTGTGGCCAATGGGGATACGTTACCTGATGTGGCAGGGATTGATTCAAGTATTGGGTATTCAGGACATCAGAGCCCATCAGTTTCTTTTGTGATGACGGAGAATAAGCAGGTTTCCATCGGTGTGCTGGCTAATTTCATCAACGACTACCAGAACTTCAGGGTGAGGGGAGTAAGGCTTTACAGTTACGTAAGCCCTTTTAATTAGTTTTTACCGGGGACAAATGTTTTGGATATTCAAGTTTGTCCATGCAATAGCCAAAAAAAGCCAGTCTCATCCATCTGATGAACTGGCTTTTTTGTTAAGACAATAATTTCTTGGAATATATACGGGTTTAGAACAAGGTGCCCTGTTCTTTTTCAGAATGGTCTCTTTCAAATCTGAGCAACCATTTTTTCTTATCTACTCCTGCGGCATAACCTGTCATACTTCCGTTGCTGCCGATGATACGGTGGCAGGGGATGAGTATGGCTAAGCGGTTCCTGCCATTGGTAGACGCGATTGCGCGGATTGCCTTTGGATTGTTCATCCTGTCGGCCTGCTCTTTATAGGAGCATGTTTTCCCGTAAGGAATTTCCTGGAGTGCTTTCCATACGGTCTGTGAGAATTCATTGCCGGGGGTATGGAGCGGAACGGTAAATGTTTTCCGGCTTCCCTCAAAATATTCATTCAGCTCCTGCTCCAATTGTTCTGAATACTGATTACGTCCCGGATGCATGGTCGCATGGAGTAAATTTTTCAGGTCACTGATCTCTTTTTCCAATCTGATCCTGTCGGTAAATTCCAGCAGGCAAACGCCTTCTGTGGTTACACCGGCCAGCATCGGTCCCAGGGGGGTGGAGAGCTCAGTTATGCTGATCACCCTATGGTCATCAGGCAGGGTTTCAGCAGGGGTATCAAATATCCAGGCATAGCGGTCGGTCAGTTCCGCATCTGCCAATGGGTGTATATTTTTCATGATTTAAAGATATTACATTAATTCATAATTTGATACCATTATGTGCGACGGTTAATCAGCAGGTAAGGCTGCTGTAGGAGACCAAAGAAATCCTATTCAATAGGGATCAAACAAAATCCTGGTGGTGCTGAAGTCCCCTTCGCTAATAAGCGTTTTTATCCCCCTTGATCATATTCATCAGTGTCTGGAAGATGATCTGGCAGTCGAGCCAGAAACTATAGTGTTCAATATACCACAGGTCAAAGTCAACGCGTTTTTGCATCTGTCCGGAGATCGTGGTTTCGCCCCTGCAGCCATTCACCTGTGCCCAACCTGTAATTCCGGGCTTTACTACATGCCTCAGCATATAATTTTGTATGGTATTTCTTGATTCCTGGTGTAAAGGAATAGGGTGGGGGCGTGGGCCTACCAGGGCCATGTCTCCCATTAAAACATTAAAAAACTGGGGAAGTTCGTCGAGATTCGTTTTACGGAGGAACCTTCCTATAGGTGTAACCCTTGAATCATTTTTTGTGGCCTGGAGGTATTGCCCGTTTGCATTGACGGTATCACTGTTATAGGTCATAGATCGGAACTTGTAGCAGCTGATTTGTTTGTTGTTTAAACCTTGCCGGTTCTGTTTGAACAGAACGGGACCACGTGAAGTGAGTTTGATCAGCAGGGCAATGATGGGGAAGAGCCACCAGAATATAGTCAGGAACAGTATGATGGTAAAGCAAAGCTCAAAGATACGCTTGAACCTTTGTTCCGTCAGGTCGTCCAGCGGAGAGGTGCGGATCGTTAAAAGCGGAAATGTACCAAATAAATTCATGCTGGCCGTAGAAGTGCAGAAGCGGTGGTAATCCGCTATGATCCTTACCCGTTTGGCTTCTTTTTCACTGATGATAATAATTTTTTCCATTTCCATGCTCTGTGTTTCCGGCAGGGCCACAATGACATCGTCGATTTCATAATCTTCGAGGATCCTGGAGAGGTCAGCTATTTTCCCCAGATATTGCCCGTTGATAGAAGGATTGGTCTGCTCATCCAAAAATCCAACACACCTGTATCCGAAATGGTCATTAGAACGGATGGTGTTATAGAATTTCATACCGGTATCACCCGTACCTACTATCAGTATGTTTTTGATATTATACCCATTTGACCTCAGCCGAAGCAGCGACTGTTTGATAAAGAACTTAATTACTGTAATGCCTGTAAAGATAAGGAGGGCATAGAGTAAGGTAAATGTCCTGGGATAGGGGTAATACTCAAAAAAATAGAAGAACAGGAAGGTGAAGAAACAGGTATGGAGTAAGGTAGTTTTGAGAATGGCTATAAACTCATAGGAAAATGACCTTGTCCTGAATTCCTCATACAAATGGACTGACATTCCAATAACGGGCCATGCAATAATGCTGATCCCAAGCAGCAGCAGGTTAGGGACTGAAAAGAATACTTCTCCCCAACCAAAAATATGCTGATAAGTACAGAGAAAGGCCAGCATCAATACGAGGTAATCCATCAGGAGTCTTAAGAGGAAATTAATAGTGTGGCTAGCTTTCATATGATGCATGGTTAAAGCGTGTTCTGAACTGAACAGGCTGATAATTAGGTGCTGATCGTATTAAACACCTTTATGAATTGATTTTCAATGTGCGTGATGTCGAAATTCTTTTCGGCATACGCGCGGCCATTCCTGCCCATTTCCTTTCGTAGGGCAGGATCAGTGACCAGTTTTTCAATTTGCTCGAAAAAGCCTTGCAGGTTATCCGGTGCAATGCAGTAGCCGGCATGATTGTCCAGCACAATAGAGGCGCTGAGGTTATGGGGAGGCATGGCCAGAACGATGGGTTTTTCTGCACACAGGTAAGCGAGTACTTTGGAAGGCACAGAATAAGCACCTGCATCATTTTCCAGTATGGCCAGCAGGATGTCTGCTGTGCCAAAGACCTGGCCCATCTCCCTGAAATCCTGGAAGGGAATCAACAGCAGGTTGTCCAGCTGCAGTTTCTCTTTTTCCTTTTGCAGGAAGGATGCCCCTAAACCCTCAGAAATAATGATAAAAACCACTTCTTTATGTTTGCGGAAATATTCGGCGGCAGCAGATAGGATGGATGGATTGTGCTTTAATCCAAGTGTTCCGGAATAAACAATACAGGTTTTATCAACCACCTGGTGCCGCTTTGCCCATTCATTTTTCTTGCCCGTAGGTGTGAGTTCCTGTATAGGCGCCCAGTTGGGAATACAGGTTACCTGTTGCGGATTGATCTTCCATTCCTGAAAGAGCGGATTAAAGCCGGGGGTAATACTGATGACATGCGAACTTTTTCTCATCAGTCCGGCTTCCAACTGTTTGAAATAATACCATATGGGGAAGCCGATGAAACCCAGCCTTTGCCGCGCGATTTGCCGGATGGCAACGGTATATATATCCTGGCACCAATAGACAAATTTGATTCCCTTCCTGATACAGTATTGTTGTAAATGCTGCTGTACAAACAAGGGGGTGGTACCGCTTAATACCACGTCGGGCTTGAAGGATTCCAGTTTATGGACGAGCTGTTGTGCATACTCAATTTCCTGCTTCCGTCTTTTTAAAAGAGAATACTTATCGAAGTCACCTGTGATCGTAATCGGCAACACCGTTAAGCCGGATTCCGAAAGCGGAAGGTCTTCAAAGTTTCCTTTGGGCGACTGGAAGGAAACCGAGTACGCATGTAATACCTCATGTCCACTTTGGACAAACTGCTTACTGAGCTGAAGGGTGAAAGCATGGCCGGAGTGATCATTAACTACAATTTTCATCTATATATATTTGTTATTGGTGAGGATAGGTTCATCATTTTTTTCTTTTGTATAAAAGGTCCATTTGTAAAATTTGTAGGTTTTCCGTTTGAAAGAAACCCACAGGAGCAATGAATTCAAATCCCAGTTCTTTCACGAACGCATGCATTTCATCGAACAGTGGTTCACCTTCATACATCTGCACAAAAGAGGTTTCAAATAAGAGGTAATCAATATGGGGCAAGCTATGTATGGCGCCTTTTAGTACCTCCTTCTCAAATCCCTGGACATCCATTTTCAGTAATGCCGGGGAGAGCAGGTGCAGCTGTTCCTGCAGGTCATCCAATCGTTCCACGGGAATTTCTATCCGGTTGGAGCTGACTGTTTTCGGGAGCATGTCTTTTTGCAATGCGGATACCTGCAGTGCCGAGCTGGCATGGGAATAGGCATTACTGTAAAAATCGAGCGTTCCGGTAGAGTTCCCCAGGGCTATATTGTACGTGTTGATACGGGAAAGCTGGCTGGTATTGCGCTGCAGGATAGGATATACTTCTGGAAGGGGTTCAAACGAATGGATGTGCGCATCAGGGTAAAAGTGACTGGCGGCAATGGCAAACTGGCCCTGGTTGGCGCCTGCATCTATAATTGTGCCTAAGGTTGGTATATAATGCCTGCAGTTATGCAGTATTCGGGTAGAGGCTACCGAAGCGCCTTTTTCTACCATCGATTTGAGTCCCCTGCCGGAGGACAGATACACTTTTACTGCGTCGGTTAATTTGTAGATCATACTCATGTCGAAAATTTTAGGTTCCAGCTATCTTTATAAAAATTGATTGTTTCCTGTACACTTTTATCCCAGGTGAATTGTTGTGCCTGTTGCAGTCCGCGGCTGATCAACTGTTGTTTGAATGTTTCATTTTCCAGTGACCTGATCTTTTCCGCAAACAGCATCGGGTCAGGACTTTCTGCCATCAGTCCGGCTTCCCCAACAACTTCGGGAATGGACGTCATGCAGGTTGTTACTACCGGACAACCGGCTTTCATGGCCTCTCCGGGAGGAAATCCGAAGCCTTCATACGCCGAAGTATAAAGGAGGCAGAAAGCATGGTTATACAATACATTCAGGTCGGCCTGGCTTACTGTTGGGAAAATATGGTAGCGTCCTGCTATTTTTTCCTCCATCATGCCCATTTCTTCTTTACTCCAGGCTTCCCCACCAATGGCGACCAGGCGGAAGGAAGGGGGAAGCAGTTCCATTGTTTGTACCGCGAGGTGAAAATTCTTATAATTCCTGCGTGCGCCTACATACAGGATGAATTTCTCTTCAAGATTGAGATCCAGCGAACAGCTGATGGGTTGTTCTTTGCCGATCGGGTAGAAGTTGCCGATACCGTGGTGGATCACCCTTACTTTCGCCGGGTTAATTTGAGGGAAAAAGTGAAGCAGGTCCTGGCGCGTACTGTCTGAGATACAGATAATGCCATCGGCACGGTGTATCCCATATGCTTTTTGCAGGGTATTTGCCAGTCCCCAGGGAAACTTAGAAGCCAGCTTCCGCTCATGCACAAAGTCGTGCACGGTAAGGATATTCAGGATATTCTTTTGTGGGGACACGCGCAGGTATCCTCCGTGAAAAATTGCAGCGGCAGGAAGGGAATAACGCAGCGGCAGGTAGCGGAGATATTTAAGGGGAATACGGCTCTCCCGGATACAATTGAAAAGCTTGTAATCAATCCTCTGCTCAAGGATATTGTTGGATTTTTGCTGCGCATTTAAAAAGCCAATGGAAAGTCCGCTTTTGCACATGCCTGACAACAGCTCATACCAATAAGTAGAGACGCCGCCGGCTTTCTGAATAGAAAATACACTATTGTCTAAAAATAACTGCATGATGATATTGTTTTAGATCCACATATGTAACATTACTGGGTTTCCGGAGAGATAATGAATCCCTTTTACGAGGTAATTATATTCCGGTACTACGCCTTTGATCAGTTCGATCAGTTTTTCATAATCCTGTCCTTCATGATAGGTGGTGATCGCTATTTTGGGCTTGCTTTCCCGGATGGTCTCCAGTGCACCTCTGATCATGTTCTCTTCAAAGCCTTCAATATCTGCCTTCAGGTAATCTATTTTGATTCCCTTTTCAGCGAAGAGGCTATCGAGGGTAACCACATCGACTTCAATTGCCTCCCCGTCCTGGCCGTCCTGCCCGATTGTACCATTCAGTATGGTGTCATCAGAAGTAAAGTTGATATAGGCCTTCTGGCAGGTATCACCGGCAGCCAGTGGCAGGATCTCTACATTGTCTTTTTGCCGGAAAAGTTCCTGCAGGGAATCGATGAACAGGGGTAAAGGTTCCATGACAAAAATGCGGCTGGCAGTGTATTGGTGCTTGAAGGCAAAAAATCCCTCCGCGCTGCCACAGTCGACCACGACATCACCGGGTGCAATCGCTGTCTGCGGGATCTCATAATAATGCCAGTGTTGCGGCCTGGCTTCTGTCATGACCATGGCGAAACTGTAGAACGGTGCGGATATGGGATAAATGAAGGTATCCTCATGGCCTTTGATCCGGTAATAATTGTACTTTTCGTCCTTGTTGATCAGCGTGGCCTTTTCATTGGCTACATCATACATGCGTGGGGAGAACAGATGGTATATCATTTCATGCCATGCCGTTCTCTTCCTTATCTTTTTATTGAAAAGATAGTGAGACAATAAAGAGGTCCGGAATTGAATTCCCCAGAGAATACTACGTAATTTGTTCATGCTCCAATTTTTTAGTTAATCCAATATGATAGGCACAGAGTAAGGCTACGATGACGAGAAAAAGATCTATTTGGCTGAAAAAGAAACAGACGGCCACATATCCCAGGTAGCTCAGCTGAAAGTGGGGAGTTCCGGGTCTCGTTTTGGTCAGGATCATGAAAAAGAAAAACAGGGAAACTGCGCCGAATTCTGCCAGGATGAAAAACCAGCGCATATTGAGGTTCTGACCGCCAATACCTGCCAGTTTGTGTTGATAATTCATTTGCCCGAAAAAGTAACTCGGGGGAATGAAGGTGCTGTTTCCGGCTCCGTATCCAGAGATAAAGAGATAAGGTTCCTCCCGGAGGAAATCTACCACCGGCAATTCCATATCCCTTTGCAGCGGGATTCCAAAAATGATATTACTCCTCCCCCAGAATTCGTTGTTGTAGCGGTAAGCCGACCTTTCAAAGAGAAGCCGGTAAGTGGCGTCGTTGCGGTTAGCCATATATTGCTTCAGGAAATAATCCTTGAATGCAGCGAACGAAAGGAAAATACCTACAATGACCAACAGCGTAGTGATGATCTTCCATCTCACCTGCATTAGTCTGGGTAGGCACAGGAAAAGGATACTGCCTCCCAGAATATTGATCCAGAAGGTTTGTGAAGAGGTAAGGATCCCTATAATGAACATGAACACCACCATTTTGTAATTCCGGTCTTTCATAAAAAAAGGAATGGCCAGGGATAGAAAGGCGCTGAACATTTTGGGTTCCCCGAACAATGCCTGCACGCGTATGCCGAGGGGACCATTAATTTCCTCCTGCAGGTAACGGCTTTGCAGGCCCAGGAACTCACTGAGTTCCACATTATGGAAAATGAGCTGTACGGCGATCTGCACAAGCGCAATGATGCAGGATATCACCGCAATCTTTTTCATGCTTTCACCGAATTTTTCGAAGGAAAGCTGTTCCCTGTCCTGCACGATCTTAGCACCGATGGCAAAAAAGGGCAGATAGGTTTTGAGGTAAAAATAGATGGGTTTGGTATAAAAAGCATACACCCTGCCACCAGGATAACTGAAAGGATCTTTGTACAATTGTGTGATCAGAAAGACCACAATATTTGATAACAGGGGTAACAGCAGCAGAAAGAGATACGCTGGCCTGATATACTGCTTGCCGGTAACCAACAGGTGTGCCTGTTCAAGGAGAATGAAGATACCAACAAAGAGGGTGGCATTAAAGGTAGGGCCGATGGCCAGTAAGGTATAGGCCTCTGAAGCAAAGGCATAGAGCAGCATATCGATGATCGATATCCGCTTATTATAGTACAGATACAACAGTATCGCGGCAATGACCAGGGGCATACCTTCCCTGAAACATTCCACGAATATATTACTGCTCTGAAGAATATCGTACCCGGTTTCCATATTAATTTGCTAGTCTGTAGATGCGTTTGTAGAAATTGTACAGTAGGGTATTGTTTTTCACTATTTTTTTGATCCTGATCGATAAGCTGCCAGGGTTATACAGGGTCTGAACAGTGAACCTGTCTGCTTCTTCATCAATGTAATTTCCTTCAGGGTGACTGATCTCCGCTATTTTGCCGTACCGTATCTTGTTGAACCACTTGGGGGTAGAATGGGTATGGGTTGCGTTTTTGCCAAAACCGATATTTTTGACCAGGCTGATATTGGGGGTGATTACCCATCCTTTATGGAACCACACACTCATGAACCACTGGATATCCCAGGTGTCGGTCTGGGCCTGATAAATGGATTGCAGCTCTGCTTGAAGAAAGGTATTCAGGCCTTGGGGAGGGAAATGGCTGTACCGGTTAAGGCTGAAGTCGTAATACTGCCAGGCGCGCCGCCAGGTAGCCCATCCCCATACATGTGCATAGCGGGAAAAATAATAGGAGGCCTCTCCCCGCCAGGCGCCCGACTGGTAATTGCCTGCGTTGATATGCAGTATATCTTGGTTTGACCGGTATTTCGCAAGCATGGCTGTACAAAAAGAAAAGAAGGTAGGGTCTGGCAAACAATCGTCTTCCAGTATAATCCCTTCTTCCACCTGGCTGAAAAACCAGTCGATCGCAGTACTTACCGCTTTTCCGCAGCCCAGGTTATGGGGACGGAAAAGTGTTTCCACTTTACAGGGCCAGTCGATCCCAGTCAGTACCGCTGTTCTGACAGCCTCGCAGGCTTCCATTTCACCGGGCTGGTCTGGCCTTGGGCCGTCGGCAGCAATAAACAGCTGTTCGGGCTGTTGCAGCCTGATTTGCCCAAACACCTTCATTGCCTGTTCAGTACGGTTAAATACCAGAAGTAAGATTGGCGTATGTGTAGTGCTGCTCATTTGAACTCCTTTTTTTGTTTGGTGGATAATAAATTGCCGGTAAAAGCCATCAGGCTGTCATACACTTGTTTTGTATCTGAAAAGGCCAGTATAGGGTGGAACATTTTTTTGGTGAACTGGAATCCCTGACCGCTTTTATCGAGCAGGAGCAACATCCCATTTACAGCCAGGTAGGCCGCGACAGTGGCTATGGCAGCACCAATCCCCCCATAGGTCGGGATCAGTAAAAAATTAACGCCCACATTAACCAGCAGGCCTGCCAGGTTGGTATACAGATAAATCTTATACTCTCCTTCGACAAACAGATATTGCACTAAAACGATATTGAGAAAAACGGGAATACCTGCCCATATATGGATCATCAGCATTGGGGAAGCAGCCGTATAATCTTTGCCGTACAGGAGTGGAATAATCAGGTGTGCAGTCAATGTAATCACAACGGCGATCACCGTACTTAGCCAGAAGGACAAGCGTAGCAACTTCTCTAAGGTGAGCAGGTAAGCATGCTGGCTGAGCTTTTTCTTTTGGATGAGGCCTGGCAGAATGGCTACGGATATCACCATGGGAATGGCATACCATAACTCAGAAATCCGCGCAGCGCTCACATATTTTCCCAGTTCTGTGGGGTTGGAAAGGACATCCAGCAGGACCAGGTCTATCTTCATAAACAAGATCACCAGGAGGTTGGACAGCATCAATGGCCAGCTTTTGGCCAGCAGTGCTTTTGCCAGCGACCGGTCGATGCGCAAGCTGAAATCTGAAGCATTCTGGTAACCAAATACGACAAGGATGATCATATAGGTGAGGAGCATTTCTATCACCGATGCCCATAGAAAGACCATCAGGGTACCGTTAAGAAATATAATCAGGAGTTTGACTACACAGAAAGTAATGAATACCATCACCTTCGGAATGATTACTTTTTTTACATCATTCTTTGCCTGGTAGAAATAATCCAATACATCAAAGGACTGCAGGACAATAATCAGCGCAGAAAAAATAGTACAGTACAAATAGATCTGCTGGTGTTGCCTGCTGAACAGTACGATACCTATGCCTATGGCCATGCAGATGATACTGGCTATAATCCTCATCAGGATAATCGTTGCCACGATGGTTCCCTGCCTTTGCTCATTACTGATCAGTTCTTTCACGGCGAGCTTATCCATTCCCAGTATGGCCACACTACCGATAATGGTGGTCAGTGCCAGCGCATAGTTCCACATCCCGAATTCTTCAGGTCCCAGGTGGCGGCCAATAAGTGCCACGATGATCACGCCCGGAAAAAGTTTACTGAGCTTATCGAGCAGGAGCCACCCGCTATTTTCAAGTAGTTTATCCAATGCGCTGTTTTATTTTTTTAACCAATGATGACCATGTATAATTCTGTTGTTTATTTCCTGTGTACGAATAGTGACCGTAATAGTCATTCGGAGAGAAATTATCCTGTATAATACCGTTGAAGATGACCCCCGTATTTTTAAAGAAGCCCTTTTTCAGGTTTTCTGATACCGCATCCAGTTTAGACTTGCGTGTAAAATTGTACCGTACCACAAAGAGGGTACAGTCTATGTAGTTTGCAATACTTTTGGCATCAGATACGATACCGATAGGCGACATATCAATAATCACGTAGTCGAACAGCTCTTTCAGCCTGTTCAGCAATTCACCCATGCGATTGCTTTCGAGCAATTCGATAGGATTGGGTGGAATAGCTCCGGAAGAAACGAGATACAGTTCATCTGCACCAGGTACTTTTCTAATGATCTCTTCCACGGTTTTATTGCCAACGATATAATTGGTGACACCAATGTTATGGTCCAGCCCGAAAAACTGTGAAAGTTTAGGGTTTCTGAGGTCCAGTTCCACCACGACCACTTTTTTATTGCCCACTGTTAGTGAATTTCCGAGATGGGCAGAAAGGAATGTTTTGCCTTCTCCCGGAATGCTCGATGTAAGGAGGATAAGTGGGCTGCCGATAACTCCTGTAAGCAGGAATTTTAGGTTCGTACGCATGTGGAATGCCTGCTCTACCAGTAGTGAACGGTTCTGGAGCGACATATCATGTTCTCCTTCTTCCTGCAGGTAAATTTCGGCGATCACAGGGAAATCAAATACCCGTTCGATTTCTTTTTTATGGAGGACGCTGGGATTTAAGAAATATTTGAAGTAGATGTAGGCGCTGGTGAGTAGGAGTCCGACAGCGATAAAAGCAATGAATACAATGGTTTTTTTGGGAGACATGGGTTTGTCCGGTACAAAAGCAGGGGCAATTACCTTATTGTCTACCACATTACTGGCGTAAGCCACCGAAGCTTCTTCTTTCTTTTTTAACAGGAACAGATACAGGTTTTCCTTCACGCCCTGTTGTCTCTTGATATTGATGTACTCTCTTGCGTAGGTCGGTATATTGGATATTTTACCCTGTATCTGGTTTACCTTTTGCTGCGTTTCTTTTTGCACCACGCCGGCATTCCTCCTGTATCCGGCAATATAATCGCTGATGGTTTTGCGGGCATCGGTGATCTGTGATTCTAAATTTTGCAGGATTTCGCTGGCAGGCCGGAGGGAGAGTGACAGCCGTCTCTTTTCCCTGAGCATTTCCTCATAGCGGTTGATCATTGAAGTGAGTGTCTGGTCAACGTTACCGAGTACGGGCGCGAAGGGATAATCGCCAGAAGGATTGTTCACATAACTTTCCACCTGGTCGAAAACCGAAAGCTGCATATTCGCTTCACTTAACCGGATATCTGCTTCTTTTACCTGTTCCAGGGCCAGTTTGGAGCCGGCATCAATATCTGTGATGCCCCGCTGGATCTTGAAATTTTCTTCCTGTCTTTCCAGCAGTCCCAGTTCCTGTTTTAACGAATCGATGCGCACGGATAGGAAATCGACCGTTTTTAAGGCCGTCCTGTTCTTGTCGTTCAGGGTATAAATATTATAGGCATCAAGCAATGCATTGAGGAAATGGGCCGCCCTTTCAGGCACGGCGTCTTTATAGCTGAGCAGTATGACCGTGGCATCACGGTTAACCAGGGCTGCGCCTATTTCTTCGATTTTTTCATAGGCACACTCCGTCACGGAGTCTATACTGATCCGGATGGTTGCTCCTGCATCGGCATTGGCCGAAGAAGGGCGGTTAATGACAAATTTATCCTTCGCTACGAGGAATGGTTCGCCGGGTCTGACCGTCAGTTGGACGTTATTGCCATGGACAGCATCCACCTGTTTTATCTTCAATACATTCTTCTCCTGCGTGACATCAAAAATATAGGTGCCAACTTTAGAGCTATCGCTCAGCACACGTATGCTGAGTGGGGGATGGCTATAAATTTCTTCATTTTTTATAGCTCCTTTTACCTCATAGCGGATGTTAAAGCCATTGGCTGCAATCACTTTTTCTACCAGTACAGGAGATTTCAATACCTCCATCTCGTTTTCAATATTTTTATTGCTGTTGAAAAGTGAGAGGGATTTGAGTGCATCCATTTCTTCTCCACCTTTTTTTTCATCCTTCAGATAGAGTTTGGCAGAAGACATATACATCGGTGTGGTGTACTTCAGGTAAAGGAAGGCACCGGCAACCGTAACCAGCAGTACCAAAAGATACAGTGGCCAATGGAATATGATCTTCTGGAATAGATCATTCAGATCTATTGCGGTATTCTTGTGGTTTGTTGTTTTTTCCTGATTCATAAAATCGATCATCTGTTTAAAATGACAATGGTGGTAATGAGGGATATCACGCCCATGATGGCTGGAAGAAGTTGTATGGTTTTAGAGGTCGCAAACTTGCGGTCGGGACCGGGTTTTACATATAAGACATCGTTGTTTCTGAGATAATAATAAGGGGAGGAGAAAATTTGGCTATCGTTCAGGTTGACGGAAGTATAGGTTTTGATGCCATTGATTTCCCTGATGACCATGATATCGTCCCTTTTGGCGGTGAGGTTAAGATCGCCTGCCATGCTCAGCACATCCAGGATGGAGGCCCTTTCTGCCCCTATACGGAAGGAGCCTGGGTGGGCAACATCGCCCAGGACGGATACCCTGAAATTTACCAGTCGTGTGGATACGAAAATATTACGGGCGGTTTTATCCAGTTCCTGGGTAACCAGGTCGTTAATGGCGGTAGTGGTCTTGTCCTTTACATTTATTTTCCCGATTACCGGTAAGGCGATATAACCGGCGCTGTCTACGAGGTATCCCTGTTCTATCCCCCCACCGGATGTGGAAACAGAAGCAGAAGCCGGAATGTTGGGATTAAATATCTGCGATATTTCCTTATCCATCGTGGTAATGGTGATTTGTAGGATATCACCTGATTGTATTTTCAGTTGCTGCATGCGCTGAAGGGAATCGACACCTGTAGTGGCTGCAATATCATTGAAGTAAGTAAGTTTCCGGATGCCTGAGCATCCCGTAATGATGGCCAAAACCAAGATTAGTGGTAAGCTGAATTTCAATCCCATATATTGAGTAGTTATTAATGTTTTTTTGTAAAAAATGAAGCGTGAATGCAGCATCTTACTACATTCATTACGCTTTAACCAGGGCGGAAGCAACAGGTGCGCCGCTAAGGAATTTGTTCTGCTTTTACTTTCATTTCAGCTATGCCCACATCCCGGTTCTTACTTTTATAAAAGCTATCCCTGAGTTTTTGCTGGGCAGGTACTTCCAGGTGTTTGTGTATGAAAAAACTCAGTGGCACAAGAATCAGGAAGAAAATGAATAAAGTGATGGGCGAATGGAGTACGATCCGGTCGATATGAAAAGCATCAGCCAGGAGTGCGAATGAAATATTTAAAGAAAAATGAATTAAATACATGGCATAACTGCAGTCACCGATCACTGCCCATTTTTTACTCAGCGTGCCCTTGGTGGTTTCCCACAAGGTTATGGCCAATACCGTGCATGGGGACACGAAAGTCCGGAATGCGAAGTTCTTGCCCAGTGCGAAGGCTGACTGTGCTGATTCAGCAGTTTTATGGGGGAATATATCCAGGTACTGCTTCATGAAGATATCACGGAGATAGGAGAAATAGTATTCTGCAAAGAGTAAAATCCAGATAAAAATGGTAAGGATGACCAATGCAGACAGGTATTTTTTTGCCTTGTCTTCTTTCAGCATCCAGACATAAAGGTAGTAAACGAGGCCACCCAGAAAAAAGGAGTACATTCCTTTCCCGATGAGGCTAAAATAATATTGTATGAATATCCCTACGGGGATAAAGAGGAATAACAGCCATTTTTTGTTTTGTAGTTTCAGGAAGCAAAGGAGGAAGAAAACCAGGTAAAGGAATACTTCTACAGAACTCGACCAGGAGGGTGAGTTTAAGGATAAACCTTTCTCGAATCCCCAGTTTTGTATAAAAAAGAGGTTCAATATAAAATGATAAGTGTCGTTGTATTGCACGATAAAGTAATGTCCCGCATTCCTAAGCATCAGCCATTGGAGTATGGCTACTGAGATTAAGGTCACCAGATGGATAGGATAGAGTCTGCTGAGACGAAAGACCATAAATTTACGGAAGTCCATTTTTCCATTGGCAATCCGTTCGGCATACAGCCAAAAGAAAATGAATCCGGAAAGGAGGAAGAACAAGTCGACTGCGACTGCACCTTCATTGTAGATGGCGGATAGGTAAGGGTAGAAGGGAAGCGCTGCCTTATCAATGCTTTCTTTTACCCAGGTGTCATTTGCATAATAGTAAAACTGCCAGTGGTACAGGACAACGATTACAGCTGCGATTCCTCTTATGGCATCAAGGGCATAGAAATGCTGAGGGGGGCTTTGAGTTATATTCATTCCGTATTTAGATGATAAAAAGGGTCAATCGATAATATTCAGCTTTGTAACTATGTAAATTCAAATCTAAATCAGAATTCTTATAGTTTTAAAGCTGAGGGGGTTAATGAATGGAATGAATAAAACGAATGGAAATCCTTGCGAATGAACAGGAGCAAGAGGCTTGTTTTTTATTTTATTACGTTATTTTATAATTAGCTGCTTGTGAGGGGAGAGGGTAGGAGGCTAGACTTCAGGATGAATGTTCATTTTGAGCATTTTGGTGGATGCAGGTGTGAACGGGATTGAAGTATTGGTGGTATTTCTAAAGGCGGTCTGTGTTACATTTTACCGTGTATACAAGTCCAGGTTACCGGGATAGTATTGCTTTTCTTAAGTGTGAGGATACACTTGTTAAAAATAAAGGCCAAAAGTTTTCTTCAAGGCGGGTGATATGGTCCGGGCAGATTTAATTTTTTCTCTGATTGTTTTTAAATCATCCTCAGAAACTTCACCAATAACTCTGGCTGGATCTATGCTAATAATGTCCAATAACCAGCTTGCATTCCGCTTTTTGATATTGGAACAATCAGCATAGGAATCATGGTCAAGATAGGCTCTATCTTTGGTTGTTAATTCAATATTTAAATCCCTAAGCTCTTGCTGGGGAAATATGTTTGGGTTAATTTCTGAATTGATAAATATTGTTGCAAAGATCAATTTATCATATGATTGTCCAACTAGGATAAAACGCTTTTCTTTTGGCGGAATGGTGTCCTGAACATACACACGAATCACTGAGCCAATTTTAAGATTACGCTGTGCAAATTCTTGTCTGAGATGTTCAGGAAAAGAATCAGAAAGGGACATATCAGAATACTTTATATATGATTATTTTCTGCATGCAACGAAATGTATTTTAACATCTCAGGTGTAGCTTGTGCGGATTCTGCGATATCCAGGTAAGACATTTCTGTTTCAACGGCTTGTTCTGCCTTGGCCCATGCGGTATCGTGTGATTTATCGGTAATTTCTTTGAAACTCAATTGATGGTTTTCTTCAATAGAAGCAAGGATTGCATCGATATTGGTTTCAGATAATTCATCGGTATCTGCATTATTATTCGCTGTTACAAAAGGAATTTTATCTTTTCTTTTCACGGAAAAAGCCTTAGCTAATTCCAATGCTTCACCAAATGGTGAACTCTGGTTTTCTGAGGCTTTAAAAATGTCATAAAGAAAAGATGGGACAGGTCCATAGGGCATTGCCTGGTAAGTGTCACCAGTTAAGGGCTGACCATAATTTTTGAGGTGTTGCTGTTCCGCAAAGTATAAGATTTTGAAAATCTTATGATAGTCTGCCTCACCAAGTTTATTCAGAATAAGCAGCGCAGCGTTGAGTGTTTTCTCTTTATCTACATTAAATGCTTGCATGATACAAAGTTAATAAATATTTTAAATATGCAATGCTAATATAATTAGTTTTTAGAGATTGAGAAAAATGGGTTTGTGATCTTTAGAGGTGATTAGGTATGGCTAAGAAGTGGTCGATAGAAATAATTGATCTCTAATAGCTCTTGGGTATGAATGTTTACTTTTTTTATGTGACCAGGTTTTAGTGTTGCGATAAATATAGATTGATTTTGTCGTAATATCGATCATTGCGACGTTTTAGCTTTTTTTGCAAGACTAGTTGTTGTGATGTTTTAGTGTGTTCTTCGGGATAAACGTTCGGGAATGATTAACCATCATCACTTATGATCTCCGACTGATTAAAAAACATAAAAGCCTCTAGAAATAAATCTAAAGGCTTTTCTCAGTAGCGGGAATAGGCGTAAAGTCGAACTTTTATGAACATTGTGGGGCAATAGTTAATTTTGAAAAAGTGGTGAAGAACAAGATTGAGGGGCAGTATAGAAAAAAGAGATTATTGTAGTCACCATCCTAAATTTTAGCTTGCAGTAGGATTGTTCTTGTGGAATGAGCTGACAGTAGAAAAGATAAAATTCCAGAGGGAAAGTTTATCTTGACCAGCAACTTATCATAAAGTTTCCCATTGCTGGAACAAGAGTGAACTGAATATTTTGAACTGAGATCAGATGGCTACTATCCCTGAAATCCCCACAATGAAAACATTTATTCGTTAGAGTAATAACGAAATTATGCAGATTCTCGAAAAAAAAGGATATTTTAGGCTCAAATAAAAAAATGATAAAATATACTATCTACGCAAATCAGTTGCGCAGATAGTATATTTATTTGTAAGGTTCTTTGAATGTTGCCCAAGATTTTGAATTGGTCAACTGTATCCGGTTGGTGGTCAGGAAGTAATTCCCGACTAAACGTCACTTTGGTAATTGCTATACCGCTATTACACTGAGCTGACTTTTTAGTATTACAATAATGATTCTATACTTTGTGAAATTGTGTAAATCATATACAAAGAAAACGTGGCAACATTCAAGAACTTTTTTATCCATATGAAAATAACGCCAGGACAACAATCACATATCGTAAAATACTTTGGTAGAATGAAGACCAAGGCTGATTTACTGGTGCTATTGAACTATGCTAAGAAAATAATCTATGGAGAACATTCTCACGAGTTCCAACTAAGGCAACTCAATTATTACATTAATGTCCGGGATTCCCAAGCTCGATACAGGAGTTTTTCTATTAAAAAAAAAAACGGAAGTAAAAGAAGGATCAAAGCTCCAGTAGCAGGTCTTAAGGCTATTCAAAAAAGCCTGAACCTGCTTCTTCAAACGATCTATGAGCCTTCAGATGTTGTGATGGGTTTTATCACAGGAAAGGGTATCCTAGATAATGCCAGTGCACACCTTGGTAAAAATTATGTCCTTAACCTAGATCTTAAAGATTTTTTCACCGCCATAGAGCAGGGAAGGATTTGGGGCCGTTTAAAGCTACCTCCATTCAACCTCAATGAAAAACGCAAAAGCCTTGAAGTTGCAAATATCATTTCAGTAATTACAACGCAAGAAGCATTGGTAAGCAGAGTAGATGAAAATGGATTTTCCTCATTTTGCAAGCGGAATGTTCTGCCACAGGGAGCGCCAACATCCCCATTGATATCAAATGCTGTTTGCCAGCAATTAGATTTCTATTTGACTGCTGTGGCCAAACGTTTCGGATTGAAATATACGAGATATGCCGACGATCTCACTTTCAGCTCAATGCACCATGTGTATCATAAAGATGGTGAGTTTATGAAAGAGCTAGATAGGATTATAAACAAGTATGGGTTCTCGATTAATCCTGATAAAACACGTTTACAAAAAAGGGGGTTTCGACAAGAAGTAACGGGACTCATTGTAAATGACAAGGTAAATGTTACTAGCACATTTATTAAGCAACTCCGTGTTTGGTTAAAAAATTGGGAAACCATAGGATATGATGAAACTACAAGGATTTTTATATTACCTGAAGAGGCAAACCGTGGGTATGTGAAACCTTCAAAACGTCAGCTTGAAAAGGTAATTGAAGGAAAGTTGAATTATCTTATGATGGTGAAAGGAAAAGATGATGCTACTTTATTTAAGTTACGCTCAAGGTTCGAGAAACTCTCCGGCACCAGCAGCAGTTCCAAAACAATTGATCGAGGTTTTGGAATAGAAAGTGAAACGAACAATTCTGGACAACTAGTAGTTAGGCTGGAAGGTAGCCTAGGAATGAAATCTGGTAGTTTCCTTAAGCATGATTTGGTCATCCCAGCAAGTACGAAGGTGCCAGAAATTTTTCGGTTCGATAATATGGTGGGTGAGAGGTTTTCAAGCAAGCCTTTGCCCCATCGACCTCTGAGCACTGTCATGTTTTTAAAGCAGTTTAAGGTAGGAGATGGATCTGGTTTCAAAGAACTCGTTCATGACACTGAGTTAGACCTAGGTGTGTATAATGATATCATAAAAAAAGTTACCACCCATCCAAACTTTATAAAAAGATTTCATGGCCAATATACCACAGAAATTGATTGGGTTAATAAACAGGTCCAACTTGAAGTAGCAAAACTGATTGAGCTTTTTTCTGGTGTGGGCAAGAAATACTTTAAATTGACGGGTAACCATCCTTTCAATAACGAAGTTGTGTACACCGGACACGCAAAAAAATTAAAGCAACATTACCGCTATGGTTTAGGGAATGAGTACACAAGGTTTACCGAGGATCTGCTTCGTGTTTCTAAAGAAGTAGGCATAAATACTTATAAAATTATCTTCAAACTAGAACCTCGAACTTTTGATATCAGGGCCTCATTCTACTCTTGGCAACCGTCTATTTTCCAGGGCCTGAAATACTTGCTTTCTGGAATTGCGGACCATACTAATATCAATGGTGAAAAAGTGGTAAAGCACGAGGATAAAGAGATCATATTCGATGCAAATAGGATACAGTACAATGGGCGTAATGCCATAGAAATTACGATACTCGATAAAGGAAGCCTTGCAATGAAAGATAGTAAAAAGCTGATTTATTTTTTGAAAGAATCCCTTACATATAAGACTTATTTCAGGTCACTCTGTGATTGGTCGGTTACTTGTGATTTCGCAGAAGAAGAGCCAAAGGTTTTGCATCTGCTCTCGTCTGCTGAACATGAAGGTGGATTGAAAAGAATCGAAGAATTGCCAAGGCCTGTTGGAGGTTTCAAACACATCCTTACTTTTTATGAAATTTAAAATTCTCATTATTGATGATAAAGATCATTCAGTCTCGGAAAGCAGCACAAAGCTTATTTCTAAGCTGGAGGAAAGCCATCGAAAGTTTTTGACGCTTAGGGCTGATATTGAAGGGTTATGGGGCGCAAATGAGCAAGGTGATGATGTGATTTTATTGCATGACTTCCGCCAATATGAGTATGTCTTCATACACGATAGTTTCAACGAACCCCTCATCCTAGCAAGCCTAAAAGAATCATTTATCAATCAGGTTTCTTTTCAAACGCAGTTGGTGTTTTTCAGTGGCAGCCGAAGTAGAAGCCGTACCCCTAAACAAGAACGTCTCAGAAATATTAACCCAGATGTCTCCTATTATGCGATAAATAGGAGCCAATATTTTGAAAATATGAATAACTTCCTTGATTCTGCCATTTTAGGAAGGCAAGATATTATACACCTTTATGATAAGTCAAACCCAATTCGCTCAGTTGTTCAAGAGGAGCTCAAAAAAGCTATTATGGTAGATTTGGAAGAGTCAATAGAAAAAGCCGCTAGAGGTGTGAACATGGAAAAACTTCTTGAATTTTTGAAAATAACAGATATTTCGGGGTACGTCGAAACGTTTGCAAAGAAAGATGATATTGATTTTATTAGAAGTTTGGATATGCTTTAGATGATGGATGGTAAGAAATATTTATTTATAAAAAACAGTACCCAATTGACAGAATTGGGGTTCGATGAAGAGAAAGTAATCGTTTTTAATGTGGAGGAAACACTTAACAAAACTGATGAAACCGACCATCTTTTTAGTTCAAATAGTGAGGAATATTTCCAACATCAGATTTCAAGAGCAATTGATAAAAAAGAACACGATGGAATAGCAGCCCTAATTATTGATAAAGATCTTGGGGCAGATGGTTGGTCTCGTGCAATGGGGCTTGCCGGCCACATTATATATTCAGATTTTTCCAACTGCAACATTAGCAATGTACCTATAATACTTACCGACTGGGATGATATAACAATCACCAATAATAGCTTAAGGGCTAATGCCATCGATAATCTCATGCAGGACAAGGGAGTATATTTCAGGACTTATCAAGATATTTTTCCTTTAAATATATCAGAGGGTACTATGCGTTTAGATAATATTATCCACAAATTTCAAAAACCCAAACCATCAGATTTTGAGATTAGGATTCAAACCGATCAACGGCATCAGGCTACGAATGAATGGGGTGCAATAAGGTTGGCTCATAATTTAGGTATCTATGACAAGATTGTTTTCAAATACCCCCAACACCTGTATTTTAAATACCTCCTTAACAAAATTGCTCAAAATACACCCGCTGAAGATGTATCGTTACATGGCCTTTTCAAAAGTGTTTTGCTAATTGATGACAACGCCTCCCAAGGATGGGAAGATGTGGTTAAACATGCGCTAAAAGCCACAATAACGCCTTTAGAAAATCTGAGTAAAGTACAGGATAAGCAATTAAATAATATCCAATATTTTAAAGGATTTGACCTTATCCTCCTCGACCTTTATTTGGAAGCTGGAAAATCAAATGCGGCCCCTTCGATCGCCTTACTTAGGGCCATTAAAGAAAAATTCCCACACGTTCCGGTTATCATTTTCACTGCATCTGAAAAGGCTGTCCGCCTTAACGAGTGCTTTTCCAACGGCGCTGACGAGCTGTACATCAAAGAATCGCCCAATTATTATTCCGATGCCGATTACACGGCAAAGAACTTAGTAAGCTTTAAAAGAGTAATTACAGGCGTAGCAAAAAAGTACAAAGTGCTTAAGCCTTATTGGACCGCCATAGAAGAAATCCTATCTGATGCTAATTTTGGAGGGATAGAAAATTTGGGACAACGAATGTTTAAGGATCGATTACAAGAGCGTCTCAAAATGTTTTATGGGTTGTTGAAAAAGGGATATGAACAATATGATTATGATAAAAATACATTTTTTTACTCCGATTATGAACTTGCGTTCATCACCCTATGGAGCACTTTTAATGAAATTCAGGAGGTGGCATTTAACAAAATTCTTGCTACTTATCCCCTGAAAGATATAAACGGATTAAGCTATAATGCACCCAGAAGTGGTAGCGTAGTTCCTGCGGGTTTTGAAAACTGGTTGTATGTGAAAGATAATAGCCCTTATCTGGAGGTAGTAGTAGAGCTTGATCCAAATGGAGCTCCAATGCATCAATCAGTTTTCAGTTATAAATTATGCTATGCTAGCAAATTTATTAAACTCCAAACTCGGCCTTCTTATAGTTTTACAGCACCATATTTTTCGATAAATACCCAAAATACGATCGTTAAGGATAAAAAGCATTATACACAGGCGCTTTTCTGTCAAATCGCGTTTATGATAGAGAAAATTAATCCAGCTGATAAGCTTTTGTATTTTCAAAACCTTTTAGCACTCAACAAAGTCAGAAACGGTTTGTACCTAACTCATGGTGAAGATATTGGTGCTGGCTTTTACGCGAAAACAGAAGAAAACAAAAGAAATACTAGCCAAATCTTACCTGATAAAAAGATCAAGGATTTATTCGATATTGTATACTTGTTATTAACAGAAAATGGTAAAAAAATTGTTATGTAGCAATACTTTTAGCTATTAAGGATGCCGATGGTTTAATGTTAAGTACACACCTTAACTACTGGCTCATTGTAATACAGCTTATCGCAAGCCGTTTCTTGCAAAGAATTACAATAGCTTTAATCGTTTCAGGTATCGGTTATAAATAGGCTTCAGGCCCTCAACTTCATGCTGCGCGGATAACCAGTTTAAAATATCGACATTCTCCCTTTGAGAGCTGGGAACTTTTTTCTTATAGAGATCAAAGATATTCAAGGCCACATTTCGAGATATACCTGCAGAAATAAGTCTGATGACCGCTGGTTCCTGCGTACCTAGCTCCAGCATCGTTGCCAGACTGAGCGTAAGTTTATATTCTTCCTTTTGAGCTGTAGTCAAAATGGAATCAAGTACATCAATTAAAATTTTGATGTATTTGGGAAGCAAATGTGTAGTAACGGTCGAATTGTATTTGATGGTCTCATTGATGACCCGGTTAACCTCATTCAGCTGGCTGGTATCCAGACGGTTTTTACTTTCCAGGTATGCGATATTACTGCTTATGATCTTGCCAATCGGATCGCCATAAAGCCATCTTTTGGCCTGCAGGCACATCGAACGTGCCGAAATCCAGCGGTGGTACTTGACCTTACACTCTTCCACAATCTGAAAAATGGCGTCCAGCTTCTCTACGATCGCAACAAACTGAAGATAAAAAGGCCTTAAGTGGTGAGGGGTGTTGCCCACCTCTGCGAAACTTAGATAATCACTGAAAGTAGCATTCTTATTTATGACCCATTCCCGGATGTCCCCGTTAATGATGGTTTTATAAAGTCGGTCCTGTAATAAAGGGTCGATTGAAGGATTATTCATCAAAACTCTTTTTGGAACGGTCAGGGATGACATATGCGCATTTAAGGTTGATAGGACCTGGGTCAACCGATCTTCGTTAAAATCATGTTTTTGAAGGTAGTTTATTAAAACCTCTTCACCCTTAATAAACTTATGCTTTAAGAAAACATTGATTTGTCTGGCCCTGGAGGTCGATTCGGCATCCTCTTTTTGTATATGATTCATCTCCAGGGACAGTTCTCCGATATCAAGATAATTAAGTGCCGCAGAGGAGAATGTCCTGATTTGTTTATTATAATCCGAATTAAAATACTCCCAAGCCGCAATATCATCTTTTGGTCGTTCAATATAATATATGGTCCCGTAAAGGGAGGCGTTGAGTCTGCCCGCTCTGCCGATCAGATTCCCAAACTCAAATTTACTCAAAGCATATTTATCTTTTTTGGGCTGGAGCGTAAATAGGTTATTGGCCGGCAGATTCACCCCCTCCAGAAGCGTTGATGTACAAAAAATCGTTTGAATCTTTTCCTTGGCAAACAACTCTTCGATTTCTTTTCGCACCAGATCTGGAAGACTTCCATGGTGGTAGGCTACCCCGTGTTGAAGGCATTTAGCCAGGTAATAGTCCCGATGGATATCTTCTTTTAAAAAACTGATGAGTTCATTAATGTCAGTATCCCGGGTTTCCAGCTGAGGGGCGATCAAGATATACTTCATGGCCCAGTTTTCAGCCAGCGCCCCGCCTTTAGTGTAAACGATATTTATGTCATTAGGCGCAATCTTATGGATCAGATTAGCGACCGCAGTACCCTCTGTCGAAACTGAACCGGAATTAAAACCGAAATCCTGAATAAATTTTCGGGACTTCCCGCTATCTGAGATCACTTCAACAGCAAAGTTGAAGTGATCTGTTAACTTTAAGATGATCTTAAGCTGGAAAACCGGAGAGGCCGCGGTAGCGACTCTAGTACAGGGTTTTTCAAAAATTTCTAAAAATGTCGCTTCGGGTAGCTTGATGTTTGGTCCTGCAGTGATGATTTTAGCCTCAGGAAAGGCCATTGGCAGCTCATTATAAACATACTCAAAAACCAATCCTCTGCCCGAGAGATCCTCTACACCTTGTATTTCGTCTGCGAAAATGAATGTTATCGGAATTCCGCTGGCAAGGAATTTGATACATCTTTCCGGAGTGAGGATATACAGTTCCTTATCAAACCTTTCCGCTTCCTCCAAATATGAGGTTTTAATATGCGTCTGCTCATCAATTTCCAGATAAAATTCCTCGCTTACCTGATTGATCAATGCCTTCGAGGGTACGATATAAAGTGCCTTAAACGAATCGGTTTCATGAAATTTATTGATCAAGAATTGCTTAATGATAAATGACTTTCCTGAAGAGGTCGGTGCCGATATCGCAAGATTGTTGTCGGTGCCCAGGTTCGTCCAGAGTGCTTTTTGAAATTCGGTGACTAGAAAGGAATTTTTGTAGGTATTAATGATATGCCGCGCACGCTGACTGAGCAGTTCCTGATTTAACATATCATTGAAAGCATACTTCGATTGTAAATCGACCGGAGTCTGCTGACAGTCGATATACAGGTTTGCTAAAAATTTGGTGCCGGTCAAATTACCCAGCCGGGAAAAAAGCACATAACAGCTCTTTAATACCTCAATGTCATCCTGAAAGGCCAGAAACAATAACGAGGCAAATAATTGCGCTCTTTTCTGGTGCAGATTGTCCTCACTAGTCGAAAGCACAGAAGCCAGCCAAACTGCTCTCTTTAATTTCTGCCGATCAACCTTAGTTTTTCCAATAGCGCTAAAACGTTCCGATAACAGATTTAAAGATAAATCGGAGATGATTGCATTTAAATCCGGATGATTAAAAGCCTGCGTACATAAACTATTTTCTTCCATCAAATGAGACTGTCCATGGTTTTGTTAAACGCATCTACGCTTTCGGTAGGAATGAGAATTAAGTCCAGATAAACCTTATTGAGGTGCTTGTAAGCACCGACCTTTGAGGAAATGCCTTCAAGTGTCTTAAGCAGTTTAGCTTTGACCGATTCCGCAATCAATTCTTCCAAGGCAACATTATCGACAGCTGCCGTCATCAGCTTGGTATAACTCGGAGAATCATACATGATTAAGATAGGGTGCACGGCAATCTGATCTTTAAAAGCGCTCGAAGTAGGGTTTAGCCGGTCATAAATCTGGTTGATATCGATCTGGCCATCATCGAATTTACTAATGTCCTTTTTGGCAATAAAAAATTCAAGGCCTGTAAAAGTGGCCTGTACATCATCGTCATAAAATCGATTTATCGAATCCAATGCATCTTTCTGGGCAGAAGCATATTGTTTCCATACCTTGGATTCGCCGATAAAGTAAGCCGCTTTCTTTGTGAAATCACTCAGCAGATAGTTGCCCAGGAAAATGCCGTCCCCGCCTTTCACCTCATCATGATAGTTGGTCAAATTGGTAATCTTATGGGCTATCATTTTGCACTCGAAGAGCGCCTCCGCACAGGCGAACAACAATAGTTCCCCATATTTTCCGGTTTTATTTTTAGCTGATTTTTTATTAAAAAATTTCGACGCCTGACGATAGGTGCGGTTCTGGACCAGAGCAATGCTTTTTTCGTGCATCTCAATTTCAGTGGCGGTGGACCCCTCAGCGACAAAATCATCCATTTGTCGCCTGATTTCTGCATTAATTTCAACTTTGGTCTTAAAATAGTCGGGTAGAAAATCCAGCAATGCGTTCGCAAGCGAATTCGGTGATATAGTAGTGCCGGTGGCTTTAATGGTGAAAAGCCTGACCTTTAGCTTATTATTTGCATTTTTTGAATAATGATGCGTGAGCTCACGGTCAATCCAGCTTTTGTTAATGTTTATTAAGTTGAGAAGAGTCATTTAGAAGAATGATTTATAGCAAACATAATAATTATTCTTAATGATTTAACTTTCCAGCTTGCCAATCAGTCTCATATCTCCACTGATATGGAGAAATGTCTTATGGCTAAACGACTTTATTGAAAGAAGAAAATGCAATAATAAAGTGTCTTGTCCTGCTATAGCATGTTGTTCCAAATTTTCAAGAATAAATATTCTTAGCTTTTGAACGTTATGAAATCAGCTTATCTATACGTCCGTGTTAGAACTGACGAACAAAAAAGAAAGGGCTAATCATTGCCCGAGCAAGAAGATCGATTGATCAGATACTGTGAATCGAACAATATTCATATAAAAGTGATTTATCGGGAGGAATTCTTCGCAAAAGACTTCAATCGACCAGAATGGAAGAAGCTAGTGTTCGAATTGAGAAAGAGTAGGGCTAAGGAGGAAAATAATATCCTTTTTATTAAATGGGACAGGTTCAGCCATAATATCCAGTATGCGTACGAAATGTTGGGCATCCTCAGAAAGCACAATGTATAGACAATGGCCATCGATCAATAAATAGACCTCTCCCCATTCCCGAGAGCTCGGTGATGCTGGCCATCTACCTTTCCGTTCCCGAAGCTGAAAACACGTGGCGTGCCATGAATATGATGAATGGTATTTCTATTATCATTGTTCGAGGGGGCGTTTCAGAACAAGGGCTGATAAAGTAAATACAGGGTTTTTAGATGCATTGAGTCACTTATCACCTCTTCCAATTTATAGTGAGATATTCAGTCTGATCTTACAGGACACTTATTTTGAATTGTTTGAGAAAAAACTATAGATCAAGCCCATAAAATTAAAGCTATGGAACAACTTATAGATCGTGTAGTTAGAGCTAGAGAATCATTATATTCTGGTGCGATTGACAGCGAAGATTTTGTAGCAATAAAAGACAATTGCGAAAAAAGAATTAATACATTAGGTATTCAGTTACAACAACTAATCACTTTAAAATTAACTAAAACGGATCATTTGAGGAAGCTGTCAAAAAATATATATGAAATGGCTTGTTTATACGATAAAACTGATCTTATCTCAAAAAGACAAATTGTTGTTCTTATGTTTTCTCATAGCACTATTTATAAAGAGCAGATTAAGTTGATGTTTGACCCAGCCCTGAAAATTTTATTCAATATTGATTCGTGTATTCATAGTGAGATGACAATAACAGATGAAACGTTTGTTTTTGATGATGAGTAAGATAGTACAACAAAATTTGAAAACCTGCTAATTACCAGGTTAAAATCTGAGCAAAATAGGGATATTGATGCTAATTTAATGAGGCAAATATTGCTAAAATTAAAAGAATAAGCTGTACTTTTTCTGAATACAAATTTAAACACTTTATAAATCACTGATGATCAGTGTATTGTGTTCTGTTTCTGTAGTTCGATCCTTCCCTGGTTAAAGTCTGCGAAAAGTCGAACTACTAGAATTATAACGGTGTTTTTGAATGTAACTTGTTGTATTACAGTGTTTGATTATTTTTTAATTTATGTTTTTGAGATCTTAAAATATATTAGAATCTAAGTGAAATAAGTTCTTTTAAATAAACAATGATAAAATGCAAATATCAGACAATGAGAATGTTATAAATGAAGAAAGCTCACATTTCTGTGAGCTTTCTTCTAGTAGCGGGGAGCAGGATCGAACTGCCGACCTCAGGGTTATGAATCCTGCGCTCTAACCATCTGAGCTACCCCGCCGGGTGAGGTTCTTTTTTTAAGAGTTGCAAATATAGAATAAAATACTTTTCTTTAGAAAAATAAATTGAAATAATTTACAAACAACAAGATATAAGCGGTTTAAAATGTCAGAAAAGAAAAAGTTTACCCTAGAATATGAGTTAAAATCGTCTCCACGTATTTTGTTTAGCTTCCTAAGTGAGCCAAATGGCCTTTCACAGTGGTTTGCGGACGATGTTATTTTTCGTGATCAGGTGTATACTTTCACATGGGATGGTGAGGTTCAGAAAGCAAAGATGCTTAGCATCAAAGAAAATAAGCTGGTAAAATTTAAGTGGATCGATGACGAACCACATTGTTACTTTGAAATGGAGATTATCCAGGACGAGTTGACCAACGATGTTGCCCTGTCCATTACGGATTTTGCAACTGAAGATACCCTGAAAGAGAAAAAGCAGATCTGGGATAATTCAATTACCTATTTACATAGTGTCATCGGAGCCTAACAGTTAATCTTGATTAGTATTTAACCATGTTTGATAGGTGTCGGTAATATTGACATTTATCAGCATGTTTAGTACTTAATTTTTCAGATGCTTTGTCTACATTTGTATATTGAAAAAGATTCATTTACTTCTGCTCAAAGCATTTATTAAGCCTTTTTTCGTCACATTCTTTATTGTGATGTTCATTCTGTTGATGCTTTTCCTCTTCAAATATGTGGATGACCTGATCGGAAAAGGATTTGAATGGTATACTATTCTGGAACTGATGTTATATGCATCAGCAGCGAATGTATCAATGGCACTGCCACTCGCCATCTTGTTATCCTCCATCATGACCTTTGGAACCCTGGGGGAGAATTATGAGCTCGTGGCCATAAAATCTGCAGGAATATCCCTACAGAAAGCCATGAGACCCCTGATGGTGTTGATTGTCGGGATTGCCTTTGCCTCTTTCCTCTTCTCGGAATACATGCTGCCCAAGGCTAACCTTAAATTCGGCTCATTGCTCTGGGATGTAAGAAATAAAAAACTGTCCTTCCTGATTAAAGAGGGAATATTTAATAATAGTATCCCCGGTTATTCCATCAGGGTGGAAAAGAAGGGCAAGGACGGTGTTTCCCTGACGGGGGTGATGATTTACGACCATACCGGAACAAGTGGTGTAGCGAAGATCATTATTGCCAAGAATGGAACGATGAACAGCACCAAGGATAAGCAATACCTGGTATTGAAACTGAATGATGGGGTCAGGTATGAGGAATCCAGCGGACAGGGAGGGGGATATAATCCCAGACAGCAACTCACCAGGATGCGGTTTGTGCAAACGGAACAGAAGTTCGATCTTTCCAGTTTTAAGATGAACCGTACTGATGAGAACAGTTTCCGTTCCAATAATGCGATGCTGAACCTAAAAGGCCTTACGCATAAAGGCGACTCTCTGACAAAAGAACTGGACAGTATAGATCGTTTTGCAGCAGTATCTACAGGAAGCTATTTTAAGATTAATAATTATACCAAAGGATATACAAAATTGAAAGTCCCTGAACAGAAGATCAGTGGCCCTATTATCAAAACCCTGCCGAAAGAACGGGAAACTACGGCCTTACAGGCAGCACTGGATCAGGCTACTTCTGTGAAACAAATGACCGAAGGCCGTATTCCTGACCATGCCGAGCGTGTAAAAATGCTGATCAAAATCCAGATTGAGTACCAGCGCAAGTTTACCCTGGCAGTTTCCTGTATCCTCTTGTTCTTTATCGGGGCACCTTTGGGTGCAATTATCCGGAAAGGCGGACTGGGCTTACCCGTGGTTATGGCGATCGTATTTTTCCTGATTTACCATATTATTTCCACTGTATCCGAGAAATCGGCTACCCAGGGTACGCTGAATCCTATACTTGGAATATGGCTGGCCATCATTGTCCTGAGTCCTGTAGGTGCATTTTTAACCTATAAGGCCACAGCAGATTCCGCCTTGTTTGATATTACTTATTATAAATCGCTTATCGTCGGTCTGTTCAAGAAAAAGAAACCGGGTTTATAGACAGGCGAAGAGCTGATCACCGCCATACCATTTGTTGCGTTCATTACTTATCCATGATATTTTTACACCATATATTATCGGGGAAGGTTGTAACTTTGTTTACTGCTTTCAGGGTGATCGTTTGAAGGTCCTTCACAGGATAAAATCTGGATTGCTTTGATCGCTGAGCATATACTTGAAAAATGGAAATTAAACTGAATGCAATAGAGGAAGCTATAGCAGATATCAAAGCTGGAAAAGTTATTATTGTGGTCGACGATGAGGATAGGGAGAATGAGGGCGACTTTTTAACTGCAGCAGCAAATGCTACTCCTGAAGTTATTAATTTCATGGCTACTTATGGCCGGGGACTGATCTGTGCAGCCATTACCGAAGAAAGATGTGATGAGCTGGGACTGGAGCTCATGGTCGGTAAAAATACGGCAGCTTATGAAACCAATTTTACTGTTTCTGTAGACCTGATTGGCCATGGTTGTACTACCGGAATTTCGGCATCTGATCGCTCCAAGACCATTAAAGCCCTGATTGATCCAACCATTAGTCCTGAAGAATTGGGACGTCCCGGACATATCTTTCCGCTTCGTGCTAAAAATGGAGGTGTTTTACGCCGTTCCGGTCACACGGAAGCAGCAGTGGACCTGGCCAAACTTGCTGGTATGGAACCTGCGGGAGTGATCGTAGAAATTATGAAGGATGATGGCGAAATGGCGCGTTTGCCTGATTTGATGAAAATTGCAGCGCAACACCAGCTGAAAATAGTATCGATTAAAGATTTGATCTCTTATCGCCTGAATAAGGAAAGCCTGATTAAACAGGAAGTGACTATCAATTTGCCGACAGAGTGGGGCGATTTTAAAATGACAGCCTACACCCAGTTATCTGATAATGCAACTCACCTGGCGCTGGTAAAAGGGGAATGGGATGAAGATGAGCCTGTATTGGTGAGGGTACATAGTTCCTGCATTACCGGTGATATTTTTGGTTCCTGCCGTTGTGACTGCGGGCCGCAATTACACAAGGCAATGGAGATGATTGAGAAAGAAGGGAAAGGAATTGTGATTTACATGAACCAGGAAGGCCGGGGTATTGGTCTGGTCAATAAATTAAGGTCTTATAACCTGCAGGATGCCGGATTTGATACGGTTGAAGCCAATATTAAACTGGGATTCAAAGGTGATGAACGCGACTATGGGGTTGGTGCACAGATTTTAAGGGCACAAGGGGTGACTAAAATGCGCCTGATGTCGAATAATCCAACCAAAAGAGCAGGATTAATCGGGTACGGCCTGGAGGTGATCGAAAACATACCTATCGAAATTGTCAGCAATACCCATAATGAAACCTATCTGAAAACCAAACGGGATAAGATGGGCCATACCATTATGAAAGGATAAAGTAAAGAAACACAGTATAAAAATAAACCAGAGATCTGGGTTTTACTGCTATTAAGGAACGAAAGACGCTATTTTTTAGGCGTCTTTTGTTCGTTTAGTACCGCTTCTTTGTTCATCGATTGCACCGCTTTTTTAGGTTTTTGTTCTTGTTCAGCAGCTTTCTTTTGCTGATCCCTGCGGTATTTTCCTGTTACTTTCTGTACAAACTCACGGAAGTTGTCAAACTGTTGCGAGTAAATTAATCCCAGTGAAGTCACATTTGTATTCGCACTCACCCCTGCATTGACGAAGATACTCTGTTGCGTCGGCGGTTTGTTCGCAATCTTACCAATGAGGGTACCGTCTTTTTTAATTAATCCCAAAAGCTCAAACTCCCCACCGACATTACTTTTCGTAAAGCCAAGGGAGAGGTCGCTCGAACTCCTGTTGTCGACTACTCCGGCATTCACAATCACCCTTTCGTTGAAAAACTTAAAGGAGGCACTGGCCTCACTCAGGGAGCGGATATTGATATCCACAAAGTCAAGATTCAGGGAAGAGAGTACATTGTTGAACTGGTTAAATAACAGCTCTGTTGCGGTACTGGTCACGCCAGAGGACAATTGTTCCCCAAGGTTCTGTTTGCCATTTCCGGGTGCAAAGCTGCGGCGAATGATCAAACTGAAGGCTTGCAGGTTCAGGTTGTTCGAATCGTTGAAATAGGCCTGGAGCTCTTCTTTAATGGAGGGGTTGGAGGGGAAAAAGATATCCAGTTTAATGTCCGGTTGCATCAATAACCCACTGAGTCCCATTTCCACTTCCACAGGAACACGTAAATTACTGTTACTGCTGAGGTCCCTGTTAGCGGCGGAGTACAGGTCACTTAAACCTGCCCTTAACTCATAAATAGCCTTTAACTGTATCTGTGCCTGAACGGGATTACCTGTCCACCGGATAGTACCTCCCTGCCTGATATTGAATTTCTTGTTAATTACCTCCTGGGCAGTAAAGTCGAAACTACCGGATTCAATGATATAGTCGCCCGACATCTCAAAGTCACCCAGACTATTGATATTCAAATTCAGGTCTGCATTACCTTTGCCACTCAGGTTTCCCAGGTTGGTGAACAGGTTCGCCGTACTGTTGGGATCTACCTGGAGCTTAAAACTCATGGTCAAACCATCAAAGCTGGTGGCCTTCTTGATTTTGTTTAAGGTCGTATCCTTGCTTACAAAAGTGATGAAGTCTTTACTGGATACGGTCTCAGAACTGTTCAGTGGCAAATTAAATACTGTTCCTTTTTCAGTTTTGGCATCTATACCAATAAACATCTTATTGGTTGGTCCTTTGAAAATAAAGGTTCCTGTAGCATAGGCCACCCCGAAGTATAGCGGATTGTCTTTTGTCGTGGTATTTAAGGCCATAAAGTTTTTGGCCTTGATGGTGATATCCAGCGTCGGGGTATTGATCTCATTGAGGTCTACAGTTCCATTTGCTACGGCATCATTGTTACCAATATCTTTTAATCCAAGGTCATTGATTTGTATGATACTGTTTTCTACATGTACGTCATCGGATAGGGTATAGGCGGTCTTCAGATAATTTACTGTCAGTTGCGCTTTATCCAAAGTAATATCCCCGTTAATTTCCGGTTTGCTGAAGGGACCTTTTATACTGATATCTGCGGAAATCTTTCCTTTAAGATCGGATACAAGGGTGCTTACAAAAGGAGACAATACCGTTAGTTCACTCTCATCCATCTTTACTGCGATATCCATATTTTTTTCAGCAAGATTGAGACTGCCATCTACTTTAAAAGTCTCTTTGTCTGCAGCATTGATACGCATGTATACATTTGCCAGTTTCGCGTCCTGATTAAAGGAAGAGGTGTCGATCAGTGTCCCTATATAGGTCTCATTGAAGGTGAGGGAATCTATTTTGATATCATCATTCACCCGTGGTGATTTCAGGAGACTGTACAGCCTGGTTTTGCCATTTAAGTTACCCGACAGGTTTATTCCTAATGTTTTCACGAATGGATTAAGCGTTTTGAGGCTGAAGTCTTTGAAGCCCACCTCCATGACATCATCCTGTTCGGCAGACAATACACCGTCTATACTCAATGACTGTCTGCCATTACTGAGGTCGAAGTTGGTAATTTCAGTCTTCCCATTGTTGAAGTTGATCCGCACTTTCTCTTGGATAGCCCAATCCTCATTATTGATCTTTAACAAAGAAGGAAGGATACTGATCCTTGCCGTGGTGTCTTTACCAAATTCCACCAGTCCGTTTAAGTCGAGCTGGTTGGCATCGTCAGCATTCGACAGTTTCACGTTCAGCGCGAGGCTGTCGTTCCTCAGGATATTTGAAATATTGACGTTTTTGATAAATAAACTATCATTCAGGTCAACCCGATCAGAGGTAATGATGGCTTGTAGCTGATTGGCTGTCGTATTTTCATCAATAATAATATTGTTTGCGATAACCCCCTTATATGTCAGTTTTTTTACGAACCCGTTGAGGGTCGCAATATTTTTCCGGGAATCGAAGTTTCCGATCAAAACAGCCTGGTCTTCAATTTCCAATCCCGGGACCAACAGCTCTGCTACCGGTTCAAAGCGTTTGATTTTCAGGTTAAACTGAAAAATCTGATCCTTGTATTTGACAATATCGGCCTTCAGGGAAGGAATGTATGTTTTCGCCAGTGCTTTGTAATAGGAAGGGATGGTATTCAGGTCGTATTGCCCTGTGATACTTGCATCAAAAACATCAGAATTGATTCTCAGTGTTCTTTCAGTACCTATTCCCTGAGCCTGCAACTGTACGGAATCAATGTTATAAATGCCCTTCACATTGTCCAGCCTTATTTTTTGAATCAGGAGGTTTCCCTGGATGTTATTGAGGTTGGTTCCGGAGAAGTTGGTGCTGAAGATCGCATCAACTTTCAGCGAGTCTTTAAACAGGTTGAGTTTTTTGAGCTTTGCATTTTTTATCACTGCCTGGAAATTAAACTCCGGCAGTTTTGGATTCAGGTTGACACCACCTTCAAAAGCAAGCTGAACATTCTTGTCATTTATACTCAGGCTGCCATCGAAATACCTTTTATCAAAAGTTCCGTCTATTTTGACATTGGAATACCTGTAGTTATTAAATTCTATATATTTTATATCTCCATTGATCTGTTCTGACAGGTCTTTGATCTCCGTTCCCCTACCTTTGATATATACAGCAGCTGTAACCCTCCCCACACTTTTTTCACCAACGAGGTCACCAATATAGAAATCGTATGTTTTTACATTTCCAGAATAGGAAGGGATACCCTGTGCACTGATTTTCATATTCACATCAGAAACAACCCGGCCAAGTTTTGTTTTAAATTCACCAAAGGCAATGAAGTCGTTCATAAAACCGGTAAAGTTTCCGTTGAAATAGATATTGCCGAATTTTTCTACGATAACAGGGATGATCTTTTTCTTATTTCCGGTGGTATTGCCAAGAATCTCATCGAGGTCATGTTTATTGGTGGAAAGCATTTCTACTTTCATGTCCATAAAGGTTTCTTTGAGTGACGGAAGTCCTTTCACTGCAAAATCTCCCTTGACATAGGTCGCCTTCCCTGCTTTAACTGCCAGTTTTTTAGCCCTCAGGTTATTGACCAGCCCTGTGATTTCTCCGTCTACATCAATATCAAGGTTCATTTTCCCCAGCCCTGAAGTGAAATAGGAAATATCTTTCGATGCCAGGTGGCCGTTTTTGAAGACAGCTTTCATGCGTACCTTATTGATGTAATCATTAAAGTCGTTGAAACTGCTGAATTTCATCCTGAAGTAATCAGACAGTCTGCTGTTATTGGTGATCAGCGAGAGTTTTTTCAACTCAATCTGGTTGGTATCTATCGTGGTAAATGCACTCAGGTTTTTCAGGTTAAAACCACTTTTCTCATGGAAAGTCAGATTTTTGATGTCAGCCTGCATGAGGTGGTCTTTGGTGTTCAGCTGTTGAAAGATCCCGTTCAGGCGGGTAAGTTCTATATCATCAAAATTGACCCCCTTGATGACCGTATCCTTTTCATAATTCTTATACCTGAAACGCAGGTTGTTGAGGATAACCCTATCAAATGATACCAGGAATGGTTTTTTCTTCTTCTTTTTTACCGGAGTTGTACCGGAATCAAAATAATCGATAATAAAGTCGATGTTGGTTCCACTGTCTTTCCCTTTATAGGATTTAAGAAAGAAAGCACCATCATTGAGCTGTACGGTATTTACATCCAATATACGCTCTTTTAAGGAGAGTTTATTCAGGTCTACAATGAATTTAGGGGTATTCAGCAGGGTATCTTTTTGCTGGTCGAGCACCAGCAGGTCTTCAATGATTACATATTTAAAAGGCCTGATATAAATACTACTAAGAGAGATTTTCGTATGGAGCTCTTTTGATAGATAATCAGCTGCTTTTTTAGCTACATAAGTTTGCACAGGTTTGAACTGGAGCGAAAAAAGAATGATCGCAATCAGCAATAAGATTGATGTGACAAACCAAAGGAGTATTTTTAATAGTTTTTTGATATTTTTGTAGCTTAATAATATTCAACGTGTCTGTAATACTTGCTATCGAATCTTCCTGTGATGAAACTTCAGTTGCTATATGTGACAACGGCAAAATTACTGCCAATGTTATCGCAAACCAAACAATTCATCAAAATTATGGCGGTGTAATCCCTGAGTTGGCCTCAAGGGTACATCAGCAAAATATTGTACCCGTAATACAGCAAGCGTTAATTGATGCTAAAGTAAGCAAAAAGGAGCTAACTGCGGTAGCTTTTACCCGCGGACCTGGATTATTGGGCTCTTTATTGGTTGGTGTTTCTTTTGCCAAGTCCTTTGCCTTAGCACTTGACCTTCCATTAATTGCGATTAACCATATGCATGCGCATATTCTTGCACATTTTATTGAAGACCCTAAACCTTCATTTCCATTTTTATGTCTTACCGTTTCCGGGGGACATACACAGATTGTGCTCGTAAAGGATTATTTCGATATGGAAATTGTGGGCTCAACACTGGATGATGCAGCAGGGGAGGCTTTTGACAAAACAGCAAAGATCCTGAATCTGCCTTATCCCGGGGGACCGCTAATTGATGTACACGCAAGAACGGGAAATCCCCTGGCTTTCAAGTTTCCGGAACCACAGATCAAAGGGCTGAACTATAGTTTTAGCGGATTGAAAACGGCGATTCTATATTTTATAAGGGACAACGAAAAAGTAAATCCTAATTTCATCAGTGAAAACCTGGATGATATTTGTGCTTCTGTACAGTATAGTATTGTCAATATCCTGCTGAATAAGGTAAAGAAAGCTGCCCAGGAGTATCAGATTAAAGATATTGCTATTGCCGGTGGTGTTTCTGCAAATACTGGTCTGAGGAATACACTTGCACAGTTTGCAGAGAGACTGGGATGGAATGTCTATATTCCCGCATTTGAATATTGTACGGATAATGCGGCGATGATTGCTATTGCAGGACATTATAAGTATATCAAAAAAGAATTTGTCGGGCAGGAAATTGCACCAACATCAAGAATGGAATTTTAATTATAATAATCAGCTTTTATGAATTCGATGAGTTTTCTCTTTTTCGGTTTAATGTTAATCCCTTTTGTACTGTTCATTCTATGGATCATCAAACAGGATAAAAAAAAGAATTATATAGGGCTGGCCATCCTTGTGGTTGCGATTATCATTGCAGCTTATGTGGCTATTAATGTGGATATGAAATATATGAACCCTCAATAGTGCAGAGCACTGGTATTGGCACACAGAAAAGCTGATCTGCTTTTAATGGCCCTACATTAAACAGAGGTATATCAAGTAATTATATTTATTCAAATAAAATGGCCCATAAAGACAAGCATTATGGGCCATTTTAATATATCTAGAAGTTTAATCTATCTGTAAGAAAGAATTACAACAGTTCTTCCAGTTTTTCACCAGTGACTTCCTGTCTGATTTTTTTCTCGATTTCTTCAGCCAACTCCGGATTATCCAATAACAATTGTTTCACTGCATCACGGCCTTGTCCTAATTTCGTATCTCCGTAAGAGAACCATGAGCCTGCTTTTTTCACGATATTGAAATCTACACCGAGGTCAATAATTTCTCCGACTTTAGAGATCCCCTGACCGAACATGATGTCAAATTCCGCGATACGGAAAGGAGGGGCAACTTTATTCTTAACGATTTTCACTTTTACCCTGTTACCCGATACTTCATCAGAATCTTTGATCTGTGAGGTCCTGCGGATATCCAAACGTACAGAAGCATAAAATTTAAGGGCATTACCACCGGTAGTTGTTTCCGGGTTACCGAACATCACACCAATCTTTTCACGTAACTGGTTGATGAAGATACAGCAGCAGCCAGTTTTGGCAATCGTACCGGTAAGCTTTCTCAATGCCTGTGACATTAAACGTGCCTGCAGACCCATTTTAGAATCTCCCATTTCACCTTCAATCTCTGCTTTTGGAACCAGGGCTGCAACAGAGTCAATTACAATCACATCAATTGCACCTGAACGGATCAGGTTATCCGCGATTTCCAATGCCTGTTCACCATTGTCTGGTTGTGAGATCAGCAGGTTGTCCACATCAACACCTAATTTCTTCGCATAGAATTTATCGAAGGCATGTTCCGCGTCAATAAATGCAGCTACACCACCTTGTTTCTGTGCTTCAGCAATAATATGCGTCGCTAAAGTAGTTTTACCGGATGACTCAGGGCCATAAATTTCAATGACACGGCCTTTTGGAACCCCACCAATACCTAAAGCGATATCGAGACTGATGGAACCTGTTGAAATGGATTCAATTGACTCTACCGGAGAATCGCCCAATTTCATGACGGCACCTTTACCATAAGACTTTTCTAACTTATCAAGAGTCAGTTGTAATGCTTTTAATTTATCTGCGTTTGGATTCATTTTATTAAATTGATGGAGTAAATATAAAATATTTAATCTGTATAAAGTCTGTTTATTAAAGCCTTAACTAAATTACTTAGCAAAAGTAGTCAATGTTTTTGTATTTCTGCATAATGTGGATAAAATTTTAATATTATCATTAAATAACACTAAGATTATTAGTTTGCTTGCTGAGCTTATCATAATACCTGCAGATTGACGTAATCTCGCAAACCGTGCATTTTGGAGAGCGTGCAACACATACGTACCTTCCATGGAGGATCAGCCAATGGTGCGCAATATGTATCGTTTCTTTCGGCAAATACTTCACCAGGTCTTTTTCTACTGCCAGCGGCGTTTTTCCGTTGGTGAGCCCAATTCTGTTGGCTACCCGGAAAACATGCGTGTCTACTGCCATTGCAGGTGCGTTATAAATGACAGAAGCAATTACATTTGCCGTCTTCCTGCCTACCCCTGGCATTTTTTGAAGCTGGTCTATATCTGAAGGGACTTCATTGTTAAAATCGTTCAGTAACATATTGGCCATGCCGACAAGATGTTTGGCTTTATTGTTCGGGTAACTCACGCTACGGATATAATCAAAAACAATATCAGGGGTCACCTCTGCCAGTGCCCTGGCATTCGGAAAGCGCTGAAAAAGTGCGGGGGTAACCTGGTTGATGCGTTTATCTGTGCATTGTGCGGAAAGAATGACCGCTACCAGCAGCTGAAAAGGGTTGTTGTAATGGAGTTCTGTCTCAGCATCAGGCTGTTTAGCAGAAAAATGGGCGACGAACTGTTTATATCTTTCTTTTTTTAGCATGTGCAAAGATAATACGGGAAAAACAAAAAGCCGCCTGGTTATGGCGGCTTAAATTTTTTCTGAAGGAATTATAAAGACCTTGAATAGGCAAGGATCTTTCTTATCGTTTCTTCTTCCGGGTTCTTGTGCAGTTGTTCCAACTGTGGTTTTAAACTTTCATAAAACATTAAATCCAGGTCGTTGAAAGTCTCATTACTTAAGTTCTCCGGAGTCTGATTTAAGTAATTTAAGTTGTTGATAGGAGTAGAGGTTGTTATCATAAGCATATAAAAACTGTTTGTTTTTCCTAATTTAACGAAACAATTTAACATTTATTTCAAACCCACCAACAATATTATTATTGATCTTTTTATGAAATGATTAGGTTACTTCTTTCACCTTCATCATCTTACGCAGATTGCTCAGGGCATATCTCATTCTTCCCAGAGCTGTATTGATACTGACCTCCGTCAGGTCCGCAATCTCCTTAAAGCTCAGATCTGCATAGTGACGCATAATTAAAACTTCTTTCTGCTCATCAGGAAGTAACTGGATCAGTGTCCTCAGGTCAGTGTGTGTCTGATCTCTCAATATCCTTTCTTCTGCACTTTCTTCATGAATCTGCAGCATATTGAGAACGTCTGTTCCATCTGCACTGGTAATCACCGGTGCACGTTTTTCCCTTCTGAAGTAATCGATCACCAGATTGTGCGCGATACGCATTACCCATGGTAAAAACTTGCCTTCTTCGTTGTATCTTCCGGATCTGAGCGTATTGATGACTTTGATGAAAGCATCCTGAAAGATGTCTTCAGCCAGGTACTGATCTTTTACCAGTAAATAAATAGAGGTGTATATTTTTGATTTATGTCTTCTTAAAAGTTCTTCCAACACAGACTCGTCTCCGGCTAAATATAACTTTACCAAGTCCTGATCACTATATGATTGTAATTTCATAGGATTATCTTATACTAAATTCTTGCTTTTTCGGTGCTAAAAATGCTTAGTAGAGGTTTTAATCGATAGCGTTTCTCCTATGTTGTTTTAAGATGGATTGATGTTCTAATGAGTTGATAATTCAAAAGAACCATTTTTTTATCATAAATAAAGAATAAAAGTACTAAAAAAAATTAAAAGTAGTTAAAGAGAAGTATTTTTGCATCCGCTATGAAAACCAATCCATGGTTTTTTCAGTTATATTAGGACTATCTATCAGCAAATAAATGAGCAAGGAAATCGAGAAAGATTCACATAAAAACATAATCATAAAGGGTGCCAGGGTACATAACCTTAAAAATATTGATGTTGCCATACCTAAAAATAAGTTGGTAGTGATTACCGGAATGTCAGGTTCAGGCAAATCATCGCTGGCTTTTGATACCCTTTATGCTGAAGGCCAGCGGAGATATGTGGAGAGTCTGTCCTCCTATGCCAGGCAGTTTATGGGCAGGATGAATAAGCCCGATGTGGATTATATCAAAGGTATCGCCCCTGCCATTGCGATTGAGCAGAAAGTGATTACCTCTAATCCACGCTCAACTGTAGGTACTTCCACCGAGATTTATGATTACCTGAAGTTGCTGTTTTCAAGGATCGGAAAAACCTATTCCCCGGTTTCCGGAAATCTTGTCAAGAAAGATACCGTGAGCACCGTGGTGGATTTTGTTTCCAGCCTTGGAGAGGACAGCGTGGCGACGATCTTTTGTCCCCTTTTTCCACATAACAACAGGTCCATTAAAGAGGAACTTGCTATTTTACTGCAAAAGGGCTTCCTGAGAATTTTCCTGGACGAAAAGATCTATAAAATTGAATCTATCCTGGAAGATGAAGGCTTTAAAGACAGGGAACTGAAAGATGAGTTTACCATTAAGATCCTGATTGACCGGATTGTTTTCCATGAGGATGAAGAAACACTAAGCAGGCTGGCCGATTCGGTGCAGACTGCCTTTTTTGAGGGTAAGGGGGATTGCTTTGTCGAACATGAAGGATCTACCAGTCATTTCAGTGACCGCTTTGAACTGGATGATATCCGTTTCGAAGAACCTACGCCAAACTTTTTCAGCTTCAATAATCCATATGGTGCCTGTAAGCGCTGTGAAGGATATGGAAATGTGATTGGTATTGATGAAGACCTGGTGATTCCGGATAAAAGCAAAAGCTTGTATGACAATGCTATTGCGCCCTGGCGCGGAGAGAAAATGCGTGAATGGCTGAATAAGCTGATTAAAAATGCCGCTAAATTTGATTTCCCTATCCACCGTTCCTACAGTGAACTGACCGAAAAGGAACAGCGCCTGGTGTGGACAGGTAATAAGTATTTCGAAGGGCTGGATGCCTTTTTTAAAGAACTGGAAGAACAAACCTATAAAATTCAGTACAGGGTCATGTTGTCACGTTACCGTGGTAAAACCATCTGCCCGGACTGTAAGGGATCACGTTTGCGGAAAGATGCATCCTATGTAAAGATAGGGGGGAAATCGATTATTGATATTGTCCTGATGCCCCTGTCTTCTATTCAGCAATTTTTTGATGAGCTCGACCTGTCGGAAACCGATCAGAAAATATCGCGGCGTTTGCTGGCCGAAGTGGTCAGCCGTGTGCTTTACCTGAATAATGTTGGGTTGGGTTATTTAACGCTGAACAGGCTATCCAATACGCTGTCTGGTGGAGAATCACAGCGTATCAACCTCGCCACCTCTCTTGGCAGCAGTCTGGTTGGTTCTATCTATGTATTGGATGAACCCAGCATCGGCCTGCACCCCCGTGATACGAATAAACTGATTGAAGTACTGGAGTCGTTGCGGAATGTCGGAAATACAGTCCTGGTGGTGGAACATGAAGAGGAGATGATGAGAGCCGCGGACCATATCATAGATATTGGTCCTGAAGCGGGAACCCATGGAGGGAACCTGGTGTTCAGCGGTACCTATGACCAGATCATTAAAGATAAAAAGAGCCTGACAGGAATGTATCTTTCCGGTAAGGAACAGATTGTTGTCCCTAAAAAACGAAGGGCCTGGGCCGATCATATTTTAATTAAGGGGGCAAGGGAGAATAACCTTAAAAATATAGATGTAAAATTCCCTCTGGGTGTATTTACTGTGGTGAGTGGGGTTTCCGGATCTGGAAAAACAAGTCTGGTAAAAAAGATTATGTACCCTGCCCTTCAAAAGGCAATTGGTAATTATGCAGGTGAGCAAACAGGTTTGTACGATGGTATTTTTGGAAATTATGATTTGATCAGTCAGGTAGAAATGGTCGACCAGAATCCTATCGGACGCTCTTCCAGATCTAATCCTGTAACCTACGTTAAAGCCTGGGATGATGTACGTGCCCTGTTTTCTGCCTTGCCGGCTGCTAAAGCTTCGGGGTTAAAACCGGCGGCATTCTCTTTCAATGTGGAAGGCGGAAGGTGCGATGTTTGCCAGGGAGAGGGGGAAGTGAAAATTGAGATGCAGTTTATGGCTGATATTTATCTCCCTTGTGAAGCCTGTGGTGGCAGAAGGTTTAAGCAGCAGGTACTGGATGTGACTTACCAGGATAAGAACGTAGCCGATATTCTTGACCTTACCATCGATGAGGCTGTAGCCTTCTTTAAAAATGAACCTAAAATATTAAATAAACTTCAACCGCTGGTAGATGTAGGCTTGGGATATGTTCACCTCGGCCAGTCGTCCAATACCCTTTCAGGAGGTGAAGCACAGCGTATCAAGCTGGCTTCGTTCTTAATTAAGGGAAATAATGCGAGCAAGACGCTGTTTATCTTTGATGAGCCGACAACAGGTTTGCACTTCCATGATATTAAAAAATTGCTGATTGCGCTGAATACATTAATTGAACAGGGAAATACGATACTGGTGATTGAACATAACATGGACATGATCAAGTCGGCCGACTGGGTCATTGACATTGGTCCTGAGGGTGGCGACAAAGGCGGGAATTTAGTTTTTGAGGGGACACCTGAAGAGCTTGTACAATCAAAGGATTCTTATACAGCAAAGTATTTGAAATTGCATTTGAAATAATTACATATATTCGCCCATGCTTTTTCTCACATTCTTCCTGGGTTTGATCTTAAATGCAATAGGTTATATTCCACCGGGAAACATTAATCTTACAGTTGTTCAGATCACTATCAACAGGGGGATTAAGCAGGCTTTGAACTTTATTTTTGCTTTTGCATCTGTAGAGCTGCTGTTTACGTTCGGAGTGATGCGTTTTGTCCGCTGGCTGGACAGTGAGATTGACCTGGGAGGTGTCATTGATGCGGCCATGATTGTTGTTTTTCTTGTACTGGGCATCATCACCTGGAGATCAAGGAAGCAAATGCCCAAGCAGGATTATTCGAATAAAGACAGTATTAAATATGGTTTATTGTTAGGGGTACTCAATCCTATGCAGGTTCCTTACTGGCTGTTTGTGGGTACCTACCTGATCTCTCATGAATGGATAGATATCGGCTATCTCTCCCTGTCTGTATTTAGTGTAGGTTCTGCCATAGGTGCCGGAGTTGCCCTCTATGGCTTCGCCCGTTTTTCTGCCTATATTAAAGATAAGTTTACACTGAATAACTATACCCTGAACAGGGCAATTGCCTTGTTATTCTTTTGTCTGTCCAGTTATCATGTATTTAAACTGGGCTATACCTTCCTGATCAAACACCATTGATCTGCTGGAGGCCCCCTGTCCTGTTAACCGCAAGCCCGTACGCTTATTTTTTGAGAAACTCCACGTTCCATATCTTTTCCGCCCTGCGGCCAATCACCCAGAAGGAAGCGGCGAGTACAGAAAAGAACAGGGCTTTATGCCAGCTGTCCCAGAAATATTCGAAATAGCGGGTATATAAATTCAGGAAGAGGAAGGTAATACCAAACTCTCTTGCCACATCATCACGGTATTTCAATCCCACAAAAATGCTGATCACACAGGCAACAGCAGAAATAATCGCCCAGTAAAACAGGCTGATCTGTTTAATGCCATACCAGTCATCCAGTGTGACGAAATTCCCGAACACGGAGATCAGCCACAGGGAGACGAAAAGATAAATCATTCCGCTGATGTAAGTCGTCAGGAAAAAGAACTGGAAGGATTTTACCTTTTTAAGGAAAAGGGAAATCAAGGTGAGGGCCAGGCCGAATACCACAAACCTCAAAGGATAATTCATGCCCAGAAAGTAGAGGTTCCCCCTGGATAGATACCCTGTTTCGGTGCCGAACCAGGTACCCAGGGAAATCAATACAAATACCCATATGAGCCGTGATTTGAACACATGGGCAAGAATACCATAAATGAAGACAGAGAACAGGATGAGCAGGGAAAAGTGTGTGCCACTACTATTAATTGCCTTACCAAGGTAGGCAATGGCATTGGCGGTGAGCATGACAGCGGTGAAAATAATCGCATCATTGCTGAACACTTCCATGGGCAGTGATTTCTTCCGGCGGAAGCTTAACCAGTACAATAAGGCGGCAACAGCAGCAGAAAGCAGGCTGATGATCCCGTCCGGGGTATCATACAGCTTCTTCAGGTAATCGAGCATTTTATTGTCGACCAGCAATGCGCCCAGGGAGATGACACCGCATGCCATAGCGATCCAGAAGGAATACTGGGCAAGCCGGCGCCAGTCGAAAGATTTCGCCTCATAACTTCCTTTCAACCGGACCAGGTCGGCTTCAGTAAGCAGCTTTTCGTCTTTCCAGTGTTCCAGCATTTCATCCAGAAAATCACTTTTCTCCTGATCTATCTTCATTTATTGCCGATTTATATTAGAGTTTCTTTAGTAAATCAGGAATTTTTTTATTGTTCCCCACAATCCATACAATATCTTCGTTTTCAAATACCAGGTTAGAATCCGGGTTAAGGATTCTTTTTCCATTGCGTTCTATACCTACGACAAGGCCCTGCGTTTTTTCCCTTATTCCCGAATCCCTTATGGTCTGCGCAAACACAGGTGAACTGCTGTTGATCACTATTTTCTGCAGCGTCATATCTTTTTTAGGGAAGTTATTTTCTTTGTTTTCTTCAGTACTTCCTTCAAAAAGATCCTTCACTGCGGCTAACTGGTCGTCCGTTCCGATTAGTAATACCTTATCGTTCGGATACAGGCGTTCATCACGGCTGGGCGTAGGGATCATTATTTTTCCACGCTCAATCATAGCAATATTTACGCCGTATTTTTCGCGTACAGCAAGTTCTATGAGCGACTTACCTACCAGGCTTGATTCCGGTGCCACACTCAGCTCCGCAAGGTGGGTATCCCAGGGAAGGATTTCCGGCTGTGCATTCTGGGTCTCCCGGGCATTCAGGTTATAGAGGAAACGGTTTTCCAGGGTATCGTAAAAACGCTGTAGTTTTCTGGAGAAAATAGTCATAACGGAGACAATTAAGGCCAGTGCAATGGTCACTGCAATCCAGGTATTGTAAAATTGGAAAAGCAGGAAACCGACAGAAAAAACAGCGAGGCCAATCCGGAGTACTTCCAGCGAGATCAATGGTCCCCTTGTATATTTTTTATTCAGCCATAAATGGGAATAGGCCTTCCTTTCAATTCTCCTGATTGCCAATGCCCATAAGAACGGAGCCATAATAATCAATGAAAGCACCAGGGTGATGATGATCCCTTTGTTGCCATTGATCAGGTTTTTTGTGATCAAAGGATGCAGGTACCTTGAACTTAAAAATATAATCCCTATCAGGATCACAGAGTGGATAATGGTATTAAAAGTATACGCTTTCAACAAGATCTTCCAGTCGCTTAAAGTGGTAATTCCCGCAGTACTTGAGCTGTACCTGCTGATTGCAGCAACCCACTTTTTAGGGAGTGTACGTTCCAGGAAGAGGTAAAAAGGCTCTGATGCCTTGATCAGATAAGGGGTGGTAAAGGTGGTAATTGCTGAAACAGCCACGGCAATGGGGTAAAGGAAATCACTCGTTACTTTTAAAGTTAGTCCCAGGGTGGCGATAATAAAAGAAAACTCCCCGATTTGGGCCAGGCTTAATCCGGTTTGCACGGCTGTTTTTAAGGGCTGGCCAGAGAGGAGGGCGCCGAGGCCTGAACTCAGGAATTTTCCGGCTACGGTAGCCAGGGTGATCACCAGGATCGGAAGGGCATAATCGATGAGGATTCCCGGATCGATGAGCATACCTACAGAAACAAAGAATATAGCAGCAAACAGATCTTTCACAGACTTCGTGAGGTGTTCAATTTTCTCTGCCTGCGTAGTTTCTGCAAGGATAGAACCCATGATAAAGGCACCCAATGCAGGTGAGAAGCCAACCTGTACGGCAAGCATCACCATTAATAAACACAAGGCAATAGAAACAACGAGCATGGTCTCATCATTCATGAGCTTGCGTGTGGCCTTTAAAAAGGTAGGCACCAGGAAGATCCCTCCAATAAACCACAGGACCAGGAAGAAACAGAGCTTGAGGATCGAAAACACCATTTCTGATCCGGCAAACTGCTGACTCACCGCCAGCGTGGAAAGGAGTACCAATAATAAGATGGCCACCAGATCTTCCACAATGAGGACCCCAAAAACGAGTCCTGCGAATTTCTTGTGTTTTACCCCAAGTTCTTCAAAAGCCCGGATGATGATGGTTGTTGACGAAACGGATAGAATCCCTCCGAGGAAGATACTGTCCATCGTCGCCCATCCCATGGCCTTACCAGCTACGAAGCCGATGATGAGCATAAAGACAACTTCCACAATGGCCGTAATCGAAGCAGAGCCTCCTACTTTAACGAGTTTTTTAAAACTGAATTCCAGTCCGAGGCTGAAGAGTAAAAAGATAACCCCTATTTCTGCCCAGATATGAACACTTTCATTGTCGGTAACAGTAGGAACGAATTTGATATGGGGACCTACAAGAAGTCCTGCGAGAATATAACCCAGTACAAGGGGCTGTTTAATTTTTTTGAACAGGAGCGTGGTTATTCCTGCGGCTGCGAGTATTAAACCTAAATCAGTTATTAATACGGGTAGGTGAAGCATAAAAGCATTGCTATTTAAATATAAAAAATCATGTTAACTGGTATATATCGCTGTACATTACCAGAATACATGTTTAGGATATAAACACTGTTGTATAAACTTATAGTTTAGCCGCGGTTGTGCCGTATAAATCTTAACAGGTGCAGAACGCTCTGCCTTATATTCCTGGCTATGAAATAGGAAGATACAGGGAACGATGACTTTTTTGATGTCCTGACGGTTTAAGGTAGGGAGTTCAAAATAATCCTTGCTGACATTGGAGTGGTCATCGGGACTGGTCTTGAATAAGCAATGAAAGAGGCCTGATCTTTTTTTTATTGCAGCGCTATAGGCAGCCTTTTTATCCGCGGGCCTTGCCGCAAAGGATGAATGCATAATAAAAAGTAAACAAACAATCGTTAAAAAGCATCTCATTGTTGTAAATATACAAAAATAAGGTGCCTTTTTTTATAAAACAGGGGCTAATTTGTCCTATAGGTGTTTGTCGAAGAAAGCCAGTGTATTTTCCTTGTCTTTACTCAGCTGGAGCTGAAGTGCTTCCAGTCCCTCGAATTTTACATCATGCCTTAAAAATTCAAGGAAATTCATTTTTATGCTTTGCCCGTAAATTTCCCGGTTAAAGTCGAAGATATTGACCTCAATATTTCTGGTCATGCCATTGATGGTAGGGCGCTGACCGATATAAGCCATGCCTTTGAAAACTTCGTTTTCCATTTCCACTGTAACGGCATATATCCCATCTGAGGGAATAAGTTTATACGGCTGCTCAATAAAGATATTTGCGGTAGGGTAGCCAATGGTACGGCCAATTTTATCGCCTTTTACGACCGGGCCGGTCAGTGAAAAATGATAACCCAGGTAGGCTGCTGCCAAAGCTACATTACCGTTTAAAAGGGATTCCCTGATTTTGGTAGAACTCACGGCAACGTCATTGATATCCTGTTCACCAATTTCTTCGATCGTATAATTGTAAATCCCGGAATAGGCAAGCAGGTCTGTCGTTCCTCCTTTCCTGTCTTTACCAAAACGGTGGTCATAACCCACAATCAGCTGTTTGATGCCAATCGTTTGCACCAGGATATGTTCAATATAATCTGCCGGACTCATGTTCGAGAAATCCCGTGTAAATGGAGTAATGATGAGGTGGTCAACTCCAAGGGAGGCCAGTATTTCTGCTTTTTCCTCAATGGTGTTGATCATTTTCAAGTCCTGGTTCTCCGGATCGATGATCAGTCGCGGGTGCGGAAAAAATGTAAGGATCACACTTTCTCCCCCGCTGGCTTTTGCAAGTTCACAAAGGCGTTTAATAATCTTCTGGTGTCCGAAATGAACCCCGTCAAACGTACCAATAGTGGCTACGGCATTGTTTAGCCTTTTAAATTCAGACAGGTGATGATATATTTTCAAAACTTTAAATTTAATGTAGAGACTGGCGTTTGACCACACCACCCTTGATATCAGAGATCTGCTGCTGCACGATAAATGCATCAGGGTCAATCTGTCTGATCTCGCTTTGTAATTTACCTATTTCGAGCTTCGTTAATACAGTATATAAAATGTCGATATCTTTCTTTTCTCCATAACCACCTTCGCCTTTATATACGGTTACTCCGCGCTTCATGTCGTTGATCAGGAATTGTTTGATGTCTTCCCTGTATTCTGAGATAATGGTTACCCCAATATATTGCTCCAGCCCGTTCACCACAAAATCGATGGTTTTGGAAGCCGATAAATAGGTGAGTATGGCATACATCGCGATTTCTGTGCCCAGAAATATGGCCGCCACCCCAAATATGAGGATGTTTAAAATCAGGATGATATTGCCTACGGTAAACATGCTGTTTTTACTGAGGTAGAGGGCCAGGACTTCTGTCCCGTCAATTACACATCCTCCCCGCATAGCGAGACCGATACCCCCGCCGAGAAAGAGTCCCCCGAAAAAGGCCACCAGCAGCGGGTCATGGGTAACAGGTTTAAAAGGGATGGTAACGAGTACCAAGGAAAGCACACCGATGGCAAAGGCCGTTTTAAACGCAAATACTTTGCCTATTTGCCGGTAACCCAGAAGGACAAAGGGGATGTTGATCAGGACGATCAGGTAGGAGAGTTTAAAGCCTGTCAAGGTACTGATCAGAAGGGAAATTCCGGTTACCCCGCCATCAATAAAACCATTGGGCATTAAAAATCCTTCCAGTCCGAAACAGGCGGAAACAATCCCACAGCCGATCAGGATGAACTCCCTCAGGTGTCGCAGGTACTGGTTGCTCAAGTGGTTATGCATTCTCGTCTTTTAGGGTCTGTCGTTCTATTGCAGCTTCTTCTCTCTTCTGACGAAGATAAGTAACCAGATCGGTTACTTCAATAGCGTCAGCCAAATGAAAATCACCACTTCTGGTCCGTGTTAACTTCGACAGGTAAGCCCCGTTGTTCAGGTGTTTCCCGAAGTCGGAAACCAGCGACCTGATATAAGTCCCTTTGCTGCATACGATTCTGAAATCGACCTCCGGAAGGGCAATTCTGGTAATTTCAAATGTCGATACCGTAACGGAACGAAGTCTCAGTTCCTGTTCTTCCCCTCTGCGGGCTTTCACATACAAACGCTCCCCATTGACTTTCACTGCGGAATGTGCAGGCGGATATTGCTGGATATCTCCTGTGAAGGGGATTGCTGCGGCATGAATTTCCTCCTCATTCAGGTGACCAAAAGGGAACTCTGCATCCACCGCGGTCTCCATATCGAATGAAGGGGTAGTGGCACCAAGGACCATTGTCCCGGTGTATTCTTTATCTTCTGCCTGAAAGGTGTCGATCTGTTTGGTCATTTTTCCCGTACAAAGGATCAGTAACCCTGTTGCCAGGGGATCCAAGGTTCCGGCATGACCTACTTTTAATTTTTGCGGCTTTAAGGAGTTTCTAATCTTTCCCACAACGTCGAAACTTGTCCATTTATAGGGTTTGTTGATGAGTAACAACTCTCCCCCGGCAAAATCGAAGATTCTTTCCTGTAACTTTTCTACACTCAAAACGTTAATCTAAATAAGCGGTAAATATGGTGTTATTTTTCAGATTTTCTATATAATCTGAAGATTATGACCGCTTTGTAACAGGGCGATGATAATGAGTCCTGCAATAATGCGATACCAGCCAAACATTCTGAATCCATTCTTGTTCAGGTAGCCGATAAAACTTTTGATGGCCAGCAGGGCAACAATAAAGGCCACAATATTTCCGACAGCCAGTACCTGTACCTGCTGACTGGTAATCGTATGGCCTTCCTGGTAAAAGTCCAGTAGTTTTTTGGCCGTAGCAGCGAACATGGTAGGTACAGCTAAGAAAAAGGAGAATTCGGCGGCAACTTTTCTGCTCAATCCGATGGACATCCCTCCAACGATACTTGCGCCGGATCTTGAAGTACCCGGGATCATGGCCAGACATTGAAAAAAACCTATTTTCAAGGCGGTCAGGTAGTTGATCTCTTTCTCTTCATGAATCGTTGTATGGCTAAACCATTTGTCGACAAAAAGCAGGATTACTCCACCTATCACCAGCGAGATCGCTACCGTCATCGGGCTTTCCAGCATCTGGTCAATTTTATCACTCAGCAAGAGGCCGAAAACCGCAGCAGGGATAAAAGCCACAATAAGTTTAAGGTAGAAATTGAAGCTCTGGAAGAAACGTTTAAAATACAATACGATCACGGACAGGATTGCTCCCAGCTGGATAACGATCGTAAATAATTTAACAAAAGGATCGGAAGCTATGCCCATAACAGACGAGGCTACAATCATGTGTCCTGTTGAAGAAACAGGCAAAAACTCGGTAAGTCCCTCTATAACAGCGAGAATAATTGCTTGTAAGAAATCCATTAAAAATTACTTTTTTAGTATTGCATACACGCCAAAACCGAAACCAAATAAGACTAACATTGGAGCAACCAATGTCTTCCTGACATCATAAATATCTGTTGTTCCTATCATCAGAATAAATCCTAGGATAACAATGGCGATGCTGATCAATAACAGCTGATAATTCTTTTTGGTAAAAACCAATTCGTTTTTCGGATCCCTGTTTACAGGAGTTGCTTTCTTTTCTGTCATTATCTATAAAGGTCGTAAATTTTCAATCGTAAATATTTGCTCACTGCAAATGAAGTGCTGATAGCGGTAATAAATATACCCGTACCAAGCAGGAAGAGCAGGACAAAGCCAAACTCGGTATAATTTCTTAGAATAATTATCTCAGGCATTTCCTGCTGTGCATAATAAAGCAGGGCCAATAACAGAATAACGGCAATAATCGAAGCAATCAGTCCGTGCAGCATGGCAATCAGGACAAAGGGCCTGCGGATGAACCCTTTTGTTGCCCCTACGAGCTGCATACTCTTGATGAGGAAGCGCTGTGAATAGATGGCAAGGTGAATCGTGTTATTGATTAAGGCTACAGAAATGATCAGCAGGATAACCGCAAAGCCCAGAATGATCAAACCAATGGTATTGATGTTATTGTTGACCATATCAATTAAAGAACTTTGATAAATCACCTCTTTCACTACAGGGTTTTTGCTGATCTGTGCTTTCAGTGTATCAATACTTTTATTGTTGGCATAATCAGCCTTCATATAGACGTCAACAGTAGAGAGCAGGGGATTGTATCCCAGAAAGTCTACGAAATCTTCCCCCAGGTCCTGAGTCAAGTTTTTCGCCGCCAGCTCCTTATTCACATATTGTGTCTGCTTGATCGCCGGATTTGCATTCAGTTCTTTCTGGAACTGCAAGACTTCTGCTTCCTTGGCACCTTCATCGACAATGATATTCAATACAATATTCTCTTTCACGTAGTTAGAAAGGTTCTTTGCATGTACCAGTATTAAACCCAGTATCCCAAGCATTAACAAAACCAATGTTATACTGAATATAGTAGAAATGTATATGGTTTTTGTCTTTTTAGAAGCATCGCTAACTTCAAATTCTTCCATGTAATTGTGTTTATGTTCTGCGAAAATAAAAAATATAAGCAACTATATATAAATTATATGGCATTTATAAATGATAATATAGTCGATTCATTTCTCTTCTAGGTAAGAACGTCTGTTTGAAGGAAATAGTTTTTGAAGGTGCATCGTGTTTGTTTGTTTGTTTGTTTGTCTGGATTTGGAAGGAGGGTAAAATTACATTCAACTTCAGACTTCGGAGAAACGGGCTTGGAAGTGCCGGCTTCATGGGCTGTAACCCGGTGATTGAGGGACAAACCGGGAGCAAGTAATTTTTTTTCAAAAATAATTGAAGCATGGGATAAAACAGCCTTTTGAAACTGTATAGTAGGTGTACAGCATGATTATGGCACAACATATTAACGATTATTCCGGGTACGACCTCTACGACTTTTTAATGGATCAGGACTTTAAGTACTGGGCATTAACGGAAGACAATGATGCGGCCGACTATTGGTCGGCAGTAATGCACACTTATCCTGAAAAAAAACAGCTCATACTGGAAGCCAAACGGATTGTCATTTCCTTAAAAAAGGAAAATCCTTCGGCTGCAGACAGGAAAAAAGCAATTTGGGACCATATTGAAAATGAGATTGATGAACTGCCTGACCTTCCTTCAGCAGAAAAAAGGGGAGTGGTAAAAAGATTATATAAATATGCTGCTGCAGCCCTGCTTGTTGTGGGGGTATCATTGGCTTTTTGGTTGAGACAGGATTCAGGGATGGTTTCGGTAAATACCGGTAACGGAGAAAGTCAGACCATAGTGTTACCCGATAGTTCTGTGGTACAACTGGCGGCGAATTCATCGCTTACTTATGCTAAAAAAGCCGGTTCGAAAAAGATCAGGGAAGTATATGTGAGTGGGGAGGCATGGTTTAAAGTGCGGCATATCAATAAAAACCCATCTCAAATCCATGCAGGAGAACGGTTTGTGGTACACCTGAAACACGCTTTTGATGTCGAAGTCCTGGGGACTGTCTTTAGCGTGAACGATCGCCGTGGGAAGGCAATGGTCAACCTGGAGTCTGGTGCAGTGAAGGTGATCACTCCTCAGAATCAGCTGCTGCTGAAACCTGGTGAATCTGCCGTTATGGCCCGGAAAAAAGTGACCGTGATGAAAACAGTTCAACAAGCTACACTGGTTCATCAATGGCACAACCAGACTTTGCTGATGGACAAGACTTCCGTAAAAGAAGTCATTGCTGTGCTGGAAGATAATTATGGAATTAAGATCAATGTCGCTGTGAAGTCCATATTGGACAAACAGCTGGATGGGAGTATTCCACTGAATGATGAGCAGCGTGCGCTGCTGATCCTGAACAGTATCACCGGAACGCAAAGCAGCAGGCAACTGGATACCCTTACTTTAATTCCGAATTAAGATGAGGAAAATACTTTGTCTCCTGAGCGGAATTTTATTGTTACATAGCCTTGCGGTAAATGCACAAGCCAGGCGTAGTCTTAAACAGGCCCTTGAAATTTTCGGGAAAAGCAGAAAGGTGAAGTTTGCCTATGAGCATAAGCTGGTGGCTAACATCTATGTGAATTATGACCCTGTGGGCATGAAATCGGGAACTACGGCCGCTGCACTGGCAGTTTTGCTGCAAAATACCGGACTCAGTTATCAATCTATCGGGAAAGATTTCTTTACGATCCTGAAAGCCGGTGCGGTCAGGGAAGAAGTCCGCCAGACAGGGATAGCGGAACTGGCTGCAGCGAATGATCCAGTCGCAGTCATTGCGCAGGTTCCGGGTGGGAAGATCGGCATCATGGGAACCCTTAGACATAAGGATGGAAAACCCATTGAAAGTGCTACAGTAGGGATCAGTCAGTTGGGGATCAGCCGTACCACGGATGAAAAGGGGTTTTATTTTTTCTCCGATCTCATTCCCGGAAAAGTTACCGTAAAGGCGCAATTCCTGACGATGGTTTTACAGGAAAAAGAACTCCTGCTGGAAAAGGGGAAAAGTTATACGCTTGATTTCGTGATGCAGGAAAACGTCCTTAACCTGAAAGAAGTAGTAGTTGTTGCCTCGGAAAGCAAGGCAGGATCAGCCACGGCCTCCCTGATTTCCCAGAAAGCGATAGAGCATTTACAGGCGACAAACCTGAACGATGTGCTCCAGCTGCTCCCTGGTGCGCTGGCAGGTAATCCAGATTTCTCCAACGTCAACAAAGCTTCCATCCGCCAGTTGAATACGGATAATATGGGAAGCCTGGGTACGGCAGTCCTGATCAATGAGATTCCGGTATCTAACAATGCGAACCTGCAGGTCATCAATCCGGCCAGGGCTGGTGCCAATGCTTCTTTTTCCACGAGTACCGGTAGCGGAACAGACCTGAGGCAGATCTCTGCTGATAATATTGAATCTGTACAGGTGATCCGCGGGGTACCTTCGGTAGAATATGGCGATCTGACCAATGGTGCCATACTGGTAAAAACGAAAGCGGGGATATCGCCATTACAGCTGAAGGCGCGTATCAACCCCGTGTTAACGCAATTATGGGCCGGACAGGGCTTTGATCTCGGGAAAAAGGGCGGGAGTTTGTATGCAGATATCGATTATACCAAAGCATACAGTGATCAGCGCTATTCTTTTGATGCCTATAACAGGGTGACAGGAGGTTTGCTCTATTCCAAAACCGTATTTAAAGAGAAACCCTTGTCAACAACGACAGGTTTTTCTTATGCCATGAACCTGGATGAACAGAAGCAGGATCCGGATGATGTCGCGACACAGACACAACACCGGGCAAAGGATTATGCGTATCGTTTCCATACTTCAGGGAAATGGAGCCTGAATCAGGTTTTCGCCAGAATGCTGAACTATAACTTCAGCGTCAATTATGCTGTACAGAAGGGCTACCAGCAGGAACTGCTCAGCAATTATACTTATCCTATGTCTACCGCGACAAAGGATACCACCATGGCCGGTCAGTATGTGCCGAATGAATACCTGAGTAAGGTATGGATTGAAGGGAAACCCATGAATGTCTTTGCCAAGGTGACCAATAGTTTTTACCTGAAATCGGGCAGCTTTAACCACCGTTTCCTGATGGGGGCCGAGTGGCGTACCGACGTGAATTTTGGAGCCGGCAAATCCTATGATGTCAATCTTCCGCCACGTACTTCAAACTATGCTTCGACCAGGCTGTTCTCTTACAAGGACATTCCGGCACTTCATCAGCTTTCCGCTTATGTGGAGGACAATATCTCGGGAAAGATTTTCAACAGAACACTCTACATCCAGGCGGGACTCCGATATGATAATGTACAGCCTAAAGGCTTGTTTGCTTCTAATATGGGCAGGATTCTCGCTCCGCGGGTTAATTTCTCCTATGAGATTGCACCACAACTGCATATCCGGGCAGGTTATGGGATGACGGCCAAGGCACCGACCTTGTTGTACCTGTATCCTCAGGATGCTTATTTTGATCTGCTGAACCTTAATTATTATGCGGATAATCCGGCAGAGCGACTCGTGGTGGTTACGACAAGGGTATTTAACAGCAAAAATGAAAACCTTAAAATTGCGACCAACAGGAAAACAGAATTCGGATTTGATTATACATTTCTGGAAAATAAGCGCTTAACGGTAACTGCTTATCAGGAGCAGTTAAAAAACGGATATAGTTTTAATACCACTTTTGAGAGCCTGAAGATGGTGGCGGTGGACAACTATAGTGTCCTTTCCGCCCCTGTGGGACAACAGCCAGTCCTGAATCCTGTTCCAGTAAGTACTACCATTTATGCTTTGCCTTTTAATACCCCGGACAATAACCTGTCGACCCGTAATAAAGGAGTAGAGTTTGATCTTGACCTGGGCCGTTTTGAAGCCTTGCGGACTTCATTTGTTTTCAATGGTGCCTGGATGGATACACGCACGACAAATACCTCTTATTATATCCTGAAAAGGCAACTGAGCAATAAGGAACCTGAACAGATCCCTTTTTATGCACCTGGCAGGGGAAATGAATACAGCCGCATGAGCACGACCTTGCGGATGATCCACCATATTCCGCAGCTGAGGTTCATTATTACCCTTTCTGCCCAGACCGTGTGGAGTGATAAGAATAAGTACATCGGGTACGAATCACTCCCTGTGGGCTATGTAAGTACCAGCAACAACCAGATCACCTGGTTGTCTGAGGCGGAAAGAAATAGTCCGGCTGTAGTCAATAATGCCGAGTTTAACCTCAATGTATCCCCCCAGTACTACGTGACAGAAAGCTGGAAACCCCTGTGGCTGTTTAATCTTCGCTTAACCAAAGAGCTGGGCAGGGCAATAGGGTTTTCGTTTTTTGCCAATAATGTATTGATGGACAGGCCGCTTCAGGAAAGTACGCGATGGACGGGTACGTATAGCAGAAGAAACCCCACCTTATTTTTCGGAACGGAACTGAGCATCAAATTTTAATTTAAAATGCACACACACCAATTTAATACACATCATTTTTAATCCATACACATCATGAGAAAATCAATCTACACTTCCATTGTCTTACTGGTCATCTTGGCTGCAGGCATTCAGGGCTGTAAAAAATCCGGGACTGAAACCCCTACCGTAACTTATACTGTTAAAGTGGCTTATCCGGATAATTATGCGGATAGCAAGGCGACCAACAGCACTGTGGTCCTGACCAATTCCACGACCAATGCAAAGGTTACCGTAGTCACCAATGCGGAGGGAGTGGCATCATTCACCGGTTTATTGCCGGGAAATTATCAGCTGGCTGCGAGCAGGACGCTGACTGCTGCAGAAGCGCTGACATTAACGGGCTTTCAGACGGAAGTTTTTCTGAATGCTGCCGCAACAAACTTGCTGATCAGCACCGATGCGAGCCTTGAGGTGAAGTTACAGGGCGGTACCGTGGGTGGACTGGTATTTAAGCAGGTTTTTTACAACTGCACGAGAACCGCTGCCGGGGGCACTTACCTGACCGACCAGTTTTATGAAATCTATAACAACTCTACCGATGTGATTTATGCAGATAGCCTTTATATTGGAGAGAGCGGTGGTACACCGGGAATTTCTGCGAGTTCAGCACCTTTTGGATTTTCAAAAACAGCAGGAAATGTATACCTGGCCAATGTGTGGATGATTCCGGGTACAGGGAAATCACACCCTATCCAGCCTGGTGAGTCGATTGTGGTTGCCAGCAATGCAGCAAATCATAAAACGGATGGAAATCCAAATTCGGTAGACCTTGGTGCAGGCATTGCTGATTTTGAAGGATATGTGGCTTCTACCGGAAGAGATGTTGACAATCCGGCGGTAGCGAATATGGACCTTGTTTATTTTGCGTCTTCTACTTTCAGCTGGATCACTTCTGTGTATGGCCCGGGTATGGTGATCTTCAAGACAAAAGATATCGATGTTTTACAAAAACTCCAGGAGCCGGGAAGTACCAATGCACGTCTGTATATCGAAGTTCCGGGAACTGATATCATCGATGCTTTTGAAGGCCTGGCAAATGCAACAGCCGTAAACTTCAAACGTATTCCTGCATCACTGGATGCTGGATTTGTGTTCTGCTCAACTACTTATGCAGGTGAGGCCTTTGTACGCAAGGTAGCTTCTACCATCAATGGAAGAAGGATACTTCAGGATACCAATAATTCGACTGCCGATTTCACGATGACCAAAACAATCTTACCTAAGGGATGGCAATAAAACGCATACTGTTGTTCGCAGGGATACTGCTGGTTTCTTTCTGTGCCGTTGCACAGGAGGAACAGGCAGATTCGTTGCGCAGCATGCCCATGAACCTGGCATTGCTCAACCTTCGAAATAACTGGCTGCAGACGGAGAATGCTGCGGGAATGCAGCTGAGCAGGTTATGGCCGACAGGAAAAACGGCATTGCTGTATAACAATTTGTCTGGCGGAATGAAACTGGCACAACAGTCTGAAAGTACAGACCGATTACAGTTTATTTCAGAACGCTACCAGCCTTTGGGGAAAGCAATATTTTATGGCAGTTTTTCCTATACCGGGCAGGATGACAGGAATATCCGGCTTTCGGATGTCCTTGATCCTTACCGGGGAACGCCGTATATACTGGCAGATTCTATTGGGGGTAACTGGAAAAAACAGCTTTATGCGTTAAAACTGAAAGCTGCGGCACCGCCACTAGCAGGGGGCAGGCTGATGGCCGGGATTGGTGCGGAATTAAATGTAGCAACCGGGGCAAGACAGAATGACCCCCGGCCTTTAAACAGGTCCAATGAAATCAATATTACGCCGGGGCTGATCTGGAAATCAGGTAGCCATAGCCATTTGGGGATCAATGGTTTGTATGGGAAATACCGGGAGGAAGTTTCCTTAGAGGTGAAGAATACCTATATCAACCATTTTCTGTACAAGCTTTTGGGGGTCGGACAGTATGAATTGCCCGGTATATTTTCAGTCGGTGCTTCCAGAAATTATGCAGGCAGCAAGTATGGGGCTGATCTGCAGTACGGACTGAAAACAGACCGGATGAACTGGCTCAGCACCGCGGGATACCGTACTTATAGTGAAGAAGTATCCGATGGGAATTCCGTTCCCCGAAAGGCGGGCACCTGGAAGCAAAAAGGTTATCAGGTGACCAGTGTGCTCCATTTTGATGGGGGACAGACTTTTCAGCAACTTAAATTTGAGGGACAGCTGCTGGAAGATACCGGTATAGAGTTTCACGAATATTTTAATTCAGCAGCCAATCAATGGCAGACGATATTGGAAGCCCCGTTTTATCTGGCAGAAACAAGACGGGCGGACTTAAGTTATACGTTTGTTCAACAGTCGGATGAAATGGTCTACAACTGGCTGGCAGCAGCTGCGCTCAATTACCAGTCGGCAGATAAAACGTATACCGTACCCGCATCTTCAGCACGTACCGAACGTTTGGACTTCAGTGTGAAAGGCGGGAAGAATTTTCTGGTAGGCAAAAATGCAAGTTTGCAAACCAGCCTTAGCCTTGGATATTCCAAGTCGCTGAGCGACGGTTTATCTTTTATCCCGGTCACTAGCGACAGAAACCTGATTGCACGGGAGGTTCTTTATCCCGACCATGCTTATCTGACGGGCGACCGCCTCATGATGACCTGGGAGGGACAGTATAATTTCAACATGAAAAAAGTGAAAGGCACCCAGTTTTTTATGGGGACTGTAATTCATGTATTGCAGTCGCTTAAAGATGACCTGTTTTATCCTGCAGCAGCGGGGAACCGCAGTTATTTCAGTCTGAGCATTGGTGCCTATTATTAAATACCGAACAAAAATTGAATCAATCATGAATATTATTAATCAATATAAGTTAGCCTTTTCAGCAGCAGGAATAGTGCTGGGACTTTTTACCGGAAGTTCAGTTCAGGCACAACAGATAGAAAAACCGCAAAGGAAAGGCACTGCAACAACCTTTGCTATAGTGGTAGATAAGGTTACGCTAAGCAAAACGCGGAAAGAAATCGACGCCTATAAAGCTGCTCTGGAAAAACAGGGAATGGGTACCTATATTGTATCGCAGCAGTGGAATAAACCTGAAGAGATCAAAGTTATCCTTCAACAGCTCCATTCGCAGAAACCGGCACTGGAAGGTGCAGTCTTTATTGGGGACATTCCCATTCCGATGGTGATGGATGCACAGCGCTTAACCTCTGCCTATAAGTTTGATCAGGCCAGATTCGGACTGAGAGCTGCAGTGCCATCCGATCGTTTCTATGATGATTTTGGGCTGAAGTTCAACTTCATTAAACGGGATTCTGCCAAAACTAACCAGTTTTATTACAGTCTGGCACCAGATTCTCCGGTCATGATCGATATGGAGATTTATACCAGCAGGATCAAAGCCCCGCTGGTGAAAGGGAAAGATAAGTATGAAATGTTAAAAGCTTACCTGAGGAAGGTCGTGGCGCTGAAAGCAGAACAAAATCGCCTGAATACCCTAATGGTGTACAGTGGAATGGGTTATGCATCGGAATCCCAGACCACCTGGGCGAGTGAGCAGGTGGCATTGAGAGAACAGCTGCCCGATCTGTTTAAACCGGGATCGTCTGTGAAATTTGTGAATTCCAGAATGCAGGGCGACCTGAAACAGCGGTTGCTGGCAGAATTACAGCGGCCGGAACTGGATATCGCTATTTTTCACCAGCATGGAGAGTCGGATGTACAGGTGATCAGTGGTTATCCGAACGTTTCTTTTCCTCAGCCGTCGATTGAGAATGTACGCCGTTACCTGCGGAGTAAGCTGCAAATGGCTCACCGTAAAAAACAAGATGTAGAAGAGACAAAAAAACGTTTTGAAAAGACATTGGGGGTGCCTATGGCCTGGATGGATGATGCACTTACAGATTCTGTGGTAAAGGCAGATTCTTTGTTCGAGGCCAATGGGAATATCATGATGGAAGATATCGACCTGATTCAGCCCAATGCCCGTATGCTGATTCTCGACAACTGTTACAATGGCTCTTTTCATAAAGATGACTATATGAGCGGGCACTATGTTTTCGGCGCAGGAAAAACGGTGCTGGCCATGGGAAATTCGATCAATGTGTTGCAGGATGTATGGACGACAGATATGATTGGTCTCCTGCAACATGGTCTCCGTGCAGGAAATTGGTTTAAACAACAGGCTTATCTGGAAACGCATCTGATTGGCGATCCTGCTTTTGCTTTTGCCACTGCGGATCAGGTGGATTATAATGATCTTATCGTCAATAAAGCTGGTGGCGACAAAATATGGCAGCAGTTACTACAGCAAAATGATGCCGATTTACAGTCGCTCGCCTTAACAAAAATATATGCTGCCAAACCAGAACAACTGAGTGAATTGCTGAAACAGACGTATTACAATTCGCCATTCTCAAGCACCCGGATGCAGGCATGGAAATTATTAAGTCAGCTGAATAATGCAGCTTTTAAAGCGGTGTTAAAAGATGCCGTGAATGATCCTTATGAATACCTGCGCCGCCGTTCGGTAAATATGATAGGAGATTTCGGTACGGACGACCTTGTGCCTGCCCTGGTACAGTCGGCCGTAGAGGACTGGGCCTCCAAACGTGTGTCCTATAACTCCGGCAATTCCCTATCATTTATGGATTCGAAACAAGTCATCGCTGCCTTTCATCAGGTACTTCAAAAACCTGGTTATGCAAATGATACGGACATCCTGCGGATGATCAGAAGACAGGAAGCCACCATGGCCAAAATAGAAAAAGAAACTAAAGTGATGTCTGATACCAGTACCAAGGCATCGGCAAAAGAACGCGCTTTCACGGTCAACATGCTGCGGACTTATACCTACCACCAGCTGGTGCCTGAAGCTATCCGGATTGCGGGTGATCATGCCGAAGCGTTGAAATTAAGATTGTCGGCTGTAGAAGCACTGGGTTGGTTCCCGTATTCTTACCAGAAAAATGAGATCATAAAAATGTGTGATCAGATTATTGCTGATAAAAATAACGCTGTAACCTTACGCGATGAAGCATTGCGTACCAAAACATACCTGCTGGCTTTTAACAGCGGAGCCGGGGCTTCCCTCGCTGCGGAATAAACTTTGCTTAAATGAGATGTTTACAGATTTTTTAAACATCTCATTTAACAATTTTTTGTGTCATATAAATGCAACTTATGTGTTGCATCTTCTTCTTACTAAGTTTAAACCCCTATTATTGCACCTATTAATAATAAATCTAAATAATGATAAGGGTAAATGGATAATCAACAGGATTACTGGAATTCATTTGTAAAGGGAGACAGAAAGTGCTTCTCTTTACTGTATGACTTACACTATGAATCTTTGATGAATTATGCCAAAAAGTTTAGTGCAGACATTTCATTTATTGAAGAATCCGTCCAGGATCTTTTTGTGAAACTCTGGCAGAATAAAAGTAACCTCAAGCAGCCGGAAAATATAAAATATTACCTGTTCAAGGCGCTCAGAAATACCATCCTCAATAAAATCAAATTATCCGCCAAAGAGGTATATGTCGGTGCTGAAGCAGATATGCTGGCATTCGATTTACAAATGGAATCCACTTCTGCTGATGACAGCACGGAGCAATGGGATTACCTGTCTAAAAAATTCATGTATAAATTAACAGACCACCAGAAAGAGGCGGTTTACCTGTTTTATGTAGAAGACATGAATTATAAAGAAATTGCAGACCTACTGAATATCAAAATTGGGGGGACGTATAAACTGCTTTACCGCGCTATGTCTGGCATAAAAGTGCAGGTGAAAGAGTTTGAAAAGCATGGGAAAATTGTTTGCGAATGATACGGAGCTGTTAAACCGTAGTTTTATTTGTATGGCATTGACATCGTGTGCGGTATTTTAAAGGGCAGAAATCAGCGTGTTTCCCTAATTTCTTTTCATAACCTTTCTGAAACACCCTTTATTTCTTTATTTTCGCCGTATACAAAGGAATAGCTGTAATGGATTACCAATTTAAAGAAATAGAGCAGAAGTGGCAAGAGTTTTGGGCCGCACATCAAACGTTTAAAGCAGAACAGGATTCTGATAAACCTAAGTTTTATGTGCTGGATATGTTTCCTTATCCTTCAGGAGCGGGGCTGCATGTTGGGCACCCTCTTGGCTACATCGCATCAGATATATTTTCAAGATACAAAAGATTAAAAGGCTTCAATGTTTTGCATCCTATGGGTTACGATTCATTCGGACTTCCTGCAGAACAATACGCTATCCAGACCGGCCAGCACCCTGCGCTGACCACTGAAGTCAATATCAATACCTACCGTCGTCAGCTGGATCAGATCGGTTTTTCATTCGACTGGAGCAGGGAAGTCCGTACTTCAGAACCCGGTTATTATAAATGGACACAGTGGATCTTTATGCAGCTGTTCAATTCCTGGTATAACCTGGAAACCGATAAAGCAGAAGACATTTCTACCTTAATAGAGAAATTCAATGCTGCAGGTACAGCCGATGTAAAGGCGGTATGTGATGAGGAAGTCAAATCATTCATGCCATCCGACTGGGCGGCGATGACAGACGAAGAAAAACAGGTAGAGCTGATCAAATACAGGTTAACCTATCTGAGAGAAAGTACAGTAAACTGGTGCGCTGCACTGGGAACAGTATTGGCTAACGATGAGGTGAAAGATGGCTTTTCTGAGCGTGGTGGCCATCCTGTGGAGCAGAAGAAAATGATGCAGTGGAGTATGCGTATATCTGCTTATGCAGAGCGTTTACTTCAGGGCCTGAAAACCATAGACTGGCCTGAACCCGTAAAAGAAATGCAGCGCAACTGGATTGGTAAGAGCGTAGGGGCCAGTGTACGTTTCAAGATTGAGACGGTACCGGGTGCTGCGGTTTTGCCGGCAGAGGATATTGAAGTCTTTACTACCCGTGTGGATACTATATTTGGTGTTTCCTATCTGGTTTTGGCTCCTGAGCATGAACTGGTCGCTGCGTTGACCACTCCTGAGCAGGCAAATGACATCAAAAATTATATCGACCAGACGAAAAAGAAATCTGAACTGGACCGCATGGCAGATACAAAAACAGTATCAGGTGCTTTTACGGGTACCTATGTAATCAATCCGGTGAGCGGTGAACGTGTACAGTTATGGATTGCCGACTATGTCCTTGCCGGATATGGAACCGGTGCTGTCATGGGGGTACCAAGCGGCGATCAGCGCGACTGGTTATTTGCCAGACACTTCAACCTTCCTATCGTACAGATCTTGGACGGACAAAAAGATATTGAGGTACAGGCTGATCCGACCAAGGAAGGATTATATATCAATTCAGGATTTATCAATGGAATGCAGTACAAAGAAGCTGTAGAAACATTGAATAAATGGCTGGAAGATCAAAAGGTAGGTAAAGCAAAAATCAATTACCGTATGCGTGATGCTATTTTTGGTCGCCAGCGCTATTGGGGAGAACCTATTCCTGTTTATTTTAAAAATGGCTTGCCTTATTTAATTCAAGAGGAAGAGCTGCCATTGGTATTGCCGGAAATTGATAAATATTTGCCTACAGAAAGTGGAGAGCCTCCTTTGGGAAGGGCTGAAAACTGGAGCTATGAAGACCAGTATACCTATGAGTTGAGCACAATGCCGGGCTGGGCGGGATCAAGCTGGTACTGGTACCGCTATATGGATGCGCAGAATGAAGGTTCTTTTGCTTCCAAAGAAGCGATAGCCTACTGGCAGGATGTCGATTTGTATATCGGCGGTTCAGAACATGCTACCGGACACTTATTGTACAGCCGCTTCTGGAATAAGTTCCTGAAAGATCTGGGCTATGTGAACGAGGAAGAACCTTTCAAAAAACTGATCAACCAGGGGATGATCCAGGGACGCAGTAATTTTGTATACCGCGTAGTTGATGAAGAGGGAAGAGGTACGAACACATTGGTGTCCCATGGCTTAAAAGGTAATTATAAAACCATGGCTTTGCATGTGGATGTAAACATTGTAGAAAATGAGATCCTACATGTCGATAAATTCAAGGCTTTCAGACCAGAGTTCGCTGAGGCGGAATTTATCCTGGAAAATGGTAAATATATCTGCGGTGTGGAAGTTGAAAAAATGTCCAAGTCGAAGTTTAACGTGGTCAACCCTGATGTGCTGATTGGTAGTTATGGCGCAGATACGCTGCGGATGTATGAAATGTTCTTGGGTCCGCTGGAACAAAGTAAGCCATGGAATACCAATGGTATTGAAGGCGTGTTTAAATTCCTGCGCAAATTCTGGCGTTTATTCCATAACGACCAATGGGAATTTAAGGTTGCTGATACTGAGCCGACCAAAGCAGAATTAAAGGCATTGCATAAGATCATCAAAAAAGTACAGGATGACATTGAACGTTTCTCTTTCAATACGTCTGTATCCAGTTTTATGATTGCAGTGAATGAGCTGACAGAGCTGAAATGTAACAAGAAAAGCATTCTGCAGGACCTTGTTGTTGTCCTTTCCCCATATGCCCCCCATATTACAGAAGAATTGTGGGCCCTGTTAGGGAATACAGGAAGTATATCAGCTGCAGCTTATCCGGTATTCAATCCAGGTTATATGGTGGAAGATGAATTCAGTTATCCGGTTTCCATAAACGGAAAGACAAGGTTGAACCTGAATATGAGCCTGGCACTGGAAACAGCAGCTATTGAAGTTTTAGTGCTGGCCGATGAACAGGTACAAAAATACCTTGAAGGAAAAACACCGAAGAAGATGATTGTGGTGAAAGGGAGAATTGTAAATATTGTGATATAATTCAACTATATATTTCTTCAGTTTCTATACGAATACCCTGGCAGGATATTGCCAGGGCATTTTTTTTACCGGTAAAATTCCTGGTCTCGCCGGCTATTCCAACCCTTTTAACAGAATTTGCTTTCGCAATGCTGTAACAAAACTAATTTTGCGGGTACTAATTCAAAATACCGGGGTGAATCCTCGTTTTACTAAACGAAGATGGAATATCCCAAACTAATTAACTATTAAAACTACATCGATGAAACGTTTTTTACTATTATATCTTTTTTTTGGTGCCGTATTTCAGGCGAAGGCCCAGTTCCCTCTGGGGGGTGGGGCGCCAAAGGTGACAGTCACCGGACGCATTACGGCAGTGATCCTGGATTCCGCCACCAAGGCTCCGATCGATTATGCTTCAGTATCGCTCCTGAGGGTCAAAGACAATAAATCGGTGAACGGTGCCGTAACCGACAGCAAAGGCAAGATCAATTTACAGAATGTGGCTCCCGACCAGTACAAGTTATCGATTGGTTTTATGGGCTACAAATCAAAATCAATACTGGTAAAAACCAGCCCTGAAAAACCCGACCTTAATTATGGAACGATTTACCTGGTGGCTACAGAAAGTAACCTGAAAGAGGTTGCTATTGTAGGAACAACTCCACTGGTAGAAAGCAAGATTGATAAAATGGTGTATAATGCAGACCAGGATGTGACCACGGCAGGGATGAATGCGAGTGATCTCATGCGTAAGGTGCCTATGGTCACCGTAGATATTGATGGTAATCCCAGTTTAAAGGGTGCCGCAGTACGCGTACTGATCAATGGAAAGCCCTCCGGAACAATGTCTAACAGTGTGGCAGATGCCTTAAAAATGATTCCGGCAGAAGAGATCAAAAGCGTAGAGGTAATCACCAGTCCATCCGCAAAATATGATGCGGAAGGTGCAGGAGGAATTATCAATATCATCACCAAGAAAAAAACGGCGCAGGGAATCAATGGAAATGCAACGGTATCTGCAGGAACAAGGCAGAATAACGGTAATTTCAGCATTAATGCCAAAAAAGGCCGGTTAGGTATCAATGCCAATTTTGGCGGACAATATGCCATTCCGCAGGATACCCGTTTTGAAGCTTTAAATGAGGACTTCACTGCCGGTACGACTTTCCTGCAATCGGGTACAACGAAAGCAAAAAGATACAGTTACAATGGAGGTCTTGGTCTTGATTATGATGTCAATGCCTATAATAGTTTCTCCACAAATGTGAAATATACCAATTTCTCTAACGGATCTGACGGTACCTTCAATGTCACCAGCAGATTACAGGACGAGACGACCAAATTCCTGCGCTCTTCAAAGAATAATTTTGGCAATAACAATGTGGATTGGAGTGCCGATTACAGGCACACGACAAAGAAACAGGGAGAGGAGTTTTCAGTTTCCGGACAGGCAAGTTTTGGAAGGAACAATACGGATTTCCTCACCAACACGGTTTCGCCGGATACCGAGAACCCGGTAACCTTTGAAGGTGACAATACAGGGAAAAATAATGAATACACTTTGCAGGCCGACTATACCTATCCTTTTACAAAGGATGTTATCCTGGAAACAGGACTGAAAGGCATTTCCAGAGAGATCAAGAGTAAGTATGAAAGCAGTGAACAGGATTTTGACTATACCCAGGATGTAGGTGCCGCGTATGGGGTGTTAAGTTTCAAGCTGGCTAAGACAATAGATTTAAAAGGAGGCCTAAGAGCTGAATATACGAATATCAATGGGGTATCAGGTACTTCGCTGAACTTTAAGAATGATTATTTTAATCTGTTCCCCAGTGCTATACTCTCCAAAACAATGAAAGGTGGGGCAACCTTGAAGTTAAGTTATAACAAGCGTGTACAGCGCCCAAGTTTAACCTTCCTGAATCCCTTTCTGAACAATGCCGATCCGCAGAACCAGACCCAGGGTAATCCTAACCTGAAACCGGAAATCAGTAATGTGATTGAACTCGGATATTCCACTTTCATCAAGGGATCCATTATCAATGCTTCCATATTTTACCGGGAAACACAGGATGTGATTGAAAACCTGTTCTATAGGGAGCAGAAACTGACAACCTACACGAACATCGGTACCAATAAATCTTTCGGCGGTAATGTGTTTGCTTCCTACAACCCATTGCCGAAATGGACACTGATGGGGAACTTCAGTATCAATACCTATGATGTCAGGAATGAAATCACCAATGTAAGGACAGGTGTATATGCGAATTACAATATCTTCATGCGTTCGGCGATTGCCTTTAAAGGAGGATGGAATACCGAATTGTTCGGTGTGTATCGTGGGTCTAACAGAACGTTCCAGGGAACCAGCGGACCAATGTCCTTTTATGGCGCGGCCTTCAAGAAAGACATCATGAAGAAAAAGGCGACCGTAGGGGTCAATACGCTGAACATGTTCTCGCGCGATTTGCATATCGAAAACAATAACCAGGGGGCTGATTTCGTACAACGCACCAATATCTATTATCCGCTCCGTTCCTTCGGTGTAAGCTTTAGCTATAAATTCGGTAAAATGAATTTCAATCCGCAGCCGAAGAAGAAAAGAGGGGTAAACAATGACGACTTAAAACAGGATGAAAATAATGCCGGAGGTTTAGGCGGTGGCATGCCAAAAGAAAAATAACAGGAAAACCGGGGGCAGCTTTACGGGAGCTGCCCCCTATTTCTTTTTAACCGTTTTTAAGATCATCCAGCTTAACCCGTTAATGGAATACCCACTGATGTTGTTCTGCAACATGGTCACCGACTGATCGTAAAGAATGGGGACAATATTGGCATTTTCTATGACCATATTGTCCATCTTCTGATTCAGGGCAAAACGTTTTTCCCGGTCAGTCTCATAATAGCTGAGGTCGAATAAACGGTCGAATTCTTTATTGAAATAACCGGTATAATTTGGTCCGAAAGGAACTTTGTTTTTGGAATAGAATACAGAAAGATAGTTCTCCGCATCAGAATAATCTGCAATCCAGGAGCCCCTGAAGAAGTTGACCTCATTTTTGGCCATCAGTTCACGTAAGCTTGCACTGGGGGCAACATCTACCTTCACCCTGATTCCCAGTGAATTCAATTCCCCCTGAATGAATTCAATCAAATCTTTATAGGTCGTGGAAGTTGTCAGTTTGATCTCCGGTAAGCCCTTTCCATTGGGGAACCCTGCTTCCACCAGTAAAGCTGCAGCCTTAACCGGGTTGTAATGATAGCCTTTCACTTTTGTGCTGTCAAATCCCGGCATTCCCTTGGGGACAAAACCGGACGTTGCCGGTGTGCCTATACTATTGCGCAGGTATTTGATCAGTTTTTCTTTGTCAATCCCATAGTTGATGGCCTGACGTATCTTTTTATTGATCAGCGCTGAATTCTTTGCGATGGATTTAGAGGTATCCACCAATATTCCGAGGTATTCCGTGCAAAGGTAAGCCCCTTTGATCAGCTGAAATTTACCTGCATACTTTTTGGTCCTGTTCCCGCTTTTAGTTAAAATATCATCCCTGTAGCTGCCATCAACACCGTAAAAGAAATCGAGGTCCTTTTTAAGGAAATTCATAAATGCACTTTGCTTATCGCTGATGAAAGTGACTTTCACAGCATCCAGGTAAGGGAGCTGCACATTGTTTTCCTTTTCCCAATAGTGTTCATTTTTCAGCAAGACGAGGATCTCTTCTTCCTTCCAGTATTTGAACCTAAACGGCCCAGTGCCTACAGGGTGGCTGCGGAAGTCCTTGCCATAATGTTCCACCACCTCTTTTGGTACCACGCTGCAATATTGCGTGCACAATAGCGTAAGAAAAGCCGGGAAGGGTTTAATGAGGCTGATGGATAGCGTTGTGTCATTTAAAGCCACGAAGTTATGGATGTCCTTCACCTTATCGCTGAATATCCAGCCTCCGGAGGAAGCTACTTTAGGATCGATTAAGCGGTAGAAGCTGTAGACGAAGTCTTTCGCCACGACTTTCCTGCCTTTCCCATTTTTAAATAAGGGGTCGTCCTGGAAAAACACATCATTACGCAGGTGGAAGGTATAATTCAGTCCGTTTGCAGAAACTTCCCAGCTTTTTGCAATGCAGGGAACAGCATTAAGGCTGGAATCGATCTGTACCAATCCGTTAAAAATCTGGTTGATCATCCAGATGGCCTGCTGGTTCCTGGCAAAAGCAGGATCCATACTGGTCAGGCTCTGGTCGAAATTGATGTTGAACACTTTTTTATCCTGAGGGGCAGTATTGCTGCGGCATCCCCAGAGACTGATGATGCATAAAGTGAAAAAAATATTTTTAATAATTAGAGGCATCAGTTAAGGAATACTATTTTTGCACAAAATAATAAATAATATTGTTATGTCTTTTGTAAATGCGGTGTTAAGTAATGTTGAGGATGAAGAACTCCGTGAAGCCCTTCAGGAAAGGGTGGATATCATTCTGCATAAAATCAAGTTTATGGACAAGGTGCCTGTAGCTATACTTGACAGTTATAATGATCCCAGCAGCCTGCTTGATGTCGTTGTTGAATCTGCCGGGGGCGAAAGAAAAGAGGATCCGATGGAAGCACAGATTGTCATTTACCATGAGCCAAGGGTAGGGATGCTGGAAATGATGGGCATTATCCCTTCCCTGCTGAACCCGGAATGGCCTGCAATGAAATACAAGAAAGTATTTATCATGGACGACCAGTCGGCCTATCTCAGTGACCCCCTCCATTTTGTGGATACGCTGGAAGATGTTGCTGAAATTCTGCACCAGGGATTTTTTGTATTCGGTAATGAAGGTTCAGGCTGGACAGGTTTTGTGGTTTAACAGTGCATTGGGATTTAAAATAGCGGCTGCCCTGAAGCTAAAACACGATGAACTTGTCCATTTGTTCTGAGGTGAATTTCAGGGTGTCTTCTTTATAAAAATGGTGTTGCTCGTTCAATTCAGACCTGATGTCTGGAATGTGCAAACGCAAGGGCATGACATGCAGGTGTAAATACGCACATACCCCACCAAAATGTTCTACGCCCCTGATGTTCCCATATTTTCCTGAAGATAAACCGACCAGGCAGGCTTTTTTCTCATAAAAGCTTCCCGGAAAACCACAGGCATCAATAAACGTCTTCAATACGCCAGGAAAGCTTCCGTTGTATTCCGGAATGATAAAGAGGAATTTGGTGGTCTGACTGACCATTTCCTGGATTGCTGTGAATTGAGCTGATCGCTTGCCGTAAAGATCAGATACAATCAGATCAGCAGGAAGATTCCTTAAATCGAGCAGATGGGTATGCAGTCCTTTTACCGCTAAGTTATCCTGATAATATTTCGCGACTTTAAGCGTATTGCTATTGGGTCTGTTCGTTCCGGAAATGATGGTGACCATGTGTAAATTGTTAGTAAGATGTTTAAAACACTTAGGTGTTTAACGCAAATATTGTCATTTAGTTTGTATCTTAGCTAATTGTTAAAAAGCCCCTAAATATAGGTAAAAGTAGTATTTTTTGATAAAGAAATCTAGTTCACAAATTCTCAGGAAAATAATTAATAATTATTAAACAGGTTAAATGAGTAAAATTATTGCATTGGCAAACCAAAAGGGTGGTGTAGGTAAAACGACTTCATCTATAAACTTAGCCGCCAGTCTGGCCGTATTGGAATACAGAACTTTATTAGTAGATGCCGATCCTCAGGCAAATTCAACATCAGGTATTGGTTTTGATCCGCGGAGTATAAAAAACAGCATTTATGAGTGTATCATTAATGATGTGGAGCCTTCGGAAGCAATTCAGAAAACAGAAACACCTAATCTTGACCTGTTGCCCGCACATATTGATCTGGTGGGTGCAGAGATCGAGATGATCAACCTTCCCAACAGGGAATATAAAATGAAAGCTGTTCTGGAGAAAATCAAAGACCAGTATGATTTCATTATTGTAGATTGCTCCCCATCATTGGGTCTGATCACTATTAATGCCTTAACGGCTGCAGATTCAGTCATTATCCCTGTACAGTGTGAGTATTTTGCACTTGAAGGACTGGGTAAGTTGTTGAATACCATCAAGATTGTTCAGAACAGGTTGAATACAGACCTGGAGATCGAAGGTATTTTACTGACCATGTACGATGTACGTTTACGTCTGTCCAATCAGGTGGTGGAAGAAGTAAAGACCCATTTCCAGGATTTGGTTTTCGAAACCATTATCCAAAGAAATACCAGGTTAAGTGAAGCGCCGAGTTACGGGGTATCTGTCATCATGCATGATGCCAACTGTAAAGGTGCAATCAATTACCTGAACCTTGCCCGCGAGATTGTCCGTAAAAATGGATTGGTAAAAGAGATTGAAGGTTTAACTACTGCAACTATTTAAAATTAATTAGATGACATCTTTTCAGCGAAAAACAGGTTTAGGGAGAGGTTTAAGTGCGCTTTTAGATGACACTGATTCTACTTATCCTGCTAAAAATGCCATAAATCCGGTAAGTGAAACCGAGCAGAAGCCACGTCAGGGTACCCAGGCCGGAAACGGAACCACCCCTATAGGTCATATCAGTATCAACGATGTGGAAACCAATCCTTACCAACCAAGGACTGAATTCGACCAGGTAGCCTTAAATGAACTTGCCGATTCCATTCGTGTACAGGGACTGATCCAGCCGATAACGGTGAGGAAAACGGATAAGGGAACGTACCAACTGATCTCAGGAGAACGTCGTTTACGGGCTTCAAGACTGGCAGGACTAAATGAGATCCCTGCATATATCCGTACTGCGAATGACCAGCAAATGCTGGAAATGGCCTTGATAGAAAATATCCAGCGTGAAAACCTGAATGCCATAGAGGTGGCCCTGAGTTTTCAGCGAATGCTGGATGAATGCAACCTGAAACAGGAACAGTTGGGCGAACGTGTCGGAAAAAACCGGTCAACGGTAACCAATTATCTGCGCTTGCTGAAACTTCCACCTGCCATCCAGGTCTCTATCCGGGACCAGAAAATATCTATGGGACATGCCCGTGCATTAGTTAATGTGGATGATGTAGAGAAACAGCTGTTTATCCATCAGGAAATTATTGATAAAGGCTTGTCGGTACGTAAAGTGGAGGAGTTGGTGAGAAGTATCAATAGCCTGCAACTGAAACCTCAGTCTGCACAGCAGCCGGCAGGTGTTTCCTTCGAGTACCAGAAATTACAAAAAGACCTGGCTTCAAGGTTTGCCACCAAGGTAAAGCTGAAAGTCGGGGCAAATGGAAAAGGAGCAATTGAAATCCCTTTTGTTTCTGATGATGACCTGAGCAGAATATTAGAATTATTAGACTGGTAATGCCGAAAATATTATTGTTATCGGTTGTATTGTTTTTTTCTATGCAGATAGTTAAAGGACAGGAACCTATTACTATACAGCGCGATAGCGCTGTCAGAACTCCAAAAAAGGCAGATACTGCTGTCTATGTCAATCCGGGGAAAGTAGCGGCTAAAAAAGCGATCCTGAGATCGGCAATCATTCCTGGCTGGGGACAGATCGGAAATGGCCTTACGGTGTACCGCGGGATTAAGGTGGCTGCCATTTATACCGGTGGTACCTTGCTCGCATTGTCGTACATACAGAACAACGGGAATTACAAACAGTACCTCAGGGAAATCCAATACCGTGCACTCAATAACGTACCTATGCCCGGAAATGGCCTGGAGCAGTATAGCAATACTGCCGGACTGATTACAGCAAAGGATATCTTCAGAAGGAACCGGGAGGTGATTATCTTCTCTATGGCCGCGTTGTATGCGGTGAATATTATTGAGGCTTATGTTGATGCCAGGCTGAAGTATTTTGATGTGGGCAATGAAAATGTCCTTAAGCTTAGCCCGACAGTGATTAATTCCAGTAACATGTATGGTTATTATTCGTTTTCCCCGGGAATAAAACTGGCGATAAAACTGTGAGAAAAGACGGTCTTTCATGCAGATCAACATACACCGAATCAACCAATACCGGATCAGACAAATAAATTTGAACATCAAAAACACATAAAAATGAATATAGCTTTAATCGGTTACGGTAAAATGGGTCAGATTATTGAGCGTTTTGCTATGGAAAGAGGCCACGAAATTGTGCTTAAAATAAGCGCAGATAACCTGGATGAGCTCACTACAGCTAATTTAAAGAAGGCAGATGTAGCCATAGATTTCAGTGCACCGGATGCTGCCATTAAAAATATACATGCCTGCTTTGATGCAAATGTCCCGCTTGTTGTGGGGACTACGGGCTGGTACGGACAACTGCAGGAAATTAAAAATGAATGTATCAGCAGTAACAATTCACTCCTGTACGGGTCAAACTTTAGTATAGGCGTAAATTTGTTTTTCCATATCAATGAAGTGCTGGCGAAATTGATGAACAACTATCCTGCTTATGACGTACAGGTAGAAGAAATCCACCATACCCAGAAACTGGATTCTCCAAGTGGTACTGCAATGACACTGGCTGAAGGAATCATTGACCAGCTGGATCGCAAATCGGAATGGGTGAATGAGGTAGAGGGTATCGAGCCTACAGAGGTGCTGAAAAAGGACCAGGTATTGATCTCATCTGACAGGATAGAAAATGTACCGGGGACACATACGGTAGTATATAGTTCTGAGGTAGATGAAATAGAGCTGAAACACACGGCGCATAACCGTGCCGGATTTGCACTGGGGGCTGTGGTAGCAGCTGAATGGCTTGAACACAGGCAAGGATTTTATAATATTGCCGATATATTTAATTTTAAATAACATAACATATGAATTGGAAGTTCTGGCAGAAAGAAAAAAATGCCCAGCCAAAGAAAAAAACTAAAAGCAGAGAGTGGTTTGATGCAATTATTTTTGCTGTCATCGCTGCGACAGTAATCAGAGTATTTTTTATCGAAGCATATACGATTCCAACCGGATCAATGGAAAAGTCACTCCTTATCGGTGATTTTCTTTTTGTCAGTAAGGTAAATTATGGAGCAAGGATTCCTATGACTCCAGTAGCTTTTCCTTTTGCGCACCATACCATGCCTGTGACAGGTACAAAAGCCTATTATGATGGGATACAGTGGAAATACCGCAGGTTACCTGGAATTCAGGACATCAAGAGAAATGATGTGGTGGTGTTTAACTTTCCCGACGGGGATACGGTGGCCCTGGAAGCTCAGGACAGGGACTATTATGAAATGGTACGCTCCTACGGACGCGAGGCTATCCATAACCAATATACGATTGTCAGCCGTCCTGTCGACAAAAGGGAAAATTACATCAAACGCTGTATCGGTATTGCCGGTGATGTCTTGAGTATGAAAGACGGACTGGTGACGGTGAATGGCAAGGCGGTACCTATGGAAAACACAGGACAGATCAATTATCTTGTCGAATTGAAAAATAGTGATTTCAATTTCGAGGTCTTTAAAGATATGGGGTTTGTGATCAGTGATATCCAGGGTATAGGCGGAAATACATTTGATTTCCTGGGAACCCCGGAAATGATGGAAGAAGTGAAAAAACTTGACTTTGTGGTTTCTGTAAAACCAAGGACTTCTCCTCTGGAAGCGGATGAGTCCAATATCTTTCCTCAGGATCCGAACAGAAAATGGAATGTAGATAACTGGGGCCCTGTTCAGGTGCCTAAAAAAGGATGGACGGTGAAACTTGACAGCCTGACTATGCCGATGTACCAGCGGGCCATTTCAATTTACGAAGGGAATAAGATAGAGAAAGCAGGTAAGGGCTGGACGATCAATGGTCAGCCAGCAGATAGTTATACCTTCAAAATGGATTATTTCTGGATGATGGGGGATAACAGGCACAATTCCCTGGATTCAAGATATTGGGGTTTTGTCCCTGAAGACCATGTGGTGGGTAAAGCTTTGTTCATCTGGATGAGCTATGATACCAACGCTTCATTCTTTGGAAAGATCAGATGGAGCAGGATATTTAAAGGTATTCACTAAGGATAACCGTCAACTGATAATCAGAAGCTAAAATAAAAAGGATACCAGGTCGACTGGTATCCTTTTTATTTTTTATAACCTGTCGATCTGTAGTTTATCTGCCAGGGTATTCAAGTCCTGTACCACAGCATCAATTAAAGGAATGCCTTTCAGTACGCGTTCCTGTTCAAAACCATATTCCGGTTCTCCGGGGATAATCACCTGTTTATTGGGGTCTACCGTTCCCGCACTTTTAAAACGTTCAATCCAGTTATCCAAATGACTTTTGAAATCTGCTGCGGGACGAAAACCGTCTATACGCATGGCACCCAAAAAGTGACCTATTCCTTCACCAACAGGATCTGAAGGAGGATCAAGGAAAGCAACGAAAGGAGGGACCCAGGGGCCATAATTGGCACCGGAGAGCACTGCAGATAAAATGTCTACTGTTGCACTCAATCCATATCCTTTATGGCTGCCATGGTCTTTATCGCTACCCAGTGGCAATAAGGAGCCCCCTGTTTTCAGCTCGTTGGGATCAGTAGACCCTTTTCCATCCTTATTCTGTACCCATCCATCAGGAATAGGTTTATTTGCCCTGCTGGCAATTTCCAGTTTTCCATTTGCCGCTGCAGATGTGGCCATATCCACTACAACCGGTGGATATTTCCCTGCCGGAAAAGCATAACACATCGGGTTAGTCCCCAGCAATCTTTCATTTGCATAAGTTGGAGCCACCAGGGGACTGGCATTGGTCATGCTGATCCCAATCATGTCTTTTTCAACAGCCATTAGTGCATGATAGCCCGCAATGCCGAAATGGTTGGAATTTTTAACGGATACCCAGCCACTTCCATATATTGCTGCCTTTTCCATTGCAATTTTCATGGCAAATGGGGCAACCACCAATCCGAGGCCAGCGTCACCATCGACAGTAGCTGTGGTGGCCGTCTCATGGACCACCCTGATATCCGGGGTGGCATTTATCCTTTCTTTTTCCCATAAACGGATGTAGCCACTCAATCTGGCTACCCCATGGGAGTCAATGCCTCTTAAATCGGAACGCAGTAACACATCGGCAGCAAGGTCTGCATGTGTAGGTGTACAGCCCATTTTAAGAAAAACATCGGTGGTAAATTTTCTGAGATGCGCTTCGGGAAAAGTATGGAAAGTCATTGGAAATAATTAAGCGTACAATACGGTGAATTTATGGTCAAGAGGCTTGAAATGCAGGTACAAACTCTGGATAAAATCGCTGCCGTACAATACATACATCGGTGCAATATTCAGTACCCGTTCCTGCAATACCCCTGAAGGGAATAATTTATGTTTAAGGTTCTCGATCTGTGTTAAGGAAGTGGTGTGTTTTCTCTTTTCCGCACGAAGGAGTTTCTTCTCCAGGTTGGTCACCAGCTTCAACGCTTTCATTTTGGCGGCTTCAGCAGAAAGGGACAATGTCTTGTCTACTTTATAGGAATTGAGTTTAATCTGGTCGAACACCGCCCTGATTGCCCTTTGCTCGTCATCGAGACAGAGGGAATCACCTACATGGTCTTTTACCCACAGGTTTTTCAGCTGTTCATCGGCACTGAATAGACTGATCTGGTTGATGCCCAGGATCTGCATTTTGCGTGCACTGCGCTCATCAATCACCAGGGCTGAGTTTCTCAGTATCAGTACAGGGTAGGGAATACCATAAAAATCGAAATTTGCCTTGAGCTGCAGCCAGTAGGTCACCTCTGCACCACCACCTATATAGGCCAGGTTGGGCAGGATAATTTCTTGGTATACAGGGCGCATGACTACATTGGGACTAAAGCGTTCGGGATGGGTATCTATTTCTTCCTTTAGGGTCTCGCGTGTAAAGCTAATGGAAGTGTTCATGACTTTATACAGGCCGTCTTCCTCTACAATACGTTCACGCAGCTGATCATCCATATAAAAGAAGTTGATCTCTCTCGGATTTACCTGTGCCTTGTACCCTTTTTCTTCCAGGGCAGTGTTGGTTTGGTTGATCAGTTCAAAGCTATGCTGTCCGGTAATATCCTTGTACATCAGGGGGGCAAACTGGGCTTTCAATGCAGCATCGTCTGCATCAATACAAATCAGCCCCTGGTCGCCAAACAGTGCATCCACGAGTTCACGTGTCGCATCCGAAAGCTTATGGTTACGGGTATAGGCCTGTTCTACTTTTTTAGAAAGTGCACTGCCATTTTCGCTGATCCCAAGGTAACCCCTGTAGGCCGCCAGTGTTTCGGCGATACTGGCCGTATTGATCCTGCCCGTTGCACCGGTTTCATCTGTTTCCCAGCTTAATTTCCTGTCTTCTACCTTCACATGGTTGATTTCTTCAAAATCATGGTCCTCCGTCGCCATCCAGTACACCGGAACGAAATTAAAGTCAGGAAACTGTTGCTTAAGGTCGCGCGCCAGGTTAATGGCCGTGATGATCTTGTAAATAAAATACAGGGGGCCTGTAAAGATATTGAGCTGATGGCCGGTCGTTATGGTAAACGTCCGGTCATCGGCTAATAAATTGATATTGGATTGCACCAGCGCGGAGGGCTGTAAATGTGCGTATTGTCTGTTAAGGCTGCTCAGTAGCAACTCACGATCAGCAGAAACCTTACGTTCCGTGATTGCTTTTTCAAAACCCTGAATAGTAGGGGAGTACTTATAAAAAGACTCCAGTGTATCTTTTCCGTCGATGTAATCTAATACAACAGGTGAAAAAGCATTTGTTTGCTGATAAGAGATGTACTTGGCTTGCATTGCCACGAATTTAAGTTAATAAACTTCAATTCTTCAAACACCGGCTTTTATTTTACAATCTGTCCATATAGGTCAAAATCTTCTGCCCGGTCGATCTTCACCTTTACAAAGCTACCGTTAGCCGCATAACCTGTTGAAGCATCAATCAGCACTTCATTATCCACCTCAGGAGAGTCAAATTCTGTACGTCCAATGAAGAAATCACCCTCTTTGCGATCGACCAGCACTTTGTAAGTCTGCCCTACTTTTTCCTGGTTAATATCAAATGATATTCCTTGTTGAACTTCCATAATTGCATCCACCCTTGCCTGTTTCACTTCCTCAGGCACATCATCTACCAGGCTGTGTGCATGTGTTTTTTCTTCATGGGAATAGGTAAAGCAACCCAGTCTGTCGAAGCGTGTATCTTCTACCCAGCGCAGCATTTCTTCAAAATCCCTTTCCGTTTCACCGGGATAACCGCAGATCAATGTGGTACGCATGGCAATTCCAGGAACTTTATCCCTGATCTGATTCACGATATCAATCGTTTTTTGCTTGGTAATCCCACGGCGCATCGATTTCAGCATATTGTCTGTAATGTGCTGCAATGGCATATCCAGGTATTTACAGATGTTGTCGCGCTCATTCATGGCATCCAGGATCTCCATAGGGAAACCTGAAGGGTAGGCATACTGCAACCTGATCCATTCAATACCGTTCACATCAGATAAGCGTCTCAATAATTCATCAAGGTTACGTTTACCATAAATGTCCAGGCCATAATAGGTCAGGTCCTGTGCAATGAGGATCAGTTCTTTGGTGCCATTTGCGGCCAGGATCTTCGCTTCATTGACCAGGGCATCCATTTCCGTGGAAACGTGTTTACCACGCATCAGGGGAATGGCACAGAAAGAGCAGGGACGGTTACAGCCTTCTGCAATTTTGAAATAGGCAAAGTGAGAAGGGGTGGTCAGCAAACGCTCCCCAATCAGTTCATGCCGGTAATTGGCACCCAGGGAATGAAGAATATTTTGCAGGTCATTGGTACCGAAAAAAGCATCAACACTGGTAATTTCAGCTTCCAGTTCCGGTTTGTAACGTTCGGAAAGACATCCGGTAACGATGACCTTACTGATCTTTCCCTCATCTTTCAGCTGACTGTACTGAAGGATGGTATCAATAGATTCCTGTTTTGCATTGTCAATGAATCCACAGGTGTTGATCACAATGATATCATCTTTATTCACCTCATTGGCCTCATGAACAACATTCAGGTTATTCCCTCTCAATTGCCCCATTAAAACCTCAGAATCATAGATATTCTTTGAACAACCCAATGTAATGACATTGATTTTTGGTTTTTTAAGGGGGATAATCTTGGGGACAGTTTTTGTATTCATATGGTTGTATATTTTACTATTTGCGAAGGGCTTATTTAAACAGGCCGTCGACAAAAGCTTTTTTATCAAATAATTGAAGGTCGTTGATTCCTTCACCTACCCCGATATATTTAACAGGGATTTTAAACTGGTCGGAGATCCCAATAACGACACCACCCTTGGCGGTACCATCGAGTTTGGTAATGGCCAGTGCGTTCACGTCGGTCGCTTCGGTAAACTGTTTGCATTGTTCAAATGCATTCTGGCCGGTAGATCCGTCCAGTACCAGCAGGATTTCATGCGGTGCACCGGGCACTACCTTTTCCATGACCTTTTTAATCTTGCCCAATTCATTCATCAGGCCGATTTTATTGTGTAAACGTCCGGCGGTATCGATAATCACCACATCTTCACCATTGGCTACGGCAGACTGGATGGTATCAAAAGCCACCGATGCAGGGTCGGAACCCATGGCCTGTGCAACAATTCTCACTCCGATGCGTTCTGCCCAGAGTTTAATCTGATCCACTGCAGCAGCCCTGAACGTATCAGCTGCACCCAATACCACTTTAAGGCCTTCGCCTTTCAGCTTATTCGCCAGTTTACCGATGGTGGTGGTCTTACCTACGCCATTTACCCCGACTACCATGATCACATAAGGCTTGTGGTTTCCGTATTCAAAGCTTCTGAAATCATTGCTGTTATTTTCAGAAAGCAGGAGCTGGATCTCATCCCTGAGCAGGAGATTCAGCTCATTTGTCGATAAATATTTATCACGGGCAACCCTGTCCTGTATACGGTCAATAATTTTGAGGGTAGTAGATACGCCTACATCAGAAGTGACCAGTACTTCCTCCAGATTGTCCAGCACATCATCATCTACTGTTGTTTTACCGGCAACAGCTTTTGTTATCTTGCTAAGGAACCCCTCTTTAGTTTTCTCTAGTCCTTTATTCAGTGCTTCCTGAGCTTCAGGTGCAGTTTCTTTTTTCTTGAAGAAATCAAATAATCCCATAGTACTGTAGATGAAAACAAAAAAAGCCCTCCCAATTAGAAGGGACGGCTTTAATATGATTAAATATTAAAATTACTTGCTTTGTTGAATACCAGCAATAGCATCTTTAACGTGATCGTTGTGAACGATAACTTCTTTGAAAGAATATGCACCTGTTTTAGGTGATTTAGTCATCGTAACAACTTTTGAATATTCTTTACCTTTACCCGTTTTAAGGGTTGCAACTACCTTTTTTGCCATGATTTAAATAGATTGTATTTAGTTAAATACTAAATGTAATGTATTACTTAATTTCTTTATGTACAGTTACCTTTTTCAATACAGGGTTGAATTTTTTCAATTCTAAACGCTCAGTAGTGTTTTTACGGTTTTTTGTAGAGATATATCTAGACATACCAGGCATGCCGCTAGTTTTATGTTCTGTACACTCTAGAATAACTTGTACTCTGTTACCTTTTTTAGCCATTTTATTAATTATTTAGTTGATTCACATCAACAATGTTTTTACAAAAATCCTTTTTTCACGAAACGGTTGATCGCTTCAGTAATACCAATTTTATTGATGGTTTTGATAGCTGAAGTAGAAACTTTCAGTGTTATCCAACGGTCTTCATCAGGAATATAAAATTTCTGAAGTTGTAAGTTGGGATAAAACTTACGTTTAGTTTTAACGTTTGAGTGAGAAACATTAAAACCACTCATTGCCATTTTTCCGGTTAAATCACAAACTCTAGACATGCCTTTAATATATATTTTTAATTGTTATTCGCTTAATTTTTTAAGAGTGTGCAAATATCACTAAAATAATTGTAACCATCAAGAGTACATGTGATTATTTTCAAAATATTATGCAGAAACCTGAAGTCCCTTTTCTTATTGTGGGGCGAATATACAGAATTGCCGCCAAAATACAAACGGACAGGGATTTATGGGAATACAGATAAAAGATGATTTATATCACAATTTCACGTCTGGATTGTTTTTATCCTATTTCAAATACTATATATTTGGGTATTACAGACACGAACCAAATATTTTATAAATCGAACAGCGTTATGCAAATTAAATCTTTAGCCGAGTACAAAAAAACTTACCAGTTCAGTTTAGACTACCCAGAAGAGTTCTGGGCAGGAATTGCCGAGAATTTCCAATGGAGAAAGAAATGGGATAATGTATTGTCCTGGAATTTTAAAGATCCTGAAATCAAATGGTTTGAAGGAGCAAAGCTTAATATTACAGAAAACTGTCTCGACAGGCATCTGGCAAAAAATGGGGATAAGCCTGCGATTATCTGGGAGTCGAATGATCCGGAGAAACCCAGCGTTACTTTATCCTATACCGTTTTGCACGAACAGGTATGCCGCTTTGCCAATGTGCTGAAGAAAAATGGGGTGCTGAAAGGCGACCGGATCTGTATTTATATGCCCATGGTTCCCGAGCTTGCTGTTGCCGTACTGGCCTGCGCACGTATTGGTGCCGTACACTCGGTGATTTTTGGAGGGTTTTCTGCCAAATCGATTGCCGACCGGATCAATGATTCTGCCTGTAAACTGGTGCTGACGGCAGATGGATCTTTCCGCGGCAATAAACAGATCCAATTGAAGGAAGTGATTGACGATGCGCTCATTGGCTGTCCGACAGTGGAGAAAGTGATTGTGTTGACGCATACCCGTACCCCGGTTTCCATGCTGAAGGGACGCGATCTATGGTATGAGGATGAAATAAAAATGGTGGATACCAATTGTCCTGCAGAAGAGATGGATGCGGAAGATATGCTGTTCATTTTGTATACTTCAGGCTCTACAGGGAAACCTAAAGGGGTAGTCCATACGGTAGGGGGTTATATGGTGTATGCCGGTTATACCTTCTCGAATGCTTTCAATTACCAGCCGGATGAAGTTTTCTTCTGTACGGCAGATATTGGCTGGATTACAGGGCATTCTTATATTGTATACGGCCCTTTATCGCAGGGTGCGACCACGCTCATGTTTGAAGGTATACCTACTTATCCCAGCCCTTCCAGGTTATGGGAAGTAGTGGATAAACATAAGGTCAATATTCTTTATACCGCCCCAACGGCTATACGTTCCCTGATGAGTTTTGGAAAGGAACCTGTTCAGGGGGCAGACCTGAGCAGCCTCCGCGTATTGGGTTCTGTGGGTGAGCCGATCAATGAGGAGGCCTGGCACTGGTTTGATGAAGAAGTGGGCAAGAAGAATTGCCCGATTGTGGATACCTGGTGGCAGACGGAAACAGGGGGACTGATGATCTCTCCGATTGCTTTTGTGACGCCTTTAAAACCTGCATGTGCGACGTTGCCTTTGCCGGGTGTACAACCTATACTAGTGGATGAACAGGGGAATGAAATTGAGGGGAATGGCGTAAACGGGAACCTCTGTATCAAGTTTCCATGGCCGGGAATGCTGCGCACGACTTATGGCGATCATGAGCGTTGCAAGCAGACCTATTTTTCTACGTATCCAAACCTGTATTTTACAGGGGATGGCTGTATGCGTGATGAGGATGGGTATTATAAAATTACCGGACGTGTGGATGATGTGATCAATGTATCGGGACACAGGATTGGGACTGCAGAGGTGGAAAATGCGATCAATATGCACGCTGGTGTAGTGGAAAGTGCGGTTGTAGGCTTCCCCCATGAGGTAAAAGGCCAGGGGATCTATGCCTTTGTCATTTTTCCAAACCTGCACAGTGAAGCGGATCTAACCAAACGTGATATCCTGCAGACGGTAACCCGTGTGATTGGTGCCATCGCCAAGCCCGATAAGATTTTATTTGTGACCGGTCTCCCTAAGACGAGGTCGGGCAAAATCATGCGCCGTATTCTTAGAAAAATAGCAGAGGGTGATATCAGCAATTTAGGGGACACAAGTACGCTGCTTGATCCGGGAGTGGTGGATGAGATTATCGAAAAGTCTAAAGAATCTTAAACCACCCACTAAACGATAAGACAGTATGGGGCAGAACAAGGGTAAAGCTATAGCTCACCTGAGTCAGACCTGAGGTTGGTAGGTCGTTGATAGGTCATTGTAAGGTCTCCTGACCCTACCAATATCCTATCAATGGCCTGCCAACCACCTGGCAATTGTTCTTTCCCTATAGGTCTCCTGTCCAGTTGCATTTGTGATGCCCTTCCATTCTCCGGAGCATTTGCAGTGTTCTACAGGCATCCTGCATCCGGTTTAAAAACAATTTGGCCCTCCTGTTGTTGTTAAGGTAATTCAAATGAATACGAATACCTAAAAACATACACCATGGATAAGTTAGAATTAAAAGGAAAATGGAACGAGATCAAGGGAAAAGTGAAACAGGCTTACGGAGATCTTACTGATGATGATTTGAAACATGAAGAGGGTAAAGATGATGAGTTGTATGGAAGGATACAACAGAAAACAGGTAAAACCCGTGATGAAGTGGTTGATTGGTTGAAATCACTCTAATCAGTTCCTGCCGTTTATAAAGGGCAGGATATAAAAATATAGTCAGCCAAAAATTAAAATGAGCATTAAAAAGCCCGTCTCTGTTTATGGAGACGGGCTTTTTAATGCTCATTTGGTACCTGATGCGCAGGTATTCGGGAAGGTCATTTTAATACCCGAATACCTGTTCTAAAGTGAGGGTATTCAACGTACCGAACTTCTGTAAATCTTCCATTTTAACCTTTTTGTCGGAAGCCACAATACAATAGTTATAAGGCTTATTGGCCACATTGCTTGCATGGAAATCCTGGATCTGAGCAAACGTAAGCGGTTTCAGGGCTTGGTACTCATCCATTCTTGAATCATGGTCAATTCCACGTTTCTTATCTGCGAAATAGGCTGCAATGATATCATTCTTGGTAATCCTTGAAGTCTCTATGGCATTCATTGCGCTATATTTTGACGATGCAAAGTTTTTGTCCGATTCCGGTAAAACATTCAGCAATTCATTCATGCCTGCCACTGCTTCATTCATTTTATCGGCCTGGCTGCCTACATAGGCAATCATGCTGTATTGTTTCTCTTTGCTATCCGGACTGGCGAATACCGCAAAAGTAGAATAAGCGAGTGCTTTTGATTCCCTGATGGTCTGGAATACAATAGAACCCATTCCGCCTCCAAAATAACTGTTGAATAAAGTGATTTTTGCTGCTTCTTCAGGATGATACAGTCCGCCATTTCTCACCCAGCGTACTTCCGACTGCACCATATCATAATTCGCAAAATACACCTGGTTGCCTGTCGCCTCCGCATAATTGAATTTTTGGGCAGGTGCAGCAGGGGTGAATTCCTTTGGCAAAGCATGTGTCTTTACAATATCGGCTGTAAATGCAGCTGTTGTCTGTGGGCCGTAATAGGTAATGGTATGTTTGTAGTTGTTGATGTTATGCAAAATATACAGCAACTCTTTTGAAGTCATATTTTTGATTTCATCATTGCTGAGTCCGAAATTAGCCGGGTTCACCGCACCATATTGTGCGTAAGAAGTAAGGCCGGAAAGAATAGACGCTTTGTTCAGTTTATTGTTTTCCCTTGCCTTCAGCAGGTTACTTTTTAACTGTGCCAGGGCCGCTTCATTCGCTTTGCAATTGGCGAAAATATGTTCCACCAGTTTCACTGCCTTATCAAAGTTTTCCTGTAAACCGGAAATATTTATGGTAGTCACCTCATTGGTCACATTGAAGGAATAGGTGCAGGCAATGTTATAGAACTCTGCACTGATCTGTTGGGCAGTATATTTATCAGTACTCAGAAAGGCAAGGTACTGTGCTGCATAAGGCGCTTTTTTATAATTCCAGGCACCCATATCAAAACGGTACGACAAATTAAACAAGCTGTTTTCTTTATTTTGCACAGTAATTACCTCAGCAATGCCGGCCTTACCGAATGAAAGGTCTTTATTGTAATCAAGAAATTTCGCTTCAATAGCTTTTGATGGAGTAGCCAGCAAGTTTTTAGTAAAGACCGATACTTCATTTGTATTGGTTTTCACTGGTGTAATAGCCGGTTTTTCTACCTTTACAATACTGGTATCTTCGCCCTGGTGTTTCTGGATAACTACATAATTGTCCTTAAAGAACTTATTTGCAAAGTCTACCACTTCCTTTTTGGTCACCGCAGCCATGGCATCATTTTTATTTAAATGGGTATCCCATTTTTCTGCACGGTTCAGGATAAATGCAGTAGTGATGTCTTCTACGCGGGCACCGTTATCATCTAAGGCCTGCAGGTTTTCCAATTTATTATTCGCTACTGTGGCGCGGATCAGGCTTTCATCAAATTCGCCTTTTTTCAGCAGTTCAATTTGTCCCATTAACAGTTGCTGCGCATCTTCGAGGGTCTGACCCTGTTTCGGTGTGGCCACCAATATAAAGTCGCCATAGTCTTTCATTTGCTGGTAATAGGCACCGGAACGAAGCACTTTTTGCTCTTTATTCAGGTTGATATCCAACAGACCTGCTTTTCCATTGGCAAGAATGCTTGAAATCAGGTCCAAGAACATACTCTCTTTAGTGCTTTCCGCATACCCCCTGTAACCAATACGTACACTTTCCGCACTTGGTCCATTGATATGGGCTACCTGTATTTTTGTCAGTGGTTTTTCAGGAGCAGGATTGTACAAGGCTACCGGTTTGTTTTTCATGTACGAGAAATGCTGATCTACCTTTTTGATCATCTCATCTGCCTTAAAATCACCAGCAAGGATAATGGCCATATTATTGGGTACATAATAGGTGTTGTAATACTTGCGGATTTCAACCAGGGAAGGGTTTTTTAAATCTTCTATCGTACCGATGGTAGTCTGCTGACCATAATTGTGCGTAGGGTAAAGCAATGCCGACAAGGTTTCACTCACTTTCCATGAATCATCATCCAGTCCCCGGTTTTTCTCTTCATACACCGCTTCAAGCTCTGTATGGAAAATACGGAAGACCGGACTGCGGAAACGTTCAGCCTGCAGGGCTAAAAATTTGTCAGTGGCATTGGATGGGAAATCCTCATTGTATACGGTTTCCTCATACCAGGTATGGGCATTGGTCGATTGTCCGCCAAGCGACTTCATCATCTTATCGTATTCATTGGCGATAGAATAGTTGGAAGCTTCACCGGATGTTTGATCAATCTCCGCATAAATTTCTTTACGTTTTGCCGGGTCTTTGGTGGCATGGTATTGTTCGTACAGTTTTTCAATTTTATCCAGTAAGGGTTTTTCTTTGGCAAAATCCATGGTGCCGAACTTATCCGTTCCTTTAAATAAAAGATGCTCCAGGTAATGTGCCAGTCCCGTGTTGGTACGCGGATCGGTATTACTACCCGCTCTTACTGCCATTCGGTATTCTATGCTTGGCGATTTTGAGTTTTCAGAAAGGATTACCGTTAGGCCATTTTTAAGCTGGTAGAACCTTGCCTTATTCGGGTCGTTTGTAACATATTTGTAGGTGTATCCACCTGAGGATGCCGTTTTCCATTGATATCCGGTTTGGGCCATGAGGCTTGACCCCGTGATCAGTAAACAGGATAAGAGGCGTAAAGTCTTTTTCATAATGTATGAGTTTGGTGTCAAATATAATCTGAAATGCGAATTTATCGTTCATTATTATACGATATTCTTTACTTTTAACCGATATGTAACCTGGTGGGGTTTATTTTGCAGAGCAGCTCCCCAACTATAAAATCAAATAAGATACACATGAAAAAAGACCAGTCCAGACCCAATATTTTAGTGGTAAATGACGATGGAATTACCGCACCGGGGATCAAAAACCTGATTGACGTTGTTAAGGAAATAGGAAAAGTGGTGGTGGTTGCCCCTGATGGCCCTCAGTCGGGTATGGGACATGCAATTACTATCGGAAAACCCTTACGTTTTGTAAAAGTCGATTTATATGAAGGCGTGGAAATGTATAAATGCTCTGGCACACCGGTAGATTGTGTGAAGCTTGCGGTGAACAGGATCTTTAAAGGCAAAAAACCTGATATCTGTGTGTCCGGCATCAATCATGGGTTGAATAATTCCATCAATGTGATCTACTCCGGTACCATGTCGGCTGCCGTGGAGGGTGCTATTGAAAACATTCCTTCTATAGGTTTTTCTCTCGATGACTTTAATGAAGATGCCGATTTCAGTCATTGCAAAAAATATATCAGCACGATTGTAAAGCAGGTACTGGAACATGGACTTCCTCCGGCTACACTGCTGAACGTGAACTTCCCGAATGGCGCCGAATTGAAAGGAATTAAGATATGCAGGCAGGCAAATGCAAAATGGGCAGAAGAATTTGATGAGCGCAAGGATCCTTACGGAAGACCTTATTACTGGTTAACCGGGGTTTTCCAGAACAACGATAAAGGGGAAGATACAGATGTTTGGGCGCTGGAAAACGGATATGTTTCCGTTGTCCCTGTACAATTTGATTTGACAGCACACCATGCTATTCCTGTCCTGAATACCTGGACATTTAATGACTAAATCTACATTGATGATAAAGCGGATTAGAAATACAGTTTGGGCAGGTTTTGGAATAGGTGTCGCGATTCCGGGGGTACTGGTATCCATCGTTTGGCTGATCATGCACCGGTTTGCTTTTCTGGCCAAGGCAGATTTACTTCTGATCGGATGTATAGGTGTCAATGCCCTGCTATTGAAATACTTTTTTAAAATCAATAAAGAGCATACAGGGAGGGGTGTGCTGAGTGCCACCTTTATCTGGGCTTTCCTGTTTTTTATCTATAAAATATCGCAGTAATGAAGTATTACCTTGTAGCCGGTGAAGCCTCGGGAGATCTCCATGGGGCCAACCTGATCAAAGCATTGAAGGCAGAAGATCCCGAAGCAGAGTTCAGGTATTATGGCGGCGATAAAATGCAGTCTGAAGGAGGAACTTTAGTGAAGCATTATGCTGAAATGGCTTTTATGGGCTTCACGGAAGTCATCCTGAACCTGCGTACGATCTTAAAAAACATGAAGGCCTGTAAGGCTGATATACAGGCTTGGCAACCCGATGTGCTGGTCCTCATAGATTTTCCCGGATTCAATTTGAAGATAGCCGGTTTTGCGAAGGAAAAGGGGATAAGGGTATGTTATTATATCTCCCCAAAGGTTTGGGCCTGGAACCAGAAACGGGTACTTAAAATCAGGAAGGTGGTCGACAAGATGTTCTGTATTCTGCCATTTGAAGTGGATTTCTATAAGGAATGGGGAATGGAAGTGGATTATGTTGGAAACCCTTTGCTGGATGAAAAGGCGTTGTTTGTTCCCCAGCCGGATTTCCGCCAGAAGAATAAGCTGTCTGCAGCCGATCTCATCGCTTTGCTCCCTGGCAGCCGCAAGCAGGAAATAGAGCGTTTACTACCCGATATGTTAAGTGTGACTGCCCGGTTTCCCGATCAGCAGTTTGTCATTGCAGCCGCACCAAGTTTCAGTGCGGATTATTACCGGCAATTTATGGGATCTTCGGCAAACGTAAAGCTGGTGTTCTCGCAGACCTATGACTTGTTGCATGTCGCAAAGGCTGCAGTGGTCGCTTCCGGAACGGCCACTTTAGAAACGGCACTGTTTAAAGTTCCGCAGGTAGTGGTCTACAAGGGAGGGAAAATTAGTATTGCCATTGCACGTTTACTGGTGAAAATAAAGTTTATCTCACTGGTCAACCTGATCATGAACCGTGCTGTGGTGACTGAGCTGATACAGGAAGATTGTACGACCGATAAGATCGCAGACCAGCTGAAAGGATTGTTAAGCGGCAGTAAAAGGGCAGAAATGCTGGAAAGCTATAACGTATTAGCGGAATTGATGGGCAATCCCGGTGCCTCTGGTAAAACGGCTAAATTAATTGTAGCTTACCTGAAAAAAGAAAAGGTATAAAAAGAAAGGGTTTTACAGGTTCTCCTGCAAAGCCTTTACTTATGCTGTCTTCTTTACCAGGAGGTTATTGATTCTTTTGACGACGTCATCCACGTCAAAGGGTTTGCTGATGTAATCATCTGCACAAGCCTGTGTACTCATCTGTTTGCTGCGTGGATTGGCAGACATGACAATAACCGGAATGTGTTTCGTAAACAGATCATTCTTAAGATCGTCACAGATTTCTATGCCGTTGCCATCAGGAAGCATCACATCAATAATAAATAGGTCAGGCAGTGAGTCCCGTAATTTACTTTTCAGTTCGCTTACCGTAGACGAAATCTGTAATTCATACCCTTCGTTTTTCAAAAGATATTCAATGATAAAACTGATATCATTGTCGTCTTCAAGTACGTGTATCCGTTTGGTCATAGCTAGTTATATTGGGTTAAATAGTGTTTATATTTCAACAGCAAAATTTGTTCCAAATGAGGTCATTAGCAGTTACCTATAAAATTAAACTTATTTCCGGAAAAAGAAAAAAATCCGTATGAATTTACCTGTAAAAAAACGGGCGATCACCTGAAGAGGAATCGCCCGTTTTTTATTCCGTATATTGAAATTTTTATTTCCTATACTGTAACATCAGCATTGATTAAACTGCATCAATTGCTTCACGCAATGCTTTTGCAGCTGCAGCAGGATCTTCTGCACCGTAGATCGCAGCACCGGCAACAGCAACAATTGCACCCGCCTTAATCACCGCCTGTACATTGTTCAGGTTCACACCACCAGCAATAGATACTGGAACGCCTGCACGGGCAGCTTCATCAATTAATACCTGGATAGAATATCCTTCTGTCCATTGCTCATCTAAACCTGCATGGAGTTCAACAAACTCAACGCCTAATTCCGTAACTTCCTGTGCACGTTTAACACGGTCAGCCACACCAATGGTATCTACAACAACACCTTTGCCATGCGCTTTACCTGCTTTGATTGCTCCGGCAATAGTTGCATTACCTGCAGCACCCAAAACAGTCACTAGATCTGCACCTGCTTTGAAAGCAATGTCAGCTTCCAATTCACCGGCATCCATCGTTTTTAAATCTGCAAAAACCAATTTATCAGGATGTGCTTCTTTCATGGCTGTAACCACACCGATACCCATGTTTTTAATTAATGGAGTACCCAGTTCAATAATGTCAATATAAGGTGCAATCTTAGCCGCTAAAGCCAATGCATCTTCTGTTGTTAATAAGTCTATCGCAACTTGTAATTTAGCCATAATGTATATAATTTAATTGTATTCGTAATTTGTGTTTTTTGAATTGCGCCCGAAGAGGCCATTCCATTTATTGGAGCCATAACCTGTTTATTCCAGGTTGGCATGCCGCTTCCACATCTCTTCGGCGGGTTCATTGTCTATTCCCCACAGGGTCTGGAAAATAGCATCGGTAAGTAACAACAGCGCTTGTTCAAAAAGACTGCCTGCATATTGTTCCGAAATACTTTTTCCGTGGTCTTCTTTCTGTGCCGCCGGAAGGATCAGTACCAGTGCCGATAGTTTTGCCAATGGAGAATCTGTAGTGGTAGACAGGGCAACGACTTCAGCTCCTGAAGCTTTTGCTTTTTCTGCAGCGCGTACAATCGTACTCGTTGTTCCGGATCCTGAAGCTGCGATGAGTAAATCTCCCTGCTTTATCGCAGGAGTCGTAGTTTCGCCCACAACAAATACCTTAAGCCCGAAATGCATCAGGCGCATGGCGGCCGCACGTAAAGCCAACCCCGATCTTCCGGCACCGGCAAGGAAGATGCTGTCCGCCCGCCGGATAAAAGGAATAATCTCAGCCATACGGTCATAGTCCATTTGTTTGATCAGCCTTTGGTTCTCTTCCAGGATCAGTTGCAGGTTGGACTGCAGTTCCGCAGATAAAGTAGTTGGATTGGTCGTGCTCATGTCTTTGTTTTTATCTGAAGCAAAGGTATCCGCTTCTTTTACCGATCACCTTACACTATGTGCGCATTATGTGGGACTATATGGAAACATTGGTCCTCAAAAATCATGGAAATGCCATAAAAAACTGTGGTTTAGACATAAATACACCATAATTTCCAAATAGTCCAACCCATTAATGGCTTAAACTTTATATTTGAATCTGCGGTCAGGAAATGTAAACAGAAGGTGGTTTTCAATAAGCTTTCTTCGGACATTTTATCCTGAACGGCGAGGCCATATGAACCGGCATTCCGGTATACCCTTAAAAAGCAGAAAATAAAAAATATGAACAATACACTTGGACTGGAGCAATCGCTTATCTATATCCGTAATCTTGCGAACTGTCCGCCAAGTTACCTGAATGATCCCGGCAGGAAGGATTTCTTTGAAATTGTATGGCTGCAAAATGAATTCGCCCTGCACACGATCAAAGATCAGGAGGAGTCCGGGCCTGGCGACTGGATTTACCTCATTCCCCCCTATCGTGTACACCAACTGAATAAGGCAGGGAAAAATGGGGTGTTGTTATCTTTTAAACGCGACTTTCTGGAAGAGGAAGACAAGGAGTTTTATCTGGATATTTTTAAGATCTTCAATATACAGGGTGAATTTTCCTGCCTGCCACTCAGTGTGGACACCGCAGCTGAACTGTCTAAAATTTATCAGCTGCTGGAAGAGGAATACCTGGGGCAACACCATAGCTTTGTGATTTTAAAGGCATTGCTGAAGGTGTTTTTGCTGAAACTTATCCGGATCAAAGAGCATGTTTTCACCAGCCAGGACGTCAACCAGAAACGGGTATACGAATTTATGATCTTATTGGAGGAGAATTACCTGGAGGAACGGAATGCTGAATATTATGCGGATAAGCTGGGAATAAGTGCGAAACGCCTAAATCAGATTTTGAAAGAAAAGCTGGATAAAACAGGGATGCAGCTGATCCATGACCGGATTATCCTTGAGGCGAAACGGAAGATCATTCACAGTGAAAATACATTGAAGGAAATTGCCTATGAGCTCGGATTTACTGACCGTCCGTACTTTAGCAGGTTCTTCAAGAAACAAACCGGACAATCACCGGATGATTTTCAGAAACTGGCTAAAAACCATATTGAATCCAAGTTCAATACACTGGTCGATTAATCAGGCAATTAAAATGGTCGGGCAATATCGGGCAATAAGGTGATCAGGCCAATTGTGCTTCAATCCGCCTTAATAAATCATCCAGATCGAAGGGTTTACTGATGAAATCATCTGCAAAGGCGTCTTTGCTGCTTTGCTCTGCAGGTGCATGGGCAGACATGATAATCACGGGAATATTTCTCGTTTCCAGGCTCTGTTTCAGTTGTCTGCAGAGTTGTATGCCATCGCCATCGGGCAATTTTACATCCATTAGGATCAGATCGGGCAAAGAATTTAATAAATTAATTTTAAACTCTTTGGCATTCGCAGCAACAGTAACATCAAATTCAGATTCCTGCAAGATATATTCGATGACATCCCGAATGGCTTCATCATCTTCTATGACCTGTATAAGTTTAGACATAGTCAAATATAAGAACTGTTTAAGATATTCGTCATATAAATAAACAGAATAATGTAAATTATGGGCGGGTCAAAGGGAGGCTAAAGTGAAAAGTAGAGCCGTTTCCATGGTCGCTTTCTACCCAGATCCCACCATGGTGTCTTTTCAGAATATCTGCGCTCAGGTAAAGGCCTATTCCAAATCCGGAAGCATTCCTGGCTTTCTGGTCATCAGCCCTGTAAAATCGTTCGAATACCTTTTCCTGGTGCCTGGTGTCTATGCCTATGCCATGATCCCTCACAGAAACAACAGCCTCTTCACCAAAGGTGGTGGAGCTGATTTCAATGGACTTGCTCAGTGGTGAATATTTAATGGCATTGCTGATCAGGTTGTCAATGACCTGGCCAATCCTGGAACGGTCGGCTTCAATGGGTTCTGTAATTCCTGGGGTAAACAATAGCTGATGGCTATTGGTGTGGATCAGGTAGTCTTTGATGACCTCCTGGATCAGTTCATCAATCATGAATGGGGCGATGGATAAATCGATATTTCCAGATTCAATTCTTGACATATCAAGGAAACTGTAAATCAGCTTGGTCATTTTGATCACCTGTTTTTCTGCACGACCGGCAATATTCAGCACATATTCAGGGTCTTTCACTGCATTTTCCATTTTCAGCATTTGCAAATAGGCTTTAATGGAAGTCAGTGGTGTTTTTAATTCGTGGCTGGCGATGGCGATGAAATCATTTTTCTGCAGTTGTTCTATCTTATTTTCGGTGATGTCTATAGTGGTGCCCAATAGTCTGCTGGGATAGTCCTGTTCATCAAAGATTATCCTGCCATTGGTACTGATCCAATGGACAGATTCATCCGGCCACAACAGCCTGGCTTCATACCGGTACTGTCCGGTCACCAAAGCATTGGTAAAGGCATTATCTACGATGGCTTTATCCTCGGGATGAACAAGGCTGCTGATTTCATTCAGGTTGATCATGGTATCCCTGTCCAGGCCGAATAATTCCATTAAGGTAGGGGTATAGATAATTGTATTTTGCCGCAGATCTATGTCCCAGCTTCCAATTCCCGTAGCCTCGGTAGCCAGACGTAATCTTTCTTCCGCATTGAATACCGCGAGATGGGTCTTCATCATGGCCGATACCCTGTTTTCATTGCGTTCTTCAATATATCGCTGATAGCCTGTCTTTCCGGAAACTTCAAAGCAGGTGATGAAAACCCCGTTAATGCTGCCCTCATCATCAATTACGGGATTATAACTGCAGGACCAGTACACATCTTCTGATCTGCCGTTTCTGAAGATCGTGATCCGCTTATCGTAGGTCAGTGATGCCGTACCGGTACTCAATACTTCATCAATCAATACTTTGACAAATATATCATCGGGCATCCACAAATCCCCTCCGGGTTGTCCCAGGAATTCTTGTAGCTTAGGATCCTGGCCAAATACGGGAACAAGCGCCGTATTGAAAAACTGTATAAGATTGGGCCCCCAGAAAAGAAACATCGGAACCTGCGCGTTCAGCACAATATTAAGTGTCGTTTTAAGACTTTTCGGCCAGTCTTCCACAGCTCCCAGGGAAGTGTGCGACCAGTCGGTGTTCCGAATGAATGCTGAACAAATGTCCTCTCCTGTTAAAAAGTTATGGGTATTATGCGTTGAACTTTCTTCTCTGGCCATAGTCATCAGCTAAATCATTCCATCTAAATTTATGATTTAATTCTGACAAAATCTTTGATAGGGCCATGCCTTTTCAGAGAAGGGTAAATCTTTAAAGAATAAGTGTGCAAAAAAAGAGTAAATGTGTAAGCCGTTCTGGGAATTGTATCACATGAGGAGTCTTTCAATACGCAGCATGAGGTGATTCAGATCGAAGGGTTTGTTGATGAAATCATTTGCACAGGATTCTTTCCTGACATGGTGTTCATTGGAATGTGCAGACATGATCATCACAGGGATATGTTGTGTCCTTTCATCGCTTTTGAGCTGCCTGCAGATTTCCAGCCCATTTCCATCCGGGAGCATCACATCCACCAGGTACAGATCGGGAACCGGGCCTGCTGCATCCCTAAGAAATTCTTTCACATTTGCAGAAACGGTTACTTGATATTCATAATCAGCCAGAAAGTACTCAACTATATATCTTATGTCTTCATTATCTTCTATCAGGTGTATATATTTTTTCATGGCCCATCCTCATTCTTGTATGTATACACATAACCAAAAGGAAGGGGAATAGTTTTTCGCTTTGTATTTCTAACTTGATTTTAATGCTTATTTGTTTGATCTCCTTCCTGATTGAGGCCTTGTTGCGGAAAAAAGGTCCCTGCAGGGATAATCGGGTACATCCGATTCATGGATCAGTGTATATAGTTTGTCTGGGCTTTCAGCACGGGTTGGGGCAGCGTTGTGTCAGGAGATGATTTCAGTATCCAATACCCTGGTCTGGAATTCTGTAATAGGCCGTTTTGCTTCAATCATCTGAATAATCAGTTCTGTGGCGATCTTGCCCATTTCAAAGGCAGGTTGCCTTACTGACGTTAAAGTAGGGGAAAATAAATTGACCACATTCGAATTGGTGAAGCCTGCAATAGCGATCTGGTGTGCCGATTCCGGTGCTCTATTTTTTATGGCAGTAAGGCAACCGGTAGTCAGCCTGTCATTCGCAATAAAAATACCTTCCGGTTTCAGGAGCAGGAGCTCTTTTACAGCATCATCCATTTCTTCAGCCACCATTCCACCATGCTGGCAATATTTGACCAGGTCAGGGTTAAACTCAATATGGTGTTTAGCGAGTGCAGCCTTGTAGCCTTCAAGACGTTCTTTGGTATTGGAAAGCGTTTCTGAAGCCGTTAAATGTGCAATTACCCGGCTGCCCGACTGAATCAGGTGTTCCGTAACATCAAATGCACCTTTAAAGTTATTGACCACTACCTTATGGGTTTCAAAATCATCGGGTACACGGTCGAAAAATACAATCGGAAGACCTTTTTCATATAGATCCTTCAGGTACCTGATATCCTGGGTCTCTGCAGAAAGAGAAATCAGTAATCCGTCAATAGACCTTGAAGCCAAATGTTCTACGGTTAGTTTTTCCTGTTTGTGGGATTCATGGGTTTGAGAAATAATGACATGGTAGTCCCTGTTATAGGCAATGGATTCAATCCCATTAATGACCTGGGAAAAGAAATTATTGGCAATTTCACTTACAATAATGCCAATAGAATAACTTCTGCGCTCTTTTAAGCTCCGCGCAATGGGGTTAGCACGGTAATTAATTTTGTCAGCATAAGCCACTACCAGTTTCTTCGTCTCTTCACTGATCTCATAACGGTCCCTTAAAGCCCTGGATACTGTTGATGTAGATAATCCCAGTGCTTTTGCAATGTCTTTTAACGTAGCGGTTTCAATTCTCATGTTTATATCGGCTCGTACAAGGTACAAAAAATAATTACCCCTTTTTAGTATTGTCAAAATTAAGGATAAACAACCATTTACACAACCGGGAACGATTGCACATTTTCTTTTGTTAAAATAAAATTAATGTTAATTTTTAATTTGTAGAATTGTCGCACAAATATAAGCCAAGCGTTAACTTTTATCTTCTTTTTGGTCTCGGTTAACGCGTGAAATTTTCTTTATTACATAAATAAGTGACTAATATCAATTTTTATGATGAGCAGGGTAATACTATTTTTAGCATTTTTCTACCTCACTGCAGGTAATGCCGGGGCACAGGCCCAAAGCAGGCCACTCACAGGTACGGTGACTGACCAGTCCGATGGACAACCATTGGTAGGCGTAAGCGTCAGTATCAAAGACACGAAGAATGGTGTCAGTACGGATGGCAATGGTCATTTTAAGATCACCATCCCGGCCAAAGGTGCCATTTTATCCTTTTCTTACATCGGATATAAGAACCAGCTGGTCACAGTGACCAGCCAGCAGGTACTAAACATTAAATTGGCCGAAGATGCCAGCACGCTGAAAGAAGTGAACATCGTCAACATCGGTTATGGTACCGTAAGGAAAGAAGCGCTGACAGGATCTGTTTCTTCCTTAAGCGGTAAAGACCTGGCTACATTTCCAGTTGGAAGTGCGGCACAGGCACTAACTGGTAAGCTCGCAGGGGTTTCCGTGGTCACTACAGAGGGCAGCCCCGGCGCAGAAATCCAGGTGAAAGTAAGGGGGGGAAGCTCTTTGACCGGTGACAATGCACCCCTTTATATTGTAGACGGTATTCAGGTGGAAAATGCCCTTTCTATTTTATCTCCCAATGAAATTGAGAAGATCGATGTATTGAAAGATGTGGCTTCAACAGCCATTTACGGAAGTCGTGGCGCTAACGGTGTGGTGATTATCACGACAAAGGGAGGGAAAAACGGACGTACCATCGTTTCCTTTGACGCCTTTTCCGGAGTGAGGAAGATTACCAATACGCTGGAAGTGATGAATCCTTATGAGTTTGTTTCCTATCAGTATGAATTGTACCATAACAATACGAGCGATGAGGTAAAAAAGACTTTCCTTGACAAGTATGGAACCTTTGAAAGTTTGGCAAACTATAAAAACCTTGAAAATATCAATTGGCAGGATAAAGTTTTCGGCCGCAGTGCATGGAGTGATACGGAAATCCTTAACCTTTCCGGGGGAACGGATAAGACCACCTATAATTTTACGCTGAACAATACCCAGGAAGACGGTATTATGCTGAACTCAGGTTTCAAAAGGACCTTTGCCTCCTTCAGGTTTGACCATAAGATTTCAGACAAATTGAGAACAGGGATCAATGTAAGGTATAGTCGTCAGCGAATAGATGGGGTAGGTACTTCCAGTACAGGCTCTACAACGACGAACAGGCTTAGAAATTCTGTACGGTATCAGCCTTATGCGGGAGAGGGAGAAAGTGGCGATCTGTTTGATTCCGATTACCTGACTACCTACCTGACGAACCCCATAACCCTCGCGAACGATGAACTGAAATACGATTATCGCAATGACTTGATCAGCAGTGGTTACCTGAATTACCAGATCCTTAAAAATCTCTCCTTCAGGACAACGATAGGAGCCAATTTTACTGACCGTAAGACAAATATATTCAATGGGGTGGTGAGTTATGTAGGCAGGAATAATGGTAGCCTCCCGGCAATTCAGCTGGATAACAGTAGTCAGATCACCATTTTAAATACCAATACCTTAAACTATAAGCCTGATCTTGGAGAGGACCATACACTGGATCTCCTGGTGGGAGAAGAGTTGAATAAGGTGGATATCAAATCCAATAGCAGTATCATTAAATGGTTCCCGGCATCCATTACTGCCGATGAAGCTTTTGGCAGTACACAAAGGGCAGAGCCACCGGTTAATTCTGTACAGGATAAACCCACTTCCCTGGTTTCAGGAACAAGACAGCTTTCTTTCTTTGGCCGGGCATCCTATGGTTATAAGGGGAGGTACCTGGCTACAGTGAATTTCAGGAGAGATGGATCTTCTTTGTTCGCCAAAGGCAATCAATGGGGTAATTTCCCTTCTGCACAGGTAGCATGGCGGATTACTGAAGAAAAATTCCTGAAAGATATGGAGCTGAACTGGCTGAATAATCTGAAGCTGAGGGTAAGTTATGGTGCGGCGGGCAATAACCGGATCGGGCAGGATTTATTCAGGATCTTATTTTCTGCCAATTCTGTAAGCGGTGGTTATGCAGCTTCAGATGGCTCAATCACTACGGGTGTGGTGACCGGGACAGTATTAACAAATCCCGATATTACCTGGGAGACCAATATTTCACGCAACGCTGGATTGGATATTGACCTTTTCCACAGTAAACTGTCGGCCAGTGTGGACCTGTATGATAACCGTACCCAGGATTTGCTGCTGAATGCAAATATTCCACAAACTACTGGTTATCTCACCCAGCAGCAGAATGTGGGTAAAACCCAAAACAAAGGGATAGAGTTCCAGCTGACCTATAATGCGGTGAACAATGACCGGTTCAGTTACAGTACTTCTTTTAACCTGTCCTTTAACAGAAATAAAATTCTGGAATTACAGAATGGAGTAAGTTCCTACATTACCCAGTCGGGTTGGGTGAACAGCTTAGGTGACTATCTGGTTGAAGTGGGTAAACCTGTGGGGCAGTATTACGGTTATGTATCGGACGGAAGGTATACTGTTGCTGATTTTAACTATACACAGAATGCCACTACCGGAGTGTATACCTATACCCTAAAATCTGATGTACCGAATAATTCAACGTTACTGGGCAACAGGGCTCCGCAACCCGGTGATATGAAGGTTAAAAAGCTATCCTCTTCTTCCAGTATGACGATTACTGAAGATGATAAGACCGTATTGGGTACTGCACAGCCTAAATTTACCGGAGGGTTCAATAACCAGTTTGCCTATAAAAACTTCGACCTTACCGTGTTTGTCAATTTCTCCTATGGCAGTAAGGTGTACAATGCAAACAAGGTGGAGTTTACTTCACAATATAACATGAGGGATAATAACCTTTTAGCGATCATGAACGACCGCTGGAAAAACTTTGATGCCAATGGCGTACAGGTAACAGATCCTGCTGCATTAACCGCAATGAATGCCAATACTACTTACTGGACGCCTACACTGGGTGATTATAACCTGACCTCTTTCGCCATAGAAAGTGGCTCATTCCTGCGCATTAGTAATGTGACGCTGGGGTATTCACTGCCAGAGAAATTTATAAAGCGCAGTAAACTGATCTCCAAACTAAGGGTATACGGTACCGTAAATAATTTATTGACCATCACCGGTTACGATGGATACGATCCTGAAGCAAGTACGCGGAGATCCAATCCGTTTACTCCAGGGGTAGATTATGCCGCCTATCCGCGCAGCAGATTTATCCTTGCCGGTATTAACATGGTATTTTAATTTAAACATTGATACAGATGAGAACGAAACGAATAAAAATGACCTTAATGGTTATCGCTATAGGTACTTTAAGCATAGCTACCTCCTGTAAAAAATACCTGGATATAGAGTCTCCTTCCACTTCAACGCCTGAAGTGATATTTGCGGATGTTGCTTATACCAATACCGCGGTCATAGGTGTTTATAATAAACTTTGCGGAGATAACGGGTATGGAAGCCGTATCTCCACTCTTTTCGGGGTAACTGCGGATGATTTCAAAACTTCGGGCAATTACAGTGCGTCGGATCGCCGCGGTCTTAGTATGTATGGAGCCATACCTGGGAATACGGACTTATTAAATCCTTTTATACAGCTGTATGCAGGAATTGAACGGGCTAACCTGTGTATCAAATACATCCCTCTTTCAAAGTTATATACCGATGGGACAGCAGCAGAGAAAACACAAATGCAACAATATTATGCGGAGGCATTGACACTGAGGGCACAATTTTTTTATGAGCTGATTCGTAACTGGGGGGATGTCCCGGCACAGTTTGTTCCAGCTGTCGATGCAGAAACTTTGTATATGCCAAATATGGACCGTGATGCCACATATGATCAGATTATTGCAGACCTTAAAACTGCAGAAGACCTGCTGCCATGGAGAAGCGCTATTACCTCCTATGGTAGTTTCAGATTTACAAAGGGCGCGGTGAAAGGTCTGAGGGCGAGAATTGCACTGGCACGAGGGGGCTATGCATTGCGCACGGCCTCACACCTGATGGAGCGCCGTTCAGATTACCTTAGCTTTTATAAAATTGCTATGGAGGAGTGTAAGGATATCATGGACCACCGGTCGGAGCATACCCTGAATCCCGTTTATGAAGATGTTTTTAAAATGTTGCATAGTTCTTCACGAACTTCAGATGTTACCCATGAACTGATGTTTGAAGTGGCTGCTTTTGGCAGCAATGCGAGTACAGACAGTAAGCTGGGGTATTATAATGGTATTCGTTTCAACTCAAAATCTACCTTCGGCAGCGGCGGTGGCGGAATGAATGCGATACCGACCTATTTTTACGAGTTTGATCCTAAGGATTGCCGGAGGGATGTAACCATAGGTGTATTTGAAATCAATGACAATTCAAAGAAGATATTAAACCCTTCGAATAGTCTTACAGATGCTAAATTCAGGAAATCATGGACCTCATTCAACGGAAGTTCCACCTCACAGAATTTCGGGATCAACTGGCCTTTGCTTCGTTTTGCAGATGTGCTGCTGATGTATGCTGAAGCAGATAATGAGGTAAATGGTGCACCTTCCGGTACGGCTGTGGCCGCTTTAAAGGAGGTGCAAACCAGGGCTTATGCGGGTTATGAAAGTTCAATCCCTGTGACACCGACAGATAAACAGGGTTTCTTTACGGCATTGGTCAAAGAACGTTTGCTGGAATTTGGGGGGGAAGGGATACGTAAGTACGACCTGATCCGCTGGAACCTGATCGATGAGAAATTTACCGAGACCCGTACAAAACTGCGTCAGTTTATTAAAGGAGAGGGGGCCTATGTGAATGTGCCGCTGAGTATATATGTGAAGGCTACTGCCTATGAGCAGACCACAAGCGTATCTGAAGTTGAAAGCATGGATACCTACGGAGGAAAACCATCGGTCGTATTCTTTTCTCCGGAGAAAATACCGGCGACAAGCGGGTATACACAAAAGAAATGGAGAAATGCCATTACCGATGATGCTTCTACCGGTGCTGTCACAGGTACATTGAATGGATTTGCTACTTATTTTGAACCCAATAAGAAGGAATTATTTCCTTATCCCAAATCGGTGCTGACAGAGCATCCCAAATTGGTTCAAAACTATGGATATTAATATTTAACGCAACCTTTATCAAAGTAAAAGCCCGGAATTACCCGGGCTTTTACTTTGATAAAGGTTTTTGGTACAATTTGAATATTGTGCTGTTAAAGGCTTACCCCACGTTTCCAGGGAATAAAGTCATCCTGATTCAGAAGGACTGCTTTTGGAATGACTTCACCACTTGCCGCTTTGATGCAGTATTCCAGGATATCTTCACCCATTTGCTCAATCGTTTTTTCGCCTTCTATAATAGGTCCTGTATTGATATCAATAATATCCCCCATACGTTTGGTCAGGACATTGTTGGTAGACACCTTGATGGTTGGACAAATTGGGTTTCCTGTAGGTGTACCCAGTCCGGTGGTAAATAAAATAAGTGTTGCTCCTGATGCGGCCTTACCTGTGGTTGCTTCCACATCATTCCCTGGGGTGCACACCAGGTTTAATCCTGGTTTTATGGCTGGTTCTGTATAGTCCAGCACATCTTCTACCGGAGAAGTACCTCCCTTTTTTGCTGCACCTGTACTTTTGATGGCATCAGTAATCAGTCCATCCTTGATATTACCTGGTGAAGGGTTCATGAAGAATCCTGATCCGGCATTGACGGCCGCATTATTATAGGAGGTCATCAGCATAATGAATTTCTTTGCTGCTGCCTCATCCCTGGTACGGTCTATCAACTGTTGTTCGGCGCCGCAAAGTTCTGGGAACTCAGCGAGCAGGATGGTGCCGCCCAGTGCAACCACAAGATCAGAGGTATAACCTACTGCAGGATTCGCGCTGATCCCGCTGAATCCATCGCTTCCCCCACACTTCACTCCAATCACCAGTTTGCTCAGCGGGGCTGGTTGTCTTTCAATTTTATTGATTTCTATCAGCCCTGTAAAGGTTTTGCGGATCGCCTCCTTGACCAGCTGTTCTTCACTCTGTGACTGTTGCTGCTCAAATATAAACAGGGGTTTGTCGAAATGTGGATTGCGTATTTTCAGGTCATCCATAAAATCCTGCACCTGCAGGTTCTGGCAACCGAGGCTTAAAACGGTTACACCGGCAACATTCGGATGGTCAGCATAGGCAGCCAAAAGTTTGCTTAACACACCAGCATCCTGACGCGTGCCGCCACAACCACCCTGGTGATTGAGGAATTTGATCCCATCCACATTTTTAAAGAGGCGACTGGCAGCAGGGTTGGCTGAGCCTATTGAACCCAGGTCCGCCCCGGCAAGGTCTTCCCCATTTTTATAGGCATCTACAAGGTGGTGCGTATAAGATTTATACTTATCTGTAACAGCATATCCAAGTTCGTTATGCAGGGCTTCACGGATCACGTCAAGGTTTCTGTTCTCACAGAACACAGTTGGAATAAATAACCAGTAATTGGCAGTACCCACACGTCCATCAGGTCTTACATACCCATTGAAGGTCCGGTTTTCAAATCTGGACACATCAGGTTGATGCCATTCATACTGGAACGGACGGTATTCGAAAGGGTCTGATGCGTGTTTGGTATTGTCGGTGTTCATTAAACCACCTTTGGGAATAAAATGTTGTGCCTTGCCAACCAGCACGCCATACATAATAATGGTATCTCCAGGGTTCATATCCTGCATAAAGAATTTATGCTTTGCATGGATATCATCCTGTAGTAAGTAAGAATGGCCATCATGAATAATAGTTTCGCCTTTGCTCAAGTCCTGCAAGGCCACCAGCACATTGTCGTTGGGATGGATTTTTAATATTCTAGTTATCATTTTATAATTTTTTAATACCGTTGACCTTTAGCCATTTCGGGTACTCTTTTTCTATTAATTTCTGAGCAAAATTACCGTACCAGGCATATCCGTTCCGGCGCTCTTCACTTACCTCTTCTAGCTTAAGTTTTATGCTATGGTCACGATCTCCAAATATCGGATTATTACTTTTCAAATCATAGAATCTTGCCCAGGTAACTGTAGCACTATCAGGAATTAAAGCCATTGTTTTTTTGTTCGCTGCATCAACTGTTTTTGCAAATCTCAGGCCTTCCATTTTGTTCTCTTCAAACCACTGTACAGCGGCTATAACTGAAGTCTGTATGGCTTTAGATGGTTTTTTGAAACGCATCAGGAAGTAGACAATGCCAGTTGATTCACCTGCACTCAGGGAAGCTGGCTCAAAAGCCCTGGCTTTCGCCGGCAGCAATGTATTTTTATCATATTGTGCTGCCCAGATAGTGAGGTGTCCATTTTGTGTAACCTGTGTCTTTAGAATACAGGCAAGGCCGTTCTTCACGGCTTTTTTTGCTTTGGGGATATCAGAAGGGGAGACCACGTCAAAATCATTATTGCCAGTCACAATATCCTGCATGATATTGAGCACATTGATCATCGCATTATCATTATAGGTCACCTGGCTGCGGTAAGACGATTGGTCAGGATAATACTGTGGCCAGCCTCCGTTAGGATGTTGTGCAGATAACAGGTAGGCTATCCCTTTTTCTGCTGCTTTTAAATAATCGGTATTCCCCGTTTTCTTATAGGCACTTACCAGTTGGTTGATCTCCCTGCTGGTGGCTTTATTGTCTATCGTGGCATGAGCAGCTGTGGTTTGCTTAATCAGTTCCATTAGGCTTTCCGTCAAGGGTAGGCTATAATTGACAACAGACTTGTTCTCCAGCTGTTTGGGCCATCCTCCATTGGACAGCTGGTAAATCAGCATTTTTTCGGCAAGGCTATCTTTTTCCTGGGCAAAACATAATGCCGGAAGAAGACAGGTCAACAGTATCAAAAAGGTCTTGGCCTGCATGTGTGGTTATTTTTTAGTGGGAATTTGTTTAATGGCCCAGTTCACCAGGTCTTGTGTTGCTTTAAAGTTCTCAAAGTCTTCCGGTAATTTACGGCCGTCAATATATTCATTATAAAACCAGGGGTCGCCCACGGCAAATACAGTTCCTTTACCATATTTAGCCGTTGCAATCACCACATCACCTTTATCCGTCAATGCGGAAACAGCAGGTTGTTTGACGGCTATTGTAGAGATTTCCTTAATATATACTTTTTTTGCTGTTTTAAAAATGGTATTGTCTTTCGGGATCTGTATTCCTCCCTGTTCAAAGTTTCTTCCTTTAACCCTGTTACGGCTGTCCTCATTGAAACGGATCCCAAATAGCTCGGGTAATTGGTTGAATTTGCTCAGCTCACAGTTGCCGGCATCATTCAGCAATAGAATTAATACCCCGCCTGCTTTCACCCATTCGGCTATCGGTTTCGCCTGTGCCTGGGTCATATAGTTGGGACTTGCAGTTTCCTTCTCTGTATCCGGATCAGCAATGATATAAATGTCTGATCCTTTTAGGTTGGCTGTGCTGGGGGCTTCCTTCAGCGTATTTGTTTTTACACCTGCCTGATTAAATACCTGGCCAAATAAAGAGAAACCATTGTTATCATCTTCCTCCCAGACATAGTGGTAAGGGATTTTATCTCCTGCAGGTCCGGTGGTATATTCGTTGTTAAAATAATTATCGATGGTCACGGTTTTACCAGCTCCTGGTTTAGGCAATGCTGCCATTTCCATTTCATTGAAAGCAAGGATACAGGAACCTACACCTTTAGGGTCATTTGTGATGACTTTCTCACTGATATAATATTCAAAACTGCCATCACGGTAAACTTTATTGCCACCCAGTCCGGACACCGAAACAGTCCCGTTGAGGTCCACTCTTTCTTTTCCTGCAGTGGTAATGAATTCCTTCTTCAATCCGGCATAACCTTTAACCGCTGGTACAAAGAAACGTTGAGGAAGATACCCTTTACGTACGGCTTTGGCGAAAGAATAAACAAACATAGAGGATGCAGAGGCTTCAAGATAGTTGCCTTTTCTTGCAGGCATATCCAGGATGTCGTACCATACACCTGATTTTGCATCCTGATATTTTACAGCGGCAGTGGCTGTCCGGTTTAAGATGCTGATCAGATCCTTTCTCCTGGGATGGTTTTCAGGGAAATTATCGAGTACGTCTACCATTGCCATAATATACCAGCCCATTGCCCTTGCCCAGAAGTTCGGAGAAGTCCCCGTGGTTTTATTTGCCCAGCGCTCGGCTTTAGATTCATCCCATCCATGGTATAACAATCCTGTTTTTTTATCACGGGCATGGTTTTCCATGTAGATGAACTGATTGGCGATATCATCAAAAGCCGCATCCTTGTTCATCATTTTTGCATATTCTGCATAAAATGGTTCAGCCATATACAAGCCATCAAGCCACATCTGGTTGGGGTAAATCTTTTTGTGCCAGAAGCCGCCTTCCTGGGTTCGCGGCTGTTTCTGCAGCTGTTCCCATAAATGGGTGGCGGCAGTAAGGTATTTTTTCTTGCCTGTTACTTTGTATAGCAGCAGGAGTGAACGGCCATTCTTGATATTATCTATATTATAGTCTTCAAATTTGTATTTGCTGATGTTGCCGGTACTGTCTACATAAGCGTCCATCGATTCCTGGATGAAATTGAAATAGGTCCCATCTCCGGTACTTCTCCATACTGCCGCGGCGCCTTCCAGTACAACGCCCATGTCATAGCTCCACCTGGCGGCGGTATCCTTGAACAGTTTTTCTTTGGCATTGAGGGTCAGCTGTTCCGCAAGCCCTTTACTTTTACCTTGGGCAAAGGAATGGACCGGAGATCCGAGGGCGCATAAAAGAGAGAGCAATAGGAGGCAAAATCCGGATGGTATAGGTTGCTTTTTCATTTGAATTGATGTTTTGTACCTGCTGAATGATGGGGTGATCTGCTTGTAAATTGGTGAACTGAAAACAATACTGGACCTGCAGGCCCAGTATTGGTCTATTATTTGCTGATTTTCAGTGCTGAAGATTTTACTTCTGCACTGATTCCTGAAACTTTTTTGGCTTTAGTGACATCTGTTCCGCTTACTTTAATGGCGGTAGATTTTTCTCCTGTTACATTAAACAACAGCTCACTTCCTGCATTGTACTGCAGCTGATTGAAATTGATGTTTTTGCTATTCTGAATTTGTACCACAGGGCTGGTGTGTTTGACAATCACATGCACATTTTTGAGGGTAATACCTGTAGCTTCGATGCATTCAATTCCTTTGTCGGCCTGAATAGTAATATTTTCAAGATTGATATCTTTAATATTCATTTCCGGCAGCCCTCTGAGGAAGATCGCTTTTGAGGCTCCGCTGGCGACAACATTTTTAATATCGAAATTGCGGAATTGGGGAGTCGCGTCAGTCACTGGAACGACTACAACTTTAATGGCATCACGTTTTTCACCTGAAAGGGGAACCGGATCCTGAGCGGCATAATACATATCAAATAATATCGCCTCACCAGCAATGTCAATCATGTTTACATTATTCACGTAGATATTTTCTACAATTCCGCCGCGTCCACGTGTAGTCTTGAAGCGTAAACCTATATCGGTTCCTATAAAGGAACAATCCGTTACCCAGATATTTTTTGCACCCCCGCTCATTTCGCTTCCGATTACAAATCCGCCATGGGCATGGTATACCGTATTGTTTCTGATAATGACATTTTCAGTAGGGATTCCGCGCTCACGTCCGGCTTCATCACGTCCCGATTTGATGCAGATTCCATCATCACCTACATCAAATGTACTTCCTTCAATCAGGACATTCTTGCAGGATTCAATATCCACACCGTCACCGTTTTGGGCGTACCATGGATTTTTAACCTGCAGATCACGTAAGGTAAGGTCTTCGCACAGCAGCGGGTGGAGATTCCAGGCTGGGGAGTTCTGAAAAGTAACCCCTTCCAGCAATACTTTTTTGCAGCCTGTTAAGACCAGTAAGTTCGGGCGCAGAAATTCTTTGATGTCATCATAATCCGTTGCCGTTTTACCTGATACTACGGCACCTGCATTTTTTGTCTTTGAACCTTTCAGCACTTTCTCTGAAGGGTACCATATTCTGTCGTCTGGACTCACCACACCTCCTGAAGCTTTCAGCTTTGTCCATTGTGATGCGGTCAATTTATCTTTTTTTACCATTCGCCAGGCAGCACCATTTCCATCGATGATACCTTTTCCGGTGATGGCGATATTTTCCAGGTTATTCCCTGATATTGGCGACTGGTTTCTCCAGGCTGGTAAGCCTTCCCAGTTTCCTTCAACCAGCTTATATTTTGTAAAGTCATTTGTAAAAAATAGGATGGCATCCGATTCAAGGTGAAGATTCACATTGCTTTTCAATTCCACCGGACCGGTAAGCCACAGACCTGTAGGGATAAGGACAACGCCACCTCCTTTTTTGCTGCAGTCATCAATTGCTTTGTTGATGCTTTCCGTATTCAGGAAAACACCGTTTCCGATTGCGCCGTAATGGGTAATGTGTAGGGTATCTTTTTTAAATTCAGGTTGTTGTATGGTAGGCAGGGTTAGAGGCTGCTGTGCAAAAGTATTTGCTGCGGAGAAAAATAGCAGTCCGATCAGGGACAAACGCAGCTGCGACAATTGATCTGTAATACGCTTCATAGGTGTTGCTGATTATATGATATTTGGTTTGTGACAAGTGTACAGTGTTTGGCTGTAAAATAGAAGAGAAATCTATGCAATCGTTACCGGAGAAAAGAGGGCAAGAGTGATCAATATCATTGATATTCAGATTATTTCACTTCGGGTGTCCAGCCTTTGAATACAAGGGCATAAGTGTAGGCTTTTGCCTCCGTGTCACTCAATTGTTTCATCCATTTAACACGTTTTTTAGGGTCAGCACCTTTCCCGGTATTTTTATATTCCACGTAGGAAGTGGTTTCTTCATTACTTTTTTTGCCCCAGTTGTCCCAACCTTCAGCATGGATCAGAGGAGGGATTTCACAATGTAAAAATGCTGTTTTTGCATAGGGGCGCCATGGGCGTCCAAGATAAAAGCTGCTTTCAGGAGCATCACCTGTAATTTTACAATGATTAAAAACGTAGCCGTACTGGATGGTGTCAGGAGTAGATGCGGCGGTCAGATAACCACTTTTTTTAGCGTAGAGTGTACATTTTTCGAACCAGGCAGTAGCTGCACCAAAAATAAAATCGACCGTACCTTCGATATAACAGTTTTGATAAAACTGACGGTTGCCGGCTCCGTAAGTATAAAGAGTATCCTGAAAACCGAGAAAACGGCAATTGTTAAAAGATAGTTTATCTCCTCCGGCCCATATGGCTACGGCTTGTCCTACCGGGCCTGAAGAATTTTCGAAAGTTAAATTCTCAGCACTGAAGCCGGAACCATAAATATAAAAGCTTGAAGAACCGGATGTTCCTTTTTCTTCACCAAATACATTTTTCTTTTGTGCATAGTCATCGTAGGTCAGAATGGTCTCATCACGGCTTTCCCCAACAAAGCTTACCATGGTTTTCGACGCAGGGAGAATCAGTTTCTCTTTATATATTCCTTTTTTGATAAAAATAACGGTGGTGTTTTTTCTGAAATCAGGTACCGCATTGATGGCTTCCTGTACGGTTTTAAAATTTCCGCTACCGTCTTTTGCGACGATGAAATCAGGTTTTGCACTTGCTTTGAGGGAGAAACATAACATGCACAGGCACACAAAAAGAATATACTTCATTTGATTGATATTTGGTTAAACAATGCTAAGCAATTATATCCGATTTGATCAAAGCTTGCTGCATTATAAAAGTCGCAAACGCTCCCGGTAACGATTGCGTATCAAAAATGTTGAAAAGAAGGTGGGGGCTTTTGGTGTAAACGAGGAAGGATTACTGTCCGTCAGGTTACCTGTCCATATAAATGACATAAATGATCCCTAGGGTAACCACCAGAAATAAATAAAATTCCGAACTCCCGAAATTAATTGTCCATCCCAATCTTGTTCTTTTTGTGATAATGGTTCTGACATCCTGGGTATTACAGTAGAATATGCCGAATTTGTAGTTTTGAATATCTTCAATTGGATCCATGAGCGTTAGATGATTGAATGTGTAGTATTTAATTGAAGGACAATGTAGTGTGAATCATCCGTAAACTGAATTTTAGTACACCAACTGTCAGTTTACGTACATGAATTTATATTTTAGCTGATAATTAGAGTGGTTTATATTTTTTTTAAATAAAAAACCCGGATGTTTTAAGTCCAGGTTTTTTATTTAAAAAGAATTTGAAATTATTCAGTCACTTCAAATTTATCAAAGAAAAGTTTGGTTTCGACAACATCTCCACCGATGGCTGCTGCGGCTGCAACTCTATTGGCATCATTTACGTTCTGTTCGTTAACAGGGTAAGTGAAGCGCGTAGGGAAGCCGGAAACTGCCCTTGTTGGAAGGGGTAGGATTGGATAATCTAACCTGCGGTGCTCCAGCCAGGCATCAATGCCTCTATTGTATAACGCTATCCATTTCTGTGTTCCTATTTTCTCTTTATAGTTGCCACTAGCTGTTCCATAAGCTACGGTTGTCTGGGCTAAATAGGTAGCTGCATCGGCACTAGTTCCTCCCCAGTCTAAGATTGATGCTATGATTGCATTATCATAAGCTGCTTTTGCTGTTGTTCCTGTGCTGTATCCCCGTTCTGCAGCTTCGGCGACAAGGAATTGGATTTCAGAATAATCTAATATATTTCCCTCGAAATTTGCTTTGGTCAATTCAATGGCAGCATGAGAGAAGCTCAGGTAAGAACTGGATGATCCCGGTGTGCCTCCAGAATAATTACCCGTATTATCTAGGGTGAAAAACAAAGGCAGTCTGGGATCCTTAAGTGCATTCATTTTAGTCGTTATGGTGCTTGCAGCTACAAAATCCTGTCTTCCACTTTGAACCAAATCCACCCATACCGGATTTGTATTTGGTGTGATAGATGAAAATGGGAATTTGGCATTGTCACTGTTTAAAGTAAAAACGCCACTTGTAATAGCGGATTCAGCAGTCGATTTTGCAAGGGCGCCATCTGTATCGGCAATTGTTAGTGCCATCTTTAACTTTAATGAATTGGCGAACTTTTTCCATTTTGCTGGATCTCCATCATAGATGGCATCAGCAGCTCCTATACTGGCGGCGTTAGGATTCAGGGCGAGGATATCTTTATCTAATCTTACAATCAGGTCTTTGTAGGCGGTTAAGGCATCATCATATTTGGGGAAAATATTGTTAATATTTAAAGCCTCTGTATAGGGTACATCTCCAAATGTGGTAATGATATAATGCCAGGTATACACCTCCATAATATCTAAAATAGCTATTTCATTTTTACGTTGATTTTCATCAGGAACGTCCGTTGCCATATAACCTCTGGATGCTTCCAGGTTATTCAATACCTTTTGGTAGAGATCGTCCCATAAATTATCTGGTATGCTTCTGTTTGTTAAATTATACCGGCTTTCCGAAACATAAGTGGTTTCCTGCCATTGTTGTTCTATTAATCTGAATATATTCAGGTTTACATTTGCTGAGGTTATGGTAGTGACCAATTGACGCTGCGCGTAGGTAAATAAAGATCCTGAAGATACGTCTTCCGGTCTTTTTGGGTCGACATTCAATTCAGTTAAATCTTTAGTACATGCTACTAAAAATAGTGCAGGTACTAATGCTAGTATTATCTTTTTCATATGTGTTTATGTTAAAATCTAACCTTCAAGTTAAATGTGTAATTCCTTACACTTGGGTAGGAACCTACCTGGTATCCCTGTACGTTTCCGAAACTCACGCCGTCTTCAGGGTCTGCATTCGGTAAGTTTTTATGAATAATCCATAAGTTTCTACCAATCAATGAAACATCAATTCCTTTTATCGGGCCAAGTTTAGAAGTGAAAGATTGTGGTAGGGTATAACCTATGATTACTTCCCTTAGTTTAATATATCCGGCGTCATAAACAAAAGCAGCATTCGGAAGGGTCTCATAGCCATAAGCACCAGATGCATTGTTTTCGATTCTGGTGGTATTAGGGGTGCCATCTTCGTGTACTCCCGGGTTAATTATACCACCACCTTCACTAACAGGTAAGCGAGATTCATTTCCCAATTCATTGATGCCTGCAGTCTCTTCATACAAGCCGCCTGAAAGGCCGTAGGCCTGGTCTAATGAATATACGCTGCCACCTTTGCGTATGTCAATGAGGAAGCTTAGGTTGAGGTTTTTATATTTAAAGCTGTTGTTGATACCGGCGGTCCATTTTGGATTCATGTTCCCGATAACTTCGTTTGCTGTCTCGGATTGTAAATAATAACCATCCTCATCAACTAATTTTTGGCCATCACTATTATAGACAAAATTAGATCCCCTAATCGTACCGTAAGGTTGGCCAAGTGATGCATTTACGCTTACACCATTCTGGAAATTTGTCAGTACAAGGTTACTGGATTCGTTGCCGCTCGCATCAGCAAACAGCTCTGTTACCTTATTCCTGTTTCTTGTGAAGTTGACATTCATTCTCCATTCAAAATCTGTTGTTTTTACAGGTAGGCCATTAAGGGAGAGTTCTATACCTTTATTTTCAATCGTACCTGAATTTTGATACACTTTGGCATATCCAGTCGCACCTGATATTACTACAGGGACAATCTGGTCGACGGTTTTAGTATTGTAATAGGTGAAATCAAAGCCGAGTCTGTTTTTTAAAAAGGCTGCTTCAATGCCGATCTCGGCGCTTTTCGATCGCTCAGGTTTGAGGCCAGGATTGTTTTTAATAATGTTCAGTGATGCCTGGGAGCGACCGTCAAACGAAGCTGTGATGTTTTTAGTATCCAGGACCTTGTAGATGGGTGCGTCTCCTCCAACCTCTGCATAATTAGCCCTTAATTTACCATAGGAAAGCCATGCTTTATCCTTTAATAGTTCAGAGAATATAAAACCACCGGAAACGGAAGGATAATAATAAGCATTATTGCCATCTGGAAGGGTTGAAGAAACATCTCTCCTTAGTGTAGCGTCTAACGTGTAGGTGTTTTTGTAAGTAGCCGTAAATCCACCAAAGACACCTTGGATTTCGCGTCTGTCGTCATATTCAACTGGTGGTTCGATAGGATTCACCGAGTTGCTTAATGAATAAATTCCCGGGATGCTTAACCCTCCGTTGGTAAAAGCATAGGTAGATTGTTTTCTTTCCCGTCTGACATTTGTACCTAATAGTGCTTTTAGGTTTACATCGCTCCCTATATTTTTGTCAAACGTAGCCAGGAAGTCGAGGTTTGATTCTGTAAAATCTTCTAAATATTTGGAATAGGTCGGTACTTCCAGACTTCCAATTGCCACGCGCTCTTCCTGGATCTGATGATAGCTGTCCAATGAGTATCTTCCCATTAAATTTAACCAGTCAGTAACCTTATAATTTAAATTCACATTGCCAATATATCGGTCACGGGTGTCAGTTTCGTAATTTTCATACATGGCAAAGTATGGGTTGTTCCAGAAAATTGGTTTTGGATTGTTGTAAGCTGCGGGATTCCAAGTGACATTTTCTTTACCTACATAAGCAGGGTCGTTGGCTGACAGTCCTTTAAGTCGAAAATAGGCGTCTTTTTGTTCCTGAACATCAACATTTGTTTGCCACCATTGCCTGAAATTTGTCATTGGATTAAATGCATTCCCACTATAACCTGTTCCATAACGTCCGCGACCATCTACTTTGGAATAGTTGATACTGGCTCCGGCTGTTAATTTGCTGGATAGATTGTAGGTTGAACCAAAGTTCAGTACATCTTTCTTTATGTTTGAATTTGGCAGGATACCATTTTGATTATCTCTTGTATAGCCCAGTTTAAAGGTGCCTTTGTCGTAAGAATTGCTGATGACAATACTTTGGTTATTTGACAATGGCTTTTCGAAAAATGTGGTGGGATCATTGGCTCCTGCTACCCAGGGTTTTGCTTTTCCGAAATTTGGGGAAGTGGGATCAAATGCGTCCCATTGGTAAACCATCAGGCTGGGATCAAATTTTGCACCATAGGATGCATCTTCAGTTAAAGGAACAAGTAGGTCATTAATTCCGTCCCCATTCACATCTATGTTGTCAATTAGATACTGCGATTCATCTGTTCCGTAGTAAGGGCCATAGCCCGCTCCATATTTTTTTTGGAATTTAGGAAAAGTACTTTTATCTACCGTACCATAGGTAAGTCCTGCGTTAACAGTAATGTTTAGTCCAGATTTTCCCTTCTTGGTCGTGATGAGGATAACACCGTTGCTGCCGCGAGAGCCGTACAGTGCAGAAGCTGCAGCCCCTTTCAATACCGTAATATTTTCAACATCGTCTGGATTGATATCGGATGCAGGGTTACCATAATCATATCCACTAACACCCTCCTGCTGATCTTGAGTATTCATTGTGTTATTCGCAATAGGAACTCCGTCAACAACGAATAATGCCTGGTTATTGTTGGTCATGGATTTGACGCCACGAATCACCACGTTGGTAGATCCTCCCATGGTGTTATTCTGGCGAATCTCTAATCCTGAAACTTTACCTGATAAGCTGCTTCCCAAGTTAGGGGAGCGATTTTCACTTACAGCTGCACCATCAAGGGATTGGGCGGCATAAGCAACCTGATTACGGTTCCGCTGTATTCCCAGGGCGGTAACTACAACTTCTGATAATGCTTTGGCGTCTGATGCCAGTGACACGTTGATTACATCTGAACTTCCTATTTTAACACTCTGTGAAGTGTAACCTATGAAGGAAAAAGTTATGGCTGTGGTTCCAGGTGCAACGCCTATTGAAAATTTACCCTGGGCATCAGTCACAGCTGAAGCTGTTGATCCAATTGATTTTACAGAGACTCCAGGGAGTGGTAGTCCGTCATCCTTACCTTTCACGGTACCGGAGATTGTTCTATTCTGGGCAGAGGCAATTCCTGCAGCCGCGAGAAATAGGAACAGACTTAGTATAAGTCTTTTCATAAATAAAGATTTTTAGGTTGGTAATTAGTTAATAGTTATACCAAGGTACTATTAATCTTTATTAAAATAAGATAAGAAAGTATAAAAAAATACTTTTTTCATTTAAAGTGTTGTTTTAAATGTGTTTTTGGTTGTTTTTTTTGTTGTGTATTTTGTGTTTTTTATAAAATATTTGTGATTTTTATCTTTTTATTTGTTTGTTTTATTGTTTTTTGATGTTTTTGTGTATTTATTTTGGTTTTATTGTGTGGTTTTGTGGGTTGTGTAGGTTTTTGTTGTTTTATGTTTTCCTGTATCTTAAGATATCTAAAAAAAAATCTACTGTTTGTTGCTGCATTTTAATTAGAAAAGTAGCCCTATATTCAGGGGGGGACAAACAGTTCAATAGCTTTTTTTAACTTTGATGACCATGCAGGAATTTAAGCTACGTTTTCTATATAAGACAATTACGGTAACTCCATTGGACGAGGTCAACCATTTTATGATAACAATGGATGGTGATGATGAAATACCTGGAATAGTCATTCCGGAACTTCTGGGGATTATTTATACCATACAAGATCCTGATCTTGGTTACGTATGGCACACGGATAGTGAAATGAATCCGGAACTTGTGGAATTTATTGGGCAGATGATTGAGGATATGAACAGTTAAATTATCCCCGGAGAGGAAATAATGAGTTTTTATTTTTTAATCACAATGGTTCTGCCGGTTACAAGTGAATAGGTATATACCCGGTAAATCCCTTCATCGGTCACTTCAATATCTTCCACAATGCCTGTTTTACTAAAAGTATCGGTGATCAGATCTCCTTTTTTTACTTCCTGCAACACCTGAGTTGCTGTTTCCTGATTTATTCTGATCATAAGTCGGTTTATTTTAGACACTGGACGTAATGTTAACCCAGTGAGGCTATTTTATCTATAAAATTACTGTCAACACGTTTTTTCCTGTTCCAACAATGGATATCTGTATTTTCTATGGATGCAGGTGGTTTGTGTACAGGGATAAAGTTATAAAAATTTTTCTTGTACAGCCCTTCCTCAGTGGTGGCAGTTATCCTATGGGCAGGAAAGGCGGTGCCTTAACAGGTTCCAATTGGAGTGGAGTAAATAATTATTTAAGGTTTAATTGTACATTTAGGGCTGTTTTTAGCGTATTATATATATTAGGTATAACCAGTATATAAAATGAAAACATGATGAGCTTAAGATTCACAAAAATAGATGAACTTGTGTGCAGGAGGCCTAGAGGATACGTATAAATCATCATCACTTTTAACCTATAAATAAATAGCCACTGATGAAACCATCATAAGCCTGCCGCTTGCAAACAGCAATGAATAGGTACATGATAGCTTCATCACCTTTAAAAAACAATTATATTCTGATGAAAACATTACTGATCCCTGTAGATTTTTCCGAGACCTCTGCAAATGCGCTGGAATATGCCGTTGAATTGATAAAAGATGTAAAAGTAGATCGCATCGTACTCCTAAAAACATTTTATAAATCTGTCTATGAACAAATATTGCCCACGGCAGATTTTGTCCAGTTAAGTGAAGAAGATATCCAGGCAGAACGGCTGGAAGTAAATAAACATCTAAATAGTCTGACCAGGCGCCTACTCAGTAAATGCGATCCCTCAGTAACTATAGAACGGTCGATCAGCGAGCTTCCCCTGTTGCGCTCCATTCATCAGTTGATCGCAGAAATTAAACCTGATTTGCTCATTGTCGGTGGTGATGATCCATCCTCACAGCAGGAAAGTTATATCGGACAGTATATTGTTAGTATTGCCAGAACAAGCCCTGTACCGGTGCTAATTGTTCCGGCATGTACCAAATATCAAAAAATAGAGCGGGCGCTGGTGCCCTGTGATTTCGCGATGGTGTCGCGACTGAGTATCCTGAAAAGTCTGCATAGTCCACTCGATTGGCTCCACCCGGAATTATTGATCCTGAATATTGATCCGAAACAAAAACATATTTCTCATGAGGAAGAACATGCGGAAATGTTGAAAGGACTATTGGAAGGATATAAATATCAGATCCATTATGCAGAAGATAAAAATACTGTAAAAGGCATCCTTAAGTTTGCCAGGTCAAATGATGTACAACTGGTTACTGCCTTACCGGGTAAGTATAGTTTTTTCTATAAGGTTACGCATAACAGTACTACAGAAGCATTGGCCGCAAATGCTTGTGAGCCGATATTGATCCTTAAATAGTCGGCTGCAAGGCAGGGTGAATATGACCAAACGAACTGTAAAAGAAGGGCATGGCCACAAACATTTGATCCTTATGAAACATTAGGTACCTGGATTTGTTAACCAGGTACCTAATGAAACATACCATGATTACAATTCCAAACAACAAAGGTGTTACTGCTGATATTTTTTACGCTACCGCAAAAAGTACTTTTACTGACTACATGAATCTGGGACTAAAGAGCAACCAGACTTTTGAATTCACCAATATAGAGGATACCATCATTATCAGACAGCCTGACATCAGTGAGTATGACCTATATACGCTCATCTTTACCGATACGGCAATTATCCTCAGCAAAAATGAACAGGTTTTTCAGGTGCCCTTATTTGAAGAACGATTAATTGCCTTTATACATATTGCTGTCGATTAATCCTAAAATACGCTGAACCCAGTTCCATTGGGTTCAGTTTTCTGAAATGCCATTCCCCTGAATTCTTTCCTCTAAATTCTTATGGCAAGAGTAAGATTCGTTCATCAAACACGGGTCAATATGGGGATTCATTTATTACCTTTTCCGTTTTAAATTGGAATTTGTCTCCTATTTGGTCAGCATCGGCGGCCATGAGGTGACTTGTGATGTGTCACCCGTAATATGGTGGTTTAAACCTGTTACCTATTGCCAATGTGACAACTATTCGACTGTATGTTGTATTGGCTTTTTTTTGAACCTTATTTTGGGCCATTTTTCCTTAGGTCGTCTTTTCTACAATTTTTCGTTTCGATAAGGCGGTTTTTGTTGTTGTTTTGTGGTTTTTTTTGTGTTTTACTTTCGTTTGTGCCTGTTTTTTAATAAAGGGGAGGCTGTTTTTGTGGCAAAAGCGTTTTTTTGTCTTAAAGTGTCGCGTTAAATTAAGGTAACTATTAACCATAAACCTTAATTCTTATGAAAAGACTTTTACAAAGTTTGTTCATGATGCTGTTGTGCGCAAATTTAGCAATGGCACAGGACCGAACCATAACCGGAACAGTGACGGGGCAGGATGACGGACTCCCGCTCCCTGGCGTAAGTGTCAGACTCAGAAACACCAATATTTTAACCACTACAAATGCTGCCGGGAAATACACGATAAGTGTACCTTCATCGGCTACTGTATTACAATTTACTTTTATTGGATACAATGCCCGATCCATTACTCTGGGCCCCTCAAATGTGCTGAATGTAGTCCTATCGGCATATACGAACCTCAGTGAGGTAGTGGTTACGGGGATTGGTGGAACCCGTGAGGCAAATGCCCTTGGGTATTCGGTGGGTAAAGTCGATGGTGCTAAGCTGACGATTGCCAGAAATACCGATGTGACCACAGCTCTTACAGGGAAAGTTGCAGGTGTACAGTTAAATGGGTCTCCAAGTTCCTCATTTGACAACGCCTCTATTATTATCCGTGGTATAAACGGTATTTCACTTGGGGATCCGCTGTACGTGATCGACGGAACCCCAACTACTGCGGATAACGTAAACATGGATAATGTGGAAAGCATTAGTGTGTTAAAGGGGGGGGCGGCTTCGGCATTATATGGCCAGAGGGCCTATAACGGGGTAGTCGTAATCACTACCAAAAAAGGTTCCCGTAATGTGGGTACAACCGTTGAGTTTAATACCGGATATACGGTAGAGAGCGTGTCTCTATTGCCAGACTATCAAAATGAATACGCTGGTGGTTATACTGCAGAGTGGCCAATCTTTACCTATGATCCCGCGGTTCACCCCGCATCATGGGCTGCCTTTAATGGGCAGAAAATGCTTGAATATGGTGCAGATGCAAGTTTTGGACCGAAGATCGACGGTTCACTCTATCGTCCATATTACAGCTGGCAGGCTGGAGAAAACTTCGGGAAATTAGTGCCGCTCACTGCACAGCCGAACAACGTTAAAGACTATCTGCAGAAAGGTGGCAATTTTATCAATACACTCGCCATGACTACGGGCGGGGAAAAATATAATTTCCGTGTGGGCTATACCAATCAGGATAGGACACTTATCCAGCAGAATTCAAAAAGAACAATGAATATCCTCAATATCAATGGAAATTTTGATGTGAGCAAGAAGCTGACGCTTTCTACTGACCTGCAGGTATCCAGGGAAGAAAGGCGCGGACAGCCTTATGAAACGTACAGAAATGACGGACTAAATGTTGTCCAGGGGTTTAACCAATGGTTTCAGCGGCAACTGGATATGACTGAAATGGAGAACAATCAGACGCTTCCAAATGGCAACCCTACTTCATGGAATATCGGAGATCCCAATGGCAGCGGAGACTTATCTGCAATTAATACACCACAATATTGGGATAATCCGTTTTGGGTAGCGAACAACAACTTCCGTACTTCAAGAAGGACACGTATTGTTGGTAATATGGCCTTAAAATATAATATCCTCCCGGAACTTTCCATTCAGGGGATTCTTCGCGGAGACTTAAATAATATTTTAAGTGATGAGCGTATGGCTACCGGAGGCTTGCAGCAGGATTATTATAAAGAGACGAAGGACAACAATAATGAGTTTAACTATGAGCTGAACCTGAATTATAAAAAAACATTCGGAGATTTTAACCTCGATGCACTGGTAGGGGGGAATGTAAGGCACGAACGAAGAGAGGGCTACAGAGGGGAGACCAATGGAGGACTTACCTTCCGTAATTATTTTAATCTCCTGGCTTCGGTTTCAAAGCCCATTCTTGAAAATACCTATTATGAAAAAGAAGTGCGCAGTATTTATGGAAGGGCTTCTCTGGGTTACAAAGGCTTTCTTTATCTGGATGTTACCGCAAGAAATGACTGGTCATCTGTATTTGCCCCAGACCTGAATTCTTACTTTTATCCATCGGTGGCGGCTTCATTTATAGTTTCTAATTTTTATCCTGAGGGTATAAAAAACATTGTTTCATTTACTAAATTAAGAGCGTCCTACGCACAGGTTGGATCTGATATCGATCCTTACAGATTGTTAATCCAATATGATGTCAGGCAAGCGTATGGGGATAATGCATCAATGAACATCGGTGATCAGTTACGGGATGGTAGAATTAAGCCGGCACTTTCCGGAGCTTTGGAATTTGGTACCGAGATCAGGTTTTTAGGAGACAGAATCGGGGTAGATTTCTCTTATTTCAAAAATAGCAATAAAGATCAGATCATCGCTGTTACTGCCAATGCAGCAACAGGGTATACCACAAACCTGATCAATGCAGGAAGATTAACCAATAAGGGGATAGAACTGTCCCTTACCGGTTCTCCTGTTAAGTCGAAAAATATCTCATGGGATTTGTCTGTAAATTATAGCCGTAGTAAAACAATGGTTGATGAAATTACAGAAACCCAGAAAAACGTACTGTATCAAAACTCAACTTTTTTCGGAAGTTCACTGAACCTGACCGAAGGTGAGGAATGGGGGAAAATCCTGGGGAACAAGTTTAACCGCGATGAAAATGGGAATATGATCATTGCTGCTTCGGGACAACCCACATTTACCACAGGACAATTTATAGGTTATGCAAGACCAAGATATACAGGTGGGGGCTATAGTTCCCTGCGTGTATTTAACTTTGATTTGGGACTTTCATTCGATTTCCAAAAAGGAGGATTGTTTAACTCTACGACCCGTGCATTCAATATGGGAAGCGGATTGTCCCAGGAGACGGTTGGTTTAAACGATAAAGGAATAGACTGGAGATTGCCTGTGAGTCAGGGTGGTGGATATAAGTTTCCCGGAGTTTTGGCCAACGGACAGCCCAATGAAAGGTATATCGAAGCAAGTTCCGCATTCTATACAGGGATGCAAAACGGCGCTGGTGAGATGTTCCTGATCAGTGCATCCTATCTGAAATTAAGAGAGATCCGGTTGGGATATACCGTTCCTTCTGAATATTTACAATCAAAAATTAAAGGCCTGAAGTCTGCTAACCTGGCGTTCATTGTTGGAAATGCCTGGTTGATCTCAGCACCAGGTAAAAAATATGGTGTAGACCCCTCAGAATTAGAAAACTTCTGGCAGGAGGGTGGCCAGTTGCCACAAACCAGGACAATTGGTTTTAATTTAAGAATCGGGTTTTAATCTTAAACACAAAGAAATGATCAAGTTTAGCAAATACATAGCATTATCCCTTTTAGCAGGATTGCTTATCACTGGGTGTAAGAAAATAGAGGACTTTGGGGATATGAATATCGATCCGACGAAGGTACCTAACCCAACCACGCGCTCTTTATTTACCAATGCATTACAAGCCCTGTCGGGATCTGTGACAACCACTACGGGACAGGCTCAATCTCTGCCTGCACTGGTGGTAGGAAATAACATAGGTTTCATCTGGGCACAGCATATGTCTGAAGGCCCATATTTAACCAGCTCCAACTATGCTGATGCGGCGGCGGGACAAGCCTATGGGGCATACTATTCCGGAGCGCTCATTAACCTCCAGAAAATAATTGATTTTAATACTGCCGGCACGCTTGAGGCTGAACCGGGAGCAAACGGTGCGACCAATAATCAATTGGCGGCCGCCCGGATTCTAAAAGCATTTGTTTTCTGGAAACTGACTGACCGTTGGGGTGACCTTCCCTATGAGGAAGCACTAAAGGGGGCGGATAATTTAACACCAGCCTACCAGAAACAGGAATTGATTTATGCCGATTTGTTTAAAGAGCTGAAAGAAGCGGCTGCCCAAATTGATGAGGGCGGAACAGGAATGCAGGGCGATGTTCTGTTGGGTGGAGATATGGCCAGATGGAAAAAATTTGCCGCTACCCAGAGATTGTTTATGGCACTGAGAATGTCTAAGGTATATCCTGCGGCTTCAGGCTTAGCTGCAACTGAATTCAACGCCGCCCTTCCAGATGTTATTGGGAGCGGGGAAGATATCAGCTATACGTATCTCAGTGGAGATCCTGTAAATAATAACCCCTGGTATGTAAACTATTCAATTTCAAACCGGAATGACTTTGCCATCAGCTTGCCGCTGGTGAATTATATGAAAGCAAATGGTAGGGAGGATGACCCCCGTTTGCCCGTGTTTGCTGAAACTTTGCCTAATGGAACCATCAGGGGGCTGGAATATGGAAGGATCACCCAGATCAATATCCCCAATGCCTTTAGCAGGCTTGGGAATGCATTCAGGCAACAAGATTCTCCGGCTTATTGGTTAACGTATGCCCAGGTTTTATTTGCTGAGGCAGAAGCCGCCAAATTAGGCTGGATTGCAGGTGGCGATGTTACCGCAAAGGAAAAATATGAAGCCGGTATAGATGCCTCCCTTGCCCTTTACGGAGTACCAGATGCAACATTTAAAAGTGAAACCGGTATCCTGTATAATCCGGCAACTGCCATACAGCAGATCTCCACCCAAAGGTGGATTCATTTATTCCTTAATGGCTGGGAAGCATGGGCAGAATGGAAAAGAACTGGGTTTCCTGTGCTTCAACCCGGGCCAGGGACAACCAATACGGCAGGTATTCCGAGGCGGCAGGCATATCCTGTTGCGGACCGGACCTCCAATAAAGAGAATTATGATAAGGTCATTGTTCAACAAGGTCCAGATAATATCAATACGAGAATGTGGTGGGATAAATTATAAAAATTACAGCGATCAGGTAAAAAGATCATTTGCCTGATCGCTATTTTCGTGTTAATCCCCTATGATATCCAGAATACCTTCATTTTCTATGATCATCATCCCATGTCTGTCACTGCTGATCCCTTCTTTGGCGCGGTAAGGATACACCGGAATTTTACCCTCCATTTCTGTTGGCATATAGACAAAGCTAACATTGTTCACCTGTTTGCCCAAGGCCTCACCGACCTCTACAATGTGGGTGGAGATGATATAAAAGCAATTGCGGTGCTGTGCAAAAACTTCAGCAACAGCAAGGGTAGCATCGTATGCATCCTTCACATTGGTCCCCTTAAACAGCTCGTCAAAGATCACGACCAGGTTTTTCGGCGAACTGACCTCCTGCGCTATTTTTTTTACGCGTAACACTTCTGCATAAAAATGGCTATAGCCCATATTCAGGTCGTCCGGTACATTGATAGAAGTGTACATCCCCTCTTTTACTGAAAAGACCATAGATTTTGCCGAAACAGGAAAGCCCATGTGGGCAAGGTACACGAGGATACCAAAAGTCTTCATATAGGTCGACTTACCCGCCATATTGGCTCCTGTTAAAAAGATCATATTGTTTTCCGCATGCTGGGCAACAGAATTGGGAACGGCCTTTTCCAAGCAGGGATGAAAGCCATTGTCAATGTAAAGCTGATGCTGGTCTGCCGGTAGAGCATTTGCGTAGCTAAATCCTTTGGCCTTTGAAACTTCGGCTACAGCCATGTATACATCCATGGTATAGACCAGTTGCATCACCGTTTCCATTTCCTCTCTGAGTACCGTCCGAAATAGATAGTCATACTGCAGGCCCTGGAAAAAGGACAGGGGCTTACCTGAAGACAATTCCTGGGCCGCGGAGGAGAGCCATTTCAGTTGCGGATGGGTAAATATGTTTTTCACTTCGCTTAGGGGAGTGGAAAATGGACTTTCGGGATCCTCCAGTAATAAACCCGACACAAACTGATGAATGGCGTCCAGCATCTTAATGGCAGCGGAAAGCCCCTCCGCTACCAGGTCATGTTCCTGTTTCAGGCCAAGTAAGTACAGTATTTTGCGCCTGCCAGTCTGCGCGGCTGCGAGCAGGAAGTTTGAAGCACCGGGGCCACTTAAATAATTCCCGGTGGCGATCAGCTCATCCTGGTTAAAGGGAAACACAAGGCCTTTTGTCTCATAATACTGAAAGACCTGGCTACGTTGATTGATCTCTCCCGCATCGGTCAGGGGATGCTGGAACATCAACTCGAGTAAGCGTTCACCACCAGCTGTCCTGGTTACATTAAAGAGATTCAGCACAGAACTGTTGCGGTATTTACCCAATATATTTAAATCGTCCAGTGTTTGTTTGTCAGTTACAAATGGCATGGCTTAATTCGTGTTAATCTTTAAAATATCAATAATGCCTTCATTATGGATAATAATCATCCCATGGCGGTCTTCGGTAATACCAGCTTTTAGCTTATACGTATATACCGGTTTTTCACCATCCATGAGGGTAGGAAGGTAGCAGAACTGAATATTATTACAGCGGTCTTTCAACGTCTCTCCGGCCTCAATAATATGTGTTGAGACCACAAAAATGCAGTTCTTTTTACGGGCGAAAGCTGCAGTAAGGGCCACAGTAGCTTCATAGGCATCCTTTACATTGGTTCCCCGAAAAAGCTCGTCAAAAATAACAAAGAGCTTACGGGACTGTGCAAGTTGCTCTGCTACCTTCTTTACCCGCAATACTTCCGCATAAAAATGGCTGTATCCCATGCTCAGGTCATCCGGCAGGTTAATGGTACTAAATAGTCCGTCCATGACTGGGAATTCCATTTTTCCTGCCGGCACGGGAAATCCCATATGGGCTAAGAATACGGTGATGCCCAATGATTTCATAAAGGTCGACTTACCGGCCATATTTGCTCCGGTAAGAAAGATAAAGTTACTCCGGGGCGTCACCAGAAGGTCGTTGTCAATGGCCTTTTCCAAGAGCGGATGGTAGAGCCCTTCCAGCTTCATCGTGTCTTCAGTACCGGAAAGTGCCAGTGGAAATACAAATTTCCGGCTTTCCGCAACGTTGGCGACAGCAATATACACATCCAGCTGATAGGCAAAGGACAGCAGTTTCTGTAGCAGGCTTTTCTTTTTAAAACGCAGCAGCTGATCATATTCCGCCGTCTTTTCATAAGTCTGCTTTTCTTTCCCCGCATCCTGGAGTACATGCTGTAGTTCCGCATCACCGAATATAGCTTTAATCGCTTCCGTCTCTTCCAGATAAGAGGCATGGTCTTTATGGGTACTTAGCTGATCGAGGAATTGCTGAAAGGCATTCATCATGTCAATCACCGCAGTTACCGCTTTGGCTACCTGTCTATATGCTGTATCTGCCCCAATCAGGTTGTTGAACGTTCTGCCCAGCTTATTTTCTTCCTGGGATAGCTTACTGCGTTCATCCACATTACTCAGGTACTGCTCAATCAGGTCGAACCATTCTTCATTAAAGGGGAAAGTCATCTTGCTGGTCTGAAAAAACCTGATGATCCGGCTGCGCTGGTTAATTGCTCCGGCATCCGATAAAGGATACCGGAACATTTGCTCCAGGATTTCAGCGCCGCCACGTGTGCGGTTACGGTTAAAGAGCCCGAAAACAGAATCACGTCCCTTTTTAGTGAAGATATTCAGGTCGTCTAATGTTTGTTTATCAACTGAAAAACTCATGTTGTTTATTGGTTTATACCTTGATTAAGTTCTTTTCTAATGGTGTTATACCCCATTGCTTATCTGCCTCTTCTGCGTATCCAGATAATCAGGCTGACGATGATCAATATTGCCGGTAATCCCCATTTAAGGAAAACACCAAAATATGCCCATTCACCTTCACCAATACGCAATGAGGTATCAGGCCCTGGTTCGCGGCGCATATCTATAGGTACTTCCCCATCGGAAAGCCAGAAGAAGCTACCTGCGATCAGTGAAAAGTTGGATGCATCCACACCATTACGGCTCATGCCCAGCTCACCATTACTCAGCCAGTCTGCATCACCCGTAATCAGGATTTTTTGTTCTTTGCCCTGTACTTTTCTGGATAAGGCAAGCACAGTAGGATAGGATTTTTCCACCTCTCCGGCTGCAGGATTCAGTTTCACGCTGTCATCGGCAAAGTTTGTCGTTTCCAGCTCATTCCAGGATCCTATAGAGTCTGTCTGGAAGAGTGTTTTTACATTAAACCCTTTGTCCGTTGTATAAGCAAGTGCTGTGGCAGATGGCATTGTTAGCACTGCCTCCATCTTCTTCATGTTTTTCAGGTAAAAAGAAAAATCTGCCGCGGTCTGTTTGGCTTTCATGATCATCAAATCCGATTGGAACTGGTTGCTAGGCTTAACGAGTCTGCCCGGCAGGAACTGTACCCCCAGCTGTGCTGTAATGGCATTCATCTGTATTTGCCTTCCCGGCTCTCCGGCGATGATCAGGTTTCCTCCCTGTTTAATGTAGCTATCCAGGTTTTTCTGTTCTTCTGCAGTGAACAGTTGTTTAGGCTCCGCAATCACCAGAATTCTTATTGAATCCGGAATAGCTTTAGCCAGAGTAACATCAGTGAAGTCAAATCCCTGGTTGATTAATGCATAGCGGAAAGTCTTTTCACTGGCCACCATGTTATACCCGCGGTCCTGCTCTCCGCGACTTTCACGTTCACCGTGACCGGTTAAGAAACCGACTACAGGAAGTTTCATGACCATACGTTTGATCGCTGCTGTAATCTCAGACTCCGCTGGCAAACGCATCTGATCATTGTAGTAACGGAGGAAGGTTTTTCGTCCGTTTTCCAGTTCCAGTACCCTTACAAAACGGAATTCTTCTTTCTCCAGGTCAACTGTATTGCTGATGGTTTTATAAGGTACAATATCAAACTTCCAGCCGTTCAGTTTTTTCAGGGTATCCAGTCGCTGAACATCATTCAGCTTAGGGTACATGCGTTCCAGCATCGGATTGTCGGAGTGGTGATAATAATAGGTATAATCTATTTTTGTATCCGGCTTAAACCTGATGTATTTCTCAAAACGGGCCACATCATCTTTATAGCCGGAAGGAATTGCAGTATAGGCTGAAGGGTCAAGCATATTGCTATACGTATGGATTGTTAACCCGCTGGTCAATTTTTCCATGACCTCCAGACTGCTTTTTGTCAGCGTGTTCTCTTTCGTGCGTGTTGCATCATAGTACACCTTTGCATAAGGTTTCGAACTGAAATAGCCGATCAGGATAGCCACAAAAAATACCGCTGCATATCTGCCCAGGGTTGATGTCCAGGTACTTTTCTGTCTGCCTGCCTGAAGCTTGATGATGGTAAAGCCGAGGAACAGCGCAATTACGGTAATAAAGTACAGCAGGTTCTCACTGTTGATCATACCATCCACAAAAGTTCCGCTGCGGCCTGTCATGGCAAGCCAATAGGTAATGTCGCGTACAAATTCGATATCCTGGCCTACACCTTTCACATAGTTCAGCAACGCGAGAATGGTCACTGTCCCCAGTGCGGCTACAACGTTATAGGAAGTGAGGGACGACATAAATAACCCGATTGCCGCATAAGCGCAAGCCAGCAGGTAAAGGCCCAGCATTGCGGTTAACAGGAAAGGGATATCTGCATGGTTAATGGTCAGTGCACCGAAAAGGGCATAGATGGTCAGTACGCCAATCAGTGCCAGTGCGAATACCATTAAGGCAAGGTATTTTCCGAGAATAATCTGTGCATTGGTAATCGGAGAGGAGTACAGGAGTTTAATAGATCCGCTGCCCAGCTCGCGACTCATGATACTCATCGTCAACAAGGGGATGTACAGGTATAAATAGGCCTGTACCTGTGTAAAGGCACCCATCCAGCCGGCGAATGTATTAATGGTGGCATTGTTCAAAGGGATTTTCATCACTCCCAGCCTGATGAGTCCATCATAGGAAGCCGTGAATCCCATTCCTACCTGAAAGGTAAAAATAATCAGGATCAGCCAGGCTACAGGGGAGTAGAACATCACCTGTAGTTCGGTTTTTGCAATATTATATATTGTTTTCATCAGTGAATATTGTTTTTTATCGGTTATGAAGCTATCATCAGCTTATTCATTACGGTTTGCAAGCGGTAAGCTGATGATGGTTTCATCAGTGAATATTGTTTTTTATCGGTTATGAAGCTATCATCAGCTTATTCATTACGGTTTGTAAGCGGTAAGCTGATGATGGTTTCATCAGTGAATATTGTCTTTTTAAAGGTGATGAAGCCTTATCGGCATTCTTTCTAATTAGAACCTGTAGGTTACTTTAATTTTTTCTTTGTGAGTTCGGCAAAAACAGTCTCCAGTGAATTCTTCTCTGTGGCTATTTCAATCAGTCGCCATTTTCTCGTTACACTGGTTTCCACTAAACGCTCGATCAGGTCCTGCGCGTCAGAAAAACGGATCCGGTAACGGATACCACCCAGTTCTTCCACATCCAGTACTCCTGGAACGGACATCAGTTCCGCTACAGAAGGGGCAGAGACCAGCGAAACCACCAGTGTATTTGGTACCAGATAGTTGTCGAATTCATTCATCGATCCGGAGAAAATCATACTGCCTTCATTAATCATCCAGATATGGTCACACAGCGCCTGAACTTCCTGCAGGATATGGGTGGAAAGCACTACGGTACGTTCCTCAGCAATTTCCTTAATCAGTCCCCTTACCTCAAGGATCTGGTTCGGGTCTAATCCATTGGTCGGTTCATCGAGTACCACGAAATCAGGCTTATGGATAATGGCCTGTGCAATACCTACACGTTGCTGATAGCCACCTGAAAGGTTACGGATCAGTCGTTTGCTGAAATGAGCGATACCACATTTATCCATTACTTCTGCTACGGCCGCTTTTACTTTGGAAGAATCCATTAAACGGATGTTCGCGCTGTGTATAAGAAATTCAGTCACCGTCAGGTCGTTTTGCAAAGGGGGCTGCTGGGGGAGGAAACCAATATGGCGTTTCGCCTGCTCAGGATGTGCTCCCATGTTAATGCCTTTAATGAATATCTCGCCGTCGGTTTGTTTGATTACCCCGCACATAATATTCATAATAGTGGACTTGCCGGCGCCATTAGCGCCAAGCAGTCCATAGATACCGTTTTTAGTCAGGTCGAAGTTGATATCTTTTACCGCCCATTGAACGCTGTAGCGGTGAGATAAACCTTTGACACTTACGATAGGTTCATTCATGTTTTTGTTGTTATTACAGTAAAATAATTTTAAAGTCTTTGTGCTTACCTGGGGTTCTGAACAATTTCAGGATTCAGTAAAATGTATTTATCGCCGATAGGGAAGATATATTTGTTACTGCCAGGTTCCAGGGTATAGGTCTGACCTCTGTAACTGCGTGTAACGGCACTGATGAAACCTGCATCTTTGCTTAATCTTCTCTGGTCAAACCAGCGGAATCCGCGGCCGACAAATTCTCTTCTTCTCTCGTTGATCACCTGATGCAGGGCTTCATTAGCCGTGGAAGCTGTTAAAGGCATGTAGTCTTCCGTTTTGAATCTTTTGATGCGGAGGGCATTCACTACACTTAAACTGGTTTCGACATTACCTGCCCTGGCTTCACATTCCGCTTTGATCAGCATCATTTCCGGTACACATGGACCTACAAATATGCCATCCACGCTGACCTGGTTGTTATTGTATGCCCTGGTGTCGAAAGTAGGATTCCATAAGCCTGTTCCCGGAACGGTAAACAGGACATATCTTAAATCGGTTGTACTGAACAGACTTAAAACATCCTCACTCAATGGGAAACTGACTGGCGTTTGTATTGCTTTTTTCAGCAGGATTTCTTCAGGATTGGCAATTCTTCCCGGGTAAGTCCTTGGAGTAGCCAGATAGGCCTTCAGGTCCAGCAGGGTACTTTGAAGACCTAAGGCAAGATTCGCATTCCGTTCAGCTTCGCTGAACTCTCTTGTGTTCAGATAAACACGGGCAAGTATAGCATATGCTGCTGCTTTGGAAGGATTGCTGTTGAAATCCGGCAGGTTGGGCAGGTTAGGCAAGGCCTGTGTTAAATCTGTTTGGATCTGATCATACACCTTTTGTACGCTTGCCCGGGTAAGGTCGGTAAAGAAACGGGTTCCCAATACCAGCGGTACACCCGGATCTGTTGCTGCTGTTGCCGGATCATATTGTTTTGCATAAAGATTAACCAGCGTATAGTAAATAAATGCACGATGTACCAATGCTGAAGAAAGCACCGCTTTTTTCTGGTTTTCTGTACCGCCTTTGCTATCCATGATACCTTCTGTGATGCTGTTACACAAATACAATTGCTGATACAGGTACTGCCACTCCTGATCTTCTTCGGTAGCTGTATAATTTTTCGCTGCCCAGGTATAGATATTTCCTGGCAGCAGGGAAAGTGAATTTTGCCACCTGACATCAGCTGTGCCCATATCGTCACCCGCATAAAGCGGCATAAAATAAGTTCTGTCAGTAGTGGTGGTATTGTATAATAATTGTTGGTAGTCGGAAGTGAGTTCCAGTACCCTTGTATTTTCCGGGGCTATTTCAACATACTTCCTGCAGGATACAGCACAGAAGATGATTCCGCACAGCAGGACTTTATATATAATTTTTTGCATGATCTGAAGGTTAAAGGGATAGGTTGATATTAAATACATAATTACGGGTAGGAGGAAGATTCGTGAATTTATCAGTCATCTGGTAGCTTGGATCTACCCCTTCCTTATTGGCTACCCATAGTAAACCAAGGTTGCTTACTGTTGCGCCGATGTGGATACCTTTAATAAACGGGGTACTTTTAAACACATTTTTAGGGACATTATAATTCAGCGAGATCTGTTGTAAACGAATGTTTCCTGCATCTCTGATATTCAGGTCGGAATACATATATCTGTTCACCGTATTGATATCAATACCCGTTAGGCCCGGAATATCTGTAAACGCTTCGTCTCCAGGTTGTCTCCATCTGTTTACCAAAGCCTGGTTATTTCCTATCAGGCCATCATAACCTGCCCCTGTCGGATATAAACTCTGGTCAATATTCTGGATCAGGAATTTGTGTCCAAGGTTATAGCTGGCTCTGGCATATAAACTCAGCTGCTTGTATTTTAGCGTGGTACCAAAGCCACCGAAATATGGTGCTATGGTTCTTCCTCCTGATGCCAGGTCTTCCAGGGCAACAGTGTTATTATTTGAAGCAATAATACCACCTTTTGCATCATAAATCTGGGATTTTCCGGTATTGTCTAATCCTGCCCAGCGGTAAACGAAAATATTATCTACGGCATAACCTGGTGTCAGCCTGACTCCGGTATTAATGAGGGGCTCAATACGGCTTTCCGTAATTTTGTTGGTATTGTAGGAAAAGTTAAAGTCGGCACTCCAGTCCCAGTTTCTGGCTTTTATGAAAGTTCCGAATAAGCTCATATCAACTCCATTTCCTGATAAGGTACCTGCATTATAATTCAACGAAGTCCATCCATAGGCAGAGTTAAGTGGTAAGCCCATCAGGAGATCCGTTGTGCGTTTAGAATACACATCCACACTCAGGATTGCCCTGTTGTTAAAGAAACCAGCATCAAGACCCAGGTTAAACATTCCGGTAATTTCCCATCCGAGATCCTGATTTACGGGATATCCGATAGTACTGTAGGGCAACTGTGAGTAACTGTCCGTAGAGCCAAGCGTAACCGTCGAAACGTTTGTCGACTGACCAGGGTTGTTTCCTGATTTACCGTAAGAACCGCGAAGGGTTAAAGAACTGATCCATTCCAGCTCTTTCATAAAGTCTTCCTTGGTCACATCCCAGCGTAATCCGGTCGACCAAAGTGGGGTAGCACGTGCTTTTCTGCTGGCCCCAAGCACATTGATATCATCAAACCTGGCGCTTCCTGTAATAAAATATTTATTCAGATAAGCATAGGTTGCCGAGGTATAATACGAAAGGTACCTGCGTGTATTCCGGAAAATGCCGGTTTGCGGAGCAGGAATACTTGATGTTCCACCAGCATAAATTGTATTGTACCTGGCTGCAGTTCCAACTGTATTCACATTTACTGAAGTAGACAGGTCTTCGTTGTAACCATACAGGATCTGTCTGGATCCGCTCGATTTTTCCTGACGGATTTCAGTTCCACCGATCATATCGAAGTGGTGCTTACTGTTCCAGTCTTTTCTGATTTCAAACTGGGCACGTAAGGTATAATCGTCTTTGTTTATTTTTCCGGTATTGTAAATACCTCCTTTAGGGAAGCCATAACGTGAGCCTGTGATGGGCACATTTGTTGGATTCGTTCCTGTATTGATCAGGTTTCTGGTGTAAAAGCTGTTCTCATTCTGAAGATTTAGCTGCTCGTCCATCGACTTCTGAAGCTGTCCGGATACGTTGATATTCAGCCAGTCGGTCACTTTACCATTCAGGGAAGTGTTAATTCTGATCTGGTTACTGGTATTAATTGTATTGTTGTAATTCAGCTCGTCTATAGCATTGTAGGTCCATGGCAGCAGGTTCTTCGTTCTGGTTAAACTGTCTGAAGTACTGGTGGTAAATGTAACCCCTTTCTGTATCCTGTTGCCATTTTCATCTACCAGCATTTCATAGGGAGCAAGGCCGAAACTTCCAAGGCTGAGGGCCTGTAATGCCGCACTGTTTACCTGACTTTTGGAGTAAGAGTAGTTCAGTCCTGTCGTCAGTGTAATACGGTTGTTCAGGAAATTGTTGGTCAGGTTAGAGAGCACATTGTATTTTTCGCCGGTATTGCCCTTGAATACAGACTGGTCTTTCGTATAGTTTCCGGACACATAATAGGTGCTGAAATCTGATCCTCCGGAAAAAGAGAGGTTATATTGTTGGGTAACGGCACTCTGTAACAGGTATTTTTTTAACTGGTCCCTGTTGGAGCGGTTGGCCAGAACATTCAGTGCTGAATCTCTTTGGGCAGCATATATTGGATTTCTTTTGGCTTTGAACATCCATTGCTGCGCTTCACTTACCGGTGCGGTACGGTAACCGTTCGCTGGGGAAGCAATTAAATTTGCAACGGGATCCTGGATAAAACCTTTATCCACTAACTCCCTTTCCAGGTCAATATACTCGGCATTGCTCATGGTATTCATGTTAGAGAAATTCCCTGGTGCAGAAGTACCTACCGTGGCGCTGAAATTAATATCTGACTTCTCTTTTTTTCCTTTTTTGGTGGTAATGACAATTACACCATTGGCTGCCTTCGCTCCCCAAATTGCAGAAGCAGCTGCATCTTTCAGGAAAGTGATGCTTTCAATATCTGCAGGATTAAATGAGCTGATAATGGAATTACCAGTAGTAGAAGGCTGATTGGTATTGGTTGGATTCGGATCTATGAGTCCTGATGCCACCTTTGTGAGTTCCTTGTTAAGAGATGGAAAACCATCGATAACAACCAGAGGTGGTTGATTCTGGTAAGAACTTGTTCCCCTGATCTGGATCGTATTCGTTCTGACATCGATCTGCACTCCTGGAATTCTTCCCTGAATACGCTCCATCAAGTTGATGCTCGGGGTACTTTCTATATCTTTTGCTGTAAGTACGCTAAAAGACCCGGTGGTACTTCCTTTTTTAATGTTTTGGTAACCTGTAGAAACGACTACATCTTCCAGTGTCTGCGCAATGGCCGTCATCCTGATCAGCATGGCTTCTGCTGCTGAGGCCTCATGAGCTTTATAACCAATGCTTGAAAACTGGAGGATAGCATTTTCCGGTAAACCGGAGAACCTGAAAAAGCCTTTCTCGTCGGCAACTACCGAACGTGTAGAACCTTTCAGGGTCACTGTCACATTGGGAATGGGTTTACCCGTCTCCCCATCTGTGATCTTACCTTCTGCAATTATATTGGTAAAGAAGGAAGTCACCTTTTCTACGAGTGTTCTTTCTCTTTTGGTAACCACAACAGTCTTGTTTACAATTTTATAATTCAGCTGTTGTTGCGGTAAAACGGAGTTGAGTACCTCTTCAAGCGGGATGTTTTTAAATGAGGCATTAAATGTCAGTGCGTCATTTACTTTATTTTCCTGCCAGAATACGTTGTATCCTGTCTGTTTTCTGATTTCCGTAAATAGTTCCTTCAGGGAAGCATTATTCTTATTAAAGCTTACTTTTTGTGCGAAACCTGCTGCGCTTACCTGCAGCAAAAAGGTGGTCATTAGTAGTACCATTATTTTCATAACACGAACTATAGAATTATTTACCCAGGCGGAATGCCCGGACCGGATTAGATCCTGAAATTTCATTACATTTGTTGTTTAGTGGTTAAGTTGTTATGTGTGAATACGTCTCATCTGAACACTGATTTTAATTGCCGGGGATGTTGGTCCATTCCCGGTTTTTTATTGATCTGTGTTCACTTCTATGTAAAGTTTATTTCATAGCAGTGATCCTCCTTCCTTCCATTTCAAAGTGAACTGAACCTGTTGTTTCCAATACTTCCAGTAACTGGGAGATATTTTTAAACCGGGATAGTGTACCGGTAAAGGTTTGCCTTTTTAGCGTATTGTTCTCAAAAACCACCTCTACATCATACCAGCGTTCCACCTGTTTCATAATGCCTTCTAAATCCTGCCCGTTAAATAGAAAAATTCCATTTTTCCAGGCCATGGCCTCTTCTGTATCGGCAGTAGTTACTTTGATGATATTGCCTTTCAATATCGCCTGCTGACCAGGCTGCAGATAATAGGCTTTTGGCTGTACGTCCTGTAAGGTACCGGGAAGTGATACATTGACCAGGCCTTCCAATAATGTGGTTTTAAATGTGGTTTCATTGGCATAGGCATTCACATTGAAATGTGTGCCCAATACCTGTACTTCCTGACGGTCTGTTTTCACAATGAAAGGTGTCCGTACTTCCTGTAACCTACCATGGACCACTTGCTGCTTAACTGCTTTTGCAACTTCAAAATAGGCTTCACCATTCAGGCTCACCCTACGTTCGTTCTTCATGAACTGGACCGGGAATTTTAAAGAAGAGGCCGCATTTAACCATACACTGGTTCCATCAGGTAAATTAACCCGGTATTCCCCTCCCCGCGGTGTGGTGATGGTGTTGTATTCCGGAACAGTAGTGTCTGTGTTTTTCGGCCCGGCAGGAGCGGTTACGGTATAGAGCAGTTCACCTGTTTTTGTTTTTGTAATGGATATGCCCGATTGTTTGGCCAGTTCCCCGTTTCCTGCGGCATTTAAATTAATTTTCCTCCCATCTGCTAATGTTAATGTAGCCTTATTGCTTCCCGGGGCAAGGTCCTGCTGGGCAAAACGTATGCTCGCAGGTTCAGGATTATTGCTGGTATAGACATATAAAGCTGTAGAAAAGGCCACCAGTACAACAGCGGCGGCTGCCATGCGGTACCAGAGTTTCCTGACAGGTATTGCCGGTAATGGGGCAGGAGTGCTTATCGCGTTAAATTCTTTGTGTGCAATCAGGTTTTGATACACCCTGTTGGTTTCCTCTTCAGAATGCCAGATTTCTTCCTCTGTATGCTTCCAGATTTCGTCCATTGCCGCAAACATATCCTCATCATTCCCTTTACTGTTGAAATGTCTGATGAGTTCCGTATACTCCTCTTTGCTGAGGGTGCCGTCTGTAAATTGCTGAAGTAAAAAAGTTATCCGTTGTTTGTTTACCATGTATTCATATTCCCTTTATACTGGGTTTATATAAGCATTACACGGCAAAAAGGATTTAGGACTAGTCGGATTGAAAATATTTTGTTATTTTTTCAATAAAGACACAGTGACCAGGAGGAAATAAGCAATATCAGACTGGTTGAAATGATTTTTTAAGGTTTTTAAGGCAGCAACCAAATGGTTTTTCACGGTATTCCTGGATAAGTTCAGTCTTTCTGCAATTTCATCGTAGTTTAAGCCTTCAAATCGGCTCATTCTGAAAATCAATTGTTGCTGTGGGGGGAGATTGACCAGTGCTGCTTCGGTGAATCGCTGTAAATCACTCAATAAAACGGATTCTTCCGTGTCATTGCTTACATTTTCCATATTATACCACAACTGATCGATGGCTTTCTGGGAGGTTGCAATCTGCCGCAGGGCATTCAGGGAGAGCCTTCTGGTAATGGTATAGAGATAAGGGGCAACAGGATACTCCGGATTCAGCCGCTCCCTGTTTGTCCATAGATTCATCAGCGTATCATTGACAACTTCTTCTGCCTGTTCTTTATTTTTCAGCAACCGGAAGGAAAAAGTATACAACTTTCTGAAATTCTGGTCAAAGATTTCCCTGAAAGCGGATTCATCACCTGCTTTTAATGCAATAAGGGTGTCTTTTTCATTTACCCTTTCCGACATTCTCTGTTATTGAATCGATTAAAATATGAGGCAAGGTTTTAAAATTGGTGTATGCTCTGAAATTGCTGTTTCCTTCAGCATTCGGAAGGATAAAGTAAATATAAAGATTAAAATCCCTTCTCCTTAAGTTTATTTGCAAATTCCTGACCAATTTTCATTCCCCATTGTTGTCCGGCCTGCATAGATTCCTGTACAATAAGTGGATTTTTTTGGGCAAGTTTCTTCCCGGCGGGGCTGCGGTAGAAAATAATGATGTCTTTCAGCTCATTTTCGGTCAGATGCTTTTGGTAGATCGGCAAAAGCATTGCCATCAGGTCTTTGGATACATCTTTTTTAAATTCATTGCCGAATAATTCCCATAATTCAGCCGGTACCTCTGGTTTTTGCTGTTTATACATGGCGATCATCTGATCTATAGATGCTTTAAATGATTCTTCAGCACCTGATACCTGCAGCATCTCTTCCAGCGTAAGTTTGTAGGAACCGGAGTCCGTTTGGGCAAAAGAGAGCTGGGAGGAAAAAAGGAGCAGGGCGAATAACAGGATGATTCTTTTCATGTGTATAAAGTAATGGTTTTTGCTGTGATAAATTGTGATAATTGAGTCTGAAAATATAGGAATAATAAGTCTGGTATCCTGCTGTAGTCTTAATAAATGATGTATTTATGAGCCTGCTGCAAAGAGTTTACTTTATACATGCAGTAAAGCAACCCGTTGTCTGTTCTTCCTGCCGATTATGGTTTCCTGGATATAAGTTTCTCATGCCATTTTAACCTTTATAGAAATATTCATGCTATGGGTACCAATGATTAAAGAATAGCTTCTTTATCTGCCTGATTATAGCACGCAACGCAAATAGAAACCAGATTTAATTCATAATTTTAGGGCTTACAAATAAAATAGAATATGGCATCAGGGTTTTTTGCGATTTTGGACGATATAGCTGCTTTAATGGATGATGTCGCAGTAGCAAGTAAAATAGCCACACGTAAAACGGCGGGGATATTGGGTGACGACCTGGCTGTTAATGCGGAGAAGGCAACAGGTTTTCTTTCTTCGCGGGAGTTGCCGGTATTATGGGCAATTACAAAAGGTTCTTTGATCAATAAGATCATTATTGTCCCCATCGCCTTATTGCTGAACGTGTTTTTTCCTGCAGCCATCACCTTCATCCTGTTACTTGGGGGAGCTTATCTGGCTTATGAAGGTATGGAGAAGATCGTTGAGTACTTTTTCCACCCGGCAAAAACTGGGCAGGAGGTAATTGAACAAAGGGAAGAAGATAACAGTGATGCTGAAAAAGCGAAGGTTAAATCGGCGGTAACAACAGATTTCATTCTATCTGTGGAGATTGTCATTATTGCCTTGGGAACTGTTTTAGAGAGACCTTTAGGCATACAGATTCTTACCGTCTCAGTTGTCGCCTTACTGGCGACTATAGGTGTTTATGGTATCGTTGCATTGATCGTCAGAATGGATGATGCCGGGTATAAGCTGATCAAACATTCTAATCATAAAGGTTTTTTAACGGTATTGGGGAATGTATTGGTGAAGGCTCTTCCCGTAGTCATCAAAATATTGGCTGTAGTTGGTACCATTGCCCTGATTTTAGTTTCGGGAGGTATATTCGTACATAACATTGAATTTCTGCATCATCTTTATCCGGCCTTACCATCAATTGTCAAAGAATTTGCACTTGGTTTGATTGTAGGGATCGTTGTGGTGGCTATAGTGAGCCTGGGCAAGAAGATATTTTCAAAGGCAAAACCTCAGGTATAAAATTTCCGCTTTAAACAAAAAAAGCGTTCAACAAAAAAACCACTGAGAGATCAGTGGTTTTTTTGTTGAAAAACGTGGGGGGAGAAGGATTCGAACCTTCGAAGTCTTGCGACAACAGAGTTACAGTCTGTCCCATTTGGCCACTCTGGTATCCCCCCGGTTACTATTTCCATGATCCCATGGAGACAAAGAAAACAGGTATTCCCTGCTAATTTTGCGCAATTTAGTACTTTCTATCCTATTTTCAGAACATCCTCCGAAGGAAAATGGTAACTATCATATCTGCTGTGAATTAAATTATCCGGTCAGTTCATCTTTCTGATAAAAACAAGGTGTAAATTCTAGGAAATAGATTTTTAACTTCTTTATCACTGATCAATGATTATCATTATTCCAGAAGAGCAGATCTGGTTTAATCTGTTAATAAAGGGATCATCAATAAAAAACTGCCACGAATATTCAAATAGCTGAAAATCCTCCAGATTCTGTATGGGTAAGAACATAAAAAACGAGGCCGATCATGTATGATCAGGCCTCGTTTTTTAAGGGGGGATATTAAGAATTGAGATTTTAAACTTAAAAAATATTAATCCTGTGCAACGAACTGTCGGGTTCCTGCTTTATAATACAATTCCGCCAGGGTTTTCTGGTATCCGGAAATCATACTTTCGCGTTTGATCTTCATGTCAATCAGTTTTGTTTCACGGCTATTGATCAGAAAGAGGGTACTTTCCCCCAGGTCAAACTTCTGGGTTTCCCCCTTCAGTAAAATCTGCTGATTACCTATACTCTGCACCTGTACAGCCAGTTGTGAAGCATATGCGGACAAGTCATTGTAGGATGCCAGGATATTATTCCTGATTTCACGTCCCGATTGCTGAAGGTCATAATCCAGTTCACGCTGCTTAATTTTGACTTCCCTCAGTTTTCCCCGTTCAGCGCGCAAAAACAAGGGAAAGGCAAATTCAATCCCCAATTTATAATTGCTCCAGTTGAAATCATAATAATCGGGTACATTTCCCCTGAAACTTGTGCGGTTGGAGATCAGTGTTCCGCTTACATTAAGCTTAGGCTTCAGCATCTCCTGCCGGTAACTCCGTTCTATAGCCAGCTGTCCGCCCTTGCTGCGTAACTTCAGCAGTTCTGGATGTTCATTGGCTGCCTGCCCGATCAGGGTATCCAAAACTGATTGGTTCAACCGGGTGATGTTCTCATTGATATTCTCCGGTACCGCATCCTGGGGCAGCTCCAGTGGAGTACCCTGTTCGCTCCAGAGGTGATTGGACAACACCAGTCGTGCGTTCTGCAATTCTATACTGGTCTTTTCTTTCTGAATAAGGCGTTCCTGCACCGTAATATAGGCTTCAACAGAATCGATACCGGGTTTATCCCCGATTTCTGTCTGCCTGCTTAAAGCTTTAAATCTGCGCTCCGCCAGATCAACACCTTCATTGACCAGGCTGAACTGCCTGTAGGCATAATACCAGTTCCAGTAATCCTTCACCACTGCATACCAGGCACTGTTAATTTGTTTTAACTGCTCTGCTTCTGCATACTGCACCATTATTTTAGACTGCCTTAGGGTACTGCGCCGGGCATCAATAATCAATCCCTGCCCCAGTGCAATGCTCAGTCCTACACCTGACAAGCCTTCCGGTGATGTCCTGGTCTGGGGGTTGGTATACGTCCCTACACTACGGTCGTAACCCACCTTCAGGTCGGCCCCGGCAAGCCACAGGGGGATCTTAAGTTCACTGTTCCAATTGTTATAATACTCTGTATCGCCAAACAGCTTGCGTCCGAAGCCGGCTTTTAGTGCCGGGTCGAAATATCCCAGTGACTGCAATACATTTGCTCTTGCCGATTCGCTGAGCAGTGCTGCCTGTTTTACGATAGGATGGTACCTGAACACCAATCCCTGTAAATCTTCCAGCGTAAACACTTTAGCGGTATCGCTTGTTATCTGGGCCCTACTTTTTGTTGTTGTAAGCAGCAATAACACGAGTATTGCTGCTGCAGGAAACCTCCTGAAATATCTCGTCATCTGATTACCTCCGTCATTAACCTTTTTTATCTTTAATCTCATCAGCGGGCTCCTTGTCGAGACTTGGCGGGAAGCCATTCAGCTGGCGCCAGATTTCATACCACAGGGGAACTGACCTCAGAATCACGCGGCCATACACGCCAGATCCTTGTCGCAGCTGATGTGGCCATGGTTCATCCTTGGTTGGTACCGGACTTGTCTGGCTGATCAGCAAACGGTATTTACCACCAACACTGCTCACCCGGTCTATTGCCGCCACTTTTCCTGCGAAGGTACCTACGGCGACTGATGGCCAGCCCGAAAACTGTACCGATGGCCAGCCTTCAAACTGAAGGCGAACATCACTGGTATCCAGGATCAGGGGCACATCCATTGCACTTACATACAGCTCAGCGGCCACCATAGGAGAAAGCGGCTGTAGTGTTGCTACAGATTCCCCCTCCTTGATATTTTCACCTATACCGGCTTTAAGTGTTTTCACCACATATCCATCCTGGGGCGCCCTCACAACATATAAACCACGTCTGATGCTGATATTGGAAATATCATTTCTCAGCTTGGAGATATCACCCTGTGCAGTCACCCTGCTTGATATGGCGGAGCTCATATCCGACTGTGCTTTGGCCAGTGATTCCTGGTATTTTGCCCTGATATTATCCAGTTCAATAGTGGAATTCAGCAAATTCTGGGCAGAGTTGCTCAGTTTATTCTGCATCCCTATCACTTTTGCATTATCTTCCTGCAGTTTTAGTCTGCGGGTTTCAATATCAGTAAGGGAAAACAGACCGTTTTTATAACCTGCCTCATAACGTTCCAAACGTACTTTGGTCGTTTCGAAATATTTCTGCACGGCCAGCAGTTCGGCGCTATCTATCCGCACATAGTTTTGTGCCTGTTTCACTTTATTTTCGGCTGCACTCAGCTGATAACGGAGCCCGTTACCCATGGCTTTGATTTGAGCGTTTGTCGCGTCAATTTTCTGCAATGCGGCAGTCTCACTGCCGCGTTTGGCTTCCAGTTGTTCTGTTAATCGCTGAGGAAGCTCCGGGTCAAAATAGGATTGGGTAGTTTCCGATATCACCAGGATGGTATCTCCCTTTTTCACTTCTTCACCTTCCCGTACAGCCCAGTATTCTATACGTCCACCAATTTGATTCTGTACGGTTTGAGGCCGGTCTTCTGGTCTTAGTGCCGTTACGGTACCACGACCGGGTATGGTCTGCCGGAAGGGAAGTAACAATAAGATCACAAAAAATAAAAGCAAAATCAGCATAATCCGCCCTAATAATTTGGCTCCTTTTGCTTTCATGATTCTTTTGTTGGCATGAACCGATAGCTGTTCCCAGTTTTTGAGCTGGGTTAAATTTTTACTCGTCTTACCCATGTTTCAAATCTCCTTCTTCCAGTTCAAGATCGGTCACTACAGCAAGTTTTTCACTGCCGGTTACCATGTCAAATACAGTATTTAAATTCGTCATCAGTTTCTCTATGGCATAACTGATTTGTACAATAATCACCTCTGCAGCAACAAATTGTCCGAAGGTCATCTGGCGTTCCACGACAAAATAAGAGCCCATTAATAACAGGGAGCCCATCAGGATGGTACGCATGGCTACTGCACTCAGAAAAAACCTTTTGAGAATAGTAAAGTGATCATTACGTGCCTGGATATAATTCGCGGTAATTTCATCGGTACGGGTGATAATTTCCTGACGCTTGGCCGCATCCTGGCGGTAAGGTTCCAGGTCGGCGGCTACCTCTTCCAGGTAGGCCACAACTTCGTATTTATACTCAGACTCTTCAATGCTGGTCTGTACCCCTCTTTTATAATAAAGGGCAAGAATCCCCACAATAACGATGATGACAAAAATCCCAAAGGCCATAAATACCGGATGATAGAAAGACAGCAGGATAACGCTAAAGAAAATCTGCACCACTGCTGCCACCACATCAACTAGCAATTTGGTGAGCCCTTTCTGTATGGTCAGGATATCGAAAAAGCGGTTAATCAATTCCGATGGATTTTCCCCTTCCAGGGCCTGTTTTTTTATCCGTGGCAGTCGGAAAGCAAACTCTAGCGCTGCTTTAGTGAATATTTTTTGCTCAATGACTTCCACTAAAGTCAGCTGTCCGACAAGGAGGAGTCCGCCCGTCACAATACCAAACAGGATTACAGCAATAAGGATATAGGTGGAGCTGTACATGGCTCCGTTAGATAACAGGTTGAAAACTGCACTGGTACCCAGGGGTAGTGACAGTCCGATCAACCCGATCAGCATTGCATAGATATAAATATAATTGATGGTAGAACGCTCGTAATAAAGTAGCTGTATTAATCTTTGCCAAGGCGTGGGAGTGCCGGCTGCATGGTGTTTCTTCATTCTTGTGATAAGATTTGTAATTAAATTAACTCGGAAATCGTAAGCATATGGATGCATACGGCAGGGAATAAAGGTGTATCACTTTACAAAGACAACCATTGTGGGGTCATGCATTCAGTCAACCAGGATGAATATGTAAAAAATAGCTTTGCATATTGCACCGGATTATACTGGGTATACGAATAAACGTACGGAGTACACAATTATCTAAACAAGATGGTTAGGGGGGGGCGTAGGAACGGTAATTAAGGGATGATTGCCGATTTTCATTTTGTAAGAATAGATGCTGACCGGCAAATGGCTAGTCCAGAGGAAATGGCCATGGTCAATACAGGAAAACTGGCAGGTGAGTAGCTTTTTATCAGTTTTCTCAATTGCTTCTTCCTTTGCTTCCTTACTTTCAGCCGCACTTTTTTCTACTGCGAGCGGGTCTCTTGATGATGAAAAATTAGAAATTGAAAACACACATACTTTGAGTGCCATGATACTAATGAGTGTCAGGCCAAACAGGTGTTTTAATAATTTATTTCTTAAGATATTCATCATGTGCTTCCTGCAAATATACGCATAAATCTTTTTTGCAACGATGTTTCAATACACAGAAATCCTTTTTGTAATCAGATTGATAGATAATGAGTTTGGGGTGACTAATCCATCCAAACGCTTAGCCCCGGTAAAACCGGTCTTCTGGAAACCTTGAATTGTAGATGGGAACTATCTCATTTCTCTATCAAAAAAGCCTCTCAGGACTAACTGAAAGGCTTTCTTGAGTTTGAGCAGTTCAACTGCCATGGAAATCTTATTATCGCTGCACTTTCACACTTACATTGATATAAGGTCTTTTTTGATAATCCGAAGTAGAAGCATTGATATATAACATCCCATATTTACCTTCCGGGGTAAGGAAGAACACGGCATTACCAGCTGCCAGACCATTTGCAGCCAAAGTTGCAGCAGTTTCATTGAGCTTAATGGTACGTGCTTTCGCCAGTTCTTCGATTTTTGATCCGGATATTGCACCTGTAAGAAATGCAGTAGCCTGTCCGGTAACCGGCGCACTGAATTGCGTTGTTCTTTTCGGTGTCCAGGTGCTGATGTCATAAACGGTAAGCGGGCTAACGGCTACACTAGGTGAATAAAGATTAACCACATAGGATACCACGGCAGGGGTGGAGTTTGAGGCCAGCTTCCTGTAAATACCAAAATCTATTTTAGCGGAATTGGATGCCCCGTCTGAATAACTGAAAACTGAAGCATCGTTCAGGGAGAAGAAGCTTGGTAATATCTTTGCCACCGAATCGGGCAGATAAATATCCCTATTGGCATAAATCATATAACTTGGATTCACTTCAATCGTTACGCTTTTCTTTCCATCGCCAATAAACACCCCCTTTTGATTTAAGGCATAGATGCGGTAGGTCGTTTTTCCATCACGATCCATCACCAGTTTTATGATGTTTGAAAAACTCCTGCGCTGTGTAGGATCGGTAATCGTATATACTGTACGCGAAGGGGTTTGCGTGCCTGCCGACTTTTCTACAGTATAAGAATACATATCTTCCGAAGCTGAATTAATTGTAAAATCAATCCATACCTCCTCTTTCTCGTTTACCACTTTATAATCGGTAATACAACGGGGATCGCTATTGTTGTAGGTTACGGTTAGATCGGTAAACATGGTAAATATATTTTCAGATTCCTTTTTGCAGGCGCTGAATAGCACTACACCTATGGCGATAAGGAATAACTCTTTCATCTTCTTGGTCTTCATTTTATAATCTTTAAATCAGATAATTAGGGTTGATTGTTCTTCCGTTTAATCAAGTGGATCAAAGCTGCCGCCAGACCAACCAACTGTTGGAACGATATTGGCTCCGAAATTCACAAAATCGTTATGGAAGGTATAGAAATAATGGAATTCCGGAACGTTGTATGGCAGATAAGTGGTATTGGTCACCGTTACAGTCCTAAAGTATCTGTTATATACAGCCTTATCATTGATGTTTAAGGATTCCCTGAACATCACACCATTTCTCATAACTTCCAAAATGTCTTTATCCTCTTTAGCGGATAACTGAATTTCCAGTTTGGACATGTTTCCAGACAACAAATGCATGGTCCGGGATCTTCTTAAATCGGCATTACGTTTATTCTCAAAGGCAAACTCAATTTGCCTTTCGTTAAGAATTAAAGTGCTCAGTGCCGCAGTACCACCCGCCAGGGCCAGGCCATAATCAGCATCCCCTGGTACTACTCCTGCTCTCACTTTAATTTGTCTGACCAAATCTTTTGCTAAGGAGATATTCCCTGTTTCGTTCAGGCAGTCTGCATAATTCAGCATCACCTCTGCAAACCTCATTTCAATCCAATCCATTCCGCTTCCTCCAATACCATTTGAATACTTTACGGCACCTGTTGCTAGTCCGGGGGTAGTAAAGCGGCGCACATATACCGCATTACCATTGGATTCATTGATTGCGGTATTGTATGTCCATTGTTTTCTTGTCGCATTACCGCTTAAAGGATATACACTCCCATTGTAGGCAAATGTGGCTTCAAACCTTGGATCCCTATTTTGCCAAAACATCGTTGCATCATAGGTATATTCTGCAGATGTTCCAATTGGTTTCCCATCCTTCATTGGATAAGCATCCAGCATTTTTGTAGTGGGCACGTAGAATAAATTGTTGGATCCCCCTTCGGAAGTCGGTCTGCTGCGGTACTCCCCATCGTGGCCCCTGGCGTTTAAGGTACTTGAATATGTTCTCACCAGAATAGCTTCTGTATTGGCTGTTCCTTCAGTACGGAAAATATCGCTATAGTTTGGCATCAGCTTCTTTCCAGCTGCAATACATAAATCATAAGCTTCCTTATTTGCCTGAAGTGCATCATTCCATTTCTCCTGTACATAGGGATGTTTTGGATCATTTTTAGGGTTAAATTGGGGGCTGGCCATATACAACAATACCTTTGCTTTGATACATGCAGCAATCAATTTGGTAATTTTGCCTCTGCCACTTCCATCATCTGGGTTAAAGCCTTCAAGCATGGTCATTGCATTATTCAAGTCGCTTAAGATGGCTTCGAAACACTCCCTGGCACTTTTTCTGCCACCCATATAAACCGAACTCTCCAGTTGCGGCTCCAGCGGTAGCGGAACGCCGCCATACACCTTAACCAATTCAAAATAAGTGATGGCCCTTAATGCATGATACTGTCCCAACAATACCTTTTGTATTGCAGGTGCCAATGTCCCTTTCGGGATATTTCCAATGGCATCATTGCACCTGGCAATGTCCCAGTACTTATTTTCACCGGGATTACCACCATATTTGTTGCCCGCGAACCTTACATCATTATCGCCAAGTATTCCCTGTAGTCCGAGTGCCGCTTTGGCATTGGCATCATTATCCGGTAAATAATTCTCATCGCTGGCATAGTGAACTCCATACCGGTCTGGAAGTACCTGCAATGGAAAAGGAGCCATGACCACATCATACACCCTGTTTAAATGCAGTTGAACAGAACCTTCGTTATCCCATATGGCGGCATCGATACCTTCAGTATCGGGTAGAAGGAAAAATTCATCCTTGTTTATACATGCTGGCAAAGCTGCCGACAGTGTTAAAATCAGTACAGACTTTTTTATATAGTTTTTTAATTGCTTAATCATTGCTCAAAAATTACAGGTTAACACTTAATCCCAAAGAAATCGTTCTTAACATCGGATAGTCGTATGCACTTGAGGTGTATGGATCCTTATAAGGAAGTGGGTTGATGATTGTCCACAGGTTATTTCCGGTAAGCAGAAGACGGCCGCCTTCAATTCCCAGTTTTCTGGCAAATGTGCCAGGCACCTTGTAGCTCAAAGTCATGGTATTGATGCGGACCATTGTTCCATCGACAGCCCAAAAATCAGAGTTTTTTGCCAGGGCAGGATCATCAAAACGGGGCAGTTTGCCCTCCATTGGATTTTCAGGTGTCCAGCGGTCTTGCCAGATGGTTAAAATGTTCCTGGTGGCAGAAGGAGCAATTCTAGCCCTGCTATCGTAAAATACCTTGCCACCAAACCGTGCATTGATATTCGTACTTAGCGCAAGATTCTTGTAAGTCAGGTTCAATGAAATACCTGAAGAGAAAAAAGAATTTGTGTTATTATACATGGGCTGCATGTCACTATCACTGATGACACCATCGTTATTGGTATCTTCGAAATATAGCCATCCAGGCTGCGGGATTCTGTCATACAATCTGTAATTCGGGTACTTGGCCATCCAGGCATCTACCTGGGCCTGAGTTCTGAACATCCCAATTGTTTTTAAGCCAATATTGCTTGAAGAATACCTGCGCGGATCAGTCCCAAACTGGATTTGCCAATCCTGGGCTACATTGTTGATCAGGTTACCCGGAGCATAAAGTATTTTATCGACAACAGAATTGCCATAACCAAAGTTCATGCTGGCACTAAGGTTCAGGTTCGTCGCAAGCTTTGCCTTATAGCCAAGGCTAAACTCAGATCCCCAGTTATAGGTCTCCCTGTAATTGATGATTGGTGCGGCGGTACCGAAATACAGGGGAAATAAATTATTTCCGCCTAAATCAAATGCATCATAATTGTAATTTTTGAAGACCTCTACACCAAAGTCTAACTTATTGTTGAACATCGATGTTTCCAAACCAAGGTTGATTGTCCTTTTCTTTTCCCAGGTGATATCGGGGTTAGCCAACCGGGAACGGTTTAAGCTGTTTTGATTGGAGTTTCCATAGAGGTAACCATTGTTTACGTCGATCAGGAACCTATCCTGCCACAGGCGCTGGTCAACCCTGTCATCACCAGTGATGCCGACATTCAATTTTAATTTCATAAAATTGATAAAGCTGGTTAGTTTGGATTTTTTAAAGAAGTCCTCCTGACTCACTACCCAGCCAATACCGGCATTGGGCGAAACTCCCCAACGGTTCCCTGTCGCGAAGTTAGATGAGGCATCTATACGGGTGATCACCTCTAACAGGTATTTCTTATTAAAATCATAGTCGAAACGTCCGAAGAACGAACGTTTTGAAACGGCAGTCCTGGAAAAGTTTTGACGGGTCAGGGTGGTCGCATCAAAAGCCCAATATTGGTCAATATTTGGAATCAATTGATTGCTATACCGCACTGTTGAATTTTGTGAATTTCCTTCACTCTGTTCCGCACCCAATAATAAACCAACTGAATGTTTTGCAAATGTTCTGTTATATTGTAAGGTAATAAAGCCCTGGTAGCTATTGTTTTCAGATACACCAGGAGTAATCGTTGCATTTGTTGCACTGGTTGGTTCAAAGTAAGAAGAAGTTGCAGAAGTGTTGACCAGCTGATCGGTAAATAATTCCTGATTATTTCCTCTTCTCACGTAATTATAAAGTTTATATGGCGGGATGTACTGTGTAGATTTCGATGAGCCGCTTGCCTGGGAAATCTGGAATTTAGCTGTAAATCCCTTCAAGAAGGAAGGTTCATAAGTCAAACTTGCATTTATACGGTAACCTTTGTTGCTGCTGTTGTTATAATAACCCGACTCTGCTACAGCTTTTGGGTTAATCAGGTTATTGTAGTTTAGGTAATTGCCGTTGATGCTGATGGGAACCCACCTTGGGATACTCACGATCCGCTCGAAGAATTGGGAATCATTATCTTGTGCATTATGGTGCTGTTCCCTTGTATTATAGTCTACGTTGAAGTTGATGTCAGCTTTCAGACCATTTGCGAAGGAAGCAGTTACGCCACTTCTGAACCCATATTTGTCAAATTTCATTCCGGCATAGTTGGCATTTTCGCTTTGATAATTACCACCCGCGAAGAAAGTTATTCTTTCACTGCCTCCGGAAAAACCAACATTATGTCTTTGCATGGTTGAGGGTTGCCACACCTCATCGTACCAACTTTTGTAGTTCAATGTTTTGATGTACTCCAGATCTTCCGGCAAGAATAGATTTGACAAAGGCGCACTCTGTGTACGGTAGGTATCATTTAAAAGCACGGCATGGTCATAAGCAGATAACATTTCCGGCTCTTTTGCCGCATCCGAAATACCTAAATAACCATTGTAGGTAATACTCGTTCTGCCACTTTTACCTTTCTTCGTGGTCACCAAAACAACACCTTTTGCACCTGAAGCTCCATAGATGGAAGCTGAAGCATCCTTTAGGAATGTTAAATTCTCCACCATCGAGGCATCAATATTATCAAATGCATCTCTGGTAACCGTAATACCATCCACCACATACAGTGGTTCTGAAGTACCACCGGGAACCGATTCTGAAACTGTGGAATTCCTGATGTTTAGGGTAATGGGAGAACCCGGGCGACCAGAGGACTGGCTTACCCCTACGCCGGCAACCCTGTTTCTCAATGCGCCGGCTAAATTGGGCGCTGGTACATCTTGTATGTCGGCACCGGTGATCGTAGCAATTGATCCCAATACCTCACTGCGTTTTTTTGTGCCATAACCTACAACGACAACAGCATTTTCGTCTAATGATTGACTGTCTTCTGCTAAGCTCACGGTTAGGTTGTTTTTGCCAGCCAGGGGAATGATCTGCCTCACATATCCCAGGAAAGAGAAAACCAGGGCATCTGTAGCGGGGTCTGCAAGCAATGCGAATTCACCTTTCTGATTCGTGCTTACATTATTGGTTTTCCCCCGTATGCCAATCGTTACCCCGGGTATTGGCATCCCATCTTTCTTATCTACAACCTTACCAGTAATTTGCCGCTGTTGTGCGAACATAGTTGTACTGGTAATTATCATGAGTAACAAAACCCAGGAAAATTCGCGTAAAAGTTTTAAGTTCATAAATTTAATATATTTGGTTTATTTTGGTACTAATTATGTTCAGCGGAGCGCTTAAACAACGCTGATCGGTGGTTTATCTCCTGTTGATGAGATGGCCTGATGAAGCTATTTTAAGTTGTATTTATACAGATTCGTAAATATTAGTTTCCCTGTTAAGAAGTATGTGGCCTGGATAATCTGTTATTTCCTTGATCTGGCGCTCAGTATTCCCTGAATTCGCAAATCAAACAAATGAATCAGTTTTCATGAATACATGTTCACCTGAGCGTCCACACCAAATGGGGGTTCGCTAAACGCCGTAAATCTCTTCAAGAGAATAATATGTTTTACATATTTATATGGTTATATATTAGTTGTTAAACAAATTATGTCCGGGAATAATTTGTCGGTTTATATTTTGGTTAGCCTATTCCGCCTAACACAAAACTCTACAATCAATCACACTTTTTACTAGTGCTTTTTAGCATGTTAATATATGATATTATCATGATAGCACTTTTCTGTATTGTAGTGGTATTGTTGTTTAAATATGGATTGATATTTTATTTTTATATAAAAAATCTCTTTTGATAACTTTAAAGTTCAGTGTGTTTTAGGATTTGACTGTGAAAATCAGTTTTTCAAATGCTGATATGCTCATTTCAGATCGGCATCCGAATGCTGCTGAGCATGAATTATTGGTTTTAATGGGTGATAGATGTGTTAAATTACAATACCACTACACTTTGGGGGGATATACTTGGAAGGTAGAGATTCCGGGAAGGACTGCTATGATTACTTTGAATTTAATGATGAGCCTAAAATTATCCCTCTGGTCAGCTTCTCTGAATTGCCGGATCTTTAGCCTCGTTCAATGCAGTTTGTTTGACTAACTCTTGGCCACTAATTCATTCTGTTTCCCCATATCATCATTAGATTTTTGGCACAAATATTTATTGTTCCACTTCTTCACCTTATTTAATGTCAGAAAGCGCCTGCATTTTTTGACTAAAGTGGTACAACTACAGGTTGTTTTTTGTGGTCAATATTTAATTCAGGTGAACTATATATTTTCAATATAAACTTTATCTTTATGCTAAATAGCTGATAAAAAGTAAGATATGTTACAGTCAACTGAGAGTCTTGAAAAGGAAGTCGATAATCTTTATAAGAAGAAAAAATTCAAAGATATAATTAAAATCTTGCCGGAGAGTATCTTGATTGGTTGTAAGAACGCAAATTTATTCGCTTTCAGGGCTCTCTCTCATGATAAATTGGGTCAAAGTGGTCTTACTAAGTATTACGCTAATGCTGCCATTGATTTGGATACTAATTTGTATAAGGCATATTATGCCAGAGGAAATTCATATTTAGATACTAACGAAATTCCAAATGCAATAAGAGATTTTAATAAAGCAATTGAATTAGAGCCAAACCATATTCTAAGCTATAATAACAGATCATTATGTTTTCGAAGATTGAAGGATTACATCAAAGCTTTGGAAGACATTGATATGGCCATCAAATTGGATCCGAAAATAAGTATACTTTACAATAATAAAGGACTTGTATTTGCTAGCCAAAAGCAATATGATTTAGCTATAAATGAATTTATCCATGCAACACATCTGGATAAGAAGTTTAGTGCCGCGTATAACAATCATGGTAATACTCTCGCTCAACAAAAAAAATATCCTGAGGCAATTGAAAAATATTCAACTGCCTTAGATATTAATCCGTCATCTGCAAACACCTACTTTAATAGAGCTAAAGCATTTAAAGAAATTCGGGATCATGAGAATACAAAGAAAGACTTAGAGGAATTCATCGCTATAAATAATAATCCTAATGACAGGGTTTATCTTTATTCACTCACAGAACTAAAAGAAGTAGATTTAAAAATACAATACAAGTGGTATGATGAGATTGACAGTGTAATTAATGAAATAAAATCACTTTTACTATTCGAAGACTTATGCGTAACACATTATACAAGTTTAACTGCCACTAAAGCAATGATTTTGCAAAAAAGTCCATTTCGATTATCTGAAGGGGCATTTTTGAACGATACCTCAGAGGGACGTGAATTATTTTCCTTTTTAAACTTTAACAATTCAAAAAATAAAGATAATAATACTGTTTATACATCATTTGTTGAAAAACCATTTGTCGGAAGTTTTGTTGAAGAAAAGAAGCATAATGATTTAACGTTGTGGAGAATGTATGGCAAAGAAGCCTTATCTGAAGCAAAAGGTTGTGCACTTACTATTAACCGGGAAAAATTTATTGAGAGTATTGAAGATGTAATTATTGCCTTAAACAACGAAAAGATCTATCCTAGAGAATTGGGACAAGAACCTGCTTTTTATCGGATAGCTTATTTAATTAATGATAAGTTTGTCATTCCAGGCGATAATGGATCAAAGAATGAATCGAGATTAAATGATAGCATGAATATGCTAAAAGAGATGGTCATTTCTTTGAATCAACCTCAGCAGGATTTAATTTATCAAATCCTAACAAATATTGCTTATTTTTTCAAAAGCGGTGAATATCAATATGAACATGAAGTCCGTCTGGTGGTGCCAAGTACTATAATGAAAAAGAAATTTGATATGAACTTAAGCCCACCAAGAGTATATGTTGAATTATGTGAAATAACACCTTTGCTTGAACAAATTACCCTTGGTCCAAAAGTAGAACGTGCAGATGAATGGGCTTCAGCATTTAATTATTTTATAGAGGATCAGCTTCTAAATGTTAAAATTATTATGTCTCATTTACCATTTAAGTAATTCAATTTTAGGTATTCTATTCAAAGTAACCTACCATTTATAACATCAATGTTTAATCGGAAAAAGTACTTGATTTTTGGAGATGAAGGCTGATTATTGTAGAGATTCTCAATATGGAAATCAAATTGGATGGTAAATGCGGCATTGGCTATTTCTTCACCATTTTCCTTTCTTTTCGTGATGTTAATCTGGAATATTATTCCACTGTCTAAATTTGGTTGAAGACGAATAAGGAGGCAACAATAAAGCCGATCAGCAATATGGAAGTTACAATCCTGGCACGTTTAGACAACGGTTGAGTACCATTGTTAGCAGGAAAAAAAGACATCATTAGTATGGAAAAATGGAGCCATGAAAAAAAAAGTGTCACGGCTCCGAAGATTTTCCGCCAGGCATCAAGTTCAATTAACCATGGAAAAATAAAGGTAACAATGAGCACCAAACCTAAAAAGGAAAGAGCTACGTATTTTAAAACCTCCGTATTTTGTCTTACCTCGAAGTTGTAACGGATGTTCATATTCTGCACTGTTGAAAAGGGGATAATGAAAATATCGCCTGGGATATGTTTCATTCCATCCTGAGATTGTGAAAACCTACTGGCACCTGTCAGGTAAAGGGTATCCAATTCATTTTTGGCATTTAAGGTATATTGCGTGAGTAGTCCTGAAAAGAGATTTGATTTGCCGTCATTATCTCTGAGCATGAGGTCTACTTCCGTTGATAAAACTCTTCCCCGGCCTGTCATCTTAAATTCCGGTGTGCGTAGGATCTCCCCTTTGAAATAATAATGCCATTGATTGAGAAACCTGAAGGCAGGAAATTTTAAATCAAGACCAAGCATCCTAATCACCTTGAACAAAAAGAAACCAAGGACTGCTGCAAGTACCACCGAATAAATAGCATAAAATAACACGTAAAGTAATTGATCTGGCGTGGCATTGGGAAGTTTATTCTCCACAACATTTCTATATAAAGTTTGGAGCATTATTCTCCAATCCAGATAACTCACATTAATGATTCGGCTGAAGGTCAGTATACTGATAATTTGAACCAGAATTCCCCAGAATAGGCTTGTAATGATGCGATCTGCAAAAATACCAGTGTTAAATTGTCCTGAAAATGCCCCCTGAAAAAAGAAACGTTTGAAAATGATTCCAGGAACAATCAGGATAACGATATATGCAAAACTGAATAGGGTAACACTTGTATCCACTTCATTATGTGGTTAATTCTAATTCCTGATCGTTACTTAATTTGACCTTTTCAGTGCCATGTTCACCTGCGTCTTCAAGTTTACGGAGTTTGCCCAATGCTTCCAAATAATTCTTTTTATCCTCCGGATTGGCCATAATTTCTTTGACGCGGTTGCTCATTACATCGGTATCTGAACCGAAAAATGTCTCGAGAAGATTTTTCATGCTGATAGATAGTTCTTTGATGATGGTCATGGCTCTTGAGATAACTGAATACTAATATAAACAATTTTTAGAGATGTATAGTTGAAAGTTAAAAAATACAAGATGATATCGGAAGCTTCGTTAGAGGCTGTTATTCTAGTTCTATCCGCATACGGCACTGTATTCTTCTGGAGGGTGGTGTTTGCTAGGATTTAGTAATATGTAAGTATTAAAAAAGGTAAAAACCAAAAAAGCCTTCCAGAACTAACTGAAAGGCTTTAATCAACGTGGAGAATACCGGATTCGAACCGGTCACCTCTTGCCTGCCAGGCAAGCGCTCTAGCCAAATGAGCTAATCCCCCGTGGGGTGCAAAAGTAATTAAAACTTCCACTCTTCCAAATTTTATGTTAAAATAAGTGGTTTTTAGGCATTAAGTAAATGATTTTTAAATAAATAATCACAAATCAATATTTAGCTTATTCCCCACTTTAAAAACTCACACTGTTTTTTACACTGCAACCATGAGAGAACCGTGTGAAAATTATCCCACATCTGACCATAACAAACAAATTATAGTTACTATTAAAGTCTTTTTAGAAAAGAGGAAAATCAAAAAGGACAATACATATCCAGCATGTCTACGCATTTATTACACTAGATTCAATCTAACTGGTATAATTAGCCTAAACTACTGTCATCATATCTAATTTTGTAATAAGCAGCGCAAGATATGGTAGGTAGGAGATACCCTAACGTCATTAACATAGTCTCTATGCTTAACATTTCTCCAGAAGAACTGCCAATAACTAAAAAATAGCCTATTATGGAAATGCATGTTACTGCAATTAATATCGACTTAGCTTTTGAATTATCGAAAGACCGCCTCTGCAAAAGTAAGAATGAGATATAAAAGATAATGAAAGCTGGAAGCAAAAGTAACGCATTGCAAAACAGCAAAATGAAGAAGGGCGAGAAATCGTTCAGCGTCATTTTCATGGTTCCTTTTATTTCAGTCGCATGAGGAGCCAAGGACATAAGCAGACTTGTTATCGACAGGCCTGTTAACCACACTTTTACCGGGTATAATTTATTATACTTCATGGAGTGCATTTGTATTGTAAAATACGATAGCAAAAACCAATGGCAAAGCATAACTGCCCATTAGCAATACATTATTGTAATGCCAAATCTTACTGAGATCTGGTAAAGAGAAGAGAATAAATGCTACAATACAACAGAGCAAACATATTGGTACAAGTAGCATCCTAATTATTAAAGGGGATAATGAGAGTCGCCTCATCCATGAATAACAAAGTTTAAGAAAGAGAAATGCTGGAATTGACACAAAACCACCTATGAGTACCACTATGATATAAAATTGTAGAAATCCACTAGAGAAAATATACTGTACTAAATCAGGCTGAGTAGAAAGAGAAAGCATAAGCAAAGGCGCAATAAGCACGCTTGTCATCCAAACCTTAAATGGATAGCTGATTGTATTCCTCATGATTGTAAATGTAATAACGGCAATGGCATTTTGAAAATATAATATTTAGTAGCGTATTGGTCCCCCGTTACCAGCATTATTAAAAGTGAAATAACGCACAGGGTTCCGCGCTCAAAGAGGCAGCATTCATATCTCATATTTATCCACTATTTAAAAGGTGAAGTATTGTAATCACATAAGATTGAGGAGGGGTAAAGATTATTTTTTTTATTAATTTAAAATTAAATAAACACACTTTTTTTCAGCTAAAATGGCTATGGACAATGCTGTGAAAGAGCAAGATAATTGGCCTCTGCAGAAAGGGTACGTATTCGGGAACGATTCGATACGTCCTCGGGCAAGGTAGCATTCAGGTCTCGGTTAAGTGCCAGCTACGAGCGTATTTTTTTTACTAGCTTGTTTTGGTCGGAGGTAGCGGTTATCCAATGCTTAGTTAAAAGGCACCTTCACCGAGGACATGACGAATACGTACCTTACAATTACCATCCCTTGGTAACTGTAAGGTACAATATGAAAAGATAAATCTTCGTATCCTGCACTTTAAAGCCAATCTCAGGTCTTATTTTCGTGGAAATGAACTGTTAGTTCATCTCAAAAATAAATTGCTTATAGTCGCTTAATTTAGCCTGGATATTTTAGGATGTTCATCGGCTGTTTCTGGATCCCTCAAAACCTGCATTAAACATAATTTTAAAGGTGAACAGCATCATAAGAATGGTAATGAAGGAACGCGTTGATTGGGTAAACTAATAGTTAACTACTCGTCTGCCGAAAAAGGCATCGCCTGGAAGCTTTAACCATAAATGTTACCTGAATAGCGGAGAGTTACATGGTCAGCTGGTCAATGATGATCAATAAAATACCTTTACTCAGCAGGTAGTAATATTTTAACATCCCAATAGTCCGTTACTGGCTGTATGTTTGAACCCTCGTAAACCAGCTTTTCATTTTTATTATACACTTTGACAGTTAATTTCTGTTGTTCAACTAAGGAACTGAGGTGCATACTTAACGTATATCCAGCTTTGTAGTTGAATGCAAATTTAGGAGAATCTCCATTTGCATTACTGAATCCCTGATACTGATCAGGCATCCCGTAATCAATTTTGCAGTTTACACAATTGACAACGATATAAGCACTTTTATTATTAACTTCTTCATCCACCGGCAGGTTCTTATCTTTTTTACAGCTAACTATCAAGAGAAGAATAGGGAAAAATAATTTAAGAAATTTCATTTGGTTGTGTATTATATGTAAAATATATTATTCAATATCCAGGCCATTTTGAGGTTAAATAGATCTTAGGTGTTAAAAAAGTTTATTATTGATGTTTTTAGCATTAAAAATCGTTTTTTTTAATATCCATGATATTTTTATCAGATAACAGGGATGCCCGATGTCGGAGAAAACATATCTCAATTTTCCCCCAATTGTGGCGGAGTTTTCCATTGTTTCACAGGTCTCCTGAGCAATTTTTACCAAGAAAGGATGATACGGAAAGTAAAGGTTACCAGGAAATATGTATACCTACACTACTGATAATCAATAAAAAAGTAACTTTAACGCCAACACTTTTTATATAACGTTTCACATGCCTGTGCACTGCCAATCATTCATAAATGAAGCCTGATATCACCACTTCGCACATCACCTCTTGTAAAGCTGAGTAGTACACATCCATACAAAGTAACCCTGGTATCACCATGCCACTATTGCGGGCTTCATCAGCTCATTGTTCAAAAGCCTCATTTTAATTTTCCGAAAACATTTTTGCGACAGATTGTGTATCTTAAGGGCAGTTTTAGTGTAACAACCCAATATTCAACGAATTTAATGCCGCAGAAACGCCATCTGATCAGTGACCGAAACAGTGTCGATTTTCACAGATTACCTAAACAGCCCAGCATAACCGTATCTTACTGGAATGTGGGTGTTTTGCTGCACCTCTCTGTGTTCCTGTTTGTACTTGAATCATGGTTCTACTGGACCAGGCTTCAACTGGCTTATTTCGAGGGTTCATGGATCTTTATCTTATTCTGGCTGGGCTGTGTCTTGTTCGCCTTTAGCCATATTTTCCTGGTGATCATGGACGCCTGGTCAAGGTTTCAGAACTATAAAAGGATAAAGGATAATTTGTATAGCCACGGTTTCAGCCCTAAAATTGCCAATCCCTATATGGGATCAAAATGTCAGCGTACCGCATTTATGGTGGCGGCGAAAGAGCTGGGAATGGAAAAGGAAGTCAATAGTTACTACCATAGGATAGGGATTAGGTGGTATCATTTTATACCGCGCTTCATGATCGAAGATCCCTTGTTCCTCTTCAGGAAATCTTTTGTTTCCCGTACCTTTTTGGAAAAATACTATAAACCCAGGTTCAACTTCAGGGACCGTGGTATCAATTATAAAATAGCTGAATAATGCTTGCAGGTAACAATTTAAGTAAAAGCTATTCTTCTGGAAAAGCACTAAACAATGTCACCATCCACATTCCCCCCGGGCAGATTTGTGGTCTGCTGGGAAGAAATGGTGCCGGTAAGACTACACTGTTCAAAATTTTATGCGGACTCATCCATCCAGACGCAGGACAGGTGACCATCAACTCTAAACGTTCTAAACCGGTAGGGGGCATCATTGAGCGGCCGGGGCTGTATAACTTTCTGAATGCCTATGACAACATCAAAATCTTCGCAGGTATACAGGGAGCACCAACAGATCGCTTGTCCATTGAGCAGACCTTACTGAAAGTGGGCTTGCCGCTGGACCGTAAAGATCCGGTAAGGAACTTCTCGCTGGGGATGAAACAGCGGCTCGGAATAGCCATTGCCCTGATCAATGATCCGGAATGCCTGGTGCTGGATGAACCTTTCTCCGGACTCGATCCCATTGGGGTGGCTTCCTTAATCCTCCTTATACAGAAGCTGGCTGCCGAAGAAAATATTGCAATCCTGCTTTCCTCACACATGATGGGAGAAATCAGCAAGTGTTGCCATTATCTCTATGTCATTGAAAAAGGGGAAATCGTGAATGCCGGCATTACCAATGACCTGATCAACCAGCACATCACCAGCTTTAGCATCACAGCAGCTAATATTGCGGCTTCCTCCACCTTACAGCATTATCAGGTGGAGTGGGGGACGAATGATGCCAGGGTGTCCTGTACGGCCAAAGCCATCCCCTCCCTGCTCAACGAATTGTTGAAAGAAGGGATTGAAGTAACCGCCTGTACCCCGGTGTTAACCTTAGAACAATTAATTAAAAAGGCTATTTAATGAGATTATTGCTGTCGGCTGAACTTTTGAAGCTTGTAAAACAAAGTAAAACCTATTACGCATTAGGCGCAATCCTGGTCATAGAGACCCTGATCCTGATCACTGCTTATTTCCAGGGCAGTACCATCCTGGACCTGTTACTGGATAACCTCAAACAGTCTTTTTATTTTGAAGGCAGTCTGCTGAATGGAAACCTGATCATGTATATTGTGCTCAATTCCTTGTGGTTTAATGTGCCACTGATCCTGATGATCGTGACCTCGGGCATTGTGACCGACGAGTATAAGGATGGAACCATGCAAACCGTCATGCTGCAGGCCGTTAAGAAATGGAAGTTTATAGCAGCCAAATATATGATCGCGGTGTTTTTTACCATCCTGGTGATTGGCTTTATGATGCTGACGACCTTTGTTTTGGCCTATTCCATCTTTGGAAGTGGCGATTTGGTGGTTTACCTGAATACGCTTAACTTTTTTGAAGCTGAGGATGCCTTTCACCGCATCTGCTGGGCATTCGCTTCAGGGGCTGTGTCTATGGTGTTCTACTGTGTAGTGAGCCTAACCCTGGCTATTTTTATCAAGGAGGCAGCCAAAACCTGGATCGCTGCAGCACTGTTCCTGATTATCACTACCCTTTTGCTGAAAGTAGATTTTGTTGTTCCTGCACTGAATAACTTCTTTTTCCCTAAACTCATTGATACCTGGCAGCAACTGTTTTATTATGAGCCTGACTGGACGCAAATTTTGATCAATAACGCTATACTCTTACTTTATACCCTCGCATTTGCCGCTGCGGGAACATTTGTATTTCATAAAAAAGACATCGGATGATTAAGCCCCTATTTGTATTTCTTGTATTTGCCAGCCAGTTTGTCTATGCCCAACAAATTGATGCAGATCTCCTCCGTATCAAAAAACGCATGGATTCTGTGAAACAATTTTCTGCCTCACTGGTCCTGGATCTTGATGTTCCTTTTATCAAAATGCCGACTAAAACAGCCAAAATTTCCTATGCTACAGGAAAGCGGATGGAGTTTAGCTCTACAGATTTTGTGATGCTGCCCAAACGCGGCCTTGATTTTTCCCTGTCGGAGATCTTTAAATATCCCTTTATTACGGTCGACCGTGGTCTGGAAAAACGTAATGGCAGAACTTTGAAAGTGATTAATATTATCCCAACAACCAATCAGTCAGACCTTGCACTGGCTACACTTTATATGGATACCCAGGCCGTGCGTATAGTCCAGTCTGAAATCAATACCCGTAAAGAAGGTTCTTATACCTTGTTGATGAACTATGCCTTGTTAAAAGATATCCTGCCAGCTTATGTTGAGGCTACTTTTGCAATCGAGCGACTTAAAATACCGCTCAATTTTATGGGTAAGGGGACGACCATCGACCGAAAAAAAATGCGCAGCATGGAAACAAAAACCGGTAAAATCAAAATGCAGATCAAGAATTATAACATTAAGTATTAATCTGTTTCCGCAGGAAGGTTCTGGTATAAATTTTGACCCGCTATTGCAGAGCTTATCCCCTGCATTGGTCATAAAGACAGCAAATTGGCTTGAAATAAATATTTTGATATTGTGTCAAAATATTGAGAAATTATCTATAATTTGTTTTAAGTTCCCACACGCACCATGCAAACGAAGCTCGAATTATATGAAAAGGTAACTCCCCTCGCTCAACTCGGCATCTGGGAAAGGAATCTACTGACTGGTGCTGTATATTGGAATGCAGTGATCAGGCAGATCTATGAAGTGGAGTCCCATGATACTTTTACCTTAAATCAAACACTCGATTTTTTCCTGGATAAGGAAGGGGTGAAGAACCTGATTGAAAAAGCCAGCCAGACTGGAGAAAACCAGATCGGGGAATTCCTGATCAAAACAGCAAAGGGAACGGTGAAATGGGTGAAGTCTAGGATACATTCCACCAGGAAGGACGAGAAATGTGTCCTCCTTTACGGTACACTGGAAGATATTACGAGTAGTGTAAACATGATCAATGCACTCGAAGAGAAGGAGGAAAGGTTCAGGCAGGCGTTTGACTATGCCCCAATCGGCATCGCGCTGGTGTCTTATTCAGGACACTGGATCCGTGTAAATAATAGTTTGAGGAGTATGCTGGGCTATGAGGAGGAAGAGTTTATGAACAAAACTTTCCTTGATTTTACACATCCCGATGATCTGGAACCTGATCTCAGTTATATGAATCAGCTGCTGCGAAATGAAATCAATTCCTATACGGTAGAAAAGAGATATTTTCATAAAAATGGCCAGGTGATCTGGGGGGTGCTGAGTGTTACGCTGGTGAGGAACCATCTGGGCGATCCCTTGTATTTCATTTCACAGATCAAGAATATCACCGACCGCAAGAAATATATGGAAGACCTGATTCTGGAGCGGCAGCGGCTGGATAATATTATCAAAAGTACCGGTGTCGGTACCTGGGAATGGAATATCAGGAGCGATAAAGTGGTCTGCAATGAGAAAACAGCGACACTGTTGGGGTATGAAGAACCACCGGATACCATGGAGGCTTGCCTAAACCTGATCCATCCGGCAGACCGGGAGGAAAATTCATTGCACCTGCAGCAGTACCTCCGCCAGGAAAGCAAATTTTACAGTACAGAATGCCGTATGCGCCACCGCAACGGAACATGGCTGTGGATTGAAATCAGAGGTAAAATCATTGAATGGGCTGCTCCGGGTGTCCCGCTTTTTATGCTGGGTACTTTTGCAGATATTCATGAAAGAAAGAGCATTGAACAGGAACGTAAAAGAAGCATGGAGGTGATCAGTAGCCAGAATGAACGGCTGTTGAATTTTGCACATATTGTATCACATAACCTTCGTTCCCATACCGGTAATATTCAAATGCTGCTGGATATGGTGATTACCGAAGAGGATGCAGAGGAGAAGAATAAAATGCTGCAGATGCTGGTGACCAATGCCAATAACCTTCAGCAAACACTTTCACATTTGAATGAGGTGGTGGATATCCAAAGCAGGAACATAGAAAATAAAAAGAACCTGTTTCTTCGTGAGGAGATAGAGAAGATCTTAAAAGTACTCTCCCCATCCATTAGTCAGATAAAGGCAAGGGTGGAGGTAGATGTGGATCCGGATATGGCCATTCCCTACCACCAGGCTTATATGGAGAGTATCCTGCTTAACCTGTTGACGAATTGTATCAAATACCGTGAACCCTCACGTCAGCTTGAAATTCAAATCAGGGCGTACAATGTGGATGAAACCACTGTTCTGGAAGTGCAGGATAATGGGGTTGGAATTAACCTGAAGCTGCACGGCCATAAACTTTTTGGCATGTATAAAACTTTTCATGGCAATGAAGATGCAAGAGGCATGGGGTTGTTCCTGGTTAAAAACCAGATCGCAGCCATGGGTGGAAAAATTACAGCAGAAAGCGAACCCGGAAGCGGGACATTATTTAGGATCATATTAAACAGTACGCTGAATGAATAAGCCCGATATTGCCTGTATTATAGATGATGATAAGATGTTCACTTATATCTTGTCCAAGCAGATGAAGCTGGTTGGATTTTCCATGTCCCTGCTGGTGTTTCATAATGGGATGGAGGCCTTGAAGTATCTCGAGCCTGTCCTCGAATCCCCTGAGGATTTACCGGATGTGATTTTGCTGGACCTGAATATGCCTGTAATGGATGGATGGCAGTTCCTGGATGAATTTACACGCTTTGATATTCAAAAAAAGATTACTGTTTATATCGTCAGCTCTTCGATTAGCCAGGCCGACCATGTGAAGGCCGCCAGTTATAAAGAAGTATCAAGGTTTTATGTGAAGCCTATTGTCATGAAGGATTTAGTGGATATGGTGAATAATATGAATACCTGATCCTTATTTCCATAATTTTTTCTACCGTCCTATCATTTTTTTCTGCTGTTTTCAAGTTTCAAGCTTTCTTAATATGGAAGAAATATTGGAGCTCTAGCTTTGCAAAAAAAAAGTGATCAGAACAATTCATACCCCTTCGGCATCTTCATTGCTGGCCTCTCTTAAAAAGGGGGACCACCTGGCAATGGAATATCTTTACCAGAAGTATTGGGAAGATGTATTGGATAATGCTTACAAGCGGTTGCGGGACGAAGAGATTGCCCAGGATATTACACAGGAGATTTTTATCTCCGTATGGGAGAACCGGGAACGCCTGAATATTGAAGGAAGCATTGAGGCTTACTTTAAGGGAGCTGTTAAGTATAAGGTGATCAATTATTTTAAGTCGGCCATGGTCCGTGAAAAACATAAGGAGGATATTGCCCTCCTTACCAGCAACCAAAGCTCATCCTCCGCGGAAAATATGCTAATGCTGAAAGATCTCCATAAACAGTTTGATGATGCCCTGGAAGAACTGCCGGAAAAAATGCGCGTAATTATCTCCATGAGCAGGAAACAGGAAAAATCTATTCAGGAGATTGCTGAGGAGCTTAACCTTTCGGCACAGACGGTGAAAAACCAAATTTCCTCAGCCCTGAAATTAATCCGGGAAAAACTTGCCTATACCCTCATTTTGATCATTTGTTTGTTGTTAACGTAAACTTAACGCAAGCTTAACTATTTCTGCTGGTACCGATCCGCTGCTGAGCTGACAGGTATATAGATGACAGAAGAAGAGAAAGCAAAAGATTTGCTGAAAAAATATGCAGACCAGGAATTGGATCCTGCCGGAGTAAAAAAGGTAGAGGAATGGTACGCTTCTCTTGAGCACAGTACCACCCGTATCGGCAATAGCAGAAAAGCTGAAATGAAAGCTGATATGTTCGCCGGACTTCAAAAGGCAATGGCAGTTTCTCCGGAACGTAAAGTGTTGAAGCTGGCTGCCCTGTTAAGGATGTCTGGCATTGCTGCGGCGATTTTTGTGGTGGCCGCAATGGGCATTGCTTTATGGCAACCTGCCGGTAAAGCTCCTGCAAGGGCTGAATTATTCTCTGTGACAACTGGAGCAGGACAGACAAAGAAACTTACTTTAGCTGATGGCTCTGAGATCTGGCTGAATCCTTCATCATGCCTTTCTTACGCAAAGGACTTCAGCCACACGAACCGTACGGTTGAATTGACTGAAGGCGAAGCTTTTTTTAAGATCGCCCATGAAGAAAAACGCCCCTTCCTGGTGAAGACTTCCGATAGCATTACCACAACAGTCCTCGGTACCTCTTTCCGTATAAAATCTTATAAAGCCCGCAGAAGCATCGATGTATTGGTGGCAACCGGGAAAGTGGCTGTCGGAAATTCGAGGCAGGAGTTTGCTACCCTGATCAAAGGCCAGCAGATTGCCTTTGATAAAGAAAACCAGCGCGCTGAGGTGACCTATATGCCGGTGCCTATTGAAGTGAAACTGGTATTTGATGGGATTACCTTACGTGAAGCACTGCGCGAACTGGAGTATGCTTACAGTATCCGGATTGAACTGGAAAACCAGTCTATCGCTGAACTCAAATGTAAGGCAACTTTCAATACCAGGCAACAGGCGGAAGAAATCCTGGATATTCTCTGCAGTCTGCACCATTTAAAATTCAAGGCAGCTGATGATCATAAAACCTTTAAAATAGATAAGATATGAAAAAATAAGTACTTCTCATGAACCGGTACTGATCAGATCAGTACCGGAATGCTAAAGCCGGCCCTTACGCCAATAACTGCCTGGCTTATTTTAAAACTAATTGTGTTATAAAACCCTATAAATATATGAAAACACCCTCAATTAAGAGGTTACCCGCTCTTTATAAAATCATGAAATATTCAATGTTAACTCTTTCAGTCCTCCTAATCTTTTGCTCGGCACTCGTGGCCTCGCCGATTATGGCTCAAAAGTTAGATAAAAGTACGGTTACGATTAAGATCGCAAAAGGCCAGTCGACTGGCGTTATCCTTAAAAAGATTGAAGCTGCAACCGGACTGCGTTTTGTTTATAATCCTGACATGGTCGCGAAAAATACAAGGCCTGTTACCGGTTCTTTTGAAAATGAGAAAGTTCAGGATTTACTGAACCAATTGGGTTTTCGCGGGACTGAAAAAGGGGCATATGTGATTCTTAGCAAAATGCCTGTGCCAGTTCAAAAGGTTCTGCGTGTCATTACCGGTACGGTGAAGGATTCTACCAGCATGTCTGGTATTCCGGGTGTAACCGTTAAAGTAATGGGTACGAATAGGGGTACGACAACTGATATCGATGGTAAATATAGCATCGGTGTGGAAGATAATGACATGCTTTCCTTCTCCATGATCGGTTTTAAAACCGTTACGATTAAAGTAACCAGCAGACCGGTGATCAATGTGACACTAACCGAAGATAAGTCTGTTTTAAATGAAGTGGTTGTGGTGGGTTATGGAACCCAGAAGAAAGCCACCCTTACCGGAGCAATTACTTCCGTAGGATTGGATAAATTGTCTTCCCGCTCTTTAAATAGTGTGGGTGAAGTACTGGCAGGAAAGTCGCCGGGTGTGATCGTGACCAACGAAGGTGGGGATCCAACAGCAGCGCCAAGGGTAAACATCAGGGGTGCTGGTGGTATCAATGGTGAAAGTCCGCTGTACGTAGTTGATGGTGTACTTTTTACCAGTGCACCGCAATTGAACCCTAATGATATAGAATCGATGTCGGTCTTAAAAGATGCCGCCGCTGCTATTTATGGTGCAAGGGCTTCCGGTGGTGTGGTCTTGATTACAACCAAACATGGACATGGCGGGAAACTGCAGATCAGCTTTGATGCAAAAGTTGGTGCACAGAGTGTGTGGAAGAAACTCGATCCCCTGAATGCTGAGGAACGTGCTACAGTGGCTGCTACAGCGGCAAGGAATGGCAATAGTACACTGCTGCCATCATTTGATGCAACGAAGTATCCTGATGGATTAATTACACGTACCAACTGGATGGATGAAATATTCAGAACAGGTATGATACAGGATTATAATACTTCAATTAATGGAGGTACTGACAAATCTAATTTCTTCCTGAGTTTCAACTACCGTAAAGCAGAAGGTATTGTAGAGAATACAGAAGTAAAACGTTATAATTTCAGGATCAATTCTGATCATGTGATCACTCCTTGGTTAAAAATAGGTGAAAACCTCTCTTATAGCAATACCAATGGAAATGGTGCCAACACCACCAGCGATTATACCGGAGCACTGTTGTCGGCTATTTATTATCCTACAAATGGTACAGCCTATAATGCTGATGGTTCTTTTGCAGGCCTTCCTGGTCCAACTCCCGGTGATTATGGAGATGTGATTAATCCTGTTGCTGAATTGCAGCGTATGGATATCCAGAATCCTACACACATACTCACAGTGAACCCCTATGCCGAACTTACCCTGGCAAAAGGTCTTACCTTCAGATCTAACTTAAGTATTACCAGTACTTTTAATAATTATAAAAGTTTTATACCAAAACGCCCGGAGGTGGGTAAGCCGGTATTGGACAATAGCCTGGAAGAGAGCAATAGACGTATTACCGATCTTCTCGCAGAGCAGGTATTGTCTTATCGTACCCAGATTGGCTTACATGGTTTAGATTTTGTAGGCGGTTACAGTTTTCAAAAAATGACCAATAAGTATCTTTCTGTGATCGGAACAGGGTTTGACAGTGAAGCTCCTGAATTGCGTTACATGGTTAATGCAAAGACGATCAGGATGCCGATTGGAACCAGCATGGATAAAAGAGTGATCTCTTCTCAGTTCTTAAGAGCAAATTACAATTATGATGAAAAATATCTTTTGTCTCTTATTGGCCGCAGGGATGCGACTTCAATGTTATCAAGCGACAATAGAACCAATTATTATTATTCAGCATCCGGTGGCTGGGTGATCAGCAGGGAGAATTTCCTGAAAGAAAGTACCTGGTTAAATGAGCTGAAATTAAGGGCGAGTTATGGTTTGATGGGGAATCTTGCGAGCCTGAATCCAACAGATGTAAGTCCTTTGTTGAGCAGTACACAAGCTTACTTCGGACAAACGCCTACTGCTCAGAATGGTTACATCTCTACTGTACTTGAAAATACAAATCTTACCTGGGCAGAGTCAGAGCAAACAAATATTGGTATCGACCTGGGCGTGTTGAACAGAAGACTTTCCCTGAATGCTGATTATTTTATCAAAGACACGAAAAATATGATCATGAACCAGTCATTACCAGGAACTGCAGGTTTGAGTACACAAACGATCAATGCAGGTGTGGTTCGTGACAGAGGAATTGAGTTGGGGATTACCTATAACAGCAATCCGGACAGGGCTTTCACGTATTCAGTAAATGCGACCTTAACAAAATTAAATAATAAAGTAATGGAGTTGGCTCCAGGGCAGCAGACCCTTCCTGTAACTAACAATTTCAGAAATGAATTGGCTCCTTTGGCCATAAGGGTAGGTCAGCCTTTGTATAGTTTCTACGTATTAAAAACTGAGGGTATATTCCAAAGTCAGCAGGAAGCAGACAATTACAAGAATGCGAGTGGAAATAAGATACAGCCGAATGCCAAAGCCGGTGATTTTAGGTTCGCAGACCTTGATGGCAGTGGCGCCATTGATGGTAATGACCGTTATTTTGCAGGAAGTGCCTATCCTGATTTCTCTTATGGCTTGAGTTTCAATGCGAGTTACAAAAACTTTGATATCAATATTTTTGCTCAGGGTGTTGCCGGTAACGAACTTTTTAATGCGGTAAAACGCACCACTTACAGTGCATCAGGACCATCATACAATAAATTATCTGGTATTCTTGATGCCTGGTCTCCTGAAAATCCAGGTGGAAAAGTACCTATTTTATCTACTTCAGACGCTAACGGAAACTTTAACGCCTCTGACTTTTATGTAGAAAACGGTTCTTATTTACGTCTTCGTAACCTTACCATCGGTTATACTTTCCCTAAATCTTTAAGTGATAAGTTCAAAGCCGGTGCTATCCGGGTATATGCCACTTCAAACAATTTATTCACGATCACTGATTACTCGGGTTTTGATCCGGAAATAGGAATGGACAATTTAGGTTTGGACGCAGGCCGTTATCCGCAGGCAAGAACGTTTATGTTTGGCCTTAGTTTGAGTTTATAAATTGAAAAACAACAAGAAAAAAATGAAACACAATATAAAAATGATGGCATTAGCAGCTCTTGCCCTTTTAAGTGGTTGCTCAAAACAATTGGACATTGTTCCTGAAGGTGCACCTTCTGTAAAGAATTTCTGGAAAACGAAAGAAGATGCTATAAAAGGTCAGGTGGGTATGTACAACAACTATAACAGTGAAGACTTTTATGGTCGTGGGATGTTTTGGTTTATCAATGCCAGCGATGATATGGTAACAGGACGTAATAAACCTGAAGGTGATAATATCAAAGATTTCAACAGGAGTTATATAGGTGGTGGATATACTGAAACGCAATGGTCATTACGTTATGCAATTATTAAGGCAGCCAATGATGTGATCAAAAATGTTCCCGCCATTGAGATGGATGAAACACTGAAAAAACAGATTATAGGAGATGCTTATTTCCAGGAAGGTCTGGTTTATTTTCAACTGGCAGCAAATTATGGAAATGATAAAGCCGGTGTGCCTATCGTAACACCAGAAGCTGATGCGGCTGTCGCAATCCCAAGAGCGGCGAATGTGAATGAAAATTATGATTATATCATTGACCTGTTCCTGAAGGCTGCAGATAACCTGCCATTATTCTCACAGATGGCTGCTGCTGATTATGGTAAAGGTCATAAGACTGCTGCCTGGGCGTATTTATCTAAAGTGTATCTCTACAAAAAGGATTATGCCAATGCGCAGAAGTATGCCGATATGGTGATCAGCTCCGGTCAGCATGAATTGGTACTGACCAGCTTTGCTGATGTTTTTAAAGCTTCCAACAACTGGTCGAAAGAATACATCTGGTCTGTTGTATGTACGCCAAATGGTGGTGGTACTGGCTGGGGAAGTAAACTACCGGGGGTAATGCTGACCAATAAAGCATGGGGGATATACAATGGCTGGGGATATTACCTGCCAACCAAAGAATTGTATGACTCATTCGAAGCAGGCGATCAGCGTCGTGAAGCAACTATCCTGAAGCCAGGCGATAAATTTATGTTCTTCGGTACTGAGCGTACTTTTACCAAAGATGCCGGTGCAACATCAAACTACCAGTTTAAAAAATATATGGAACCTTTTAGCTATGCCAATCCTATTCCACTTCACGTGAATCCGAATGGTGATAATGGAACGACAGATTTGAATGTTCCTCTGATGCGCTTTGCAGAAGTTTTATTGATTAAAGCAGAAGCTGCAATTCAGCTGAGTGGTGCCGGAGCAGGGGATACAGAACTGAACCGTATCCGTGTACGTGCCGGCCTGGCCGCAAAAATAGGAATGACCCTGGCAGACCTGAAACGTGAACGCCGCAATGAGCTGGCCGGAGAATGGGCTGACCGTCACCGTGATCTGGTCAGATGGGGTGATGCTCAGGCAACTTATGCTCAGCCATTGCATGATTATGATGGAAAACAGATCTGGGCTGCCAGGGCTTTCAATCCGCAGGTACACGATGTATGGGCTGTACCTCAGCGTGAAATTGACAACAGTAAAGGGGTGATTAAACAAAATCCCGGATGGTAAAAAGAACTTTAATATTTTCTACCCTGAGCCTCTGCCTGCTGTTTAGCAAGGCAGAGGCCCAAACAGGGCTGTCTTTTAATAACGGGCATAGTCACAATGACTATCACCAGAATATCCCACTTTTGCAGTCTTATTATGCCCGCATGGGATCTATTGAAGCTGATATTTTCCTGAAAAATGGCCAGCTGTATGTTGCCCATGATACCACGGAAATTAGTCAGGAGGCTACCTTGAGGAAGTTATACCTGGAACCCCTGGCGAAATTTTATGCGAAGAATGGGAATAACCCTTACCCGAATCCGGTACAGCGGCTTCAGCTGGTCATCGATATCAAGGAAAACTACCAGCAGGTATTACCTATCCTGATCAGGGAACTGAAATCATTTGATGCCATTTTTGACCATTCGAAAAATCCGAAGGCTATTACTATTGCCCTGAGCGGTGATGTTCCGCCACCTGGGGAATTTAAAAACTATCCGGATTTTATCTCTTTTGACGGCCGGCCTTATATTGACTATACCGCCGATCAGTTGAAAAGGGTATGTATGATCAGTGATGAACTCCAAAATTATACCGAATGGAATGGTAAGGGAACGCCGACGAAAGCCGATGAGCTGAAATTAAAATCGGTGATTGAGAAGGCCCATGCGCAGCATAAGCCCTTCCGGTTCTGGGCAACCCAGGATAGCCCGAATACCTGGGTAGAACTGGAACGTTTAGGGGTAGACTGGATCAATACCGATCAGCCGGAACAGCTGCATGATTTTTACCAGCATAAAGATAAGCTGAGCTATACCAACCCGGTTGCTTATCCGGTGTATAGCCCAACTTTTAAATCGGACGGCATCAAGAAGAAAGTTAAAAATGTGATCTTGCTGATCGGGGATGGAATGGGGCTTGCCCAGGTGCATGCCGGCTGGATTGCCAACCATGGGAATCTGAATATTACCTCCATGCGCAACAGCGGTTTTTCACAAACGGCGGCTGCAAATTCGGGAAATACGGATTCTGCTGCGGGAGGTACAGCCATGGCAGTGGGAGAAAAAACCAATAACCGGTACATTGGTATGGGGCCAGATGATAAAAACAGGACCAATCTACCCGATACTTTGGCCCTTTATGGAATGAAGAGTGGGGTGATTAGTTCTGCTGATATTACTGATGCCACACCAGCGGCATTTTATGCACATCAGACCGACCGCTCTTTTAATCAGGCGATCGCCAAAGACTTGCTGAAAAGTAAGGTGGAGATATTGGTCGGTTCGAATGAAAGAAGTTTTCTGGCCAATGCAGATACAACCTTAATGGATTCATTGAAAGCCAAAGGATATACCTGGAGCAGTTCCATGGCCGACTTTAAACAGCAGCGCCATGGAAAACAGCTGGTGCTGTTACCGGATAGCGTGACCCGGCCTGTAAAAAATGGAAGGGGCGATATGCTGGTACAATCTTTAAAAAAGACCATAGAATTATTGTCTGACAATAAGGAAGGCTTTTTCATTATGGCTGAGGGGGCGCAGATCGATTACGGAGGTCATGCCAACGACCTGCCTTATGTAGTGACGGAATTGCATGATTTTGATAAGGCTGTAGCCGCCGCCTTAGCTTTTGCCGATGAGGATGGGGAAACACTTGTTTTGGTGACCGCAGACCATGAAACCGGAGGATTGACTTTGCTGGAAGCTTCGGCTGAGGAAGGAAGGATCCAGGGGGAATTCAGTACGAATGACCATACCAATATTATGGTTCCTGTGTATGCGTATGGTCCGCAATCAGCTGAGTTTCGCGGCACTTATCCGAATACGGCCATTTTCCACAAAATACTTAAAGTTTTATTGCCCGCCAAGCGGAAGAAATAACACACTGGTTTACGCCATTAGAAGAGAAAGCCATAAAAAATGCCCCCAAATTTGAGATATGATTTGAGGCATTTTTTATGGCCTTTTCTTTTTCATTTTTTTTACAATTGCTATTGTAGCATAAAAAGGTCATCATATGTAAATTTTCCTTATCTGCATGGATATGTTTTCTATTCCAAATTATTTTTCACAGAAATGGCAGGTAATGAAGGAGCTATAAAGGATTCATAAAATACGGTACACAAACGGCTCAATCTTTGATTTGAATATGTTTTTTAGGAATTAAACATATTTAGCGGTTGTTTTATGCAGGATCACACCTTATTAGTAGAAGCATTTAAGAATAGTAATTTCCAGGAAGCAAGGGAACTCTTAAAAGAGGAATCAAATTTTCCATCCGACTTACGGCCTTTTGAAAGGATACCGCTTTTTGATCAACTGATTATTGGCAGGGCCTTCGATATCATCCAGTTGCTGGTTGATCATCAGTTAATTGAAACGGATCTTTTTGAGTATGATACTTTCGACCGTACGCTTGTTCAGTCGATTTTTAAAAACCTGAAGGAAGATGAAGAGTCGGTTGCCTTTTTAGACGATTTTCTCTCCAGGCTGCAAAGTCTCAATGATGAGGTGAAAGGGGAAAGTATACTCGCCTATGCTTTGGAAAACGGAACAGCACTGTTTATCATTAAAGGCCTGATCCAGGCAGGTTGCGATATCAACTGGGTAAACAATGCCGAAGATACCTATTTGCACCAGATCACCTCAAATAACAGGATCAATCCGGAACGGGCGGCAGAATACCTTGTCTTGTTTTTAGCCGAAGGATTGGATATCAATGCAACGAATGTGGTGGACAAGACCCCGTTGATGGAAGCGATATCCAGGAATAAACCAGTACTCATTGAAATTTTGCTGGAGAATGGTGCCAGTTGTAATGTGCAGGATAAGTCGGGCGAGACGGCATTTTACAATGCCGTAGTGAACATGCTGAATCCTAAGCTTTACCTGAAGATGGTGGAATATGAAAGTCCTGATTTTGAACTGCGTACCAAAAATGGGGAGACCATCCTCCATGAATATATCAAGAGATTGAATCGCCCTGCGGAGGAATCACTAAACTTCCTGACCAGGATGATTGAAGATGGAGCCGACCTGTATGCTCCTGCCCTGTACTATGGCAAAGAGAAAACACCTGTGGCTACTGCTGCGGAAAAGCCATTTGAAATATTCAAGGCTATTCTCGATACCGGAAAAGTAGAAGTATCGGCAACAGATGAGGAGGGGAACACCATCCTGCACCTGGTGTGTAAATATGATATCAATTTTGATAAAGAGGCGGCGAAGGATACGTATAGAAAGGTGAAGGCATTACTGGAGCTGGGGGCTGATGCAAACCTCAGCAATAGCAGGGATGAAACGCCTTTAATGCTGGCCTCTTCGGATAACCTGAAGTCGAAAACTGTGGAACTATTGCTTACCAACAAGAATTAAACATATGTCGATGTCATTTATAATTGCCTGTGAATCGGGTAAAAGAAAAATTGCGGAGATCCTGCTTAAAAATAAGGAGGTTGATGTTGCCTATACCGATGAAAAGGGGAGGACGGCATTGCATTATGCTGCACACAGGGGCTACCTGGATATCGTGAAATCATTGATCGATGCCGGTGCAGAAATAGATTATGAAGACCATAATGGAGAAACACCCCTGTTTTTTGCCTGTCTGCAAAAGCAAAAACAAACCGCCCATTATTTACTGGAAAGGGGTGCCCGGGCAGATATCAGTGACCATCAGGGAAACGGTCTCTTACATATTACCGCAAGAACGGCTCAGGTAGAGACCATCCGGGAAATAGTGCAGACCGGCGTGCAGATTGATGCAGAGAATAACCAGGCCGAAACTGCGCTGATGTTCGCGGCCTGCAGCAGGAATAAGGAAGTGGTTGAATTGTTCCTCAGCAATGGCGCAAATGCCAATGCGACTGATAAAGCCGGAAATTCGGCGCTCTTTTATGGGGTAAATGCAGGAAGTTTAGCTGCCATTGCAGCATTAATGGAAAATGGTGCCGCAATTAATCAGGCCAATCATGCCGGGGAAACACCACTGTTGTTGGCCTGTTACCAGAATAACAACATGATGATTAAGCTGTTGGTAGCGCACAATGCCGATATTACCGTGTCTTCCAATACGGGTTTATCGCCGATCTGGTATGCCTGCAGCCATAATCAGAAGGAGATTGTCTCCCTTTTCCTGCAGCATGGAATTGACGTGAACTACAGTAAGCCCTTATCGGGCAATGAAGATGCCATGGATTCCTACCTGGATTGGGTACAAACAGCAAATAACCTTTCCAATGATAGTAATTTTTCACTCCATAGTACCTATCAGTATGGAGCGGAAAGCCTGCTCCATGTCGCTGTGAAAATGGGGCACCTGAGTATGGTGAAACTATTGGTGGAACAGGGTGCCCTGGTGAATATCCAGGATGAGAGTGGAAATACCGCCTTACATTATGCTGCGGCGAATGGCAAGAAGGATATGGTGAAGTACCTGCTGGAGAACGGTGCCGACACTGCCCTGATCAATGTGAAGGAGCAGAAAGCCATTGATTATTCCAATATCAAAGGTTTTAATGAAATTACAGCCTTGCTACTGGCTTTTGGCCCTAAGGATAAGGCTAAGGATGACATGATTGCCGGACCACCGTCCGAAACTGCAGCTCAACAGCCCCTAAACAATAAAAAGCAGGCTTTAATGGACCTCAAAGAATTACTGGATGCCGGGATCCTTACCAAGGCAGAATTTGATACCGAAAAGGGAAAGATCCTTGCTGGATAAGTCCTGAATATTTACACTTAAAATTTATATATGATTCAACACATCAAACCCTTTGCAGCTAAAATTGCTGTCGCCTTTACCTTAACGCTTTCCTTATGCTTACAGTCCTGCGCTGAGGACCCGGATAAGTTTTTTGGCGTTGCCGTGCTCAATACAAATACGATGTCAGATTTTGGTACCCCTATTCTGGCCAAACATATCAATGATGAAACGAAGGAATTTGCCGATATCCCTTCCAGCAAAAAAAATGGTGACGAGGCGATTAAACATATCCAGAATAATATCCTGTATATGGAGAAATCCCTTAATGATATTAAAGCCCTGAACGATAACAGTGAGGAAAGAAAAGAGATCAAACAACGTTCTATCGCCCTGTATGAGTTCGCATTACCGGTCTATAAAAATGAGTATACCGCCTATGCAAAGTTATGCGATGCGAAAGCTCCCCAGGAGCAAAAAGATGAGCTGATCAAAACTATTGAAGAAAAGTATAATGCAGGATTTGAAGAACGGTATGCGGCATTGCTGGAAAAAGGAAAGTCCTTTGCGAAGGATAATAACCTGAATGTGGATTGGAATTAATCAGGAATGGAGATTCATCAGTTAAACTTTAAACGATGTTGATATACAGAGGCTGGGGGATTTTAGCGATCCTGATTCCATTGTGTACCATTTTAGCTGGGATATATTTTTTTGGCCTGAATGGTAATTCTAGCCTGGAACTTTTTCTTTATAGTCTCCTGGCTTCTGCTCCAATGGTTTTCTTTCTGGGAATAGGGTTGAATCGTAAATCGAGACATGACCTTTATTTTATTGCATTGCAATACTGGGGGATCATTTGGGCAGTTGTGGCGATTGTTGTACTTGCTTGTCGAAGTATTTAGCAGGTTGGTCGAAAATTGGATCAATTTGGTAGAGTAGTGCAGGAAGGCCTGCAACTTTAATTTTGGTTTCGTGTCAAATAGGCATGAGACTACACCTAAATACTTCCTTCGCCACCCTTTTGCTTTTCAGTATTGCTTGTTTGCAGCTGAAGGCACAAACAAGCCCTGTAAAGGGAGATATTTCCGGAAAGGTACTGGATGAGACCGGAAAAGGGTTTCCTTATACCACTGTAAGTCTGCTGAATGCAAAGGATTCAGCAGTGGTCAAAGGCACTTTATCTGCCGATAACGGAACGTTTCAGTTGAATAATATTGAACCGGGAACTTATGTGGTGGCTTTTTATGTAGTGGGTTATAAAAAGATATACCGGGGGCCCTTTTCTGTTTCCGCAGAAAAAAATGTTCAGGTGCTGAAGGAGGTGCAACTGGCGCAGGACAGCAGGCAGCTGAAGGGAGTGGAGATCGTTAAGCAAAAACCACTCGTGGAAAGACAGATTGATAAAACCGTGATCAATGTGGAGAACAGCGCTTTGTCGGTGGGCAACAATGCCCTGGAAATTCTCCAGAAATCGCCGGGGGTGACTGTAGATAAAGATGGTAACCTGAGTTTAAGGGGGAAAAAAGGGGTGAATGTCATGATTGACGGTAAACCTACTTACCTGTCTTCCGAGCAACTGGCGAACCTGCTCAGGTCTACCGGAGGCAGTGCCATCCAGTCTATTGAGCTCATCACCAACCCTTCTTCCAAATACGATGCCGCAGGAAATTCGGGTATCATCAATATCAGGTTCAAGAAGAACCGCAATTATGGCACCAACGGATCTGTTTTAGGTGGTGGTGGTTATGGTCGTTTTTATAAGGCCATAGCTGGATTAACCTTAAACCACCGGGAGAAAAAGTTCAATGTATTCGGAAACTATGATTTCGCAAGTACCAAAAGGTTCGGCAGTACGGATATTGTAAGGCTGAACAATACCGCAACAGATAAAACCTATTTCGACCAGACCAATTATATGACCAAGAAGAGAACGAGCCACAATTATAAAGGTGGCCTAGATTATTTCATTAATGACCGGAATACCCTGGGCTTGGCAATCAATGGATACGATAGTCAGGGAGCAAATGATGCAAAGATTTTAACACTCATAGGTGACCGCCCATCTAAAACAGATTCTTCGGTTGTAGCCCGAAACCCCAGCAGGAATAAATACACCGGGATGTCTGTTAACCTCAATTTTAAATCAGTAATTGATACCTTGGGACAGGAAATTAGCTTTGATGCCGATTATTCCCAGTACCGTGACAGGGAGGATATTGCTTTCCATAACCAATACCTGGATGCTGCGGGACAAACCTCAAAAGATGATTACCTGTTCCGCAATTTCACGCCTAAGAAGATCAATATATGGGCTGCAAAAACAGATTATACCTATCCGCTGAATAAAACAATGAAGCTGGAAATGGGACTGAAATCGAGCTTTGTAGAGACGGACAATCATTTCGTATTTGAGAACTTTACGGACAATGCCTGGCAGAATGATGCCCGTCGCAGCAATACATTCCTGTACAATGAAAATATCAATGCAGCATATGCCAACATCAACAGGAAGTTTAAAACGACGAATGTACAACTGGGACTGAGGGCAGAGCAGACCAATTCGAAGGGAAACTCTGTAACGGAGAATAAAATTGTAAACCGCAATTACCTTAATCTTTTCCCAAGTGTATTTATTAACCAGGAACTGTCGAAAAACCACGATATGGGGGTGTCTTACAGCAGAAGGATTGACCGTCCGGATTATGGCTCGCTGAACCCTTTTGTGTATTTTGTTGACCTGTATAGTTACCGTTATGGTAATCCATTCTTAAAACCCCAGTATACAAATGCATTTGAATTGTCGTACAGTTACAGGAAAACCCTGAATATATCTGTCGCCTTTAGCCGTACGAAGGATGTAATTACGGATGTATTGCTAACAGATACTGCAACTAAAACGATTTTTATCTCTAAACAAAACCTGGCTGCACAGGATGCTTATAACCTGAATGTGAGTTATCCGGTGCAGGTGACGAAATGGTGGAACACCAGTAATAATTTCACGGGTTATTACAATAGGTTCAGTGCGCCAGATATTGCTGGCTCCCCTTATAAGAGCGGGAGGCTGGCTTTCAACTTGAATACCAACCAAAGTGTGACAGTGAACAAAACCACAAGCATAGAAACTTCAGCATACTACCAGTCAAGACAGATCTATGGTACCCTGATTATTGAACCACAGTATAGTGTTGACCTGGGAATCAAAAAATCGTTTTTTGAGCAGAAGATGGATGTGAAGCTGGCTGCAAATGACATCTTTAAAATGCAGCGGAGCCAGATTACCAGTGCCATTCCTTCCCAGAATTATGTGGTCAAAGAAAGGTGGGAATCGCAGGTGTTTTGGCTTACCTGTGTTTACCGCTTCGGCAGCAAGGATATTAAGGCGGCAAGACAGCGTTCCGGCAGTTCAGAGGCTGAAGGACGCCGGGCAAAATCGCAATAGCTGATGCCGCGAAGAAATCCTGGAAGAGGATGGGCAGAGAATTATGGCCTCTTTTGAGAAGGCTTTCCCATTTCTTGTAACATTTAATTATTTTTATCATCATAAAAATAAATTCTTTCAATTATGCGCAAGTTTTTACTCTTATTCCTCCTTGCAGGACAGTTTATTCCTGCTTCATTTGCACAAGATGGTGCCGGTCTGACTTTTGATAAGGCAAAAATGGACAGCCTCCTGGATGTAATTTCCAGTAAAAATAAGGCAATGATCAGTGTTGCTTTATCCAGGGATGGCAAAACTGTTTATTCAAGGGCTGTAGGATACAGTACGATCTCAGCGGATAAAAAGACAGATGCGACCATCCATAGCCGGTACCGGATTGGGTCTATTACCAAGGTATTTACCGGAGTGATGATTTTTCAACTGATTGAAGAAGGAAAGCTGAAGCTCAGCACGCCATTGTCTATGTACTTTCCATCGGTTCCGAATGCCACAAAAATTACCATTGCACAGCTGCTTAACCACAGCAGTGGCTTGTATAATTTCACCAATGATTCTACTTACAGTTCAAGGCTTAGTCAAAAGGTAACACAGGAAGAGCTGCTGGCCAGCTTTAAGGTGCCTGTAGTTTTTGAGCCGGGTGCCAAACATGAATACAGCAATACCAATTTTGTACTCCTGGGTTTTATTATTGAAAAACTGGATAAGAAACCCTATGCTTTAGCCCTGAAAAGCCGTGTGCTGAATAAGATTGGCTTAACAGAGACGTATTATGGAGGCAAGATCAATCCCCTGGCCCATGAAGTCAATTCCTTTAAATGGGAAGCCGAAGGCTGGAAGCCTGCCACGGAGACGGATATGAGTATTCCCGCAGGGGCAGGAGCTTTGGTTTCTACGGCCACAGAGCTCAATAAGTTCATGGAGGCTTTGTTCAATGGCAAGCTGATCAATGAGAAGAGTCTGAATGAAATGAAAACCATGGAGGATGGTTATGGCAAGGCCCTGTTCTCCTTTCCTTTTTATGAGCGGAAGTCTTATGGCCACAATGGTGGAATAGATGGTTTTCAGTCACAGGCAGGATATTTCCCGGAGGATAAGCTTGCGTTTTCTTATTTATCCAATGGTGTCAATATGACTTTAAATGATGTAGCCATTGGTATGTTGAGCATCTATTACCATAAACCTTACCAGGTTCCGGATTTTAATACGGTTACGCTGAAGGAAGCCGATCTGGATAAGTTTTTGGGGATTTATACCACCACGCAATTGCCGATCAAGATCACGTTTACGAAGAAAGGAGCGACATTACTGGGCCAGGCTACAGGCCAGGCTGCTTTTCCCCTGGAAGCAGTGAAGGAAAATGAATTTAAGTTTGCGCCGGCAGGTATCGTGCTGGTATTTGATCCTGCGAATAAACAGGTGACCCTGAAGCAGGGTGGCGGGGTGTATCTATTTAAAAAAGAATAGACGTATACCGGCAAAAAAATTAGCTACATACAGGCCATTTGCAAAATTCATAACAGGGAAGGCCTAACCGTACATATGGTTTCTAAACCTTAATGATGGCTTAACATGATAAGAATAGCTTTGTGATGAGCGTTATGAATCACAAAGAATATGAAGACCGACAATTGCTTTCCCTTATTCAGCAGGGAGATGAAAAAGCATTTGACCGGTTATTTATGAAGTATTATCCAGGCCTGATGCGCTATTGCTCAGTTCTTTTGCCTTATCCAAGTGATGAAGCAGAGGATATTGTCCTGGAAGTTTTCTTTAAGTTGTGGCAGCAGCGTAAAACGCTGGTGATCTATTCTTCCCTGGTGTCTTTTCTCTATATCGCCCTGAAGAACCGTTGTCATGATTATTACAGAAAGAAGAATATCACGGTGTATGAACCGGATGCAGATGAAGTGATGCCACATTATCTTATTCCCGATCAGCAATTGGTATTCAAAGAATTGAAAGCCGAAATTGAACACCTGATCACACAATTGCCGGCACGGACGCAACTTGTCTTTAGGATGAACAGGGAAGATCACCTGACTTATGAGGATATTGCCATTATTCTGAATATTTCCATCAATTCGGTGAAAACACATATGTACCGTTCTATCAAATTCCTGAAGGAAACTTACCGCGCTTCGGATACCTCCAACTAATCATTGGCTTTCTTTCCAATTGGGTTTCTTTCTATAAAGGGGATCTTTCCTGTACCTCGCAGCGCTCCGCAGTCCGCTTACCGGATTACCCCAATGTTAACAATTCTTTCCTCTTGTTACCCTTCTGTTAAATCGAAAAAAGTTGTCATGACCTGCCTTTTGATTTACGTCTTCCCTGTATATACCGATTATTATTTTGGAAGAGCAGAAAAGTTATTTATTGATTACCCGTTACCTGTCAAAACAAACGAATACTGAAGAAAATGAACTTCTGGCAGATTGGATTGCCGCATCGCCGGATAATGAGGTGATTTTTGAGGAGATCAAGACCGTATGGTTAGCCTCTTCGGGAAGGAAGGAAGATGTGGGGGCGGAGGGAGCTTTGCTTAAACTCAGGGAAAGAATCAGGGCGGAGGATCAGCCTGTCCGGTTGAACACAAGAAGGAAATTCTATGGCATAGCCGCTTCTGTTGCTGGATTGTTATTGATTTCTACCCTGCTGTTGAAATTTTACGGGCCGAATGAGAAGAAGGTGCAGTATGTCCAGCTGTCGACTAAAGCAGGGGAGAAGAAAATTGTTTTTCTTGAAGATGGCACAAAAGTCCACCTGGCTCCCCAGAGCAGGTTGAAATACCCTAAAAAATTTGAAGAAGGCATAAGGACCGTGGATTTACAGGGAGAGGCTTATTTCGAGGTCTCCAAAAATCCGCACCGGCCGTTTACAGTACATACCTCCTTATTGGAGGTTAAGGTTTTAGGGACTCATTTCAATGTGAACAGTTACCAGCGGAATAAATCTACCCGCGTGTCACTGATTGAGGGCAAGGTGTCGGTTAGCCTCTCAGGCAATGAAGAAGATAATTATATCATTAAACCGGGGCAGGAATTTTATGTTAACCGGCTGACGCACCAGGTTTACCAGCGCAATATGGATCGGGGTGCTGTTACAGGCTGGATGACCAACAGGCTGGTCTTCAAGAATGAAAAGCTGAGTGATGCTGCGGAAAAGATTAACCTGATGTATGGGGTCCAGATTATATTCTCTGACCAGAATACAGCGGACACGCGTCTGTATGCCACTTTTGAAAATGAAACACTCCTCAATATCCTGGAGACCATTAAAGCCACAGGAAATATCAATTACACTATAGAAGATAAAAAAGTATACTTAAATCTTAAAGAATGACCTAGAAATCATGGGAATATGACCTAAGCAGAGGCAAGGCTTCAGCTTAAAAAAAGAATTAACCGGCATTTACGAGATGCCGGTTAGTTTATCGCCAAAGAAACAATCGAATATTTAAATAACGAAATAGCTAATTTATGAAAAAAAAGATACACACACTTTTTATTTCTACCTGCGTCAGCATTTTTACGCTGCTCTTACTCACGCTGACGATTAATATAAAAGTAAACGCTGCTGCGGATAAGGCCAAGGAGCCAACGCTTTCAGCCATACCCTGCTCTGTGAAAGCAAATAACCTGTCCCTGCAATCTGTTTTTGGAATGATCGAGAAACAGACTTCTTATAGTATTGTATGTGTAGACCAATCAGGTTTCTTATCTAAACAAGTTTCTATTGATGCTTCAAAAAGTAACCTGGAGCAAGTCCTGAGAATGCTTTCCACTAAAGCCAATTTTAGTTTTACGGCACTGAGCAAAAGGATTATCATTAAACCCGAGACTGTTAAAACCCCGTCAGATCATATCATCAGGGTAATTAAAGGGCATGTAACGGATAACAATAAAGGAGCATTGCCTGGAGTTTCCATTTTGGTAAAAGGAACAAATACCGGAACAACCAGCAGTCAGCAAGGGGATTTCACGATTAAAGCGAATACAGGTGATGTGCTGGTGTTTTCCTATCTGGGGTTCAATAAAAAAGAGGTTCCGGTAACTGAAGCTGCTTTTTTTACGGTTGTTCTTGACGAAAGTGCCAATGGTTTGTCTGAAGTAGTGGTGACCGCATTGGGAATCAGGAAAGAGAAAGCCAAACTGGGTTATGCTGTACAGGAAGTACAGGGGGAAGACCTGGTGAAAGCAAGGGAGCCCAACCTGATCAGTTCATTAACCGGCCGCGTGGCAGGATTAAATATTAAGAATTCTACCGACCTGTTTTCCGATCCGCAGATCACCATGAGGGGCCGTAAGCCACTGATTGTGATTGATGGTATACCTGACCAATCTGCCGATTTATGGAAGATCAATGCCGATGATGTAGAAAGTATGAGTGTGCTGAAAGGCGCGAATGCTTCTGCATTGTATGGATCCATTGGAGAGAATGGTGCCATTATGATTACCACCAAAAGGGGTAAAGGTAAAGACCTGAGTGTGGAGCTGAATTCTTCGACAGAATTCCAGCCCAGCTTTATCCGTATTCCAAAGGTGCAGACCGAATATGGAGCGGGTTTCAAAGGGAAATATACTTATGTAGATGGTTCTGGTGGTGGGCCTGAGGGTTCGGGATGGATCTGGGGGCCTAAACTTGACCAGCCTGATCCGACAACTGGAAGCGGTTTTTTTGAAACGCCACAATTTAATAGTCCCGTTGACCCGGTTACGGGAGTACTTGTGCCATTGCCCTTCCTTTCCAGGGGAAAGAATAATGTAAGTGATTTCTTCAAGACAGGGATGATTTCCAGTAATAACGTCAGTGTAACCCAGAGTTCTGACAAAGGCTCGTACAGGGCCTCCGCTTCACATATTTACCAGAGCGGGATTGTGCCGAATACCAATCTCCAGAATACCTCTTTTAACCTTTCCGGAAATTACAAGCTGAGTTCTGCACTGACCATGGATGCAAGGTTAAGCTATAACCGCCAGTATACCAATAATTTTCCTGAAACCGGTTACGGCCCTACCAACTACCTGTACAACCTGATTTTATGGACTGGACCGGATGTAAGCGTGAAAGATCTTCGCGATTACTGGGTGCCGGGCCAGGAAGGCTTACAGCAGCGTAATTACAATACTTCTTACTATAATAACCCCTATTTTCAGGCCTATGAATTCCTGAGGGGATATGATAAAGACAATACCTTCGGATCACTGAATTTCAATTATAAGATCAATTCGGATTTTAGTGTGCAGTTCCGGAATGGGATGAATTCCTACGCCTTAAACCGTACGTTTAAAGAACCGAAAAGTTATATTGGTTATGGGGATAAATCCCGCGGACAGTTTACCGTAGAAACGGGAAGTTTCTTTGATATCGCGACAGATTTGATTGGTGATTATAACCATACGTTTACGGAGAAGTTCAAAATCCATGCCCAGTTAGGTGGTTCGAATTATTTCCGCAACCATAATCACGGGTCAACGAATACGGATGGACTGAATGTCCCGGGCCTGTATAACCTGAGTAATTCCTCCAATGCGATACAGGGAGAAAACTTCCAGGAACAAAGAAGAACCAGCAGTGTATACGGCGTATTGGACCTGGAGTTTTTAAGCGGTATATATGTGACTGCAACTGGAAGGAACGATAAGATTTCTACACTGCCTACGCAAAACAACAGTTTCTTCTATCCCTCTCTGAGTACTGCTGTGGTTATTTCGCAATTGACCAAATTGCCGCAGTGGTTTACCTATTTAAAAGCAAGGGGATCATGGTCACGTGTAACCAGCGGAAAGTTGAATGATGATGATGATTATACCTATGATTATCTGCCGACTTTTGATAAAGGGGTAACCTGGGGGAATGTTCCGTCTTTAACTTTTGGAGAGACACTTACAAATCCTGACCTGAAGCCAAAAACGTCTGACAGCTGGGAGATTGGGGTAGATACGAAATTCTTCAACAGCCGACTGAGCTTAGAGGCTACTTATTACCAGACGCGTGACTTCAACAACCTGGTTAATATCCCTTATTCACTGGCCAGTGGTTATGATTCCAAAACTATTAATGGTCACGTGTATCAGCGTAAAGGCCTGGAGTTTGTCTTGTCAGGTTCCCCGGTAAAGGGTAATCATTTCAACTGGAATGTGACGGCCAACCTGAGTCAGTACCGCAGGTATCTGACGGAGATTTATAATGATGAGGAAAGATTGGGTAATTTACAGCGTGGCGACAGGGTAGATCAAATTTTTACCACTGTTTATCAGAGAGATCCGCAAGGAAACGTGATTTATGGCAGTAATGGTTTTCCTTTGAATGATACTTTCCAGCGTGCTGTGGGTGATGACGATCCGGACTGGACCTATGGTTTGGAAAACTCATTTTCTTATAAAAGTTTTACGCTCAGGTTCCTGGTTGACGGCCGTATCGGCGGATCCATCTATTCTACGACCAACCAGAAAATGTGGTGGGGAGGAACCCATCCGGGGACGCTTAACCAGTACAGGGTAGATGCGAATAATAACCTGTCTACATTTGTTGGCCAGGGCGTGATCGTTACTTCCGGAGAGGCTACATATGACGTAAATGGCACATTGATCTCTGATACCCGCACCTTCGCACCGAATACCAAAGCGGTGAATTACATCGATTATATGACCAATACCAGTAACGCTGCCTATAATAATTACAATTATTTCTCACAAACATTTTTAAAGCTGCGCGAGGTGACACTGACATGGCAGATCCCTTCAAAATTATTGGGTAAATCTTTTGTTAAAGGAATTACACTTTCTGCTGTCGGCCGTAACTTACTGCTGTTCTCAAAAATGCCCAATGTTGATCCGGATGCAGGAACTGATAACCTGCAGACGCCATCTACCAGAACTATCGGTTTCAACGCAAACTTTAAATTTTAATTCTTAAACAGATATGAAAAGATTAATTATCCTATTTCTTGGGGGCATGATCCTGTCGCTCGCCGGATGTAAGAAATTCAGTGAGTTTCAGGTAGACCCGAATAAATCTACGGTGGCACCACCCCAATTGTTGCTTTCTGCAGTGTCGCAGCAGGCATTCGATTCTTCCAGTCTGGATGTTGCCTTAGCCAGCAGGCAGATGGCGTTTACTGATAATGTGTCTAATTTTCAGTATTACGGATGGACTAGAGGTACTTTTGACGTCTATAATAATTTACGCCAGGTGATAAAAATGGAAGAGGCAGCAGTTTCTTACAACAGGCCGGAATATATTCCGCTGGTGAAGTTCTATAAGGCCTGGTATTTTCTTCAGCTGACCCAGATGTTTGGTGATATCCCTTACAGTCAGGCCCTGAACGGAGAAGCCGGAATAAGTGCACCTGTTTATGATCAACAGGAAGATATTTACCTGAGTATCCTGAATGAGCTGAAAGATGCCAACGTGCTGATAACAAATAACACCGCATCAGTAGATGGAGATATCATTTATGGGGGAAGTATGGAACAATGGAAACGCGCCATCAATTCCCTGTCGTTAAGGGTACTGATGAGCCTTTCCCTCAAGGAAAGCAATACACGGATTGCACCGAAGACCCGTTTTGCAGAAATTGTGAACAACCCTGCCCAGTATCCCCTTCTTTCTTCAAATGGGGACAATGCCCAGTTGGTTTATAACGACCTGCAGGATAACCGGTATCCTTTTTTCAATAACAATGATTTACAGACGGCCTTTTATATGGATGAGACTTTTGTAGACCTGTTAAAAGGACTGAAAGACCCAAGACTGTTTAGCTTTGCTGATAAGGCGCCTAAGTTTGTCAATCTGGAAGCGACTGACTTTGCTGCCTATGGAGGGGTAAATGGAAGCGATGCAGTCAATGAAAACAATTCCAAAACGGTAGCCGGAGTGGTGTCAAAGATTAACCCGAGGTTTTATAAAAATGCGGTGAATGAGCCCAGTATAGGACTTGGATATGCGGAGGTTCAGTTTATCCTGGCTGAAGGAGTTTCTCGCGGCTGGATTACCGGTAATGCCGCTAGCTATTACCAGAAAGGGATTGAGGCATCTATGTTATTTTATAAAATTACTCCTGCAACTATCGCAACCTACCTGGCCCAACCTGCGACGCAGCTTCCTGCTGTTGATCCACTGAAAAGTATCATTACCCAGAAATATATTGCTTCATTTATGAACAGTTCATGGCAGCCTTTCTATGAACAAAGGAGGACGGGATTCCCTGTTTTTGATGTTTCAGGTGAGGGGGTGCTAAATAACAAGATGATCCCTAAACGCTGGATGTACCCAACGCTGGAATTGCAACGCAATGGAAAACATGTTTCCGAAGCGATTTCAGGACAGTTTGAGCAGGGGGATAATATCAATGGTGTCATGTGGCTTATCAAACCTTAATAGTTATGTATAAAAGAATAATATCATTGAGTTTACTATTGCTGGGTCTGCAAGGCAGGGCACAGCAGAAAACAGTGTTTGTGATTGCCGATGGAATTTCTGCGGATGTACTGGAAAGGATGAACCTTCCCCAGATCAACAGGATCATTAAAGATGGTAGTTATACCAGGATGTATGTGGGTGGTGAAAAAGGTACGTATAGCCAAACGCCGACGATTTCAGCTGTTGGCTATAACAGTTTGCTGACAGGAACTTGGGTGAATAAACATAATGTTCCGGATAATGATATCAAAGCGCCCAATTACAGCTACCAGAATATTTTCAGGATATTTAAAGATCAGTTCCCGGCGAAAAAGACAGCTGTTTTTTCCAGCTGGACAGATAACCGTACCAAATTAATGGGCCATCATTTGCCTGCTGCAGGAAATTTACAGGTGGACCAGTTTTTTGATGGGTATGAACTGGATACGCTGAGGTTTAAGCATGACCGTAAAAGAGATTTTATGCATCAGATTGATGAAGAGGTAGTGAAACAAGCTGTAGCTACGTTGAAGAAGGATGCACCTGACCTGTCATGGATCTACCTGGAGTATACGGACGATATGGGACATATGTATGGGGATAGTGAACAGTTTGAAGCGGCGGTACTGAAACTGGACCAGCAACTCGGGAAAATCTATGAAGCCATTAATTACCGGAAAGAGCACTTTAAGGAGGACTGGTTATTGGTGATTACAACGGATCATGGAAGAGGTGAAAAGGACGGAAGAGACCATGGTGGACAGTCGCCCAGGCAGCGTAGTACCTGGATGGTGACAAATTATCCGGACTTAAATGCCTATGCGAAATATTATAACCCTGCCATTGTGGATATTATGCCGACTATTGCGAGGTTCATGCACCTGGATATTCCTCAGGAGGTAAGGCGTGAAGTGGATGGAACGCCATTAATTGGCCCGGTTTCCATTGCCGGAGTAACCATGAACTATTTCCAGGGAAATATCGACATCAGCTGGAAGGCCATGGAGGAAAAGGGCGAGGTGAAAGTTTGGGTGACGACTACCAATAATTTTAACAAGGGGGGTAAGGATGAATACCAGCTACTGGCTGAAGTTCCTGTAACTGCCGGACATTTTCTGGCCGGGGTGAAGAAATACCCGTCAACATTTTACAAGGTGGTATTGGAAGCTCCCGATCATACCGTAAATAGGTGGATCTACACAGAAGATCAGAAATAATCAGATCCTCAATTAGCGGAAGCGGGATTCTTTAAAGCGGATCCCGCTTTTTTTATGCCTGTCCTCTAAGGTATATGGGTAGGGGGACAAAAATCCTGTCATTTTCCTTCGTTGTCTGGATGGAATATTACGGTGTATAATTCTACTCTTCATCATTTAACATTTTTAATTTTACAAAAGCTTAATATCCAATCTGCTAATGCTAATTATTTTTTAATAATATCATTAAAAAAAGAGGTTAGAGTACTTAACTTTAAGTATTTTTACCCTACCTAAACGCTCAATCCTTACGCTCTCAACAATGAATAAGCCTACCCTTGATCCCGAACTTGAGCAACGCCTGGAAAATATCCGGCTGTTTGCCGATTACCTTCCTGCTGCACTGATTATCCACTGCCTGGAAGACCTCAGTATAGTTTACATGAATAAGCCCGGACTGGAGCGTATAGGCACTACGCTGGAAGAGTTGCAGAACATGAGCCAGGAACAATATTACATCCGTTTCTTTAATGAAGAAGACAGTAATGATTATGTGCCTAAGATTGTTCAGATTGTGAAAAGCGGTACTGATGACCATGTTTCCTATTTTCAGCAGGTACGTGTCCCGCTACAAAAGGAGTGGCAGATGTACGTAAGTAATACCAAGGTCTTCTATCGGGATGAAAATGGGAGGGCGACACATTTGATCACTGTTGCCGGAATGCTGGATCCTGTCCACCATATCACCAGTAAGGTTAACCGTGTGATGGAAGAAATTAATTTCCTGCGCAATAACAACAATTCCTTTTTGAAACTGACCAAAAGGGAAAAGGAAGTATTGAAGTATACCGCCCTGGGTAAAAATTCCGGAGAAATAGCCGCCTTACTTTGTATCTCTTCCACTACCGCCGATACACACCGCAGGAATATCCGGAGCAAGTTAAACCTGAAGAATAATTATGAAGCAGTGAAGTTTGCACAGGCCTATAGTTTAATATAGGTTCTTCTGATAGCCAGCATTTTTGTGATCGCTTCGGGCATTTTTTTTATTCCATAAGGATGTGGATAACTGTGTGGAAAACTGTGTTAGTATCTTATATTACAGCGTATCGCGAAAATTGTCTTTTGCCATATTACAAGGGGTTAGTAATGAGTTTATAAGCGTTTTTAGGCCACTAGAAGCCTTTTGGTATAAATGGCTATCTGCAGCCTTTTCTTCCTTTTTAATGGGGTTTTCGCTGGGTGTGGATAATAAATGGTGTTTATAAACAATTTGTTTTCAAGCATTTGTTTGTTAGGTAGTTGTGTTTTGTGAATTGTGGATAAGTTGTCTTTTGGTGGTGTTTTAATCCTCTTTTTTCCTTGGTGTCGAGGTGTTTTTTTTGCATTTTTTTCAGTTGGTCATTGCTGTTGGAGGTAAATGTGGATAAGTTATTCCTTCAGTACTTCGGCTGCGATCAGGTTAATCTTCAGTGACATGAACACTTCTATCAGTTCAATCATTTCCAGCACCTGGTAATAGGCTCCGATTTTAAACATGTGTTGGATCATCCTGGCTGATTTCCGCCTAAAGTTATGGCCCTCTTTTTCTATTACTTTTTCGGTGCCATATCTCCTGATTTGTATCGCTATATAATGATTGAAGCAAGTATATGATAAAGAGCCGTATTTTTTTTGCCCAGGGATGGGCTGGGATGGATTGTACCATTCGCTGGTCAGGTAGATGAATATATTACTCTTCTGAGGGGCGGGAATTACTTTGTACAGCAGTTTAAATTTTTCTGTTGCAATTGCGCCGGTTTTGTATTTGAAGAATATTGTTTTTTTGATGTATTTCTCAATTCTTGACAGGTAGCTGGAAACTGAATACCAGTTGCTGGTGCCCATATATTTCTGTTCCAGCCATTGGTCGTTCTGCAAACGGAAGGCAAGGATGTGGTAACGACATAATTTTTGGAGGTCCCCATGGATAGCAAGGTCCGCATCGAGCTGGTCAAATGGGGCTGACCAGCTGATGGTGTCTGGGTTTGCAGTATGGCCAAAGGTGATTGAAATTCCGAGATGGCGTGATTTTCTGATGTATACTGTTTTAGATGGTTTTACTCTATCCATGTATATTCTATGTTAAATTTTTGGGAAGTAATTCTGAGATCTAATCCAAACCCTGATCGGGATAACTATCTGATCAGGAGGGCGAGCAGGCTCAGGAGGTAATTGATTTTTTTCAGGAATACTTTCAGGTTATTGTGGGAAGTGATCAACTGGTTTTGCACGGTTTTCTGCGATATCTTTAAATGTGCAGCAATCTCAGAAGTGCTGAGGTCTTCTATATGCTTAAGACGAAAGATCTCGCGTCTTTTCTCCGGTTGTGTCAGCAACCAGATGCTGACATATTTTTTTAATTCTTTTTCGTTCAGTACCGAATCTGCATTGATCGTGTAGTATGCCATGGTTTCCAAAGGTTCCTCAAACTGAGGATTGTTTTTCTCTTTACGGTAGACGGCAAATACCTGATATTTGGTGCACATGTAGAGGTAGCGTTCCAGGTTTAGGATGTCCTTCGTTTCCTTTTTTACCCACAGGTCAGAAAAGATGTCCTGCACCATTTCCTGTATTTGCTGGTGGTTTTTTAATCTTTTGTAAGATTCTGCATATAATTTTTTCCAATACCTTGAATAAATGGTGTCGAATGCAAGTTTGTCACCAGATTTTAAGAGTGCTAGCAGCTCTTCATCACTCTTTGAGGGATAGTTTGATTTTTGCATAACTGTTTTTGATTAGCATTACATTAATGGGGTTTGAAATGCCTTTGACAACAATTATAATAATTTTTTGATTTAATGAAATTGTAAGAAGGCGACATTCTTTTACTAAAAAAATATATGGTTTTAGTAAAACGATATAGCAATGTTTTTTTATAAGTTACTTAACCTGGAATGTTGGGCTGGAATTACCTTTTTCAGAGAGGTTATGGAAAGGTATTCCTTCATGTGAAGTCGGAATTTCGTTTTTTAAATGGGCTGAACTGCCTAAGTTTATTTCATATGGTACTCCTGACGGGGAAAATATTTTAAAATAATTATTTTCTGTAAGTTCTGCTGTGAAATAATTTTGACGTATTCGTGAAATAAATAGGATCACTTTTGAATATTAAATGTCGCATATGTACAAGTGTTTATGGGTGGAACAGCTCTATATTCACTGTGGTGTAAGGAGGACAAGCCAAAATTTTATAGCTGATAACAATTTGTGGAGTATGTTGTTAAGGGGCTTTGATGTTCATCCGTATGCTAGAAGATTACTGGGAAGCCGAATAAGTTTTCATTTCAAAATGTTCTTATATGCAATTTATACCTTCAAAAACATTATCTAAAGTTGTTAAATCCTATCTTATTTTAGAGAGCAAGACACAGGGAACCAGAAAGCTCCGGCTGTTTCCTGATGGCAATACAGGGATGGTCTTCTCCTTTAAGAACAGGCTGTTCACTGGTTATTCAACTTCCGGTGAACCCGATTATTTACCGGAAGCATTCATTTATGGGCAGGTTATTAATTTTAGGGATATTTTATGTAATAACGAAATTTCGCTCCTGGTGATCGTATTCCATCCGGTCGGACTGGATCAGATCGTAGCACTGGAATCTTCGGAGCTGAATAACAGGGTCTATGACCTCTCTTTTCTCTTCGGTTTTTTGGGTATAGAAATTACGCGCAACTTAAGGAGGATGGTTACAGTGGAAGACCGTATCCAGGTTGTGGAATCTTTTTTGGTCAATCTGCTGGCCGACCATACTTTTTCCGTTCAGCCTATAGTCACTGTGTCTATTGATTTGATCCGGAGAAACCGTGGATTAATTAGTGTAGAGCAGCTGGTTCAGTATACCGGATACAATAGGAGGCATATTGAACGGAAATTTATTGAAGTTGTAGGCATAAGTCCCAAACAATATTGCAGTATCGTGAAGCTTCATGTTTTTCTTAAATTTTTAAAAACGGGACTGTATAAAGATAGGCTGAATTATATCGGCCATGAGGCGGGCTATTATGACCATTCTCACCTGATCAAGGAATTCAAGCGGATAACCGGAATTACGCCTACCCAGTATATGAGGGATTATAAACTACTGACCGTCAATTTCCTGGAAGGCCCGCTGATTCAACCTATAGAGGTCCGGCAATCTCCTGGGCAATTCCGGTGATGCCGTTGCAAAAAGAATTGTCATTTAAAAAAAAATAATTGGGGTGAGATAGGACGTCTGTACCTAATTATCAACTTATTATAAAAACACCCTAGATTTTCTTCAAAGTTAGTAAGTGGTGAATAGTTAATTGTTAAGCCGTTGTTTGTGGATGCAGCAACGGCTCAATGCTTTTCAGGTATTTCCATTTAATCGATCCGGCTAACTATCTTTGCCGTCCATGAAACTAAGCATTTATAATTCCAAATACTTCATTGCCATTGGCATCCTGATTTTGCTTTGTTTTTCGGGTATCGGGTTTTATATGACCAGCAAGTTCAGTAAGGGGACAAAGCTGATCAGCATTGATATGGCGACACAGGCATTCCGTCTGAAGTCGACCATCATTAAAAATGAGTTCAATGGTTTTGTGAAGGGAGTCAATGATGTGGAGACCATCCTCCCGCAGCTGAGGTCTAAACAGGATTTCTATAAGGCGGAAAGAGTGGTTGGAGCCTTATTACTTAGCCATCCAAAGATACATACAGGTTGGTATGCCTTAGCGGAAGGGAGGGATACGGTATACCGGATGCTCCGTAAAACAGGGCAGGTGTATACGCAACACCCACCCCTTGCCTATCAGCAGGAATGGATGAAAAAGCAATTGTTGTTGAAAGATAGTTTGAACGATAGGGGGACGCTGATCAATGTAAAAGACTCGCTGCATTGGTTGCCGGCAGCGAAACAGCAATTAGCAGATGCTTCTACCATAGTCTTCGGGATTGATATTAACCTGAAAGAGTTGCAGGATTACTGGTATAGTGTGGATAGTTCTGCCAGGGCATATGCATTTATTGTAGATCCGGAAGGCTATTATATTACCAACCAGGAGGAAAGCCTGATCGGTAAGCAGGCTCCCCTGCCTTTAAGGGGGAATGGGATTAAAATTATAGCCGATAGTATCAGCAGTTATGAGATTACCAATTCTTCTTATCTGGAAGTTCCCGTATTCCGTTTTTATACGCCTATCGAAATAGGTCCGATGAAATGGACCATGGTGGTGGATACTCCGGTTTTTACAGTAGATGAAGATGTGAGGGCGATTGAAAGGGCTGTGTTTGTCATGTTTATTTCTACAGCCCTGATTGTGCTATTCCTGATTGCCTTTGCACAGTCCAGGTGGCAGAAGGAGTTTATGCTGAGGCAGCAGGCAGAGATGAAGAGACAGGAGTTGTCGCTGGAGAAGCAGGCATTAAGCCTGACTGCCGAACGGCAGCAGAAGGAGAATGCACTCCTGCAGCTGGACAAGTTAAAAGAAAAGATCGATCCCCATTTTCTCTTCAATTCTTTAAGTTCCCTGAATGGCTTAATAGAGGAACAGCCGGAACTGGCGAAGTCGTTTGTGGTGAAATTGTCAAGGGTATACCGCTATGTGCTGGATCCTTCGCCAAACGGGCTCGAGAAACTCTCTAAAGAGGTTCTTTTTGCCAAGGAGTATTTCTTTTTACTGAAAATTAGGTTTGGGGATGCCCTGGGTTCTTTAGAGGTTGAAGTCAATGAGGAACATAACCAGACCTACCTTCCGTTTATGAGTGTACAGACACTGGTTGAAAATGCGGTGAAGCACAATGTGGTCTCCAAATTAAAACCTTTACATATCCGCATCCAAAGCGCAGGCAATGGAATTGTGGTGACGAATAACCTTCAGCCCCGGAATGATGTCAAGGATTCGGGTAAACAGGGGCTGAATTATTTGCAGCAAGTTTATGCACATTTTGGCGACTATGCTATTCGCCATGGCATCGAGAATGGTAACTATATGTGTTTTTTACCTGTAATTAAAGATGCTTTCACTCCTTAATACAGCGGCCTCACTCCCTAAAACCGCGGCTTTGCTTTTAATAATTTTAAAATATGAGAACTAAGCAGGATTTTGGAGCATGATTTTGAATACAAATGTTTTGAAATTTGCTTTTATAGTACTGTTCTTATTTTCATTTTGTACTGTGGGCAATGCTCAATCCTCCAAAAAACTTCCGAGACAATTAGGTAAAAAAACACTGGCTGATACCGCTAAAAAGAAAGATAAGGACAGCACAGGTAAAAGCCTGAAAAGTTATTCAGAGTTGCTGAAAAAAGCGACTACCCTGAAAGGTTTGTTTAAAGTACACCAGGTGGGTACAGACTATTATTTCGAAATCCCATTGGTATTGATGGGGAAAGACTTTTTATTGGTCAACAAGATCTCTTCTGTACCTCTGGCCCTGAATGAAACCGGCCTGAATAAAGGGATGAACTTTGACAATAAGGTGATCCGTTTTTCGAGGAATAAACTTGCGGGGACTGTATGGGTGAAAACGATTGTTCCGCAGGTGGAGTCAGTTGCAGGTGATGCGATTACACAATCTGTGAATGATAATTTTACGGGCTCTGTGATTGAGTCGTTTAAGATTGAGGCCTACTCACCCGATTCTTCTGCTGTAGTGCTGAAGATGAACAAAGTTTTTGATGGGACAGAAAAAAGCTTCAATGATGTCTTTACCGATGTTGGCCTGGGGACTTCCCCTAAAAGCGCATTGTCGTCTATAGAACGCATTAAAAGTTTTCCGCAGAATATTGTTGTACGCGCCTTGCTGAGTACACGGGTTACAGAAGGACAAAGCAGTATCCCTATCAGTATCACCGTGACCACAAACCTGCTGCAATTGCCTGAAATACCGATGAAACCACGTTTCGCAGATAACAGGGTCGGGTTTTTCAGCACACCGAGATGGTATTTTTCTGATCAGCAGCATAAAATGGAAACCCGTGAGCTGGTGACACGCTGGCGCATGGAGCCTAAACCGGAAGACCGTGCCCGCTACCTGAAGGGTGAGCTGGTGGAGCCGGTTAAGCCCGTTATATTTTATATAGATCCTGCAACGCCTCCACAATGGAGAGCACACATTATTGCAGGGGTGAAGGATTGGCAGAAGGCTTTTGAAAAGGCCGGATTTAAAAATGCAATCCAGGCAAGGGAAGTGACAGATACTGCAGATTATGATGGCGATGATATCCGTTATTCGGAAATTACTTATGCGGCATCACCGAAGTCCAATGCGATGGGGCCGGCAGTGGTTGATCCCCGTACAGGGGAAATCCTGGAATCGGATGTGATCTGGTGGCACAATGTGATGACTTCATTGCAGTCCTGGATGCGTGTGCAGACCGGTGTGATCGATACAGGGGCGCGGAAAAATAAATTATCAGACGATAAGATGGGACATGCCATACGTTTTGTGTCTTCACATGAAATTGGCCATACCCTGGGCTTAAAGCACAATATGGGGGCTTCGGCTGCATTTCCGGTAGATTCCCTGCGTTCGGCTTCTTTTACGAACCGTATGGGTGGAACTGCTTCTTCGATTATGGATTATGCACGCTTTAATTATGTGGCGCAGCCGGAAGATCAGGTGACCAATATTACCCCGCAGATTGGTGTATATGATAAATATGCAATTGAATGGGGATACAGATGGCTGGATGTGGCTGATCCGCACCAGGAGATCCCCGTGCTGAAAAACTGGATAAAGGCACATGCCGATGATCCGCTGTACCATTATGGGGAACAGCAGAATTCAATGAATATTGTTGATCCGCGCGCGCAGTCGGAAGACCTGGGAGATGATGCTGTTAAAGCGAGCAATTATGGCCTGGCAAATCTAAAGCGGCTGATTCCGCAGATTGCGGGCTGGTCGGCCGAAGATGGTGAGGATTATTACCAGGCGGGTAAGTTATATATGGCAGCCTTGTTCCAATACCAGACATATGCAGAACATGTAGCCGCGAATATTGGTGGTTACTACCTGGAGAACCCGGTAAGTGGCGATCACAAAGATGCCTATACTGCCGTACCGGTAAAGGTGCAGCATGCCGCACTTGATTATCTCAAAGACAATGTATTCACAATGCCGGAATGGTTGTTTGACAAGGAATTGCTGAAGAAGACTTTCCCTGTGAAAGATACCCCACTTGGTCCGTTTGAGTATGGTCCGTATAATATGAGACGTGAGTTTCAGTATAGCCTGCTGTATAGTTTAATGGGGGAAGAGCGATTGCTGAGGATGTTGGAAATGGAAGTGATGATGGGAAGCGACAAAGTCTTTACCATGGCCGATTTGTTTAAAGAAGTACGCCAGTCGGTTTTCGGTAAAACAATGAAAGGGGCAGGGCTTTCCATTACTGAACGCATGTTGCAGCAAAATTACGTAGATGTATTACTGGTCAGCACAGATAAGATGCTCGATAAAGTAAGTAAGAAGTCACTGCAGAATAATTTACCGCAGACCTGCGACCTTGGTCTTGAAGCGAATGTGGAGCTGCGGAATATCCATGTGACTTCCATGAGCCGTGTTTCAGAAGTGGCTCCGGCTAAACGTGGAGAGCTCTTGCAGATCTTCACACTGCTGAAGAAAAATAGGGATAAGGGGGATGAGGCCACCAGAAACCATTATCAGGACTTGATACTGAGAATTGGACAGAGCCTTGATATTAAATAATATATAAATAAACTAAACCACACACAAATGAATAAACCTTTACTATTGTTACTTTTTCTGCTTAGCCTGAGCTTTGCAGGATTTAGTCAAAAACAAACAACCGTTACCGGACAGGTGCTGGATTCGGAGGGTAAACCTATCCCGGGAGCTTCGGTGTATGTAGATAAAGCGACCATCGGGGAGAAAAGTAAAGTTGCCGGCATGATAGAAAATACAGCTATCGGAACGGTGACGGATACAGATGGTAAATTTACGCTTGCCGTTCCTGAAGGTACACCTTCTCTGAGGGTAAGTTACCTGGGATATAATTCCATGCTGGTCAATATCGTTAACAAAACGAAAGTCACAGTTTCAATGGTGAGCGATGAGAATACCCTTGGGGAGGTCATCGTTAATGGCTACACCACGACCGCAAAACGTAAGAACACGACCTCACTTGCCGTAGTTGATTATGCAAATATCCGTCAGGCAGGTGTTTCAGGTATCGACCAGATGCTGGAAGGCCAGGTTGCAGGGGTATCTGTGACCAGCTTAAGTGGTGGGCCGTCATCAGCTCCGAAAATCCGTATCAGAGGAACGGTATCGCTGAACGGTAGTCAGGATCCATTATGGGTACTGGACGGAATCCCTTTGGAAGGCACGAACCTGCCAAATGTTTTTGATAAGGATAACATTAATGAGTTGCGTAACCTGCCTATTGCAGGACTTAACCCTGATGATATTGCAGATATCACGATCTTAAAAGATGCGGCAGCGACAGCTATTTATGGGGTAAGGGCTGCAAATGGGGTGATTGTGATTACGACCAAAAAAGGAAAAACAGGACCTGTAGCGATTAATTTCAGTGCAAATACTTTCTTTTCTGAACGTCCGGATTTCGACAGGCTGAACCTCATGAATTCAACGGAGAAGGTTGATTTTGAATTGGGTCTGGCTTCAAGGGAAGACCTTACTTACCGCAATAACCAGGGTGAAGTAACGAGGATACTGAATGCAAACAATGAGCTGGCGAATTACAGGGCAAATGGCTTTTCAGGTTTAAGCACTGGTACACAACAAGCAATTAATAACTTGCGTCAGAACCATACAGACTGGGGTAAAGAACTTTATCAGACGGCACTGAATCAGCAGTATAGCTTGAGTTTGTCGGGTGGAAATGACCAGGCTAGTTATTATTTATCTGGTGGTTATTACAATGAGAAAGGTACTGTTATTGGTACCGGTCTGGAGCGTTATAACCTGACGCTGAAAACTGATTACAGGATAAGCTCAAAACTGAAATTCGGAGCAGCCGTATTTGCTTCCAAATCGGACCGTAAAAGCTTCCTTAGCGATGCAGACTCCTTCACGAGTCCTACCCGTTATTCCAGAAATGTAAATCCTTACCAGACCATAAGAAATGCTGATGGCAGCTTTCGTTATGATGATGACATATTTGGTTCCAGTAACCTTTCTGGTGACGTACTGATTCCTTTTAATGTCATAGAAGAACGTGAGAATACAAGATATACTTTATTTAATAAAAGTGTAAAAAGTATCATCACTGGTGATTATCAAATTACAAAGGATTTAAACCTGCATTCAGAATTGGGACTTCAGTTTGAAGAAACAGGAAATGAGAAATATGGATCTGCTGATAGTTATTTTGGCAGGAAAATAAGACAAAGTACCCGTTATTATAATTCTACCAGTAAAACCTATGAATTCTTTTTGCCAGTAGGAGGGATTATTCAAAATCAGCGTACTTCCTTTTTCCAATATAACTGGAAAAGCATGCTGAACTATAGAAAAGTATTCAATGATAAGCATGAGGTTGAAGCACTTGCAGGTACCGAGCTGAGAAGAAATAACAATGAAAATTTGTTCACAAAGGGTTTTGGTTATGACGAGCGGACACTAACAAATCAGAATATTTTATTCCCGAATGCTGATTTTGCTAAAAATGCAAACTTCCGTACGTATCAGAAAGAAATGTCTGAAAATGCATTTGCTTCATTTTATGCAACACTGTCATATACTTATGACCGTAAGTATACCGCTTATGGAAGTGTTCGTTATGATGGGTCGGATTTGTTTGGTGTAGATCCGAAGTATAAATATTTGCCCATATACTCCTTCTCCGGAGCCTGGAATGCGAGTGAAGAGGAATTCATTAAAAAAGCTTCCTGGATTTCTAATCTTCGCGTAAGAAGTTCATACGGTATTCAGGGAAATATTGATAAAAATACCTCTCCTTTTGTTACTGGTGCATATAACACTACTTCTATACTGCCGGGTGGAAATGAAACTACGATTGTGGTCACAAGTCCGCCAAACAATAAATTACGCTGGGAAAAGACCACTACTTTTAATGCCGGATTGGACCTGGGCTTATTTAAAAATGCAGTGCAGGTAACGTTTGATTACTACAACAGGAACAGTAAAGACCTGATTGGTATTCAGGAATTGTCACTGGAGAATGGTTTTGAATTTACAAATTCTAATTTTGCCAGGATTCGGAATAAAGGACTGGAACTCACAATTTCCACAAGAAACATCAGCAATAAGAATTTCCTATGGTCTACAGACTTTAATATAGCACATAACAGGAGCAAAGTGCTAAAAGAAAAAGTTCGTGATAATCAATATACTGCATCAAGAGAAGGGTATCCTGTAAATGCTTTATTTGTATTAAAAACTGCCGGACTGGATGCGAATGGTATTCCCCAGTTTGTAAAAGACGGACAAGTCGTGTCTTTAGAGAATTTTTATAAACTGTATGATCCATATGCTGACTTTTTCCCTGGTGAATTTACCAGTACTTCATTGACAGGTAAAGATTACCAGAATTTATATACTTATGCAGGTGACAGGGATCCGAAATATACAGGAGGGTTAGTTAACCGTTTCAGGTATCGTAATATTGATTTTTCCATATCAGCAATCTTTAATATTGATCAGATGATGATTAACTCTTCAAATTATAATCCTTCATTGGTAGATCGTGGGATGAATTATTCGAGAGATATTCTAAATGCCTGGACTGCAGAAAATACCAATACCAATATGCCTGCAATTATTGGAAGGAATACTGGTGATGGAAGCAGGTGGATGGCTTACGACTGGTTGAATTCAGGTGATCCGGTAATTTCTTACCGCAATCTGGATATCTTCGCTAAGAAAATGAGTTATGTACGCATCAATAGTATGCGTGTTGGTTATACCTTACCGGCAAAAATATCTTCTAAAATCAGAGCGAATACATTAAGGTTTAGCATTGAGGGGAGAAACCTGTTTGTTTTCAGCAATGGTCATGATGGGTTCTTTGATCCTGAGACCTATGGAAGTATCTATGCTCAACCGATTTCGAGAAGTATCTCTTTTGGTTTAAATGCAACATTTTAATGGTAAATTAATAAGAGACAAAATTTAATCACTGATGAAGCCATCATGCACCTACCGTTTACAAATAGTCATGAAAACGGAGCTTGCGAGTTCTTGAATGCAAATAAAGAACAATGATAGCTTCATCACCTTTAAAAAAAATTATATACTGATGAAAAAGATTATACAAATTCTTGCAGTAGTACTGATCCTGGTTACCCTGGGTGGCTGCAAAAAATATTTAGATATTGAACCTGTAGGAAGGGTAATTCCAACAACAGCAGAGGATTTCAGAGCTTTACTAACATCAGCTTATGATAATTTTGCTACCCATAAGTCGCTGTTAGCAGCCCGTACGGATGAATTGACGCTGAATGAATACGGAAACGACTATCCAGGATTACGGGACATCTATAAATGGAAAGACAGCGATCCGGATGCTGTGACATTTGAATTTCCTTACCTGGCTTTTTACAATACAATTTTTTATGCAAACGAAGTTATTTCGGAAGTGGAAAACAGAGCGGGAAAAAATGCGTTAACGGAACAAATGAAGGGTGAAGCCTACCTTTTACGTGCTTACTGTCATTTTGAACTGGTAAATCTTTATGCCAAGCCATATCAGAATGCAACTGCGGCAACCGATCGTGGAATTGCTATAGCGCTTAAGCTGGATCTGGAGCATAACTATATTCCTGCAACCGTAGAAGAAGTCTATACTCAGGTTCTTTCGGATATTACTGAGGGGCAAAAATTTCTGAATGTGGAGACTTATGAATCAGGTAAAAATTATCGTTTTACTACCCGTGCAGCGCTGGCATTAAAGGCAAGAGTATATGAATTCAAAGGTGAATGGGCAAATTCTCTTGCTGCAGCACAAGCTGGTTTAGCATTGAATAACAAGCTGGAGGATTTAAATACGTCAACACGTTTGCCAAATAATTATTTATCCGTGGAGAATATCATGTCGATGGAAAATGCCTTCAATAATATCATCTCCAATTCAAGTTATATCTCATCACATTTAACGGGTATTTATAACCAGGAGAATGATCTTCGTTTCCCACTTTATTTTAGCTTTAGCGGTGGGGATTATGTTTCAAATAAAGGTTCTTCTGATGCATTGAAAATTTCTTTCAGGAATGCTGAACTGTATCTCATCCAGGCAGAATCTGCATTGCAATCAGGGAATAAAGGATTGGCACTGCAAAGCCTGCTGGCAGTTACAGCAAAGCGTTTGAAGCCAGCTTACTTTATTACAGAGAAAATAAGGATTGAAAGCTTATCTGATGCAGACCTGTTAAAGGAAATTATCAGTGAAAGAGAGAAAGAATTCGCGCTTGAAGGTCATCGTTGGTATGATCTGAGAAGATATGGCCAGCCTAAAATTACACATCGTGTAGAGGAAGTTGATTATACATTGGAAAAAAACGATCCAAGATATACCTTGAGATTTCCTAAATCTGCTATATCCAGCAATCCGAACCTTCAGTAAGGCTGTTTAATTATTTTATATAGGATTTACAACACACACCAATAAATCAGTTCTATTTTCCAACTCCGGCATGTTTTACGTGCCGGAGTTTTTTTTTACATTTACCCCTAAGGATTTAGCGCATGAATGTACTGATTATTGAGGACGAAGAACTGGCTGCAGCCACCCTGCAGAATATGCTGCTACAGATCAATCCAAATATCCAGGTGATCGCTGTGTTGGGGACTGTTGAATCTGCTGTAGGCTGGTTACAACAGCACACTGTTGACCTTCTTTTTATGGATATCCACTTGGGGGATGGGGAAAGCTTCCAGATTTTCCTGCAGACCAATATCAGTAGTCCTGTTATTTTCACTACGGCATACGATCAGTATGCACTAAAGGCTTTCAAAAATCAGGGAATAGATTACCTGCTGAAACCTTTTGATGAGGAAGATGTACGACATGCCCTGAATAAACTAAGTGGTATCCGTCAAACGAATACGGATGTACCCGTTCTTTCTAAGGTAGCCACGATACAGCACCGCTTTATGGTGAAAGCTGGTAAATTAATTAAATCTATCCCATCCGACCAGGTTGCTTATTTCATGGCCGACGGCAAGTACCTTTTTCTGGTTACCCGCCTGCAGCAAAATTACGTTCTTGAAGAAACCATCGCCAGCCTGGAACCTAAGCTGGACCATGAGGTGTTCTTCAGGATTAACCGCAAATTTATTATCCATATCAATGCGATCAGTGAGATGTATAAACTTTCCCGGAACAGGGTGCGGATTAAGCTCTCTCCGGCGCCCGTTGATGTAACAGAGGTGATCGTTAGCGAGGATAGGGCCGATGCCTTCAAAGAATGGCTTAATCAGTAATTTTATTTCTAAAACGGCTTCCCAAAAAATGCCGCCCTTTCGGCTGTATCGCATTGATCTTTTTATTTAGATGTATTATCAATAGTATTGTGCTGTAATATAGTGTTTTAATTGTTTTTGTGGTCTTGCCTGACACTGCGTGTTTAAACAATTATTTTGATATCAGCCCCGCTTTCCATAATATTGCGGCACTATTTAATTTATACTAATTATAAACAAGATGTCAAAGAGCAGAAGCTTATGGTGCGGAATCCTGACTTTAGTTGGGTTCCAGTTGGGGATGCCGGTGGAATCGGCAGTAGCACAAGTCACGACCGAGGTCTCTATAGAGGGACAGGTTGAAGACGAAAAAGGGGTACCTATTCCCAATGTATCCGTTAGGATAGACAATCAGAAAATAAGTACCAGGACTGATCAGTCGGGTCATTATATCCTAAAGTTGAAATCAGGCAAATATGCATTGAGGTTCAGTTTTATAGGTTTTCAGACGAAAGTCAGAAATGCAGACTTAACTGCAGGAAGTTTAAAAGGATTTCATGCGGTATTACAGGAAGATAGAAGTCAGCTACAGAATGTAGAGATCACAGGAAGGAAAGAGCGTTCTTTCAAGGATGGCGGATCTTTCTCTGGGACAAAGACAGAAACCAGGCTCAGGGATGTACCGCAGGCAATCAGTTATGTAACGAAAGAAGTGATGGAAGATCAGCAGGCTTTCAGGACTATCGACTTGCTGAAGAATGTGAGTGGGATGAATGCTTTTTCCAGCTATGACAATGATTTCGTGATCAGGGGATTCCGGACTTCAAACTCATTGCTAAATGGGCTGCGCAATATTTCACAGGGATGGAGTTCTTCACTGTTGCCTAATATTGAGAAGATGGAGGTGATTAAAGGTCCTGCTTCCGCTCTTTTTGCCAATACCGATGCCGGAGGAACCGTGAATATGGTGACCAAGAAACCACTTCATGAGAACCGAAAATCGGTTATGCTGTCGACAGGAAGTTACAATACCACCAGGGTTACGGGTGATTTTACCGGGCCAATTGATAGCTCCCAGACCTTCTTATACCGCTTAAACCTGGCCTACCAGAATGCAGGGTCTTTCCGGCAGTTGCAGGGAACAGAAGATATTGTAATTGCCCCTTCTTTTTCATTTATTCCTGATGACAAGACTAAAGTGAATTTTGAACTGATGTATTCCAGGACAAATGGTCGCCTGGACCGTGGACAGCCTACGTTTGGAGAAGCAGCAGGATTGGGACAAGGATCGTTATACACGACTCCAATTTCCTTTGCTATCGGGAAGGACAATGACTTTTTGAATGAGACTACTTTATTTTCTACCATTTCCATTCAGCATAAAGTATCAGATAAGATCTCTTTGAATGCTTCTTATATGAAATCGATGTATAAAGAAGATTTGCTGGAACACAGAACTTCTAACAATTATGCCGTAGATGCTTTAGGAAATGAGATCCCTACCCTGATGGGAATGCGTACCACGCGCAGAAAGACCTTATACAATACTGACAATCTTACTTTATATGGTGTTTATGCATTTAATACGGGAGAGGTCAGCCATAATTTATTAGCCGGTTATGATTTCATTCAAAGTTTGAAACCTAAAGATAACAATTCGGCTTTTAATGCAAGAGGTTACCGTAATGCGGCCAATACCGGTGCCATCAATAATTATCGTCCTGCAAATTCGGCAAATTACCTGATCGTAGACGGAATGCCTGTTCCTAATGTCCCGCATTTTGACCTGACCAATCCTGATTATTCTTTCTCTGAAATCAGCGAATATTTTAGCCTTTCTGAAGCGAATGAGTTCACCCCTACAAAATACTATGTAAATGGCGTTTACCTGCAAGACCAGATCAAATGGAAAAATCTGCAGGTGCTGATTGGTTTGAGAAAAGAGTACTATGTGGATGTATTGAATTTGGATCAGCAGGAGGAGCAAAAAGTTAAGGAATCTGCTTTCCTGCCGCGTTTCGGTATGGTGTATACGCCAATTGAGGCTTTGAGTATATATGGTACGTATACGCAAAGTTACCAGCCACAGGGCTTATCTATTATTAGTACAAATGCTGATAATGGAGGTCCTTTTGAAGCGCTGGATGGTAAAATGCTTGAGGGTGGTTTTAAAATGGAATTGCTGGAAAAACGTTTGGCGGTAAACGTAGCCGTTTACAGAATTGAGCAGGATAATGTGTTGGTAAATGCACTTGATGAGGATAACGAGGATTTATTACGTCCGGTAAGTCAGCGGGCAACCGGTGTGGAAACTGATATTTATGGTTCCCTCACACGTAATCTTAGTATTCTTGCTAATTTTTCCTATAACAAAGCGATCATTACAAAAAGTGCAGTCTCCTCTGATATTGGTGACCTGATGGCCAATGCACCCCGTTCACAAGGAAATATCTGGGCTAAATATACCTTTACAGGATTAAAGACTAAAGGTCTCGGACTGGCTCTCGGAGCGAATTATGTAACCAAGCGAAATACCCTGGAGGAGACACTGCAATTGCCGGCTTACGCATTGGTGAATGCAGCGCTTTCTTATTCTGTGAATAAGTTTAAGATGGCTGTGAACTTCAACAATATTTTCGATAAAACACACTGGATGGGTGGATATGATTATAACCGTGTTTTTCCGGGTACACCCAGGAACTTTATGACCAGTATTGGTTACTTATTCTAAAATACACTTTAGATTTTGATGAAAAGGTACAATAACAGTTCTGGTTGCTGTTATTGTACCTTTTTTTATACCTATTATTGACTGGTCCTATGTCTATTATTGCCGGGTTTTATAGCTATTGTTCTGGAAATTGCCTTTCCGGGATGGATTTGGCAGGAGGTAATGTAACAATTAGATAGAATCGTTTCAAATAGCGTCGTTTGCCGATTTTTGTTAATATTATTCGGTATTTTTAGTACTAAATTTTACGTTTATGCTAAGGAATTTCGGTGTTTTAACCATCATAACGGCAGTAGTTGCAATATGCCTGAGTTTCGATACGGCGGAACGTGCAGAACCTGCAGCGAACTATAAAAACTATTGTGCGGGATGCCATGGAGAGAAGATGGATATGTTTGTAGACCGTGACTGGAAGCATGGCAATAAAAAAGAAGACCTGTTTAAATCGATCAAGTTCGGACTTGAAAATGAAGGAATGCCGGCATTTGCTGAAAGTATGTCGGATGCGGAGATCAATGCCCTTGCAGATTATATCCTCAAAGGAATCAAAAACGTGGATAAGTTTAACACGAATGAACGCCCTGTTTCTGATGTTTTCAACACAGCGGAATTGAAGGTTAAACTGGAAGTCGTTGCAAAAGGCATGGATGTGCCCTGGGGAATCGCATTTTTACCAGGCAGAAAAATGCTCGTTACCGATAGGGGGGGTAAATTATATGCGGTCAAGTCAGACCAGTCCTTACAGCCGATAAGCGGTACACCAAAAGTTTTGGCGCAGGGACAGGGCGGATTGATGGATGTCGTGCCCGACCCTGACTTCGCCAGGAATCATTATATCTACCTTTCTTACTCAAAATTCAAAACTGAAAATGGAAGTACCCTGGCTACTACTGCAATCATGCGTGCGAAGCTGGAAGGAAATAGCCTGCAGGAGCAGAAAGATATTTTTGTAGCACTTCCTTATGCCAGGACACAGCACCATTATGGTTCCAGAATCCAGTTTGGTACAGAGGGCGACCTGTATTTTTCTGTGGGCGAACGTGGGAATGAACAAGTGAATCCACAACAGATTAAAGGAAATGACCTGGGTAAAATCCACAGGATAAAAAGCGATGGAAGTATTCCTGCTGACAATCCTTTTGTGAATGTTGCCGGAGCAGCGCAATCGATCTATTCTTATGGACACCGGAATCCGCAGGGCTTAGCCATTCATCCGGTATCTGGTGAGCTGTGGGACAATGAGCATGGCCCCCGGGGAGGAGATGAGCTCAATATCATCAAACCTGGAAAAAATTATGGATGGCCGGTCATTACCTATGGTATTAATTACAATGGAAAACCGATCAGTAACCTGACTGCAAAAGAAGGGATGGAACAACCTGTCCATTATTGGATCCCTTCTATAGGACCAAGCGGACTGGCATTTGTAACCGGTACAAGGTATAAAGGCTGGGAAGGAAATGTACTTTCCGGTTCGTTAAGGTTCCAGTTCCTGCAAAGATCGGTCTTGAAAGGCAATAAAGTGATCAAAGAAGAGATCCTGTTCAAAAATATTGGCCGTGTCAGGGATGTACGGATGGGGCCGGATGGGTTTATCTATATGGCTGTGGAATCTCCGGGAAGGGTGTATAAGCTGGTCCCAATGTAGTCCTTCTTCAGTTTTCACCGTAATTTATAGGGGATGTCCTTGGAAAGACAGGATTTCAATACCATCTTCGAAAAAATAGCTGGATATTGGATGGATAGCACTGCGAAAGATTTTATTTATAGTACAAAATACGTGTCGTAAAGCAATAATTGGCAGTATATTTGTTTTATTCGAGACCTAAAAACAGCTGTAAAACATATATGAATGTCTAAGAATAAAGCATTAGGTAAAAACTATGGTGCTTTAACCATCATACAAGCGTCTAATTTTCTACTTCCTTTTTTAACGCTTCCCTTTATTGTACGAACAATAGGGCCTGAACGCTTTGGAGCCATAAATTTCTCCATTGCTATTGTTACCTATTTTATCCTGTTTATCAATTTTGGATTCGACTTTACGGCTACCAGGAGGGTGGCGCAAAACAGGGAAGACAAGCAAATGATCAATGAATTGTTTTCACAGATCTTCTATTCGAGGATTCTGCTTTTTATCGTTTCAGTTCTGGTATTTGCCATCATGTTCAGCACTATCCCGCAGATGAACCGGCATCCGATAGTCAGTATGTTTATCTTCGCCAGTTGTCTGGCGAATGTGTTTACCCCCAACTGGCTTTTCCAGGGACTTCAGATTATTCACAAAACGGCCCTGTTCAATTTCCTTTCAAAACTGGTTTTCTGCGTTTCTATCGTCTTTCTGATCCGTAAACCCGATGATTATATCTGGTATGCAGTGATGTCTGCTTCTTCCCAGGTGGTGGTTGCCATCGCCCTATTCATTTATGCCATAAGAAAGTTTAATGTCCAGTTCCGCGTTCCGGATTACAGGGAAGTGTTCAATCTGCTGAAAGAAGATAAAATGGTATTTATTGCTACGCTGATGATTAGCTTTTATACTACCAGTAATACGGTTATTCTGGGCTTGCTGACGACAGAAAAAGAAGTAGGGATTTTCACCGCTGCCTCCAGGGTGATTGCTGTTGTACAGAGTGTGATGCTGTTGCCAATGAGCCAGGCTTTATTTCCTCATATCGGTACTGCTTTTTCGAAAGGTAAGGAAGAAGGAGTGAATGAGGTAAAGCGGATTTTTCCATTGGTGATGATGTATACTTTTACGATGTGTTTTCTCGCTGCACTTTTCGCCCCATTGGTGGTGCATATTTTATATGGATCTAAGTTCGAGGATTCCATATGGATTTTGAGGATATTGGCCATTAGCCCTTTCGTCGCCAGTATCAGTAACGTAATGGGTGTGCAGACCTTACTCAACCTGAAAATGGATAAGGTGTATTTCAGGGTGACCATCATTGGATGTATATTTAATATCAGCCTTAACTTATTGCTGATACCGCTGTATAGTTATTATGGGACTGCAATTGCCTGGGTAGGAACAGAGCTGAGTGTAATGCTGACCTTGTTTATCGTATTGAGGGGACAGAGGATCAACCTTATTGACCGCAATTATTTCAGCCTTGCTTATCTTAAGCAAATGAAGCAGACTGCGTTTAAATCTTTTCGGAAAGGCTAATGAAAACAGCATGGACTTACCGCCCCGCCTATACAACGAATAAATACAAGCTCATGGTAGCTCCATAACCGATAATAAACAAATATTTACTGATGAAGATACTTTTTGTGAATACACTTTATGCTCCATTCCAGGTAGGGGGAGCGGAAGTTTCCGTAAGGACAATGGCTGAAGGGCTCGTAACCACGGGACATCAGGTGTATGTGCTGACACTGGGTTATGAACAATCCGTTAGGCGATTGAATGGCGTGGTTGTGATTTCATTGAAAACAAAGAACCTGTATCATATTGAAAAATCAGCGGGTCAGCATCCGATAAAAAAATTGATATGGCACCTGCTGGATTCCGGGAATCCATTTTATAAAAAAGTTTTAGGACGCCTGCTGGACAAAATCAAACCGGATGTCGTTAATACCAATAATATACAGGGCTTCTCTCCTTCCATCTGGAAAACGATAAAATCCAGAAATATCAAGTTGGTGCATACCATGAGGGATTATTACCTGATGTGCCATACAACCACTATGTACACAAAGTGTGGAGATTGTCAACAACTTTGTACAGCATGTAAATTGACCTGGTCAATTAAAAAAAAATATTTTTTATTACCCGATGGATTTATTGGCATAAGCAGGTTTATTCTTGATCAGCACAGCAGGTTTAATATCGGTCATCAGAAGCCACAGCAGGTGATTGCCAATGGTCTGGATAACCGCAATTATCCGGTACCGAGAATTAAAAATCCCCATGATGAGGTTGTTTTGGGGTTCATTGGCAAGGTAAACAGGCAGAAAGGTGTTGATTTTATGCTGGGTGAAATCGCTAAAATCGATACGCATACACGTTTCAGGGTGGTTATTGCCGGAAAAGCGGATCCTGATTTCATCAATGAGATGACCGCCCTGTATGAAGGGAAATTTGAATTCAGTTTCATTGGAAAAACTGATGCACAGGCATTTTACCGCAGTGTAGACCTGATTTTGGTGCCTTCTAACTGGAATGAACCTTTTGGAAGAATACCTATTGAAGCCATAGCTACAGCTACCCCCGTTTGTCTGGCGGATAAAGCGGGGCTTGCAGAATTGTATGATGAACGGTATATGTGGAAGTTTGAGATGGTTGAAAATAGCCTTAAGGCACTATTAGAGGAGATTTTAGCTCATCCTCAGGTCATTGCCGCCAAATCTGCTGCCGCTGCTGAAGCAGAGCATAAATATGCACCTGCCCTGCTCAATGAACAGCTGTCATCCTTTCTTCTGGAAGTGTAAAGTAGGTTGTTTTAAGATTTTGTATATCAGTATTTTGTCTATTTAATTTATGTCATGAGTAACCAACCAGTATATATTAACGGAAAATTCCTTTCTCAGAAGATGAGTGGTGTACAACGGTATGCCTCAGAGATTTGCAGGAATATGGAGAGTCCACTGAAAATCATTTGCGGGGAAGACCAGCAGAATAATGAAATTTATCAGCTTAAACAACCCCTTGAAATCATGAAATCTGCTGCTGGCATAGGCTGGGAGCAGTTTAAGCTGCCTTTGCACCTGCGTGCGAAGGGAAACCCGCTTTTAATCAGTTTCTGTAATGCTGCCCCTGTTTTTTACAAGAATAAGATTACCTGTGTGCACGATATTGCATTTGAACGTTATCCAGGATTTTTTTCCAGAAAGTTCGTTCTATATTATAAGTGGTTGATCCCTAATGTGCTAAGGAATAGTAAACATGTTGTTACAGTAAGCGAATTCTCTAAGCGTGAAATCTCTTCTTTTTATCACATTGATGCGGAGAAAATTACCGTGGTTCCCAATGCGAGTGCATTTAGTAAGGAACCGTCAAAAAAGGCTGTCAAAATATATCCAAGGCCATATTTTCTCTTTGTAGGTTCTTTGGATCCCCGGAAAAACCTGATTTTTCTGCTGAATGCTTTCCGCATGGCAGAATTAGCTGATATTGATTTGGTTGTGGTAGGTGCCGGACATGCCTCTTTTGCTCAAAATCCGGCCATAGAGCAATTCAGAAAGCTATCTAACATCGTTTTTACAGGTTATGTAACAGATGCGCAGCTGCGCGATTATTATGCTGGGGCTTTGGCATTGGTAAATCCTTCCCTGTATGAGGGCTTTGGCTTACCTGTCGCAGAGGCATTGGCTATGGGCTGCCCGGTTTTGGCATCAGATATTGAAGCCTTCCGGGAAGTTGGTGGCACAGATGTTGTTTACTTCAATACAGCTGACGCTTCAGAACTCTCCAGTTTGTTAATAACGTTCTCAAAAACGTTTTCGGTTTCCCAGGAAACTGATCCCATTAACCAAATGAAAAGTGTAACCTGGAAAACTTCAGCTGAGAGAGTAGATCACATTATTCAGCAATTTAATACCACATAAGATGAAAGTAGCTATTGTACATGACGAACTAGTAAGAAGAGGGGGAGCCGAACAGGTTGTATTAGATATGCACAAAGCATATCCTGAAGCAGATATTTTTACCCTTTGTTACAACAAAGATAAAACTTATGAAGAGTTTAAAAAAGCAAGGATTTTTACTTCCTGGTTTCAATACCTTGGAAAAAGTGAAAAACTGATCAAAATCCTTTATTTTCCCTTTGCGATCCTTGCGATGCGCATGTTCAATCTTAAAGGTTACGATGTCGTTTTGATCTCTACTACCCACTGCGGAAAATTTGTACGTGTAGATAAAAATGCTTCGGTAATTACTTATTGCCACACACCATTCAGATTGGCATGGAGACCATTTTCTTATGCGATTGTGAATTCATCCAATATGATCATCCGTAATATTTTCTTGTTTGCTTCAAGGGTATTGAGAGTTTTTGATAGCATGGCTGCTAAAGCAAGTGATTTTTACCTGACAAATTCAAAAGAGGTTAAAGCACGTATTGAAGATTCATACCACCCTGAACAACCCGTAAGTATCATCAACCCTGCAGCTAAACTTGATAATTTTTATATATCGAATGAAGTTAAGGATTACCATTTGGTCGTGAGCAGGCTGGAAGATTATAAAATGGTGGATCTTGTAGTGAAAGCATTTAATCAAACTCCCGAGAAAAAGCTGGTTATTGTAGGTACTGGTTCGATGGAGGCAGAATTGAAAGCACTTGCAGGTGATAATATTACCTTCTTAAAAGCACAGTCAGCCGCACAACTGGCAAAATTATATGCCAACTGTAAAGCATTGATTTTCCCTCAGCATGAGGATTACGGAATTACTCCGCTGGAAGCTGCAGCATCAGGCCGTCCGGTAATTGCTTTCGGTAAAGGTGGGGTGACCGAAACTATGGTTCCCTATAATGGTGACAGTGCACGTTGTACTTCGGTGTTTTTTGAAGAGCAAACTGTTGAATCTTTATCAGCAGCTATAGAAAAAGCAGAAATGCTTCAATTCAGTCCTGGATTTATCCGTAATCATGCGAATTTGTTTAGCGCATCCAATTTTATTGCTAAATTGAAAACGTTTGTGAGCAGGATTTATAACCTGAAAACAGATACTGATTTTTATATGTCTCTTACAGAAAAAGTTGTTTATGCCAGAAAGGAAGTTGCCTAAGTTTATTCATCTCTATATAGCGCTTTTACTGTGCATTGCTTTTATTGTTTCTGTTGTCTTATATCCTAAAATATCTTTATCAGTTCCTTCATATGTAATGATCTATCTTTTTGCTCCTGTGTTTTTCGCAGCGAGTTATCTGAAAGACCGGTTACTGTTGAAGGAACTGTTTTTTATAGCAGGTGTGTTTGTGCTGATGAATCTGCTGGCACAGGCACAGGTGTATTTTTTTTCGGTGACTTTTACCGATACACTGACGTTGGTAGACAAGGCCAATCCTGATAAAGTTCTCCTGAGAACAACCCTGATTAGCCAGAGTATTTACCTGTTCGCCGGGATACTTTGCTATTTGTACCTGAAATATTATGCGACTAGCGCACACCTGAAATATCTCTATATCGGTCTCAGGATTATTGTCGTACTGGGTTTCCTTGAAATTATACTTTTCCAGCTTACCGGGGTCAATGGCGATTTGATGACCAATCGCGTATTTAATGGAAAAGAGGGAAGTGGCAGTTTATTCCAGACGATTACCCTTGGTGGATTGCGTATGCAGCGCATGAAGAGCCTCACTGGGGAACCTTCTATGTTTGCTTTTTCACTGATCCCTTTCTGGATTTTATGTATCCCGTTAAAGCGTTATGCGGATTTCATTTTCTTCGGAATCGCTTTGTTGTTTACTTTTTCCACCTCGGCCTATTTGGGGATAATCATTTTAATCATAGGTGCCTGTGTGGCAGACCGTCGAATTGCAAAACCGATGTTATGGGTGGTGCCAATTGGTCTTGTGGTGGTGGTGGCTTTGTTTTTTGTCTCACCAGCCATACATAAATTGGTACATAGCGTATTTATTGATAAGTTTTCAGGAACCAATCAGAGCGGTTCTGAACGTTCCGGATATTTCCTGGGACAGTTTAATTTTTGGAAAGACCAGTTGAATCTTGCCGGTAAGCTGGTGGGTGTTGGGTTTGGATATGTACGCTCTACCGATTTCTTTTCTACTTTGTTAGTCAATAACGGACTCCTGGGGCTAACGGTATTTACCGTTTTCTTCTTTAGGCATGCTTTTGTGAAAGTCCAGAATATACAGTTTAATAAATTTTACGTCATTGCACTGTTCGCCGCTTTTATGATCCTGATGTGCTCGGTACCTGAGTTTGCTTATTTATCATTATGGATACTCTTGTCTCTTCCGTATTGGGTGGAGCGTAAAAGTTTGGTGTAGACACTGCGAATAATCCCTGTTGATCATGCGCTTACCCCTTATTTTATTCAGTTCTATTTTTTTATTTCCCCTGTTTTTCAATTCGTCTGTACAATCGATGACGACAGCTCATTTATTTGATGCTGCTGCACCTGCTGTTCAGGCAGGGCTGAACGTTTCTCCCGGTAACCTCACCTCTAATTTGCCCTTGAAAAGGGATACGGTGCTCAATGCCTTATCTTTTGGTGCTGCTGGTGATGGAAGGCAAAATGATGGCCCTGCTTTGCAGAAAGCTATTGATGAAGCCGCACGGACAATGACCACCCTGCTTATCCCTGCAGGGAAATATTATATTCCTTCTGCATTTTCCCTTCACATTCCTTCCATGGTGACCATTGAAGGGAGTGGGAAAGAGAAAAGTCTGCTCGTGACCGATAGTGTATTGACCCCTGCATTTCCTACACTGATCAGCATTGAAGGACAACAGATTACTTTAAGGAATCTCGGTATTTCAGGGGGAAGACCAATTGCTGCAGACCAGAAATCCAAGGCCTCAACGGGAAGATACACCCTGATCAATATCAGTTTTGACAGTAAAGCTTCAGAAAATATCCTGATAGAGGATTGCCGCTTAAGTGATGCACATGGCCGTGGACTGCTTTTCAAAGGAAAAAATATTACGATCAGGGATTGTGATTTCCTTCGTTTGGGCAGGTATTCAATCGATTTTAAGGCGGTGGATGGTGCAATAAGCAATTTTGGCCGGAATGAATGTTCCGACATTAGAATTGAACACAATACTTTCCGCTTTGTCGGTACACACGCGGTTTCCGCCTACAGGATCAACCGGCTGAATGTGGTTGACAATTACCTTTCCCAGATTTCAGGAATTGGCCTGGCCAATCACCAGTGCCAGAATATACGGATTACTGAAAACAGGATAGAATATACAGGCGACAATGGGATTGATGTGCAACGCTGTCAGCAGACCTTGATTTCTGCCAATTATTTTTATTGTGCAGGGAATAAGAATGCGGGTGATGCTGGATCGGCCGCGGCCATATTCTATGGCGATGATTATGCAACCGGAACAGCAAATAAAGCTATCATCAGCAATAATTTTATCAGGGGAGATTTCAACTTTGAAGCGGATACGCTGGCCTCACGTTCCCAAAGCTGCGGGATTTATATTATTGATGCTTTTCATTTAAAAGTGATGTATAACAGTATCAATGGCATAGGCGACAATAGTGACCGCAAAAAAACTATTGGAATAGAAGACGGGAATGGTATCATGATTGTCAACAGTGCCAAAGGGCAGAGCCAGGATATTATAGTAGACGGTAATTCTATTTTTGATACAAAAAATCATGCTTTGTTTGTAACAGGACAAGGGCGTGATATAAAAATTATTAATAATGTCATCAATGCAGCCGGTGGGCAGGGCATCTATTTCAGTGCTGTTGCCACTAATCTTTTTGGTTCCATCAGAAACAATACGGTAACGGATGGCCGCAATTGGTTGAACCGTAAGGTTGCTGCTGATATTTTTGTAGAGGCTAAAAATGGCTGGCTGACTCAACTGAATATTTCGTCCAACCAGCTGCGGAATAGTAAGAGAGGGAATCACCAGAGCCGTAATGATTCCGTATTTACCACCCATGGCATTTATTTCACAGGAGCCGGTTTTGCAAGGTTCAATAACCTTATTGTGGCGGATAATCAGATTACCGGGCATAGTGCGGATGAAATAGGCTTTTCTGACCTGGTGTCATCCTATTTCGTGAACAAGGAGAATAGGTACCCCGCTACAGGATTCCGTAAGAATTATTCGGGCAGTACCGATGATGCACCAAAGGAAATTATCCCGGGATATAACCAGGTGGAAAAACCATGGATCATTACGGAAAGTTATGCACTGAAAGTCCCGGATTATGGGAACTATTCCAAAGGTTCGGTGGTACACAATATTGCCAATCCCCCGGAACGCTGGGTGGCCACAAATTCAGGATTTGCAGCACAAAACAGATGGGTAAGTAATCAGCCGGTCAGTAAAGGACAGACCATTATTGTAGGCACACAGGTCTGGAGATGTTTTAAAGGCGGTCGTACCGGTAGTGTCATGTTCAAAACTGCGATCGGGGAAGGAAAAACTGTCCAGGATGGCTCTGCAATTTGGGAGAAGATGGGCGACAGGGTTTTATTTAAGGCTTTTGCAGGATAAATCAGTCGCTGAGTCAATTAAATGCAAAATGGTTTAAGATTTCGGAAAAAAAGCCGGAAGTTTGCCAGCTCTGTTAAAATTAAAAAATAAATGAGCGATCAAAAAGGATTTACAACAACCATTCTACATTCAGACCGGCTTTTGAAACCGGAATTCGGCGCTTTGCACCAACCTGTTCATACGGCAGTGACCTGGGGATATGATGATGTACAGGGGCTGGTGAACGTATTTCAGAATAAAGCTAAAGGATATGCCTACTCCCGTCAGGGAAACCCTACTGTAACTGCTTTGGAGCACAAGGTAACGCAGATGGAACAGGGAATGGCTACAGTGGCCTTCTCTACAGGGATGGCAGCGATTTCAGCTACTGTCTTTGCTTTGGTAAAAGCAGGGGATCATATAATTGCCAGTTCCTTCCTTTTCGGAAATACACGCAGTATAATGCAGACTTTCATGGATCTGGGAATTGATATCACTTTTGTGGATGCTACAGCTGTTGAAAATATAAAGAATGCCCTGCAGGAAAATACCCGTATGGTATTTATTGAAACGATTGCTAATCCTGCTACTCAGGTGGCCGACCTGGGTTCAATCGGTGATTTTTGTGAAGAAAAAGGACTGGTCTATGTGGTGGACAATACAATGACTTCTCCATATATTTTCCGTCCGGTGACGGTTAAGGCAAGTTTGGTCATCAATTCGCTGACGAAGTATATTGGGGGGCATGGTGATGCCCTTGGAGGTAGTGTGACCGATACAGGTCTTTTTAACTGGGTGAATTATCCGAATATCACTGCTGTTCTTCGCCAGCAGATCCGTCCGGAGATGCTTGGGATTACACAGATCAGAAAAAGAGGTTTACGTGATGGTGGTGGAACCTTATCACCTGAGGCGGCACATACCATTGCCGTTGGTGCTGAAACCATTGCTTTAAGGCTGGATCGTGCCTGTGCCAATGCAGCTGCACTTGCAGGTTTTCTGGACACACATCCATTGGTCAGCAAGGTTTATTACCCTGGTCTGGAGAGTCACCCCCAGCATGGACTTGCTTCTTCTATTTTTCACCGTTTTGGCGGACTGATGAGTTTTGCACTTCATGATGGAGTAGACTGCTTTGAGTTTTTAAACCATTTAAAACTGGTGATTAAATCGAGTAACCTTGGTGATACGCGTACGCTTGCTATTCCTGTTGCCCATACTATTTTCTTTGAACTGGGTGCGGAACGCAGGGCTGAGATGGGAATTCCCGATTCAATGATCCGTTTATCTGTCGGTATTGAAGATACGGCTGATTTACTGGAAGATTTCCGCCAGGCGCTGGAAGCATCAAAAGCATAAGCTATCGCTTATGGTTCAATTCCGTTAAAAGGGGATTTTTCTTATTTGGGAATTCCTTTTTAACGGATTTTTTTTGCCCCGTTTTTTTGCTTCCTCCTTATGGTTTTTTTTGAGTCCATGCCTGAATCCGTTATGATATCTTTTCATCCGGTATCACCTGTTTAACCCAGTTTTTTTACACCACACAGATTTTTTTCAGATTGCTGAACATATCCCGGCAGATGGTTGTTGTTATATTTGTTGTAACAACTAAATAATTGAAAACAGATGAAAGATGTAAAAGCGTATGCAGCTCAGGCTGCCGACAAACCATTAGCTCCATTTCATATAGACCGTCGTGAGCCAGTTTCAGATGATGTGGAAATTAAGATTTTATATTGCGGGGTATGCCATTCAGATATCCATACGGCAAGAAATGAATGGGGAGGTACCATCTATCCTACAGTTCCCGGACACGAGATCGTCGGAACTGTAACCCGTGTGGGTGATCAGGTGAGCCGTTTTAAGGTCGGTGATACGGTTGGGGTCGGATGTTTCGTTGATTCCTGCGGGCATTGCAAAAGCTGTGAAGATGACCAGGAGCAATACTGCGAGAACGGACATACACAAACGTACAATTCCTATTCACAGGATAAAAAGACCATCACTCAGGGTGGCTATGCGAGCCATATTGTGGTAAAGGAAAGTTTTGTATTGAGTGTTTCCGATCGTTTGCCATTGGAAAAGGTTGCCCCATTATTGTGTGCCGGTATTACTACCTATTCGCCATTAAAACACTGGAATATTAAAAAAGGAGATAAACTGGCCGTTCTTGGTTTAGGTGGCTTGGGACACATGGCAGTTAAACTGGCTTCTTCAATGGGTGCTGAAGTAACGGTATTGAGCCGCTCTAAAAGCAAAGAAAAAGATGCCGTAGAATTGGGTGCTCACCATTTCGAACTCACTACAGATAAAGATAATATGGCCAGAATGGCTAACAGTTTCGATTTTATTATCGATACAGTTTCCGCCCAGCATGATTACAATGAATATCTTGCCCTGCTTCATAACAATGGAATCATGATCTTATTGGGCGTGCCGCCAACCCCATCGGAAGTACAGGCTGTTCATTTAATCTTTGGCCGCCGCAGTCTGGTGGGTTCATTGGTTGGTGGAATTAAAGAAACACAGGAAATGCTTGATTACTGCGCTGAACACGGAATTACTTCTGATGTAGAAATGATCAGCATTGACCAGATTAATGAAGCCTATGAACGCACGCTTAACGGCGATGTGCATTACCGTTTTGTCATTGATATGGCTACTTTAAATTAGTCAATAGTTATCCTGTAAACGGTCTTCAGCTGGATTTTTGAATCTGTCTGGAGACCGTTTTGTTTTCCTGATAGAGGTGATGATGCGCTTCACCAAGTTGCACCGGCGATCAGGCTGTTTCAGCAGCCTTCCTTACGATGGATAGGCTTATAAATTCTTCTTATAATTCTGGGGAGTCTTACCCGTAATTTCTTTAAAATTTTTGTGGAAACAGGAGAAGTTGTTGAAGCCACTTTCAAAACAGATCTGTTTGATATTCTTTTTATTGTCGGTGAGGAGCTTGCAGGCATAACTGATCCTGATTTCGGATAGAAACTGTGAATATGTTTTACCCGTTTTTGATTTGAAATAGCGGCAGAAAGAATTGGTTTCAAGGTTGACCAGGGAGGAAATTTCTTCCAGCTGGATTTTGCGGCTAAAATTGGCAGCCGTAAAATTATAGATAATGTTGATCCGCTCATCATTTTCCTTATGGGGTGTTTCAGAAAGATCAACTGAGGAGAGTAGCTGGCTGGATTCGATTCTTGCAATGAGTACCAAACATTCAAGCAAAGTGGTGATGCGGCTTAGTCCTTTTGCGGTATAAATTTTTTCTATCAGTAAGGCAATGGTTTTTGCCCTGTCTTTTTTGATCAGTATTCCCCGCTTGGCTTTTTCCAGGAGATGTTTTACCGGTTTTACTTCATGCAGGTGCATGAATTGTTTACCCATAAAATCTTCAAAAAAGTGGATAACCGTAGAACAGGGCAATGAGGATTTTATTGTGGGTAAACAATCTTCATCATATTTCCAGTAATGGGTAAGGTTTGAGCCAACCAATACAATATCCCCGGGCTCAAAATCTTTGCTGTGGTCTCCTATAAATTGTTTTCCCTTTCCCTGGTGAAAGCTGATGAGTTCTATCTCATCATGATAATGCCGCTTATTATTGATATTTGGCATCATATCTTTTCTTATACTGAAAGAATAATCGAAACCATGGGGAACCTGAAGTAACTGCGCTTTCATATGGGTAAGGTATCTGGCTAATATTTTTTGGGTATAGACCTTATTAATGGTAATATAACTTACTACTAAGTTAATAATTCTGACATATTAAGTGTTAAATACTTTTTCTTTGGTCAACCAAATGATAAAGTAAAAGTATGGACAATCAATTTAAGCTACCGGAAGTCATCTACGGAACAAGTGGACTTGGTAATCTGTTTACAGCACTTGATATCACACATAAAAAAGCTATTGTTGAACAATGTATCAAACACTGTAAAGGAATCCCCGTATTTGATACGGCAGGAAAATATGGAGCAGGCCTTGCCTTACAATCGCTTGGCGAATGTTTAAATGCGCTCAATATCCATCCTGATGAAGTGGTCATCAGCAATAAACTCGGCTGGCTGCAAACGGAACTCCGCACACCTGAACCGACATTTGAGCCAGGGGTGTGGAAAGAAATTAAGCATGATGCTGTGCAGAAGATCAGTTATGAGGGGATCCTGGAGTGTTTCGAGCAGGGGAATAAATTACTGGGCAGTTATATTCCCCAAATGGTTTCCGTCCATGATCCTGATGAATATCTTGATGCAGCAACAGATGCAGCTGATTATGAAAAACGCTACAAAGATATTCTGGATGCCTATACTGCATTGGCAGAGCTGAAAGGGAAAGGTCTTGTAAAAGCTATAGGGGTAGGGGCTAAACAATGGGAAGTGATCCAAAAGCTGAGTCGTGATGTAAAGCTGGATTGGGTGATGATTGCAAACAGCTATACCATCCATCGCCATCCTGCAGACCTATTCCATTTTATGGAAGAGCTGGAGAAGGCTGGGATCCGCATCATCAATTCTGCTGTTTTTCATTCGGGTTTCCTCACCGGGAGCGACCATTATGATTACCGGAAAGTGAGCATGGAGACAGATGGGGAACTGTTCAGGTGGAGGGAGGAATTCTTCAATATCTGTAATGAATTTAACACCTCTCCGGCAATGGCTTGTGTACAATTTGCCTTAAATGCTCCTGGTGTGGGAAGTATCGCTTTGAATACGACCAATCCGAACCGGGTAAAGTTTAATACTGAGCTTGTTTACCACCAATTGCCGGATGGATTTTTAGATAAAATGCACGCCGCAGGATTAATTAATACAAAAATAACGATTTAAAGATATGAAGACTTTGGTTTGCAGCACACCAGGAATGCTGGAATATAAAGAAAAAGAACGCCCGGTATTAACGCCCGGACATGCGATTATAAAAATAAAAAGAATAGGGATTTGCGGGACAGATCTGCATGCTTTTGAAGGGACACAGCCTTATTTTAATTATCCCCGTATACTGGGACATGAATTATCAGGGGAATTGGTGGCATTTGACGAAGCGGAAGGGGCTGACCCGGAGTATTTTTCTATTGGAGAGAAGGTCACTTTCATTCCTTATTTTAATTGTGGTCATTGTATTGCCTGTCTCAGTGCCAAACCTAATGCCTGTGTGCATATAAAGGTCTGCGGGGTACATGTTGATGGGGGAATGGTAGAGTACTTATCTGTGCCTTCCGAATCGCTTATTCATGGGAATGGACTGAATTATGATGAGCTTGCATTGATAGAGCCGCTGGCTATCGGAGCACATGGGGTAAGCAGGGCAGGCGTCCAAAAAGATGAGTTTGTACTGGTTATCGGTGCAGGGCCCATAGGTCTCGGAACGATGGAGTTTGCACGCATTGCAGGAGGAAAGGTGATTGCGATGGATATCAATTCGCAGCGGCTGCAATTTTGTAAAGATAAGCTTGGTATTCCCTATACAGTGAATGCCGGGGATACCGATGTGATGGAACAGTTGAAAGAGATGACTTCAGGACATATGCCTACAGTGATTATTGATGCAACAGGAAATCTAAAAGCAATTAATAATGCTTTGTATTATCTGGCCCATGGAGGACGATACGTGCTGATTGGTTTGCAGAAAGGGGATCTGCAGTTTAATCATCCGGAGTTTCATAAACGCGAAACCACCCTGATGAGTAGCAGGAATGCTGTACGGGAGGATTTTGAACTGGTGATCGATGCGATTAAAAATAAGCAGGTAGAACCGGGAAATTATATCACCCATCGCGTGTTATTTGAAGAAGTAAAGCAAGAAATGGCAGGCTGGACTGATCCGAAAAATGGTGTGATCAAAGCAATGGTTATTGTAGGATAATATCTTGAATGAGAACATTACTTAGTCAGTTTGACTTGATTTACGCTTTTTAAGCGTGAATATTGCTTGCTAAATCGTTTTAATTAGCTAATTATTGAGGTTTTTAAGGTTATTGTTGAAAACTTTTTTTGCGTATTGCATAAAAACAGGCCTAGTATTGGATATAATATTTAAATATTATTATTCAATACAGGTTTTTTTTGAAAAAATAGCAAAAATTACATGTTTGTTATGATAGTCGTAAAAAAGTAGGGTGTTTTTTATAATATTTTGATTTATTTTCGAAAATATTATTATTAACTAATCACCTTAACTAAATTACATGAGAAAACTTTTACTAAGTTTATTCTTGTTCTGCTGTGTCATGAATTTTGCATTCGCGCAAGATCGTACAGTAAATGGAACAATTACATCCGCTGAAGACGGACTGCCCTTGCCAGGTGCAAGTATCACATTAAAGGGTACAAAGACTGCGACCCTAACAAATAGTTCAGGAAAATTTACGATTAAAATCTCTGGCTCAAATCCGGTTTTAGTTATTGGTTTTATTGGTTCCCTTTCTCAAGAGTTACCAGTTCCTGCTTCTAACATTCTGAATGTCGCATTGAAACCAGATGCGAAGAACCTAAGTGAAGTTGTTGTAGTTGCTTATGGTATTGCTACAAAAGAATCCCTGACAGGTTCTGTTTCCGGTATAACGGCCAAGGATCTTGCTAAACGTCCGATCAGTAATGCGGTTGGTGCTTTAGAAGGAGCTGCTCCAGGTATTCAGATCAACAACACTGCTGGACAGCCTGGTGCTGAACCAGAAATCCGGATTAGAGGGTTTACTTCACCGAGTACGCTTGAACGCGCCAACAGACCTTTATATGTTGTAGATGGTGTACCTTATAACGGTAACATTTCAGATTTAAATCCTGCAGATATTGAAAGTATTTCTGTACTTAAAGATGCTGCATCTTCAGCTTTATATGGTTCAAGAGCTGCAAATGGTGTTGTTATTGTAACCACAAAAAAAGGTACAAGCAACGCAGGTAATGTTAACTTATCAGTCAATCAGGGTATTTTTAGTAGAGGTATCAAAGAATACGACCGCCTGAATCCAAATGAATTTATGGAAACCATGTGGACCGGTTTCAGAAATAACCTGAGATCTACCAATCCTACAACTTATTCTACTGATGCCCTTGCGGGAGCGAGAGCTTCAAGCAACCTGATCAGTGATTACCTGAAATTAAACATTTACAATAAAGCTGATGGTGAGTTATTTGATGCGAATGGTAAACTGGTAGCTGATGCTACAATCTTACCAGGGTATGCCAATGACTTAGATTGGTTCAAGGATATTGAAAGATTAGGCCACCGCCAGGATTACACGCTAAGTGCACGTACTGCTACAGAGAAATCAAATCTTTATTACTCATTAGGGTATTTAAATGAAAAAGGGTATATAGAGAATTCAGACTATAAACGTTTCACTGGTAGAATTAATGCTGATTTGAAAGTAAACGATTGGTTTAAATATGGTTTGAATTTAACAGGTTCACACCAGAATTCAAATTTGCTTCCTGCAACTGCAAGTAATGCAACCTCAATTGTTAACCCTTTTTATTTTTCGAGAAATATTGCTCCTATCTATCCTGTACATTTACATGATACACAGACCGGAGAATATGTATTAGATAGTTTCGGTGAAATTCAGTTTGATGAAGGATCAAATACACGTAATCAGTTACCTGGTCGCCATGCGATTTGGGAAAATCAATTGAATATGGATAGGACTGTCCGTAATACATTAGCGGGACAGGCTTATGCTGATGTGAAGTTTTTGAATGATTTCAACTTTACCTTCAAGGGAGATATGAACCTGATCAGCACCGATGAGAACACTTATAATAGTGCTGTAATTGGTGATGGTGCTGGTAACGGCGGACGTGCATCTCAGGAGAGTTATAGATATAAAATCTATACGATGCAACAATTATTGACATGGACAAAAAGAATCGGCTTGCATAATATTGACGTTTTAGCTGGTCATGAAAATTATTCTGAGAACCGTGTGTATACTTATGGTTATAAAACCAAGGAGACATTTGCAAATCAAACTAATCTTATCAATTTCTCTGAAATCACTACGCTAACTGGTGATACTAGAGATTATAGAACAGAAGGTTTCTTTAGCCGCGCACGTTACAACTATGATGGTAAATATTACTTTGATGCATCCCTGAGAAGAGATGGTTCATCAAAATTTGCCAAGGGAAGCCAATGGGGAACATTTTGGTCAGTGGGGGGTAGCTGGATAGTTTCAAAAGAAGACTTCTTTGCTCCATTGTCAAATCAGATTAATAACCTTAAGTTGAGAGCATCTTATGGTACAGTTGGTAGCGACGTTGTTGCTCCTTACTTTGCAGGCCCTGATTTATATGATTTGGATCAGAATGCAAATAACGCAGCCATATATGTTAGTCAGAATGGAAACCCTGCCTTAAAATGGGAAACTTCCGCTTCTGTAGGTATAGCTCTGGAAGGGCGCATTTTTAACAGAGCAAATTTCAGTGTAGAGTACTTCGATAAATCCTCAAAAGATTTATTATATAACGTAAACCTGGCATTATCGAACGGTGCCACTTCGAATAGTACTGCTGAGGCGACTATTGCGAGAAATCTTGGCACTGTTTCAAACAGAGGTATTGAGGTTGCTTTTGATGTTGATGTCGTAAGAAATAATGGTTTTACATGGAATGTTGGTGCCAATGCAACATGGATGAAAAACAAGATTGTTACACTTCCTGAGCAAAACAGAGCAAATGGTATTATTACCAGTAACAATTTATTCAAATATTCTGAGGGACATGGAATTTATGATTATTGGATGCCTCAATTTGCAGGTGTAGACCAGATGACTGGTAATGCATTGTATATTGCTGATACTGAAAATTATAATGTCAATGGTTCAGCGCCAGATAAAACTGCTTCTCCTACAGCAAACCTTGTTGAAATTGGTGGTAGGTATTATACTACCAATGCGACTTATGGAAAAAGAGATTGGAGTGGGAGTGCTATGCCTGATGTATTCGGAAGTTTTAGTACTTCAGTAAGCTATAAAAGTTTCACTTTATCCGGATTATTCACTTATGGTTTGGGTGGAAAGACCTTCGACTTTTCATACCAGTCATTGATGACGATGAGTGGTAGTGTAAGCGCATTGCATACAGATATTTTAAAAGCATGGAATGGAGTTCCGGCAGGGATGACTGCTGAATCGGCAAACCGTATCGATCCGAACGGTGTACCTGTTGTGGATTTCTCAAAAAGTACCTTAACTAACGTACTATCTACTCAATATCTGCAAGATGGCTCATACGGCGTAATTAAAAATATCTCTGTAGCTTATCAGTTGCCTAAAGAATTGATCAAGAGATTCGATATGAACTCTGTACGGGTAAATGTTGGAATTGAGAACCTTGCAACCTTCACCAAATTACAGGGAATGAATCCTCAGCAATCATTCGGTGGAACAAGCAGGAATGCATATGTTACCCCAAGAATGATTTCTTTCGGATTGAATATTGGTTTATAATCTAAAACAGAAAAAATGAAACAAACAATTATAACTTTGATATGCTTTGTATTCCTATTTACTTCTTGTAAAAAGGATTATCTGGATACATTGCCTACAGACCAAACACCAACAGAAACTGCTTTTGAAACCACTGCCAGCGCAAGATTTGCGGTGAATGGATTGGCTAAAATGATGACTATCCAATATCTGGGATCACAAGGCTTCAATGGAGAAGGAACCATAAAAATGTATTATGGCAATTATCCAGGAAATCACTTTTCCGTAAACTTATCTGGATGGGCGGCTATTATAAATGCTACTTATAATGAGAATATAACCAGTATCTATGATTATTATCCATGGTATTATTATTACAAGATTATTGGGAATGCAAATAAAATCATCCATTATATTGATGCTGCTGAGGGTACCACTGCTGATAAAAACTTTATCAAGGCACAAGCATTAACCTATCGCGCTTATTGTTATATGATGCTGGCACAACTATATGGTAACAGATGGAGTGATTCTAATAATGGAGCAACTGATGGAGTAGTAAATAAAATAGATATTTCTAATGATGACTTACCCAAGTCTACACTATTAGAGACTTACAATTTAATTTATGCAGATTTAGATCAGGCAATAGGTTTGTATGCTACGTCTACTGAAACCAGAACTGCTAACTATGAAATGGATGTGAATGTTGCTTATTCAATTTATGCGCGTGCAGCTTTAAACCGTGCTGATTATGCGAATGCAGAGACATTTTCACAAAAAGCCAGGGCATCCTATGCTTTGATGTCTAATACTGACTATAAAGCAGGCTTTAGTACGCCTAATTCTGAATGGATCTGGAGTAGCTATGGTGCTGCTGATGAAACCTTATATTTCTATTCGTATTTTTCATACATTGGGTATAATTCCACCGCAAGTGCGGTAAGAACTGCTCCGAAGATGATAAGCAGAGAATTGTATAATCAAATTCCATCAACTGATATTCGTAAAGGTTTATTCCTTGATCCAACAGGGTATACGTACACTACTTCAACAGGTGCTACCACAGCAGGATCAGCTTTGAGAGCTAAAGCTTTTGAATTATTTCCTGCTTTAGCAAGCAATGCTACACCATATGCTTATATGCAGTTTAAAATTGCTGCTACAGATATGCCTGGTGTAGGTAACCTGAATCATTTCCGTTCCTCAGAAATGATCCTTAATGAAGCGGAAGCTAAATATTTTCAAAATAAACCAGCCGACGAAATTCAGGCACTACTGGTTGAGCTGACGGCAACATCAGGAAGAGATGCAAGTTATACCTGTACCAAAACTGGTGCTGATTTATTAGCTGAGATCAAGAAATACCGTGCTATAGAATTATGGGGTGAAGGATTCGACTGGTTCGATATGAAACGTTGGGGTGACTCTATTAATAGAAAAAATTACACCAGCGGTAGTAATTTTATTGAAAGTTTAGCGGTTACAATTGCCCCCTCTGCCAATAACAAGTGGACATGGAAAATTCCAGCAAGAGAGACTGATTTTAATACTGTTTTAGATCAGTAATAATATTTTTTACGCGAAAAGCCGGATCAATTGCTGATCCGGCTTTTCGCGTTTCAGATGGTTTTTGCTAATTTCAGATGATATTTGGCCTGAACTGCTACAATTAATTTTTAACCTAGCAGGTGTGTTTCCTGATAGGATTTTGGTGTTTTCCCTGTGATGGCCTTAAAGCTTTTGTGGAAGCAGGTAAAGTTGTTAAAACCAGATTCAAAACAGATCTGTTTCACATCTAGCCTGTTCTCAAGAATCAGTTTACAGGCATAACCAATCCGGATATCCGTCATGAATTTTGAAAAGGTTTTACCTGTTCTTAATTTGAAATAACGGCAGAAGGAATTGGGAACCAGATCGGCCACTGCAGAAATCTCTTCCAGCTGTATTTTATTCTTGAAATGGGTAAGTGCAAAATTATAGATATTGTTCATCCGCTCATTTTCTGCCTCCCGGAAATCGGCTTTAAATCCTATCGACGCCAATTGGTTCAACTGTGGTAAAGCTGAAATCTGGATGAGGCAATCCAGTAAGGCGATGATTTTACTGAGGCCTTCCTCCTTGTATATTTTCGCTATCGATGAAGCGACTTTTAATGATTCCTTACCCCTTATAGATATTCCCCTTTTTGCTTTTTCCATTAATTTCCTGATCATCTTGGTTTCGGGAAGGTGCATAAACTGTTCACCAAGAAAATTCTCCTGAAAGTGTACAACAGTAGCATAAGGTTCATTGGTCATGGATTCATTCAGCGGCATAGGGTCAAAACGCCAGTAATGTGGAAGGTCGCTACCCACCAATATAATGTCTCCCGGCATAAAACGCCTGATATTATCGCCTACAAATTGTGTCCCGTTTCCTCTGTGGAAGCAGATCAGTTCGAGTTCCGTGTGGTAATGCCACCTGTTATTTACATAAGGGGACAGCTCCTTCCGTATACTGAACGATTGGTTTGCATGAGGTTGAATTTTAAGCTTTTGCGGCTTCATGGCTATAAATATATACAGGAATTTAAAATATTGGCAATTAAAATGTTAATATACCTTAATGAATGGATAAGAGCGTATTGTTTCTTATCCCAAATCATACTTACTTTGGACGCACCATAATATAAATATGTAAACCTGTTTGTTAACGAAGTTAAGATGAAAAAAAATCATTTCGCTGTAGTGCTTATTATATCCCTGTTTTTTTTGTGGGGTTTTGCACTTAACCTCAACCCTATCCTTATCCCGCATTTAAAGAAGGCCTGTCAATTAACCGATACACAATCGGCATTCATTGATTCCGCTTCGTATATTGCTTATTTCCTGCTGGCCATACCCGCCGGTAAATTCATGAAAAGGTTCGGATATAAAGGTGGAATTGTACTGGGTCTGTTACTCTTTGCTATAGGCTCTTTTCTTTTTTATCCTGCGGCACATACCCGTTCCTATGTATTCTTTTTAGGCGCTTTATTTATTATCGCCAGCGGATTAACCTTTCTCGAAACTGCGGCGAATCCGTATATCACGGTATTGGGTGATCCTGAAGGGGCTACGCAGCGCATAAACTTTGCCCAGTCATTTAATGGGCTGGCGGCAACCCTTGCTCCCTTCCTTGGTGGGATGTTTATTCTTTCCGGAAACTCACTGGATGCGGAAACACAAGCAGCAATGACTCCCGAACAGGTAAACAATTACCTCGCTACTGAAGCTGATGCCGTTAAACTTCCTTTTATCATTATAGGCTTGGTCGTTTTGCTGGTTGCCGTATTTTTAATGCGTACACCCTTGCCGGAAATACAGGAGAAAGAGGAAGATGAGGCTGGGAAAGTATCCCTTTGGAGACAGAAAAACCTTGTCATGGGGGTGATCGCTCAGTTCTTTTATGTGGGTGCGCAGGTGTGTGTAAGTAGCTTTTTTATCCGTTTTTCTTCTCATGTGGCCGGTATTGCTGAAAAATCTGCTGCGCTTTTCCTTTCTGGTGCCCTGCTCGGTTTTATGGCAGGCAGGTTTATCGGTACTTTTTTAATGAAATTTATCTCACCTCCGAAATTACTGGCTGTTTACAGTGTGATTAATGTTTTCCTGGTTATCGCTGCAATAGTTTTAGCTGGAAAAGCAGCCGTATATGCACTGATAGGGGTTGAATTCTTTATGTCGATTATGTTCCCTACGATATTTTCTTTGGGAATCAGGGGCTTGGGCTCAAAAGTGAAGGAAGGTTCATCATATTTGATTATGGCAATTGTCGGTGGTGCCATCTTTCCCGTGATTATGGGCAGGGTTTCTGACAGTACAAATATTCAGACCGCTTATATCGTTCCTGCTGTGTGTTTCTGTGTGATCTTTTATTTTGCACTGACCAACCTGAAGATAAAAGGAGTGAAGATGGGAACTGCACATTAATACAAAGATATGAAAAGATATTGTTTAGGCCTTGGATTGCAAGACGATGAAGAACTTATTGCAGAATATGAGGAAATGCATAAAAATGTATGGCCGGAAATAAAGGCGAGTATCCTTGGATCAGGAATCATTGATATGCAAATCTATAGGGTGGATACCTTGCTGGTGATGATCATGGATACTGATGAGGAGTTCAGCTTTGCGCACAAAGCGGAGATGGATGCAGCGAATCCAAAAGTTCAGGAATGGGAGCAGCTCATGTGGAAATACCAGCAGGCGCTTCCTTCGGCAAAACCCGGAGAAAAATGGGTGTTAATGGACCAGATTTTTGCCCTGAAAAAGATAGCGCATTGATTTAACTAGTTTAGCTAACCGATATATAATTAGATAATGAAGATAGATGCACACCAACATTTCTGGAATTATGATCCCCTGAAACACGAATGGATAGGAGATGATATGGCTGTTATACGTCGTGATTTTTTGCCGGACCAATTGTCTGCTGTTTTACAGGAGAATCATATAGAGGGATGTGTAGCCGTTCAGGCTGACCAGACGGTGGAGGAAACAACATTTTTGCTGGAATTGTCCGACACCAATGAATTCATCAAAGGTGTAGTCGGATGGGTAGACCTGCAGTCGCCTGATGTGGCTGACTATTTACAGCAATTCAGTTCGCATCCGAAATTCAAGGGGCTAAGGCATGTATTGCAAGGTGAGGCAAAAAGGGACCTGATGTTAAGTCCCCCTTTTCTTGAAGGGATCAGTAAACTGGCCACGTACGACCTGAGCTATGATATCCTGATCTTTGCAGACCAACTCCAGTTTGTTCCTGAATTTGTTGCCATGTTTCCGGATACCCGTTTTGTCATAGACCATATTGCGAAACCGGAGATAAAAAATGGAAATATTAGCCAATGGAAAAAGGATCTGGAAGGGGTTGCACAGCACCGTAATGTATCATGCAAGATTTCCGGAATGGTGACTGAAGCGGATCTCAAAAACTGGAAACCAGCAGATTTTAAGCCCTATCTTGATGTGGTTGTGGATGCTTTTGGGATAGACAGGGTAATGTATGGATCTGACTGGCCTGTGTGTCTGGCTGCCGGGAGTTATGCACAGGTTTTTAATCTGGTCAGTTCTTATTTCAGGGATTTTAGCACAGCTGAACAGGAGTTGTTTTTTGGCGGTAATGCCACCCATTTTTATAAATTAGATTAATATTTCTCTTTTTATGGTGTTTTTACTTCTTTAAAGTAAGCTATTGGAGCCAATTCTTCTGAATTGGTTTTTTTATGGTAAATTGACTTAAAATTCATATAATGCAGAAACACCTATTATTTTTAATCTTTGCGGGATATTTCTTTATTTCTTGTACACAGCATCCTGGAGTCGATGCCATTGATGCAGACTCTACAGCAATTCAGGCCATTAATGATACCAGCCTCGCAAAACATATGGGGATCCTGGCCTCAGATGATTTTCAGGGCAGGAAACCTTTTACAACCGGTGAAACAAAAACCATTCATTACCTGGAAGAGGAATTTAGTAAGCTGGGCCTGAAACCGGGGAATGGCAATAGTTATTTTCAGGAAGTTCCTATGGTGGAAATCAAGTCTGTTCCAGGCAATAAACTGGTGTTTCAGGGATTAAAAGGGGCAGTTACGGCAACCTATCTGGAAAATTTTGTCGCAGGCACCAAACATGTTAAACCCAGTGTTCATTTAAAAATGTCTCCATTGGTGTTTGCAGGTTACGGAATTGTAGCCCCTGAATACCACTGGAATGATTATGCCGGGATTGATGTCAAAGGTAAGACTGTCGTGGTGATGATTAACGATCCTGGATTTGCTGATTCTACGCTGTTTAAAGGAAAAAACATGACCTATTATGGCCGCTGGACCTATAAGTTTGAAGAAGCTGCGCGTCAGGGTGCTGCCGGTATCCTTATCATTCACGATACGGCTCCGGCCGCATATCCATGGTCAGTTGTACGAAGTGGATGGTCGAAATCTAAATTGCAGGCAGAGAAAGCTGATAACCATGCGTCCCCTGCGATTGTTGAAGGATGGATTACGATGGATATTGCTAAACAGTTGTTTAAATTGAGCGGACAGTCGGATGCCCTGTTTACCGCTGCAGGCCACAAAGGTTTTAAAGCGGTAGACCTGCAGGCAACGACTTCACTGACCATCCATAATCAGATCAAGAAGTCAGTATCAAATAATGTAATTGCAACTATTCCAGGGGCTGAAAGGGCTGAGGAGTGTATTATTTATTCTGCACACTGGGATCACCTGGGTATAGGAGAAACCGTAAAAGGGGATTCTATTTACAATGGAGCAGTGGATAATGCTACGGGTGTTGCTGCACTGCTGGAACTGGCAGCAGCATTCCAGAAATCGGCACACAAGCCAGGCCGGTCTATTGTATTTATTTCATTTACCGGGGAAGAACAGGGACTGATCGGATCTGAATATTATTCCAGAAACCCGGTTTTCCCAGCAAACAAAACGGTGGCAGATATCAATATGGATATGATGGGACTTGCCGGTAAAACAAAAGATATTATTGTATATGGTTATGGACAGTCTGAACTGGAAGACTATGCTGAAGCTTCGGCGAAAAAACAGGGGAGAGTTATCGTTAGAGATCCTGTACCTTCCTCAGGATTGTATTACCGTTCCGATCATTTTAATTTCGCAAAAGTAGGAATACCTTCTTTATTCACGGGTTCTGGCGTTGACAATGTGGAACATGGAAAAGAATGGGGGTTGAAAGAAGTGGCTGCCTATACCAAATCAAGGTACCACTCACCACAAGATAATTTTGAGGCCATCAGCGACCGTACTGGCATTATTGAAGATATACGACTATTATTTGATATGGGGTATCGTTTAAGCAATGAGTCTACCTTCCCGAAATGGAAAAAAGGCTCAGAGTTTATGGCCGCAAGAGAGAAATCGTTGAAATAAAAATCAAAGAAGGGTTATCATAACTTCATAAATCATGGTAACCCTTTTTTGTTGTTAATTCATACAGGCAGGGATATTTTCAACTATTCAATTTTCAGAAACCGAATTTCATTGCTGATACCCCCACTTTATATTTACTATAGATTGGGTAATTCATGAATGAATAAAGGGATCTGATCAACTGTTACTGGCATCAGACTGGTCGCCGCTCCCTTTTTCTGCTGAATATTCTTTGGCCTTCTCATCGGCCCATAAATTACCCTTTTCTTCCTTTTCAAGGTTTTCATCCAGACGGTCATTCCAGTTGTCCAGGCCTGTTGCCTTCGCCTGGTCTTTATCTTTTTGTTGACAGGGATCATTATCCGGTACTAAATTTCCTTTTGTGTTTTCCATAGTGTTATAATTAAGTACCTGTTTTGTAACAGGTGTAGCTGATTTAAATTACGGTTATAACAGATTTCAATTTTCTCCAATTCGTTTTGCTGTCCGCATAAAAGGTGCGGTAGCTCTGTTCTGGTATCCATGGACCATTACGTTCAGCAATATCACTGCTGAAATGATGATGGCAGTATAAGCTACTGATGCCTGTGTGTTCCAATTTTTTACCCCAATAGCAACGATGCCCCAAACCCCGACTGTAGCATATTCACGCATATTGCGTTTCCATACCATGGCAATAAAAATGACAGCAGCAACTACCAGTACCAAAATTGCCCAGGGTGCAGCACCCAATGGCCCGCCTGTCCAGCCCAGGGAAGTTAGCCAGGCCGCAATATTCACGATAAGCGCAACATTGATCCATCCGAAGTAAAGGCTGATAGGCCACCACAGGAATCCAATGGTAGCTTCAGGGGCATCCCACTTTTCCATATGGGTATTTACCACTATTTTCAGCAGGGAAAAAAAGAGTGCAAGCATAACCATGACCGATAATCCGGGCATATCCTGTGTAAAAGCAATCACCCAGGCCGCATTGGCCAGGTTGGCAATGCTGAACCACCATCCAATTTCATTCACATAACTGGTATCAATTTTTTTATAAAAAATATCCAGCAGCTGATAAATGGCAAAAACAAAAAGTGCCAGGTAAATCAGTCCCCAAATGCTGAAAGCATAACCCGCCGGCGTAAGGAGCGTATCGTATTTACCTGATATTTCACTGATCGATGGTGTCCCCGCTTTTTTGGCATTTACATAGTAATTGATAAAAACAGCGACAATAAGTGATAAAAGGTTTGACAGCTGGAGTATTCTTTTCATGTTCATTGTAATTGCTACCTAGAGCAACAATGATCTTCGCGAAGAGTTTTAACTCTTATCAGGTATGACAAGGATATGGTCGGTCATTTTGTTAGAGACCGTTTTTTGGGTTCCGCCATTAATGGTAATGACCATCGAATTATCAAATTCCTGTTTGTCGATTACCGTAATCCTGGCTCCAAGGCCTACCTCCAGCTGTTTCAGGTACTTAAGAAATGGAGCAGAGGTGTCCCTTACGCTTCCTACTTTGCAGGATTGGTTGATGGAAATATCGCTCAGCAATGTTGTGGCATACACAGGCATTTTACCGCTGGAAGATGGAATAGGATCACCATGGGGATCTACAGCTGGATTCCCTAAAAAGTCGTCCAGCTTTTTTGCCAGCTGATCATCGTGGATATGTTCCAGCTGCTCTGCAATATCGTGGACTTCATCCCAACCATAATTTAGTTTTTCCACGAGAAATACTTCCCATAATCTATGTTTTCTGATGATATCAAGTGCTGTTGATTCCCCGGGAGGAGTTAAAAATGCCCCATTGGATTTATCATAGGTGATGAGTTCCTTGTCCTGAAGCTTTTTTAACATGTCAATTACAGAGGCTGGATTATTTTCCAGCGCATCAGCTATGGCCTTGGGACTCACTTTGTTTTCCATTTTTCCGAGGTGATAAATGGCCTTTAAATAATTTTCTTCTGAATAGGTTTTCTTCATGGTACCGGGTATGAAACAAAGATACTTATTATTTGTCTAATCATTTAAATTAGTCTTATCTAATTATAAAATTTGGTTTATCTATTTTATGTGTTTATGTTTGTCTAAAATATTAAATATGAAATACCTAATTATACTGCTCAGTATTCTATCTCCCTTTTTTTCTATAGCACAGACAGGCGCTGTACAGGGAAAAATTACCGCAAACGGAAAAGCTTTGCCTGCGGCTACAGTGATGTTTCTCAAAACCTCTTTCAGGATGGCGACCCCGGTTTCCGGTAATTATGCTTTAAAAGAAGTTCCTCCGGGGAATTATACTCTTTCGGTAAGTGGTGTGGGGTATATTACCTATAAGCAGCAGGTGAATATTGCGGCCGACAGCACAATTGTTTTGGATGTTGAGTTGAAAGAGCGTGAAGGTGATCTTAATGAAGTGGTTGTCACTGGTACGATGAAAGAAGTCAGTCGACTGGAAAGTCCGGTTCCGGTAGAAGTATACCGGCCTTCTCATTTCCAAAAAAATCCTACACCAAGTTTATTTGATGCCATAGGCATGATCAACGGGGTACGGCCTCAGCTAAATTGTAATATCTGCAATACGGGAGATATCCATATCAACGGTATGGAAGGGCCTTATACCCTTATTTTAATTGATGGAATGCCAATTGTAAGCAGCTTATCTACTGTATATGGCCTGAGCGGAATACCCAATAGTCTGGTAGAAAGGATTGAGGTGGTGAAAGGGCCGGCATCTTCATTATATGGCTCTGAAGCTATGGGAGGGGTAATCAATGTGATTACCAAGAATCCCAAAAATGCACCCCTGGTCAGTATTGATGCTTTTGGTACTTCATGGCAGGAGTATAATGTGGATGCGGCACTGAAGCTTGGTGGTAAAAAAGTACAGGGTTTGCTGGGCATGAATTATTTCAATTATCAGCATCCTGAAGATCATAATCAGGACGGTTTTACTGATGTGACCCTGCAAAACAGGATATCGATTTTTAATAAATGGAATTTTGTACGTAAAGAAAACCGGGTAGCCAGTATTGCAGCACGTTTTGTGAATGAAGACCGTTGGGGGGGACAAATGAGCTGGAATAAAGCCTACCGGGGATCTGACAGTATTTATGGGGAGAGTATTTATACCAGGAGATGGGAATTTATAGGACAGTATCAGTTACCAGTTAAAGAGAAGATCATGACCCAATTTTCATATAATTGGCACAACCAGAATTCATGGTATGGAAATGTACCGTATATGGCGACACAACAAGTCGGTTTTGCACAGCTGTATTGGGACAAGATGATCGGTAAAGAACATAACCTGTTGCTGGGGGGCACTTATCGTTATACCTGGTATGACGACAATACACCGGGAACCCTATCTGCCGATGGCTTGGTGAATGTACCGGCAAAAACACCTTTGCCAGGAATTTTTATTCAGGATGAATGGAAGTTTACTGAACGGCAGACCTTACTGGCGGGGTACAGATATGATTACGATAAACACCATGGCAGTATCCATTCTCCGAGGTTGGCCTATAAATTTTCACCCAATGCTAAAAATACTTTCAGGGCAAGCTTTGGAACCGGCTTCCGAGTAGTTAATCTGTTTACGGAAGACCATGCCGCACTTACAGGTGCAAGACAGGTGGTGATCACTGAGGAACTTAAACCAGAACGCTCCTACAATGGAAATTTAAATTATGTACTGAAAGTACCTTCAGAAAGTTTCCTGTTAGGCCTGGATATTACAGGGTTCTATTCTTATTTTACCAATAAGATTACCGGGGATTTTGATCAGAACCCTAATCAGATTATCTATTCCAACCTGAATGGGCATGCGATTTCAAGAGGGCTTTCCCTGAACAGTGAGCTGAGTTTTTATTTCCCCCTGAAAGTACTTGCCGGATTTACCTATTCTGATGTGTATCAGCTGGATGACCATGGGCAGGGCAGAATAAGGACTACACAGCTTCATGCTCCTAAATGGAGTGGGAACTACCTGTTGTCTTATACCTTCCCTAAAGATTTCAGTGTAGATTTTACCGGTGTTTTTACCGGGCCCATGCGCTTGCCGGTTCAGCCGAATGATTACAGACCGGAGCGTTCGCCCTGGTTTACCATTGCCAATGTACAGCTGACTAAAAAGTTTGGGAACGGACTTGAAATATATGGTGGTATAAAAAATATATTCGCATTCATCCCTAAGTATTCATTGATACGCGCATTTGATCCGTTTGATAAAACCGCAAACGATCCGGTATCAAATCCAAATGGTTATACGTTTGATACCGAATATAATTATGCCCCATTACAGGGAAGAAGGATTTTTGCAGGAATCCGTTATAACCTCCTTAGTCATTTATAAATAGAATCAGGTACAGCTACGATATACTGTACCTGATTCCCGGAAATTGTTATTCCTCTATAAGATTTCAGAAACTTTAGCGGAAAGAGGTTGTTTTTCCATAAAAAACCTATGATGGAAGACAATAAAGAAAAAGGACAATCAGCGGACCAGGAAAAAAGTCCATCTAAAGCACAGCTGGAAAGAAAGGAAAATGAGTCGCCTAAAGGCAATGATTATGCCGATGATCAGGGAGAGGATGAAAATGGTCCGAAACCCTCGGCGGATGATCAGGACTAGAAGTAAAGATAATTTAATTACTATTAAAGAATAAAATTATGTTATTACCAATTGAAAATCTGCCTGACCATGTATTCGGTGTACAGGCTATAGGAGAAGTTACTGAAGTAGATTTAAAACATGTATTGTTACCCGGACTTGCTGCGCTGGTTGAAAAGTACGGAGAAATCTATTACCTGCTTTTATTGGATACCAAGGTCGAAAATTTTACTGCCGGCGCATGGATACAGGATATGATCGCAGGAATAAAACACTTAACCCAATGGGAAAAAATGGCTATAGTAACCGACCAGAAGGCGGTGGAAAGATTCACAGACCTATTCAGCTATGTCACGCCAGGTGAAGCAAAAGGATTCAGTATTGCTGAACTGAATGAAGCGATAGCCTGGGTAAGTATAAAATCATAACAATAACCTTGAATTTTCAGGATATAATTGATTTTGAAAGCAGAGAAATATAAAAATAGGTACCTTAGTCCATCTAAATTAACATAATGGATTTTATACACACTATTTTAGGGGACGACATACAGGCCGGCCTTCTCATCATTCTAAATTTAATTGTAATTGAAAGCCTGCTATCGGTAGATAATGCAGCGGTGTTGGCCACTATGGTCATGGATTTGCCAAAAGAACAGCGTGAAAAGGCATTGAAGTATGGAATTATCGGCGCCTATATATTTAGGGGAATCTGTTTATTCCTGGCAGCATGGCTGGTCAAAATCTGGTGGCTGAAACCATTGGGTGGCCTGTATCTCTTGTACCTGGCTGTCGACTTCTTTATCAAAAAGAGCAAGAAAGACAATGAAGAGGAGGAATCTGTCGATAAAAGTAAAAGCTGGATTTATAAATCGACAGTTGGGGTTATTGGTTCATTCTGGGCTACTGTTGCCCTGGTGGAAGTGATGGACCTGGCATTCTCTATTGATAATGTATTTGCTGCTGTAGCGTTTACAGACCATATCTATTTAATTTACATTGGTGTGTTCATCGGAATTCTGGCGATGCGTTTTGTCGCCCAGGCATTTGTAAAACTGATGGAGAAATTTACTTTTCTTGAAACTGTGGCATTTGTGGTGATTGGTGTGCTGGGGATTAAACTTACCTCTTCCTTATTCACACATTTTTATCCTGAATCACCAGTTTCACATTTTATAGAAGGAGAGAAGACAGATCTTTTTGTTTCGATTTTTACAGTCGCGATATTCTTATTGCCGGTGCTTTCATCATTACTGTTTAATTTCCCTAAAAAACACATTGTGGAGCCTACGGCGAAGTAATTTATGCCCGCTTACCTGTCAGGAGCTTTATCCTATGGGAATGTTTATACCAAAAAAGGCTGATCATCATCAGCCTTTTTTGGTATAAACAGGAATTTTAATATCACCAGTAGGGGTGACTTCATTTATTTGGCATTGATCTGTTTCACTGCTTCCTCAATAAACTTAACTGAAGCCTGATCACCACTTTTGCTTCTTTCTCCTTTAACATAGTTCAGGGCTTCAACGATTTGTGGTGCAACACCATATGATTTGAAGGCTAATGCAAAATCTTTGATGGTGCTCACCCCTTGCTGTGCATACTCCGGATTTTTAACACGGATGACAAAAGAGATATAGTTTTTCATCATGTCGAATTTCTCCTGTGCACCCAGGTCTTTGAAATTGCTGTTCACAAAAGTCCATTCTGCATCAGTGCCATAGTTTGCATAAATAGCTACAATGGCAGGAATCAGGTCGCCGCCGCTATCTTTTTCCAGCGACTTTGCCTGTGGTAATGCTTCTGAAGGATTTAACTGTGCTAAAGCGGTTAAACCTGCACCCTGAATTGCATAGGACTGATTTTTTACTGCTGCCTGGAAAAGTGCAAGGTATTGGTTGGCATTTGCTGTATTGCTCAGGGCACTTAGTGCTCCGGCTTTTACCAATGTATTTTCATCCTGGCCAGCAAGTTTTAGAATAACCGGCAAGGCAGCTGCGATCAGTTGGGTATTGCCCTTATCCAGTCCCTGTAGGGTCGTTAAACGTAATTGATAATATTTATCATTTAAGGCTGCGATCAATATTTTCTGTGCGGAAGGATCAGTCTGCAGATTTAATGCGGCTTCAATGGCTTCCAGTCTGTCCATATACAAAGGGGCATTGGTATATTGGAAAAGGTAATTTTCCATGGTCAGGTGGTTGGTTTTCTGCATCAGGATGATCTTATCCCCATCTACATTCACGAGGTCGGGTTTGGCCGGCAGGATAAATTTAAGGGTATCCGATTTACCTTGCATCGTGATCTGGTGGCGCTCTTTTTTACCGCCAACATAGATATCAATCGCCATAGGTAAAATGAAAGCTTTGGCTTCCTGCGTTTGTTTCAGAAAAACCAACTGGGTTTTAGTCGCTTCATCCCATCTGTAATCGATGTCGAGTAAAGGGTGCCCGGCATTATAATACCATTGATTAAAGAACCAGTTCAGGTCTTTACCACTCGCTTCTTCCAGTGCCAGGCGCAACTGCTGGGCCTCTCCATTTTTAAAGGCATTTGTTTTAAGGTAAATGTTGAGTCCCTTAAAGAAGGCCGGGGCTCCGAGATAAGTACGCAGCATATTTAGAATACGGCCACCTTTCTGATAGGAAACGGCATCAAAAACTTCCAGTGCGGCGTGGTAATGAAATCTGACCAGGTCTTTTTTCGCATTTTCAGGATTTGCAAAATAATCCAGCATGGCCTGGTGGTTATGTTCATCCCCCGTATCCTGCCCATATTTATGTTCTGCCCACAAGGTCTCGCTGAAATTGGCAAATGATTCGTTTACAGTGATATTACTCCAGCTTTCTGCCGTCACATAGTCCCCAAACCAATGGTGGAAAAGTTCATGTACAATGGTACTTCTTCCTTTATCAAAATACCGGTCCAGCAATTCTCTTTTTGTTCCCTGGACATAAGATCCATGTAAGGTGGCCGTTGTATTTTCCATCGCACCACTCACAAAATCGCGGACTACAATCTGCGAATACTTATTCCATGGATAGTCAACGCCCAATACTTTCGAATAAAAGTCCATGGCTTCCGGAGTAAAACCAAAGATATCCTTTGCATAAGGAGCATATTTTGGTTCCAGGTAATAGTTCACTTCCTTATCTCTCCATTTGTCTTTATAGATTTTAAAATCCCCGACAGCCATCATAAAAAGATAGGGAGAATGGGGCAAATCCATTTTCCAGGTGTCCGTACGGGTACCATCAGTATTTTTTTTCTGTAAAGTGAGACGGCCATTGGAAAGTGTGACATATTTGGAAGGAACAGTCATGCTGATTTCCTGTGTGGTTTTCTGGTTGGTATGGTCTATCGTCGGGAACCAGGCAGATGAACTTTCCAGCTCTCCCTGGGTCCAGATTTGTACAGGCTTACCTTTTTCGGTACTGTCAGGATTGATGAAATAGAGTCCCTTTGCATCAGTAATGGCCTGTCCACCTTCAATTTTTAACTCATCAGGTTTTGCGGTATAACTGATATAAATCGTATACTTTTCGTTTTCCCGATAAACTTTATCAAGTTTAATAGCCAGGGTAAGACTATCGTAAGTGAATTTCAGGGGAAGGTTTTTACCGTTTTTAACGATGGACAGTGTATTGATGTCCATCCCTTTCGCATCCAGTCTGAGGGAGTCTGTCGGATTGAAATGTGGCTTCAGTGTTACCCATTCCTTACCGTATAGATAACGTTTTTTGTAATCGAAGCGAACATCCAGTTTGGTATGGACAAGGTCATTAATCTTATCCGGTGCAGCCCTGTAAATTTTAAGCAGTGGATCTTCTTGTTTGTCCTGTGCGAGCACGGGAAAGGTAAGCATGCTCCCAAATACCAGTAAAGTTCGGAACACTGCGCGCTGGCAGTCCTTGTAATTTATATGCATAATAAGATTTGTATGATGCAATAAATTTAAGGATTATATTCGTTTATCCGTCAATACTCTGCAAAAGCCTCATCAACATAACACCATAACCAACGCTCAGCCGGTTCAGAAGAGATGATTACAGGGTGGCCGGTCTCATGAAAATGTGCTGTCATGTGTTTGCCGGGCGACTGGTCACAACAAAGCGTTTTTCCGCAGGTCTGGCAGGTACGGAGATGTACCCAGTTCGTGTTATTTTTTATACATTCCTCACAGAGGTATGCTTTAGCCGTTTTTAATGTTTGAATTGTGCCGATGTGCTGACAAATCTGATCTTCCATAGCTTATCTTTTGAGTTTATCCTGAATAAATCTATGCATTAGTTCCTGTTTCCCATAGTCAGGGTCAAAACTTCTGTCTTCAAACATTATCCTGAACGTTACCATAGACCAGATCCTACCAGTATATATAAAATATAAAGAGTATATATTCGTTCATAAAAGCTGCTAAAAATAAAACAAGCCCGGTTTACTGTTGTTAATTAGTCAACTAAATACAATCATATGATAACTCCAGAGCATAACTCATTAAATAACGATGATGCTGAAGATCAGTTAAGTCAGCAGGATGTACAGTCAGACGGTATTGATGATCTTCCGGCTTCTGAAGCAGATGAAAATGCTTCAGCTATTGATCATTTGTCGCAGGCAGATAAAGCTGCTGAATCTTCCTTTACTTTAAATGTTGATGGAGGGATCGCCCCGCGGAAACCGGATGTCGATTAACTTGTTAAAACACGTATTTTAATCTGCTATTATCCGTATTTATTACCTTCCGGGTGATAAAACAGACACTTATTTTTATCTAACGTCATTCATGAAGTGTGACATAGGCTTTAGTGTCTGTTAATATCTTGAAGGAATAATCATGGAGAATAGCATTTTAATTGTTGAAAATGATGAGAAGCTTATCGATATTTTAACCAGACTTTTACCTAAAAACGGGTATGACGTTAAATTCCTGTCCCAAGCCTATGACATTCGTCCGGTGGTTAGGGAATTCAAACCCGACCTTGTTTTGCTTGATTTTCTCCTGCCTGGGGTGAACGGCGGAGATTTGTGTTTACAGATCAAAAGGAGCGAGGAGCTGAAGCACATTCCTGTCATCATTTTTTCTGCTTTTCCTAAAGTGATGTTGTCTTTGGGCGATTATGAATGTAATGCTTTTATCTCCAAACCATTTGATGTCAATAATTTACTGATACAGATAGCTGCCTGTATACAGGAGCCTGAACGGAGCTACCTGAATTCCTGACCGGCCTTGTTTTCCCCTTTTATTTACTTTCAGTTCATTGGTTTTATCATTTTTGGGATCCACCTTTACTGTAAAAAAGGGAGATCGCACCATAAGTTGTTGCAGGGCTCCTGGCAGTACTGATCATTGGCTTGTATACTGATAAATATCACTTTTCCTGGTGACGCATGACATGAGGCAGGGCCGTATCATATTTGATCTTTGGGCTGGAAAATTTAACCTGCACCATGCGTACCATTTCATTCTTATTACTATTGATCATCACCGGGATTTTTAATGCAGCAGGCCAGGAGCCGCTGAATCAGGAGCCGCTGAAAAAAGAGTCCATACCAAAATTGAATATTGCCTTTAACGGCTTGTTTCAGGCCAGGTATGCTTTCAGTAATGACAAGAATGTCGATCTGAATGGCTTGCACCATACGGATGGCAAAGCGATATATAATGATTTTGACCTGAAGCGGGTAAGGCTCCAGGCTTCCTCTAAGATATCGGACCGTACAGAAGTATTTATTTTGCTGAACCTGGCTGATTTCAAATCAGATCCTGAAAACAAGGTGCTGGAGAATGCATTTATCACGTACAGGCTCAATCCTTATATTAATTTCAGGATGGGACAGTTCAGGCCTGCATTTGGCCTGGAGGATATGTATCCTGTAGATGTCATTAAGTCTATGGATTATTCTAACCAATATACTGCATTCGGTAACAATGGCTGGCAGAGTTTCCAAATGGGGGCAAGCATTTTTGGAGCTGTAAAAGGTATTATTCCTGTACATTATGAATTTACGGTAGTCAATGGGAACAACCGCAACCAGGTGATGGATAGTGATAATGGAAAACACTTTTCTTCCCGTATAGAATTTGGCCTGGAGAAATGCCTGGACATGAAACTGGGATTGAACGGTGGACTGGCACGGGTAGCCGGGAATGGTGTGTATGCTGCCGGTATTGACCTAACGGCAAAGATACCATTGATCAAAAAATGGGCATTAGAAATTGAAACCGAAGGAAAACAAGGAAACAACCATACCCTGTTTCATGGAATTGATACGGCAAGCAGGTTAGGTAATATCAGTCAGTACCAAATAAGGGGTGTTTATTTCTTGCCCAATCTCCGTTATGCCATCAATTACCACCGGTTAAATTCAATAGAATTCTCCTGCAGATATGAATATTTTGACAAAGATTTTAAGCATGGCCATAATCCGAGGGAAACCTACACGCCTATGATCAGTGCAGAGTTTCTTAAAACATACAACGCACGTATACAACTCGGCGTAACGATAGACAGGTATAAACATCAGCTGCCAGCAACGGCACAGTATAATAATGAACTCTTTATTGTACAGGTGCAATCCCGGTTATAGTATAAAATAAATAGGTATATTTAAAACAAATTAATGGAATTAACCGGAATCTATAAAAATATATTATCGTCTGGTGTAGCGTTTATACCATATGCCACGTTAACTAAACGTTAGATAAGATCTTTGCGTCTGGTTCTTGTCCTTATAAATCACTTACTGTCTTAATATTGGTGTGTTCTGTTGGTATTGGTATTTATATTTAAGGAATAAAGATATTTAAACGCAAATGAATGCAATCGCCCCTCCACCGCAAGGTGGAGGGGCTTTGTTTTTTATAATTTTTTCAGCTGATCAGTCGCGAAACCACTAACATAGGGCACCAATATGAAAGAATTTCTGCATGTATTCATCTTGTTACAAATCAATTTTTTCATTTATACCCTCATTTGATCTCAAGGTTCCCTTAAAAAAACAACTCCTGGCCCTGATTGGGTTTATAGCTTAAAATCTCTGTTAGGATTGTATTGCAACCGATTGCAATTTTGTTTTATAAATTGTACTTTAGTCACAGGGAGTACTGGTTATCCCCAGTACACTATTCTCTGTAAAGACTAACCACTTATACAATGAACGGCAATGACACGCATTTAAAATTGATCAGGGTCTTAGGCTTAGCCTGTACCTATACGATACAATATAGATTTCTGACTGCAGCTACATTTTAAATCAGTACAAATGAATAAATATATCCTTCTCCTCGCTTTTATGGCTTTGAATAGCATTTGCCTTGCTGGAGGCCCTGCTCCATTTATTTCTCCTTCTTATACTCCGGGAAGTTTTCCGATTGTTCATCAGGGCAAGGTTCCTGCAATTCTCCTTGCCGACGATGAATGGCCTGGAGTGGTCAGGGCGGCTGGGAACCTGCAAAAAGATGTGGAAAAAGTTACAGGTATCCTGCCTGCGATGTTAAGGGGGAAAACTGAAGGTATGGCAATCATTATTGGAACAATAGGAAAGAGTAAACTGATTGACCAGCTGGTCGCAGACCATAAGATCAATGTCGCCGGTATCTCAGGGAAGTGGGAAAGTACACTGATTGAAGTGGTAAAACATCCGCTGAAAGGGGTAGATAGTGCGCTGGTGATAGCGGGAAGCGATAAGAGGGGAACGATATATGGAATTTATGAACTGTCTTATCAGATAGGTGTATCTCCCTGGTATTATTGGGCGGATGTCCCTGTAAAAAAGAGTACCGCTTTGTTCGCTGTTTCCGGGCGGCATGTGATTGCTTCGCCTGCAGTAAAATACAGGGGGATATTTTTAAATGATGAAGCCCCTGCCTTATCAGGCTGGTCGAGAAAAGAATTTGGTGGGTTTAACCACCTGTTTTACGATAAAGTATTTGAGCTGATCCTTCGCCTGAAAGGCAATTACTTATGGCCGGCCATGTGGGGAAGTGCATTTAATGATGATGACCGGATGAACCCGGTTCTTGCCGATGAAGCAGGTGTGGTTATTGGCACGTCCCATCACGAACCCCTGAGTCGTGCACATGATGAATGGAAAAGGTACAAGGGTGGGAAATGGAATTATGATCAGAATGCAGCGCAGCTCAGGGAATTCTGGGAAACTGGTTTAAAGAGGGTGGCTGATAAGGAACAGATCATTACTGTTGGAATGCGTGGTGATGGCGATGAGCCAATGACAGAAGGAACCGCCACCGCTTTGCTGGAGAAAATCGTGAAGGACCAGCGTGAAATCATATCGAAGGTAACGGGTAAACCAGCAGCACAAACACCGCAGCTCTGGGCACTTTATAAGGAAGTACAAGCTTATTATGACAATGGAATGCGGGTGCCAGATGATGTGACACTGCTGCTGTGCGATGATAACTGGGGGAATATCCGTAAACTTCCCAGGTTAGATGAAGCACCCAGATCAGGAGGTTACGGCATTTATTATCATTTCGATTATGTGGGTGATCCCAGAAACTACAAATGGATAAATACGAACCCCATTCAAAAAATATGGGAACAAATGAACCTGGCTTATACCTACAATGCGAACCAGATCTGGATTGTAAATGTAGGGGACCTGAAGCCTATGGAATTTCCCATAGAATTCTTCCTGGATTATGCCTGGGCACCGGAAGCAATTCCGGCAGAAAGACTGAAACAATATACTATAGAATGGTCCGAAAAACAGTTTGGAAGTGCCTATGCTGAAGATATTGCCGATATCATTCACAGCTACTCAAAATATAACGGACGGATCAAGCCCGAATTGCTCAATGAAAATACCTATAGCCTGGTGAACTATAATGAATTCCAGCAAGTGGTCTCAGACTATAAGAACCTGGAGAAGAAAGCGGCATTCATTTACAAACAGCTACCGGAAGCTCAGCGGGATGCTTTTTATCAGCTGGTCCTACACCCGGTTGAAGCCAGTGCAAATCTCAATGAATTGTATTACACCGTTGCCAAAAATAAGATGTACGCAAAGCAGGGAAGGATTTTAACCAATGCACTGGCAGTGAAGGCAGATTCATTGTACCGGCGTGATGCGGAGATCACAAATTACTACCATCATACCATGGCCAATGGGAAATGGAACCATATGATGGACCAGACACATATTGGTTATACCTATTGGCAACAGCCTGAGGCCAACGCGATGCCGGCAGTCCATAAAATTACGGCTATAAAACCAGCTTTAGGGATTGCCATCGAAGGATGTGATACCAGCTGGATAGGAAAAAGCAGGGTCAGCAAGTCTTTTCCGGTGTTTGACAGGAATAGTAACAAATCGTATTACTTTGAACTTTTCAACCTGGGGAATGGAGAATTGTCTTATGCCATAAAAGCACCGGATTATATCCTGGCCGGAAAAAGAAAGCATACTTTCAGTGGGGAATGCCGGGTAATTACAGCGATCGACTGGTCGAAGGCTCCTGCGGGAAATACAAGCACAGAGATTATTATTTCCGGCAGTGACGGTTCGAGATTGGTATTGCCGGTAAGAATTGAGCACAACAAACAGGAAATTTCACACAGTTTTTATCCGCAAAACGGATATATCTCCATGGAAGCCATACATTATTCAAAAGCTGTGCATAGTCGCCCGGTTTTCTGGAAAACCCTGGAAGGATATGGCAAAACCGAAGGTGGGGTAATGCCCGTTCCGGTAAGTTCTCCCGAGCAAACATTAACAGCGTCTACACCTCATCTTGAATACGAGGTGTTCCTGAAAGAAGCAGGAAGTTTCGACCTGAATGTATTTATTTCCCCAACGATAGATTTTACCGGTTTCGATGGGTTGAAGTTTGCCCTGTCGGTAGATGATGGCACTCCTGAGCTGGTCAATATTTCCAAAGATTACCAGACAGAAATGGCATGGCGGCAATCAGTAGCCGACAACATCAAGATTTTTAAACAAAGGTTGAAGTTTGACCGTCCTGGAAAGCATACCCTTAAATATTGGATGGTGAGCAGTGGAGTGGTTTTACAGAAACTGGTACTGGATTTAGGTGGTTTAAAGCCAAGTTTTTTAGGCCCGCCGGAAACATTCCTATCCTATTAAAAAATGAGAAAGATCAACACACTACTCTTCATGATTTTTAGTGCCTACGGCGCAACAGCACAAATTACATTGCCAAAACTGATCAGTGATGGGATGGTTCTGCAAAGGGATGACAGCACCAGCATATGGGGTTGGGCATCCGCAGGAGAACCTGTCCGCTTAGATTTTGACCGTCAGTCTTACCACACACATGCAGACAAAAAAGGGAAATGGACAATTAAGCTTCCTCCAAAAAGTGCTGGCGGGCCCTATGAGATGGTGTTGACAGCGAGCAATAAGGTCATCATTAAAGATATTCTTTTTGGCGATGTATATGTCTGCAGTGGGCAGAGTAATATGGAACTGCCTATGGAGCGGTTAATGGACCAGTACCCTGAAGAGATCTTACATGCTGCACATCCTGCAATCAGGCAATTCCTGGTGCCGGATGATTATAATTTTGAGCAACCTGGGACGGATGTAGCCAGCGGATCATGGGTCAGCGCCAACCAGGAAAGCATACTTAATTTCTCTGCCGTAGCTTATTTTTTTGCCCTCGATATCCAGGAGAAGTATAAAATTCCTATCGGTTTGATCAATGCGGCTGTCGGAGGTTCGCCTGCCCAGTCCTGGATCAGTGAAAAAGCACTCCGTAGATTTCCTGCATATGAGAAGGAGATGCAGGCCTTTAAAAACAAAATGCTCATCGATACGATGGAAACCGCTGACAGGAAGAGGGCGGCCAGCTGGTATACCTTACTGAACAGCAAGGATGAAGGTATAAAAGGGGATTGGAAGAACAGCCGTACAAACGAAGGCTGGGAGGAAATAGCGGTTCCCGGATACTTTGTTACGCCACCGCTTGCAAAAATGAATGGGGTGATCTGGTTCAGTAAGGAAATTCAAATCTCCAAAACCATGGCCATGCACCCCCTGAAATTATTACTTGGGCGCCTGATAGATGCAGATTCTGTCTTTATCAATGGAAAGTTCGCTGGTCACACGACCTATCAGTACCCACCCCGAAGGTATGTGTTACCCTCAGGGTTTTTTAAAGAAGGGAAGAATACCATCACTGTCAGACTGGTTGTCAATGCCGGTGGTGCAGCCTTTGTGCCGGATAAGAAATATATGCTCATTGCCGGAAATGACACCCTTGATTTAGCGGGCACATGGAAATATAAAATAGGGGCAATGACAGCCCCTGCTCCTCAGCAGAGATTTGTACGCTGGAAATCCGGCGGATTATTCAATGCGATGATCGCTCCTTTGCAGCAATACCGGATAAAGGCGGTGTTATGGTATCAGGGAGAGGCCAATACAGGAAAGCCATCCGAATATTTTGACCTGATGAAGACCCTTATTGCGGACTGGCGGGAAGGCTGGAAACAGGGTGATTTCCCTTTTCTGTATGTACAGTTGCCGGGATACATGGAAGCTAAAAAAGAGCCCTCGGAAAGCAAATGGGCGGAATTAAGAGCGGCACAGCGCAAATTACAGCTCCTGCCCCATACTGCCATGGCTGTTGCAATAGATTTGGGCGAATGGAATGATATCCATCCTTTAAATAAAAAGGATGTAGGTTACCGGCTGGCGCTGCAGGCGGGACACCTGATTTATGGTGATCAATCCGCTGTCTATTCAGGGCCTGATTTCAGCGGGATGCAGATTAAAGGGAACACGGTTATCCTTAGTTTCCGTCATAGGGGCAAGGGCCTGGTGGCAAAAAACAAGTCAGGCTTACAAGAGTTTACCATTGCGGGCAGCGATAAGGTCTATAGGAAGGCAACCGCGGAAATCAGGGGCAATCAGGTGGTCGTGTGGAATGAGGAAATCGCCCATCCGGTATCGGTCAGGTATGCCTGGGCAGATCATCCGGAAGGAGCGAACCTGTATAATATGGAGGGTTTACCTGCTGGTCCTTTTGAAACAGAATAAATTTACCTGGCTTATCCTGGAAACCTAATAACTATACATTTTAACGTGCTGGATGCCATAATCATTTACCGGAATCCTGACATGCCTTCCCTGGTGGTCCTGGTCCCCATTCATCCTGCGGCCAGGGAGCCATTGCCTGTTTTCAAATTTTCCTTCATCTATACTTAAGAAACCCGCTCTTTTATCCTGCTCCAAAGATTCAAAAGTGATCACCAGTCCGGTACCTGAAACATAAAATTCTCCGGGTTCTGTAGCCACAACCAGGCCTCCTGTGAGTGGCCATGAATCTTTTTTTGATTCCGGCGACCAGCCCAGCTTATAATCATGGCTGATGTGCAATTTGTAATTTCCGAGAACAAGGGTGGTGGAAGCGGAATCTTTATCCAGCATAAATCCCTTCACCTGTCCTGCAGGGCCATATTGAGTGATCAATGGGATCAGCTGATGTAAGATAGCGTAGGCTTTCCCAATCGGTTCTTTTTCCGGCTGATCTGTAGATTCAATAGAAAAAGGAGAAAAAGACAGGCAATTGTAATTCCCGAAGGCAAAAAACGCTTTGGCATCCACACCGGCTTCAAACCTGATCTCAGGAATAAACAAAGGATCGGATGCACGGGTATACAGATCACTCCAATGCCGGAAGTCAGGGTTATAAAAATCGGGAGCCAGGATATCTACAGACGGCGCAGCGGCTTTCCATATATCCATCACATGGGGAAGGGGACCTGCGGAAGGATAATCACCAGGTTTTTTGCCGGGTGCATTTAAGGCTGCATTTACGTACATGGGTAAATTATAGGCTTTTTTTCCTGCAAGCGTCAGTTCATCAATAAAACGGGCATAATACCAGGCCATAAATATTTCGTCTGTGGCCAGGCTTTTGCCGAAAACCTCTTCCCAGCTGCCATGGGTTTTATAACCGCCCTCTTTCCATATTCTTTTGATGTCCGGTAGGAGGGAATTCTTGTTTTCCTGGAGATAGGTGAACAGTTTTGCAGGAACATCCTGTTTAAATGCGGTATTGGCTGCGGCATCATAGGTTTTTGCTTCCGGCAGCATGCCGATTTCATTTTCTACCTGAATCATGATAACGGTATGTTCATGACCATCTGTCTGTTTTAAATGCCGCATCAGTGCTGCAAAAGCCTGTTGGTCTGCTTCCAGGTTGGCCTTGCTGAAGGGAGAAAGTATTTCCTGTTTTTTACCCTTCCTATCTTCTGCCCTTGGGAATCTCTTTGTATCTGTTTTTACCCAGGCAGGTGCATAACAGGACATGCTGTTCTTCCATGCACCAAACCATAACAGGACCAGTTTCATCTGGTTTTTTCGTGCATCCCTAATCAGGTCATCTACCAGGTTAAAGTTAAATTTACCTTCCTCAGCTTCTATCAGCTCCCAGTAAACTGGGGCAATGACTGTATTTAAGTGCATTTGCTTCAGCTTAGGCCATACTGGTTGCAGGTATGGCGTATGTGATGCACTCGAATTGCCAAGTTCTCCTCCCAGGATTAAAAATGGCTGGTCTGAAACGAGCAGTTGCATAAATTTGCCTTTTTTGATCAGGTGGGGTATTGTCCCTTTTTGTTGGGCATGCGAATTCGCCGGACAGCATAACGAGAGTAAAATGGATAAAATACAACCTGTAAGCTTTAACATAGTGTTCCGATAAAATGAATGAATTTAAAAATAGGTCAGCACAATGAATTTATTCATTGTGCTGTTGATTTGATATTTTACTTCCCTTTTAACACTTGAATTACCGCTGCATAGGCTGGTTTTTTCTTCCCGCTGTTGTCAAACAATAAGGGAGCGTCATTTAACTTTTGCTGGGTAACAATCCAGCTGTTCTTATCCATTTGTCCCCAGATGGTAATGCCATGCCGCTGTGCAGCGGGAACATGGTTGAAGTAAGACTGAAGGATATATTTGTACATACTCGCCTGTAAACTGTACAGTGTTGCAGAAGTTGCCGGATCCATCACTTTATTGCTTGGATTTAATTTCACATCCAGTTCAGAGATGCGTATTTGCAAACCTGTCGCGGCCAGTTTTTTGAACATGTTATCGATATCGTGGTAAGAACTGTTGATGCTGCTGTGCATTTGTGTGCCTATTCCATGAATAGGCACATTTGCCTCTTTTAATGCGGTGACGATTTTTACCAGGCTGTCTACTTTTGCCGATCCGGCTTCCAGGTTATAATCATTGATAAAAAGCAAAGCAGTGGGATCTGCCTGGTTTGCATAGGTAAAGGCTTTTGCAAGGTAAGCCCTGCCCAGATATTCTGCCCAATAAAAGGTATCGGCTGCATCTTTGTCGGTGTAGGGGCCTGTCCTTAAACTTCCATTGTCATTTACGGGTTCATTCACCACATCCCATTCTTTCACCCTGTCTTTAAAATGGTTGACCATACCTGTGATAAATGTTTTCATGGCATCGTCAATTTTTGATGCCACTTCAGTAGGGGGCAGGGGAGTGCCCAGGCTGGCATCGGTAACGGTGATGTCATCTATAAAATAAGTGTTTGCCTTTAATCCGATATCCAGCAATAACCTTGTTTGTGCATCTTTTGCTGTGATAGACCAGCTGACTTGTGTCCAGGAGGTTCCTGTGGTCTGGTCTCCCTGGTATTGCGCATTCGGTTGCGTAGATAAACGGATAGATCCTCCTGCTGTGGCAGATTTAATCCAGAAGGAAATGGTATAAGTTTTTCCTGCTTCAGTATTGAATAAATCACTGGCGAGTTGTATTTTGTATTGTGCGCCCGGATTGTCAGTCGTGTTGACGACTTTTAGCGCCCTGGTTCCGCCATGAATTTCTGAAGCAGTTTTGGTCTCACTGAATGACGTGGCACCATTATAGGCACTCCAGTTTGTAAAAGTACTTCCTGTTCCCAGTTCAAAGTCGCCATTCCGTATCAGGTTCGGAACAGGATTACCTGTACTTCCGGGTATGAGGGAACGCAGGTAAGTCCCATTTTGATTTTGATGCCATACCAGGGTATGCCCATACACCTTAAGACCTGCACTATTGGCATTGGTGACCAGTTCATCGGCACGACTGAAATTCAGCGTGCCGTCTGCCTTTACGATAGCTCCGTGTTTCATTGCATATCCGAAGGTTACGTTACCGGCCTCGCGGATTACAATATTCCGGTCGCCATAGGTATTGGCTATGAAATCATAGTCAATAGCCATGCCTATAGGGACAGCGCTGGCTGATTGGAGTGTCCCGGAAGTATCCGTATATGAATTTTCCAGGGTGCTGTTTACCCCATTGTACATTTCTTTTTTACAGGCACACATAGCCACGATCACTATCATTAAGCCTGATATCATTAATTTCTGTTTCATCAGAATGTCTGTTTAATTGGATATAATTTATCTTGTCCTGGTCCGTCACACGACCTTATCTGTGCAGGTGTCTAATAGTAGCCCGGATTCTGGTATTTATTGCGGTTGGCATCTCCGCCGGGATCAACCACACTGTTGATCTGGTCCTGGGGAATAGGCCTCAGGTTATGGAAACTCTGTACATTTGCCGCTCCATCAGGGTTGTAAGACTTCACACGGTCTACCAGTTTGTTCCTTACCGCAAGGTCTGCCCAGCGCAAGCTTTCACCACACAGTTCCCGTGTGCGCTCATCAAGAATAAAATCGAGGGTAATCTGGCTCAGCCCTATCTGCATTGCCGCTACTCTCTGGGCCAGCTGTTCTGCCGTAAGTCCCGGACGGTAGGCTGCACGTGTACGCAATACATTGATCAGGGTAACGGCATCTGAAGGATGGCCATCCTGCATTGCTGCTTCCGCCGCGGTAAGGTAGGTCTCGGAAAGTTTGGAAACGATAAATGGTCTTCCTGAAACATCCTGGGGATTATTGCGCAGACTGTCATCATACTTTTTAAGGTTTGGATACAGCTGTGTCTTTTTGGTCTGGTTGGTCCACCAATCGTCCGGGCCCACAATTTTGTATTTTTTTCCTGCTGCGACCAGCTGATTTGCACGTGCAGTGGTCAGAGGCAGGTAAATGGCCGTGTCGCCAATTTTAAAGCCTATTGTGGCCAGTTTGGCAATAAAAGCCTGCAGGTCGGCACCTGTCCTGACTGTATTTACCTTCCATAAGGTACGGAAGGTATGGTCCCAGCGGCTATCATTCACCTTATCGGAAAAAGCAGTATTGGAAACATACCTCGTTGGTGCAAATTGCCGCAATGGCCTGCCATAGATCAGTGGACGGTCATCAATCAGGCTTACGCCATCAACAGTAATCTGATTTTGATAATTGGCATTAAAGAGGTTGTTGGCAATGTTTACTTTATTGGCAAAGTCAGTGCTGGGGTCAAGTGTTTCATTCGCTGCATTGTTTAAGGCAAGTCGTTCTACCGAATACAGGATTTCTCTGTTGTAATCATTTCCCTGTTTGTGTACCTGACCATAATCAGGTAAAAGGTCTGTCCCATATTTAGCCTTATTGTTGATGAGTTCCATTGCGGTGGTATAGGCATTTTTAAAATCCGTAGCTTCTTTTACTGCGGAATACCCTCTGAACAGGTAAACTTTGGCAAGCAGGTGTAAAGCTGCCGGTTGTGCCAGCTTGAAAGAGGAATTCCCGGCGGAAGGAGAGGCATTTGTAGATCCCGGCCGTTGAACAGGGAGATGCTGACTGGCGAAAGTGAGGTCGTCAATCATCGCCTGGTAGTTCTTTTTTAAGATATCATTAAAAGGCAGCCTGTTAAATCCATAGTAGGGTACCTCGGTAAACTGCAGGTCGCCCGAACCGAGATCTATCGGCACAGCCCCAAAATGTTCTACCAGCAGCAGGTAGAGGTGTGCCCTTAAGTACCTTGCTTCAGCCATAAGGACATTTCTTCGGTTGTCATCCATCGCTACATCCGGTGCGAACTTCAGTATGGCATTACAGAGGTTAATGCCATTGTAATTCCTGTTCCAGGGAGTCAGGATGGCACCATTGGTAGGTGGGATCTGGTAGGTGCCGAGTTCTAAAAACTGACCTGAGGTCACCTGATCCCCAAAGGTAAACTCATCGGTTCCTACATTACTTAGCCCTACGGCTCCCAGGGGACCAAAGTCGTACCGCATATTCGCGTATACGGCATTGATTGCCGACTGCAAACCGCCTTCAGTTTTGTAATAATCCGTTGTAAAGGCGGTATAGGGCTGTTCAATGAGGGCCTTTTTACAACTGCTCCCTGTGATGGAAACCATAGCCAGCAACAGGATAAAGAATTGATATGTTGATTTCATAATTTCGATGGTTAAAGATTATAAAGTGATATTGATACCTGCTATGATCGATTTGGTGGAAGGTGTGGTTACCCCGATGGTCAATGCGCGACTGGAGATATTTCCCGGATTCTGAACGCCCTGGTTCCCCAGACCTGTTGCTTCAGGATCTACGCCTCCTGCACGGACGTAGGGAGAGAAAAGGATGAATGGATTTTGGGAGGAACAATAGATCCTCAGGTTTTGCGCACCAATCCTTTTGGCCCAGGTCTGACTCAGGTTATAGCCAAGGGTAATGGTCCTTACTTTTAAAAAGCTGGCATCAAAATAACCCAGGGTACTTCCTGCATCACTTGTCAGCGGAGACGAAATTTGTCCGCCGTTGACATTTGGCGATGGATAAAAATTGGTAGGATTCGTGGGTGTCCAGTAATCTACTGCGATCTGGTTTCTCCTGCCATCGTTAATGGTCGTGTATCCGGCAAGGGGCTGGTGGACCTGGCTGATCAATGTACCTCCATAACGTCCGTAAAGCACAAAGGAAAAATCAAATCCCTTGTAGCTGAACCTGTTGGTCAGACCACCCTGAATCTTCGCCTGACTGTTCCCAATCACATGTTTATCGTCTACAGTAAGCTTACCGTCACCATTATGGTCTTCCAGCTTGATCTGTCCCGGAACAAAACCATATGTTGCAGCCTCTTCCGCTTCATCCAGCTGCCAGATCCCTAATTTTTTATAATCAAAAATGGCACTAAGCGGTTCGCCAACAAATAGCTGACTGTTTACCACTGAGGTCACGTTACCGTTGAGGGCGACCAGTTTATTGCGGTTGAAATAAAAGTTCAGGTCTGTTCCCCAGGTAAATCCTCCGCGGTCTGATACAATATTCTGACTGGATATGGCGAATTCCATCCCTTTGTTCTTTACATTGCCAATGTTGGTAAGGTAAGGGTCAATTATCCCCGATGTCGGTGGAAGGGATACGCCATATAATAATTTCGTGGTACTGGCCGTATAATACTCTGCGCTTCCTGACAGTCGGTTCGCAAAGAAGGCAAAATCCAATCCGATATTGGTAGTTTTAGTATATTCCCAGTCCAGGTTAGGATCAACAATCCGGCTTACATAATACCCGTTGACGATAGTGGAACCATAATTATACAAGACCTGTGGATTTCCACCAATACCTGTATTTACGGCTGACAGGCCGCCTAAAGTACTATATGCCGCAATACCCTGATTGGCCGTTACCCCAAATCCTGCCCTCAGTTTCAAATTTGAAATGGCAGGCAGTTGCTGCATGAACTTTTCATTGCTGATGATCCATCCTGCAGAAACAGCGGGGTATGATTTGTATTTATTTCCTTCTCCAAGTCTGGAAGACCCATCGCGCCGGCCGGTGAGGGTAATCATGTATTTATCATTGTATACATAATTTGCCCTGAGCATCATAGAAACTAAAGATGATTTCGACTCCGCACCATTTAGAACCGCTGCTGGTGAGGAGGAGGATAATCCCAGGTTATAGAACTGGACAAAATCGGCCGTAATAGAATCTTTTCTGACAGAAGTATTGTGTGTTTGTTCCTGCTCAAAACCGAAGAGTGCGGTGACACTGATGCGGTGTTTTTCTGCAAAGGTTTTCTCATAGGTAAGGAGGTTATCCAGGTTATATTTGGTAGCAGAAGCATTATTTACTGCTGCTGTATTGTAGGTGCTAGGCCTGAAATAGCTGTCAGTTCCCTGAAATTGTGCGCCCTCTTCCTGCTGGAAATCAAGCCCCACATTCAGGCGGTATTTTAATCCCTCAATGATTTTCACCTCCCCAAACATGCTGTTGAAGGAATGGAAACGGCGAACCCTGTCTACAGACGCATCTTTATCGCTACGGAGCAGCAGAGGGTTATAGGTCGTGTTAAAATCGTCAACATTCCCTGCAGGCTTGAGGTTGATGGATCCGTCGGCATGGTAGGGGGAAGCCAGGGGACTTAGCGTCAGCAGAGGAAACACATTTGCCGGAAACTGGGATCCATGGGTAATATTATAATTCGTCAGGTTATTGAAGCCTATTTTTACACGATCGTTCAATGTAAAATCGGCCGTCGCTTTTATCGTACCGCGAATAAAATCCTGCCCTGGCAATACCGTGGTTTGCTTGAAGAAACCCCCACCAGCAGAAAACTGGCTTTTCTCGGAGCCCCCTGAAATGTTAAGGCTATGGTCGGTTATCAATCCATTTCTGTAAAGGAGGTCCTGCCAGTCAGTATTCCTTCCTTCAGCGATTCCTGCCTGCTCATCTGCATTGTATCCCTGGGTAAATACGGAAAGGTCACGCAGTGCACGGTATTGGTCCGCATCATAAACCTTGTATTTGCGGGTGACGCTGCTGATCCCATAATAGCTGCTCATATTCACGCGCGTGGCACCTGCGGCACCTCTTTTGGTGGTAATGAGGATCACACCATTTGCTCCCCTGGATCCATAGATTGCTGTTGCAGAGGCATCTTTCAGGATATCCATTGCGGCGATATCATTCGGATTGATGTCATTAATAGAGCCGCTGTAAGGGATGTTGTCGAGCACGATCAAAGGATCGTTTCCGGCCTGGATAGAGCGTTCTCCGCGAATTCTGATCTGTGCACCTGCGCCCGGCCTGGTGCCTACAGCCTGTACTTCCACACCGGCTGCCCTACCCTGCAAGGCCTGCTGGACGTTGGCTGAAGGGACTTCCCGCAGGGTATTGCCACTCACAGAGACCACAGAACCTGTCACATCTTTACGTTTTTGCGTTCCGTAACCGATCACAACCACCTCATTCAGGTTTTTGGAATCGGGTGTAAGTACAATGGTATAATTGGTTAGGGTACTTTTGATTTCGATCTCCTGGGTCGGATAACCAATATAGGTGACAATGATTGCGGTTTCATTTGCAGGGGCATTCAGGGTAAAGCTGCCATCGGCCAGGGTCACGGTTGCTTTGCCGGAGGATTTAAGTTTTACACCGGCACCCTGCAAGGGTACATTCTTTTCATCCAGAACTTTTCCCTTTAAAATTTTTTGTGCGAAAAGCACAGCAGGAGTGAGGTTCAGCAATAAGAGCAGCAGTACACACCTGAAGAGTTTTTTTTGTCTAGGTCTTTTCATAAGGGTTTAAATTAATTCACAGTATTGATCTGATGTTTTAATTATCCCAGGCTGTATCTGTCTTATTATGAGGAGGGAATACAGCCCTGGTATATTTGGTTAGGATAAAAGTATAAATTAATTGTGAATTTGCAATCGATTGCAATTAATATTTTTATTTTTCCTTTTTTATGGCTTCTAATACACTAAAAAGGCTATTTTATGAGGGTGTACCGATTGCATATTTTGAGATATGGGTATGATACAAAAAGAAGCAAAGCCGTAATTTGCCGAGAGGAGGGGTAGGAGGGAAGAAATAAGGAAGGGGAAGCCATAAAAAAGCCCCCTGGAAAATCAGGAGGCTTAAGTTTTGTATCCGGTTTCACACGATCAGTTCGACCGCTAAGCTGCTGATCAGGTCAGTGTCAACAGGAAAGCCGGGGCAGGGGAATTAAATGAACCTGTTGATCAGGTTCTCCAGCAGTTCCTGCTGTCCGCTTAATGTTTCAGGTTCGCCTTTTTCAACTGCATAGTTGCGCAGGTCTACCAGGTTAAGTTTACCATTTTCAAAATCTTTTCCTGCACCGGTATCAAATGAAGCATACCTGTTGCTGCGGATTTTTTTATAGTCGGAATGCTGCAGAATCTGGTCTGCCGTCACCAATGCCCTTGCAAAAGTGTCCATTCCGCCAATGTGTGCATAGAATATATCTGCTACATCGGTGGAATTCCTTCTGATTTTTGCATCGAAATTGATACCGCCACCCTGTAATCCATTGGCTTCAAGAACAACCAGCATGGCTTCCGTGACTTCATTGATGTCATTAGGGAACTGGTCAGTATCCCATCCATTCTGATAATCTCCCCTGTTTGCGTCCATAGAGCCCAGCAGGCCTGCATCTGCAGCGACCTGAAGCTCATGGGTGAAGGTGTGTCCGGCAAGTGTAGCATGGTTAACTTCCAGGTTCAGCTTGAAATCTTCCAGCAGGTCATATTGACGAAGGAAGCCAATTACGGTAGAAGCATCATAGTCATACTGGTGTTTGGTAGGCTCACATGGTTTTGGTTCAATCAGGAAAGTCCCTTTAAAACCCTGGCTGCGTGCATAATCTTTCGAGGCATGCAGGAATTGTGCAAGATGTTCTTTCTCGCGTTTCATATTGGTATTCAGCAGGCTCATGTAACCTTCGCGACCACCCCAGAATACATAGTTTTCACCACCCAGGGCAATTGTAGCATCCAGGGCCGCTTTTACCTGTGCAGCACCATGGGCAAGTACATGGAAGTTTGGATTGGTAGAGGCACCATTCATATATCTGCGGTTAGAAAACAGGTTGGCTGTACCCCAAAGTAATTCCACCCCACTCGCTGCCTGCTTTTGCTTTGCATAATCCACAATAGCCTGCAGGCGTCTTTCATTCTCTTGTACGTCATTTGTAAAGTCTACCAGGTCCACATCATGGAAACAGTAGTATGGAAGGTTTACTTTAGTCAAAAATTCAAAAGCAGCATCCATCTTATCTTTCGCGCGTTCTACAGCATCAGCTTTTTCATTCCAGGGATGGTTAAGTGTACCTTCTCCGAACTGATCGCCCCCTGTAGCCACAAAGGAATGCCAGTATGCTCCCGCAAAACGCAGGTGTTCTTTCATTGTTTTACCAGCAATAACCCTGTTTTCATCGTACCAGCGAAAGGCCAGTGGATTGTCTGATTCAAGGCCTTCAAATTTTACCTGTCCAATTCCTTTGAAGAATTCTTTCTCTCCTGTAATTACATTTGTCATATCTGAATTATTTATCGTATTTTTTATTTGAATTTTGTTCCTGCAGGAATTTAATCCTGTTTATTTAAGAAGTACAACCAGTCCTGATACTCGGGCTCATAAACCGCTGTGCTCGATGGCTCTACCAGTTGCAGCGGTTTTACATTGCTGAAAGCTTCTGCCGGTATGGAAAATGTCTTCGCTCCGATGCCGGAACCCAGCGCTGCACCCACACTGCCGTCATTTTCATACAATTCTACCGGTACCCCAGTACTGTTTACAAATGCTTCGAGAAACAGGTTGCTCAAAAAGAGGTTGGCTTTTCCGGCACGGATTACGGTCGGATTTAATCCATTGGAACGCATGATGTCCAGTCCATAGCGGAATGCGAAGGCGATGCCTTCCTGCACAGCGCGGAAGAGGTGTGATTGTGTATGGACATTGAGGTCGATATGGTGAAAATGTACACCGACGAGCCTGTTATTGAGCATGCGCTCGGCACCATTCCCAAAAGGGAGGATCCGTAGACCTTCTGAACCAATTTTTATCCTGGAGGCTTCGGCATTCATCTGGGCATAACTGACCGAGGAACCGAAAAGATTTTTTGTCCAGCGGTTTAAACTCCCGGTTCCGTTAATGCAAAGCAGTACCCCTAAGCGTTTTTCTTCTTCCGTATGGTTCACATGGGCGAACGTATTTACACGTGATTGCGGATCATAGGCAAGCTGATCGCTTACCCCGTAAATTACACCTGAAGTACCTGCAGTGGCAGCAACTTCACCGGGTTGCAGCACGTTAAGGGACAGGGCATTGTTGGGTTGGTCGCCAGCCTTATAAGTTACCGGTGTACCTTCTGCAAGGCCGGTTAGCTGCGCAATAGGACTGCTTACACGCCCATGTTCAGCAAATACCGGTTTAATTTCCGGGATCAGGGAATGCTCGAAACCATAATAGTCCATCAGCGCTGCTGATACACTGTTGGTCTGGAAGTCCCAGAAGATCCCTTCCGACAGTGCGGAAATACTGGTGGTGATTGTTGAGGTCAGCTTCATGGCAATGAAGTCACCCGGCAGCATAAATTTATCGATGCGGGCATAGGTTTCCGGTTCGTTCTGTTTGACCCATGCCAGTTTTGAGGCCGTAAAGTTTCCCGGGGAATTCAGCAGATGGGAGAGGCAGTGCGCTTCACCCAGCGCTTCAAATGCTGCATTTCCCAATTCTACTGCCCTGCTGTCACACCAGATGATGCTGTCCCGCAACAGTTGCTGTTCTTTATCAACCAGTACCAATCCATGCATCTGGTAAGCGATTCCTATCGATGAAATGTCATGGGGATTAAATTTTCCTGTTTTTTTGCAGGCATCAAAGGCATGCAGGACGTGGTCCCACCACATTTCGGGCGACTGTTCCGCCCAGCCCGGCTGCAGGGCCGTAATTAAGCTTTCTTCTTCAGGGTATTGTGCCTGACTCAACACTCGCTGGCTTTCCGCATCCACAACGGCAACTTTTATGGAGGATGTTCCTATATCTATTCCTAGTAACAACATAATATTTTTTGTGTTAACATTCCCTTGGGTTTATATCCTGGTTATTGGGAAACGAATTTAAGTTATTATTTTTATTGCGCAATCGATTGCCCAATTATTTTTTTGCATTTTTACAATTAATTATGAAACGCCAGAAAAGAACAACGATCTACGACATTGCGCAAAGGCTGAATATCGCCGCTTCATCTGTTTCCAGGGCACTGAGCAACAGCAATAAAGTAAATGCAGCCACCAAAGCACTCGTATTGAAAACTGCCGCCGAGATGAATTACCAGCAAAATGCGATGGCTTCAAATCTGAGGAAAGGAAATAATCCGACCATTGGCGTAGTGGTGCCCCGGATTAACCAGGGATTTTTCTCCAATGTCATCGCGGGACTGGAAGAGATTACCTATAAAAAGGGGTATAATTTAATTATTTGCCAGTCGAATGAACTCCATGCACGGGAGGTCGACTGTGTAAATGCGCTGATTAACCAGCATGTGAGCTGTATTGTCATTTCCATTGCGGCAGAAACAGGCAGCCACGATCATTTGCAGCAGGTACTTGACCGTCAGATCCGCCTTATCCAGTTTGACCGGGTGGTAGATGAACTGGATACTTTTAAGGTCATCAACGACAATGAGCGTGCTTCTTATGAAGCCGTAACGCACCTGATTCATCAGGGATACCAAAGAATTGCCCTTTTGGAGGGACCGATACACCTTGATATCTTTCGGCAGCGTAAGGAAGGCTATCTTTCTGCACTCAGAAAACATGGCCTGCCTATCCTGGAAGAACTAATGATTGAAAATGCATGGACCAAAGAGCTTGGAGCCCAGGGAACGACAACCCTGCTGGAACTGCCGGAACCGCCTGATGCTATATTTGCCTCCACCTCTGACTTCTCTGCACTGGGTGTACTGGAGGCTGCTACGGATAAAGGGATCTCTGTACCCGACCAATTGGGGATCTGTGGGTATTCAAATGAACCTTTTACTGAAATTACCAGCCCTTCTATTACCACTATCGACCAGTACAGCATGAGCATGGGTAAAACCATTGCCAATCTTTACTTCCAGGAAATGGAAGTTTTTGACCTGAATGTGGAACCTAAAATCGTCAGTATAAAGCCTAAACTCATCGTCAGGAAGTCAACCCAGAGAAAATGAGTTTGTGGAGGCTTCCGGCCTGTTATATCACGAATGAATAAATAATGCAACGGATTGCATTTTATTAAAAAATCATTACTTTAGTCCCCCATAAGGTACGAAAAGTATGAAGACCGATAAAGTTATAACCATCTATGATATTGCTGAGCGCTTAAACCTGGCACCATCTACAGTCAGCCGCGGCCTTCAGGATAATCCTGCAGTCAATCCGCGGACGAAGAAGAAAATTTTCGATGCCGCAAATGAAATGGGATACAGGTTCAATACCTTTGCCCGCAATCTTCGCAATCAGAGAACCAATACCATTGGTGTAATTGTACCCCGCCTGAACAGTTATTTCATTTCTGATATCCTTGCAGGAATAGAAAAGGAACTGAATGGGGCAGGCTATAACATGCTCATCAGTCAATCGCTTGAGCTGGAAGAGAATGAAATCAAATATGCGAAAGCGATGTTACACAATAGGGTGGACGGGCTTATCGTCAACTTAGCTGCCAATACGAGGAACCTCGACCACTTTGATGAATATATCCGCCACCATATCCCCTTGCTGTTTGTGGACAGGGTGATTGAAAATGATGATTTTAACAAAGTCGTGATCAACAATACCAAGGCAGGTTACGATGTGACTTCCCATCTGATCGCACAGGGCTGTAAAAGTATTGCGCACTTGACGGGTAGCCTGATGAGGAATGTCTATGAAGACAGAAAATCAGGCTATCAGAAGGCACTTGCCGAACACCATATTCCTTATCGGGAAGAACTTGTTCTCGAAACCGACCTTACTGAGGCGTCGGCAGTGAAAGCTGCAGAACATATCCTCCAGATGAAAAACCGGCCCGACGCCTTATTTGTCGCCAATGATCTTTCGGCGGTGATCTGCATGAAAGTATTTCAGGACGCGGGACTTCGGATTCCGGAAGATATGGCTATTGCAGGATTTAACAACGATATCAGTTCCAGAATTTCTGCCCCTATGCTGACTACGGTGAACTATCCTGGTGAGGAGATGGGGAAACTGGCAGCAAGGAACCTGATCAACCTGGTTAACGGTGAAAGTGATGGGGCACTGACCAACACCATTATTCTGAAATCCCAGTTGCTGATCAGGGAATCCTCCTTAAAAAAGAAAGCGGATTTCCTGCAAATGTGAACGAACATACATCATTATGAAAACAAAAATTGCTATAGTTACCGGGGGGGCTTCAGGGCTTGGTTTTGCAATCAGCCGGAAGCTGGTGGAAGAAAAGGTCAGGACGGTGATCATCGGAAGAAATGAAGATTCGCTTCGGGCGGCAGTCGCAGAACTTGGAGAATTGTGTAGTTACAAGGTGCTGGACCTGCAGCAGATTACGGAAATCCCAGACTGTATCAGTAGCATTGCAGCAGAATTGGGCACAATTGATATCCTGGTGAATAATGCAGGGATCAATCAGAAGAAACCTTTTCTGGAAGTCACAGATACCGATTTCTACCATATTATCCATACCAATGTCCTTGCTGTTTTTGCCATGAGCAGGGAAGTGAGCAAGGTGATGATCAGTGCCGGAAGCGGTGCTATTGTCAACATCAGTTCTATGGCTGCACAATATGGTATCCCCAAAGTCATCGCTTATACAGCGGCAAAGTCGGCCATAGAAGGGATGACCAAAGCCATGGCCGTAGAACTTTCCCCACTCGGTATCCGTGTCAACTGTGTGGCTCCGGGATTTATTAAAACAGCGATGTCATCCAAGGCACTCGACAGCGACCCGGAAAGAAAGAGCAAAGTGCTTTCCAGAACCCCCATGGGCTATTTAGGACTTCCAGAGGATGTGGCAGGGGCAGTATATTACCTGAGCTCAGAAAGCTCAAAATATGTGACTGGAGTGATCGTACCGGTGGATGGCGGGAATTCCATAGGCTTCTAATTTTTTTTAACCCAAAAAGACAATCGATTGTTATGGTGAAATTCGAACAAAGTATGCGCTGGTTTGGTGAAAATGATCCGGTAAAACTGAGTGACATCAGGCAGGCAGGCTGCTCGGCAGTAGTCACGGCATTACACCACATTCCCGTAGGGGAGGTATGGCCTGTCGAAGAAATCAGGAAACGAAAGCATCTCATCGAGGAAGCGGGGATGTGCTGGCATGTGGTGGAAAGCCTACCCGTGCATGAAGGGATAAAAACAAAGAATAGTAAATTTGAAGAACTGGTCGGCAATTATAAACAGAGTCTGAAAAACCTGGGCAGCTGCGGTATAAAAGTGGTGACCTACAACTTTATGCCGGTACTCGACTGGATGAGAACAGATCCTGCTTATCCTATGCCCGGGGGGGGCAAAGCACTGCGATTTGAAAGGCTGGCCTTCCTGGTTTTCGATCTTTTCCTGCTGAACAGGCCAGGGGCGGAAAAAGAATATACCGCATCAGAAATCAGGCAGGCTGCTGAACGGTTTGACAGCATGTCTGCTGAAGAGAAGGCGCATCTTTTTAAGAGTACCTTGCTCGGACTGCCAGGTTCTGATGAGCCCTTTACACCAGCACTTATTCTTAAGGCATTGCAAACCTATGCCGAGATCGACAGGCATACACTCAAAGTCCATCTCCATGCGTTTCTTCAGGAAATCATTCCCCAGGCGGAAGAAGTGGGGATAAAGATGGCCATACATCCTGATGACCCACCCTATTCCATATTGGGCTTGCCGCGTATTGTCAGTACGGCGGAAGACCTGGCTTTTATTGCTGCCTGTTCTCCTTCTTCTTCAAATGGATTTTGTTATTGTACCGGATCGTTAAGTATACTTCCGTCGAATGATCTGGAAGGAATCATTTCCGACTTCGGGAGGTTAATCCACTTTGTCCATTTAAGGAATACCACAAAAGATACTGCTGGGAATTTTTATGAAGCAGCGCATCTGGATGGGGATGTAGATATGTACCGGATCATGAAAAAGCTGATTGAGCTGATGCAGGAAACACAGGTTTCTTTGCCTTTGCGCCCTGATCACGGACATCAGCTGCTGGATGATCTTCAGAAAAAAACATATCCCGGTTATTCCGCAATCGGCCGCCTTAAAGGTCTGGCAGAATTAAGGGGACTGGAGCTTGGAATAACGGGATCAGGAACCGGATAATTTTTGATTACCCGGGCAACATTCCCGCATAAAACTTAAAGAACCAAATAGGATAACTTCATAACCAATAAAAAACCAAATATGATGAAAAGACTGATGAACAGGGATACCCTCCTTTTACTTGGCGTACCGCTGGTATTGCTGGGCGCGTGTAACGCACAAGAAAAAGCCAAAGAAAATCCTGCATTTAAAGGAGCGATCTCCAAACCGCTGATCACTGAAATCTATACTGCAGACCCTTCCGCACATGTTTTTGAAGATAAAATTTATATTTACCCTTCACATGATATCGAGTCTGGCAAACCTGAAAATGACAATGGGGATCACTTTGATATGCAGGACTACCATATCTTCTCTATGGACAGTATCGGTGGAAAAGTGAAAGATCATGGCATTGCCCTTAGCGTTAAAGATATTCCATGGGCAGGCAGGCAGCTATGGGCGCCAGACGCAGCATTCAAGAATGGCATGTATTACCTTTATTTTCCGGTAAAGGATAAAAAAGATGTTTTTAGGATTGGGGTGGCAACTTCCTCCTCTCCTTCCGGGCCTTTTGTTCCGGAGGCCAAACCTATTGAAGGAAGTTACAGTATTGATCCTGCAGTATTTACCGATAGTGATGGCCAGTCCTATATGTATTTTGGGGGGATCTGGGGGGGACAGCTACAACGTTGGAGCAAAGGTCAATATGATGAAAATGGTTCCAAAACTGATCTCGGAGACAGCACTGCTGCTGCATTGACGGCAAAGGTAGCACTGTTAAATCCCGATATGAAACAGTTCTCCGGGGCGGTGAAGGACGTGGTTATTCTCGATCAGCAGGGAAAGCCACTCCTTGGGGGCGACCATGGCAGACGCTTCTTTGAAGGAGCCTGGATGCACAAATACCAGGGGAAATATTATTTTTCTTACTCCACTGGTGATACCCATCAGCTGGTATATGCCACAGGCGACAGTCCTTATGGGCCATTTACTTACCAGGGAGTGTTGCTTAGTCCGGTGGTTGGCTGGACTACCCACCATTCTATTCTGGAGTACAAAGGCAAATGGTTGTTATTCTACCATGATACAGAGGTATCCGGAGGTAAAACCTTCCTCAGGAATGTAAAAGTTACCGGTTTGCAGCATGAGGCAGATGGAAGTATACAAACGATCAATCCTTATGGGAAATAAACAGAAAAGCCTCAGTACGAAACCGTACTGAGGCTTTTCTGTTTTAACTTACCTTATATAGATTTAAATACAATAATACCGTTGTGGCCACCGAAGCCGAACGTATTGCTCATGGTATGTTTAACTTTAGCCTGTACTGCTTCTTTAATCACGATGTTAAGGTGACCAGGAATTGCCGGGTCAAGTTCCGTCGTATTGATTGTCGGAGGAACTACGCCGTCTCTCATGGACAACAGGCAAATGATAGCCTCAATTGCACCTGCAGCACCCAAAAGGTGACCGGTCATTGATTTTGTTGCACTGATCAGCAGGTTGTTTTTCTCTGTGCCCAACAGCGTGGTCACTGCTTTAGTCTCAGAAAGGTCACCCACCGGGGTTGAAGTTGCATGGGTATTCAGGTAACTGATATCAGAAATCGTCAGTCCTGCTTCTTCCAGGGCAAGTTTCATGGCATGGGAAGCACCAAGTCCTTCAGGGTGTGTAGCAGTCATATGGTAAGCATCTGCTGTCATTGCAGCACCGCCCAGTTCACCATAGATCTTCGCACCGCGTTTAACTGCATGTTCATATTCTTCCAGTACCAATGCACCCGCACCTTCACCCATCACGAATCCATCACGGTTCACATCAAATGGTTTTGATGCTGTTTCTGGGGTGTCATTTTGTGCTGACATGGCTTTCATGGCACAGAAACCACCTACAGAGGAAGCAGATATCGGTGCTTCAGAGCCGCCGGTAATGATTACTTTGGCTTTTCCCATACGGATATAGGTAAAGGCATCCATAATTGCTGTATTCGAAGTTGCACAGGCAGAAACGGTAGTATAGTTGATCCCCATATATCCATTACGGATAGAAATCATGCCGGATGCCATATTGGCAATCAGTTTAGGAACAAAGAAAGGGCTGTAACGGGGTTGTCCATTGCCCAACGCAAATTCAGAAGCCTGTTGTTCAAACGTATCCATACCGCCCTGACCTGATCCCCAGATCACGCCAACGTCAAAAGGATCCATTTTATCGAATTCAAAACCTGAATCTTTAATTGCTTCATCTGAAGCCACAAGTGCATATTGTGTAAAGCGGTCTGTTCTTTTGATATCAGCCCGGTCTAAATATTTTGTCACATCATAATCTTTCAGTTCGCAGGCAAACTGCGTGCGGAACAGGGAAGCATCGAAACGGGTTATTTTTGCTGCACCGCTTTTACCGGCAACAGTATTGCTCCAGAAAGTATTTACATCATTCCCGAGTGGCGTTAATGCCCCGATTCCTGTGATAACAACTCTTTTTAACATATCATTTATAATTAATAATTGCTCAGCATTTTTACGCGCTGCGGAATAAGATTTCAAAAGTAAGATTATATTTTATACCAATTGGTATAAATCTTGTAATTTTATATTTTGTGCGAAAATACGAATATATATAATCAATTGCTCAGAATCTACAAACCGAATTTTGTAAAGTTGTTGTGTGTAAAGGAATAATGATATTGCTGCGGGATGAAAAGATTTAAGTTGAGATGATTATATTTGAAGACCATAATTTTATAAGAATGTCAGATCAGAAAAAAGAAATATTCGATAGTGTAGCGCAAAGACTTAAAATTGAAGGTTTTAACGTCGTTAATCGTGATGAGACCCGTCCATGGGGAGGTTTTTTTGTTATTGATGAAGAGCAGGCACAGCAATTTGCCAATGTTTATTTTGATGGCTTAAACGTTGAGGATTTAAAGATTTCAGGAAAATTGAGTCCAAAAATTTTAATCGTGGCACCCAATACCCGTCTATCCTGGCAATATCACCACCGCCGTGCGGAAATATGGCGTGTAGTCAGTGGTACTGTAGGGGTAATTACCAGTGAAACAGACGAACAGGGTGATGTTCAGCAGTTGCCACCATCCCATACCATTAAACTTAAACAAGGGGAAAGACACCGATTGGTAGGTTTGGATGACTGGGGTATCGTTTCTGAAATCTGGCAGCACACCGATCCATCAAATCCATCTGATGAATCAGATATTGTCCGTGTTTCTGATGATTTCGGCAGATAGGCAATTCTATTATATTTTGAATTAAATACCATTTATAGATATCCTGCCGCCAGGCAGGGTATCCTTATTTTTACTTTCCGCAATTTCCAACTCCTTCCAATTCGCTTCTGTAACCTTATATTTGTCATTTGAACATCTGATGCAGAGCAGTTTCCGTTAGTATATCTATACCTATTATGATTATTTTAATATTTTTTCTTTTACACTGGTTTTTATCCCTCTTTTCACAAACCTTTTTTTTACACCGTTATGCTTCGCATAAAATGTTTAAAATGAATGGTTTTTGGGAGAAGTTCTTTTATGCCATTACTTTTTTATCACAAGGCTCATCTTTTCTGAATCCCCGCGCCTATGCGATCTTACACCGTATGCACCATGCTTTCAGCGATACAGAGAAGGATCCGCATTCACCACACTTTGTAAAAGATGTATGGGGAATGATGATCCAGACAAAAAATATCTACCTGAATTATGCCAAGTACAATGAAGAGCCGGAAGAGCAGTTCAGGGATAAGTATCCTTCATGGCCTTTAATTGACAGGATCGGCGATTCCTGGATAACAAGAACCGTGTTTATCAGTTTCTATATCTGGTTTTACGTCACTTTTGCTACCTCTTGGTGGATGTTCCTGTTACTTCCCATACATTTCCTGATGGGACCTTTACACGGCGCAATTGTCAACTGGTGCGGACATAAATATGGCTATGCCAACCATGATAATGATGACCACAGTAAAAATTCCCTGCCACTTGATTTTCTGATGATGGGAGAGCTTTTCCAGAATAATCACCATAAAAAACCGAATAACCCGAACTTCGCCTCCAGGTGGTTCGAGTTTGACCCTACCTATCCACTGATGAAATTAATGCACTGGATGCGTATCATCAGGATCAGGAAGACCTAGTCAACGCCATTACACACACACCATATCAGTCAGAAACAGCTCCTATAGTACAGGGGCTGTTTTTTTATCCTGTGTTTAACACCACTGCTTCAGTGAATTGTGTCATCTTGGAAGCAATAGGCGCTAATTTCATTTCATACGGGAAAACATTCAATAATTTTCTATTGCGGGATAAGGCCCGAAATCTTCATAAGAAGACTTCTTTACCTAAAAGTTGATATCATAAACTTGGCATGACGGATCCATTTATCCGTATGGAGTCCGAATGCCCGCCTGAATCCTTCATAAAACGCTGACTATTAGACCGGGGAAGGGTATTGAATTTACTGACCGGCAATAAGTTGTTTAATTAAAGAATATTTTTACCAATGCGGCGTTAGATAGAATTACAATTCAGATATTCGCATCTTCTAAATATTATTTTGAAAATAAACATCACTCTTTTAGTATTCCTGGTACTAAATTTATTTTGTCAGCTGAAGACGCAGGCGCAGCAGGGCCATAAACTGTCCGGTATAGTACGGGATACTACGGATATGGGTATTCCAGGAGCCAATGTGCGCCTTATCACCGGAAAAGATACCTTAATTAGCAGTACAGATACCGCAGGGAGATTCAGTTTCTCCGCTGTAAAATCCGGCGATATTTCTTTACTCGTAAGAAGTATAGGGTATATTTCGTTCAGCAAAAATTATACCCTCAAAAATGATCAGCTTACCCTGCCTGATATTGTGATCAAATCGTCTTCCCAGGAACTGAGTGAGGTGGTCATTAAAGGTAAAATTGTTCCGATGCGGGTATTAAAAGATACTGTTGAATTTAATGCAGATGCTTACGTCGTACGTGAAAATGACAGGGTGGAAGACCTGATGAAACAATTGCCGGGAGTAGAAATCGATAAAGATGGCAATGCCACTTCTGCAGGTAAGGCGCTGACCAAAATACGCGTGAATGGTAAAGACTTCTTTACCGGTGATGTAAAGAAATTCATTTCCGAATTGCCAGCCGATATTGTGAGCAAAATTCAGGTGGTGGATGATTATGGGGATAAGGCAAATTTTACGGGCGTCAAAAAAGGAGAGCCGCAGAAGATCCTTAACCTGGTGCTGAAACCCAACAGGAATAGGGGATCTTTCAGCGGGATAGGGGCAAGTGCGGGGACTAACGACCGCTATGCCTTAAACCTGAATAAAAACCTGTGGCAGGAGACAAAACAGATTGGTTTAAACGGCGATGCCAGTAATACAGATACCGGTGCCGGGATCAATACGAATACCAATGTGGGATTAAATTACCGCAACAGTGCAAATAAGAACCTGGTGGTTAGCGGGATGTATGCTTATGGGTTTAACAAAAATGAAAGTAAGAATCAGAGCTATATAGAAACCACACTTCCCAAAGGAATTCTGTTCAACCAGTCGGCCACTGAAAATGCCGGAAAGAGCAATACCCATAACCTGATGCTGGAGTTGCAGTCACAGAACGAGCTGAACTTTTTCCGTGGGAATATCCGTGGAACCTTAGCGGGAACGAATAACAACTCCTTATTGTCTTCTATACAAAACTATACCCAGGAAGATATCAACCGTCAGGACATCAATACCAACAGCAGTTCCAGGCAGAAAAATCCGAACCTGAACGCCGAATTTTCCATGGGCAGAAAATTTAAAAGGGAGGGAAGAAACCTTTCTGCGGGCATTACCCTCACTAGCGGGACAACAGACAATACTGAAAATCTGGATAACCTGATCAGGTATTATGACAATAGGGACTTACCGTTGCGGGATTCTGTGTTGAACAGGCTGGTCGATACACGTAACCTGTCCAAAGGATTAACCACCAACTTTTCCTTTACCGAGCCTTTGAACAATCCGAAAGATTCGGCCGCAAAGAAGAGTATCGATTTCAGCTATCAGTTTTCCTTGACCCGTACCACCAATGCGCTGGAAACACAGGCAAATGACATCAACGGTGTATTTGGACGTATCGACTCGCTCAGTAATAAATACAGCTCTACTTTCAGCACGCACAATATTGAAGTGAATTACCGTTACGATACCGAAAAGCTGGACTACAGTATCGGTGCAAGTGCCCAGCCTAATTTTCTGAGTGGTGCCTATGAAGGACGGACAGATAAAATCCAGCGCGCGGGATTTAATATCGCGCCGGTAGCACGAATAAACTTCAAGTTTTCAGCCCAGCGCATGCTGAGCCTGAATTACAACGGCAATAGTGTAGCTCCCTCATTTGATCAGCTGCAACCGGTGAATGACACGAGGGACCTGCAAAATGTGATTATTGGAAATCCGGAGTTAAAAACGGCTTTTAATCACCTCCTGAATTTAAGTTACCGCCAAATGGACATGAGCAGTGGGCGGACATTACAGCTTTCCCTGAGAGGGACGGCAGTGCAGGACCAGGTGGTGAGCAATACCGTGCTGATTCCGGAAACTATCGCGGGCACGGAAAGCTTCAGACGTGAAACCAGGTATGACAATACCAATGGCAATTATGGCTTGGGAGGAAATTATTTCTGGTCTATCCCTATTGAAAAAAAGAAATACAGCATTGAATTTAAAGGAGGAATGAATTACAACCGCCGGGTATCTTATGCTGACAATCAGAAGAACTTCAATGACGGTTTAAATTTAAGTCAGGGATTGTCGATGAGAATGAATCAGAAATGGATGATGGTGTCTTCTGATGTGAATTATAATTACCAGAGCAATACCTCTTCCTTAGCGGAATCTGTTTCCAATACGGTACAGACCTGGATGTTTAATGCAGATATCAAGACATTTATCATCAAGAGTCTCACAGCCGGGGTCGTAGCTTCAAAAACAATCAATAAAGGGTATTCCGTTGCCGCTTCGAATCCTTTGCTGATTAGGGGCTATGTAGAGAAAACATTCTTTAAAAACAGAATGGCCAGCCTGAAAATTGAAGGGAATGACTTGTTAAAACAGGGAAACAATCTGGACAGGGTAGTTTCGGACAATACGATTACAGAAAGCCAGACCAACCAGATCACACGGTATTTCTTATTGAGTTTGAATGTCAGGCTGCAAAGTTTTGGCAGTTAAACAGGGGCAGTTTAACCCATAAAAAAAGAGGATGCAATCGTATGAATTGCATCCTCTTTTTAATATAGGCTAAATAAACGTGTTAGCTGGTTTTTGCTTTTGGCCTTGAACCGCCGCCATTAAATCTGCGGTTACCACCACCATTTCCACCACCCTGTGGTTTCTTACCACTCAGATTGGGTTGACGTTCTGTTCTTTCCGGGCGGCCACCTCTTGCAGGTTTGCTTTTGCCTTTTACTTTTGCTGCTGCTGCGCCAGACATCAGGCTTTGCCAGCTCAGTGCATAAGGATGGTCTTCCTGTACAGGAATTTTAATGGCAATCAGTTTCTCAATATCGTCCAGGAATTCTTTCTCTTCACTATCGCAGAAGGAGAAGGAAATACCGCTGTTACCGGCACGGCCGGTACGGCCTATTCTGTGTACATAAGTTTCCGGAACATTCGGCAACTCATAATTGATAACGTGTGTCAGCTCATCCACATCAATACCACGTGCAGCGATATCTGTTGCCACAAGAATACGGGTGGTTTTAGCCTTGAAATTTGTTAATGCCCTTTGTCTTGCGTTCTGGGATTTATTGCCGTGGATCGCTTCCGCTTTCACCCCTACCTTGATCAGTTCTTTCACAATCCTGTCAGCACCATGTTTCGTACGGGTAAAGACCAGGGCTGTAGCAATGGTCTTATCCTTTAAGATATGGATCAGCAGGTCTTTTTTGTCATGTTTCTCCACATAATAGATCGACTGTTCAATTTTTTCAGCAGTAGAAGAAACAGGAGTCACCTCCACTTTCAACGGATTCGTTAAAATGGTATCGGCAAGCTTCTGAATTTCAGTAGGCATGGTTGCAGAGAAAAACAAGGTCTGTCTTTTTGCAGGAAGTTTGGCAATGGTTTTCTTCACATCATGGATGAAACCCATGTCAAGCATTCTGTCGGCTTCATCCAGTACAAAGATTTCAATGTCCTTCAGGTTTATAAAACCCTGGTTCATCAAATCCAGCATCCGGCCGGGGGTAGCAATCAGGATATCCACACCACGGTGCAGTGCATCTGTCTGGCTTTTCTGGCCAACACCACCAAAGATAACCAGGTTGCGCAGGGACAGGTTTTTACCATAAGCATTAAAGCTCTCTTCAATCTGAATGGCAAGCTCACGTGTTGGTGTCAATACCAGTGCCCTGATCGGTCTTTTGGGACCGCCTTTGGTGTTTACATGGTCTTTATTCAACAGCTGTAGCATTGGGATGGCAAAAGCAGCAGTTTTACCTGTACCGGTTTGTGCACAGCCCAAAAGATCTCTGCTGGTTAATATAGTTGGGATAGATTGTTCTTGTATTGGGGTTGGGTTGGTATAACCCTCTGTTTGCAGCGCTTTAAGAATAGGCTCAATCAGGTTTAATTCTTCGAATAACAATGTGTTTGAATTTTAATGTGTATAATGATGACGAAACGAAGGATCCGCATTAAATTTAATGAATTGATTGTTGTTTAAACAATTACGTTTCAACTGCAAATATACATATAAGTTCGTAACTATTTCTTTTCTTTACATCTGCCTGGAAATACAGGAGACCATACGTGCAGCAATCTGCCTGGCAACAGGAATTCAGTTTTGCCCAAAGTTTAAACAGCCGGACAAATTTGCATTGCGAAATTCCTGACGCTTTAGGGTATCAATGAGTTCGTTGCGTAAACTGGGGTTTTAGCTGGCAGGATTTTCTTTTTTTTGAAAAAGACCCGTGATGAAATAAAGTGCGATAAAAGCCGCCAGAATCAGTAAGCCATTAATGGCAGCTGCAGGATCATCCTGATAAATGCTGATCGCCACAAAAAGGAAAAAAGCAATAAACAGGATGGGAAGAAGCGGATACCATTTGATGGTATAGATACTGTCTTTTGATAAATGGGCGGTTTTCTTCCTGAGAATAAATAAGGTAGCTGCTGAGCCCGCGGTACCGATACATTCCAGGATGATGGAGTAATTCAGGATCTTGTCAAAGGTCTGTGCAAAAAACAGGATAATCATGACCAGGGCAGTGAAGGTACTCAGGCTGATCACCATCACATCTGTCTTTTTACTTTTCTGTGCAAAGAAGGAGGGAAGGGCTTTATCCTGTCCCATGGCATACATGGCACGGGGATTACTCAGCAGGTTCACATTCACATAACCCAATACAGACAGGAATATGACGGCCGACAGGATGGTATATCCGGCAGGGCCGAAAATCTTTCCTGCCAGGATGGATGCAATACTTTGGGCAGTTTTCAGCTCCTCAAAACCAATGACTTTCACATAGGCATAGTTTAACAACAGGTACAGGGTAATAATGATCAGTAATCCTGTTTTTATGCCCTGGGGAAGAATCTTCTTGGCATCTTTTACTTCCCCGCCAAGATTGATGGTCTGGGTATAACCGGCAAAAGAAAAAGTGATTGCAATGAGGCATGCCCCAAGTGCCCGGCCATAATCTGCCCATCCCGGTAAAGCACCAGAGGCAGTTTTAAATACCGGAACGATGTGGCCTGCCTTTTCGCTGACAAAGATCGCACTGATCAGTGTCAGTATCAGGGTTACCTTGATGACCGTCAATATATTCTGTATGCCGGAACTTGCCCTTAACCCCAGCATATTGATGCCAAAGAACACCATCACCGTAATGCCGGCGATCAGCAACCTGTAAAAATCAGTTTGCATTGCTGCCGGGAAGATCACACTGCTGAGGTACTCTGAGCCGATGAGGGTAACCCCCGCCATGGCTGTTGCATTACTGAGCACCACTATTCCATTAATTGCAAAGGCTACAGAAGGGTGGTAACACACTGCAAATATCTTATAATAACCTCCCGTTACCGGAAGTCTCGAGCCAATTTCCGCATAGATCAAGGCCCCGGCATAAGCCACCAGTCCCCCGACAATCCAGGCCATAAAGAACAATTCCGGAATCTGCGCCTTATTTGCCACATTCACTGGTGTGCGGAAGATTCCCATACCGATCACTAAACTGACAACGATCATGGAAAGATCAAAGAGGGAAAGCTGTTTTTTGGGCTGCATGTAATATTCTTGAAAGATAATCGCCGAATGTACGGCAATTTGTGTATTTGTTGAAAACTGTAGAACAATTAAGACGCATTATTCATTAAATTTGCAGATATACAGAAACCTGCATGAGTCTTCGCTCTCTTTAAGCAGTATTGGCTGATGCAAGCTTCACTAAAATTATACTGCTGACAAATATGGCTGAACCGATTTATAACGACGATAGTATACGCTCCCTGGATTGGAAGGAACACATCAGATTACGCCCCGGTATGTATATCGGTAAACTGGGTGACGGATCTGCTCAGGATGATGGAATTTATGTGCTGTTAAAAGAGATCATGGATAACTCTATCGATGAGTTTGTCATGGGATCAGGACGTACCATCGATATCACGGTATCTGATTCTAAAGTAAACATTCGGGATTACGGTCGTGGTATCCCATTGGGTAAGGTCATCGACTGTGTGTCTAAAATAAATACCGGTGGTAAATATGACAGCAATGCCTTCCAGAAATCAGTAGGATTAAATGGGGTGGGTACAAAAGCGGTAAATGCTTTATCGACCACCTTTGTGGTACAGTCTTACCGCGACGGAAAGACCAAAAAGGTGGAATTTTCTAAAGGGGAGATCACTACCGATCACCCTGTTATTGATACCACACAGCGGAACGGAACAGCCATCACCTTTTATCCCGATGAAAGTATTTTCAGGAATTACCATTATATCCCTGCTTTCGTAGAAAGTATGATCTGGAACTATGTGTTCCTGAATACCGGATTAACCGTGAATTTCAACGGACAGAAGTTTTTCTCGGAACGCGGACTTTATGATTTGCTGAACAAGGTGGCCGATGTGGAAAACCTGCGTTATCCGATCATCCACCTGAAAGGGAATGATATTGAAATTGCCATGACCCACGGGCAGCAGTATGGTGAAGATTACCATTCTTTTGTAAATGGGCAGCATACCACACAGGGCGGTACCCATCAGGCTTCCTTCCGGGAAGCAGTAGTGAAAACGGTACGTGAATTTTATAAAAAGGAATACGAAGCATCGGATATCCGTGCTTCTATCATTGCAGCAATTTCGGTGCGTGTACAGGAGCCTGTATTTGAGTCGCAGACGAAAACGAAACTGGGTTCCCAGAATATGGGACCTGAGGGACCATCCGTACGTACTTTCATTAATGATTTTGTAAAGAAAGAACTGGATGATTATCTCCACAAGCATACGGATGTGGCCGATGCTTTGTTGAAAAGAATCCTGCAGTCGGAACGTGAACGTAAAGATATCGCCGGAATCAAGAAACTGGCCAATGACAGGGCAAAAAAAGCTTCCTTGCACAACAAAAAACTCAGGGATTGTAAAGTCCACTTTAATACTCCCCATGACAAACGTTATGAAACTACCCTGTTTATTACGGAAGGGGATTCTGCTTCAGGATCGATCACCAAATCAAGGGATGTGGATTGCCAGGCCGTATTCAGCTTAAAGGGGAAACCGTTGAACTGTTATGAGCTGACCAAAAAGGTGGTGTATGAAAATGAGGAATTCAACTTATTGCAGCATGCCTTAAATATTGAAGACGGACTGGATGGCCTGCATTACAACAACATCGTTATTGCAACGGATGCAGATGTGGATGGAATGCACATCAGGTTGCTGATGATGACTTTCTTCCTGCAGTTCTTCCCCGATTTGGTAAGGGCCGGGCATGTGTATATCCTGCAGACTCCATTGTTCAGGGTAAGGAATAAAAAGGAAACTATCTATTGTTACAGTGATGATGAGCGCAAGAAAGCCATTGAGAAACTGGGTAACAAACCGGAGATTACCAGGTTCAAAGGTTTGGGAGAAATTTCACCTGATGAGTTTGGTTTGTTTATCGGTAAGGATATCAGGCTCGACCCTGTGATTTTAAAAGATCAGACGATCAAAAGCTTGCTGGAATATTACATGGGTAAAAATACGCCTGACAGACAGCAGCATATCATCAGGAACTTGAGGATTGAAAAAGATACGATAGAAGAGCTGGTTTCGGCTGATTCAGATGCCGCAACAGCAGCCGTATCTGAGGATATTGTTGAAGTCGCTTAATTATAGGTTTTGTCTTCTCAAAAGAAATGGCCCGGATCGATGAGATCCGGGCCATTTCTTTTGTATTGTATGTGATCTTCTGTTTTCTTTAAGTATCCATAGGAAAGCATAGTGTAAAACCTGTCGGTGCTTAAGCCCCCTCTACCGGATGGTCCTTTGTTTCTTCCGGGTGCTGCGGAGGAAGCACATCCACTTTTTCTTCCACAATAGTAATCCGCGTATGGACAGCATACTTGCTCGGCCTTATTCCACCATCAAACTTCTCTGCATAAGCCTGTGTAAATTCAGCACCAAAATATAAAATGATAGAGGTATAATAAATCCATAAGAGTATAACGATGATAGAACTGGCAGCACCAAAGGCAGATCCGGGATTACCTTTTTCAATATAGATCCCAATAACGTACTTACCAAGGCTAAACAATAGTGCCGTAAACAGGGCTCCAATGATCGCCGATTTCCATCTCAGGTCTACATCCGGCAAGACTTTAAATATGATGGTGAAGACAGCGGTTACAGCCGCGATGGTAATGGCATTATTCAGAATATAAATTAATAGGGTAGTGGTGTCATTGGCAACAGGTATAGCTTCCCCAATTGGACTATTTTTGACAAGGTATCCAAGCTTATCACCCAGACTGACTACGATGCTATTGACAACGAGGGAAACCAGCAGCAGAAAGCCCATGGAAACAATGAGTGAAAAAGATAACAGTCTGTTGGTGATCATCTTTTTCCATCCTTTCTTAGGAATTGCTTTTACTTTCCATATCAGATTGATACTGTCCTGGATTTCTATAAATATAGCAGTAGCACCTATGATAAGGGTACTGATCCCGATGATGAGTCCGATCGTGGTCTTGCCCGTTAGGTTCGCATTTTCCACAAATCCCTGTAATGATCTGGCGGCATCGTCGCCAACCATCTCGCTGATCTCAGAGAACAACTCTGTTCCCGGATTAAGTTTGTTGCTAAAAAAAATGCTCGCTGCAGAGATGATGATGATGATCAGGGGCGTCAGGGAAAATATCGTATAGTAGGCAAGTGCAGCACTTAATTTCATTACCCTGTCTTCCATGAAACCGGTTCCGGCTGCAATAAAAAGGTGATACAGCTCTATAAAAAAATGTTTGATCTTATGTACTAATTTCATGTGGCAGATTAAAATGGATACCCTATACCAATGTTGTATACTAAATTCTCTTTTCTCCAGCCTTTGTCTCCAAAAGCAACTTCGTCAAATACCCAGCGTTCTCCCTCCGGGTTGTAAGGTTTCCTTACCGGGAAAGCCACGTCAAGGCGGATCACAAAGATTGTCGCGTCTACGCGTAAACCTGCTCCTGTACCTACAGCCAGTTCCTTTAAGGCCCTGCTGGCTTTGAATCCAGTGGTTCCTAACTCCGCTGGTTTAGTGGGATCATCCTTCCTCAGCCAAACGTTTCCGGCATCAGCAAACAAGGCTCCATATAAAATGCTGACCAGTTTAAAGCGAAGCTCGGAGTTCAGCATCAATTTGATATCACCACTCTGGTCAGGTATAATTGAACCATTCGCATATCTCGGATCATTTTTATAGTAATATGAACCCGGACCTAATGAACGTGCCGCAAATGCCCTGATATCGTTACTACCACCTGCAAAGAATTGTCGCACATAAGGAAGCGAGCTGGATCCTCCATAGGCATAACCATATCCCATATTCAATCGGTTCGCCCAGGTGACATTCCTTGTAATCTTAAAATAATCCCTGAGATCCAGTTCTAACCGTACGAATTGGGACAATGTAGTGTTAAAGATCTCTCTGCCTCCCTGAGGACCATCACTTTTAGGCGTAAACAGCCCCCATACATTTCCGCCTGTTTCCAGGCTTCCATTGAAATAGGTGGTGTTCCTGCGGGAGTCTTCCATTTGGTTGGTATAGGTAAAGTTGTAATTGCTACCAATGATAAACTGCGGTTCTAAAATGTTGCGCAGGCCAATGTTGAATAAACTATCTTCAACGCCAGGTCTACTGCTGACTGACGACCTTACATAGTTCACAGAAATTGGATTTAAGGTATGTTCTTTATGGATGTTTTCTTTCCAGTTGTAACCAAATTCCCCTTTGAATGAGTTCAGGCTATACAACGATCCCCTGTTGATTAGCTGATAGGAGAGAGAAGCAATGGTTTTAGGAACAAATGCGGTAGTACTTTTTGGTTTGTAAAAAGGAACGATAAACCTTGGAAAGGTAAGTTTTCCTTCCGCAGTGAAAGAATAAGAATTGAGTCCCTGTGATGCTCCGCTCACCTGTGTCTCAAAACCACCACTCACACTGACATCCAGCTGCTCCGCACCCCTGAATAAATTTCGGGTGGTTTGGGTAACCTTTACTTCCGAACCGACAAAGTTATTGGATTTACTGGTTCCTGTTACGCCGAATGAAAGTGAATTTTTCTTCAATGGGGTGAGGTAAATGTTCAGGTCGAGCTCGTCATTCTTGAAACTGTCAAGAGGCAAAAACTCTGCTCTGACATCCTGAAAAGCATTGATGTTAACCATTCGGTTCAACGACTGACTATGGTCTCTTCTGTTGTATGTTTCTCCCTTTTTGAAGAATACCAGCCTGTCAAATATCCTTGGTTTAAAGGTATTGCGGTTATCATAAATACTGAAATCATGATATTGCAATGGGGTAAGTTTCCTTAAGGCACTGTCTCTTCTGAAAGAGTAGTTCGGGTAAATGTTAATGTTTCTTATTTTGTATGGTTTTATCCCGGCATCGGGAGCAATGTCTTTCACCTTCACGGTAATATCGACCATGCTTTTGCCAATGGTACTGTCTACCTGCATAATCAGGTAATCAGGCGCAAAGTAGAAGTATCCCAGTTCTTTTAGGTCGTTGTCAATACGGATACGTTCATTCTTGAATACATCCAGATCATAATACTCTCCAACCTTTAGCAAAGTATTTCCTTTTTTCTCGTTAATGATATGTGAGAGTTGCCCGGTATCTTTAGGAAAAGTGATACTGTTTATTTTATAGCGGTCGCCGGTATTTGCGGTGTAAATTGCTTTGGCTTTTTTGTTTTTTACTACGGTATCACCGGTAACAACTGACTGCAGATAACCCTGACTAATGAGGAAACTGGTTAATACATCATTATTGTATTGAATTTTCACCTGCTCCAGAAGTACAGGTGGCTCACCCACTTTGGTTCTCAGCCAGTGTTTAATTCCTTTAGGTTTCTTCGGCTCTCCTGCAAGATTATAAATATATAATTTAGGCTTTAGTCCCAATATAGATTTATTCGGACGTGGTCTTGTTTTACTTTCGAGCGTAGTTTTTACATCTTTCTCATTGTCTATCCTTCCGGAAGAATCAGGATTGATCTTTACCTCAGCACCCGTATATAAGTTCTGGCCAGGTTTTAAATATTTGGTATTGCTGCAGGCAGCCCATACTAAACATATAAAAATAAATAAGCTGGGTTTAATTAGTTTTCTCATCCTTAGGCTTCTGTTCTGTGTTTGCTCTGTTTCTATTTCTGTTTCTTTTTTTCTGGAATATCTCCCTGAATTTATTGTAATCTACCACCAGGGCAAAGCCTAGTCCGGTTTCTATAATCTGCCCTTCAACTACGCCCTCGTTCTGGTTGCGTCTGTAAGCCCTCAGACGGTATCTGCCATCGGCGGAAAGTGCATATTCGACATTCACATTTCCTGCGATATTAGAGGAACTTTGTCCCTGAGGCTGGGGACCTTCCAGTCCGAATGAACTACCTACAGTTACGGTCAGCCTGTCATTCAATAGTTTTTTAGACAAACCAACTTCGAGGTCGGTTTTCTGCTGTAATGATCCTGTAGAATAATCTTCGGAAGAATTCACTCCAAAGTTAATGTCTACACCCTGGATTAAATCAGATGCCAGGTTGTTCAGCTGCTCGGTCAGTAATTTACTCACACTCGAACGTGCAAGTGTGCTTACGCCGCCACCGCCACCGGCGAGACTTTCAAATGGATTACTGGCCATAAATCTGTTCAGGGCCAGTAGGGAGAAGACTTGCTTATTCAATTCATTTTCATCCCTGTTCACCTGCAGGATTCTTGGATATACCGCACCACCTCCTGCTCCACGTTCGTTTTCCGGTAGATCCAGTCTGAATGAAATAATTGGTTTCATTAATTCACCTTTCATAATCAGATAAACCTGAACTGGTATTTTCGTTTTTAATGTAGCATCATCTTCTCTGTTAAGCAGGTCTATCGGTGCTGCATTTACTTCGTACATCGCAGATAAATTCACATTGGCAGACATGGGATCTCCCGTCCACACAATCGTCCCGCCTTTGGTTAACTTAAACTCTTTTTTACCCAGGGCACTCACTGAAATTCCAAATATACCATCGTTGATTTCGTAACGTCCGGTGACACTTATCTTTCCGCTAGGGTCCATCGTAGCATTCAGGTCTGCTGTTCCCCTTACTTTCAGGGCATCTCCATTGGCCGGGTCAATCACCACATTCAATTCTGCTTCCGGATCCACTTCAAGATCGGCAGTCAGGTTAATCCCTTTAACGGGAGCCTTACTGATGCTGTCTGCTTTCAATGATTTTTGTCCGTTGAAAGGTGCCGCATCAGCATCAATGTATTGTACAATACCTTCCTGGTCAATCACGGATGGATCTTCAGTAGGCATGGCAAAGAAGAATTTCGTTCCTTTCTCTACCTTAACCGACATGTTCACATCCGGCTGGTTCATATCTCCTCTGACTTTAATATCGCTGGTCAGGTATACGGTTCCATAAATCAGCTCATTATCCGCTGAGGTAGAATTCAGTGCCCTGAAGTTATCAGTTTTGATATCCATATTGAAACGGAAGTTCGTGTAATCTGTCGTCAGCACACCTCCGTTTATGGTTGCCCTTTTATTCAGGGAATCAATAATCGTAAAGTTATTGAAATTCACACCAGCGTCGGTGAAACTGATCGATTCATTAGGCATACGGAAATAGGAATTCACATAAGTAGCAGTAAAGGCAACCTGGTTAAACTTGATATCTCCGAGTACTCTGGGCTTCGCTGTAGATCCTTTCACGGTAAGTGCCCCGGTAATGGTACCTGAACCGCGTTTGATCTGCCCCATAGATAAACTCTCCAGCGACTTCATGTCTATTTTATCGATATTCACATTCAGGTCAAGGGCATCCTCTCTATTGGTGTAATAAAAACCGTAAACCCTCAATTCATGTACTCCTGTTAAGGCAATATTGGTTTCAAAAGCATCGGCAGTATTGTTGTTGACGGCCACACGGAGTGTGCCCAGTTCATCTTTCTGGTAACGCAGACGGTCTATGGTCATGTTGGCTTCGAACTTTGGACTGGACATCAATTCTTTCACGTCCACTGTTCCGTTGATGACGCCACCCACCAATGCACTGTCCTGTTCTGCAAACTTTGTCAGGGTTTCAATCCTGAAATCTTTAAACTCTACTTTTAACGGTGAGTTAGGTGTTGCATTCAGGCTGTTGATGCTCAGTAACTGGTTCCCCTGGCTCAGGTTAAACTGATTTGCCAGGATGCCTGAGGCACCAAACTGAAGATAGTTTTCTGGAGATACTGCCCATTTTTCATAGTTCAGGATCAGTTTATCCGGATCAAAGCTGAACTGGTAATTTTTATCTATGGATTTAAAAGTACCGCCAAGCAGGTATTTGTTTTTCAGCTTGCTGTCCCTAAGGAAAATATTTACCCCTAAAAGGTTATTGTCTGCCTGTCCGCTAAGTTCTGTATGGTATAAAGCAATAGAAGGGCTTTGGATATGGCCTACCATGAGCTTATAGTTGAGCTGCTGATTGGCATTGTCGACCGTGAGACTGGTACTGTCTACCTTATAGTCGCCGTAAACCACTTGCGGGAACCAGGCATTCATCGTTAGGCTATCTTTCTCTGTATCTAACAACCCACTCATCTGGGAAGGAGAGAAGGCGGTCAGCTCCGGTACAAAGTTCTGAAGGAACTTGGGATTGTGCAATTTCAAGTTAAACCGGAAGCGTTGCTCAGGAATTTTAGTTACTTCGCCAAAGGCATAATATTTATTGATCTGGTTGATAAAGGCAGCCCCCAAATTGGTGAGCTGATATTTACCATCCACACTTGCACTCAACACTTCCGAGTGTAAAGTCAGGAGATTGGAAGTTGCAGTGGCCTCAGAATGGACATCGATCGTATCCATATTAAACTTCTGCCCATCTTTTACCAGTTGTAACCCTCTGATGCTCACATCACCATTCAGGTAGTCAGGATCAGCAGTTTTGATGTCTGCTTTAACCAGACCGGCAAGCTGGAATGGGGTAGGACTAAAGTTTAATTTCTGGAGGTCTATCTGTTTCAGATCCAGGTCTGCTTTCACCGCCGGATATTTTCCATTCATGTTCACAAATGCTGTTAAACTGAAGTTGGCATTGCTATCGGCCATACTGCTTTTAAGATTCAGCTTTTGTGCAGCATAAGTACCGCTCAGGATCAGATTTTTGTAGGTGTATTTATTGTAGTAAGCACTCACCAACTGTCCGTTTACTTTTGCTACTGCAGTCTTGGCATCAATTCCTGTACCGCTCACATTGGCTTTCATTGTTATTCTGCCCAGTTGAGGTTGCATTTTCATCAACCTGCCTACATTAAAATTATTCAGGTCAATATTGGCCGTGTAACTTTCCTTTCCTTTGGGTCCCTTCATGCTGGCGAGTAATTTCGCAGATCCCATATCCGTATTGATATTGAAGCCGGTGTTGAAGGCCGTCATGCTTCCTTTGAATTTACCGTTGGCAGCAATGGAGTTGGGCAATTCAATGCTGGCAGGTAAAGTATTTTTAGGGATAATCACCAATAAATCCCTTTTTGTCATAGAGAAACGTTTAATGTTCAGGTCAAGGAAAGTTTTCTCTACATCAGGCAATCCCTTTACGGTACCGTTCACATCGATGTTTGTACTTTTTAGTCCGCTGATCTGTAATTGCGGGATACTCAAATTATTCATGTAACCCAGGGCACGGGCATTCACCTTTATCTTTTCATTGCGGTAATTTGCGGGTATGGCATCGCTGAAATAGGTGGCATCTTTCAGGCCCAGCACCGTATTTTTAACCTGGATGTTTAATTTTACCCTTTCCGGATGTTTCGTTAAATCCTCTATAGCGGTATAGTTCAGTTCTGTATTGTTCTCAATAGTTGTATTTGGGGTCTTAAAAATCAGGTTGCTGATTTTAACGGCTTTATCATTGTAAACCACGTCTCCCTGCAGTTGGGAAAGCTCAAATCCACTTTTCTCTTTCATCACTCCCTTCTTCACGTTTACTTTGATGCCTGCCGGACTGTAGGACAACTCTTCCGCGCCCAAGCCGAGCCCGGTAATGTTGAGGTGGTTAAAGTCCATTCCTTTAACTGGTTTTGCCGCAAGGTTATCAAACTGGATTTGATTACCTTCAAGGTTGAGTTTGTTGACCAGGATAGCCATCGGCGAAGCTTTTGCCGCCAGAGTATCGGCAGCGGCTACTTCTTTCGGATCTACAGGTGCCGGTTTGAAGGCAAACAGGATAGTTGATTTATTCAGGGTAGCATCATTCAGCTTGATGTCCATCTTGGTGAGATCGGCGAACAGTTTCGTCAAGGTCAGTTCGTTAATGTTCAGGTCGGCACGGGTATCGGATAACAGATCATCGTAATTGATCCTGACATTGTTGAAATCTACGTCTTCTACTTCCACCAGGGGAAGTTTCCCTGTTTCCGATTGCGCGGTGTCTATACTTTGCTGCAATGAAGTTGCCAGTTGTGTCAATGGCTTTTGCTGCAAATATTTTAAATTGGTGTTTTTTAAGGACAGGTTTTTAATGACGTAATGCTGATTGACCATGTCGAAATCCTTGATGTTGGTGCTGAATTCTCCAAGTTTCACGCTGACATCATTCCCAATCACATCATCCCTGAAGACGATGGCAATATCTTTCAGGCTGATTTTGCTGAGGGAGAATTTCATGGTTGAGGTCGTATCTTCCTGTACTTTTTCTTCCGGTTTTGCCTGTTCAGACATAAAAGCGTCCAGGATGAACTGGTAGTTGAAAGCCGTATCCGGATCGATCCGGGTGACATTGGCTCTGATCTTTTCTAATTCTATATTGTTGATTTCTACGGTGTTTTTCAGTAATTTGAATAAACTGATGTCTACTGACAGCTTCTGGGCATACAATAGGGTATCACCTTTTTTGTCCTCCATGTAGAATTTATTCAGGACTACATCTTTTGGAAGGGCAATCTTGATACTTTCGAGACTCACCTCTGTCTGTGTCTTGTTTTTCAGGTAGTTAATCGCTTTGCCCTTTACAAAATTCTGAACAGCAGGAATATTTAGGGATAAGGCAACCAGGACAACCAGCATAATGATGCTGGCGATAATCCAGAGGACAATTTTTATGCTTTTGCGTACGTATGTATTCAAGACGATGCGTTTTTTTAGAAATTTACAATATCAAAACATTAACTAAAACCATGCCACCGGCCATTAGTCTTATTATATTACAAGTGATTTAACATTTTGTTTAGGTTCTCCTCAAAATTTTGTTAATTAATAGTTTTAAGACAGGCATTTTTAACTGAATAGGAAGTCACCTCATATCGCAACACTCCTAAAATTATTTTTTGGGATAAAAAACAGGACGGGCTTTCATTCAGGAGGGGATTTCCAGCCCCGGATCTTTTTGAAGAAGAACAGCTTTGGTGGTATCTTAGTTCGGACACGGTTCGTGATGAAGTTTGCTTGTCGCCTGGTTGTTTCCTGGTTGTAGCCTGATCATAAGTACCCCATGTCTAGATATACTATACTCCTAATTTACCTAAAGGTATGTTTGCCGTATGATTGAACTAAGTTTATCCTACTTATGGGGTACTTATGATCAGGCTACAAGTAAGCTACAAGCAGGAGGTAAGCAAAACTAAAGACGAACCATTCCCGAACCGTAGTCGCAGAAAAGGGTTCCCTGATCAAATCAACCAAAAACTTCGTCAGTATTGCGGATAAAAAAGAATGTTTACCCTGATCTTAGTTTATGCCTTTTCGGTTTGACAACACAAGGGTTGATTACTGCCCTTTTTTCGGAGAAAGACCGGAATTCAGTCAACTGAATCAAAATTAAATCCGGTATTATGAATTTTAATATCACCTTTATATTTGTTTCATATACACACAACACAGCATACAATGAATAAACTAAGTTTTTCCATTACCTATGAAGCCTATGAAGGGCTTCAGGAATTGGATGAAAGGGATCAGTCACTTTGCAAAGATGCGGTGAAAGCATTGAAAACTTCCTGGTCGCCCTATTCCAATTTTAAAGTGGGTACAGCCGTGCGTCTGTCCGGAGGTGAAGTGATCCTGGGCAGCAATCAGGAAAACCTGGCCTACCCCTCAGGACTTTGCGCGGAGCGTGTCGCCCTTTTTACTATTGGTGCCAGTCGCCCGGATGCGGTGATTGAGACGATGGTGATTACTGCCCATACCGATAATTTTAAGATCACTACCCCAGTTACCTGTTGTGGTGCTTGTCTGCAGGTGATGGCTGAATTTGAAAGGAAGCAGGGTAAGGAAATTGAGGTGTTGTTTTATTGTATTGACGGACAGGTGCTGAAAGTGCAGGGAATAAAAAGCCTGTTGCCCTTTGTATTTGTAGAAAAACGGCTGGAAAACGGTGCTGAACAAATATACCCCCTATAAAAGTTCATTCAGTCCCCTCTGTTAAAGAATAAAAATAGGGTACTTTGGGCTATCAAATATAAAATCATATCGATATGAACATGGTCATGAGAAAGATTTCCACGATAGCCCTGGTCTTTGCGCTGCTTGGCGGAACTGTATATGCACAGAAGAAAGGTAAGCCGAAAAAACAGTTATCCGACAGGCAGGTTTGGCTGCAGCAAATGGACAGAATGGTTAAGCCGGTACTTTACAATCTGGCAAAAGATAGCCTGCGGTTAGTCATGCCAAAGGTGACTTCTGTTCATATCGACAACAAGGAACATCGGATCAAAGTACAATATGTAGAGGTTCTGGGCAGGGTACTGAGTGGTATTGCACCCTGGTTACAGCTGGAAGGCGGGTCTACTGAGGAGGTTGCGCTGCGTAAACAGTACCGTGAATGGGTAATTCAGGGGATGACCAATGCGCTGGATTCCAATGCAAAAGATTTCATGAACTTTGATATCGGGGGACAGCAGCTGGTGGATGCCTCCTATGTTGCCATTGCTTTTATCCGTGCACCCTGGTTATGGGAGAACCTGGGTAAGAAAAACCAGGAATTGCTCCGGAAGTCCATCCTGACCACCCGCAGGTTTAAACCTGTTTTTTCCAACTGGCTGCTTTTCTCGGCGATGAATGAAATATTCCTTGCGAAATTCGGTTATGAATGGGATAACATGAGGGTAGACTATGCGCTGCAACAAATGGAACAATGGTATGTAGGGGATGGAATGTACAGCGATGGAACCTCTTTTGCATACGATTATTACAACAGTTATGTGATCCACCCATTTTTAGCCTCCCTGATGGATGTAATGGGTAAAAAGGACCGGGCATATGAAAATATGTTCGGAAAAATCAGGAAGCGGAATGAACGTTATGCAGTGATACAGGAGAGACTGATCAATACTGATGGTACTTATCCCGCCACAGGGCGTTCTATCGTTTACCGTGGTGGTGCCTTTCACCATCTGGCAGATATGGCATGGCGCAAGGCCTTACCGGAACAGTTGAGCCCCCAACAGGTGAGGTGTGCCTTGACTGCCGTGATCAATAAAACACTGGAAAGTCCTTCTACCTATAAAAATGGCTGGCTGACGATTGGCTTGTACGGAAGTCAGCCCGACCTGGGAGATTTTTACAACAACCAGGGGAGTCCATATATCTGCACGAATATCTTTTTACCCTTAGGTCTTCCGGCAAGCGATCCTTTCTGGGCTGGGGCTCCTGCGAAATGGACTGCACAGAAAATATGGAGCGGAGAAGATTTCCCGAATGACCATAGTCAAAGCTTAAAATAATCAGGTTATAAAATAGGCCAGGCCTCCGAAAGGTTGTTTTGATAAAAGACAACCTCTCGTTGCGCTGTTTGGTATAATGGGCTAGTATTCAATATTTAATAACCAATAAAATAAGATTTACCCCCTATTATATACCGAATTACCCCTCACTACAAGCAGGTTTTTATTGGTTAATTTGTTTAAATCAAATTATATAAAACATTTTCAAAGGGAACATTAACTGCTTTTTTCTAAAGTATATTTTTACCTGAGATTGAATACCTTTTTATTGCGGCAACCTGACCAGTGTCTACAAACAATTCATTAACCTAACCAAAACCAACCTGAATATGAGAAAAAATTACTCCTGATCCCTGAACCCACCCAGCTTTAAAGCCAGTGCTTCATTCCGCACAGGCAAACACAGATGTAACTGCTATGGTATCCTATAGCTGTAGGCTATTCCTGTGTCCTTACCCTAGCTCAATAAATTAATTAACTCCAAATATGATGAAAGAACCACTACAAAAAATACGGGGTGTTTTTCTGCTCGGTATGCTTATGTTATTCGCAGAAAGTGCACATTCGGCCATTTCTATTGTTCAGCAGGATACCGCCAGATTTACTGCAACAATAACCGATGAAAACCGGTCCCCCCTGAAAAATATAACCGTTAAGGTACAAAGAACGGGGCTTAAAACTATTTCTGACGCTGATGGTATCTTTTCTGTTGGCGCCAGAAAACAAGATGTGCTCTTGATGAGCCTGAATGACCAGGCGCTCTTTAAGTACACCATTAACGATACAGATACCACCGTGATTGTGATCCATTCAAAAAATGTGGTCCTCAAGCAAAACCGTGAGGTACGGCTTTTATTCGGGGTCACTGCGAATCCCAACCAGACGGCTGCTTCTACTGATGCGGTTTATTCTTCTGATGTGACCAGGATGCCCGTTACCTCTGTCTCTACAGCATTGACTGGCAGGCTCGCTGGTTTATATGCCCTGCAATCTTCCGGACAGCCTGGGGGGGATGGCTCTTCTCTGAGTCTGAGGGGCCGGTCACCCCTGGTGATTATAGATGGTGTACCCCGCGGACTATCAATTTTCAACCTGGAAGAGATCGCATCGGTAACGGTAGTTAAGGATGCGCTGGGGAATGCAATGTTAGGCGGTAAAGGGTTTAATGGCGCATTGCTGATTACCACCAAGAGGGGCTCTAAAGCAAACCAGATGATCTCCTTTACTGCACAAACGGCTTTCCAGAAATCGCTCAAAGTTCCACAGTCGCTGAATGCATTCAATTATGCCACTTTATATAATGAAGCAGCGGCAAATGACGGACTGGCGCAGCCCTACACACAGGCGGATCTTGCAGCCTATCAGAACCATACAGATCCTTATGGCCACCCTGATGTAAACTGGATAGACCAGACCATAAAACCAAATACACGGATGGACCAGTATTCCCTTAACATCACAGGCGGAAATGATTGGGGGAAATACTTTGTATCCATGCAGCATATCAACCAGATCGGTTTTATGCAGACTTCCGATGAAAATAGTTATGATACCAATAATAAATTCCTCAGTTATGTAGTCCGGTCCAATGTAGATATTAACCTCAATAAGAACCTTTCTGCGGGAGTAAATTTGTTCGGCCGTATCCTTAATGGCAATGAGCCAGGCTATGGTTATGCGCCCCTGCTTTATTCCTACATCCAGAATACACCGGCAAATGCTTATCCGGTTTTTAATCCGGATGGTACCTATGGTACTTCTGCAAGCTACCAGACCAATGTTTTGGGGCAGGCGATAAATTCCGGTTATACTTCCAACTATAAACGTGATGTACTGGCAGATTTGTTTCTGAAACGTACGCTGAATGAGATCACTGAAGGTTTATGGATAAGGGCAGCGGCTTCCCTTTATTCCACCATTTCTGAAGATATATACCGGACGAAGTCTTTCGCAAGTTTTGCCTACAACGCGCAGACTGGCCTTTATACACAGTATGGAACCAATGGAACCCAAGGCAATAGTAACGCGATAGCTTATCAGAGCCGATCAGATTATATGGAGCTGAAACTGGGATACGATAGGACCATCGGAAAGAATGCAATCAGCAGTGTCATCTTCGCCAACCGTGACAATACCGTTGCAGATTCCAATCTGCCTTATACTTTAAAAGGGATTTCCGGAAGGGCAGCCTATACCTACAATGAGAAGTATACCGCTGAATTTGCGATGGCCTACAACGGGTCTAATTACTATCCGCCGGATGGGGATTACAAGTTTGGTTTCTTCCCTGCGGCAGGGCTTTCCTGGCATATTGGCCGGGAGGATTTTTTTCCAAAAAACAAGGTATTGAATGACCTGAAATTATTTACCTCTTATGGTAAGAATGGAAATGACAACCCTGGTTATTTTTCTTATATCCAGCGGTATTATGATGGAAGCGGAATTTATTTCGGCTCCAGTGCCGGCTCCAATACCAGTATTTTTGAGCAGCCTATCGCAAATGCGAATGTAAGTTTTGAGCAGGCCAAAAAGCTCAATGCCGGAGTTCAGGGTACGCTGTTTAACAGCCATCTTGGATTTAAAGCGGAATATTACAACAATAAATATTACGATTTATTGATGGTCAGGGGTAAGAACTCTGCCTTATTGGGACAGGTTTATCCGAATGAGAATATTGGGGAATATACTTACCGTGGCTGGGATTTTAGCCTGAACTGGCAGCAGACGCTGAAGAATGACCTAAGCTATTTCCTTGCTTTTACGGGGGGACTGCAGGAATCTGAAGTGTCCTATATTGATGAAGTTATCCAGCCTTATTCCTGGATGAAACGAACGGGACAAATGGTGGGGCAGACTTTCGGTTATATTGCGGATGGTCTATTCCAGTCGCAGACTGAAATCAATAATAGCCCGAAATATGAAGGATATACCGCCCATCCTGGGGATATTAAATACAAAGACCTAAACGGAGATGGATTGATTAATCAGTTCGATCAGACGGCGATTGGCGCAACGAAGCCACTTTTCTTTTACGGATTAAGTTTAGGGTTCCAATGGAAAGCATTTGACCTGAATGCTTTGGTACAGGGTGCCTTGAACAGAAAAATCTACTTGTCGGGAGCCACCGAATGGGCTTTTCAAAATAATGGTTTAGGACAGGCATGGGAGCATAACCTGGACCGCTGGACACCGGCTACTGCTGCGACTGCTGCATATCCACGGTTAACCGTAGGGACGAACATTAACAATGAAGCGACCTCTACCTTCTGGATGAAATCCGGCAATTACCTCAGGTTGAAAAATATTGAAATAGGATATACGGTGCCAAAGGTGATCACAAGAAAGATCAGGTTGCAATCACTGCGTGTGTTCGCCAGTGGAACCAATCTTTTCACGGTTTCGGTTGATGACCGCGTGGATCCGGAGGTGTATAACATGGCTTATCCTATTCAGCGCTTAATCAATTTGGGCATAAACATTAAACTTTAAAGAGATGAGATCAATGAAGAAAAATATATATATGCTGTTGTTCTTTTTACAGGCAATAGCACTGTACTCAGGTTGTAAAAGAATTGAGACCGAACCGAGAGACTGGATTGATGCGGAATTGGTATGGGACGATAAGGATAAAAACGGAACTGTGGCAGGTTTTTTTCTGAATAGCGTGTACAGTTATATTCCCAGGGGATTTAACCGTATCGGTGGTGATTACCTGGATGCGGCATCCGGAGATGCCATTCCTTCGCGCAATAACCAGACCGTAGAGTATTACACCAATGGGCGGATCAGTGTGCTGAATAATCCGGATCCCTACTGGGGAGAAAGCTATAGCGGTGTCAGGGCTGCCAATATTTTCCTGGCTAATATTGATCAGGTACCAATGGCGGCAGTAACCAAAAGGTACTGGAAAGCAGAAGCCCGGTTTATCAGGTCGTTAATGTATTTTGAATTGCTTAAACGGTACGGTGGGGTACCCTTGGTGGGCGACAGGATTTTCTCCATCAATGATAACCTGGAACTGCCAAGAGGGAGTTTTGCGGAATGTGTAAATTATATCGTAACGGAATGTGATGCGGTAAAAGACAGTCTCCGCTTAGAATCGGGAGCGAACTACGGGGCTTCAGATTGGGGACGGATACCTAAAGGTGCGGCGATAGCCTTAAAAAACCGCGTTCAGCTGTATAGCGCAAGTCCGTTATTTAATGGAGGAGGCTTTGAAGGTAATGCTGCGGTAAAAGCACTGACAGGGTATCCTTCCTACGATGCGAACCGCTGGCAGCTGGTCATCAATTCTGCTGAGGAATTGATGGCATTAAATTATTACGGTCTGCAGGCTTCTTTTCAAAATGTGTTTACCGTGAACAAAAACAGTGAGGTGATCCTGAGTAAGCAAACGTATGCGAATTTTGAGATAGAAACCAACAATGCTCCGGTTGGCTATGGTACACCAGCAATCAGTTATGGAAGAACCAGTCCTACTGCTGACCTTGTCAATGCTTTCCCGATGAATACGGGGATAGCGATCAACAGCACTAGTCCTGCTTCAGGCTATGACCCTGCACAACCTTATGCAAACAGGGATCCGCGTTTGGCATTAACGGTTTTTTATAATGGATATACCTGGCTTAACCGTGCGGTACAAACCTATGAAGGTGGTTTGGATAAACCAGGAGGTAATGTCGTGCAGACCAAAACGGGTTATTACCTCCGCAAGTTTATGGCCAATTTTGCTACCAATACCACCTACAGTAACCAGGCGCACAATTTTATCCTTTTCCGCTATGCGGAGGTATTGCTGAATTATGCGGAGGCGCTAAATGAGGTTGGCCGTACCACGGAGGCTGTGACACAAATTATCGCCATCAGAAGAAGAGCAGGAATACAAGCGGGGACAAACTCGGCCTATGGCATACCTGCAGGCATTAGTCAGGAAGAGATGCGAACATTGATCCAGAATGAGCGAAGGATAGAACTTGCCTTTGAAGAGCACCGTTTTTGGGATATCAGGAGATGGAAAACGGCACCGGTTGTTTTAAATGGAAATTTATCAGGTACCAGAATCACTAAAAATACAGACAACAGCTTCAGTTACGCGACGATTGTTGCCGCAACCACTGTTTTTACCAATAAGCTGTATCACATGCCTATTCCCTATAGTGAGATCACAAAAAATGTAAACCTGGTACAAAACGAAGGTTGGTAATTTATTCAATAGTACCCATCATTAAAGCTATTCAAATGAACAGAAAATATTTATATCAAATCATTACGGCCCTGCTCTTTTTCTGTATGCCGGAAAAAGGGAGTGCCCAGACCCGCGTGGTAGAGGGTATTGTGAGAGATAATATCGGACCTATGGTTGGGGTTTCGGTAAAAGAAAAGGACGTTGCCGGTAATGTCGTGCTCACCAATGGTGATGGAAAGTATAAAATCTCGCTGAGAGGGAAAACAGGGATTATACAGGTGATCTATATTGGGTATATCACCCAGCAAATCACCGTTGGAAACAAGACCACTATCAATGTCAGGATGGAAACTGATAACAATGACTTGGAAGAGGTGGTGATCCTCGGTTATGGAAAGCAGAAGAAACTCACCTTAACCGGGGCGGTGAGTACAATTTCGGGACAGGAAATCAGGCAAAATCCCTCTGCCAGTTTGCAGAATACCCTGGTAGGCCGTTTGCCGGGATATTCTGCCCAGCAAAGGTCGGGGAAGCCTGGATCTGATGGGGCTGATTTTTTTATCCGCGGGGTAAGTTCTTATAACACGGGATCAAATAAACCCTTGATTATTGTAGATGATATTGAATACGATTACGACCAGTTCTCTTTGCTTGATGCCAATGAGATTGAAAATGTAAGTATCCTTAAGGATGCGGCTACGACTGCGATTTATGGGGTAAAAGGTGCGAATGGCGTGTTGGTGGTAACCACCCGCAGGGGCAAGAAAGGCAAGCCAAATATCACCTACAGAAATGAATTCAGTATCCTGACGCCGACCACGATGCCTGAATACCTGGATTCTTACGAATCGGCGATACTGTACAATAAGGCGAGGGCGAATGACAATCTGTCGGAGCGTTTTACAGCTGATGACCTGCAGAAGTTTAAGGATGGTTCGGATCCTTATGGCCATCCCAATATAGACTGGAAAAGTGTGTTATTTAAAGATTACAGTACACAGGCGAAAGCAAGTTTTGATATTGACGGGGGTACAGATAAGGTGAAGTACTTTGTCTCTGCCGGATACCTTACCCAGGACGGAATGTTGCAGGAATACAGTGTGGAGGAAAATGGGGTAAACTCTAACTTTTATTATAACAGGTATAATTACCGTTCCAATTTAGACATCAAGGCGACCAAAACATTAGACCTGAGGATTGATTTATATGGTAATGTGGCCATCACGAATGAAAATAACATTGGAAGTGCATTTGGTAAAAATGATGTGTTTTATGATTATGTAAGTTTTCTTTCTTTGGCGCCATGGGCGTATCCGATCTATAATCCGGACGGCAGTTTCGGCTACAGCACCTGGCAGAGGGATGAAAATCCGCTGTACAACCAGAATAATATCGTAGGGCGGATAGCGCATTATGGGTATACCAGGCAGCATGAAAACAATATGTTCTTTATAGGTAATGCCAATCAGAAACTGGATTTTATCACCAAAGGCCTGTCTTTAAAAGGGGTAGTTTCTTATTCGAGTAAGTATTCCTATAACAGGAATATGACCAGGGATCAGTTTCCTTCTTTCATCTATAATCCGGCAAATGATACCTATACCCCGCGTGATATCAATATTTACAGGGTAAGACGGTATTTTATAGGATACAGTGCAGGAAGTACGGAAAGGAACCTGAATACACAGATTCATTTAAACTATGACCGTACTTTTGCCAAGCACCATGTATATGGTCTGGCACTGAGTAACCGCAATACGGTACTTAAATACAGTGGTAACTCTGTATATAATTTCGTGCCGAATAACTTCCAGGGATACTCGGGCAGGGTAGGTTACGATTTTGACGATAAATACCTGCTTCAGTTTAATGCTGCCTACAATGGATCTGACCGCTTTGGAGATGATAAATTTGGGTTTTTCCCGGCAGTATCTGCAGGATGGAATATCTCTTCGGAGCCATTTTTTAAGAACAATGTCAAAGTGGTTAACTACTTGAAGTTAAGAGGTTCGTATGGGGTTGTGGGGAATGACAAGATTGGAGATGAGTTCAACTATTATTATCTGCAGAACTATTACTCGGGAGGAAGTGCAAATTTCGGATCGGGCAGCAATTGGTATACGGGGTTCTATGAGGGAACATTAGGAAACAATGCAGTAACCTGGGAGCGGGAGAAAAAACTGGATATTGCCCTGGAGTTTGCGTTGTTTGACAACAAACTTGCCGGGAGTATTGACGTATTCAGGAATAACCGCTACGATATCATGACAACCAGGGGTACCGTATCTGCCGTATTCGGTGTAGGCTTACCCCCGGTGAATTTAGGAAGGGTTAGAAATCAGGGGGGAGAAATTGAGCTGACCTATAAAGATAGGTTCGGGGAACTGGGGGTGTCGGTCACTGCGAATTATTCGTATGCTAAAAACAAGATCCTGTACAGGGATGAGCCTGCCGCCGCTTTTCCTTATCAACAGTTAACAGGTAACAGTATTGGTTCCGGCCTATTGTATCAATGGATAGGTTTCTATACTTCGGCGGAAGATATTGCTGCCAGTCCGACAACAGAGATCAGCCCAAGAATAGGCGATTTGAAATATGCAGACCTCAATGGTGATGGAAAAATTGATCCTTATGATATGTCTTACACGGGGATGCCCAACTTACCGAATAGCTATTATGGCTTGAATTTAGGGTTTAATTATAAAAATTTCTCCTTCTCCGCCCTATTCCAGGGTGCCCTGAATTACGATATCCGGGCTATAGCAGAAGGAATTCAGGCATTTAGCTCTAACCTGACCTCCAACCACCAGAACTACTGGACGCCTGAATTGGGTGATGCTGCACAGTATCCCAGGTTATCATTTACACCCGGCATGAGCAGCGCAGCTTCGTATCCATCTACCTTCTGGTCTATAAAAGGGAACTACCTGAGATTGAAAAATATAGAGCTGGGATATACTTTACCACAAAAGCTGTTGACAAGACTTAAAGTACAGAATATCCGCACTTACCTGAATGGATATAACCTGCTGACCTGGTCGAACCTATCCAAACGTTATCAGTTTGATCCGGAGTCCAATACAGCAAACGACAAGATTGGCTACCCGCCCCAGAAAATTTTCAATATTGGATTAAGTGTTACGTTTTAATGTGTTTGCTATGAAAAAGATATTTATTTTATTTATTTGTGCTTTGGCTATCGCTTCCTGTAAAAAGGGAGCCAGTCTGGATAACCAGGCCAATACCGGTGATACGGAAGAAACTATATTTACGGATAGTGCTAAAACTGTGGGATTCCTGAACAACATTTACAGTGCTGTTGGCTACAGTTTTGAAAAAGGAAGGTTCAGTTCCCATGGAAATACAGAGCAGGCTACCGATGATGCAGAGTATTCGTATTCAGGTACTGGCCAGTTTGCGGTGATTATGTATAATGGCACCATTTCACCCAACAACTTCTTTTCTCAGGGCGCGGTACCCGACTTCTGGTCTACCCCATATTCCAATGTCCGTAAGGTAAACCAGTTGATTGCGAAAATTGGCGGTGCACCACTTTCTGCGGCGCTAAAGACGAGAATGCTTGGAGAAGCCCGGTACTTGCGGGCCTGGTACTATCATTTTTTACTGGTTAATTTTGGCGGTGTTCCACTGATCGGTGATCAGGTATTTGGCATTAATGATATCATTAATATACCCAGGTCTTCTTTTGAGGAATCGGTAAATTATGTAGTTTCTGAACTTGATGCTGTTGCCGCTATACTCCCTGCCCCTTCAGGTTATGCCGAGGAAAATTATGGGAGAGCAACCAGGGGCGCGTGTCTGGCCTTGAAAGCGAGAGTATTGTTATACGCTGCCAGTCCCTTGTTTAATGGGCAATCTGTGGCTACAGGCGAACTGGCTAAAGTAGTGAGTTACCCGGCTTATGATGTATCGCACTGGCAAAAGGCCGCGGATGCTGCCGAAGCAGTGATTAACTCCGGTTATTATAGCCTTATGGAGGACAATACAACCGCTGCCGGTTATGGTTTTTACAATACCTTTCTGAAAAGATTTCCCAATACGGAGTCTATTTTTATGGCTAACCGCGGCACCAACAGGGACCTGGAATGGTATTACAATCCACCAAGCAGGGGTGGGGCTAAAAACTCCCAGCCTACGGAGCAATTGGCAAGGGCCTTTCCTATGAAAAACGGGAAGTCTACCTATGATGCAAGCTCTGGTTTTGATCCGGCAAATCCCTATGTAAACCGTGACCCCCGTTTCTATTATTCCATCATTCATAACGGAGCACTTTATTACAGTACCAGTACAGGGAATTTAGCGCCGGTAAATACTTATCTCAATGCCCCTACGGACGGGTATCTGCTGGTGGGCACCGGACCGACAACTACAGGTTATTATGGCCGGAAGCTGTGTGATGTGAATATCTCCTCGAACAGTTCCTTTGTGACGGAAAGAGGACTTCCCCTGATGCGTTATGCCGAGATGCTGCTTAACTACGCGGAAGCCATCAATGAAGCTGGTCAGACATCCCTGGCCTATCCGAAGCTGGCAGCCATACGCAGGCGTGCAGGTATTGATGAAGGAGCAGATGGACTGTATGGAATGAAGGCCGGGATGACTACAGAGGAAATGAGAACCTTTATCCAGAATGAAAGAAGAGTGGAACTGATGAATGAGGACCACAGGTGGAATGACATCAGGAGATGGAAAATTGCTGAAGCTGTAAATAACGGATATAACAAGGCGATGAAAATTACCAAAACTGGCGATATTTTCACTTATGAAGTTGTAAATACCATTCGTATGCATGTTTTCAGGCCTAAACAATATTTAATGCCTATTCCGCAGGTGGAAATTCTGAAAATGACAGCGATGGTTCAGAATCCGGGTTATTAAGTGGTATGGATAGTACCTCCTGATCAACATTTTTTTTGTTAAACATGAATGCTTGGCATATGAGTGCTGAAACCTGGTCACTTATTTTTCCGGCTTTTATAAGTATTGCTGTTGTTTCCTAAACAACAGCAATGCTTATAGGTAGGTACAGGATGTATTTTATAATATTAAAACACCTTCGGCTTACTGAGGCGAATCATTACCTATAGGAGACGGATCAATCGAAGAGGACAGTAAGCTTGTAGGGGTTATTGCTGTTTATAAATATCTGATATAGAAACAGTGTTGGTAAAGTGTTGGAAAATTGTGTTCCCTAAATTTGACAGGATGCCTTATATTTACAACATCCAACAATTTTCTTAATGAGCGACGAATTAGATAACAACGTAAACGAAGAGACAAAACATAACGTAATCCCTATTAACGGACTATACGAAAACTGGTTCCTCGATTACGCCTCCTATGTAATTTTGGACCGCGCTGTACCCCATATCAATGATGGTTTGAAGCCGGTTCAACGTAGAATTATGCATTCGCTGAAAGAAATGGACGATGGACGTTTCAATAAAGCGGCGAACGTGATCGGTAACACGATGAAGTACCACCCGCACGGGGATGCTTCTATTGGTGATGCCATGGTGCAGATCGGGCAGAAAGACCTGCTTATTGATTGCCAGGGGAACTGGGGTGACCCGATTACCGGTGACAGTGCAGCAGCACCCCGTTATATTGAAGCAAGGTTATCCAAATTTGCCAATGAGGTCGTTTTCAACTCTGATACGACCATCTGGCAGCTGAGTTACGATGGACGGAATAATGAACCGCTCACCTTACCTGTAAAGTTCCCGCTATTGCTGGCACAGGGAGCTGAAGGTATTGCGGTTGGTTTGGCCACGAAAGTGATGCCCCATAATTTTATTGAATTGCTGGATGCTTCCATTGAAGTGCTGCAAGGCAACAGGCCAAATATCCTGCCCGATTTCTTTACCGGTGGAATGGCAGATTTTTCTGCATATAATGAGGGGATGCGCGGTGGAAAAGTCCGCGTAAGGGCAAAAATTACAGAGAAGGATAAGAAAACACTGGTCATTACAGAAATACCTTACAGTACCACTACGGGATCTGTTATTGACAGTATCCTTTCTGCCAATGATAAAGGAAAAATCAAAATCAGGAAAATTGAAGACAATACGGCTGCGAATGTGGAGATTGTGATTCAACTGGCACCGGGAATATCACCTGATGTAACTATTGATGCTTTATACGCCTTTACTTCCTGCGAGGTGTCTATTTCCCCGAATACCTGTATCATTAAGAATGATAAGCCTCAATTTCTGACGGTGAATGATATTCTGATACAGAATACACAGAATACCAAAGACCTGTTAAAGCAGGAGCTTGAGATTAAGTTACATGAACTACAGGAGAAGATTTTCTTCAGTTCATTACTGAAAATATTTATTCAGGAAGGGATGTATAAACATCCTGACTATGAGAATTCCGGAAACTTTGATGCGGTAGTGGGGGTGTTGAATATTTTGTTCGCGCCTTTTAAGGATCAACTGTACAGGGAGATTTTGCCTGAAGATTTTAAAAAGCTGATCGATAAACCGATGAGCAGTATTACACGCTTTGATGTGAAGAAGGCCGACGAGCAAATGAAGTCGCTGTCGGATGAGATCAAGGTAGTGAAAAACCATCTTCGCCACCTTACCGATTATGCAATTGCCTGGTTTCAGCGGTTGAAGGATAAATATGGGAAAGGCAGGGAGCGTAAAACTGAAATCCGACTGTTCGACAGGGTAGAAGCTTCGAAAGTGGCACTGGCGAATGTGAAAGTATACGTGAACCGTGAAGATGGTTTTATCGGTACGGGATTGAAGAAAGATGAGTTTATTGCGGATTGTTCGGACCTTGACGATATCATTGTTTTCCGTGAGGACGGAAAGTGTATCATCACGAAAGTTGCCGATAAACAGTTTGTGGGTAAGAATATCCTTTATGCACAGGTGTTTAAAAAGAATGATGAGCGTACCATTTATAACCTGATTTATAAGGATGCTGCAAGCGGTGTTTCCTACATCAAGCGTTTTGCGGTGATAGGGATTACACGCGATAAGGAGTATGATTTAACGAAGGGCAGTAAAGGCTCCAAAATATTATACTTTACCGCCAACCCTAACGGTGAAGCGGAGATTGTTACAGTGATGCTTAAACCGCATACCAAGCTGAAGAAGCTACAGTTCGATATGGATTTTGCGGATATTGCGATTAAAGGGCGTGCCTCCCAGGGGAATATTGTTTCCAAATATCCTGTGAAGAAAATCCTGCTGAAGAGCAAAGGGGTAAGTACACTTTCAGGCCTGAAGATCTGGTATGATGAGTTGCTGAGAAGGCTGAATGTGGATGGCAGGGGCAAGTATTTGGGAGAGTTTGATGGGGATGACAGGATCCTGCAGGTACATAAAGATGGCTGGTATGAACTGAGTTCTTTTGAACTGAGTAACCACTTTGATGCCGATCTGCTGCTGATCCAGAAGTTTGATCCGGAGAAACCTTTTGCTGTGGTCCACTTTGAAGGAAAAGCAAAGAATTATTACATTAAACGTTTTGTATTTGAGGCGATTGCGATAGGCAAAAAACAGACTTTAATCAGTGAGGAAAGCGGCTCGAGGTTTATGTACCTGACGGGTAATCCGGCAGCAACATTGACAGTAGATGTGCTGAAAGGGAAAACCCAGATTCCGGAGACGCTTGAAGTGGTTCTCGCTGAATTTATTGACCTGAAAGGGATCAGGGCAAACGGGAACCGGCTGAGTCAGCATGAGGTGAAGAAAATTGAAATCTCTAATCATGAAGAACTGGAGCTGAGCCTGGATGAAGGTGCCGATGAAAAAGAAGCTGAAGCTGAAGAAAATCTGGCTGAAGAACCGGATACCTTGTTCGCACTGGAAAAAGTATCTCCTGTAGCAAAAGCAGCACCAGCAGAAGAGGATCTGGCCGTTGAGGAAGAAGAAGTTGCTGTGATACCATTTGCAGTGAAGCAATCTGAAGTTGAACAGGCTGAAGAACCCAATGTTGTTGAATCTGATGAGGTGTCGTCTGCATCAGGAATTGTTGACCATGCTGATCCTGTTGACCAAGCTGATCCTGTTGACCAGGCTGATACAGTTGGACAGGCTAGTGCTGAGGAAAAAGTTGCGGCACCTGCCCCTAAAGTAAAAAAATCATGGGGAAGTTCTGCTGCGGGCAAGACGACGAAGTTAAGTCCTGCTGCGGAGAAGAGCGTTGATGAAGTAACTGATCAGGAAGATAAACAGCGTAAATCTGATGATGCCTCCAGTAAAGTAACTAAAGAGAATAAACCCAATAAAGATATTAAACTGGAAATTACGAATCCGGATGACCTGGAAGACCAGGGACAGCTGGATTTGTTTTAATTCAATAAGCCCGGTAACCTTTCCGCTGCCATGATAAAGGAGATCCCGAAAATGGCAGAGGAAAGGAAAAATGTCCAGTCCCATTTTTTGATTTTGAAGATGTTGATGAGGATGAAAGAAAGCAGCAAGGTCGCGATGACAATGAGGATCTGGCCAAATTCAAGACCGATATTGAAAGCAAAGAGTTCTGCAACGATGTTTGTACTTTTTCCCAGCAGGCTGTTCAGATAATTGGAGAAACCCATACCATGGATGAGCCCGAAAAACAGAGCCAGTATATATTTGAAGGTAATCCCTTTACTGCTGGCTTTTTTGGAGACGATATTGGAGAAGGCGGTAACCAGGATAGTCACAGGAATCAGGAATTCTATCAGATTTGTGTTGACAGTAATGATTTTTAATACACTTAAGGCAAGGGTTACACTGTGTCCGATAGTGAAGGCAGTCACCAGTAGCAGGACCTTTCTCCAGTCAGACAGGCTGTAAATGCCACAAAAGACCATTACAAATAAGATATGGTCGTATCCTTTCCAGTCTAAAATATGTTGCCATCCGAGCTCAAAGTATAATGGGAAATCCTGCATCGGACTAAAATATTTATTTTATATGATTAATGAGAATGAATAGGTTGATTTATTGGAGTGCCACACAAAATTATTACATGCGTTGAAGTTGCTCGAACTCGTATTTGGTATTCATATTGATTTTTTATAGAAAATTCTCTACATGGAATGACAGTCTGTAAGGCTCATGAGTAAAGTCGATAAATTATCAGGATCGTATTCGGGCCTTAGAATAAAAAGGTGTACCCACTCCCTTTTTTAGGATGGACCATTTGCTGAAACTTTTTAATTTCAGCACTCAGTAATCTCTGGTATTCCTCATCCATAAAAGATCTGAAGATTCGAATGTCCCCTTTTTCTCTTGTATCAATTAATGCCTGATAGTAATCCGCCTTCGTTTCATTGTTCACAATAGCCAGCGGAAGTTTATATCCTGCCTGAATATAATTCATTAATAATCTGGAAGTTCTTCCGTTGCCATCATAAAACGGATGGATACTCACTAAATTGAAATGTGCATCATAGGATAAATCCAGTTGCGCTCGAGTGCTTAGGTTGAGCTTCATTTTGGCAGAGATTTCTGAAACTAAACCAGCAGTAAGCGATTCCACCTTATTAAAATTCGGGAAATAAGTCTCACCAGCAGTGACATTCCCTTTACGAAAAGCACCTGTAGCCGCATCAATGGTTCCGAAAACCGTATGGTATGTACTCGTCGTATTTTTAACAATGAGCGCATTCAGCTTTTGTATGAATTCAACAGTAATGGGTGCCTGAACTTTTGCATGTTCCAGCCCATATTTGAGTGCCGCAAAGTGGTCTGTAACCATTAAACTCTCGTGCAAAGGTTTGCCTTTAGGTGTCAATCCTTCGTTCAGTAAAACCTGGGTTTCAATACCGGTAAGGGTAGAACCTTCAATCCGGGTGGAATGGTGCACAATTGAAATCAGATTGAATTTCTCATGATCTATGACCTCATTGATTCCAAGTTTTTTATATTGCGCTATGAGTTTAACTATATCCATGTAATGATTACAAATATACGACCATGCACTGATATAGCAAGCTACACAAAAAAGCAGCATAAAAAAACTGGTTTTGGAGCGATGGGCCAAAATATCCAAAGGAACACGAAGACCAGCAATTTTACCAACCCAAAATATTGCCTGCAAAAACAAAGGCCGTATCTTTTGAATTTGATACAGCCTTTGTCTATAAATAGATACTGGTATAAGCAGGAACAGTATTACTGGTACTGAATATAAATAGGTACCGGAGTCAGTTTCATCAGTTCCTCTGGAGTCATCAAACGATTCGGTGCTTTCTTTAAATCATTTTTATAGAACAATTTAAATCCGGTGAATTCAACGGGTTCACCATAGATAAAGTGACGGTAAGTTCCTTTTTTAAGATCCGGTTCGCCCCATCCATCCATATGCATCACAATCTGAACTTCAGGACGCAATTTGATGTTTTTATAGTTGGTCACCATTTTTCTGGTGAAACGGTGAACCGTAAATACTTTTGGAGGGAGGTTATATTTTTTTACCAGGTTGGTTAAGTACTGTGAGCAGTAGTTGATATCTGCTGCATCATACGTACCGATTCTCTTGCCCGGCTTAGAGCCGTCTTTCATAGAGAATTCAGGGTCGATACCCAAATGAACATGTGGCATTTTCAGGTATTTTTCTATTCTTGGCAATTCATCCTTGATATTGCTCAGGGCTACCTGTAAATCCAGGAATACAATCCCATCATGCATCTTGGCGATCTTGATGACAGAATCAATTTGTTTATCGCCCATTCTGTTGATATATTTCCCATCTTTTCCGGGGGTACCGCTGGCAACAGCAGCAATATAGTGTACACCGGCCTGTACAGGAGTGGAAGGATCTACCTTTTCCCATCTTTTTACTTCTGCATTTAATCTGCTCCACATTTCTTTAGGGGCATACTCTCCCAGGGCACCCATTTTTTTGGAATGCAGGTTACCGTAGTAAACAACGATTCTCTTGAAGGGCAATATGGCGCCCGGCAGGGGATAGGGCTGTGGTTTGACAGGCCATTTACCTGTGGTATCTCCATTGGCCAGTTTCAGCATTAAAGCAGTATACTTAGCGGTATCAATCGGCTTGCGGCTAGTATCTGCCGGGGCAGTGCCGGTAGAATCACCTGCAGCTGTAAGTGCAGATTTAACATCTCCGTTTTTTTTGTTTGCATTGGAACTGCAATTGGCAAACAATGCAATGGACGTCAATGCAATGAGTAAAGTTCCTGCTAGTTGAGGTAATTTCATAGGATATTGTAAGGTTTAAATAGATACTTTTGATCTTTCAGCGCAAAACTACACATTAGGCTGACAAAATCTATCTACAAGTATAAGATTCCTGAAGTGAATTAAAATTATATTTATAGCGTTATTTGTAAAAAGAAATCATGATGACCAAACAATCCGTGCTCCTGGCACTTTTAAGTATACTTTTTTTATTCAGTGCCTGTAAGGATGAAACTACAGAATTTTTCCCCATTGCGCCTGTTGCTGCAGATACCCTTATTTTAGGTGGAGTGTCGGGAACGGAAGTGGTTACCGGAAATGATGAAGAACTCATTGGCGCCGTTGCATTGAATAGTGTTTTCGTCGATCTCAGTACCAGTACGCAGACTACTGCCCTGCGTACAAAATGGGACCTCGGCTTTTACGGGGGAACGGATTTTAGGGTGATCCTGAACCATAGTACAGGCGCCACTGCGGTAAAATTGGATAAAAACAATATGAATGCCGTGGGAGAGAGTGACAGCACTGCACTGGTAGGGCCTAACACCCTCGTCTTCGGTAACGGCACGAGCAATGTTGACCCCATGACCGGAAGTTTTGCTGATTACCTGAGCGGTACTGTTGTGGATGAAGTTTCTGCCACGGATGCGGAGAATATGGTTTATATGGTGAACCGTGGCATGTCTGGCGTAACCGGGACGGTTACCGCCATAACGGCACGTAACAACTGGAGAAAGTTCCGTGTACTGCGTTCTGCAAGGGGATATACCGTTCAGTATGCCGCGATCGGAGCGACTACATTCAGCACGGTAACGATCAACAAGAATACATCCAATAATTTTTCTTACCTCTCTTTTACGGGGGGCGAAGTAACCGTTGAGCCTGTTAAGAAACTATGGGATATTCAATGGACGTATACTTCCTATCCGAATGCGGAAGGAAATCCCGTAGGAACTACAGATTTTGTGCGTATAAATGCGGAGAATGGAGTAACCGCAGCACAGGTAATGGTAACCTCTGCGATTACTTACAGGAATTTTTCTGCTGCCAACCTGGAAGGGGTAACATTTTCCGCGGAACGTGACGTGATTGGGGTAAACTGGAGAAACCTTGCTACTGCGGGCTCTAGTGTTTACAGGGACAGGTTTTATCTGATTAAGGATACGGAAGGTAACATTTATAAACTGAGGTTTAACAGCTTCACCAGGGCTGATGGCGGTACGCGCGGCAGGCCAAATATTGATTATATACTGGTTCAGGCCGCTGAGATTTAATTGATCAGGCCGGTGAGGAACCGGCCTGATTGAGGTTAATGTTGAACCGTATCTGCTTTTTACGAAGAAAAAGAGTTGAACTTTCCAAAAACGCCTAAAGGCAGTTTTATCCCTGAAGTTGCCTGCAGGTAAAGTTCTCCGGTTTCCAGGTTTTTAACTGGTGGAAAAGAGGTTTTAATCAGGTTTTCTACGATCACAGATGAAAATCCAAGAGAGTAGGTATTTAAGATAAGAAAGTGTTCTTCTTCATCCAGTAACTGTACCACTTCCTGCATCATTTCCTGGATATGGTCTTCCAGTTTCCATTTTTCCCCATTAGGGCCATGACCGAAAGCGGGTGGATCTAAAATGATTCCATTATATTTTTTACCGCGTTTCAATTCGCGTTTCACAAATTTAAGCGCATCTTCAACTACCCAGCGCACATCTTTTAATTGTGATAGTTCCTGGTTTTCATTGGCCCAGTTGACCACCTGTTTAATCGAATCCACATGTGTCGTATCTGCTCCGGCAGCCTTCGCGATTAATGAAGCAGCCCCGGTATAAGCAAAAAGGTTAAGTACCTTCGGCATTCTCGTTTTGAACTTTTTGATGGACGAAGAGATATAGTCCCAGTTCACTGCCTGCTCAGGAAATACACCCACATGCTTGAATGACGTTAAACCCAGGCGCAGGTTGATCTTGACTTCATCGTTTTGGTAGGTTACATTCCAGCGGTCAGGGATTTGTGGAGAATTTTTTATCCATTCACCTGATGTCGCAGAACGTCCTTTGAACCTGATGTGGGTTTGTTTTTTCCACTCCTGGTCTGTCAGTGTTTTTTTCCATACTGCCTGAGGTTCAGGGCGGGATAAAATGAGATTGCCGAAGCGCTCCAGTTTTTCAAAATCACCACAGTCAATCAGCTCATAATCTTTCCAGTGAGTGGGTGTTAAAAGGCTTATCATATTATAATTGTATTGTTCAGTATTGTATGTGATGTGAGCATCCGGCTTTGGCCTGAATTGCTTTCAGGTATGGCCTTCCCTTACTTATAATTAAATATTGTTTATGGCAAACCGGCGCTTAAAAGTTTTTCTTGGCAGCCTTCATGAAACGGCTGGCAAAAACGAAATCATTCAGTTCCTGGATATCGGTATGCGCAATTTCTTTATTTGATCCTTCCCAGAATTTTTTGCCTTCATGCAGGAAGAGAATATAATCACCAATACCCATTACCGAGTTCATATCATGCGTAACGACGATAGTAGTGGCATTGTATTCTTCCGTAAGCTCCTTAATCAGTTCATCGATAACGATGGACGTCTTAGGGTCAAGGCCTGAATTGGGCTCATCTACGAACAGGTATTTGGGGTTCATGGCAATGGCACGGGCAATTCCTACCCGTTTTTTCATTCCTCCTGATAATTCTGCTGGGAACAGTTTGTTTTTACCTTCAAGATTTACCCTTTCCAGACAGAAATTTACCCTTTCCAGTCTTTCCTTGAAGGACTGGTTGGTAAACATATTCAGTGGAAACATGATGTTTTCTTCTACGGTCATGGAGTCAAATAAGGCGGAGCCTTGAAATAACATCCCTATTTCCTTACGGATTTCAATACGTTCCTCGAAATCCATTGTGGTAAATTCCCTGCCATCATAGAGTACACTTCCTTTTTCAGGGGTATGTAAGCCGATCATACATTTCAGTAGCGTGGTTTTTCCGGAACCGGAACCGCCGATGATCAGATTGGTTACGCCAGCTTCAAATTTACCGGATATGCCTTTCAGTACCGTGTTGGAACCGAAAGACTTTTCAATGTCTTTAATTTCGATCATAGTAATAACTGGGTTACAATGTAATCACAGGCAAGAATACTGATACAAGCTACAACTACTGCCCTGGTACTCGCTTGTGCAACTTCCAAAGCACCACCCTTTACATAAAAGCCTTCATAGGCTGGTACTGTGGTAATGATAAAGCCAAATACAAAGGCTTTAACCAAGGCTACAGTGATGGTATACGGATTAAAATCTGTAGTGATCCCCTGTACATATTCCGCCGGCGTTACTGCTCCGGAAAGGGTTCCGCCCAAATAACCACCTGTGATGCTCAATACCATGGCAAAGACCACCAATACAGGTACCATGGTGATCCCGGCCAGTAATTTTGGCAGGATCAGGTAACCCGGAGAATTGATTCCCATAATTTCCAGGGCATCAATCTGCTCGCTTACACGCATTGTACCGATTTCTGAGGATATGGCTGAACCGATTTTTCCAGCAAGAACAATTGCGGTAATGGTCGGACTGAGTTCCAGGATACTGGAGTCGCGGGTTACAGAACCAATGATCGTTTTGGGAATGAAATCACTTACCAGCTGAAAAGCAATCTGTAAAGTCATTACCGCACCAATAAAAGTGGAAATGATAGAGATCAGTCCAAGTGAGCCTACACCAATAAAGTTCATTTGCTGGAATATTGCTTTCAAATATATACTGGATTTCTCCGGCTTTCTGAAAACTGCTTTTAACAGGAGAAGGTATTTGCCAAAATTGGTGAAGTTCATTCGTGGAAATTTAGCTGGTGTATTTGTTCAATATTAATACAAAGAAACAACAAAAATTGTTGTGGCTTTCTTTATTTATTAAAAATATTCTGCTATTTAATGAATTATGCGGTTTTTTGCAGCCTGAAATTCAAGATCAAAAGATGAATGCAATTGTCACCGGCGCAACAAAAGGAATAGGAAAAGCTATCGCAGTGAAACTCGCTGAAGCAGGTTATAACCTTGCGATATGTGCGAGAAATGAACAGGACCTGGCAGCAATGGCTGCTGAACTTGAATATACAAAGGTTCAGGTTTTTTACAGGGCAACGGATTGTTCCGATAAGGAACAGGTTTACCGTTTTTGTGAGGAGAGCAGGAGGGAAATGGACCATGTCGATGTACTGGTGAATAATGCCGGTACTTTTTTACCTGGTGCACTGCTGGATGAAGAGGATGAACGGTTTGAATTGCAGCAGCAGCTGAACCTGAATGCTGTTTATTATATGTCGAAGTATTTCGGTAAAATGATGCGTAAACAGCAATATGGACATATTTTTACCCTATGTTCTGTGGCAAGTAAAGAATATATTGAAAATGCAGGCAGTTATGCTGTAACTAAATCTGCCTTGCTTAGTCTTAATACTGTATTACGGAAAGAGTTATCCATATTCAACGTTAAAGTGACTGCCATTTTACCCGGCCCTACATTAACCGCTTCCTGGGAAGGAACAGCAATCCCGGCAGAACGTTTTGTACAACCAGAAGATATTGCATCCACTTTAGTGACTGTACTGAACTTAAGCAGTGGAGCAAATGTTGAGGAGATAATCATCAGACCACTAGTATTTTAAAAGATTAATAAAGGAGAACGCTTTATGGAAAATAGATTATTAAGAAACGAACACGACAAAGTCATTGCCGGCGTTTCATCAGGCTTAGCCACTTATATGCAGGTGGATGTAACCATTATACGGTTGTTATTTGTACTCTCTACCTTTTTCCTGGTAGGAACAGGGATTTTTGTTTACCTGGTGATGTGGATCATTATTCCTGCAAATAATGACCCGCATGCAAGGTTTACCAAGTTTGACGATTTCTTTAAGAAACAGCATAACCCTTCACCGTTTAATAATCCGTCGCCATTTAACAATCCGGCAGGATTTACGCCACCCTCAGCTTCTCCGGAACAGACGGAACCCTTCAAGGCAGCTGATAAAGGCGGTTTCAATACAGGTGCCGGCAGCGATTGGCAGAATCCGGTAGATTTTAAAACATTGCCGAAAAACAATGATACCGGGCGTACCGTTGGGGGCTTGTTCCTGCTGGTGATCGGATTTTATTTTTTGATGAATGAGTTTGATATTATTCCGTATTGGTTCAGGTTAAGTAAGTTATGGCCATTGGTTTTTGTCGCTATCGGACTGAGCTTTATCCTTAAAGCGAAACGTAAGAATAACTGGGAAGAATGGAAGAGTCAGCAGGACGCTGCTGTAGCTGCCAAAGAAAAGGAAGAGCCATTGAAACAGAACCCGGTGCAGGAAACACCTGTTAGCGGTACACCTGAAAATCCGGAAGCGGATAAAACCAGGGAAGGACTGTAAACTCAGCTAGAATTATTAGAAAGAATTACCATGGTTCCTGCAGGATTAAAATAAAGGTTAGGCCGCTACGGCCAGCATTATTTTAATCGCCAAAGGCTCCATCTGACCCATAAAAAAATAAAAAGATGAAACTAAATAGAGTAATGTGGGGAATTATACTACTGTTTGTAGGTATTGTCCTGTTGTTGGAAAACTTTAATATCATAGAATTTTACTGGAGAAACGTCTGGAGCTTCTGGCCTGTGGTACTGATCATATCCGGAGTGAATATCTTATTTAATAAGAATAAGTCGCAGACGGGGAATATGATCAGCCTTGGTGTATTGGTGATCATGCTGGGGTTTGTATTTTATAAAGGCCAGCAACCACCTGCGCACAGGTTATGGTTCGGGGAGAATTTTGCCGAGGATTTCGATATCAATATAGATGATCACGAAGACACGACAAGCAATACGGAGATGATTAACTTCTCTGAGCCTTTTATTCCTCTGGATACCGCCAAGAAGAATATACTGAATATATCCGGTGGAGGTACCTCGTTTGATCTGGATGGAGGGACAGATAGCCTCATTGTGGCTAATGTGGAACGCCGGAATGGAAGGTATACCCTGCAAAAGGAAACTTCAGACTCTGTAAATACGCTGACTTTTAAAATGGCGGACAAAAAAGGCAAATGGGAATTTAACGATGGCGGCAATAAGGTGGATTTTAAGCTGAATAAAACCCCGGAATGGAACATCAACATGAATATGGGAGCCGGTGCAGTAGATTTTGATCTTTCTGAGTATAAAGTGAGAAGCTTCCGTTTTGATGGCGGGGCAGCATCACTTGATATTATGCTTGGTGACCTGCTGCCCATTACAGATGTGGTGGTAAAAACAGGAGTGGCAGATGTGAAGATCAGGATTCCTGAAGGTGCCGGTTGCAGAATTAAAACGAAAACAGGCCTTTCGGCGAAAGACTTTGAAGGTTTCAATAAAATTGACAACAGCAATTATGAGACCTCAAATTATAAGGCTTCCACAAAAAAGATTTTTATAAATCTTGATGGGGGATTGAGTAATTTTGAAGTCAGCAGATATTAATATACTTTGGAAAAAAATGAATCCTATACCGTTGTGATCGAAGGAAAACCCCAGGGCCCTTATGATCTGGACGGATTGAAAGAATTGAGTATTGTACCCGGAACATTCATTAGAAAACCGGGGATGGAAGATTATAAAGAAGCGCACGAATTCCCCGAATTACGTGCGCTTTTTGGCTTCAGCTTTGAACAGACCGCGCCCCAGTATTTTGCTTCTTTTGATCAGCGCCTGCTGGCCTGGGCTATAGACTATTTCCTGTTGCTGCTGATTTATATTTTTTTTATCCTGCTCAGTTTTATTTTTGTGGAGGACAGGGCGGAACGGCTGACCATGTCACTTACTTTTCTTCCCCTGCTGCCTGTAGCCAAATTTATGTATGGCAGCCTCGCTGAATCATCGGCACACCAGGGAACGATTGGCAAACGCTTACTGAAGATCAAAGTGGGCGACCAGCTGGGCCGCAGGATTAGTCCGGGGAGGTCGTTCGGAAGAAATACAGCAAAAATTTTGTCGGCACTACCACTTTGCTTCGGCTATTTGTATAGTTTTCTTAATAAAAAGCAACAAACATGGCATGATATTGCTGCAAATACGCTTGTTGTTAAAGAGCGATTGATTTAATCTTTATCTTTGCAGCGCATGGAAAATACATCAGCACAAAAGGAATTGGCCGGAGGGTATTGCAGTGATTTGAACCAATACTCCAGGTTTTTAACAAGAGAAGTCCATATCGGAGCCATTCCTATGGGTGGTTTGAACCCTATACGGATCCAGTCGATGACGACTACAGATACCATGGATACCATAGGTACTGTAGAGCAAACGATACGGATGGTGGCTTCCGGATGTGAATATGTGCGGATTACAGCACCCAGCATGAAGGAAGCTGAAAATCTGGCCTTGATTAAAAAGGAACTGCTTTTCCGTGGATACGATGTGCCCCTTGTTGCCGATATCCATTTTACACCAAATGCTGCTGAAGCAGCTGCACGTATAGTGGAAAAAGTGCGTATCAATCCAGGTAATTATGCGGATAAAAAACGTTTTGAAAATATAGAGTACACCCATGTTGCCTATCAGGCTGAGCTGGAACGTATTTACAAGAAGTTTTCACCTCTGGTGAAAATCTGTAAAGAATATGGAACGGCAATGCGTATAGGCACAAACCATGGTTCCCTGTCGGACAGGATCATGAGCCAGTATGGGGATACCCCTAGGGGAATGGTGGAATCGGCAATGGAGTTTATCCGCATGTGCGAATCCCTGAACTATTACAACCTGGTTATTTCCATGAAGGCGAGCAATACGCAAGTGATGGTGCAGGCTTACCGCCTGCTCGTGGATACGATGGTGAAAGAAGGGATGAACTACCCATTGCACCTGGGCGTGACTGAAGCGGGAGATGGGGAAGATGGCAGGATCAAATCTGCTGTTGGAATTGGTACCTTGCTGGAAGACGGCCTTGGGGATACCATCAGGGTTTCCCTGACGGAAGATCCTGAATTTGAAGCACCGGTAGCAAAAGCGATGGCCGACAGGTATACTAAACGTGCCCTGCTGGAGCCGCTGAGAAATTCAGCTATTCAACTCCATGATTTACCTTATAGTCCTTATGAATATAACCGCAGGGTAAGTCTCCCGGTACAACATATTGGAGGTCACCACCATCCGGTAGTGATGCTGGACGTGTCTTCAAAGAACTTAAAAGATCCTTATTTCCTGGGAGAGGTGGGCTATTCGTACAGTGCCTTGCTGGATAAGTACAATATGGCCGACCAGGCATGTGACCTTGTTTATCTCGGTGACAACCTGCCTTCTTTTGCCTTTCCGGGGAATTTACGTCAGATTTATAATTATCAGACCTGGCTGGGCCTGACAGATAAGTCCAATGCCCACCCCATTATAAAGCTGGAGGATTTTAAAGATACAGTGCAGAAAGATCCGGTCTTAAACCTTGTAGCGGTAAATTCAGCAACCTATAGTGTTGGTGCTTTGTCTGTACTTGGACATACAGAAGTGATTTTGCTTGAAACTGCTGCAGACCATGGTATGGCAGAACAACGCGCTTTTTTTATTGATTTGCTGAAGCAGCATATCAAGGTTCCGGTAATTATCAAAAGGACGTATAAGGATATCAATGCGGATGACCTGATGCTGTATGCGGCAACGGATCTTGGTGCACTGCTGACTGATGGCTTTGGTGATGGAATCTGGCTCGATGCCCCTGGAGAGATTGCCTTATCCCTGGTAAACTCTACCAGTTTTGGGATTCTGCAGGCTACCCGGACCCGGATTTCTAAAACGGAATATATTTCCTGCCCAAGTTGTGGACGTACCTTGTTCGACTTACAGGAGACCACACAGTTGATACGCTCCAGGACGGATCACCTGAAAGGAATTAAGATCGGTATCATGGGTTGTATTGTGAATGGCCCCGGTGAAATGGCTGATGCCGATTATGGATATGTAGGGACAGGACCGGGAAAGATAACTTTGTACAGAGGTAAAGAAGTCGTGAAAAAGAATGTGAATACTGCTTTTGCCCTGGATGACCTGATCGGATTGATCAAGGAAGACGGAAACTGGACAGAAGTAAAGTAGAATTGGCGGATTTTTATTCCACCAATTCTATCCTGTGTATGCGTAAAGGGAATAACCAGGTTATAGCTGGTTTTTCTCTCCTTAGTGTTGATACTGGTTTTTCTTCTGACCTTTATTCTTTTATAAAAGCTAAAGTTTTATCACATACCTGCTGTAAATGAGCGGGCAGCTTTTCTTCGGTATAGGGATGTGAGGCTCCATACACATGATTTGCTCCGTCAATCTTCTGTATTTTTGCGGAAGGCTGCGCCTGGGCAAGTTGCTGCGCCACACTGAAATTTACGTTGACATCTTCATCACCATGCAGGATCAGCCAGGGGATTTTTACCCGCGCTGCTGCATGCATAATGTTGAATTCACTTTTATGTGCATTGAAATCTTCCAGCAGAATGCTGTTTAAGGGCATTTTTTCTTTTGTCCTGGCATTTTCTACATAGATCTGTCCTTCCCTGATCCATTCTTCCTCCTGTTCTTTTTTCCAGAGGGAACTGAAATCTGATATGGCAGACCAGCTGATGATCTTCGTTAAACGTTCATCATTTGCACCTTTCAGGATCACTAATCCGCCGCCACGGCTATGCCCGATTAAATAGATAGGTTGCTGTGGATAGGTATGTGTTGCATAATTGATGACCGTATCGATATCCTTAAGTTCTGCACTCACGGTATTGTTTGCAAATGCATCCATATCCGTGACATCATGAGGTTTTTCCTGTGTCACCCCACTGAAACTCATGTTGAATTTGATATATCTGTACCCATTTTCAGCAAAAAATGCTGCGACAAGGTGGTGTGCCCCCCAGTCTTTAAACCCTTTGAAACCATGTACGAATATGATGGTTGGTATGGCTGTAGGTGTGTCATCTGACGTGATATCGCCTGTGATAGTTTTTTCTCCCGAACCTGAAAGGATAAATTGCTTTGTGTTTATCATATCTTCGTCTTTATAGATTATTGTGCTTTTATAACAAATATAAAGAATGCTTAGTGTGAAAGCCTTTTAATTTAAAATCTTTCTAAATTAATCTTAATTACAGCGGAATGACAGTGGTGCAGAAGGGTGTTGTTACTTTTGTTTTGCAATAAGAATTTAGTAAACACCGCTTTGGAATATTTAAAAATACTTGCTTTCACACACAAACAGATCGACCTTCAGTCATTGGGTAAATTAGTTATTTGCGAGCAAACGCTGGATGATAGACTAAGAAATATACAGGCTGAACTGGATGTAAAGGAAATATTTTACATTGGCACCTGTAATCGTGTGGAATTCGTATTTACGTCAGCACATGATGTAGACCGTGATTTTATTCTTCGTTTTCTTACTGTACTTGATATGGGCTTGCCTAAACAATACATGGATCAGTTTGTAGATAACGTTTCTGTGTATGAACAAGTAGAAGCTTTTAATCATTTGTTGCGTACGTCCTGCTCCCTGGAGAGCCTGGTGGTTGGAGAGAAACAAATCCTTGCACAGGTTCGCCGTGCTTATGAATCCTGCAGGCTTGGAGGTTTTACGGCCGATTATATGCGGATGATCATGAACAGGGTGGTGAAGACAGCCAAAGAGGTGTATACACATACCAATATTTCTAAAAATCCGGTTTCAGTGGTTTCCCTGGCCTACCGTAAATTGCGTGACCTTAAATTGAGCAGTAATCCCAGAGTACTGATTATTGGTGCTGGGGAGACAAATAAAAACCTGGCCCAATACCTTAAAAAACACAAATACACCAATTTCTCTGTTTTCAACAGGACCGTGGAAAATGCGGTAAGTCTGGCAAAAGACTTGAATGGTACGGCCTATCCGCTTGCTGAGCTGGAGGACTTTAACCAGGGTTTTGATGTGATCATTACCTGTACTGGTGCTACTGAACCAATCATTACAGAAGAACTATACAAGAAATTACTGAATGGCGATACGTCCAAAAAGGTAATTGTAGATCTCGCTGTACCCAACGATACTGCTCCTGCAGTGATCAAAAACTATCCTGTTCATTATATTGAAGTAGAGTCTTTAAAAGAAGTTGCCCGTAAGAATATTCAGGAAAGATATGATGAACTGATTAATGCAGAACAGATTATTGATCAGAATATCAAAGAATTCGATGCTGTACTGCGTCAGCGTAAAATTGAGATCGCCATGAGCTGCGTTCCTCAAAAGATTAAAGATATTAAAAGTAAAGCCCTTGATATTGTCTTTGCTGATGAAATTAATGGTCTTGATGAAAACTCCCGCCAGGTACTTGAACGTGTAATGAATTACATGGAAAAGAAATACATTAGTGTACCGATGGTGATGGCCAAAGAAATTCTGGTAAACAACAGCTAGTTTTTATAATTTAGTCAGTGTAAATACATTATTTGTTTATTATTTAACACTCTAAATCTTTTGGGTTAAATTCGCACAAAAATCTATTTGCGTGGTGTGCGTATGCATCACCGTTTAAAAATATATATCTCTCGATGAAAAAACTGATTATCGGCACAAGGGGCAGCGAACTTGCTTTATGGCAAGCCAACTTTACTAAAGACAGACTTGCTGAAATTGGGGTGGAAGCTGAACTTAAAATTATTAAAACCCAGGGCGATAAAATTCTTAACCTGAGGCTGGATAAGCTGGAAGGAAAAGGTTTCTTTACCAAGGAACTGGAAGAAGAATTACTTGGCGGCACTATTGATATTGCTGTACATTCCCATAAAGACCTGCCTACGGTACATCCTGCGGGATTGACCATTGCCGCTGTTTCCGAAAGGGAAGACCCTTCAGAGTTGTTATTGATTTTGAAGGACTGTGTGGATATTACGCAGAAACTTTCCCTTAAAACGGGTGCACAGGTGGGTACTTCATCCAACAGGCGTAAGGCGCAACTGCTGGCGATGCGTCCGGATTTAAATATCGAAGACCTGCGTGGAAATATCAATACCAGGGTTCAGAAACTGAGAGATGAAAATTATGATGCCATTATCCTTGCCCGTGCCGGTGTACACCGTATTGGTTTGGATGTAAGCGATTTTCATGTGGAAGTGATCGATCCTACAGAGATTGTTCCTGCTCCCGCACAGGGCGTGCTGGCCATACAGATCAGGGAAGATGATAGGGAACTGCATGAACTGTTGCAGTCGATCAATGACCAGGATACGGCAGATGAAATTGCGGTGGAACGCAAGGTTTTGAACCTGTTTGACGGGGGTTGCCACATGCCTTTAGGTTGTTACTGTAAAAAAGAAGATGGCGAATATGAGGTATGGACTTCTAAAGCATTAAGTGCTGAAGATTTTCCAAACCGCTTGTTTTTCAGGGTGGATAACCTGGAAGGACTTGCAGAGAAAATTGTAGCCAAGTTTGCTGAGGACAGGAAATTACCTGCTAAAGTATTTATCTCCCGGGAAGTTGGAGAACACAATTATTTCAGGAGAGCATTGGAAAATAACCATGTTGAAATAGAAGGACGATCGCTGATCCGTACTTTTCCTATTGTGAATGTGCTTGATCCTTTTTATCTGAAACGTGTGGACTGGATATTTTTCAGCAGCCGTAATGGTGTTGAATATTTCTTCAAACTGAATCCTGTGCTGCCGAAAGATGTGAAGTTTGGAGTGGTGGGACGAGGTTCTGAAGATGCATTGAGAAAGTTTGGCCACCTGGCCGATTATGTTGGTGAAAGTGGTGATATTCCTGAAGTGGCTGAAGAGTTTGCTGACCTGGTAAAAGGGGAGGTCGTCTTGTTTCCGCGTGCACAGGATTCCCTGCTTAGCATCCAGAAATCACTGACAGAAGAGACTAAAATTATTGATCTGCCGATTTACGAGACTGTAATCGAAGAGGATGTAGACCATACCTATGCCGATGTGCTGATTTTTACCAGCCCTTCTAATGTTGATGCGTATTTCGCAGATAATTTATTGGATCCGGGACAGCAGGTTATTGCCATTGGCAGTTCTACAGGGAAGAAGTTTGATGAAATGGGCGTAACCTATATTTTGCCGTATTCACCGGACGAGATTGGTCTGGCAGAAGCCGTATTCGGAATTGATATTAAATAAAAAAAAGGTTGATTATGTTGCACCGTCCACGAAGATTAAGAAAAAATCCAGTAGTAAGAGAGATGATTGCCGAAACGCGGTTATCAAAAGACATGTTCATTTATCCGTATTTTGTTGTTCCTGGAACAGGAGTGAAGCACGCTATTGATGCGATGCCTGGTGTAAACCATTTTTCCCTGGATACCCTGGTAAAGGATGTGGAGAAAGGACTCGAACTGGGGGTAAATAAAATTATGCTTTTTGGTGTGGGTGATGAAAAAAGTGAGGATGCCCATTTCGCTTACCATGACCATTCTATTGTTCCTACAGCTATACGTGAACTGAAGAAAAATTTCGGTGATGATTTATATGTGGTGACTGATGTTTGCGTTTGTTCTTATACCACTCACGGACATTGTGGTATTATGAAGGATGATTATGTGCAGAATGATGAGACTGTTGAGCTGATTGCTAAAATGGGACTTGCCCATGCAGAAGCAGGAGCTGATATGCTGGCTCCTTCAGATATGATGGATGGACGGATCGGTGCAATCAGAAGTTTACTGGATGCGAATAAGTATGTGAATACGGCGATTATGTCACATGCGACAAAGTTTGCCTCGGCCTATTATGGTCCTTTCCGTGAGGCCGCCGACTGTGCACCGAGTAAGGGGGACAGGAAGGCTTACCAAATGGATTTCAGAAATCCCAATGAAGCCCTCAGGGAAGCACTGCTGGATGAGAGTGAAGGTGCAGATGTGTTGATGGTGAAGCCCGCACTGGCTTATCTGGATGTAATCCATAACCTGAAACAACACAGTGATTTGCCTATTGCCTGCTATAATGTATCAGGTGAGTATTCCATGGTAAAGGCTGCAGCGGAGCGGGGATGGATTGATGAACAAAAGGTAGTAATGGAAACTATGCATGCTTTCGCACGTGCGGGAGCAAGTATTATCACAACGTATCACATCAGGGATATCGTTGAAAACAATTGGATGTAATATGTTAGAATCATTGAAAAAGATGTTTTCCGGAAATGAAGGCGATATGCCCGTAAATACAGGAAGCAAACCAGATATTTCAAGACAGAAGTCTGCCGAACTGTATGAAAAAGCAAAGACTTATTTCCCGGGAGGGGTAAATTCTCCGGTAAGGGCATTTAAGTCTGTTTACGGCACGCCGTTGTTTATTCAAAAGGGCGATGGATGTTTTGTATGGGATGCTGATGGAAATCAGTTTATTGATTTCTGTGGCAGCTGGGGACCCCTTATTTTGGGGCATAATCCTGCAAAAGTGAGGGAGAAAGTGACGGAAGTGATGCAGAATGGCATGAGCTTCGGTGCCCCTACGGCACTGGAAAATGAGCTTGCAGAGATCATCATTAAAAATAATAAACACGTAGAAAAAATACGTTTTACCAGCTCCGGAACAGAAGCAGTGATGTCGGCCATACGTCTGGCACGCGGTTATACCGGAAAGGATAAGATCATTAAATTTGAAGGATGTTACCATGGCCATACGGACTCCTTGCTGGTCAAGGCAGGTTCGGGACTGGTGACTTTTGGAGAGACTTCCTCATTGGGGGTGCCCCAATCTTTTGCCGCAGAAACGGTGGTGATCCCGCTGAATGATAAAAATGCTTTAGAACAGGCTTTTGAACAGTTTAAAGGCCAGGTGGCTGCAGTAATTATTGAAGGTATTCCTGCAAATAACGGATTACTGATGCAGGATCAGGAGTATATTGATTTCCTGCAGAAAATCTGTAAGGACAATGCTGCACTGCTTATTTTTGATGAAGTGATTACCGGCTTCCGTTTAGGTTTTGAAGGAGCTGCCGGACATTACAATGCCAAACCTGATATTGTTACCTATGGTAAGATCCTTGGAGGAGGTTTACCAGTAGGGATGTATGGGGCTTCAGCCGAAATCATGGGGCAGATTTCTCCGGATGGCGGTGTTTATCAGGCAGGAACCTTATCCGGAAATCCTGTGGCTATGGCTGCCGGGATTGCCCAGTTAACGGAATTGCTGCGCTCTGGTTTCTACAAAGAACTGAATGGTAAAGCGGAAGAGTTTGCGGAAAGTATACAGCGTTTTGCTACAGCCAGAAATTATAAGTTCAAAGTCTTTCATGTAGGTTCGATTTTCTGGTTTGCCTTTACAGACAAGGATAAGATCCAGTGTGCAGATGATATTGATCCGGCAAGCATGGAGAAATTTAAAGTGATGCACCGGGAACTGTTGAACAGGGGAATTTATTTGGGCCCTTCAGGATATGAAGTTGGTTTTGTCTCTGCGGCGCATACGAAAGTGGAACTGGAGAAAGCCAAAAGAGCGATCCTGGAAACCCTGGATATTGTCTTCAGGAATAAATAAGCTTTAACCGCAAAGGAGAAGCTGGTGTTTTTATGCCGGCTTTTTTAATTTGTTTGTTGACCCTTCCTGGTTTTTAAAGGATGGTACAGATGTTCATTTTGTGCTGTTTTTTATCAAACGATGGCGGGTTGATAAATAAGTAAATTTTACACTATATTTAAAGAGTTATTCAAAATATTTTGAAGAAATCAATTATCATATTCTACTTCATGCTGCTGTACTCTTTGGTGCAGCTCATTTCCTGGGGTACCTTAGTGGTACGCCTGCAGCCATCGAGAATGGCTATGGTAATGGGTGAAGGCTCTGTTTTCCTCTTTTTATTGTGTATTGGTGCTTTTTTTCTGCACCAGTCGATTAAGAAAGAAGATAAACTGAGGGAGCAGCAACAGAATTTTCTGCTTTCGGTAACGCATGAACTGAAATCACCGCTGGCGGCCATCAAGTTGTCTTTGCAGACGATTGTTAAACGGGACCTGGATAAGATGCGCCAGACTTCGCTGCTGAACAATTCCCTGAAAGATATTGAGCGGCTTGATGACCTGGTAGAAAACATGTTGCTGGCGACTAAAATTGAAAACCGTTCTTATTCATTCCCTCAGGAAGAGTTTGACTTTTCAGAGCTGGTGACGAAGATCACGGACCGTTTACAGATCCATTCCTGCGGTTGTGAGCAGGTGATCAATCACCACATTCAACCTAAGATCAATATTACAGGGGATCCTTTTACACTGGCTTCTGTGGTGACTAACCTTATTGAGAATGCCGTGAAATATTCCGGTCCCTGTGCAGAGGTTGGCGTAGAATTAAAAATGAAAGAAGGACATCCTTTTCTGCAGGTGTCTGATAAAGGACCGGGCATTCCGGATGCAGAAAAAATGCTCATCTTTGATAAGTTTTATCGTGTTGGCGACGAAAATACAAGGAAAGCAAAAGGTACAGGCCTGGGATTATTTATCGTGAAGGAAGTTTTGCAAAAACATGACGCTGATATCAGCGTTAGAGACAATGTACCGCAGGGTACAATTTTTGAAATCACATTTAGTTGAGCATTATGCAACAGAAATTAAGAATCTTATTGGTCGAAGATGAAGACCATTTATTGGATGCCATAAAATTAAACCTTGAATTGGAAGGTTATAAAGTCCATGCCGTTAAAGACGGTAAAACTGCGCTCAAAATTTTTAAAGAAGAGCGTTTTAACCTGATTATACTTGATGTGATGTTACCCGAAATGGATGGTTTCCAGGTGTGTGAAACTATTCGTCTGGAAAATACGGAAGTACCGATCCTGTTCCTTACGGCTAAAAATACCAGTGAAGACCGCGTAATGGGCCTTAAAAAAGGTGCTGACGATTACCTGGTGAAACCTTTCAACCTGGAAGAACTGATCTTAAGGGTAGGTATCCTGGTGAAACGCAGCATGAAATCTGACGACCTGAAGGAATTGAACTCTTACAAAATTGGGGATAAAACCATCTACTTTAACTCTTTTGAGTTGAAACAGGATGATGGTGTGATCGTTCCACTGACGAAGAAGGAAACGATGTTGCTGAAATTGCTGATCGAAAGAAAAAATGAGGCAGTTTCGCGCGAGCAGATTTTAGAGACGGTATGGAATTATGATGTTTACCCTTCAACAAGGACGATAGATAACTTCATTCTTACTTTCCGTAAGTATTTTGAACCTGATCAGAAGAACCCTGTGTACTTCCATTCGATCAGGGGAGTAGGTTATAAATTTACAGATATCCATAGCTAATGTATAATGCAAAGGGCAGGTATGTCCTGATGTTGGTTCTTGCCATTGCGGCTGGTGTAAGTCTCTATTATGGACACCATCAGTTTGCAGCAGTAGTGGGTCTGATGTTCGCCTTTGTGATCTGGAGTCATTATAAGAGCAGTTCGATTTTGATGGCTTCGAAGTTTTTTAAAAACGGTGATCATGAACGTGCGGCACGTTTGCTTGCTGAAGTGCCCAATGCAGACAGACTGGCAAGGAACAGACGTGGTTATTACGAATTTATGATGGCCAATATTGCCCTCAAAAAGGAGGATTATGAAGCTGCTGAATACCACTTCCAGATTGCCAGCCGTTTTCCGATGGGCGGACAAAGCGATAAGTCTTTTGTGATGATCCACCTGGCTAACCTGGCACTGCGCAAAAAGGATAAGGATAGGGCGCTTGCTTATGCAAGCAAGGCGAAAGAACTGGCGGTAACGGACAGGGCAAAAGATATTATTCAGAAAATAGAAAAAGAAGCACTGGCACTGGCCTAAGCTGTCTGGCTTTGATAAAACAAAACGGTTATGGATCTGATCCATGACCGTTTTGTCATTATGAACTGAATGTAATTATACAATTTAACCTGATCCGGCTCTTCAAGTTCTTCCACATAATGTGCATATTTGCACCTCAAAAACAAATTAAGATTAGATGAACACTTTATTTTTAGATGCAGCATGGTCCAAACCAACAGAACGTCCACCGGTTTGGATGATGCGCCAGGCTGGCCGTTTTATGCCGGAATACTGGGAAATTAAAAACAAGTACTCATTTTTGGAGATGTGTAAGACTCCTGAAATAGCTGCTGATGTAACCATGTTACCTGTAGATTTATTGGGAATTGATGCCGCAATCTTATTTTGTGATATCCTGGTTACTGCGGAAGCTATGGGTGGTGACCTGAGTTTCACTCAGGGTGTGGGACCGCGTTTTGCCAATCCGGTACGTAACCTTAAAGATGTTGAAAACCTGAATGTTGACTGTCTGGATAAACTGGAATATGTTGCTGATGCCATTAAAGTTATCCAGCAGCGGTTGAATGGAAATATTCCACTAATCGGTTTTGCCGGTGCACCATTTACGGTGATGAGCTACCTTGTGGAAGGGGCTTCATCCAAAGATTTCAAAACAACAAAGTTGTTGATGCATAACCATCCTGAGGTTGCCCATAAATTACTGGCGAAAATTGCGAAGGTTACGGCCGATTACCTGAACCTGCAAATCGCAGCCGGTGTGAATGCCATCCAGATCTTTGACAGCTGGGCACTTTCCCTGTCATGGAATGATTATGAAGAATTTTCACACCGTTATATTAAGGAGATTATTGTCAACCTGAACCGAAAAGATATTCCAGTGATTTCTTTCTGTAAAGGAAGTTCTGTGTTTGCGCCAATGATGGCTACAGCACAACCGGATGTGATTTCAGTCGACTGGAATGCTGACTTGCTGAATATTAAAAATAGCCTGCCTGCAGGCATTGCGGTACAGGGGAATCTTGATCCGCATATTTTATATGCCGATAAACCGGTGATCAAAAAAACAATCCTGCAGCTGTTCGAGCGTATGCGTGGAGAGAATGGATTTATATTCAATCTGGGACATGGTATTATGCCGGATATTCCATTTGATCATGTAAAGTATGCTATAGAGGTCATCAAAGAATTCAGATACTAATACACCAATTCATCGTATAACGTTAATCCTATTATGTTTATAAGCTAATGGATCAGTACTATTTATATGTCGTGGCTGTCCACATTATCTTCGTGGTGAGCTGGATGGCAGGATTATTTTATAGTGTTCGTTTATTTATTTATCATACTGAAGCAAATGAGCTTCCGGAAAATGAACGCTTGATTTTGCAGCGTGAATACGCAAAAATAGAGCATAAACTCTGGCATATCATTACCAATCCAGCGATGACCCTTGCTGTCCTTGCCGGAATCGGAATGGTCTGTATCCGCCCTTTTTTATTACAAATGCCCTGGTTTCATGTAAAACTGGCATTTGTAGTTTTACTGCTCATCTATCATTTTATCTGCCAGGATATCATGAATAAGATGAAAAGGGGGATATTTAAGCACAGCTCATTCAAATTACGCCTTTGGAATGAAGTGGCGACAATATTACTGGTGGCTATTGTATTCGCTGTGGTCTTAAAAAGTGCGGTGGACTGGATTTATGGCCTTATTGGCCTGATCATTTTTTCTGTGGTGATTATGATTGCAGTGAAATGGTATAAGCATTACAGAGAGAAGCACGAATCTTAAGAATTTATATTTATCATCCATGAAAAGAGCCTTACTATTTTTATTCCTCCTTGTTGCAGGTTACCAGGTGAGTTATGCACAGTTTAACAATACTGCCATAGAGAACAGGATCCGTCCGGATAGTAATGCTGTAGGAGAGGTACATTTCAATTTCTATAATTTTAATTATGTAAGAAATTATGAGTATTCTAACCAGTTTCATGATGGTTATACTTTGTATGGTTCACAGCTTCAGCCTCAGCTGGTGTATTTTGCCCATCCGAATCTGGCTATTGTTGCCGGTGCATATATCCGAAAGGATTTTGGTGATAATGGGGTACATGATGCAAAACCTTTGTTTACGTTAAAATATCATAAGAAAGACCTTACGCTGAATTTTGGTACGATTGAAGGTGGAATCCACCATGGATATATTGAGCCTTTATGGAATTTTGAACGCCAGATCACGGAACCAGTACAATATGGCACACAGTTGCTGGTGGAAAAGGAAAAGTTTAAACTGGATGCCTGGATTGCCTGGCAAAAACAAATTTACAGACCTTCACCAGTTAAGGAACAGATTATTGGTGGATTATCTACTGAAACCCGCTTGTTATATAGAAACGGCTGGAAGCTGAGTATTCCTGCACAATTTCTTGCCTACCATAAGGGAGGACAGATTGATCTCCTGAAAGATGAACCGCTGCAGACTTTATTTAATGGTGCTACCGGATTTAAATTGCATAAAGAATTGGGCGGAGGTAACGTCAGAGAAGTGTTTACAGACAATTATGTAGCCGCTTATAAGGACTTTTCACCGACGAAAACCTTGGCCTATCAGGGTGGATTTGGCTTGTGGTTAAATGCCGGTATGGAGACTAAATTCGGGAGCCTGGTTGCTTCCTACTGGAAAGGAAATAATTTTATGAGTATTAAAGGGATGCCACTTTATGAATCGGTGTCTACCACGATGTATGATTATGGTCATAAGGAAAGTAACAGAAGTATTTTGCTGTTGAGGTATGCCTATCAGAAAGAATTGATCCCCAACCTTTATCTGGATGTGCGTGTGGAACCCCATATTGATCTTGGAACTTCCCAGACGGAGAAGTTACAGTTCCAGCATTCGTTTTTCCTGACGTATAAAGAGGATTTCAGGTTGTTTAAGGTGAAGAAGTAAATTATTCCCTTGTTTTTTAGCATTCGTGTTTTTTTCGTGATTTAAAAAGAGGGTTTCAAGTGGAGAGCTGAACTATTTTCTTGGTTTTTGAACGTCCTGGTTTTTGTTCTTCCTGAAAAGAAGTGATATTTCGGCCTGGAAAGTAAAATAATTTTCTCATTTTTGGATGGATTTATCAATGATGAAATCCTAATAAGCCTACCGCTTAGAAACAGCAATGAAAACCGGGCTTGCGGGTTCTTGAATACAAATAAAGAACAATAAGAGCTAATGAAAAATGCTTATGATCGCTTCATAACTTTAAAAAGAAGATATTCACTAATGAAAAAATATCTGTTGAGAAGTGTTGGTTTACTCAAGGTACTGACTCTTGTATCATTTTTGCTGATCACTATTTCAGGGGACAAAATATCTGCATTTGTTTTCCTTACGCTGGTGATGTTTCCATTTACAATTCCATCCGGTGCTTCCGGTGTATTTGATCTGACGACTATTCCTTTAGTTAATATCACCATCAATGTGATGCTCTATGTCACTATATATGTCTCTGTATTTCGTATGTTCAGCACCTCCATAAAAAAGTTTGAGGACAGCACAAAGGATAAAGTATTCAAGACAGACATTATACGGTGTCTTCTGTTTTCTCTAATCATTTGTTTTGGTCGGTCTTACTCTTGCTCATGGATAAGTATGGGTATATTTTGGTTTTTCTCTTCAATTACTTTTTTGACACTGATGATGAGGAATATTGAAGCTCAGAAATTAACCCGGATTTAGCATCTTAACCGGTAGAGAGAAAGTAATCCTTATTTGATTTATCCATTAGCAACGCGCTTATTTTTGGTCATAGCTGATTAAAAAATATTTATTTTCATTCGCGTGCAACCTTTGGTCCCGTTCAGGCATCTACTCTATAACAAACAAATGATGAAGTTGACGCAAACCTATACAATTAACGATTTGATGGATGGCTGTAAGGCTGGCGACCGGAAGATGCAGGAATTGCTTTACAGGCAGACGGCATCGAAGATGCTGGCGGTTTGCATGCGTTATGCCCGCGACAGGATGGAGGCGGAAGATGTGTTGCAGCAAGGCTATATTAAAGTTTTTCAGAAGGTCAGTGCCTATCGCGGAGAGGGATCTTTTGAAGGATGGATAAGACGTGTGATGGTGAATACTGCCATTGAAAGCTACCGTAAAAATCTAAGGACACTGAATATCGTACCTATTGAAGATGCCTATGAACAGCCGTCTGAAGGCTTTGACTTTAGTCGCCTGGGGATGCAGGATTTAATGGGACTGATCCGGAAACTTGCGGATGGTTACCGTATGGTTTTTAATATGTACGCTATTGAGGGATATTCACACAAGGAAATTGCAGAAACCCTGGGGATTTCAGAGGGGGCGAGTAAGTCGCAGCTTTCCCGTGCAAGAGCGATTTTAAAAGAAGAAATAATAAAACTGGAGGGCATAGATTATGCAACAAATGCAGGATAATGAATTTGATAAGTTATTTAGAGATAGGTTTGAAGAAGCTGAGGTAATGCCTTCTACCGATCTGTGGAATAACATAGAACAGCAGCTGGTACCCCGGCGCAAACATACTTTTCCATTTTACTGGATGGCTGCGGCTGCTGTGGTGGCTCTTGTTGCCGTAGGATTGGTTTTTAACCGCCCACAAAAAATACAGCTTCAGGGACCTGTTGCAGTTATTGAACCCTCAGCTAACCAGTGGCAGAAAACTACAGTGGTGGTGTCGGATGTGCCTGCTGAAGTTCAGCAGACTGCCGCGAACCCGCACATTGGTGGTAAACAGAAACAGTTCATCGATGAGAAAGCTCAAAAAGCTACTGATGAAAAATTACCTGCGCCTGCTGCTGCTGCCTTTAATGAAGATGATCGGGTTAAACAGCAGATGAATGCTAAGGTAAGAAAGGAAGATGCCGTGATCAAAATGATGGCTCATGGTGTAAACGGAGGTGTAAAAGATGAATTAAATCATAATTCAGAAAAAAATGTAAACCCGATGCAACCTAATGAAGTTATTGCCCGTCTTACTACCAAAGAGGCTTCCGTGGAACAACCGAAAGAAGTGATTGTCATGGCAAGTACTGATGTTCCTCTGTTAACTAAAGATGAAGTGATCAATGATAATGATGAGCGTGACAGGAGAGGAATAAGAAATGTTGGTGACCTGATCAATTATGTGGTAGAGAAGGTAGACAAGAGGGAAGAGAAGTTTATCCAGTTTAAAACAGATGACGATGATAATTCTTCCATCATAGGGATTAATATCGGGATGATAAGATTTAGTAATAGAAAACATAAATAAGGGCACATGCTGCTGAAAAAGACGCTCAAATAATGCTGGAAAAGACGCTCAAATAATAAAGACACATAAATAGATAATTAAGACACACAAATAAACCTGAATATGAAACATCTGATTTTAACAACTTTACTGGTAAGCGGACTTGCCGGTATGATCTCTCCCACTGCACAGGCACAAGACCAGGATACCATTGTCCGCAGAGAAAGAAAATTCTCGGTAGACCTTTCTTTCGGTGATAAATATGAAAAATCGAAAAAGGACACGACAAAAACTGCATCGGCTTCTAAAGGCCGGTTTATGGGGGGGATTACCTTTACAAGACTGGACATCGGATTCTCCAGGTTAATTGATAATGGCAGTTTCTCTTTGTCGCCTGAAAATGATTTCCTGGATTATAAAGGATCAAAAACAAGTACACTGTCATTTGATGTTTTGTACTTCGGCTACCGTTTCAACCCGAATTTTAAAGTATATGTTGCCGGTGGGTTTGACTGGACATTGATCAGATTGAAAAATGATTATACCATTATTCCGAATTCACGTGAGCTGAGTTATATTGACGAAGGAATTGATTTCAGCAAAAACAGACTTTCAAGCAGCTATGTACACATTCCTTTGAACTTTGAATTGAGGACCAAAGAGAATGATAAAGGCAAAAGATTCTATTTTATCTTTGGCCCGGAAGTGAGCTTCCTGCTGAATGGTAAGGTGAAACAAATCAGCGATGAGCGCGGCAAAGAAAAGATCAGGGATGATTATAACTTCCAGCCGGTACGTTTAGGCGGTACAGTGAGATTGGGCTATGGTGGTATAGGACTTTTCACTAAATATGCTTTCAATGACATGTTTGATACCGCTGCACAGAAAGGATTAAAAAATATGTCATTTGGTATCACCTTCGGTCTGAATTAGATTTTGTACGCTTCGTTAAGGTCGTTTATCGCCTGAAGGAGCGCTACCTCTCCAAAATATTTGCACACACAAATGTAACCCAACCTCTCAGGATCTTCCCTGGGAGGTTTTTTATGTCACGCTGATTTAAATTCAGCTGAAATACTGAGGTATTTTCCCGTTGAAACGTATCTTTACGACGTGGACGAAAATATTATAAGTGTTAAAAATTTAACGAAACAATACCAGACAGCGCAGGCTTCAGGGATCAGGGATATCAATTTTGATATCAAAAGAGGAGAAGTTGTTGCCATTATCGGTGAAAGCGGAAGTGGTAAATCGACGCTGTTGAAATCAATCTTCGGATTATTGAAAACAGATACAGGAGAAGTTATTTTTAATGGCAAAAGGGTATTAGGACCTGATGAGCAGCTTATTCCGGGACACAAAGAGATGAAAATGGTTACCCAGGATTTTTCATTGAATATTTATGCAAAGGTGTACGATAATATTGCTTCCCAGCTTTCGAATACCAATATTAAATCCAAGCAGGAAAAGACGGTAGCGATCATGGAACATTTGCGTATTGACCATCTGCGCGATAAAAAGATTATCGAATTAAGTGGTGGTGAGCAGCAAAGGGTGGCTATTGCCCGTGCCATGGTGACCGATACGCAATTGCTTTTGTTGGATGAGCCTTTCAGTCAGGTGGACGCGCTATTAAAAAATCAGTTGCGTGCGGATATTAAACGTATTGCTGCTGAAACCGGGGTAACGGTGATCATGGTTTCACATGATCCGGCAGACGGGCTGTTTTTAGCCGATGTGCTGCTTTTAATTAAAGAGGGGCAGCTGATCCAGAAGGGAGAGCCATCTCACGTTTACAATCATCCGGAGCATGTGTATACCGCACAATTACTGGGCAATGCAGTAGTGCTTCCAATGGAAGATGCATTGAAGTTAGGGATGACATCCGCTAAAGGAAAAGAAGTATTATTCTATCCGGAATGGGTGGAACTTAAAAATACCTGGAACAGCAAACGTTATGAGGTGAAGGATGTGTATTATAAAGGATTTTATGAAGAGCTGCTGCTGGAAAGAAATGGGGTAACCATCAGGGCTATTCATTTAAACAGGGGAGAGCATAAAAAAAACGACCACGTTCAGGCGAACATTGGTCGTTTCTTGGAATTTTAGTAGGTATAATTCAGGTCTGTTTATAACGAAGAACGGACAATGACAACTTTTACCCGTGTAGTATAATTTGGCCTGGCAGGAATCTCCGCACTTGTTCCGGAAGTTTGAATGTATAAAGTCACATTTCCTGGGGTAATGTCATAACTCCAGCTTAAACCGTCATAAACAAAAGGTATTTTATCATACGTGTCATTGTCACCTCTTGATATCATTAAGGAAACATCATCGTTTTCAAAAGTTTCCCTATCAATCTCTGAAGCTGGTATGTTCACTGAATAAGTTTGAGTCGTGGAATTGTATTGCCACTCATTGGGCTGTACATAGTCTAAGAAAGTGAGGTTGGGGATGGTATCATTCGGGACATAGACTTCCTTCTCGCAGGAAACCAGTCCGATAGTTGCTATAAATAACAGCAGGAGTATTGATTTTTTCATATTTGTGTGTTTAGGAATCATCAGCAATTCTTTTGCCAAATCTATAGTTACACAAATATAATTAGGAAATATCAGATTATCCCCATCACTACTGTAAAAAATAGGAGAGGGATGTCCGGTTAAGAAACATCCCTCTACAGTTTAAACAGGGTATTCAAATTTATCTTTAATTCTTCTTCGCCATAATTTTCAGGTCATGAAAACTACAGCGGTAAGGCCTGTTTTAGTTGGGGCAAAACAGTTGAACTTTGTCATTCCTGGTTAAACCAGGTATTCAAAAAGTGTCTGGTCATTATTCAGTTCAATCACATCAAACTTGAATTCTGCCATCCTCTGTTTTAGTGAAGCATAATCACTGCTCTCCTGCAGTTCAATACCGACCAATGCAGGACCATTTTCCCGATTGGTTTTCTTGATGAATTCAAAACGGGTAATGTCATCATTAGGACCGAGAACGTTATTTACGAAAGCTTTAAGTGCTCCTGGTCTTTGTGGGAAGCGGACAATGAAATAATGTTTGAGTCCTTCAAAGAGCAATGATTTCTCTTTAATTTCCTGCATCCGCTCAATGTCGTTATTGCCGCCACTAACAATACAGACTACATTTTTACCTGCAATCGTATCTTTCAACTGATCAAGAGCAGCTACTGCCAATGCACCTGCGGGTTCCACTACGATCGCATCTTCGTTGTATAACTTGAGGATCGTTGTACAGATTTTACCTTCAGGGATCAAGAGCATCTGGTCCAGTAATTCACTGCAGTACTCAAAGGTGAGGTTTCCTACTCTTTTGACAGCTGCACCGTCCACGAAGCGGTCAATATAATCCAGTGTTACCGGACTTCCATTTTTTAATGCCTGGTTCATTGATGGTGCACCTTCAGGTTCCACACCGATCAGCTGTATGGCAGGATTGATATTTTTGAAATAACTTCCTACCCCTGATGCCAGTCCGCCACCACCAATAGGCATGATCACCACTTCAGTTTCCGGAAGGTCCTGGTAAATTTCTACACCAACAGTACCCTGGCCTTCTATAATTTTAGCGTTATCGAAAGGAGGAATAAATACCATATGATGTGCAGCAGTGTAAATCAGCGCTTCTTTCATGCAATCGTCAAAAGTATCACCTACTAAAACGATTTTGATGTTGTCGCCGCCAAACATTTCTGTCTGTTTGATTTTTTGCCTCGGTGTAATCTCCGGCATAAAAATCACCCCCTGAATGTTTAGCTTCTTACAGGAATAAGCCACCCCTTGTGCATGGTTTCCCGCACTGGCACATACTACTCCGCTTTTCATCTGTTCTTCCTCAAGTGTGCTTATCATATTATAAGCACCCCTCAGTTTGTAAGAACGCACCACCTGTGAATCTTCTCTTTTTAAATAGATTTTTGCATTGTATTTCTTCGATAAGCCTTCATTATACTCCAATTGGGTATGTTTTACGGTATCGGCTATACGTGCTGCTGCGGAGTTAAAATCCAGCTCTATTTCTCTTTCTACGCTCATGTTTATAAAAATTTATTCAATGCATCCAGATAGGCATCGGCAGAAGCTTTCACGATATCCGTGCTGAAGCCATAGCCCAGGTATGACTTGTCCTCATAAGAAACCCTCATATTCACTTTACTTACATCGTCACTGCCCCCATGAATAGCAAGGATAGTAAACTCTTTCAATTGAATATCTTTTCCTATAATGCGCTCAATAGCTTTAATCGTTGCATTTACGGGGCCATTACCTTCTGCTTGTGCTTCATGTTCCACGCCTTCATGCTCCAATTTTACCGTTGCTGTAGGATTCACATGGTCACCACATACGACCTGTAATGAGTTTAGCTTATATCCGTTTTTGTAGGTGTCTTCTTCTCCATCGCTCATTAAAGCCAGAAGGTCATCATCTTTGATTTCTTTCTTCGAATCGGCTACCAACAGGAATTGCTCATATACCTGATCCAGGTTAATTTTGTCAATCTCATAACCCAATCTTTCCAGGTGATGTTTTAAGGCATGACGACCACTGCGTGCCGTAAGGATAATCTCAGAGGAGTTGATCCCTACATCCTCAGGATTGATAATTTCATAGTTTTCCCTGTGTTTAAGGAAACCATCCTGGTGAATACCAGAGCTATGGGCAAATGCATTCTGACCAATAATTGCTTTATTGGGCTGTACTGGCATACGCATCATACGGCTCACCATATTGCTGATCTGGCTGAAATGTTTGGTATTGATGTTGGTATGAAGGTTTAATGCATGGTGCGTTTTTAAGACCATCACCACTTCTTCAAGGGCCGTATTCCCGGCACGTTCCCCAATTCCATTAATGGTACACTCAATCTGACGTGCGCCATTGATGACTCCAGCCAGTGAGTTGGCAGTCGCTAATCCAAGGTCATTGTGGCAATGTACGGAAATGATGGCCTGATCTATGTTTTTAACATTTTCTTTCAGGTATAGGATCTTTGAGCCGTATTGATCAGGCAGGCAGTAACCATTCGTGTCGGGAATGTTGACTACTGTTGCTCCTGCGGCAATGACTGCTTCGATCATCTGTGCAAGAAACTCATTGTCTGCACGACCGGCATCTTCTGCATAGAATTCAATATCTTCCACAAATTGCTTTGCATATTTAACGGCTTCCACAGCACGTCCAAGGATATCTTCACGGGTACTGTTGAATTTGTATTTGATGTGCATATCGGAAGAACCAATACCGGTATGGATACGCGGGCGTTTGGCATATTGTAATGCCGCAACTGCAGCATCAATGTCGCCTTTGTTGGCCCTTGTTAAGGCGCAGATAATAGGGTCATTTACTGCTTTTGAGAGTTCAACCACACTTTGGAAATCTCCAGGACTGGATATAGGAAACCCCGCTTCAATTACATCTACGCCCAGTGCTTCCAGTGCTTTCGCAATTTCAATCTTTTCCGGGGTGGACAATTGGCACCCTGGTACCTGTTCACCATCCCTTAAGGTGGTGTCAAATATGTAAACTTTATTCGGGTCATGTAACATATAGTGTGCAGTTTATTGTTTTGTGTATGTGTTTTGTGTAATAAATTTCAAGACGAGTTTACCCATCTCTTCGGTGCCCAATACTTTGTACGGACTGGTGCTGTCATCAGCGATATCACCTGTTCTGAATCCTTCTTTCAACACCTGGTCTACCGCGGCAATGATCACCTGTGCTTCTTCTTTCAGGCCGAAACTGATCTCGAGCATCAGTGCAACAGAAAGTATAGAAGCGAGTGGGTTAGCCAGATTTTTACCGGCAATATCATGTGCAGAACCATGGATGGGTTCAAAGAATCCGGTTCCATCACCTACAGAAGCTGAAGCCAGCATGCCCATAGAACCCGCAATCTGTGAAGCTTCATCGGTAAGGATATCGCCGAACAGGTTTGCTGTCAATACCACATCAAACTGTTTCGGATCTTTAATCAGCTGCATGGCTGCATTATCAATGAACATATGGGTAGTTTCCACTTCAGGATATTGTTTGGCTATTTCCTGAACAGTTTCCCGCCATAGTCTTGAGCTTTCCAATACGTTAGCTTTATCTACTGAACATAATTTCCTGCCTCTTTGCATCGCTGCTTCATAAGCTTTGTGGGCGATTCTTTCTACCTCATAACGGTGGTAAATCATCAGGTCAGATGCAGTATGTCTATCTTCAGATCTGGTTTTATCTCCAAAATACACATCCCCGGTCAGTTCACGAAAAAACAGGATATCTGTACCTTTCAGGATAGAAGCTTTAATGCTTGATGCATTCAGCAGTTCATCAAAAAGCATGATGGGACGCAGGTTCGCATACAATCCCAGTTCCTTACGGATTTTTAAGAGACCTTGCTCAGGTCTTACTTTTAAAGAGGGATCATTGTCATATTTTGCATGTCCCACTGCACCGAAAAGGATTGCATCACTTTTTTTCGCTTTTTCAAGTGTTTCATCGGGTAGTGGATTACCTGTTGCTTCAATGGCCGCATGACCCATCAGGGCTTCATCAAAAGAAAACTCATGGTTGAAACTCTCTGCTATTTGTGTCAGTACTGCTTTTCCCCAGGTGGTTACTTCTGGTCCGATACCGTCGCCAGGTATAACTAGTATATTTTTTTTCATTATAATATAATTATTTTTTAAGGTAATGAAGCGATCATAAGCTTATTTATTGCTGTTTGTTAGTGGTAAGCTGATGATCGTTTCATTAGTGTATCATTGTTTTTTAAAGGCGATGAAATGATCATCAGCTTATTCATTGCTATTTGTTAGCGGAAAGCTGATGATCGCTTCATTGTCTAAATGCTTGCTAATTTGTTCTCGACGGATTTTACCTCGCCGTTTTCTAGTAAAATTCTTTTCTCTATGGTATCCGGTAACTGCGATTCAAAATGGCCTACATAAATCAAAGTGGTTCCATTTTTACACAATTCATCTACCAGACTGTTAAAATATTGCGTCTGCTGTTCGTCTAAACCCTGGCAGGGTTCATCCAGGATCAGTAATTCCGGATTTTTTATAATTGTTCTGCCCAGCATGGCCAGTCGCTGCTTACCTAAAGGAAGCTGGTTCATCAGCCTGTTTTTATAGGCGGAAAGCCCGAAATAGTCAATCAGCTCATCTGCCTGAGCCCGCTTAGTATAACCGGGTTCACAAAATAAGCCTGAGCTGTCATAGAAACCTGAGATCACACAGTCCTGTACGGTTGCAGAAGGATCAAAATACCAATGTAATTCCGGCGATATTAATCCGATACGCTGTTTAATGTCCCAGATGCTTTCACCACTTCCCCTTTTGTTGCCAAAAAGAGAGAAGTTATTGGCGTATGCCTGTGGATGATCACCGGTAATCAGGCTCAGTAAAGTTGATTTTCCTGAACCATTGTGTCCCTGCAATAGCCATTTTTCTCCTGCTTTTACTTCCCAGTTGATGTTCTTCAGCACCTGTTTTTCACCATAACTGATATTGACATCCACCATGCTGATGATGCTCTCCGCAGAAGAAACGGGTGAATCATTTAAAAATTCAGGAAATGGTTTTCCTGTTTCTTCCACCTGTACGTTAATATAGGCTCCTGCAGAACTTTGTTCCAGTTTACCGTCTTTGATTTCTGCAAAAGCGTTTAGGCAGGAAGGTAATTCCCTGTCATTGCTGATTAAAATCAGTTGGGTTCCGCCTTCGGTGATGTCTTCCAGGAGACTGTTTAAATGCTGACGGGAAAGTTTGTCCAATCCGTTGTAGGGTTGGTCAAGAATGAGCAGCTGTGGTCTGAACCATAAAGCTTTAACCAATTGCAGTTTTTTATGTTCACCGCTGGACAACTGGATGAGGGTAGAGTTGATCAATGCGGAAAAGCCCAGTGCCTCAACGAGTTTTTGGGCATCTGAGAACTGAAGCTGATGTTTTTTTGCATAACCTTCCAGCTCAGCCTTCACTGTGGCGGTAGTTTCTGTGGCCTGTTTGTTGTAACGTTGCTGATAATAGAAATTGGACTGGCCTTCTAAATCTGTAAACTGATACCAGTTGGCTACATAGTGTGCAACTGCAGGTCGTGTACTGTGGGGATCGAAAGAAATCCCGATACTGCCCTGAACCTTGACCTGCCCGGCAATTGCCTTCGCTAATGATGTCTTGCCACTTCCACTGATACCACGCAATAACCAGTTTTCATGACGGTTGATTATCCAGTTCAAATCCTGCAATACCGGTTTGTGGTGGTATTGTAGGTTCAGATGGGTAATATGGACGACGGGATTTGACATTATTTTGCTTGTTCGAATTCTTCAATTAATTGTTTCTGGTTTAAGATGAAGTCGATGTCATCATAACCATTGATTAAGCACGATTTTTTGTAGGCATTGATTTCAAAATCTGCCTTTTCGCCGGTAGATACAATCGTTACCGTTTGCTGCTCTAAATCAATATCAAGTTCTGCCTGATGGTCTTTACTGACTGCAGTGAAAATTGCTGACAGGAACTCATCGCTTACCTGAATAGGAAGAAGACCATTGTTTAATGCATTTCCTTTGAAGATATCAGCAAAGAAACTGCTGATCACCGCATCAAATCCAGCATCCTGGATAGCCCAGGCAGCATGTTCACGGCTACTGCCACAACCGAAGTTTTTTCCAGCCACCAGGATTCTACCCTTGTAGGCAGGGTCATTGAGTACAAAATCTGGTTTAGGTGTATGATCACCATTGTAACGCCAGTCGCGGAACAGATTCTCACCGAAACCTTCACGGGTTGTCGCTTTTAAAAACCTTGCCGGAATAATCTGGTCGGTATCAATGTTCTCTATATTTAATGGCACAATTGCCGATGTTAATCTCTCGAACTTTTTCATCAGGATATATTGTTTTTTAAAGGTGATGAAGCTATCACGTGCCTATTCATTGCTGTTTGTAAGCAGTAGGCTTATTGATGTTTCATTAGTGAATATTTATTCTTTACCTGAATTCAGGAGGCCACAAGCTTGGTTTTTCACTATTATTGCTCTGCTTATAGCTTTCATGAGCTCATTCTCTTTTAATAGGTTCTGAATTCGTCACTGGATCTGCCTTCAACTAAGCGACAGTCAGCATTTCCCTTACATCGGTAATTTTTCCTGTTACAGCAGCAGCAGCGGCAGTAAGGGGGCTTACCAGTAGGGTTCTTGCATCAGGGCCCTGTCTGCCTTCAAAATTCCTGTTGGAGGTAGAAACGCAGTATTTCCCCGCAGGAATTTTATCTTCATTCATTCCCAGGCAGGCACTGCATCCCGGTTCGCGAAGCTGAAAGCCTGCTTGCTGGAATATTTTATCGAGACCTTCATTGATGGCTTGTTGTTCTACCTGTTTTGACCCTGGAACAATCCATACCGTTACATGCTCTGCTTTTTGTTTGTCTTTTACGAATTCGGCGACTTCACGCAAATCTTCAATACGGGAATTGGTGCAGCTGCCAATAAATACGTAATCCACAGGTTTTCCTATCAATGAAGAATCGTCATCAAAACCCATATAATCCAATGCTTTCTGATAAGACAACTGTTCCTTATCAGGCTGGGAGGTTGTTGATGGAATATGTTCTTTAATCCCCATACCCATACCTGGATTTGTTCCATAGGTAATCATAGGGGCAATATCTTCAGCAGCGAAAGTCAATACGCTGTCAAATGCAGCGTCCGCATCGCTGTATAATGTTTTCCAGTAAGCAAGGGATTTATCCCATTCTTCACCTGCAGGAGCAAACTCCCTGCCTTTAATATAATCGAAAGTGATCTGGTCAGGAGCAATTAATCCGCCTCTGGCACCCATTTCGATACTCATGTTACAGATTGTCATTCTGGCTTCCATACTTAAAGCCTCAATTGCCGAACCTGCATATTCAATAAAATAACCTGTACCGCCGGCAGCAGATATTTTAGAGATGATGTATAAAATAATGTCTTTAGCACCAACACCTTTTTCAAGTTTCCCGTTCACTTCAATTTTCATTGTTTTAGGTCTCTGCTGCAACAAACATTGCGTAGCAAACACCTGTTCTACCTGTGAGGTACCGATACCGAATGCGATGGCCCCAAAGGCACCATGTGTTGAGGTATGGCTGTCACCGCAAACCATTGTTTTTCCTGGCAGGGTGATACCGAGTTCCGGCCCGATCACATGTACAATTCCCTGGAAAGGGTGACCCAATCCATACAGTTCGATACCGAATTCTGCACAGTTTTTGGTGAGCATATCCACCTGATAACGCGAAAGTTCCTCTTTAATCGGCTGAAGCTGATTAATGGTAGGAACATTGTGGTCGGCAGTGGCAACAGTTTGTTGCGGACGGAAAACAGGTAATCCTCTTTTGCGTAAGCCGTCAAAAGCCTGAGGAGAGGTTACTTCGTGTATTAAGTGTGTATCAATGTATAAAATATCAGGAAATCCTGTTTCGCTTTTTACAACGTGTGCATCCCAAATTTTTTCTACTAATGTTTTTGACATCGTTATTGTTTTTTTATAAACCTCCCAGGCTATTTCACCTGAGAGGTTCTTGTCGTTTTTTATACTGTTTTAATCGATTTCATTGCAGTCATTGCTTTTCTCAATTCAGCACCGATCAGTTCTACTTCATGAGAACGGATCACTTCATTTACTGAGATCAATGTCCTGTTATCTACAGAACCGTCTTTACCTTCATTATAGTTTTTACCAATCAGGTCTGTATCTACGCGGGTCATGAAATCTGCCAGTAGGGGCTTACAAGCATGATCAAATAAATAGCAACCATACTCAGCAGTGTCAGAGATCACCCTGTTCATTTCAAATAATTTCTTACGCGCAATGGTATTTGCAATCAGTGGGGTTTCGTGCAATGATTCATAATAAGCAGACTCAGGTTTAATTCCTGCCTCTACCATGGTTTCGAATGCCAGTTCCACACCTGATCTTACAAAAGCAACCATCAGTAAGGCATGGTCAAAATACTCTTGCTCGCCAATTTTAACCTCACCTGCAGGTGTTTTTTCAAAAGCGGTTTCGCCGGTTGCAGCACGCCATGCCAACAGGTTTTTATCACCTGCTGCCCAGTCTTCCATCATGATACGGCTAAATTCACCACTCATGATATCATCCTGATGTTTCTGAAACAAGGGGCGCATGATCGTTTTCAATTCTTCTGAAACTTCAAAAGCTTTGATCTTCGCTACATTACTCAGTCTGTCCATCATTGCCGTAATACCACCTTGTTTCAAGGCTTCAGTAATTACTTCCACGCCATATTGAACCAGTTTGGAAGCATAACCTGCATCGATTCCTTTTTCCACCATTTTATCAAATGAAAGGATAGAACCTGTTTGTAACAAACCACAAAGGATAGTCTGTTCGCCCATTAAGTCAGATTTTACTTCAGCAACAAAAGAAGATTTTAAAACTCCTGCCCTGTGACCGCCTGTACCTACGCAATAAGCTTTTGCCTGTACCAGACCTTTTCCTTCCGGATCATTCTCAGGGTGTACTGCAATTAATGTAGGTACACCAAAGCCTCTTACATATTCTGCTCTCACTTCGCTTCCCGGACATTTAGGCGCAACCATGATGACAGTAATATCTTTACGTACCTGCATACCTTCTTCTACGATATTAAAGCCATGTGAGTATAACAGCGTAGCCCCTTTTTTCATTAATGGCATTACTGCATTAACTACAGCAGTATGTTGTTTATCTGGTGTAAGGTTAATCACTACATCAGCTTCAGGAACCAACTCTTCATAAGTACCTACAGTAAAATTATTGTCTGTAGCATTTTTCCATGAATCTCTTTTACCTTCAATAGCTTCTTTACGTAAGGTATACGCAACATTTAAACCACTATCTCTTAAATTTAAACCCTGGTTCAGGCCTTGTGCGCCACAGCCTATGATCACCAGTTTTTTTCCTTTTAATGCATTTACACCATCCAGAAATTCAGAACTGTCCATGAAATCGCAGACACCTAATTGGTTTAGTTTTTCTCTAAGAGGTAGTGTGTTAAAATAATTTGACATCGTTTTATTGTTTTTTGATTATTAAGGTTCGTTTTATTATTTATTAATGTTGATTTTTTATGGCTTATGGACTACATGGTGAAAACATTCTTTTCCTTATCAAGGAATTCGTTTTCAATTACTTCCTGTCCTGGTTCCAGTCTTTCAAACTCTCTCAGTTTGCTGTTAAATCCTTCGCTGTCTTTAATGATCGCTACTCTCGCACTGCGTACAAATTCGATCAGGCCGTAAGGCTGCAATACTTCGATCAGTTTATCTGTTTCCTGGCGGTGACCTGTGGTTTCGAACACGGTATAATCTTTACGGATCACCACTACTCTTGCGCCAAATTCACGCAATAATCTTTCTACAGATACTTTCTCTGCGATAGTGTCTGTCGGCACTTTGTACAAGGCCATTTCCTGCCAGATGATATCCTCATTTGTATTATAATATACTTTCAGGACTTCTACCTGTTTCTCAATTTGTCTGGCCAATTTACTGACTACCTCTTCGGTTTCGGTAATCAGGATATTGAAACGGTGGATGTGTTCAATTTCAGAAGGAGACACGTTAAGGCTTTCGATATTGATCTTTCTTCTCGAAAATATAATTGCAATACGGTTCAGTATACCGATCTGGTTTTCTGTATATACCGTGAAAGTAAATTCCTGTTTAGCATTCGCTAACTCTATATCCTGGGAATTGCTCATGATCATTAATTATTTTAGTCTGATTTCACTTACACTACAGCCCTGAGGAACCATAGGGAATACATTATGTTCTTTAGTTACCATTACTTCCATCAGGTAGGACCCTTTGGAATTCAGCATTTCTTCCAATGCTCCTTTCAGGTCTTCACGCTCCGTTACTTTTTTTCCGGGAATGTCGTACGCTGATGCCAGTTTCACAAAATCAGGACTGGTGATGTTCACGAAGGAATAACGTTTGTCATTGAACAGCTGCTGCCACTGGCGTACCATACCTAAGAACTGGTTATTCAGGATCAGGATTTTAACGTCTACATCAAACTGCATAATGGTACCCAGTTCCTGTAGTGTCATTTGGAATCCGCCATCACCGATCACTGCAACCACTGTACGGTCGGGTGTCCCAAATTTAGCACCTATAGCAGCAGGAAGGCCAAAGCCCATGGTACCTAAACCACCGCTGGTTACACTAAGGCGTGTGGTATTCAATTTTCCGTACCTGCAGGCTACCATCTGGTGCTGGCCCACATCACTTACGATCACTGCGTTTCCATTCGTCAAAATGTTCAGCTGATTGATCACTTCACCCATGGTCAGCTCTCCGCTTTCCGGATTCAGCTCTTTCTGGATCAGTTCTTCCTGTTCAATTTTATCGAAAGCTTTAAATTCATTGTGCCATTCTTCATGGCTTTTTTCTTCAATCAGGCTGGTCAGTAAAGGTAAAGTCGCTTTACAGTCTCCCCATACAGGAACATCTGCCTTCACATTTTTATCTATCTCTGCAGGATCTATATCCAGGTGCACCACTTTTGCCTGTTTCGCATACTTGTCCAAACGGCCGGTCACCCTGTCATCGAAGCGCATTCCTATAGCAATTAATACGTCGCACTGATTGGTCTGTACATTCGGGCCATAGTTACCATGCATTCCTAACATCCCAACATTTAAAGGGTGATCTGAAGGAATCGCACCTGCACCGAGGATGGTCCATGCTGCCGGAATACCACTTTTTTCTACAAAAGCCTGGAATTCTGCCTCAGCATTCCCCAGTAAAACACCCTGTCCGAACAGGATAAATGGTTTTTTCGCACTGTTGATTAAAGCTGCGGCCTGATTGATATATTCATTCCTGATGATGGGTTTGGGGCGGTAGCTGCGGATATGATTGCATGGGGTATATCCTTCATAGTCAAACAGCTGTATTTGTGCATTTTTAGTAATGTCAATCAGTACAGGGCCTGGTCTTCCACTGCGTGCAATATAAAAAGCTTTGGCCAACACAGCCGGAATTTCATTTGCATCCGTTACCTGGTAATTCCATTTAGTTACAGGAGTGGTAATGTTAATCACATCTGTTTCCTGGAAAGCATCGGTTCCCAGCAGGTGTGCAAACACCTGACCGGTGATACAAACCATAGGGGTACTGTCAATCTGGGCATCTGCCAAACCTGTCACCAGGTTTGTTGCACCCGGTCCGCTAGTCGCGAATACGACACCCACTTTTCCTGAGGTACGTGCAAATCCCTGTGCTGCATGTGTTGCGGCCTGCTCGTGTCTCACCAGGATATGGTTTAACTTTTCCTTGTAATCATAAATTGCATCATATATTGGCATGATAGCGCCACCCGGATAACCGAAAATGGTTTCCGTGCCTTCGGCGATTAATCCTTCCAATAGCGCAACTGAACCCGTAACCGTAGTGGTTTTCTTTGGTGTCGATGGGGCGGTTGCTTCCTCTTGTGCTATTTCCATTTTTTTAGTTTTTTAATGTAGAGATCCTGGTTAATTAATCAGTGTAGGCATCTGTTACGCAGCCTTCACTGGCATTACTTACTTGTTTAAGGTATTTGTATAGTACGCCGCTTTTGACGGGTGGTGGAAGCTGTTTCCATTCCGCTTTTCTTTTCGCCAGTTCCTCATCTGAAATATTTAAATGCAAAGTATTGTTAACCGCATCGATAGTGATGATATCATCATCCTGTACCAGACCAATTGTTCCACCTTCCCAGGCTTCCGGTGTAATGTGTCCCACTACGAAACCGTGTGTACCACCAGAGAAACGCCCGTCGGTAATCAGTGCAACAGATTTACCCAAACCAGCGCCAATAATTGCTGAGGTAGGTTTTAACATTTCGGGCATTCCCGGTGCGCCTTTAGGGCCTACCTGAACAATCACTACCACATCTCCGGGACTCACTTTTCCGCTTTGTATTCCTGCGATTAAGGATTGTTCCCCCTGGAAAACACGCGCAGGGCCTTCAAATCTCTCTCCTTCTTTACCACTGATCTTAGCAACAGAACCTTTTTCAGCAAGGTTACCGTACAACATTTGCAGGTGACCTGTTTGCTTCAGTGCCTGTTCAATAGGGAAGATAATTTTCTGGGTTTCAAAATCAAGGTCAGCAGCATCAGCAACATTCTCAGCAAGTGTTTTGCTGGTCACCGTTAAGCAGTCCCCATGTAAAAGACCTACTTTCAACAGGTATTTCAATACCGCAGGGATACCGCCAATTTCATGAAGGTCTTCCATTAAATACTGTCCACTTGGTTTCAAATCTCCCAAAACAGGGGTATTGTCACTGATATGCTGGAAATCCTGAAGATCCAGATTCAGTCCCACAGACTTTGCCATGGCAATAAGGTGCAAGACTGCATTTGTAGATCCACCCAATACCATAACGGTAACAATCGCATTGTGAAATGCTTTCTCCGTCATGATATCTGAAGGAAGGATATTTTTTTCTAATAAAACGCGGATAGCTTTACCGGCATCCAGGCATTCCTGTTTTTTCTCCTCACTCACTGCAGGGTGTGAAGAGCTGTAAGGTAAACTCATTCCTAAAGCTTCGATGGCAGAAGCCATTGTATTTGCAGTATACATCCCTCCACAGGCACCGGCTCCCGGACAAGTGTGGCGGATAATACCCTGATAATCTTCTTCCGATAAGTTTCCTGCTAATTTTTGTCCCAATGCTTCAAAAGAGGACACGATATTCAGTGCTTTTCCCTTATATTTTCCAGAGTGGATACTTCCTCCATACACCATGATTGATGGTCTGTTCAGACGTCCCATCGCCATAATTGAACCTGGCATATTTTTATCACAGCCAGGTATGGTAATCAGGCCATCGTAGTATTGTCCACCACAAATCGTTTCGATAGAGTCGGCAATCACATCCCTTGATACCAGGGAATAACGCATACCGTCAGTACCATTCGACATTCCATCACTCACACCGATGGTACCAAAAGTCAAACCTACCATATCATTTTTCCACACGCCGTCTTTGACAATCTGAGCCAGTCCGTTTAAGTGCATGTTGCAGGTATTTCCATCGTATCCCATGCTGGCAATACCGACCTGTGCTTTACTCATGTCTTCTGTGGTCAGGCCAATTCCATACAACATCGCTTGTGCGCCTGGTTGAGTAGGGTCTTGTGTAAATGTTTTACTATAACGGTTTAGTTCTGGTGATTCTGACATTTTTTTTTACGCTTAATAATTTTATTTAGATAGTTCTTTTTAACTATTGGTTTCTTGTTTAGATAATGACTTCGTAGTTCTGTTTTTCCAACACCAACGCTTTATATGTACGTTGTAATGTGGCACCAAGACTTTCCGTCCAGGCTGTTGGGAGGGTCACCTCATCAACTGTTGAGATACCTGCGATCTCTGCTGCGGTGCCACATAAAAAGGCACTGTCTGCATTTCTCAGGTCATCTGTAGAAAGATGTTTCTCTATACACTCAATATCAAGTGTTTTACACAACTGAATAACGGTGGCTCTGGTAATTCCTGGTAAGATATTACCTAGCGGAGGTGTATATAATTTACCTTTTTTTTCTATAAATACATTTGCACCGGAAGCTTCTGCAATATTATTATTCATATCCAATAATATTGCTTCATCAAAACCTTTGATTTTTGCTTCTGTAGTGGCCAGGATTGAATTTACATAGTGGCCACTTGCTTTCGCTTCCACATGGGTTGATTTTGGATTAGGACGCTGATAGCTGGAGATACATACTTTTTGTAAACTACTTCCGAGGTATGCTCCCCATTCCCATGCACAAATTAAAATGGATGCTTCCGTTGCCGGAACCAGTGACATGTTTGGTGCACAATAAATTAAGGGGCGTACATAGGCATCTTTAAGGTTGTTTTTCTTTAACAACTTATACGTTTGTTTAATCAGCTCTTCGATATCATAAGGGAAGGGGATATGCATCAGTTCTGCTGAACGTTTTAAGCGTTCATAATGTTCCCTGGCTTTGAATATCCTTGTTCCATTGTGCGTGTTGTAAGCCCGTATGCCTTCAAATACTGCATATCCATAATGCAGAGACTGACCATACAGATCTGTTTTAGCTTCAGCTGCTTTAATAAACTTTCCGTTTAAGTACAGGACTGTGTTTGAATCGTAGTATTGCATTTTATCTGGTTTCAGTATTTGTTGAACTTCATTAAAAAAAGCGCCTCTTTTGGAGGCGCTTTCTGATATTTTATTGTTTAAAAACTCATTCACAGCGCCGTTTTCTCCTGAAGAATCAGCAGAACAATTAGGTTGATAATGACGTTAATTTTGGCGGTGAATAAACTATACATTTTCTTATGTTTTTTACTTCCTTTATATAAAACCAATTTAGTTGTTGTTATCTATACTATCAATAGCGGGGTGAAAATAATTGAAAAAAAATATAAAACTTTATTGCTGTTTAATTTCGGAATTATATTCTGTTTAATGTGTCTTTATTGACACATAAGTCTTATGTGTGTATACCGAATATGATATTGGTATTCGGTATAGATATTATGCTAGCATTGTAATGAGTGGCGAATTCTGCGTGAAATGCTTAAAATCGACATAAAACTTAAAATTATTTTCGGTGGAGCGGTGCTGGATACCGGGGAGCTATTGGCAAAGGTTTCCAGTAAAATCTGTGTTCTGGTACCTATAGGAACAGCTACAAAAAAAGCCCTTTGAAGAATCTCCAAAGGGCTTTTTGATCGTATGATTAAATATTAGGCTACACCTTCAGCTAAAACAATAATCTTATTTTTTAAAACTTCGACAACACCACCTTTGATATTAAAGGTTTCATCTTTAGCTTTTGTTTTAATAATTACGGGTCCATCTTCCAGCGTTGAAATAATCGGAGCATGGTCATGTAAAATCTGGAAAGATCCCATTGTACCAGGTACCGTAACTGCTGTTACTTCGCCCTCGAAGATTTTTTTATCTGGTGTTAATATTTCTAATGTCATATCTTGAGTATCTAAGCTGTAATTAAGCGTTAGCTTCAGCCATTAATTTCTTACCTTTTTCAATTGCATCTTCGATGTTACCAACCAGGTTAAATGCAGCTTCAGGGTATTCATCAACTTCACCATCCATAATCATGTTAAATGCTTTGATAGTTTCTTTGATGTCAACCAATACACCTTTTAATCCTGTAAATTGCTCAGCAACGTGGAATGGCTGTGATAAGAAACGTTGAACACGTCTTGCACGGTGTACAACAAGTTTATCTTCTTCAGAAAGCTCATCCATACCAAGAATTGCAATGATATCCTGTAATTCTTTGTAACGTTGAAGGATTTCTTTTACACGTTGTGCAGTATTATAGTGTTCATCACCCAAGATCGCAGGAGAAAGGATACGTGAAGTAGACTCTAATGGATCTACTGCAGGATAAATACCTAACTCAGCAATTTTACGTGACAATGAAGTCGTTGCATCAAGGTGGGCAAATGTTGTAGCCGGAGCCGGGTCACTTAAATCATCCGCAGGTACATATACAGCCTGAACAGAGGTAATTGAACCACGTTTAGTTGAAGTAATACGTTCCTGCATTAAACCCATTTCAGTAGCAAGAGTTGGTTGGTAACCTACCGCAGAAGGCATACGACCTAATAATCCTGATACTTCAGATCCTGCCTGAGTAAAACGGAAGATGTTATCCACGAAGAAAAGGATATCTTTTCCAGCGCCTTCACCATCACCGTCACGGAAATATTCAGCAACCGTTAATCCTGATAAGGCAACACGTGCACGTGCTCCAGGAGGCTCGTTCATCTGACCGAATACCAGTGTTGCTTTAGATTCTAATAATTTTTCAGTGTCAACTTTGCTTAAGTCCCATCCACCTTTTTCCATGGAATGAAGGAAGTCCTCACCATAGTTAATTACACCAGATTCGATAAACTCACGTAAAAGGTCATTACCTTCACGTGTACGCTCACCAACACCTGCGAATACAGATAAACCATCATATGCTTTCGCAATATTGTTTACCAATTCCATGATCAATACTGTTTTACCTACACCAGCACCACCGAAAAGACCAATTTTACCACCTTTAACGTAAGGCTCCAATAAGTCAATTACTTTGATACCTGTGTAAAGTACTTCAGATTCTGTAGATAGTTCATCAAAACGAGGAGGTGCATTGTGAATAGATTTACCATTTGTCTTATCAACTTTGTTGATACCGTCGATAGCTTCACCCACAACATTAAATAACCGACCTTTGATTTGGTCACCAATAGGCATTTTAATAGGCGAACCAGTGTCAGTAACACTCATACCACGCACCAAACCATCTGTTGAGTCCATCGCAATCGCACGAACGCGGTCTTCACCAAGATGTTGTTGAACTTCTAAAACGATCTTCTGTCCGTTTTCTTTTTCAATCTCTAAGGCAGAGAAAATTTGGGGTAAATGAGCATCGTCCGCAAAACTCACGTCAACTACCGGTCCTATAATCTGCGCTATTTTTCCAATGTTAGGCATATATTGTTTTTGGTAAAATTATAAATCTCAAATTGCTAACTACCTTCCCTAGGCAGGCAATTCGGTTCGCAAAGCTATGATTTTTCAATATAATTTTAGTATATAAATAAAAAGTTTTTCCACAGTTTTTTAATCGATAATTTAGCAGGTATGAAAACTATATTGGTTACGGGCAGTAATGGCCTTTTAGGGCAAAAAATCACCGCCCAATTGTTGTCCCACAAGCAGTTCCATTTGGTTGCAACTTCTAAGGGAAAGAACCGTTTTCCTGTGAAAGAGGGGTATAAATATGCAGAAATGGATATTCTCGATAAGGAGAATATGGAACAGGTGATTGCACAATACCGGCCGGATGCAATTATTCATACGGCAGCAATGACGAACGTAGATCCCTGTGAAACGGAAAAGGAACTGGCTTACCAGCTTAATGTGGGGGCGGTAAAAGACCTGGCTTCGATATGTGAACATTATCAGATACAATTGATTCACCTTTCTACTGATTTTGTATTTGATGGTGCAAGCGGTCCGTATGCAGAAGATGCGATCCCTAATCCGCTGAGTTATTATGGGCAGACCAAGCTGGAAGCTGAAAAGGTGTTGCAAAATTCTAGTTGTAATTGGGTAATTATTCGCACTATTATAGTGTATGGTATTGTGAATGACCTTAGCAGGAGTAATATTGTGCTTTGGGCAAAGAATGCGCTGGAGAAGGGAACCGCGATTAATGTGGTGAACGATCAATGGAGGATGCCTACACTTGCGGAAGATCTCGCAGACTGCTGTCTGCTCGCCGTAGAAAAGGATGCCCGGGGCATTTATAATGTTTCCGGTAAGGATATGATGAGTATTGTGGAATTGGTTTACAGGGTGGCCGATTTCTGGGGACTGGATAAATCGCCTATCACGGAAATCAGTTCAGCTTCATTGAGCCAGGCAGCCAAACGTCCGGTGCGTACCGGATTTATTTTAAACAAAGCCATGACAGAACTTGGCTATAATCCTCATAGTTTTGAGGAAGGGCTGGCAGTGGTTGACCGTCAGCTTAAAGAACTGAATTCATAAACAACAAATTTTACAATATACGTATGGCACTAAAAGCAGGCGATCAGGCCCCAGATTTTAAATTATTCAGTTCAGAACTAAAGGAAGTGTCTCTTGGAGATTTTAAAGGAAAGAAAGTAGTCCTTCAGTTTTTCCCTATGGCATTTACCGGTGTATGTACAACGCAGTTGTGCACAATGAGAGACAGCTTTGGCTTTTATGAAGGAATGGATGCTGCAGTATTGGGTATTTCTGTGGATTCCCCATTTACACTGGCAAAATTTAAGGAGGAACAGTTTTATCAGTTCCCGCTGTTATCAGATTTTAATAAAGAAACATCACAGGCTTACGGTGCTTTTTATGAAGAATTTGCCTTCAATTTGAAAGGCGTATCCAAAAGATCGGCATTTGTGATCGATGAAGAAGGAAAAATTATTTATGCTGAAGTTTTAGAGTCAGCAGGCGATCTTCCTGATTTTGATGCAATTAAAAAAGTAATTGAAGGATAATTGTTCCATGGAGAGGTAACGCTTGAAAAAAATGTTCAAAAAAGTTTTGAAATTCAATTTCGAGTGTTACCTTTGCAATCCCGAAACGAAGGGAAATGCATTTGTAGCTCAATTGGATAGAGCATCTCACTACGGATGAGAAGGTTTGGGGTTCGAATCCCTACAAGTGCACAGAGAGCCTTAGAGAAATCTAAGGCTCTTTTATTTTATATCTTTTGGTGAATCATGGCGTCCGGGTTATGAGGATCAAATTCAAAAGATGCGTAGCACTGGTAAAAAATCTAACACCAGGTCTATAAATTCCCTTTTTTCGAGCGTATTAAATTTTTGATAAATCTCCTTCAGATTTGCCGACATATCTAGATGCCTGTCCATGATTTCAAGTGCTTCCCCAGTGGCTATTGCAAAAAGGCTAAGACCAATGATACCGGATCAAAAATCGACTGAACTGAGATAGATCCTGATCTTCTCACCTCCGCTACAGTTTTTTTATTCCACAGATGGTACATTTTGCTGTAGTTGTGGTATGCCGCGTGATGTAGGTTTTTAAAATTTATCTTTTGCACAGTCGGCAAATAAATAAAATTCTTCAGTTGTCCATATGGTCTTCGTGTTATTAGTTTTATGCTTGTTTATCTCCCGGCAAATGTGCGACTGGATTTCCTTTCATGTTTTCCCCAACCAGATAGGCGATAAATTTGGAGAAGGCACTGATGTCACCTGTCACGCTTGCGATTTCCAGAGACTTCATATACTCATCTCTTTTCTCTACCGGTATTACTGTCCATGGATAGCCTCCTGATGCAAGCATTGTATTCAATAAGAATCTGCCCATTCTGCCGTTGCCATCCATATAGGGATGTATGAAAACAAAAATGTAATGCCCCAGTACTGCCCTTACTGCAGGATGTTGTTCTGTTTGCAATAACTCAAATAGTTCAGGTATGGCCTCACGCATGGCTTCTACGCTTAGCGGTACGTGCTTGGATGAACTGATGTATACCTGATGACTGCGATAACCGGCGAGTTCGGATGCTTTAAGTATGCCTGCCTGAACGCTCGGGTCGAATAGTTCCCTGTACCATTTTTGATGATCCTTGTCTACCTGTCCTCCCGGGTTCTCCCCCTGCAGGATTTTTTCCAAGGTTTTTTTTACTTCCTGAAAAGCTTGGAAATAGCCTCTGGCTGCCATGGCGTCTTTCTGTTTGCGGTCCTCCCGGGAACTGTCTTTATCCCATTCTCCACTACTTACTTTAGCAATGAGTTCCGGTGTGACCTTATAGCGTTCGATGGAAAGTGAATGGTAGGCATCGGTAAGGTATACCTCATCCACTATTTTGATATAAGCCTGCTGATCAGTTGGTATACCAGGCGCTGCCGGAAAATCTTTTACAATGATTTCGCTCATTTGTTGCCACATCATCCGGATGCGATTGACAAAGGGAGAGCGCTCACGCGGGCTGATTGACAGTTGTAGTTTTTCCTGAAAGGGGTCATTTTCCCTGGTGTCGTATCCAGCCTGTTTCATGGTGTCAAGGATCTGGTCGGCAATTCTGTCTCGTCCAATGTTTCGGAATGCACCAGCCAGTCTGCCACTGATTGTGGAGTGTCCATTGTCAAGCAAAACAGGCAGCAGTTCCGAGGCATCACTGATACTGGCCAAAGCAACCCGGCAATCCAAAGGCCTGTCACGGTATATCCCTTCGCTGATGTAGATCAGCGCCGCCTGCAGGGTGTAGATCCGTATGTTGTTAACGGTAGTCATCAATCCATCAGCGGGAAGCTCGGCACGATAATTAAATAACGAGGTATGATGTGGTAAGGAAATGGGGCTGTTATTAGCTTTTGGAGAACGCAAATGCAGTTGTACCGGAACAGTCCAATTGCCAGCATGTATCATCAGTGACTGGTCAGCAGAGAGACACCAATTCTCTTCATACTTGTGCCGTATAAATTTTGCGCAGAAATCCCAATAACAACTATACCATGATGTGGTGTCACCCGGTGCTTCTGAAGGGTTGGATGAAATATACCATCCTTTGGAAACTTCTTTTATAAAGCCATTGTTCAACAGGATCTCCCGCTGGGAACGGCTCGGAAATTCATCAGTATGAATTCCTGCTGACCCATTTTCCTGAAGTTCCTTTAATGTAACTAATGCTTCTGCAAATTTCTCCTTTGGTGTGGCCATGGTTTGTTAACTTTTATGATTGTTGATTCTGTTATTTCCTTGTACTAATGTTCTCTTGTATCTCTTCAAGTTTAGTTTCGGGTTTTCCAGTATCTGATGTTAGTACTTGGGTCGTTAATTCTTCTGTTTCTTTCGTTGTGTTTGTTCTACTGTCTTGTTATTATACTCTTTCTATTCTATTTGTTGCATTATTTCTATGCTTCGCTCTTGTGCTATTTCTATTGTTTGTTGTTGTGTTACTTTTATTTCTTTTTGTTGTGTTGTTTCTCTTGTTTGTTGTTGTGCTATTTCTATTGTTTCTGGCAAAGCTATGATTATAATTTGTTTATCATCCATTTTTTATTTTACGCTGTATGTTCATCTGCTATTCATGTTGTTTTTTTATTATTCCCTGCAAAAGCATTGCTCACTTCAATGGATCCATTTTTAAATTTTAGGATATTCGTGCGAATTGTCAGATAGAGCAATGCCCAATTTGATATTTGAACACTAGAATTGTGTTTCAAAATAGATCGTGCACTCGGCTTAGAAGAAGGAGCTATGTATCTTCTTCAAGCTTATTCTGCAATTAAGGAAGAAAAACTTAAAGAAAGAATTGAGCTTCATCCCGATTTGAGTCTTTTCCGTAAAGCTCTTTTTTGGGATACAGATAAGAGTAAATTAGATTGGGAGAAACAATATAAGCCTATTACATTCACGGTACAGCGGTATCCAGTGGAATCCTGGGCTGAGCACAATTCCATTCCAGGTTCAACCTTATTTTTAATAGATTCTGGATACCGCTTATGCCGCATGCCAAATAGTATGATTAATGTTTTGACACGATTAGACAGAAAAAACAGACAAAATTACTTGGCAACAATAGTAGACCACTGAAATGATCCGATCCCATCTGATAGCATTTAATTGTGGAGTACGGTATTGGCAACCATACTGCCATCTGCAGCATCAGTAAAATAAATGGTATAAATTTTTCCTGCCTGTAAATCAGGGACACTCAGCGTCACACTACTATTGCCTGTTATACCGCTGATCTGTACCGTAAGAAGTCCTGGCGAAATGTATTTATACCCACTGTCTTCATTTCTCGGCAAACTGCCTACCAGCTCATCGCCGGAGCCATTCCTGATCTTCACCAGGGAAGGGCCATTGTCGCTGAAGTCAATAAACTTGATTTTTACCTGCCCATTATTAGGGGTAGCAAGATCATCAGTGAAAACTTTAACCCTCGCTTTGGAACCCTGACCTGCCAGATATACGGTTTGGCTGATATTGTTCGCCGTCCAGATTTCGCCTGATGCGAACACACTATTTGTTCCCTGATTCTTGTATTCAGCTACCAGTCTCGTTCCGGAAGGACTGCTGATATAGTTTGATGATTCTTTATAATCCAAACCAGTGTTAACCAGTATTGTTCCTGCCAGCGTAAAAGTTTGCGGACCTGCCGTTGGTGATGCATTTACCACCTTAAGGAGGAACTGTCCGGAATTATCGATGTCATTTTTCTTACAGGCAGAGGAAAGCAGCGTCAGTGCCAGAGCGAGGCCAGTAAATAATTGTTTTTGAATTGATTTCATTTTCATGTTAATGAGGTGTTGAATGTCTGATTCAATCAGCATGTGGTGTCTGACTAGATATATTTTACTTTAATGATGATGCCGGAATGCACGCGAATGTCCGTCTTAAAGTCCTCGAACCTGGGTTTCTTCATCTTCTGCATGAAGTAATTTGAAAATCCGAAGCCTTCTTTTGGCATTCCTATAAAATTCTTGTCGATATCACCATTCCCATTTTCGTCATCCACTAAAGTGAATCCGTAGGTTCCTGGCTCAAGCGCGAGCTGCAAATTCAGGGTTCCAGCAGACAGTTCTTTTTTGTCGAAACTGATCTTTTTGAAAGGTTTTTGGTCCTGATAACTCAAATCGTCTTTGAAAACCTGAATGATAATTTTTCCTTTGGCTGATCTGATCCCGGTGATTTTAATAGCTGTTTTCTGTTGAAATGGTACGTAAGAACTGAGTAATACCATCAGTATCCCGGTTAAAAGTAGGGTGAATAGTTCAAGTGTGTTTTTCATCTGTATAAACTTAAATATAACTGTACGGAGGAGATGAATCTTGACGCATGGTCAGGTTCCATCAGCAATGGATACTTTAAAAAGTATAAAAAATACTGGCTTGTATACTGTTATTGGTGAAATCTCCCAGTGCTGCTGACGGAACTTCCTGGACTTTCTGCAGTCCGTAGAGGTATCTTGCATTAAATCCCAAACCTATTTTGGATCTGTAACCAAGTCCTCCAAGAATTCCGAAATCAATTTTTTTAGCAAATTTGGCATCGGTTACACCACCAAGATCTTCCTTTATCTTAAATCCTGCCTGCGGACCAGCTTCTATAAAAAAGCCGGAGTTGCTTCTGTACTTAAGAAGAATTGGAACAGAAAGATAAGAAAGTTTAATCTCCTGTTCCCCTAGTACACCACCTTTGACTTTGGCGCCCTGCATGGCATAGAGAAACTCTTCCTGCACCATAAAATTAGGACTAAACTTGTAGGCTACTGTAAGGCCCGCCTGGAAACCAGGCAGTGGATCTGTTTCAAAATTGGCATTGGTAAAATTATTGGCGCTCCCTCCCGCAGTGATGCCGAATTCCATTTTACTCAGCAATTTTTTTCCGAAGCTCTGGTTCTCAGGTGCGGTCTGACTGAAACCTCTGGTTGATAGGGCAACCAATACCACTGACATGAATACTAAATTTCTCATAATTCTCTTTTTTGATTAAATATGCCGCTTTAAATACGGCAGGCTTTTTATTTAAATCAAAGGTGAGGAATGCAGGATGTGTATTATTTTAAAATGTAACCGAAGCGGACAAAGTTGGGGTGGAACTAAATGAAAAGCGATTGGAAATAAAGCGGCAAATTACCCGTTGGCAAGCCATTTCAAAAACTGTGGAACTTTCACTTTGCTCACCAGAATCTTTTCAGCAAAAGGAAATGTGAGATTGAGGGATAACTTACGGGAGAAAAAGCTGGATACATCGATAATCGCCTTCCGGCAAATCAGCTTCTGGCGGTTTACCCTAAAAAAAGTGCTGCCTGACAACCGTTCCAGTTCATCCAGGTTCTTATTGGGATAAAATGTTTTTCCTGAAAAGGTGAGGAGATGGGTAGTTTCATGTTCCAGATAGAACATGGCGATGTCGTCCATATTAACGGGGATAATCTTGTCCATATGATAAACAAGGACTGATGAGGCTTTACCGGAACTCTTATTGACGAGCATAGTTAATAAAGCGTCAAACTGTGGCAGCTGATCTGCCGAGAATATCTTTTTGAGGTGCATATACTTCTGCAGGGCAAGATTCAGTGTTTTGGTGGTGAATGGTTTCAGGATGTAGTCGATGCCATTTGCCTTAAATGCGTCCATTGCATATTCATCATAGGCCGTACAAAAAATTACCGGACTGGTCATCGGCTGACTGAGGAATATTTCAAAGCTCAGCCCATCCCCAAGCTGTATGTCGCTAAAGATCAGGTCGGGAATTTCATTGGCAGTAAAGTAGGCCTTTCCAGCTTTAACCGATGTGATATGGGTGATCTCTACCGGTTCGTTTATCAGTTTTCTAAGATTAATTTCCAGATCCTCTGCGACAACGGATTCATCCTCAATGATTACTATGTTCATTCTCTAATAATTTAATACTGACGGAAAAAATATTTTGATCTTCCAGGATGATAATCTGGTCGCCAGACCATAACCTGTACCGTTCGGCGAGGTTCGCAAGGCCGTAGTTGGTAGACTGGACTTTCATCTTTTTACACTGAATATTATTACTGATGAGCAAGCGGTCATCCCGCTGGCTTATTGTGATTCTGAGCGGAGCTTCCTGTGTAAAGTTATTGTGCTTAATCGCATTTTCCAGCAATGGCTGCAATGAAAAGGAAGGCAGGAAGTATTTTTCTAAGGTTTCTGCTGGTAAATCAATAGTGCAGTCGAGCGCTTTCCCAAATCTGATACGCTGCATCTCCAGGTAATCATTCGAAAATATGATTTCGTCTTTCAACCTGGAAACATTGGAACTTCGGTGATAGATCGAAGACCGTAAAAAATTAGCCATGTGTACAATGTAATCATCGGCCACATGGGTATCCTTATGGTAAAGGGCCTTCAGTGTATTGAGTGCATTAAAGAGAAAATGAGGGTGGATCTGTTGCTTTAAAGCGAGATTCATGGCTTCCGCATTGGCGGTTTTTAACCTGGATAATTCCAGCTCACTATTCATTTTATGCTCATATAACAACACAGAGTCATGCAGTAAGGTTATAAGGGTGTTGATCACTATACCTGATCCGATGAATGCTAAAAGAGAGCCTGTTTCCCAAAATGACCAATTTTTGTGACTAAAATAAGCAAAAACAGGACGTAGAATCAGGTATATGGCAATACTGGAAAGATAGGTCAGCAGGCGTCTCAGGTATTTGAACTTTTTAGACCTGATGGGAAATAGCTGTCCCAGCATCACCATTAAGGCAATATCAGAAAAGCCTACCAGCAGAATTCCCAGTATGGTAAGAAGGGTGTATTGTGGAATATGTGCAGGAGATTTATCGGCGTAGGATGCTATCAGATAAAATATAAAACCTATGATAACAGCCTGCAAGCATGTTAAACTGCCTAAGCGCTTTAAAGGTAATTTTTCCTGCATAGCTATAAAGCTAGCTATTCAGACAGATGGATTTAGGTATTTCTACCTAAAGCGGACAAAATTGGATTTAAAGAATAGTAATCCGGCTCCCATTTGCTTTCTTTAATATATAACTACTGCTGACATGGCCACCGTATCTTTATTCCAGGGGATGGTAGGAAGCTTTTAAATAATTTATAAATTGCGCTTTGTATAACACGTTTAGTTGTCTGGGGATCAAATCATGAATATTGTTGGCCAAGCTGATGAAAAAGCACTACTGCTTCAATTGAAGATGGGTGACGAGCGTTCATTTGAAACCCTATATCATACTTATAAGTTCCGTCTTGCTGGTAACCTGTTCAAGCTGCTGAAGTCGGATGATCTGGTGCAGGAAATTTTGCAGGAGCTATTTGTTAAAATCTGGGAAGGCAGGGCTGATATTGATCCTGAAAAATCGTTTAAATCTTACCTTTTTCGTATCGGGGAGAACCTGGTATACGATTACTTTCGGAAAGTGGCAAAGGATAAACGGCTACTGGCTAAGATCATGGCATCAAGCTCTGAAATCTACCTGCATATCGAAGAAAATATGCTCATCAGGGAAAACTCCCAGAAATTTCAGTATGCGATAGGACTTATGCCACCGCAACGCAGAAAAGTTTATACACTTTGTAAGCTGGAAGGTAAATCTTATAAAGAAGTGGAAGAAATCATGGGTATTAATGGGAAAACTATCAGTAGTCACATGTTACAGGCTAATAAATTTCTTAAAGATTACTTTGGTAACACCTCTGGATTGGAAATGTCTGTTATTTTAGCTGTTTTATTCAAAGGATTCTGATAAATGTATTTTTTTTAATAAAAATTCACATCAGACTAAGGATTTTTTTGCCCGGCTCCGTATTAGCTGTAAAAATTGAACCTTGAAACATCCAGAACAACTTCAAAATTTATTTCATAAATACCTGAATAATGCCTGTAGTCTTGAAGAAACGCAAGAACTGATGGATTATTTTTATCTGGGTGACAATCAGGACCTGCTACGGACGATGATTACATCCACTTTAGCTATTGAGGACGTTGAGGACGAAAGTACAGAAATCGACCCCAGAATGGCCTCTATTGTGGCTAAGGTAGATCATAATATTTTTGAATATATCCGTTCAACAACCAATGTGATGGCGGTAAGAAGGCAAGCCAGGATGAAGCTTGGCTTCCGTATGGTTGCAGCCGCGGCTGCTATTGCACTGGCGGTAGTGGGTATTTACTTCTATACCTACCATCAGCAAACGATAGTTCAGGATGTTGCAGTACACACTGCAGATGATGTTGCACCTGGCGATTTTGGTGCCACGCTTACCTTGGCAAACGGCAAGAAAATCAGGTTGGCAGATGTATCCAACGGCGAGCTGGTGAAAGAATCCGGTATATCGATCTCGAAAACAGCAGATGGCAAGCTGGTATATGAAATTGAAGAATCAGCATCGAACACAAATGCCGTCAACACGCTCTCCACTGCAAATGGTGAAACTTATCAGGTGCACCTGCCTGACGGTTCCCTTGTTTACCTGAATGCGGCATCGAGCCTCAGCTATAAAACATCACTGGTCGAAGGCGGCAGGCGTGTGGTAAGCCTGCGTGGAGAAGGTTATTTTGAGATAGCGAAGGACAAGGCACATCCCTTTATCGTGAAAACAGATCGAGAGGAAGTCGAGGTGCTGGGAACCCATTTTAATATCAGCAGTTACGCAGATGAGGAGCAGGAAAAAACCACACTGCTGGAAGGAAGTATAAAACTGAGTGCTTTTGGGGGCTCCAGGGTCTTGAAACCTGGTCAGCAGGCCAATGTGCTGAATGGAAAAATCCATATCTCGGAAGTTGATACTGACCTGGCCGTAGCCTGGAAAAACAACGAATTTGTCGTAGAAAGCGAACGTATTGAAACCATTATGAAGATGGTGGAACGCTGGTACAATGTAGAGGTCATCTACGTGGGAACACCAACAAATGAAAGATTTAGCGGAGGCGTATCAAGGTTTGACAAAGTGTCCAGGGTATTGGATATCGTTGAATCTACCGGTGCCGCTCATTTTGAAATCAAAGGAAGAAAAATATACGTGTCAAAATAAAACCTAAACCGATAATTAACCAGAATATTCACCATAAAAGAAAAAGCGCATGATCAGAAAACTACCCTAAAAGATTCCTGTGAAATGAACCCAGGCCCCGATGTCAAATCAGGACCTGGTCACAAGTTTGGAACATTCAATTAAAAAATCAACGTTAACCACAGTTGCCTGACCCGTCGAAAGAAAAGGCAACTGATCAACCAAACCTTCCACTAATGTATCAAAATTCCAGGAAATTTGGTATGCCTAAACGGCTATACCTAAAAATATTGCTAACTATGCGCTTAACCATCGTGATATTAATAGCATTCTTTATGCAGGTGAGCGCTTCAGGCCTTGCCCAGAAAGTCACTTTATCGAAATCTAATACCCCCCTTAAAGCAGTCTTTAAGGAATTGAAAGAACAGACCGGCTATAATTTCTTTTATACGGATAACCTGCTACAGCATACTGGCCCCATCAGCATCAATGTGAAAAATGCTGCACTGGAGGATGTGCTGGAGCTGATATTTGAAGGTCAGTCGCTCGACTACCTGATCAGGGACAAAACCGTGATTATTAAGATGGGGGCTGTGGCGAGACAGGACATCATCAGTGGTTTTGTAGGCGACAATAAAAGCCGTAAACCCATACCAGGTGTAACCGTGACCATAAAAGGAACGAAGTCTTTGGTCCAGACCGACAAGAACGGGAAGTTTTCCATTAGTGTGGCTTCGGGTGCAAAGGCATTGGAGTTCAGGTATATTGGCTATAAAACTGTAGTGATGCCAATTACAGTAAATGCTGACTATACCATTTATCTGGAAGAAGATTTGCAGGTGCTCAATGAAACCGTGATTACCGGTAATATCGAACGTAAAGCATCAACCTATACAGGGGCTGCAAAAAGCATGACCATTGAGGAACTGAAGAAAGTAAGTCCGACAAATGTATTTACTGCTGTGGCGGCCCTGGATCCATCTTTCAGGATTATTCCGAATAATATTTCCGGTGGTGATATCAATGCGCTTCCTGATGTGCAGATGCGGGGACAAAACTCCTACCCAACACTGGGCTCTGAACTTGTAGGTAACCCAAATACACCTTTATTTATCCTTGATGGCTTTCAGGTTACCCTGCAGGCTATTCAGGATCTTGATATGAACCAGATTGCCTCAGTCACCTTATTAAAAGATGCATCGGCAACGGCTACTTATGGCTCAAGAGGAGGAAATGGTGTAATGGTAGTAACAACGATTATGCCTCCTAAAGGTACTATAGAAGTTTCCCTGACCAATAATTTTACTTTATCTACTCCGGATCTTTCTGTCTACAATATGTTAAATGCTTCGGAAAAACTGGATTTTGAAAAGCGTGCGGGACTGGTACAGACTTTTGGCCAGCAATACCTCTGGAATGAAAGGTATAACGCGATGCTGAGCGGAGCAAATACAGACTGGAAAGCCATTCCTGTACAAACCGGACACAGCAACAGAACTTCCTTGGGATTGCGTGGAGGTGATCAGGCCCTCACATTTAACCTGAATTTCACCACAAATTTTCTGCAGGGGGTAATGAAAGGGCAGGACCGTAAAAATTATGCCGGTGCATTTACCCTCAGTTACAGATCCAAAAAGTTCCTCTTCCAAAACAATACCACCGGAACCCAGGTGATTTCCAATGCTTCGCCTTATGGTTCATTCAGCGACTACCTGTCATACAACCCTTATTGGACCCCATATGACCAGAATGGACAGATGAAGGAATACTTGGAAAATATATCCGTTCCCAACAGTACATCCAGGGAAGGTTCTACTGTCCTGAACCCTTTGATGGATGTCAGCTATAATACCATTGATAACAGGAATAAGAATTTCACCCTGCGGAACAATAGCACAGTTCGTTATGATGCCAGTAAATCTCTATATGTAAATGCAGGTATAGGATTAACTAAAGTTAACGGAACGGTTGATAATTTTTATTCTGGACTGGATAGCCGTTTTGCTGAGGTAACAGATTTGGCACGAAAAGGCAGCTATACGATCAATACCAGTAATTCGTTTTCACTGGAAGGAAATACTTCCCTCAACTATTACAAAACTATTGGGCTTCACGGAATCTCCGCAAATGCATTGTTGAACCTGAGCACAACCAAAGCTGATTCTTATTTAATGTCGACAGAAGGATACCCCTTTGATCGCCTGGACCATATCCTGTTTGCTACCCAGTATGCAGCGGGCAGGCCAACCGGAACTGAAGCTACGACAAACAGGATTTCCTATACCGGAAGTGCCAATTATTCCTATGATAACCGATATTTTACAGATTTTACCTATACCCGTGAAGGTTCATCAGCCTACGGAGAAAATAATAAATATGGTAATTTCTGGTCTGCAGGGATCGGCTGGAATATGCACAATGAAGAATTCCTGAAAGATAACCGCATCATTAACCTGATGAGGCTGCGCGGAAGTTATGGTGCGACAGGTACCTCCGCCCAGGATCCTTATGCATCGCAGTTCAGGTATAATTTCGATTCCACTACTGGTTATTATGGAGAACTCGGCAGTACTTTGGGAAGCCTCGGAAATCCAAATCTGAGCTGGCAAAGGGTATTAAAATCAAATATTGGCTTGCAAACTGCTTTTTTGGATAACAGTCTGACGTTTAATGCTGAGGTGTATCAGGAGGTTACCCAAAATGCGCTGACCACAGTTTCTGTGGCACCTTCAACAGGGTTTTCATCTTATACAGAGAATTTAGGCAAAATTCAGAACAGGGGATTACAGATTGATATCGGTTACCGGATTCTGAATAATCCCGCTACCGGTTTAAGGTGGAATGTATCCGCTAATGCGGCTACCAATAAATCTGTTTTAAAGGAACTTTCAGATCAGCTAAGGTCCTTTAATGAGGCTTTAAATAGAAACAATACGGACCAGACTGCAGTAAATCCACAGTTTATTGAAGGCCAGTCGACTACAGCGATTTATGTCGTGAAGTCATTGGGTATTGATCCGGTTACGGGCCAGGAAGTGTATGTAAAAAAAGATGGCAGCAGCACCTTTTTATGGGATGTTGCAGATAAAGTGTATGCGGGGGACACACGTCCGAAATGGACTGGTGCCGTCAATTCAAATTTTCTGTATAAAGGTTTTAGCTTCAACTTCAGTCTCACGTATAACTACGGTGCACAGCTTTACAATTCTACTTTGATGAACAGGGTAGAAGGTGTGGATGCCCGCAATAACGTAGACCGCAGGGCGTATGACCTGGGCTGGACTGGCCCTGGTGATGTGAGCCCATACCGGAGAATCCGTGGTACAGCTACGCAAACGCAGCTGACTTCCCGTTTTGTGCAGAATGACAACAATATTCAGGTGGGTTCTGTGAATTTCAATTACCAGTTCAAGCCTGTACTATTACAGCGTATCGGGATAAAAGGATTAACGGTTGGTGTCACTTCGAATAACACCTATACATTAAGTTCAATTGAAATCGAACGTGGAACAGATAATCCATTTGCGAGAGAGTACACCCTAAATTTAACTGCACGTTTTTAAAATTCGAAATGATGAAATATAAAATTTTTATGATAGGGTGCCTCGCTGTAGCGATGTGCTTTGCCAGCTGTAAAAAGTTCCTGGAGGTAAGTCCAAAATCCAATGTGTCTGAAAAGGAGTTATTTACTTCTGAGGCGGGATTCCAGCAGGCCTTAACCGGGGTGTATTCACAACTGGCTGGCCGTAATCTTTATGGTGATAAGTTATCCATGGGCTTTGTTTCCGCATTACAGCAAAACTATTCCATCACCGTGAATAGTTACATCCCGCTTGTGGAGAGTGTAAAGCTGAACTATGCTGCTGATGAAGTGAAAACACATACTGCTGCCATATGGTCTGAAGCTTATGCTGCAATTGCAGGTCTCAATAAGATCATTACAAATACGGAGTCTAACAGGGCAGTACTTACCGCCAGTGCTTATGGACGTATCCGTGGAGAAGCTTTGGCATTGCGTGCTTTCATCCATTTTGACCTGTTGCGTTTATTTGGTCCGGCGTATGCTTCAGGTGAATCGCTTAAAGCAATTCCCTATACCACTACCGTTAGCCAGATTGCCAATGTACCTGCGACAACTGCTGAAGTCATCAATTTTGCACTTGCCGATGTAAAAGAGGCTGAGGACTTACTGATTGCAGTTGATCCTATTGTCACCAGTGATACCAGGACAAGGCGTAACAAATTAAATTATTACGGTGTTAAAGCGTTGGAGGCAAGGATACTACTGTATAGCGGTGATAAATCCGGTGCAGCCCTGGCAGCTAAAGTGGTCATTAATTCAGGAAAATATACCTGGGTAACACAAGCTGAGGCTTCCCAGGTATCGAGTTCTTCAAATACCCGCGACCGGCTATATTTTAACGAGCAGGTGTTTATGATCAGGGTAAGGGATATGGTTAACTGGACTGAAACGTATTTCAGGTACAATGGAAGTGCAAATGCCAAACTGACCCGTAGCCAGGCAAATTTCAACACCTTATATGAAACTACTTCGGGAGGGTCAACAGATATCAGGTATGTTTACCGCTTAGAGCAGGATGGTTCAGCGCTGTTTCCATCTAAGTTCTGGCAGTCTGCAAATACGGAGATTACGGATACCAGGAAGGACCAGTACGTGCCGGGCATCAGATGGTCTGAAATGTATTATATATTGGCAGAAACTGCTGCAACTCCTGCAGAAGGTGTGGCGTTTTTAAATACCGTCAGACAAAACAGGGGGCTCGCAGCCACTACTGCCACTACTGAGGCGGCGCTGAGGACAGCAATCACAAAAGAATACCAAAAGGAGTTTTATGCAGAGGGCCAGTTGTTCTTTTACTACAAACGTATCAACGCTTCTACCATGCAATTCAGGTCTGCAGCCATGACCGCTTCACAGTATGTATTGCCAATTCCGGATGCTGAACTGCAATTTAACCCCAATTATTCCAATTAGTTATAGCCTATTATTATGAAATATTTATATTTTTTGATCCTATTATCAACCCTCTTTTCCTGTAAAAAAGAAGAGGTGATGACTTACGAAGGTAAAGATGGCATCTCCTTTTTTGCCTATACCTGGGAGGAGTACCATCTCGAAGCCGTTAAAAAGTATTCCTTCGCTTTTGCGGTAACAGCATTAACGAGAGACACCATTTTCCTGAGCATGCGGGTTACAGGAGCAGTCAAGGATTACCCGCGAAAGGTATTGCTTAAAGCTGCTGAAGGCACTACGGCAACTGCGGGAGTGGATTACGAGCTGAAGGAGGTGACCATCCCGGCAGGTGCTTATAAATTCGATTATCCTGTTGTTGTATTTAACTCTCCAGGAATGGCGGCAAATACGTACAGGCTGGTGCTGGAACCTGCGGAAACAGCTGATTTTAAATTAGGTACGATAGGTCAGACCCCGGAAACGAATACAATGTATACGGAGGAGAATTTTCAATATTTTAAGATTGATCTTACCAATCAGCTTGTGGAACCTGATGGCTGGCTGGAGTCTGCTTTTGGCGTATTTAGTGCCGTGAAATACCGGTTTATGGTAGAGGTTACCGGTTTGACAGATTTTTCAAGTGAAGCTATCGGAAGAGATGGGGTATACAATCTACCTGTCAAATTGCAAAAGGCCCTGGAAGAGTACGAGGCCCTGAACGGACCACTGATAGATGAAAATGGCAATGAGGTTAGTTTTTAATTTAATTTGAAATCATGCGTATAAAATATTTTGCTATAAAATGCCTGATTGCCTGTACGGTAATGCTGGCTGCTGCTTGTCATAAGGACAAGCAATTGTTTGAATACAATCCAATCAATAATTTAAAACTCGAAACTGCTGACTCGGTGTATACGGTAGCGGCACTGGATTCATTAATTATCAGCCCTAAGCTGGTGGAAGGGATGCCCGGTAATGAGGAGTATACCTATCTCTGGCAGATTTCAGCGAGTGATACTTATGATAGCAATACAGAATTTACCCCCCTGGCAACAACCAAAGACCTGAGGTTGTATGTTGAGCTGAGCCCGGGAACATACCGGATCATTGCAAAAGTAACCAGCAATAAAACCGGGATTTCAGCACTGGCAAGATATACCTTAACCGTAACTGGAATTTATTACGGAGGCTGGTATGTGGTCAATACTAAAAATGGTATCGCCCGGGTGTCTTTGATCCGTACGGATGATGAAGTATTTGATAATCCCATGGAAACGACTAACGACAAGAGCTATCCTGGAAAAGCCCTGGGTTTATATGCTTATGAAGATGGTGGTACGCTCGCTTTCTTCACCGATCAGGGCGCCTACCTGTTTAATATCAACGACTGGCTGGAGCTTAGAAATACCGCCACTATACTTCCTGGCCTGGCAACCCGTCTTCCATTTAAAAGCACTCCGGCTTTTTCTACAACAATTCTTGGATATGACCAGTTTATTGTGGCCGATGGTGGCGTGTACGCCGGCCTGGGTGCCAGTGCTTTTGGAGATGATGCCCTGAAGCCTTTTTCTGACCGTATTAACGGAGATTATGAGGCCTTTCCGGGGGTATTTTCCGGAAATTTATATACTACTCATTTTTATGATAATAAGGGCATGAAGTTCGTGCAGCTGGGGTATCTGGACAGGACAATGACCACATCGGCGGCAACACCATCAGGAGCTTTTGATATGGCTAATGTGGGTAAAAAAATGATTGCCTATGACATGGGGACAAGTTCCTATTTCCAAAGTGCCGAATTCTATTATGTGATGGAAAATACGGCCGGTGCACGCTTTCTGCTGTCGACCACAGGTACCATTTCTTCAGTTTCTCCAGGTATTTACCAGCAAATCCTGAATAGTCCTGACATCGGCGATGCCACAAAATTTGCTACTTCATCGATTTTGAAGCAGCTGTATTATGCTGCAGGAAACAAAATATATGTATATGATATGCTGGCCAATTCATCTAGTCTGATCTATACTTTCCCATCAGGTGATGTCATAAAGGATATCAAAATGCTGCGGAGTACCAGTACAAAAATGGTGGTGGGAATAAATCATGGGAATGCCGGCGAAGTTTATTACTTCGATATTGACGGACAGGGAAGGTTTACCAATAATACCTATACCAAGAAATTTGAAGGCTTTGGCGAGATTGAACAAGTGGCTGCGGCCAGAGGAAATTACGAAGAATAACACATTAAAATTAAAACTTAGAACAAATGAAGAAATTTATAACAACAGCTGCCCTAACATTCGTTGCGGCTATAGCTTACAGTCAGCAACCCGGTTACAAAGCAAGCCTGGATTCCCTGAAAATAATTAATGATCCTTTACAGCAGGAAGCCATCCTCAACCGATTAAAAAGCGCTCATCCGAAGGATAATTTTGAAATGTATAATTTTACGCTGGCCAGTAATTTTGCAAACGCAAAAAATACAAAGAAGGCACTTACCTATTTCCGTCAGATTGATGCAAGGTCACGTACGATGGCTTTGGGAACTATACCAGGGCAATTGATGGAATATGATATCAAAACCGCTGAGGCATTGCTCAATGAGGAAATGGCTAAAGCTGACAATTCTCCACAAGATCGCCAGATGTTACTGAACATGTATAGTCAGCTGATGGCAAAAAAAGGAGATTATGCCAAAGCTTTTACGGCAATGAAGGAATATTATGCGGATGCGCAAAGGAAAAGTCCGGCATTAACTGCCAGATATTACTACCTGATGAGTAAAACGGGTGCCTACCAGGAGGCTCTTCCAGAACTGGAAAAAGCTGTGACTGCTGGTCTTGGGGACGATGACTTTAAGAACGAAGTAAAAACCGCCTACAGTAAGGTCAATCCCGGAAAAGATGCCAAAGCGTATCTTGCCGGACTTGTGCAGCAGGCTGAAGAACAAAGAAAACAAGAACTGGTTGCCAAAATGTTGAAAACGCCTGCTCCGGACTTTAAGGTTACTGACCAGAACGGAAAAGTAGTTACGCTGGCCGATTTTAAAGGACAAACAGTCGTTATAGATTTCTGGGCTACCTGGTGCGGCCCCTGTAAAAGAGCATTGCCTGCCATGCAGATGACGGTAAATAAATACAAGAATGATCCGAAGGTAAAATTCCTGTTTATCCATACCTGGGAAAGTGTTGATGATCCAAAGACTGATGCAATAAAGTATTTGGCCGACAATAATTTTAATCTGCCGCTGTATATGGATGTCAGGGATCCGGAAACGAAGAAAAATCCTGCGGTTTCATTATTTGATGTAAAAGGTATCCCGGCTAAATTCGTCATCGATGGAACAGGCAATATTCGCTTTTCAACCAGCGGATTTGGTGGCACCAATGAAGCTGCAGTAAATGAATTGTCGACAATGATTGAGTTATCCCGCCAGTCCAGCTAACCCAATGATGAAAGTTATAAAGTTTCTACCTGTAATGCTGTTGCTGCTCTGTGTTCAGAGCAGCATCGCTCAAAAGCTTGCTGAGGTTAAAAAACTCGAGGCATTAATTTCCAGAGGTATTGAAAAGTCTTTTGCCTCCAGTGTGCGGATATGTGCATATGACACGCTGAGCAAGCGTACCGGGGAGGGCGGCTTCAGTGGTGTGGTGGTCACTGCGGAAGGACATATCCTTACTGTCGCCCATGCCACTAAACCCAATGAAGTTTACCAGGTAACTTTTCCCGATGGCACTGAATATCTGGCAACAGGTCTTGGTCGCATGGCCATCAAAAAAGAAGGCCGGGATCTGGACATGGCCATGATCAAAATGTTGAAACCTGGGAAATGGCCCTTTGCAGAGATGGGATCCAATGCAAATACCAAAGTCTATCAGCCCGCCCTGAGTATTTCTTATCCGGGATCTTTTGACGGCAAACAACCCAATGTCCGTTTCGGTCAGTTCACCAACGTAGATATCAGCAGCGGTTATATCACTTCAAGCTGCAAGATGGAGCCTGGCGATTCCGGTGGTCCGTTGTTTGACATCGAGGGGAGAGTGCTTGCGCTTCATAGCTGGATAAGGGACAGCGAGGAGGAGAATTTCGAAGTGCCTGTAGATCTCTACAAAAAATATTGGACAGCGCTGAATGTCGCGAAGGATTATCAGGAGTTACCAGAACCGGATCAGCTGAACCCGGCAGCAAGCCAACCTGAAATATCGGTGATCCCTGGAATACAACAGCTGGCAGGATTATCCGAAAAGTCGGCGAAGAGTGTTGTTGGAATAATAAGTTCCAGGGGAGGAACGAAGTTGAACATACTGGGTTCCGTGGTAGAATGTTCCGCTGCGGGACAAAACGGAGTTTACATCCTGAGCAAAAGTTCTGCTGTTGCCGATAGTGTGAAAATTATGCTCAATGGAAAAAGTATCCCTGCCGGGGTATATTACAGAGACAAAGACAATGACCTGGTGTTACTGAAACCGGTCGCCAAAATGTCTGGTGTTACCCCCCTGAAAACTAATCAGGAAATGCCGGAATGGAGCCATGCTGATTTAGGACATTTCCTGGTGACGGCATTGGCCGCGGAACACAAAAAAGTAGGGGTACTCAGTACAGAATTTATCGATATGCCTATGCGTTTCAGTGTGGGTCATTTCGGTGCGAATGCAAGGTTCATTGACCAGAAGATTACCATTACCGATATCCAGAAAGGAAGTGCTTCAGCAGGATTTCTGAAACTGCAGGACCAGGTCACTGCAATTAACGGGGTCTCTATCAGCAGGCCACCGGAATATGGCGCAGAGCTGATGAAGTATCTTGCCGGTGATTCCATTAGCATAGATGCTGTAAGGGACGGGAAGCCGATCCGGGTAAAAATGTACCTTCCGGCATATCCTGGAGCCGACCATGTAGCCAGTCATTTTGAGGGTGGCAGAAGTGCGCGTTCAGATGGATTTAAGAAGGTTTTTGTTCAGGACGCGGCAATTAAAGCAGAGGAGTGCGGAAGCCCGGTCTTTGACGCTGAAGGCCGGTTCAGGGGCATTAATATTGCCAGACACAGCAGAACATCCGCAGTTGTAATGCCTGCAGATGTTGTTGCCGATTTTATTCAACAAGCAGTAAAGAGGAAGACATGAAAAAGAATATTTTATATATAATGAAGGCCGGCATTGTTTGTTTGCTGTTCAGCACAAATGCAATTGCCCAGTCGTTACCAGCCGATACCAGTCTTTCGGGCCTGTACAACGCGATAAAATCAGAGGTAGAAGCACCCCGTATGGAATTGATGTTAAATCAGATGCTTAAAAAGCCGGATGATGGGATGAACCAGATGCTGCTTGATGCCGGCGCACAGCATACGGCAATTGCCTATGCCGAAGCCGGGAATACGGAAAAAGCCAAGTATTGGATCAGGCAGATTAAAGACCAAAGCTGGAAGAACAATAGTTGGAGTGCGGTAATTGGTACACTTATCGAAGCGGGAAAGCTGGATAAAGCTGAGCAGATGATTATCCCGTTGATTGATGAAAAGGGATCGGCTTCTTTTTCCGGGGAGGAAAAACAGCAGCTGAAGTTTCAACTGGGTGTCATTCGCTTTAAACAGGGGAAATACAAAGAGTCTTTGCCTTACCTGGCAGCAGGTCAGGGCGGTGGGAGTAGCGCATATCCTGAGTTGTATACCCTGGCGTTAATCCGCACAGGCAATCCTGATCTGGCACTCACAGAAGCGAATAAACTGCTAAGGGGGAAATATGTACACCTCAGTCCTGATTTTAAAACCGAACTCGGGAAACTTTATCTGAAGAAATATGGCAGTGAACAGCGCTTTAAAACAGTATTGGATTCCATCGCTGCTGTACAAACGAAAGAAATACAGGCAAAGGTTGAAAAAATGAAAGTAAACCAGCCTGCGCCAGATTTTGAGATTAAAGATGTAAATGGAAAGACTGTTTCGCTAAAAAGTCTAAAGGGAAAAACGGTATTCATTGATTTTTGGGCTACCTGGTGTATTCCTTGTGTAGGCTCTTTTCCGGGAATGCAGAAAGCAGTGGATTATTATAAAGGTGATGATTCAGTGGTCTTCATGTTTGTGCACACCTCAGAAAAAAAGGGAGCTTCAGCAACTGAAGATGCAATGAAGATTGTCAATAGTAAACACTATACTTTTAACGTGTACATGGATTTGAAAGACCCTTTGAGCAACCAAAACCCTATGTCATCAGCTTTCAGGGTAAGTAGTTTGCCTACAAAACTGGTCATCGACAAAGAGGGAATCATTAGGTTCAGGACTGTTGGTTTTATTGGCGTAGATGAAGCAATCCCTGAAATCAAAACCATGATCGATATGTCAAGGAGATAATCTGCTGTTATTTGGCCTCCTTTCTTTGCATGATCCCCAATTGTGGGGGCACCAATGACAGCGGCAGGTCCTAACGCTTGTCCCCCTCAGAGCGATGAGGGGTTGGAATTGGTATGTGGTCACCTAGAAAGCCTCGGAGAAATCTGGGGCTTTCATTATCTGATGTGGTTTACCTGTTATCTAAGGTGATTTACCTGGATCCACTTTATCTCTGCCTTCTCTTTATCCTGATCAACCGTTCAGGGAGTTCAGTGACCGATCTGCAGGTGCTCCATCTTTTTTCCTGCGAAAGTCTTATTTCCCATCACCATAAAACCCAGACTGAGATACAGGCGTTTCGCGGCCTGGTTATCCTCATCGACCAATAAGCCTAATATTTGATGGCGATTTACCACATATTCTTTAATCAGAAACCGGAGCATTTCCGAGCCGATACCCTTGCCTTGCTGATGAACATCTACCCCTAAACAGTCAATATACATCTCCGCTTCCTGGGTTTCATCTTCAAGAATTAATGTCATACCGTACTTACTTTTAACATAATCTAAAACCGGGGTTCTTAGTCTATGCAGTGCTGCTCCGTCATAAATGCAGGCAGCTGCAATTATGCCATGGTCCTCTTCTGCTACCCAGCAGTTTTCATAGGAGTATTGGTTGCCTCCTTTGCTGACAAAGGATAACATGAATTCTTTTGCCAGAACATCGTCTTTGCAACCAATAAACTGATAAATAATGTCACCCATAGCGAGTAGAATACATGTAGCAATGTCTTGTGAATCGGCTACTGTTGCTTTTCTTATCTTCATACCTTAACTTTCTTTAAAATGTCTGGTAAAATATTAGTCCATGTCGGGTTGACCCTGGCTTTTTCTTCAACATATGAAAATGGCCGGAATTTCTTCCGGCCATGATTGGGTTAAAATACCAACTTTATAGGATAGACATCAATTTCTTACCTAATAATGCAGTAATGCATTGCGCTGTTTACCAGATTCTCACCCTTTTATCCGGAGCAAGATATAAGGAATCTGTTGCTTTCACCTTAAACGCTTCATAAAATTCAGGTACGTTTCTCACCACACCATTTACCCTGAATTGTGCCGGTGAATGCGGATCTGTACCTACCTGTGTTCTCAATCCTTCTTCAGTAGATTTATTTGCCCAGACCTGTGCCCAGCCAATAAGCACCCGCTGTTCGCCGGTAAACCCATCCATTTCAGGAGCCGGTTTACCATGAAGACTCTCTTTGTAAGCCTTAATGGCGATGCTTAATCCACCAAGATCCCCGATATTCTCACCAAGGGTAAAATCCCCGTTTACATTCAGATCAGGGAAAACCTTAAAACTATTGTATTGTGCTACCAGTGCACTTGTACGTTTTTTAAATTCGCTTTTATCTTTCGCTGTCCACCAGTCGCGCATCACGCCATCCCCATCGAATGTACTTCCCTGATCATCGAATCCATGACCAATTTCATGACCAATCACTGCTCCGATTGCTCCGTAATTTACTGCATCTTCGGCAGTCATATCAAAGAAAGGAGGTTGCAGGATTGCCGCCGGAAATACGATCTCGTTCATTGGTGGATTGTAGTATGCATTTACAGTCTGAGGCGTCATGCCCCATTCGCTGCGGTCTACGGGCTTGCCCAGCTTATTTATTGTTCTGTTGTATTCAAATTCATCAGCACGCTTTTTATTCCCAAACAAATCATGCTTCACAATTTTCAGTGCGGAGTAGTCTCTCCATTTATCAGGATAACCTATTTTTGGCGTGAATTTACTGATCTTATCCAACGCCTGTTTTTTAGTACCTTCACTCATCCAGTCTAATGTTTTGATACTGGACTCATAAGCTTTCAACAGGTTACCTACCAGTTGTAACATGCGTTCTTTAGCCTCCGGAGAGAAATGCTTCTCTACATAAAGCTTGCCCAGCATCTCTCCGAGATTGTCATTCACCAGGTCCACTGCACGACGCCATTGGGGCATTTGCTCTTTTATTCCATTCAGGGTTTTTGAATAGAAATTGAAATGCTCTTTATCAAGTGCTGAATTCAGAAATGATGCTGATCCATTGATCGCCGTCCATTTTAAATAGGTTTTCCAGGTGGTTAGGGGTGTCTGTTTGAGTATGCCATTCAGGGCTTTGGTGTATGCAACCTGTGCAATGACAATACTATCGGTTCCCTTGATTCCTGCTTCACTGATCATCGTATTCCAGTCGAAGTCGGGAGTCAGTTTGCCCAGGTCTTTAATTGCATATTTATTATACAAACCTGCCATATTCCGCGTTTCCTCTTTTTTCATGTGGTTTACTGCCAGCTGGGTTTCCAGTGTCATGATTTTTGCCGCCGCTGCTTTTGCATCAGGCAGACCAGACAAACCAAGCATGGTTTCTACGTGGGTAACATATTGTGCCCTGATTTGAGCCGACCTGGCATCTTTAAGTAAATAATATTCACGCTCAGGTAATCCCAGGCCACCCTGCCAGGTGATCAACATATACCTTTTAGGGTCTTTCAGATCTTCCATCACACTTATCCCGAATGGGATGTCATGGCCGAATTTATTTGCATAAGCAAAGTAAGCCGAAAGATCTTTGGCCGAGGAAATCGCATCAATCTTTTTAAACTCCTCATTCAGGGGCTTCAGGCCTATCGCGTCACGTCCTTTACTATCGAGAAAGGATTCATAAAAGTCCCCGATTTTCTGCTCTTCAGAGCCCTCTTTTCCACCGGTCTTCACTGCGTTTTCGATGATGGCCTTGACGTCTTCCTGTGCCTTGTCATTGATAATGGCACCAACCCCATAACGGGATTTATCAGATGGAATACTGGTTTTTTTCAGCCATGTTCCATTCACATAGGCCATAAAATCATTACCCGGGAGTACAGTAGTATCCATATTCTGGGTAAGGATTCCTGATTTCAGTTCTTTTGGCTGATGGCTGCCAGTACCATTACAGGAAGCCATCAGTAATATTGTCCCTGCCAGTAGGGGAACACTACAAGATTTCATTGTTTTTATCTTCATTATGAATATATTAGTGTAGATGTCAAAACTAGAAAAAATAATTCACCATTCCGGTAGTTTATCCGAAATCGACAATGGAACCTGTTGCCTTGTTGCAAAAGGATAAAATAAGGCCGAACAGTCCGGTCATGTGCTTGTGCAGGAAAGAGACCTATCTGGTTATTCTATGTACTATCCGCGAGTAGTAAGCTGATTAAAGCTAAACAGAGCAGACCTGTGCTGCGTGTAAATCAGGTCCCCTGGATTGTTTCAGCGGTCAGGAAAATGGAGATGCCGGATCGAAAGATCCTTTGTACGTACGGACAATAAGAATAGGTCATGCCGCTTCTTTTTCTTTTATAAATAATGAATTAATCGCATATTTATTGACGATCAATTCCTGTGTTGGACAATGTCAAGCCCGATATTATTATGAAGAAACAGCTAAAATACATTGACGGTACATCAGATAAATTCTGGCAAATTGAAGTTGCCGATACAGCGTATACAGTGACTTATGGAAGAAACGGCACACCGGGACTTTCACAAACCAAATCATTTTCCAGTCATGAAGATTGCCTGAAAGCAGCAGAAAAACTGTTGAAGGAGAAAATGAAAAAGGGATATTCGGAGAATGGAGAAGTGGTTGCCGTTCCCTCAGCATCCAAATCAGGAAAAGATGCAAAAACTGATATTAAAGTTGTGCTGGAAGCTTATGATGCGATTCTTCTCTCCAGGAATCTGCAGGCACTTTTGCCTTTTTTAATGGAGCATTCAAAAGGTAATCTTGAAGCCTTAAAAAAACATTTTAGAAAGTGTAAACGGTACTGGTTAGATTATATAGATCTTGTCAATGAACCCGAATATAAGAAAAATGGGTCTAATTGGGGAGTAAGGGGAGATGCCATCCAGTCAGATATTATTGTACTGAGTGCGATTGCCCTGAGCAATAAAACCGACATCAATCCGTGGGATCAAGCCATAGAAATATTCAAAAGAGCTGAGGAACCATTCATCCTTGCCGTATTGAAATGGGCTAAACCCACATGGATTGCTGAATTCATATTGGAAAAATGTAAAAGAAGTGAGTGGATCAGATTCAATTACCTGCCATTGCGTTTTCTGGAAGATCAATCCTTAATTGAATTCCAGCCTGAATTGTATGCCTTAAGTCTGGCCTCATACAATGAATGGTCGGCTAAAATTAAACCAAGAGCGTTCATTACGCGTGTATTGAATGATAAGACTGCCTATGAACGGGAAGTCCCGGAATTGTTTAATTATGAAACCGGTCTGCATCAATCTTATTTCAGGGATAAAGACACTGAGCCCTACAATGCACATAGTCTCTGGCAAATCCTTTTCAATTCTCTGCTGGATGAAGGCAAACTGAGCAGGGCACATTTTATTGAACAAACCATTTTAATCCAGACCAAAGACTGGAACAATAGCCTTAAATCTTTTTTTCGCAAAAGGCTGACGGAATTAAATCCTGTCGCTGGGGAACTCTTGCCCTTTCAGGAGAATATCTTTGCCTGTCTGCAATATACCTATGCACCCGTAGTGAATTTCGCTATGGACCTGAGTAAGCTATTGTACCAGGAAAAGGAATTCGATGTAAATTCTTTTCTTGACTGGCTGGAACCGGTATTGATGGCAAATGATAACAAGGCAGCAATTAAAAGTGTGCTTCCGGTGTTGGAGAAGCTGAATAAGCTGTATCCGGAGCTCAATCAAAAAATCACCTTGCTGACTGCTAATGTTTACATGGTGCCGGATTTAAGTTTACAGGAGCGAGCAACTAAGCTGCTCCTGAAAATTGCCTCTGACAAAGATGAGGTCTTGAAGGAGAAACTATCTGATTACGTTTCCCTGATGCAGGGGAATATCAGTACTGACTTAAGTCAGCTTCTTCATCCGGATATAGCGACAATGGATCTGGAGGAAACGGTAGTTTACCGGTACGAACCAAAGAAAGAAAAAGTTTTGCTTCAGGAAGTTGAACTGCCGGAGGATTGGAATGATATCGTTTTTTTATTCGGAAAGTTTATGACCTCCGATGAAGTACTGGATGCTGAATTGTTGCTCCATGTATATATTAATCAACGGCATCTTTTTCCTGAAAATTATGCGGAACAACTGCAGCCTTATGGAAAGCAGTTGGAGAAGAAATACTTTGATAGTACTTATAAGTCTTATATCAGCGTTTTCTTACAGCAAAAGATTTACAACTATGATTACGTTTTTAAGGTGCAGGACAGTGCTTATCATAAAATAAAGACACTTTTATTGATCAAACCCTATCTCCATGCGGTCCAGCAAAGGATCGATAGTCTCCAGTCTATACCGATGCTTTCGTTTCCTTCCCACTATCCGTACTGGGTTGCGCCAAAGATATTACTGGAGCGGCTGATTACCTGTCAGCAGCTAGGAGTGGAAATCAATAAACTCGACCTGAGTATGGCCATCAGCAGGATGCCACGGGAAAATATTGCCGAAGCTATTCCTTTGCTCGAACAGTTGAATGCTGATCTGAGAGATCTGATGGCGTATTGCCTGGGAACAGAACCTGCAATTCTGCTCAAAAAACCATCTATACTCAATAAATTGCTGTCAAAAATAAAGACTGCAACGGATGATGGCCTGGAGGAGTTATGGGCCATGGCTGCCAGAACTTATTATCCCAACGAAACATTTCCGGAATTTAATGGAACTTCCCTTAAAAATGTTCCTTTCGTAGTATCTCCATTTTTTCCGGAAATCAGAATTGAGGAACGCTGGAATGAGTATGTAAATTACCAGACAAAGAAAAAGGAACGCTCCACATCCTGGTATGAAATACATATTCCCTTTCCCGGTTATCAGCAAACAACAGGATATTTTTTATATGGGTTGGACCTCTTCAGCCGGAAAAACACCTGGGATTATCTCTTGCATAGTGCGGGGAATGTGTATCATTGGAACAGCCTGATGCCACAAAATACTGACGCCCTAGCGGTTTTCCTTTTACGTTCCTCCTGTGTAACATCTGCTGGTGGTGGAGAGGAGCTTAAAGGATTTCTGAACATAGTGAACCAATATGGTTTCTTGTTTTCGGATACGGCTCTGCTTTTGTATGCCTGTACATTTTTCCAGGATAAGAAAGAGTTGCGGTTGATGTCCGCCGAGGTATTGATTAACCTGATAGAGAAGCGGTCGGTAGATCTTAACCTGCTTGCCCGGAAATTTTCCTTTCTTGCTTTTCACAAATACGGCCCTTTCCTAAGGTTAGTTGAGTGCATGGGGATGCTGAAGGAAGTCTCTTCATTACACAATTCAGCATGTTTACAGTTGATTGATGGCATATTTGAGGGGCTGTCCGGCATGGACAAGCTTCCTGTTAATTTTAAGAAATTGGTGGAACACTATGTCGATGTCCTTTACAAGACCAATTTGAAACCTTCGCCGCCTGTAATCACCTTATTTGAGAAACTAATGGCCAATACAGCTTTGAAAAAATTGGCAGCACAAATTTTAAACAGATGACAATGACAGATTTACAATATGCATATCAGGGAGTTTCCACCTATACGAAAGTGAAAGGTGTAAACAGCCTTGTTCTTGCCCATCAAACTGAGATTGAGGCCGTAAATACTATTCCCTGTTTCTTTTGGGGTAGCCTCACGGATCCATACGTGACTGCAAAATGCTGGAGTACCATTGCTAAAGTCGTGCGTTCCAGTTTCGGTCCTGTTCCACCCAGTCTTCGTGACCCGATTGTTTCAGCCGGTACAGAAAAAATCAGGTTTGAAGGTTTCTCTTCCTGCAATGGTGTGTATGTGAGATTGGATATGAAGCCGGAATCTATTGATGGAGAATTTATCGCCAATGGCACTACGAATGTGGATTTTAATGATCCCATGCTGAATGCCCTGAACAGTATCCAGAAAAATGAAAAAGTTACCCTGGCTGTCGGACAGAAAGATGTACAGGTAATTACTGCTAAAACTAAAGTCACAGAAAAGAAAGTAACACTGCCCATGCGCTGGATCAAAGGTCTGACGAGTGTACAGCTTTATCTTGCCGATATGGACCTGAAGTTTGAGCTGAATAGAATTCAGGCCATACAACTTTTTCAAACCCTGCCCAAAGGAAGTGTTAAGGGGGATTTTTTTATCACGAAACGCGCCGGTAAGTTTATGTTTTCTACCCTGGTGACAGCAGATGCGGTTCGGATCGGGGGTATTCACCGGTTGCGGCTGCTGGAGGGCATACTGGCATTGGCAGAGAAGGTTTATATCTATGAATCGGCAGATCAACAAACCTGTTCAATGGTCTGCGAATGTGGTAAAATGCAGTTACTGATGGCTTTTTCGCCTGATGCTTACCGTGGATTTTCAGGAGAAGGAAAGGCCCTGGAAAATATGAAGGAAGATGTTCCGGTAGAATGGGTGTATGGATTGAATAGTTTACTGAAATCAAATGAGACTTTTGATCCTACTTTATTATCCATAGCGCATGATATAGATTTCGGAACAATGGATCAGCTGACTTCCAGCTTGTCTTCCATTGGGCTGTTGGGTTATGACCTGACAGAACGTAACCATTTTTACAGACAGCTGCCATTCAAAGCTGAACGAATCCTGAGCTTAAACCCCCGGTTGAAAAATGCGAAAAAACTGATCGATAAGGAGGAAGTACAGATTTTACGGAATGAAGCAGGTTATATTGAGGCCAGTGTAAAAGGTACCGGCGTTCAGCATAAAGTTGTTCTGGATGGGAAAGGAGACCGCTGTACCTGTGAATGGTTTACTACCTATCAGGGGAAGAGGGGCATTTGTAAACATATACTGGCAGTGAAAATGGTGGTTTGATGATGATCACAACTACGCTGTAACTGGTCATGGCGATCCTATTTGTATGCTATTGATTTCCTGTTGAATGATTTACTGTGATTTTGTGTTGTGGAATTGCAATGGTTTTGATCCATTTTCTTATTCTTCCCCTTGCATTCTGGTAGGGTGAAGCAGTATTGAACTGGATCATTCTCCCTTGTGTCCAGTGCTCATACCATGGAACTTCATAAAGTTCCTCATTTGTTTTCGTTTCTATTAACATAAGGATCTTTTGTACGGTATGGTCTAATTTCTTGGTTAACCTGGGATAATCATCTTCAGCATAATCCTGATAAAACTTTTGGGCCAGCATGCCAAGCCCATTCCATTTATATCCCGTTTCAGGAAAATCCACAGGTTCATTGTTTTTTTTCTTTTGTTCCCATTTCAGCACGAGCTCTCCCCAGCCAATGAGGTAGGCGAGGAGGTTATTGATACTCATCAAAGTACCTTTTGCATGTCCTTCCAGTTCCTTGGCCGTAGCGGAGTTAACAGGGATTTTCAACAGCTCATCTCTGAGCTTAGTATAATTGGTGGTGATTGCTTGTTGTAATTCTTCTTTACTGTTTGGAACGGCCATGGGATTGCTCTTATCTTATTTTTTAACTCAAGTTTACCGGAAAAAGTATGAGTTTGAAATATGATTCTGGACACTAAACAGGTGTGGAGCGCATTACTGTTTTCGTCAATGGATTTGATGTGAGTCCCGGGCCAGGACCGGGAAGTATTTTAAATTTTTTCTTTCAGCTGGCCGATCTCTTTTTCCCTTTCCACCAATAAATTCCGTTGTGTTTCTATGAGTTCCTTTTGCAGGATGGAAGATGACTCAAGGGTTTTGATCTTGAGCTGGGCTGCTTCCAGTTCTGCACGTTTTTCCTGCTCTTCCTGTAATTTGAAGCTTAATAATGGTTCTTCCTGGTAAATATGCTGGAAAAAATTGTAGTTTAAAACTTTGCAGCAAAGCAGCAGTAGGGGAATGTCAATGCTTTCCCTGGTATAGATACTGTAGATATTCTCTCTGGTTGTATTCAGCTGCCTGCTCAGTGCGGTCGCCCCAACCCCCCTTTCCTTTGCTACTTCCTCTAACTTTTTACCCAAATGTATCATCTCACAAATTTTCCCAATTGTTTGATGTTTTGCTATTGGGCGCTGTACTTTAATACTAGCAAATTGTATGATATTTGTAACTATATGCTATAATAATTTTACAATATGAATTAAAAGTGTTTACTATGGTTATTTTACGTATAAAAAGGAAATTAATTATCTTTGTTATTGATTAATGAATTAAGGTTTAATCGACTGTATATTTTATGAAAATAACTATTATCCTTATCCTCCTGACGGGCATATTTTGCTCCTGTAAGAAAATGAATCTGGCTCCTGGTTCCGGAGAGCCAACAGTGAGTGATGGCGGTACGCCACTGTCATACCATCTTTTCAGCGATAGCCTGATTGTTTCCTCAGGATATTCTTTGTATGATGCCAGCAAAGGAAAAGTAACAGAAAGCCGGTTTTCTGATGATACAGGTTTTCTCTTTTCAGAAGGAGGGGGAGCCTACGCCATTCGTACCATTGGTTTTACTGATGCATGGGTGGAAGCGGGTAAAGATGAACTGAAAATCACTTTCCCTGCTAAGGCAAAACCACAGCTCATTTATAGCTACCAGGATGACCAGAAAATGGAAATCCATGAACATGTGGTGATTTATCAGGGTGCGGAAAGAAGTTACAGGTTAATCGCCTCCCGTAAAAATGCTTTCGATGTACCTGAACTGAACTATACGGGTGCATTTGTTGCCAATGCGTTGACTAGTGTTGGCCATAAGGTCACGCTTGCAGCATTTGCAGGAAAGGAAGAATAAGGACAGGTCTTTTGCAGCCCTGATAAATCCGTCATGTGCCTACCGAATACAAGCAGCCATGAAAACCGGGCTGGTGGACTCTTGAAATCCTGTGAAGAACAATTCATAAATTGAGAAACCAAGTTGTCGAGTTATTGAAAAACTACTGGAAAACAAGTTTATTCTATGAAAATAATGATAGTTTTGAGGGATACACAAAGCCGCTGCCTCAATGGATACCTCTCAGAAACCACAACTTACTGCACCATTACTCTGGTTAATGGCCATTTCATCAGGATTGGTTGTTGCCAATAATTACTATAACCAACCTCTTTTATCGCTGATTGCGAAAGACCTGCAGGTATCGGAATCCAGTGCCGGAAATATCGCTATGCTGACACAGATCGGTTATGCCGCAGGATTACTGACCATTGTGCCTCTCGGAGACCTGTTCCGCAGAAAAAGGCTGATTGTCATTGATTTTCTGTTTATTTTCCTCTCTGTTTTAGGAATCGCACTAAGTCAGTCGCTCTACCAGATCTACATCTTTAGTTTTTTAACCGGTTTAACCTGCGTTGTCCCACAATTGTTTATCCCTATGGCGGCAAGCCTTGCCCGTCCGGAGAAAAGAACCCAGTCTATCGGCCTGGTCATGAGCGGACTGCTGATTGGTATTCTGGGATCCAGAATCCTGAGTGGCTGGGTCGGCAACCTGTATGGCTGGCGTGCCATGTTTTTCATTGCTGCCGGGATTACATTGGTGCTTTGGGTAATGATCAGCTGGAAACTGCCAGAACTCTATCCCGTATATAAAGGGACTTATGCAAAGTTGATGCAATCTGTTTTGCATTATGCCAGGACAGAGCCTGCCTTACAGGCTGCTGCACTCCGTGGTGCTTTCCTGTTTGCCTCTTTTAGCGCATTCTGGACATCATTGGTCTTCCATCTCGCCCAACCTCCATTTAACGCAGGAAGTGAAATTGCCGGGGCTTTCGGTATTATTGGCATGGCCGGGGCACTGATGGCCGTTGGTGTGGGGAAGCTGGCGAAGAAAGTTTCCTTTTTCAAACTTACGGCATTTTTTATGTTGATTTTTCTATCCGCATGGTTCATCTTTTACCAAGGGGGAGACCAATACTGGACGCTGATCCTGGGGGTCATCATTCTGGATATAGCCATGCAGGCTACGCACATTATGAACCAATCTTCTATTTTTGCACTGCACCCTGAAGCCAATAACCGGTTGAATACGGTGTATATGACATCCTATTTTATTGGGGGTTCGCTGGGTACATTCCTCGCTGCTTTAAGCTGGTCGCATTGGCAATGGAACGGGGTGCTTGCCGTAGGTATGGGATTTAGCCTGCTTGCCTTGATGGTGCATATGGCATTTCGCAGAATTTATGCTAAATAAATGGCTTACAGCAATTAAACCGGCCGACTGTCAGCTGCCTTATATCACCGGGGAAGCTCCTTTCAAATGACCATCAGCGTATTTTTTTGTTGAAAATAGAACTAACTTGATTTATAATTATATATTTGCAGCCTTGAAAGGATTTTGGTCTGCATAACGTTTTGCAGTTTGCCAATTGAAATATCTCTTTTATTTTGGAAGGGATATAAGGAAATACATTTTCGATCAATTCGCATAGAATTCATAAAGATAAATTTAGTCAACAGGCACAAAGGCTTTGCTTGTGACACTGAACATAATCAATTGAAAAAAAGCCTTGCTTGCCCGATGGCTGGAAGGCTTTTAACTTTTAAAAGACAACCCAAATGCTCAATTTTGTTATCTTTGGCCCACCGGGTGCAGGCAAAGGCACCCAATCTGAAAAATTGATTGATAAATATCAATTGATACACATCTCTACCGGCGACCTTTTCAGGGCGCATATCAGTAACCAGACTACATTAGGACAAAAAGTAAGTGCGCTTATTGCTGACGGACAGCTTGTACCAGATGAGATCACGATTGCTATGCTGGAAGAAGAAGTGGACAAAAATCCATCAGCAAAAGGATTTATTTTTGACGGTTTCCCAAGAACAGTGCCTCAGGCCATTGCCCTTGACGAATTTCTGGAAAGTAAAGGAAGTTCCATCGCGGGTGTAATTGCTTTGGATGTGGACCAGGATGAACTGACAAAACGTATTGCTGAACGTCAGAAATTAACCAATAGGGTTGATGATCAGGCAGATAAATTGCAAAAACGCATTGAAGAGTATTTCAGTAAAACGATCCATGTTTTGCCGTACTACGAAGAACAGCAGAAATTAAGTAAAGTGAATGGTATCGGAAACATCGATGATATCTTTGCGGAATTATGCGCTGTTATAGATAAATATTAATAGAATAAAATTTGCAGATAGCGGGACGAATGTATGTTCATCCCGCTATTTTATATAAAAAGAAAAAATAAAAGGTTATGTCACAAGGTTCCAATTTTGTAGATTATGTTAAAATTTGCTGCCGCTCCGGTAAAGGAGGGGCCGGCTCTGCACATTTGCACCGCGATAAAATGACATCAACCGGTGGACCGGACGGCGGCGATGGCGGACGTGGCGGACACATTGTTTTGCGCGGTAACGGGCAGTTCTGGACGCTGCTGCACCTTAAGTATAGAAAACATATCATTGCTTCTGATGGTGGTGTGGGCTCCAGTGCAACCAGTTCAGGTAAATTCGGTAAAGATGAATATCTTGAGGTACCCCTGGGAACTATTGCCAGGGATGCGGAAACCGGAGAAGTCCTGTTTGAGATCACAGAAGACGGACAGACCAAAATCCTTATCCCTGGTGGACGCGGAGGCCTTGGCAACTGGCATTTCAAAACGTCTACCCTGCAGACTCCCCGTTTTGCCCAGCCTGGTGAGCCGGGAAAAGAACAATGGGTAGTCCTCGAACTGAAAGTACTGGCAGATGTTGGACTGGTAGGCTTCCCGAATGCCGGAAAATCGACCTTGCTTTCTGTTGTTTCTGCTGCCAAACCAGAAATTGCTGATTATCCTTTCACCACTATTGTTCCCAACCTGGGAATTGTTTCCTATCGTGCCAACAAATCTTTTGTTATGGCAGATATTCCTGGTATTATTGAAGGAGCCTCCAAAGGAAAAGGACTCGGATACCGTTTCCTACGACATATTGAGCGCAATTCTGTATTGCTATTTATGGTTCCTGCAGATACCAACAGGACAATCGGCGAAGAATATGCTATCCTGAAGCATGAACTTCTCGAATATAACCCGGAATTGATGCAGAAACCACACGTACTGGCGGTCACAAAATCTGATATGCTCGATGAAGAACTGATGGCAGAAATCAGGAAAGATATTCCTGCAAATATTCCTTCGGTATTTATTTCCTCCGTTGCACAAAAGGGTTTAACCGAGTTAAAAGATATGCTTTGGGAAGCTATCGGGGCAGAACCATCTTCCTCTCCGCAAAAATAAAATAACTATTATTTTATTGAATTATTTGTAATTCACCCGGATTTTGTCTAAATTGTGTTTAACAATCAACAGGTTATCGTTTCTGAGGGTTTTTTATCCTCAATAAAGCATTCTTTTGCTTTGTGAATGTCCGGTAGCTGTAAATTGCTTCACAATTTAAATTTCTGGAATTATGGATAAAAGATCGTTTAACGTCATGTTTACAATGGTAATTGCTTCGATGGTTTTAATTGGCACTTACAAAATCGCAAAAAAGAAAACCAATCCTGCTGCAAAAACGATATCAGTCAGCAATAAGGCCAGGAAATAAGCAAAGGGACACACCCTGTTCCCTGCTTTTCTAAAAGCCTGAGGCTTCTGCTTCATGCTGATCCGCTTTTGCGGGTGCACTGCTGCGCCAGAATGAATACGCAGCCTGTCAAAGGTGTCTTTGACCATTCCTGCCTGTGCTTTTTTGAGGCACAATACGATCTGATAATTTCTTACCTTTGTCCCAAAGCCGGATATTTCTCTCCGTGCGGCTTATTGTTTACCTACTTTCACATCCGGGATGAAACCTTATTTACGCCTGTTTAACTTTTCTCAAAAGGTTGACTATAAAATTGAAATTCTTGCAGGTCTTACCGTAGCAATGACGATGATCCCGGAATCCCTCTCTTTTGCTATTCTTGGTGGTTTTCCTCCATTGGTAGGTCTTTATGCTGCTTTCATTATGGGATTGGTTACTGCTATTTTTGGCGGAAGACCGGGAATGGTATCCGGTGGGGCAGGTGCTACGGTTGTCGTATTGATCGCATTGATGAGAACACATGGAATAGACTATGTTTTTGCTGCGGTAGCCCTGGCAGGGGTATTCCAGATCCTTACCGGACTCTTCAAACTGGGGAAATTTATCCGCCTCGTTCCCCAGCCGGTGATGTTTGGCTTTGTGAACGGATTGGCAATTATTATTTTTATGTCACAGCTGGAGCAGTTTAAAATTGGAGATAGCAGTAATTATGTATGGCTATCCGGTAATCCGCTATGGATCATGCTTTCCCTGGTATTACTGACCGTTTCTATTGTGATATTTTTTCCTAAGCTGACCAAGGCTGTGCCTTCTTCACTGGTCGCGATTATTGTTGTTTTCCTTCTTGTCTTTTTTTCCGGAATCGATACCAAACTGGTGAGGAATATTGCTTCGGTAAGTGGTGGTTTTCCTCCTTTTCATATTCCATCGATACCTTTAACTACCGCTGCGCTGGTCATTATCCTGCCTTATGCCTTAATTATGGCTGGAGTTGGGTTAACAGAAGGCTTGCTTACCCTGAATCTGGTAGATGAAATCACCAGTACCAAAGGGAACGGGAACAGGGAATGTATGGCACAGGGAGGCGCAAACATACTGAACGGCTTTTTTTCAGGAATGGGTGGATGCCCCATGATTGCACAAACACTGGTTAATCTCTCTGCGGGAGCCAGGTCGCGTCTTTCAGGCATTATTGCATCCCTGACGATCCTGCTTATCGTTCTTTTCGGGGCACCTGTGATTGAACGGGTACCCATGGCTGCATTGGTAGGGGTCATGGTGATGGTGGCTATCGGGACTTTCGAATGGATGAGCTTCAGGGTAATCAATAAGATGCCTGTTCAGGATATTTTCATTGGGATCAGTGTGGCTGCAATTACTGTATACCTGCATAACCTTGCCCTGGCGGTATTGATTGGAGTGGTTCTTTCTGCCCTGGTGTTTGCCTGGGAAAGTGCCAAGCGTATCCGTGTGAAAAAATATATGCGGACAGACGGAGTGATGTGTTATGAAGTTTCTGGTCCACTGTTCTTTGGTTCGGTTACAGGATTTTTGGAGCAGTTTGAGCTGTCTTCCGACCCTGAACATATCATTATTGATTTCAAAAACAGCAGGATAGCAGATATGTCAGCCATAGATGCGGTGAATAAATTGACTGACCGTTATAAAAAAATGCACAAAACTTTACACCTCACACACTTAAGTGCCGATTGTAAGCGTTTATTAAATAATGCCGATCAGCTGATCGAAGTGAATGTTTTGGAAGATCCGACGTATTTTGTTGCTTCTGAAGGGAATTATGCTTTAAAATAAGATGTTTTCTATGTTAAATTTTTATTAACAACTTATTTTATTCTAAAATTGACGTGTTGTAGGATTTATTTGATTGTTTTTTGTCGTAAATCACCATTATTATACTTTGTAATGGATTAAACTCCTAATTGTTGTGGGGATTGTTGATTTTTTTAGTGAAAAATGTATTTAATGTGCTGTTTTTAATTAAAAAGTGTTAAATTTGCAGTGTTGATCACAAAAAAGTCAAAGAAAAAGGTCACAATTGAAATGATAAGAGATAGGTGGTCAGTTCTTAACAGAATTGCTCAACTACCGAGAATTGTCTGGAAACTGTAATTCCGGTTAATAAATTCTCAATGAGAATTTTCTGGTTCGGTTTTTGAATAACAGGCAATATAGAAAAGATAAATAAGGTAGTATACTTGTTATGGTACCATAAAAGAAAAACCCGTTCATACAGGTTTATATTTGGTTAGAAAAGGGTTGTGTCTGGATGGAACAACCCTTTCTTGTTTTATAATCAATTTATCCTGGCCAGCAGGAATTTCTTTTTTTCTACAATTGATTGCGCATGACTTTACCCTTGATGATAAATAGTCTTTTAATCGCACTCCTTTCAATGATGGTGTCGCCGGTATAGGCCGGATTAAAAGCCCTTAGAACCAGGCTACTTTCATTGTAATGCTCAAATACTGATTTCACGGTAATCATATTGTTTGCAGTTTCATCTGTGATGATGAGATAGGCTTCGCCCCATTGAATCACCTCCATATTGGTCACTTCCCTCACCGCAATAATTTCTCCGCTTGCATATTTAGGGTACATACTGTCCCCATACACGGTAAGGAATGCATCGCAATCGTTCAGGGGTTTCAAATTTACATAGTATTCAGGAGTTTCCCTGAGCAGGTTGAACTCACTAAAAGTAATGTCAGAAAAGTTGACATTGAAAAAGGGAACACCTTTGTATTCCTCAGCGACAGTAGGTTCTTCTACAAACATCGACCCTTCCTGGTTGACCAGCCAGTTCATGGAGATCTTATGTATCCTTAAAATATCGGCCAGCAGGCGCTCTCCGATAATCCTTTTCCCATTTTCAATGGGAGAGAAGTTGTTTACATACTTTGTTGCCGGCCCGTAGAATTCTTTCAGGGTCATCTTTTTAGCCAACCGTACTTCTTTAATCCTTGGGCCAAAAGAGGCCCTTTCATCTTTTTTCACGTTGTTGAATTTATATGAATTAATACATTGATACTAAGGCGCCTCCGGAGGTGACGCAATAAAATGGCATAATGTAATATGGATTAATAGAATTGTGGTTAACAATTAATTAAAATCCGTAATAAATTCTAAATCCGTGTTCAATATTCCTGTTTCCATTGAAAGCAAAGCCGTAGGTTGCCCTGAAAATCAGCCGCTGAATGCCAAAATAAACCTCTGAATAGTTCTTCCTTAAAGGCTGGCTGAGGTAGTTGATGCCCAGCAGCTCTTCCAGTTTTAATTTGCGCAGTAAGGGTACCTTATTGCTCATTAAACCTGCAAAATTATGCTCAAAGTGCAGTTCCAGGTATTGTTCACTGCTGCTGTACTGGTAGAAATCGAGAAAGGAGAATTTTCTGAGTTCCGGAGCCGAAGTCAGTGAATTGTTCCCGCTGAAATGTTGCAAGTCGGGGTAGTATACGGCACGATTGTTCAGGAATTTACCGGCACTGATCGCAAATTTTGAATAACCCAGCATACCGGCACTCATCTTATCTTTTGATATTTCCAGGGAAAGCAGGTCGTAATCGGCGTCACTGTTCAGCAAGTCTTTGATCCCTTTTCTGTAATTTAATTTAAAGGTGGGGGAGGGCGACTCCTGGTAAAACTTGCCATTGGGGCGGGTAATGTATTGTTGTCCCATGGTATAGGTCAGGCTGGCACTGAAAGTCAATGCACGGTAGTCAGGGAAAAGCTGGCTTTCCGCATCCGGGCTAAAAGGGTTATTACTGGTAAACATCCTGTTTTTAAAATCGAAAAAGCTAAAATCGGTGGTATTGCTTAACTGTTCATTTTTAGCATAGTTGAGTATCAGCTCTGCCTGTAACCCGTTCGCCAGCTCCCTGCCGGTATTGGCCTGGAGGAAGTTTTTCTTGTAGAACTTGGAGAAATTCCTTTCAAATAATAGTGCGTTCAGGGAATTGGAAAGCAGGGGCATGCTTCCTAAGTTATTGAGGTCAACTATTCCATTCCCAAAAGAAATACCCACATTTGCGAGCTTCTGGGGATCATAATAATAGTTAGCCTTCAGGTTTGCCGTCAATGTTTCGTTGGAAAAGCCATAACGGATTTCGGGCCTGATCGTATAGTATTTACCCTCCTCCAGTATTTTTGAATAAGTTGCACCCAATTTAATGGCAAATCCTTCCACTGTATTGTAAAGGATAGATTTCAGCAGGGGGTCTATATTCAGGAATTTCTTGTCGGCGGTGTTCCTGAGGGTATATCCGGTCATGACAACCTTTCCCAGGCTGATTTTATTCAGTTCCCTGTCTACCGAATCCAGGTACCTACTGGAAGTCTTCCTGACAGCAATGCTGTCTTTTTTCCGGTAATCTGTTTTTTCTTCTGTACTTAATGGGATAGGGCGGTTTTTTGCCCAGTAGGTGGAATCTTTTTTATTTACGGTATCCGATATGCTCAACAGCTCCCCATTAAAAAAGCGAGGAGGGAATTTTGGATGGAGGTTATAGTTATCGAATACCCCCAGATAGTATCCTTCGAATTTAAACCCTAGTACGTTACCCCTGAAACGGAAGTTGATATCAGACGGGAGGTAGCTGTTTTCCACTTTAATGAATTGCTGCCTGATTTCCAGGGTGTCCAATACGTTAATGCCCGATTTCTTTGTCAGGTATAATGCAGTGCCCATTAATCTCCAGCTGTCCTCGGCAATATAAATTACCCCGCTGAATACAGGATCAGTATCATGCCTGGGGATGACCTCAATTTTATGGATGGTTTCCCCATTTTCCTCCGTAAAACCCAGGAGCTTATATTGGTAATAGGACATGGCATGATCTGCCACCGGTGAGACCACCCCGCGTGCCATCAGTTTATTCTCCAGCAGGATGTTTTCATAAAAATTGAGGTTCAGGTCGGATGCCTTATTGAAGCTGAAGGAATTGTTCCTCCCCGATATTTTCGAAGAAATCATTTCTTCACGTACCTTATCCGGAGATTTGAAATGGAAGATAGACTGTGATTCCGATAGATACAGTATTCCCTTCCTGTTGGTGTCCAGTTCGAGGACTTTCTCTATATCATTGCCTAAAAATCTTTTTGGGGCGGCAACGAGCTTTTGCATTCCTTTGATATAGACCTTTACTGTATAAGCATCATTCTCCCGGAGATAAGTTTTTCTCTTACGGATGGCTTTTTTCATGATACTTTCTGCCGGATCCTTCCCATTGGCCGCAATCGTTACCCCATTAAGTGTATAGGCTTCCTCCTCAAGGGTTATATTTTCTGTGCGATGCTGCCTGACCGTAAGGCTGCGTTCCAGTGTTTTATACCCGATAGCTTTAAATACCAGCGTCAGCTTCCCGCTGTCCACACGGAGGGTGTATTGTCCTTCTGTATTTGCCGAAGTGCCTTTTGCTGTATTTTTAAGATATATGGAAACGAAAGGAAGCGGAAGACCCTGTTTGTCTTTTATGGTTCCGTTAATGCTGAAAGTCTGCCCCAAAGTGCTGCCGCTGATTAGCAGAAAAAGAGAAAGGATAAGGTAGTGTAACTTCATATTTAAAACTGAATAAAATGGCAGGAAACTATCTGTTTCAACAGCACTGTTTTACATGGCTTGAAGGTAAGACAAATTAATTTATAGGTTAGGATGATAATTTATAACTTTGACGCCAACAGTTAAATAAAAGACAAACCATGTATAAAACACTGCAGCCGGTTCTACAGCAAGAACTTGAACAAATTGAAAATGACGGACTCTATAAAAGGGAGCGGGTAATTGTTACCCCCCAGGGTGCCGATATCAAAGTAAGCACCGGACAGGAAGTCGTGAATTTCTGCGCCAATAACTATCTGGGTCTTTCCTCAGATCCAAGGGTGACTGCAGCAGCGAAGAAAGCTATCGATCAATATGGTTATGGCATGTCATCGGTAAGGTTTATTTGCGGTACACAGGACGTTCATAAGGAGCTGGAAGAAAAGCTTTCCGCTTTTCTGGGCACTGAAGATACCATTTTATATGCCGCGGCATTCGATGCAAACGGAGGCGTATTCGAACCCCTGTTCAACGATCAGGACGCGATTATTTCAGATGAGCTGAACCATGCCTCTATTATTGATGGGGTCCGCTTGTGTAAGGCAAAACGTTTCAGGTATAAACACAGTGACCTGTCTGACCTGGAAGAGCAATTGAAAGCTGCTGCCGGTTGCCGCCACAGAATTATTGTGACTGACGGTGCTTTTTCAATGGATGGAACAATTGCACAATTGGATAAAATATGTGACCTGGCCGATAAGTATGAGGCATTGGTGATGATTGATGAATCGCACTGCTCTGGTTTTATGGGAAAAACAGGCAGGGGTACGCATGAGCATTGTGGGGTAATGGACAGGATAGATATCATTACCGGTACACTGGGCAAGGCCCTTGGTGGTGCATCAGGGGGCTTTACAGCAGGGAAGAAAGAAATTATTGATATGCTGCGCCAGCGTTCAAGACCCTATTTATTCTCGAATACACTGGCACCTGCAATTGCAGGCGCATCTGTTGCCGTATTGGACCTGCTGAGTGAAACTACCGAATTAAGGGATAAACTGGAGCAGAATACCATGTATTTCCGTCAGAAAATGACTGAAGCAGGTTTTGATATCAAAGAAGGAATTCACCCTATTGTGCCTGTGATGTTATATGATGCAAAACTGGCACAGGAATTTGCAGCAAGAATGCTGGAAGAAGGTATTTATGTGATCGGTTTTTACTATCCGGTAGTGCCACAGGGAAAAGCAAGAATCCGTGTACAGCTGTCGGCGGCACACGAACAACATCACCTGGATAAGGCGATTGCGGCTTTTATTAAAGTGGGCAGGGATTTAAAAGTGATCTAATCCTGTTGCATCAACAGGTATAAGGTCTCAGGATCGCATGAGGGTGTCCGGGTGGTCACCCTCATTTTTATTTCCGGAAGGTACCTCCCGGTTTAGCCGATATGATCTTTTTGTTTTAGGGCTGAACCATTTTTAGTGAACGGCCAAATATAATAATATACCGAAATAGCTGTATATTTGGCCTCATGTTGCAAGATAAGATCACAGAATATACCGCAGAAATAAATGCGTTTTCTACAGAGAATGCAGACGAATTAGAACAGTTCAGAATAAAATTCCTTGGTACTAAAGGGATTATCAAAGATATATTTGAGGAATTTAAGGCCGTTTCTGCTGAAGAGAAGAGGACACTGGGGAAAGTTTTGAATGAGTTTAAACAGCTTGCTGAAGCCAGATACCAAACCTTAAAAGAACAGGAACAGACAGAGACGGGTAAAAAAGATGCTGGTCTTGACCTTACCTTGCCTGGCGCAGGATTCGAAGTTGGTTCACGTCACCCTTTGGCACTGGTGAGAAGAGAAATTGTCAACATCTTCAGTAAATTGGGATTTGTTGTGGCAGAAGGTCCGGAGATTGAGGACGACTGGCATAACTTCTCTGCGCTGAACTTCCCTGAAGAACATCCGGCCAGAGATATGCAGGACACTTTTTTTATTAAAAAAGGTGGTGAAAAAGGGGATATCGCTTTGAGGACACATACTTCATCCGTGCAGGTGAGAATGATGGAAGCAGGCAAGCCGCCATTCAGGGCATTGATGCCGGGCCGTGTGTATCGTAATGAAGCCATCTCTGCAAGGGCACATTGCTTTTTCCACCAGGTGGAGGGATTGTATGTCGATGAAAATGTATCTTTTGCTGATTTGAAGCAGACCTTATTCTATTTCGTACAGGAATTATACGGTGAAGGTACGAAAGTACGTTTCCGTCCGTCCTACTTCCCTTTTACAGAACCTTCTGCTGAAATGGACATTTCCTGCACCATCTGTAAGGGCGCAGGCTGCCAGTTGTGTAAACACAGTGGATGGGTAGAAATCCTTGGCTGTGGAATGGTAGATCCGAATGTATTGGAGAACTGTGGTATCGACAGTAAAAAATATAGCGGTTTTGCTTTCGGAATGGGGATAGAGCGTATTGCCAACCTGAAATTCGAAATCAAGGACCTGCGTTTGTTTTCTGAGAATGATGTACGTTTTCTTAAACAATATAAAAGTTCATTGATCTAATCTTTTTTACATGATAAAGATGGTGGTAACAGGATTTATAGGCATGCTGATCATTGCCGGTTGCGGGAAGGTGCGCAACCAGGTACCCGACGTGCCTGTAAACTTTTCCATGCCGCTTACAGATCCCAGATTGCTTGCCTTAAGCAGTACAGGGGGGGCAGTTGTCCTGAACGGATATGGCGTTTCAGGCCTGATCCTCTACCGTACAATTTCAGGCAACTATAAGGCGTACGACCGCTGCAGTACTGTAAATCCGGAAAACCAGTGTGCCGTAGTGCTGGATAACCCGACATTTACGGTCACCGATGAATGTACAGGAGCTAAGTTTTTGCTCGAAGATGGCAGTCCTGCTAAAGCACCGGCGACTGTTGCTTTGAAGCAGTACAGTGTTTTTATTTCAGGAAATAATATACAAGTAACCAACTAATGGAACCAGAGAAGATTAAAGAGAGCATCATTAGGGCTGCTAAGGAATTGTTCAGGAAATATGGATACCACAAAACCAGTGTGAACGAAATCGCCAAAAAAGCCCGTATCGCTAAAGCTACGATCTATAAATATTTTGATAGCAAAGAACAGTTACTGGACGCTATCCTGATGAACTACCTTGACCTGAATTTGAATGAGATCTTAAAGAATAAGGCGCAGTTCAATGATGAAGAGGAGCACCTGAAGGCCCTGGTGATGAAAACCTGCCGCCTTACGTATACGGTCTGCAATGAATTTATCGGCTGGGATTTCGTCAGGGAGAATACCAACTCCCAGGAGTTCCTGAAGCACTTGTCGGATCAGCTGGAATCGCTCCTGCTTTCTGCATACCTTGGCCTTGACCATTTTAAAAATAATCCGTCCCGCAGAGAGGGACTGGCATTTCTCCTGAAGGCAAGTAAAAGTATTGTTTTCTCTTTCGCCTTTACCTCTGTCAGTGATTCTGATGTGAGAAAGAACTTCGTCAGTTTCCAGAAGGAATTACTCCCTTTTTTAGTAAAGGCCGCACTATAATACCTCATATTTCCAGCTTTCGACCAATCTCTCTTAAAAGCATATTTTTTTGCCATGGGAATATGTTGAACCGATTTGGTTTTGGGTATATAAACCTTTATATTTACTTCCAAGCATCAATTGCTATGAGTAAAGAGATATTAGAGATTTCTATATTGGTCGACGAGAAGTTTGAGGTGAACTTTAACCTTGTGGAAGGCATTTTTGGATTAATCCTTAAAGTTTTTGGCAAGTAAGCGCTGATATTTCCATTCCCACCTAATGATGAGGTACATGTTTTACCTCAGGGAAATTGCCATGCCTCCTGAACAGCATGCTGTTTCCCCCCCTACAAGTTCATGGTCGCTCCATCATCAGCAGAAAGACAGTATTGATGAAAAAAATAGGAACTGTTAAATACATCCTTTAGCTTTGCAAAAGAATGAGTAGAAATAGAAAAGCCGGAACGGTTACTATCCTTCCCAACTTAAGTATAATTGATATTGCTGAAGAAGGCAAAGGTGTAGGTAAGGCAGATGAATTAGTAGTTTTTGTTGATAAAGCCGTCCCAGGCGATATCGTGGACGTAAAAATCGTAAAAAAGAAAAAAAACCTGGCTGAAGCAGTTATTGAAACACTGCACACGCCATCAGTATACCGTACAGATCCCTTCTGTCAGCATTTTGGCACCTGTGGAGGCTGTAAATGGCAGCATATGCAATACGATGCCCAGCTGCAGTTCAAGCAGAAAAATGTACAGGCGGCATTGCAGCGCCTGGCAAAGATTGATACTTCTTCTATGGAGCCTATACTGGGTTCGGCAGAAAATAAATATTACCGCAATAAACTGGAATATACGTTCTCCAATAAGCGCTGGTTGGACAAGACAGACATGGAGGACCGCGACGACCTGGAAATGAATGCCCTGGGTTTCCATGTACCTTTGCGTTTTGATAAAATCCTTGATATTGACCATTGTTATTTACAGGCAGAACCTTCAAACAGCCTGAGGAATCAGGTGAGGGGATATGCACTGAGAACGGGATTGACCTTTTACGACCTGCGTAACCATGAAGGGAATTTAAGGAACCTGATTATCCGTACCTCATCTACAGGTGAAGTGATGGTCGTTGTCGTTTTTGCCTATGTGGAACAGGAACAGATAGACGGACTGATGGAGTACCTGAAGACGAATTTCCCTGAGATTACCTCCCTGCTGTATATTGTAAACCAGAAAAAGAATGATACGATATTCGATCAGGAAGTGATTACGTATGCTGGTCGTGACCATATCTTTGAGGAAATGAATGGCCTTAAGTTTAAAATTGGTGCCAAATCATTTTATCAGACCAATTCTTTGCAAGCCCATGAGCTCTATAAAATAACGAAGGAATTTGCTGGTTTCTCCGGTGATGAACTCGTTTATGATTTATATACAGGCGCAGGTACTATCGCTAATTTCGTCGCAGGAAGCGTAAAAAAAGTAATTGGTGTGGAATATGTCCCTACAGCAATTGAAGATGCCAAATTCAATTCTGCACTGAACAATATCGATAATACCCTGTTTTATGCAGGCGATATGAAAGATATCCTGACCAGGGATTTTATTGCGGAGCATGGTAAACCTGATGTGGTGATTACAGATCCGCCAAGAGCAGGAATGCATACCGATGTGGTAGAACGGTTACTGGAAATGGAAGCAGAAAAGATTGTGTATGTCAGCTGTAATGCAGCCACACAGGCAAGGGATCTGGCCTTATTGAAGGAGAAGTATACCGTAAGCAGAATTAAACCTGTAGATATGTTCCCGCATACACAACACGTTGAAAATGTGGTGTTACTGGACCTTATTAAATAATTAAAGAATAGATAATCAAACTTAATGATATAGCCTTTCAATTGAAACGGGCCTGAAGATTTTAAGATGGATATAGAAGAATTATTACCCCAGGAACAGGGAGCTGCTTCCGGAAATGGAAACAGCGCGAAGAAAGTGAGTCCCCTGGTGAGCCTGGAAAAAGACCTGGAGTTGTATTCCGACTCGGTGAAGGAAATTGCTGTGGAGATTATTGCCGAAGGTATTTCTTCCTACCCGGTATTTGTTGCCCACCAGCATACGGTAAGTATCGGGGAGCTGATCCTGAATAAAGATGAACTGAATACCAACTGGACCATCCAGGCTTCAACGGTAGAAGAGTTTGTGGAAAAGGGGATTATTAAACCGGAAAGAAAAGAAGAATTTTTAAAGCACTATAAAAAACCTGAAGAGTTTATGTGTGTATTTGTGATTGTCCCTGAAGGTGCAAATTTCATTTACTACCCCTATGTGAACAGAAAAGGATAACCCTGGGTCGATTGATGGTCACGTTTAAAATTTGGTGATTTTTATCGGCAATGCACCTTGGATTGCTTTTTTATGGCAGTTGATACAAAAAACGCCGGTCTTCATCAGAAGGCCGGCGTTTTTTTATACACCTGATATCAAATCCGGGTGTTCAGTTGTGTGTGTGGAATAGGGACTAAGGGAATGGAAACCAGTATTCCCGCTAGCCATTAAATGGTACAGGCAAAGGAGAATTAATCTGCCCGGTGTACGCTACCCGTGTTTTTCGGGGAATGATCGTTCAGGGAGGCCGTTCCCTTATACCTGATGCTGCCACCACTGTTAGATGTGGTCTCCAAGCCTTTATTCACGTTTACTTTAATGTCTGCTCCGGATGTCGCCGTCACCCTTCCATAATCTGCGGCCAGCCGATAGGCATTGATATCGGAACCTGAAGTGGATTTAAAGCTGATGTTGGTTGCTGTGCCCGATAAATCCGCATCGGCTCCGCTTGTCGTCTGAACTTCCAGCTCATTGCACTTCAACTCCAGTTTCAGGTCTGCTCCTGATGTAGCTTTGGCCACCAGTTTATTTGCTTTCAACAGGTTTTCTGTAATTGCTGAACTTCCACTGGTAGCTGATATGGAGTTTAACGTTTTGTAGGTGACATATACCTTTGCATTTCTGTTCTTCCAGGCATTGGTAAAACCACGGCTTTCCCTGAATTTTATCACCAGGTTATTGTCCTTTACCTCCACTTGTACTTCATTCACTGCACCCTCGGATGCGACAATTTTTGCACTCTCGCTGCTACCCTGGCTAAGGTAAAGGTCAATTCCCGTACTTACGGAAACGCCGGAAAAATTACTGACAGCAACCTTTTTGGTTTCCTGTGCACTGACTACCTGGCCATTCCAGGCTATTCCAATGAAGAATAAGATGGTGAGTTTGATGAAGTAAGATGTTTTCATAAAATTAGTTTTTCGTTTGGGTTCTTGTTTTATTAATGTTTAGCAGGCTCACCTTGCTGAATTATGTTTTCCTCCGAATACCCGGGCTTGTGCAAGCCAGGTGTACAATAGGGTTTGCCAGGTAAAGTGGCAGGTCATGAGTTGCGGTAAACAAATCAGTGGTTCACTTCAGATAAGACGCAGGAATAGTTGAAACGTTGCAGCATTTTGTAAATATTTTATTGATATTTGAATTTGTACCTTAAAATCGTTCTTTTGCATAAAAGAACCAATCCGTTAATCAAATGGCCGACTCACAATTATTAATTCTAAATAAACAACAGATCCAGCAGAAAATAAATCGCATGGCTTATCAGATCCTGGAAGATAATTTGAATGAAAAGGAACTTGTACTGGCTGGGATATGGGACAGGGGCTATAAACTGGCTTTACGCCTGAAAGCTGTGTTGGACGAAATCTCCGGGCTTAAAGTAACCATGATGAGCATTGACCTTGAAAAGGACAGTACACGCCTGATTGCCAAGACTGATGTTGACCCTGTAAAAGTTAAAAATAAAGTGATTATCCTGGTAGATGATGTGCTGAACAGTGGGAAAACCCTGGCCTATGGCCTTGGTGTTTTCTTAAATACACCGCATAAAAAAATCAGGACCGTGGTTTTGGTAGACAGGAGCCATAAGATATTCCCTGTGGCAACTGACTTCGTTGGGCTGGAAATGGCCACAGTATTAAAAGAACATGTCCACGTGGTCCTTGATGTGGAAGGAGAGGCTGATGGTGTTTATCTCCTGTAAACAACCCATCTCCCTTAAACATTGCCTGCTTTATACAATTTTTAATCATTTGTGCGGTTATTGAATAGATTGATGAAGTCGTACGGTTATATGTATATTTTCCCTATGGTTAGAAGAAATGGTTAAAGACATCAACTGAAGATCCCTATGCTTATTTTCATTTATGTCGTCCTTATTTTTCTGATTCTTCGTTTCTCTGTAACGATATTCAATTTTTTATCCAACCCTAAACTGGGGAAATATGGTAAACATTTTACCGATAAGGTCGCTGTGATCATTGATGCCCGAATCAATTCTCCGGGAATGGCTACTTTACTCCATTCTCTTCAAAAACAGGATTACCAGCATATGGAAGTGCTGTTACACTGCCACAGGAAATCGGAAAACTTTGAGCAGCTCCATGAAATCTGTACAGCTGATCCCCGTTTCAGGACTGTAGGAGAAATTAATCCTGCAGAAGTCGCAGCGGAGTACCTGTTATTCCTCCAGCCTGAAACCGTAGTGGTCCCAGGATTATTCGACAGCCTTATTTACCGCGCGAAAGTGTTCGACCTGGCAGTGCTGAGCATTATTCCAAGGCAGACTTCCGCTACCTTCCGGGATAAAATCATGCTGCCGGTAAGCGATTTTATATTGCTCAACCTGGTTCCCTTGCGCCTGGTGCGCCTCTTTTCCAGTCCTGCTTTTTCTACTTCAGACGACAAATGTTTGTTTTTTTCTGCACAGGCCTACCGCAAATATGCCTGGCAACCCGGAAGGGATGTGGTTAAAGCCGTTAAACTTGATCAGCTGAAAGCGGAAACCCTACTGGGCGACCGTTTAATTTATACGGCTCCGACTGCAACGCAGCAGCTATTTCCTGCCTATGGAAAACGCCTGCTGCTTATTTTTGGAAATAATATCCCTGCCGCGCTGTTATATGTCCTTCTGGTCATTGCCGGCCCGGTATATATGCTCTCCAATGCAGAATATGAGCTGTTAATCATGCCTGTGGGTCTGATTTTTTTAACACGTATCATGATTTCTTTCCTCGTCAGGCAAAATCCGGTGGTTAACCTTCTCCTTCATCCTCTACAGATGCTGTTCTTGTGTATCGCCTTATTAAATGCTATATTTTTACGTATATTCAACTATTCAACACATAAGAGGGCATAATTTGAAACTCTTTTGTGTAATTTTGCAGGATCAATACTTACCTTATGAAATATAATTTAGCCGTAACCATCGATAAAGCCTCTGGCTTTTGTTTCGGAGTAGTCTATGCTATTGAAATGGCAGAAGATATTCTGGACGATGAGGATTATTTGTATTGCCTCGGGGATATTGTACATAATGATGAAGAGGTCAAACGCCTGACCGATAAAGGGCTCAGGATTATAGACCATGAGCAGTTGCAGCTGCTGCACAATGAGAAAGTGCTGATCAGGGCGCATGGTGAAGCACCATCAACCTACCAGCTGGCGATGGAGAATAACCTCACTTTGATTGATGCTTCCTGTCCGGTTGTACTGAAACTGCAGAACCGGATCAAAAATTCACATGATGATAAAGAGCACATCCTCATCTTTGGAAAACACGGCCATGCCGAGGTGATTGGTCTGCAGGGACAAACGGATGGTGAAGCCCTTGTTTTTCAGGACCTGTCGGAACTGGACAATGCCGAATTGCCAGCCAAATTCACACTCTATAGCCAGACCACCAAGAGTACAGATAAATTTTACCATATCAAGGATCAGCTGCTTAGCAGGGGATATGAGGTGAAGGCGAATGATACCATCTGCAGGCAGGTGTCCAATCGTTATACGGATCTGGAGCAGTTTGTGGTCAATTTCAATAAGGTCATTTTTGTATCCGGAAAGAAATCTTCCAATGGAAAAGTATTGTATGATGTATGCAAAAAGTACAACGACAATTCCTATTTCATCTCCACCGTAGAAGAACTGGAGCTGGATTGGTTTGACGCAAATGATAAAGTTGGCATTTGCGGCGCAACCTCAACCCCAATGTGGTTAATGGAAAAGGTAAAGGCTAAGCTGGAGTCTTTTTAACCTTAGCAACCAATTCATCAATAAAATCATTCATCATCATCATTGGAAAGTAATTATCAGCAGCCTTTTTTAGAGAGGTTTCTGCTTAAACGTATATTTGCATTTATTAGCAATTCCTGAGAACCGGGATTGCCGTTACAAAAAACTATGGGAAAAAAGGGCGTACTGCTTGTAAATTTAGGAACTCCGGATAGTCCGGAAGTAAAGGATGTCCGCACGTATCTGGACGAATTTTTAATGGATGAACGTGTGATTGACATCAATGCCATTCAGCGGACCTTATTGGTGAAAGGGATCATTGTACCCTTCCGCAGCCCTAAAACTTCGAAATTGTATAAAGAAATCTGGGATGAAAACGGCTCCCCTTTATTGTACTTCAGCAAAATACAGGCTGCATTGGTTCAGGAACAACTGGGACCTGAGTACCATGTGGAACTGGCCATGCGTTACCAGAGCCCTTCTATTGCCTCTGCACTTGAAAAAATGAAAGCGGGGATGGTGGAAAGTATCCAGGTGATCCCTTTGTTTCCGCAATATGCTTCTGCCAGTACAGGCTCTGTGATACAGAAGGTAATGGAAATTGTGGGTAAATGGCAGACGATCCCACCGGTATCATTTGTCAATTCTTTTCATGACAATGCGCTCATGATCGATACTTTTGCCGATAATGCCAAAAAATATCAGCCTGAATCCTATGACCAGATTTTATTCAGCTTTCATGGATTACCGGAGCGCCAGCTGAAAAAATGTGACCACTCAGGAAAACATTGTCTTCAAACAGACGACTGCTGCGCTACACTGACAGATGTCAATAAATTCTGCTACTCGGCGCAATGCCATGATACGGCACGCCTGATCGCTGCGAAATTAAATATCCCTGCCGATAAGTATTCAGTTTGCTTTCAGTCAAGACTGGGCAAGGAACCCTGGGTACAGCCCTATACCAGCAATGTGTTGAAAGAGCTTGCTGAAAAAGGAAAGAAAAGACTGCTGGTTTTCTGTCCTGCTTTTGTGGCCGACTGTCTGGAAACCCTGTATGAGGTGACTGTGGAGTATGGTGAAGAATTTAAACATTTGGGTGGTGAAGAAGTACAGCTGGTTGCCAGTCTGAATGATCACCCGCAATGGATTGCCGCCCTGGTAAAAATGGTGAAAGATCAGCACTGTAAAAATTAAATATAATTCTCCAGCATGGTCACAATTTGTTTTGTAGACCCGGTTTTGCGCTGGACGTACTGGCTGGAGCGCTCAGCTGCACTGGCATCTTTCCGTAGCTGATCAAAAGCTGCGGAAAGTTCTCCTCCTGAATTGATGCTGATTGCTGCACCCATGGAGATCAGGTCCCTGGCCTCCTGAAACTTCTCATATTTTGGTCCGAAAATAACGGGTAAACCAAAAGCTGCGGCTTCCAGGGTATTGTGGATCCCTGCGCCAAAGCCCCCACCTATATAAGCTACTTTTGCATATTGATAGACAGAGGAAAGCATCCCGATGTTATCTATTAATAATATACGGGCCGAGCCTGGTTGCTCGGTTACATGACTTCCTGCCAAAGGCTTAGAATGAGCACTTTCTTTACTTTGTAGTGTGGTATACCGGATTAAATCAGGCATTAACTTGATCAGCTGATCCAGATGCTCGCTATTGATCTCATGCGGGGCAATGATAAATTTCCAGTCGGGCTGTTCTTCAATCAGGGCCTTCAGCAACTGTTCATCCTCTGGCCAGGTACTGCCCGCCACACAAACAGGGCTATTTCCACAAAACGTCCTGATCAGGGGGAAATCTTTCGGCGCTGCAGCATTTTCTGCTACCCGGTCGAAACGGGTATCACCGCTCAGGCTCACATTCTCCAGATGGATTGATTTCAATAAATCAACACTTTGCTCGTTCTGTACAAAGAAATGGGTCACCTGTTTCAGTATATTCCGGTAGAACCCACCATACCACTTAAAGAATAACTGCTGGGGCCTGAAAATACCGGAAATGATAAACAGTGGGATCTGCTTTTCTCCAAGCACCTTAAAATAATGGTGCCAGAATTCGTATTTGGTAAAAACGGCAATTTCCGGATTAATCAGCCTGATCAGCTGCTCTGCATTTTTGCGTGTATCCAGGGGCAGGTAAAATACACCTTCTGCCAAGGCGTAGTCCTTCCTGATCTCATAACCTGAAGGGGAGAAGAAAGTGACCACGATCCTGCTTTCAGCTGAGCTCTCCTTTAATCTTTCCAATACCGGACGGCCCTGTTCAAACTCTCCGAGGGAAGCAAAATGGAACCAGATATGTTTATGATTCGCATTGATTTGCTGCGCTATAGCCTGCATGACATTCTTCCTTCCGGATACAAATAGTTTAGCTTTTGGATTGAATAGGGAGGCTATTTTAACCAGAACGCTATAGAGGGTGATGCCGAAATTATAAAGCCAGAACATTTTGTATGTTTATTTATTATCTTAGCCGAAGATACTTGATTATATTAGAAAATTTAGCCTTTTTAACTGCTAAATTCATCAGCCAGGAGTCGGGGATCCGTTTCTAAGGGATAATATGAAGAGGGTTTCTTAAAAATAATAGATTCAAAATATTTTAACATCCCAACTGATTTGTGTTGTTATTATAAATATATTGGCTGTAAACTATTCATACAATGGAGCGAAAAAGAGTATTAATTACCGGGGCTGCCGGATTTTTGGGTTCGCATTTATGCGACAGATTTATAAAGGAAGATTATCATGTCATTGCGATGGATAATCTGATTACAGGTGACCTTCAAAATATCGAACATCTTTTCGGACTGGAGAATTTCGAATTTTCCCATCATGATGTCTCTACCTTCGTGTATGTACCAGGGAAATTGGATTATATCCTCCATTTTGCTTCCCCTGCAAGCCCTATTGATTATCTTAAAATTCCTATCCAAACACTTAAAGTAGGTTCCCTGGGAACACATAACCTGCTGGGACTGGCAAAGAATAAAAATGCAAGGATGATCATTGCTTCAACATCAGAAGTATATGGTGATCCCAGTGTGAATCCACAACCGGAAGAGTATTGGGGAAATGTAAACCCTGTAGGTCCGCGTGGCGTGTATGATGAAGCCAAACGTTTCCAGGAAGCGATGACCATGGCCTACCATACCTTCCATGGGGTGGAAACCCGTATTGTACGTATTTTCAATACGTATGGCCCAAGAATGCGACTGAATGACGGACGTGTACTGCCCGCATTTATTGGTCAGGCTTTAAGGGGTGAAGATCTAACCGTATTCGGAGATGGTTCACAAACACGCTCTTTCTGTTATGTCGATGACCTGGTGGAAGGTATTTACAGGTTATTGCTGAGCGATTATGTGCAACCGGTGAACATTGGTAACCCGGATGAAATTACGATCGGCCAGTTTGCGGAAGAAATTATTAAACTTACCGGAACCAGCCAAAAGGTGATTTATAAGGAACTTCCGGTAGATGACCCTAAGCAACGCAGGCCGGATATCACCAAAGCGAAGTCTTTATTGGGTTGGGAGCCTAAAGTTAACCGTGCTGAAGGATTAAAAATTACGTATGAATATTTCAAGACCCTGCCACCTGAAGCATTGGTCAACAAAGAGCATAAAGATTTCACAACATATAATCGTTAATTATTAGCAATGGCAAAGATTTTAGTTACAGGAGGTACTGGTTTTATTGGATCCCATACAGCGGTAGAACTTTTTAATGCAGGATATGAAGTTATTCTGTTAGATGATTTTTCCAATTCCAGCAGAAAGATCCTTACACAGTTAAAGACAATCACCGGACAGGAACCGGAATTTGTAGAGTTGGATTTGTGTGATGAAGCAAAACTGAATGCTTTTGTGGAGCAGCACCCGGAAATTACGGGGGTAATTCATTTTGCCGCTTTCAAGGCTGTTGGCGAATCTGTTCAGCAACCGCTAAAATACTATAGAAACAACTTTTATTCGCTGATTAACATTATCAATGCCTTTAAAAGTAAAGTGAACCTTGTTTTCTCTTCTTCCTGTACGGTTTATGGTCAGCCGGATGTATTGCCTGTGACAGAAGATGCGCCTGTGAAAAGGGCAGAATCACCATATGGCAATACCAAACAGATTGCTGAAGAAATCCTTACCGATACCTGCAAGGTGACGCCTGACCTGAAAGTGATTTCACTGCGTTATTTCAATCCTGTAGGTGCACACAGCTCTGCTCTGATTGGTGAATTGCCAATTGGTGTACCACAAAACCTTGTTCCTTTCATTACACAGTCGGCCATCGGTAAACGTGGTCCGGTTACCGTATTTGGCAGCGACTACAATACCCCTGATGGCAGTGCCGTAAGAGATTATATTCATGTAGTGGATCTTGCCAAAGCACATGTGGCGGCAATTAAGCGCATGGAAGAAGAAAAAAGTGAAAGCAATTATGAAGTCTTTAATCTGGGTACAGGAAAAGGTTCTTCCGTACTGGAGATCATTAAAGCTTTTGAGGCCACGACTGGCGAGAAGCTGGATTATAAAATTGGTGACAGGAGAGAAGGTGATGTGGAGCAGGTTTGGGGCAATGTCACTAAATCTTCCGAATTACTGGGCTGGAAAGCCGAGCTGGATGTAAATGAAATGATGTCCTCTGCCTGGAAATGGGAGAAATATTTAAAAGATAACCCATTTTAAATGCTCCTGAAAGATCATAAAGATTTAAAGGCCGCAATAATAGCCCTGCCTTCAAAAGAGAAGGACGCGTTGTTATTGCGCCTTATAGCAAAAGATAAAGTGCTTACCGAGCATCTTCATTTCAAGTTGCTGGAAGATGAATCTGATCTGGAAGGACGGTACCTGGCTCTGATCGAAGAAATAGACGATGAAATTACGGGACTCCGTAAACTGCGTAAAGCAGGTGCGAAAGAATCCCTCATTGTCATGAGAAAACTGAATGGCCGGGTGAACCACCATTTTAAGGTTACAAAAGACCTGAATACCGAGATTGAACTGCGCCTGCATCTGTTAACGGTGATCCCCATTGCCTATGAGGAGTTTACATTTTTATCTATGGCAAAGTACCAGGAACGGCTCAGCACTTATTTTGTAAAGACAGTCTTTGGCTTGTATAAAAAATACCTGAAGCTGCATGAAGACCTACAGTTTGATCTCATGGATAAGTTTAATCAGCTGTTGTATAAGATTGGAGAAAACAACCTGCAGAAGATAGCCCGTATTGTCGGACTACCGGAAGAAATATAGTATGTACGCTTAAAGCGGTTAAAAACAACATTAATGAAGAAGATATTAATAACTGGTGGTGCAGGGTTTATTGGCTCTCACGTGGTTCGCAGGTTTGTGAACAAGTATGCCGACTATGAAATTGTTAACCTGGATAAACTGACTTATGCGGGTAACCTGGCCAACTTAACCGATATTGAAGCACAACCCAATTACAGGTTTGTGAAAGCGGATATTACCGATGCAGAAGAGATCAATGCCTTATTCAAGGCAGAAAACTTCGATGCGGTGATCCATCTGGCTGCTGAATCACATGTGGACAGGTCGATTACTGATCCCACTGCTTTTGTGATGACCAATGTCATAGGGACAGTGAACCTGTTGAATGCTGCCCGTGAATTCTGGAAAGGCGACTATGCCACCAAACGTTTCTATCATGTGTCTACAGATGAGGTCTATGGTGCCTTGGGAGATACAGGTATGTTTACAGAGTCTACGGCATACGATCCGCATAGCCCGTACTCTGCTTCGAAAGCTTCATCAGACCATTTTGTCAGGGCTTACCATGATACTTACGGACTGGATGTGGTCATTTCCAACTGTTCTAATAATTATGGTTCTCACCATTTTCCGGAGAAGCTTATTCCCCTGGCGATTAACAACATTAAAAATAACCTTCCTGTCCCTGTTTATGGAAAAGGAGAGAATATCCGCGATTGGTTATGGGTAGAAGATCATGCCCGTGCGATAGATGTAATTTTCCATCAGGCCAAAACAGGGGAAACCTATAATATTGGCGGACACAATGAATGGAAGAACATCGATCTCATTCAGCTGTTGTGTAAAATTATGGACAGCAAGCTGGGACGTGAGCCTGGTGAATCGGCGAAACTGATTACATTCGTGACTGACCGTGCGGGACATGATTTACGCTATGCGATCGACTCTACAAAATTACAGGAGAAATTAGACTGGGTACCTAGTTTACAGTTTGAAGAAGGCCTGGATAAAACCGTATCCTGGTACCTGGAAAATGAAGAGTGGTTAACGAATGTGACTTCAGGAAATTATCAGAAGTATTACGATCAGCAATACCAGGGCCGATAATTTGGTTAAGGAGATCACGGGGGCTGACAGTCATCCATGGCCAAAAAAAACACTTGTCATTTCAAATGACAGGTGTTTTTTGTTTTTCGGGTTTCTGTTTTATCCTGCTTATATTTTACAGGACTATTTTTTACCGCAATTGTATATAATTAAATTCCTGTGCCCGCCTGATATCTTGTGCCAGAACAGATATCTTGTGTCAGACCTGCTTTACTCATATCTTAACGCTTCAACAGGATCCAGTTTAGATGCTTTTTTTGCTGGATAATATCCAGAAATTACCCCTACCAGTACACACAATCCAAATCCTCCGATGATAAACAACCAGGGTATAATAAAGGAGCCACCCATCAGCAATGAAATGACGTTGCCCAGCAGGATACCAAACATAATGCCCATTACCCCACCAATTAAACAGATCACCACCGCTTCAATCAGGAACTGCTTCCTGATGACAGAAGGATTTGCACCAATTGCTTTTCTCACCCCGATTTCACGGGTACGTTCCGTAACCGACACCAGCATGATATTCATTAGGCCGATAGAGGCACCAATCAGTGTAATCACACCAATCGCTACCCCGCCTATAGCCACATAAGACAGGTTTTCGATGAGGGTCTGTGCCACTGCATCACTTTTACTGATCTCAAAGTTATTCGGGTCTTTTATTTTTACCTTTCTGATATTCCTGAATTCAGAGGTCGCCTCTCCGATAATCTTTTCGGTTTCCTCACTATTGGGCGACATGACAGTAATGGTATAGGAAGGATTGGCACTCTCATTGATAATTTTGGCCTTAAACAGGGGAACGTAGATCGTTCTGCCACCGTTAAATCCCATACTGGATCCTTTTTTAGCCGTTACCCCAACCACCTTAAACCGGCCGTTTCCTGTCGTGATCACTTTGTCAATCGGGGAGTCATCTCCGAATAGCGTCGTCTTGAGATCATCTCCGAGGATACAGAGGTTGGTTCCCTGTTCGGCCTCTGCCTTACTGAAGTTCCTGCCCAGGGCAAGGTCCAGTCCCTGTGCATTCAGGCTGTTCTCGTCAATCCCCTGGATATTGATATTGGGATTGGACTTTTTAGACCCGTACTTTGCGGTAGCCCCGTCACTTGCAAATACACTGACGGCGACGGTAACGGGAATCTCCAGGTTTTTTTTGAAAGCTATGGCTTCTTCATAACGGATCGATGCAAAAGGTTTGGGACGGACACCATTTCCCCCGATACGTATACCAGTCCCCCTGTTCCGGATCGTGAAAGAATTGGCACCCATGCTGGAGAAAGCCTCCGTCATGCTTTTTTTGACAGCATCCAGTGTCGTTAAGATACCCACCAGGGCCGACAAGCCTATGGCAATAATCAATGCCGTAAGCATCGTGCGCAGGCGGTTACTGTTAATGGCATGAAGGGCAAGTCTTACATTCTCTGTATAAGTCATTTCGTTCGGTAAAATTAAGGGAGGGCCAAATAAAAAAAAGTCCTGCTGTTAGGACAACCGGACTTTTAAAATGTTACAAAGGAAATGTTATTTTATAAGCGTAAAATGCTTTATACGGAGAAACTTGTTCCACATCCACAGGTACTTTCTGCATTCGGGTTGCTGAAGGTAAATCCTCTGGAATTTAATCCATCCTGCCAGTCCACCTGCATCCCTAACAAGTACATCTGATGTGCTTTATTCATGAAGATTTTCATTCCTTCAATAATAAATTCCTGATCACCGTCTTTTTGCTGATCAAAACCAAGGAGATAGCTCATTCCTGAGCAGCCACCGCCCTCTACACCAACGCGCAATCCAAAATCGTCAGCAATTTCCTGTTGGTCTCTTAATTTTATAAGTTCTTTTACAGCAGTTTCGGTGAAAGTAACTGGTGCAAATGCCGTGTCAACTGTATTACTCATGATAATTCTAATTAGGTGAACAAAGATAAATAATAATGTACATTTTTGTTGTGGGTAATCGCTAATTATTACCCTGCATAAACAAAAAAAATACCCCTGTACCATGAGTTTAACCTATTTTATTGCACTGACTGCGGCCATCACCCTGTCCGGAACCCTCATTTTTATTCTTGCCTATGCATTCCTGAAGAAGGATATTCAAGCCTGGCTGCGCCTGAAATCCCATGAAGATCACCAGCTGGAAAGGACACATTTACTGCCCTTACGTTTGCAGGCACATGAGCGCCTGATCGTTTTTGTGGAACGTTTAAATCCGACGCAGTTATTCGTCCGTTTGTATCAGCCGGGCATATCGGCAGGCGTACTTCAGTCCCTCATTCTGAATGAAATCAGGTCGGAATACCAGCATAATGTTACGCAGCAATTGTACCTGAGTTCCACCAACTGGAATGTTGTCCGGAAATTGAAAGATGATACCATTGCGATGATCAATAATGCCGTTGCAGGAATGCGGGAAGAAGCCTCAGGAGTAGAGCTTAGTAAAAAAGTACTGGAACATCTGTCGGCCCTTGAAGAAAACCCGTACGACCTCACACTTGAACTGATCAAAAAAGATATTCACCAGCTTTTCTAAAGAGAAAAATTTGTAACGGATACAGGTCCCTCCGGGAAGTACCTGTGCGGGTTTAATCAGCACTGTAAAAAAGGTTTATCTGCGCTTGCTAAAACAAAAAACTACTGAATTCCGTTTATCCTAATAGCTGTTGGTACCTGGGCTGCTACAGGAGGAGAAGACTTCTATTTTCATAATAATTTATGTGAATATTAAGTGATTGTTAAAAAATAGTTATCCACACAAAAAATTAAGGTTAACATGGTTATATTGCTGTTCAATAAGCAGTTACTAAATAAATCAGATTTTTGTTTTTTTTGTTGATAATTTTTTCAATCTTCGATCTCTATAATCATAGAAAAGCAGAGACCATTTTCACCGATTAAAAACAACAATTATTAGAATACCCATGGAAAAAACTTGTACAGAAGTATGGAATAACTGTCTCAAAATTATTAAGGATAATATCCCCTCCCAGAGTTTCAAAACCTGGTTCGAGCCGATCTCATCCCTTAAATTGGAAGGAAAGGTGTTAACCATACAAGTACCGAGTTTATTTTTCTATGAATGGCTGGAAGAGCACTATGTGGGACTACTGCGTAAAACAGTCAAACAGCAGTTGGGGGAAGAGGGCCGGCTGGAGTACAATATTGTGGTAGATAAGTCTTCCAACAGTGGTTCTCCCTACACCACAAATATGCCATCAAATGGCAACGGGGCAGAGGCTAAATTACAGTCCATGCCCATTCCGGTGGCGCTCAATAAGGACATCAAAAATCCTTTTATCATTCCGGGTTTAAAAAAACTGAATGTAGACCCTCAGCTGAACTCAAATTATACTTTTGATAACTATATCGAAGGCGATTGCAACCGCCTGGCAAGGTCGGCCGGATACGCCGTAGCGGCAAAACCCGGAGGTACCTCCTTTAATCCTTTAATGATTTATGGCGGTGTGGGCTTGGGGAAAACCCATCTGGCACAAGCCATAGGGAATGAGATCAAAAGATCTATGCCGGATAAGCTGGTCATTTACGTATCCTGCGAGAAGTTTTGTCAGCAGTTTGTGGATTCCCTGAAGAACAATACCATCAATGACTTTGTGAATTTTTACCAGGCCATGGATGTGATTATTATGGATGATGTGCACAACTTTGCCGGAAAAGAGAAAACCCAGGACATCTTCTTCCATATTTTCAATCACCTGCACCAGTCGGGCAAACAGGTGATCCTGTCTTCAGATAAAGCACCTAAAGACCTTGCAGGACTGGAAGAACGTTTATTGAGCAGGTTTAAATGGGGGCTTTCGGCAGATTTACAGATTCCTGACCTGGAAACACGTATTGCCATTCTGCGTAAGAAGATGTATGCTGATGGGATAGAATTGCCATTAGAGGTGGTGGAATATGTCGCCAATAATATAGATAACAATGTGCGTGAACTGGAGGGCGCCATGGTATCCCTGCTGGCACAGTCCACACTTAATAAAAAGGATATAGACCTTAGCCTGGCCAAACAGATGTTGAAGAATTTTATTAAGAACACCACGAAGGAAATCTCCATGGAATATATTCAGAAACTGGTTTGTGAGTATTTTGAAGTCCCTGTGGATATGGTTAAATCGTCTACCCGTAAGCGTGAGATTGTACAGGCAAGACAGATTTCGATGTATTTGTCTAAAAGCCATACCAAGTCTTCGCTAAAGACCATTGGTGCCTTTTTTGGCGGCAGGGATCATTCTACAGTCATCTATGCCTGCCAAACGGTAGAAGATCTGATCGATACCGATAAAAAGTTCAAGGGATATGTCCATGATATCCAGAAAAAGCTTAAAATGAGCTAAGCTTCAGTTTGACTGCAGGAGCAAGCCAAGCCTTTTCATCGTATACTAATTTGAAATCGCATCCTGGTTTAACGTCATTTTAAAAAAAATAGCAATTGAATTTAAAAGACGGTAAACGTCTGCCTGCTGTTAATTTTTCAGTTCAGCTAATCAAGTTAAAGCACCTGTAATAAGCATTACAGGGCTTCAAATGTGCTTATATCGCTCCAAGTTTTATCAATCCATAAAACAGTCCTGCGGAATGCAGGGCCTGATCAATCTTATTGTCAGCCAGCAATTGTTTGACTTCTTCAATCGTATATTCTTCCACATTCAGGATCTCATGTTCATCGAGTTGCTGTTCCTGTGTTTTCACTCCACCTTTCAATAAATAGGTAAAAGTCTGGTTGGTAGAGGTCGCCGGATTGGCATACAATGTGGCAATCAGTTCGCAGCTTTCAAAAGTATAACCTGTTTCTTCCTGCAATTCCCTTTTGATCCCGACAGCCGTATCCTCACCAGGCTCCACCACACCTCCTGGCATTTCCAGTGAAATGATGTCTGCCGCGTGCCGGTATTGGCGAACCAGGATAATTTTATTGTCTTTGGTCAGGGCTACGGCATTCGCCCAATCCGGATATTCAAGTACGTAATAATCATCCTTAACTGTACCATTTTGTAATTTGCAGGTATCTACACGTAAAGTCGCCCATCTTTCTTTAACCAGGTACCTGGAAGAAAGCTTTTCCCATTTTTGGATTTCCATCAAGAATTAAGTTTTAAATAATGTTCTACTGTTTTCTGCCGGTTAAGGTTAATCATATTGATGATATGGTATTTGGTTTCCAGCAACAGGTATATCTGCTGCAATTTCCCAGCGATACTGTAGCGTTCTTTTTCTTCCATATCCGCATTAAACTTAAGAAAGAGAAACTGCGAAAACATATCGAGTTTTTCAGCAGGGAACTCTTTCTCTGCTAAAAATAGGTTAAAATCGGATGCGCTGCAAGCGGTAAGGTCTGAAATGAGGATGCCGAATTCTTTCCCGAAGATCTCATCCAGGTCACGTGCTGCTTCTTCCAGTTTTCCCTGTTCCTTTAAACCCATGATACGGGCCAGCGCTAGTCCAAGTTTCTGGATTTCTGCCGTTAGTAAATCACGTCTGTACATAAGCCTTACCAGCTTCCGCTACTACCGCCACCACCGAAACTACCACCGCCAAAACCGCCGAAGCCACCGCCTCCGCTGCTTCCGCCTCCGCCACCCCAGCCACTACCACCGGAAGAACGTCCGCTGCTGCCCAGCAACATGCCCCAGAACAGTGCATCACCGACACCCCGGCCACCCATCACCTGGCTGCCACCGCCGCCACCGCCTTTTTTGACGATAATGATGATCACAACAATGATCACAATCAGGATCAGTCCACTTAAAGCCCCGCCTTTTTTAGCGGCTTTTGGCTTATCGTTTTTATATTCTCCCTTGGTGTATTTAATGATGGCGGTCGTACCAGCCTCTAGTCCGGCATAGTAGTCGCCCGACTTAAAATAAGGCTTTATTTCATTTTCAATGATTCTCTTGGTAATGATATCCGGTAATACACCTTCAACCCCGTAGCCGGTCTGGATGGCAATTTTCCGGTCGCCGATAGCCACCACGATCATGACGCCATTGTTATTCTTTGCCCCTCCGACACCCCAGCTGCGGCCGAGGCCCATTGCATATTCATTGATATCATACTCACCTACACTTTTCAGGATTGCAATGGCAACCTGTGTGGAAGTAGAATCGTCAAAAGCCACCAGTTTATCTTCCAGCTGCTGGATTTGTGAAGCAGACAGGGTCCCTGTGTAATCGTTGACAAGTTTCGTTGGTTTCGCAGGAAACTCCTGGCTATATCCGGGAATAAAAAATAGACTGAGCAGTAATACTATGATTATTCTTTTCATAGCTGGTGTGGGTGTTTATCCATAAAAATAATATCGTTTGGCAATTCATTGATATCTCCGGATTCGTAAGGGAAATGAAGCGCCAGTTTTTCTCCGGTAGTGGTAATGCCGGCAATTAATCCGTTCGCAATATTCCCACCGGCAAAATGTGCCTGCATGGCAATTTTGGCGACTTCCCAGAAGTCTGGTTCCACCCGGCTATTGATACCTTTATCACCTATGATTGCGAATTTATGGTCTTCGTAAGCCAGATAAATCAATACTCCGTTACGCTTTTTTGTTTTATCCATCCCCAGTTTTGCAAAGTAGGCCGTTGCCCGTTCAAAAGCTTCGCCTTTACAATGTTTCTCTACTGCAATTCTGATTTCTCCTGAAGTCTGTTTTTCAGCCTCAGCAATTGCATTCGTTACCAGGTCTTGTTCCTGTTCATTAAGAAGTGACATAATTGTTTATTTAAACATTTAAGGGTAATACATGTCTTATAAAGAAAACACGTATTACCCTTAAATGTTACTATGGTAACTAAAATTCTACCTTTGGCGCATTTTCCGCACCGGCATCTGCTTTAAATCCTGCTTTTTGTTTAAATCCGAACATTCCGGCGGTAAGGTTATTTGGGAACGACCTTACTTTCGTATTGTATGCCTGAACAGCTTCATTAAAGTCTTTACGGGAAACAGCAATGCGGTTTTCTGTACCTTCCAGTTGCACTGACAAATCGCTGAACTGTTGGGTAGCTTTCAACTCAGGATAGTTTTCAGTAAGAACCATTAAACGGCTTAAAGCCTGGCCAACCTGTCCTTGTGCTGCCTGGAATTTCTGAATGTTTTCTTCGGAAAGATCATCAGGATTTACTTTAATCTGGCTGGCTTTTGAACGTGCCTCTACCACTGCGGTTAAGGTACTCTGCTCAAACTTGGCAGCACCTTTTACTGTACTCACCAGGTTAGGGATCAGGTCAGAACGGCGTTGGTATTGTGTTTCTACCTGGTTCCATTTGGTTTTTACATTTTCATCAAGTTCCACCATGCTGTTATATCCACAACTGCTCAGTGTTGAGGTAAGGAATAAAGCCGCGACAAACCCTAATATTATTCTTTTCATATTTCTTAGTTTTTATTTAACAAGTGCTAATTGTCTATTAGAACTCAATTCTTGTGCCTTTGTTACATTTTGCGGGAAAAAATAGCGGTATTACCGCTAAATGGTCTTTAAGCAGTCATTTCAGGTAGAAAATATGATGCTCAATGCTAATTTGTCAGCCGGGATAACATCTTGATAATCTATCGGGTGTTTCAGCAAAGCTGTTCATGATGCAAAAGATTGATCTTCATTTCCGCTTTAGATTCATTAGTTTTGCAGGGTGAAGAGAATCTGCATTTATTTATTGGTTTTGACAGTCCTTTGTGAAAACAATATCCTCACAGAAATGCTGAAGACTCCATTTCTGGTGCAGCATTTTATGGAGCACCAACATCAAAATGCCAGCATAAGTATCTCACAGTTTTTATCCATGCATTATCTTGGACAGGATGCAAAAGATAATGATGTGAACAAGGACATGAAACTTCCTTTCAAAAAGGTAGATACACATACCCATCTGGTGCTGTTTCAGACCATACATAAAAGACATCGCCTATTCCATGAAACTGATCAGGATATGCCCGACATCGTATATCTCCGTTCATTCCTTCAGGATCCGGTTGCCGAGAAGCCTTATAAGCCACCACAGGCCTGATTGTTCCCTAACGTTTGTTTGATCCGTTATCGGTTATTTGGAATTTCTTCAGCCAGATAACTGTATCATCGCGTAACAGATCTGCTACCATACAAACGATTTAAATAATCGTATATCTTATAAGCTGGAGCAGCGTTATCAATTGAATGGTAACCTGATCTTCTATTTTTTATTAAAATTCATGATGAAATTAAAAGAAATGTCTGCCTCATCACAGGCGATCCGGACTACACAGCTCGGAATTATGGTCAGTATCCTGCTGATCTTTTTAAAAGGGATCTCAGGTCATTTGGGTCATTCCTATGCATTGATTGCTGACGCAACGGAATCCGGTGCCGATGTGCTTAGTTCAGGAATTCTATGGCTGGCACTGCGTTATGCACAGCGTCCGCCGGATAAAGGACACCCTTATGGTCACGGAAAAGCAGAACCTATTGCAGCCATCATTGTAGGCCTGTTTTTAATGGCAGCAGCAGGATGGATTGCTTATCATGCTATAGTTTTCATTGAGACACCTCACGAATTACCGGCGAAATTCACTTTGGTGGTATTGTTTATTGTAGTTGTGGTCAAGGAATCGCTGTTCCGGTATGTACTGCGCATAGGCAAAAGATTAAATAGCCAGGCAGTCATTGCAGATGCCTACCACCACCGTAGTGATGCCATCACCTCCATAGCTGCTTTTATAGGGATTATCATTGCACTTATTTTTGGCAAGGGCTATGAAGGTGCGGACGATTGGGCGGCCTTAATGGCTTGCCTCTTTATCATATATAATGCCGTAAAAATTATCAAACCTGCACTTTCTGAGATCATGGACGGCGCTCCCTCAGACCAGCTCATTCTCGAAATCAAAAAGATTGCTTCTTCACATGCAGAAGTAAAGGGAGTAGAAAAATGTTTCGTAAGAAAGATGGGGCTGGACTATTATGTTGATCTGCATATTGAAGTAGAAGGGACGATCAATGTATTCGATGCGCACCAGGTTGCTCACCAGGTGAAGGATGAACTGATCCAGGCCAATCTAAATATAAAAAATGCGCTCATTCACGTAGAACCTTATTTGGCTTAAACTTCCTATGTTTCAGGGTTCAGAATTGAAATCGCACGATCTGCCAGTTCATTCGTTAAGCCAACCAAAGGACTCGTCAGCACCAGGTTTTCCCTGAGGTGACCATGCAGGTTATTTAAGGATTTATCGTCATCAATGATGACGAATTTCTCCCCTAAGTGATACTTTGAGGTATACCAGTTTAAAATTTCGTCTCTGCGATTTAAATTCAGTTCGTTAGTTGTAAGACGTTCAATTTTGATCACGTGTATACCTCTAAGATTAAATATATTGAACCACTCCGGAATACTGTATGTTGATTTATGAGATGTGGTCAGTAGTATCGTTGCGCCAGTTTTGAAAATGATTTTTTGAAGTGCATGTATTGATGTAGTACTGAATACCGGAAAACCATCATTCAGAAATTCAGGTCTTTTCCATGACTTTTCTGGAACCATTACGCCGTCTATGTCCAATAGGATTAGCATGATACAAATTTATGAAATATATTTATATAGAGATAATTAGTTTTAAGGTCTCTATATCTATTTGGTTATATTCTGCGTCTTTCCTGTTAAGATGCGATATTTTAAACTTTGTGTCCCAATCGTTTTCGTCAAATTCAATATCTTTCCAGTAATATGCTTTCGTTGCTGAAGTTTTGTGGCCTGGCACCCAACCAATCTGATAGGTCGTGATTAGAGAACTGATATATCTGTGATGACCATCTATGATCAGGTCATGGTCTAATTTGATTTCATTGAATTTTAAGCCATGCTGCATTTTCTGACATATTCTGTTTATTATTGGAATACAAAGGCGGTGATGTGTTGACGTTAAGGGTATTTCATTATTTCTAATGTAATCTTTGATGGATTTGCGTGTGATCTTTTCCAAAATAATTCAAATGATAGGTGAAGGAATTGAAGGCCTGTTAAATTTTCTGATTTTTTCCTTTAAAACTGGGGATTCTTTATCTAAATATTTCTTCGTTTATGACCCATTTTTTTTAATAAATATTTGGTTCATTTTTACATATAATAGCGTTTAACATAAGATCAAAATCAATTGTAATTTTATGCTATTCGACTGGGACCTGAAAAAATAGTCCATCTTCTCTCTGCTGATAAGATCTTTTTTCAAGATGAGCTTCCGCATCCTGAAAACAAAAAATTACCCTACCTTTGTTGCGTTCGGGATAAAAACCTGACAGGACTATGCAAAAGGATATAGAAATAACGATCGCTCCCAGCGATCTTGAAAAGGAAGCAGAGATTAAAAAATTGCTTTCAATAGCTTTAAAAACGGATGTTAGCCGTATCAACGGATATAAAATCCTGAAACGATCTATCGATGCGCGTTCGCGTAAGGTGATTTACAGGTTACAGGTGAAGGTATTTATCGATGAGCCTCTTTTGAATGAGGTTTTCACCGTTAACTATCAGGATGTAAAAGATAAAAAGCCCGTCATTATTGTTGGTGCCGGTCCTGCAGGACTATTTGCTGCGCTGCAGTGTATAGAAAATGGCATGAAACCTATTGTCCTGGAGCGTGGAAAGGACGTCAAGCAACGCAGGAGGGATCTTGCTTTAATCAATAAGGAAGGTATAGTCAACACCGAATCCAACTATTGTTATGGGGAAGGAGGTGCAGGAACTTATTCCGACGGTAAGCTTTATACCCGTTCCAATAAACGTGGCGATATCAATAAAGTACTGCAGATTTTTGTGCAGCATGGGGCTACAGAAGATATTCTTATCGATGCCAGGCCGCATATTGGCACCAATAAATTACCCCATATCATTACTGCCATAAGGGAAACGATCCAGAATGCGGGAGGGGAAGTTCGGTTTGACCAGAAGGTAACCGATTTTATTGTCGATTTTGGTAAGATCAAAGGAGTGGTGATCAATGGAGAGGAAAAGTTGCTGGCTGATGCCGTTATTCTGGCAACAGGCCATTCTGCGCGTGATATTTATACGTTATTAAATGATAAAGGCATTCTTGTAGAGGCCAAGCCATTTGCCTTAGGTGTCAGAATTGAACATCCGCAATCCATTATCGATGCTGCACAGTACCACTGCGATATCAGGAGTGAATTTTTGCCACCCGCATACTATAGCCTGGTGGAACAGGTGGGGAGCAGGGGCGTATTCTCCTTCTGCATGTGTCCAGGTGGTATTATTGCCCCATGTGCAACCCATGAAAATGAGATTGTGGTCAATGGCTGGTCGCCCTCTAAAAGAAATAATCCTTTTGCCAATTCGGGAACGGTGGTTCAGGTTACCCTGGAAGATGTTCCCGGTGAGAATCCTTTGCGGATGATGGAATTCCAGATGCAGATTGAACAGACTGCCTTTCAACTGGGAGGTGGCCATCTTGTGGCTCCCGGACAAAGAATGGTAGATTTTGTGGAAGGCAGGGTTTCAGCAGATTTGCCAAAAAACTCTTACCTGCCCGGAACAAACAGCGTGATGCTGAAAGAAACATTGCCAGATTTTGTGGCATCAAGTCTGAAGAATGCATTGCCGCTTTTTGGTAAGAAGATGAAAGGTTATTATACCAATGAAGCTATCCTTGTCGGTGTGGAAAGCAGAAGTTCATCACCGGTACGTATTCCGCGCGACAGGGAATCTTATCAGCATCCGCAGGTAGCGGGTCTGTATCCCTGTGCCGAAGGAGCAGGATATGCCGGGGGAATTGTGTCTGCCGCTATTGACGGGGTGAATTGTGCGAATGCCATCCTGAAATTTGGATAATTGATCTGGAATTGCAGTAATGGACATCTGGAAACCCGAAATTCCTTTGGCTGAGCCGAAAGCCCCACCGATGCTTATTATTTTGTGGGTACAGACTGCCGGTTAAACATTTTCGTTCTTGTTCTGTTAGTAAATAGAGACAACAATTTTTATGAATATGAAGAATACATTAATCATTGGCGCAACACCGAATCCGACCAGATATGCTTACCGTGCAGCACAGATGTTAAAATCCAGGGGACATGAAATTATCAATGTAGGGATAAAGAGTGGTGAAGTTGCCGGTGTAACTATCGAAAAACCGGGGGATATTCATAATGATGTACATACGATCACCTTATACATAGGTCCTGCATTGCAGGATGAGTATTTCGACTATATCGTGAAAACCAACCCTAAACGGGTCATCTTTAATCCGGGAACCGAAAACGATAAACTTGAGAACGTATTGCGTGAAAATGGGATAGAGCCTGTGGAGGCCTGTACCTTGGTGATGTTATCTACCGGGCAATATTAATAAGCGGCTGCCAGTCCTACAAAAACATCTCCCCAGTCTGCTTTACCTTTATTTTTTCCAAGGCGGACAATCACCAGGTTTTTTGCTGGATTGACATAAATGTATTGTCCTAGTATCCCCTGGGCCATGAAATCTCCCCTTTGGGTGGGCAACCACCATTGATATTGATAATAGGAGGCACTGCCTTTCGTGGTATCAACCTTGGTCGATTGTTTCACCCAGCTTTCAGAAACAATCTGTCTGCCATTCCAGTTTCCTTTATTCAGGTACAGTCTTCCTATTTTGGCGAAGTCCCTTGCCCGGGCATTGATACAGCAAAAGGTTTTCTCCATCCCATTTTTCTTTTTATCGGTACTCCAGCTTCCATCGTATTCCATACCCAAAGGCTGCCATAATTTTTCCTGCATATATTCCGTAATTGTCCTTCCTTTCAACACCCTTTCAAGGATTAATCCCAGGAGCTGCGGATTACCACTTACATATTCAAACTGCTTTCCGGGTTCTCTTTTTAGCTTAAGTTTGAGTAACGCTTTGCGCAGGTTTCTTCCATAATAGAAATTCGCCACTTCTCCGAAAGGATTGGCATAACCTTCATTAAAATCAATTCCTGAAGTCATTTGCAGGACATGCTCTATGCTCACTTTTTCAAAGCCATTTTTTTTCAGCTCGGGAATGTAATTGGTAATCGGTTCCTGAACAGATTTAATTAATCCCTCATCTATTGCACAGCCAATCAGAATTGAAGTCACAGATTTTGCCATAGAAAAGGAAGGAACAATAGAGGTCTTGTCATATCCTTTAAAATACTTTTCATATTGTATCGTATCATTATGGATTACCATAAAAGCTACAGTGTTATTGTCTTCCAGGTACTTTTCAAAAGGCACGGGCTCTTTTCCTTCTACAGTTATCTTTTTTGGCCCTTTTTCTTGTGCTGAAGTGTGAAATAAGAATTTTTCTCCGCCATGCTGAAGTGCGTGTGAAGGAAATTTCTTGTAATCATTGATATCTGCAAAATTGTATACGACGAAGCGGCTTACCTTACATGAATTGAATGTCATGAAGATCAGGAGGAGAAGAGTAGGTAGTTTACACTGATTCATAGTTTAAAGTATTTGCAAATAGGTTTGGCATGAATGCTTCTAAAATAATAAAAAGGATTCATTTCAAGTTGCTGGTGGGTGTTTTATTCAGCTGTCTGACAATGAATAGCTGTTGATGGAAACAATTTTATAAACTGTCCGCTTGTGATTTGGCTGTTTTAAGTAAAATAATTGTGAGTCTATTCTAATTTAGAAATGATATTTCTTTTTACTGGATAAATGCTGATAAAAAATCTTTAAATTACTTTTTTATCGCTAAACAGGTGGCTATTGCTTTTCTTTACAAATTAAATTCACGCTAAATTATAACTACGTTGAAGAACCCGGTATCATTTAAGTCGATCCTCTTCCTTATTCTTCTTATCGTCATATTGCTGCTTTCGGTATCGGGAATATTTCATCAGTTATATATTCATCGTGAAAACGGTTTGTTGGATTCGTTTTCCCTGTACACCAATGTCATATTACTGATTGTGGCTATTTTCCTGACCATTCTCGCATTTCAGTTTTACCAGATCAGGAAGAATACGGGGATTAATTATCAAAAAATATTTAATGGTAGTCCGTATGCAATTTATATCATGGAGAAGAAGACCCTGAATTTTCTTGCTGTAAATGTATCGATGAGCAAGTTATATGGGTATACGGAGAAAGAGTTTCTTGCGATGTCCGCTTTTGATATCCGCCCGGAAAGTGAAAAATTGCGTATCAAAGAATATCTGGAAAAATATGGGGAACTGACGAATGAGTCGGGTGTCTGGCTCCATCAAAAGAAGAATGGAGAGTGTTTTTATGTGCAGATTACTTTTCATTCTGTTCCTTTAGCGGAGAAAGAGGCTTTCCTGGTGATGGTGACAGATGTAAATCAATCTATCAATTATGAAAAGGAAATCAATGAGTTGCTTCATTTATACGAAACGGTCAATAAAGCTACCAATGATGTGATCTGGGATTATGATCTTGTTTCAGATAAGTTAAACTGGATGCCTGGCTATAAGGAAACGTTTGGTTACGAGATTGAGGCTGTACCCAACAGCTTTTGGGCGATGAATAAGATACATGAGGATGACCGGGAGGCTGCCGTGGCATCATTTAAAGAGGTGGTTGTCAAAAAAGAAAAAAGCTGGCTGGCCGAATACCGGTATATTTGTGCCGACGGATCTATTAAGTATATTGCTGACAGGGGTTATGTGATTTTTGATGATGCCGGGGAACCTATACGGATGATTGGCGCCATGCAGGATGTCAGCAGCCGAAAAAAATATGAACAACAGCTGCTTCACCAGAATGAACAGCTCAAAGAGATTGCATGGATCAATTCTCATCAGGTACGACGCCCATTAAGCAATATTCTGGGTTTGATCAATTTAATCAAAGGTACACATAATGGCAATGAGGAACTGGACCATCTGATTGACCTGCTTGGCAGTTCCTCCAAAGAACTTGATGATGCCCTGGTTAATATCAACCAGCAAGCCAAAGATGGAAAAATTGATATCGCTTCCTGAATGATCAACTGAAGACTTTTGTACGGAAGTAACAAGTTGATCCAAAAGAGGAGCAGGCTACATGGATACTTATTCAGAATGATCTATTTAATATACTGGCAGGAACCTGCTGCGGTTTGACCTGAAAAATTCTGGGGACTGGCCTGCTATTGCTCGACAACTGATCGGAGCGTGTTCGGGCAACTTGCGAGTATACCCCCACTTTCCTGCCAGCTGCTTCCCGGTAAAATCATAGGAAAACTGGGACTAAACTGGGACTCAAGTGGGACTGTACTGGGACTTTGACCGAGCAGTGTACGACGACTGTACGACGATGTTCAGCATCATGTCTTATCCTAATTATAATAGCTGTCTTCTCTTGTGATAACTATACAACGTTCATAATTAATTGTAAAATAGTTATACAGATAGAATTGTTATTCCTAAATGACTTATACAAGTGATCGTGTACAGGAAAAACTACACCGCTCTTCCTGCCTGGTTTCTCCTCTTTTTCCACTCGAAGTTCCTAGCCTAAGTTTCTGAGACAGCCATTTTTGGAACGAGACGAGATAATCCTGAATTGCTTAATTCCATTTTTTGTTGTCGTTTTAATCTGACAACCATTTGGAGCGAGACAAACGAGACAGGGGTGTCAAGTTTGGACAAGTTTGGACAGACTTGGACATTTATGGACATGGTCTTGGATTGTCCCTGCAAAATATCTAAGATTGCCTTTAGATAATTAATTATAAACTTTTTAAACAAAAAAAACAATGGGAGTATTTAAAAAAGGATTTCTACGTGGAATCATTGGTCCGGTGATCGTAAAAAAATTTAAAGACAAACAACAGGTAACTATTAAGCCCGACTACAAGAAAGTGAAGCAAACCCCAGCTACAAAGAATGCAGCAAACACCTTTGGGTTGGCAGGTTCGCTGAGTAAAAGCCTTAGGGATATATTTGACTATGAGTCAGATATAGTAATGGATGGGTCTGTCCATCATAGGCTCACTGCTACACTTGATAGCGCATTAATCCATAGTCGTGATCAATCGGACAGAAAGTTTTATTTTAGGGAAGACAGTTTCCACGCGCTCGAAGGATTTGAGTTCAATAGCAAACTTCGTTTGCGTAATAAGTTACCCGCAAAGGTGTTGGTATTGATGGAGCATGATGTACTAAGGGTCGCTTTTCCAAAACCAGAGCGCCCGCTGCTACTAAAATTCCCTGAAGGAGCTACCTCAGCCGAGCTTACTTTCAGCGTTGCATTTTTCCGTTTACATGAAGGATTAATGAGCAGAAAGGCCGTTAGGGAAGTGTTCAGGATTACCTGTCTGGATACTGACCTCCGTGGCCTGTCTAATGACTTTGCTATCCCCAGGGGCAGTTTTTGTGTATTGGCCATAAGTATCGAATACTTTAAAAGGTCCAGGCCAGTTGTTGATGATGGGCTAAACGCTTCATCAATTTATTGGGCACAGATTACTCCAGGGGTTTATGAAGAAGGAGGGGAGTTCTTATGGGCAGAAAATGGGCTGTATCTCTGAGGGGTACCTCCTTTTAAACGGCAGTTGCCAATTTCTGTGATGCTTGCGGAGGGGGAGGAATTTAGATAGGGCATTACAGAAAAATTAGTGAATGAACCCATGAAATGAAGTATTTTCCGGTTAACTGCTATCTTGCATTTAACCGGAAGTATTTCCTGCATAATGGTTATCTATCCTGCCTGAGCAGGTCATTCTTTTCCCTTTCTGTCAGGATCAACCGTTCATATAGTTCCCAGACCTTATCGATCAGCTTAAAGTTACACTTGAAACTGGAATGTCCCCCGTCATCGAAATAGTCGAGGAGCATCTGCTCATCGAAGTTTTCAATAATCTGTACCGGTACCTGCAAAGCCCTGGCTATTTTTCTAAGCATTTCTATGTCAATAGATTCACTCCTTTCCATTTTGGATATCGCCTGCTGGTTTAAGCCCAGGTCGATCGCCAGTCCTTCCTGTTTAATTCCCTTCAGTTCCCTTACCCGGGCAATTTTTCTGCCTATACTGTTTTTCTCTTCCATTGTTAAAAATATGGTGTTAAATAATCACTGTTAGTTCTGATTTATTGAGCGTTAAATGGATGGAGAGCGATTCATCAAAAGCGCGTTTTCTTTAGATAAGCTTAATCCACAACGTTTAGCTGGAATGTTGTGGATTAAGGCTTTAGCTCAGTCCAATAGCCTGGATTGTTCCGTAAGGTCTTCCTGAAGGAAGAAAAAGGGACGTTCTTTATTTCTACCGGGCATAATGATGTCGCAGGAATGGATACGGGTATGCCGGTAAACCTCTTTCTCCATGATGACATGGAGGAGTGTCTTTTCCTGGTGCCTGGGCTGGAATACCCGGATGTCTTCTTCGCCCAGTGCCCAGGCTATTTCCTGCAGTTCAATATCGGACTTTAGGGGAAACTGGAGCATTTCAATGGTATCCATGAAATCTGCCTCCCTGGCGATGATATGGGATAGTTGTGCGGTGGTGTAACCTTTGGCAATCCTTTTGAGGATGAGCCTGTAGATGAGTTCCAGGTAATATTTCTCGATGAGTGCAACGTTGACCATGGTGTTGGATTTAATGGTGGATAGTTTAAAATTTTGGGCATGGCATGGCCTGCAGGATGGAATCCTGGAGCAGATGCGGGTTAGAAATTTAGAAAATGTGAACATTAGGGGTAACTGGTTTCCATTCCGTCCTGAGAAAAAGAAAATTAACCTGATGGGCCGTTCCTGTTCAGGAGCAGATCATTCCTGAAATGAGTAAGAGATGCTGTGCAGAAGGTTCGAAGGACGGGGTTGTTGTCTCTGTTTTTCATTGCTTTAAGTTTATAAAGGCTTTAAAGCAATGAAAACTAAAAGAGGAACCAGGATATGGAGGCTCCCCGTGCGTGATTACACCTCCTGAGAAAGGGAGGGAACAATGTTCCCTCAAAACAAACCGCACGGAGAGCGCCCATGGTCCCAAACCCCGCAAAGGTAAAGAAACCGGGCATTCTATCATCCGTAACTTTGATTTGTTTTAAGATTCTCAGGTCTGCAATCACAAAGTTTCGTTGATTTAAATACCTATTAGGATTTAAAATCTGGTAATAAAGCTATCGCCTGATTACCACGTTGTAAATGTAACCACACCAAATCGTATAGAGTTAACAAAAAAATAAATATTTTTTCTGTCATGATTTCTGTGGGTAAAATCAAAATTTTTATACCCGTATAGGACAATGTCTGGCCAGGTATAGCATATGTCCTGTGTTCATCCTGTAAGTACTGGAAGTGTTCTGGGTTGCGAACCGGTTGGGAAAGGGCTGCTGTAGGGTGTTGGTAGGTAAGCCCTTCCCAATGCAGGACAATGCCAGAGCCAAGGCAAAGTGTGGCCAGGATATTTCTGCTTGTTTGTCCGAACATGGATATGTACCAGGCTTTGCACAGGAAACCATTGGCATGGCCCTATGAAGGAAAAGCCATGCTATTATATTATATACTCTCAGGCGCCTATTGCAGGTGGGGGATGTGGTAGCGCTAGATCCAGTATATATCAAAAGGGCAGGTCCTGTTGCTGTTTTTGCTGTGGAATGACGGTACCCTATTGTATCGCCAAAAAAATATAGCTGTCATACAATAAGTTAGCGGTGTGATACAATTAATTGTATGTAATTGTTTGCGGGCATGGATATTTTTCCTACTTTTGCATCCCGCTTCGGAGGAAGGGAAACAGTGCAGGAGATAAAGAAGAAGTAATTTGAAAGGCGTGTAAAGAATAGGAATCCGGTAAAGGTTTTATTTTTAAAGAGGAAGGTTTAAACTTCTTTCAGGATTTTAAAACCCTGGAAAATAAAAAAAATAAAAAGCTTGCCAGATCAAAAAAGATTTCTACCTTTGCAGTCCCAACAAAACGGGAGCCCGGCGGCGGATGTCGCAAGGAAACAAACAAGACTGAAACGATCAGAAGATCAGCTGGAATGCAGGAACAATAAGACCTGCGGGAAAGAAGAGAAGAGATCGCAACATATACAGGCCGCCGTGAGGTAAGTGCCGAGAAGTTCATTAAAGAGATGTCATTTATAAAACGTAAGCGGGGTAATCCTGTACAAGATCAAAGTACATGATCCGCATGGGTTTTTCAAGTTAGATCTGTCAGACAAATAAGAACAGATTATTATTAAATTAATTTATTAAGTTAAGAATGGTCAGCGTTCAAACACAACATTTTACAATGGAGAGTTTGATCCTGGCTCAGGATGAACGCTAGCGGCAGGCCTAATACATGCAAGTCGAACGATAGATTGGGGCTTGCTCTAATCGAAAAGTGGCGCACGGGTGCGTAACGCGTATGCAACCTACCTTAATCAGGGGGATAGCCCGAAGAAATTCGGATTAACACCGCATAAAATCACAGCACAGCATTGTGTAATGATCAAATATTTATAGGATTAAGATGGGCATGCGTGTCATTAGCTAGTTGGCGGGGTAACGGCCCACCAAGGCGACGATGACTAGGGGATCTGAGAGGATGACCCCCCACACTGGTACTGAGACACGGACCAGACTCCTACGGGAGGCAGCAGTAAGGAATATTGGTCAATGGAGGGAACTCTGAACCAGCCATGCCGCGTGCAGGAAGACAGCCCTCTGGGTCGTAAACTGCTTTTATTCGGGAATAAACCTCATTACGTGTAATGAGCTGAATGTACCGAAGGAATAAGGATCGGCTAACTCCGTGCCAGCAGCCGCGGTAATACGGAGGATCCAAGCGTTATCCGGATTTATTGGGTTTAAAGGGTGCGTAGGCGGCTTTTTAAGTCAGGGGTGAAAGACGATAGCTCAACTATCGCAGTGCCCTTGATACTGAAGAGCTTGAATGGACTAGAGGTAGGCGGAATGTGACAAGTAGCGGTGAAATGCATAGATATGTCACAGAACACCGATTGCGAAGGCAGCTTACTATGGTTTAATTGACGCTGAGGCACGAAAGCGTGGGGATCAAACAGGATTAGATACCCTGGTAGTCCACGCCCTAAACGATGAATACTCGCTGTTAGCGATACACAGTTAGCGGCTAAGCGAAAGCGTTAAGTATTCCACCTGGGGAGTACGGTCGCAAGATTGAAACTCAAAGGAATTGACGGGGGCCCGCACAAGCGGAGGAGCATGTGGTTTAATTCGATGATACGCGAGGAACCTTACCCGGGCTTGAAAGTTAGTGAATGGATTAGAGATAGTCCAGTCCGCAAGGACACGAAACTAGGTGCTGCATGGCTGTCGTCAGCTCGTGCCGTGAGGTGTTGGGTTAAGTCCCGCAACGAGCGCAACCCCTATGTTTAGTTGCCAGCACGTTAAGGTGGGGACTCTAAACAGACTGCCTGTGCAAACAGAGAGGAAGGAGGGGACGACGTCAAGTCATCATGGCCCTTACGTCCGGGGCTACACACGTGCTACAATGGATGGTACAGAGGGCAGCAAGCTGGCAACAGCAAGCGAATCTCCAAAAGCCATTCACAGTTCGGATAGAGGTCTGCAACTCGACCTCTTGAAGTTGGATTCGCTAGTAATCGCATATCAGCAATGATGCGGTGAATACGTTCCCGGGCCTTGTACACACCGCCCGTCAAGCCATGGAAGTTGGGGGTACCTAAAGTATGTAACCGCAAGGAGCGTCCTAGGGTAAAACCGATAACTGGGGCTAAGTCGTAACAAGGTAGCCGTACCGGAAGGTGCGGCTGGAATACCTCCTTTCTGGAGCAAGACTAACTACCCGTTTGCGTAAATGATATAAATGACAGTAAAATCTCAAAAAGACAACCCATAGGATGAAACATCAACATAGATGTTCTGCCTACTGAAAGTTAAGACAAATAGTCCCGTAGCTCAGTTGGTTAGAGCACTACACTGATAATGTAGGGGTCAGCAGTTCAAATCTGCTCGGGACTACATTAGTTATATCTTACGGGGGATTAGCTCAGCTGGCTAGAGCGCCTGCCTTGCACGCAGGAGGTCAACGGTTCGACTCCGTTATTCTCCACCATCACCGGTATCTGATACAAAAGATACAGAAATAGGTAAACCGGAAGGAATACCCGGGATAGAAAAGTTCTTTGACATATTGGAAGAAGTTAATAAAGAAGAGCAAACAACAATAGAGACGTTGTTAGCACTTAGGGAAGTAACCATGGATGAGCAATCATCACTGGGAACTGATCAAAAAGGTTAACAACATTAATAAAAAAGCATTTCCATAGGCGCAAAAGGCTATGGAGAGAAGAAAGTAAGAAAGAGTACACAGGGGATGCCTTGGCTCTCAGAGGCGATGAAGGACGTGATAAGCTGCGATAAGCTTCGGGGATTAGCAAATATGATTTAATCCGAAGATTTCCGAATGGGGCAACCTGGCTGATTGAAGATCAGTCGCACTGCGGTGCGCAAACCTGCCGAACTGAAACATCTAAGTAAGCAGAGGAAGAGAAAATAATAATGATTTCCTAAGTAGTGGCGAGCGAACGGGAAAGAGCCCAAACCAATATTGTTACGGCAATGTTGGGGTTGTAGGACTACGATGTGGTATTAATGAATTGAAGTGGAACAGGATGGGAAGCCTGGCAGTAAAGCGTGAGAGCCGCGTACACGTAAGAGACATTAGCCTAGTAGTATCCTGAGTACCGCGAGGTCGGAGACGCCTTGTGGGAATCTGCCGGCACCATCCGGTAAGGCTAAATACTCCTGAGAGACCGATAGTGAACCAGTACCGTGAGGGAAAGGTGAAAAGAACCCCGAACAGGGGAGTGAAATAGAACCTGAAACTGTGTACTTACAAGCGGTCGGAGCGTCCAGGTGGCGTGACGGCGTGCCTTTTGCATAATGAGCCTACGAGTTACTCTTCTCTGGCAAGGTTAAGTGTTTAAGACACGGATCCGAAGCGAAAGCGAGTCTGAATAGGGCGTATAGTCAGGGGAGGTAGACGCGAAACCTTGTGATCTACCCATGGACAGGTTGAAGGTGCGGTAACACGTACTGGAGGACCGAACCGATAAACGTTGAAAAGTTTCCGGATGATCTGTGGGTAGGGGTGAAAGGCTAATCAAACTGGGAAATAGCTCGTACTCCCCGAAATGTTTTTAGGAACAGCGTCGTGGTAGAGTTTGATAGAGGTAGAGCTACTGATTGGGTGCGGGGGAGTCAAATCCTACCAAATCCAGACAAACTCCGAATGCTATCAAATATACACGGCAGTGAGGCCCGGGGTGCTAAGGTCACGGGCCGAGAGGGAAAGAACCCAGACCATCAGCTAAGGTCCCTAAATTACTACTAAGTTGAACTAACGAGGTGCGATTGCACAGACAGCTAGGATGTTGGCTTGGAAGCAGCCATTCATTTAAAGAGTGCGTAACAGCTCACTAGTCGAGCGATCGTGCATGGATAATAAACGGGCATTAAGTAGTATACCGAAGCTATGGGTAATATTTATATTACGGTAGGGGAGCATTCCAGCGGCAGCGAAGTTATGACGTAAGTTGTGGTGGAGCTTCTGGAAAAGCAAATGTAGGCATAAGTAACGATAAGGCAGGCGAGAAACCTGCCCGCCGAAAGGATAAGGTTTCCTGATCAACGCTAATCGGATCAGGGTTAGTCGGGGCCTAAGGAGAACCCGAAGGGGAAATTCGATGGACAACTGGTTAATATTCCAGTACTTTTTATAACTGCGATGTGGGGACGGAGTAGTGACACTGCCGCGATCTGACGGAATAGATCGTTAAAGACTGTAGGTATTAGGGAGGTAGGCAAATCCGCCACCCTAGCTGAAAGTCGATAGTACCGCGAGGCTTCGGCTAAGTGGATAGCGCAGGTAATCAGACTTCCAAGAAAAACCGCTAAGCTTCAGGTTATAAAAACCCGTACCGCAAACCGACACAGGTATCCGGGAAGAGAATTCTAAGGCGCTCGAGTGAATCATGGCTAAGGAACTCGGCAAAATGGCCCTGTAACTTCGGGAGAAGGGGCGCTGGCAGCAATGTCAGCCGCAGTGAAAAGGCCCAGGCGACTGTTTAACAAAAACACATGGCTTTGCAAAATCGAAAGATGAAGTATAAGGCCTGACACCTGCCCGGTGCTGGAAGGTTAAGAGGGGATGTTAGTCGCAAGGCGAAGCATTGAATCGAAGCCCCAGTAAACGGCGGCCGTAACTATAACGGTCCTAAGGTAGCGAAATTCCTTGTCGGGTAAGTTCCGACCTGCACGAATGGTGTAACGATCTGGGCGCTGTCTCAGCCATGAGCTCGGTGAAATTGTGGTCCCGGTGAAGACGCCGGGTACCCGCAACGGGACGGAAAGACCCCATGCACCTTCACTACAATTTAACATTGACATTGGATACAGGATGTGTAGGATAGGTGGGAGACTGTGAAGCGGCATCGCCAGGTGTTGTGGAGTCAACGTTGAAATACCACCCTTTCTGTATTCGGTGTCTAACCCCTTTAGGGGGGGACATTGTTTGATGGGTAGTTTGACTGGGGTGGTCGCCTCCAAAAAGGTAACGGAGGCTTTCAAAGGTAAGCTCAATACGCTTGGTAACCGTATGAGGAGTGCAATAGCATAAGCTTGCTTGACTGTGAGGCAGACAAGCCGAGCAGGGTCGAAAGACGGATATAGTGATCCGGTGGTTCTGCATGGAAGGGCCATCGCTCAAAGGATAAAAGGTACGCTGGGGATAACAGGCTGATCTCCCCCAAGAGCTCATATCGACGGGGAGGTTTGGCACCTCGATGTCGGCTCGTCACATCCTGGGGCTGGAGAAGGTCCCAAGGGTTCGGCTGTTCGCCGATTAAAGTGGCACGCGAGCTGGGTTCAGAACGTCGCGAGACAGTTCGGTCCCTATCTGTTGTGGGCGTAGGAATTTTGAGTGGGGCTGACCTTAGTACGAGAGGACCGGGTTGGACTAACCTCTAGTGAATCTGTTGTTCCGCCAGGGGCATTGCAGAGTAGCTACGTTGGGAATAGATAAGCGCTGAAAGCATCTAAGTGCGAAACTAGCCACGAGATGAGAATTCCATATAGGACCGTAGCAGACTACTACGTTGATAGGTTACAGATGTAAAGGTGGCGACACCATAGTCGAGTAATACTAATCATCCGAAGCTTTCAAGAGCAATACACTGTTGTTTGTTCTTCACACTAACTTCTTTCAATAACATGTCATTGTTTGAGAGCAGGAAGATTCCGAAAGGGATCATCCGAATCTAAAACATATTTAACATATTGTATGCGCGAGCGCATAAAAACAAAAGCACAGCGTAAAAGCTGTACGGTAAAGACATTTAGGTGCCTATATCGGTGGTGTCCACCTCTTCCCATTCCGAACAGAGAAGTTAAGCCCACCAGAGCCGATGGTACTGCGGTAACACGTGGGAGAGTAGGTCGGTGCCAAATCTTAAAGAGAGCCTTTCAGGAAACTGAGAGGCTTTTCTTGTTTACAGGGGTTTTGTACCTGTGCATTGATGATTGATACAGCAGGCTGTTCATATCGACACTAACAATGGAAAAGGTTTTCTCTTTCAATTGCTTATCTCTTTATCTGAGTAATAAATGAGTAGTAAGACGTTTACCTGGAGTGATTTTGTTTTGGTTTATATCCTCTTTTTTAGTGTCAATACAATTACGTGAAAATCGGACTTACGTCTGATCTCGAGAAGTATATTTCTTCCATCCCTTGATTTGAATAATTCTATTAAATCGTTGAGCGTATAGGCGATCACATCCCTAAAGTCTACTGCGATAATTTCATCTTCAGGTTGTAAACCTGCTGTTTCTGCTGGTGAACCCTGTTCAATTCTTCCAATGAAATACCTTTTAACCTTTTTATCATTGGTATAGATCTCTATCCCCGCCATATCGTGTTCAAATTTTGGGGAATGCGTATACGCCCTTTTTAAATACATAACCTCAGCGCCATAATCAAAGGTTACTGTAAAGTTTTTTAAAAGATCAGCACCTATACTTCCATTTCTGTTGGCACCTTCTAAATCAGACATTTCTTTGTGGTAAGTTGGAAATCCGGTTAAAACATGGTTAAAGGAAAAACCATCTATATGAACAGTATCAATCCTTCCTATTGCGCCATTGATAATACCATTGATACCTACGCCCAGGTTCGCTGAGATCACGCTATCAGGAAGAGGAAATGGTGCTTGTTTAAATGATTCTAGGGTCATCGCATGACTTGAACCATTATCGATCAGCATATGTAAGTCTGTCTTGCCCAGTTGTGGAGTTTCAATAGACATGTTGATATAGGGTTTGGCATTTTTCAGGACGATGGGGATTTTTGTCCCTTTGATTTTCTTTAAGGTTCCTGGCTTATAAAAAGTAAGGGTACCATGGTTGTAATTTATTTTGACCTGAAAGCTGTTAAAAAAATAATACCCCAATATGCCTGAAATATGTACACCAAGGTAATTGGATAAATTGAAAATATCTTCTGTAAATATAGCTGTGGGAATTCTGCTGATCTTCGCTTTACCAATACGCACATTCAAATCTCTGGTGAGTATGGCATCTATGCTTTCTCCAAATCCATAACCTTGGACTTTAATGGTTTGATATTTTTCGAGTTGATAGTTTTTTAGGAAGGTCGTGTCAGTAATAATCATTTGGGCAACGCCAGTATCAAGTAAGAAATTATAGGGGCCTTTTTGGTTGATATATATAGGAATGACAATTAAATTTTGTACCATTTTAAAGTCTAGCGTGTACTTTTTCCTTTTCCCCTCAAATTCAAATTTCTGCGCATGTATCTGGTTGATATAGATGAAGCAAAAAAGTAGACAGAAAAGAAACCGCTGAATTCTAGAGGGAGATGTTTTCATGGCACCATTTATTTTTCCAGTATATATCATGAACCATACTGACTGGCAGTAAACTCCTGGTTGGAAAAAGATCTATATCTGGCTAGGTTTCCCTATGAATAAATATACGAAATATAAATGCCCACAGCTTAGTTAGCTGCCTATTTTAATCATTATAGTTGAGTTCTGGTATTTTTGACTATCTTTGGACATTAATAAAGACAATTCAACTATCAGGCGGATGATTTGATAGTTCAAAATATTTAGGTGCCTATATCGGTGGTGTCCACCTCTTCCCATTCCGAACAGAGAAGTTAAGCCCACCAGAGCCGATGGTACTGCGGTAACACGTGGGAGAGTAGGTCGGTGCCAAATCTTAAAGAGAGCCTTTCAGGAAACTGAGAGGCTTTTCTTGTTTCTGAGTGAAAATAATTTTTCAAGCTAAGCAATTTAAATATATAATTTTGATGTGAAACATCCTGTTTTGTATTAGAGAAAAATTTAGGTAAATTTGTTAAAGGCATAAAGAAAAATATTATGATCGCTGTAGAATTATCATTTGGACAATTAAAAGATGCGGTGAAAAGATTATCACCTTCTGAAAAACTGGAATTTAGTGATGTAATCTGGGCTGAGGACATTGCTCTACCTGTAGAGCATCAGAATATCGTTAATGAAAGAATCTCTGAGTATAAATCTAACCCGGATATCTTATTAGATTGGAGTGTTGTTTCAAAAGAGCTTAAAGGTTAATTAAAATAATGCTATCTTATAAAATTAAGATCTTTCCGGAGGCTTTAACAGATATCCAAAAAACAACATATTGGTATAATCAACAATCTTACGGACTAGGTACACGTTTTTAGAAACAAGTAATCAACCAGATAAATAAGCTAAGTAAAACTGCTGAGATTTATACCGTCCGCTATAAAGAAGTGAGATGCATGGTAATAAGGAAATTTCCATTTATGGTCCATTTCTTACTCGAGAATGAAACCGTTCTGATTTTTGCGGTTTTACATACAAGTCGAAACCCAAAAATATGGGAAACTTTGGGCGAAAGATAATTATGATATATTTAATAGCTAATGAGGGCCAAAATCAATATGAGTTTCTTCCAACAGCGTTGTGTCTGGGACCAAATAAAATGGTGCTCAGATATGTCACATTATTGCTGTGTATTTTAATTTACACCCCCTGTAATTTGAATATATAATTTTGATGATTCCCGTATTTTTTCAATTAATACCAAAAAGAATATAGCTAGTTTTGTCGCCAGAAATTGACAACAAATGAAATTAGCAATTAATGGTTTTGGCAGGATCGGCAGGATATTTTTACGTGCCGCACTGGAAAAAAACATCGATGTAGTCGCCATAAATGATCTTGCAGATCCGGAAACACTTGCCCACCTTTTTAAATACGATACGGTTCACCGTGGCTTTAAAGGTGATGTGAGTTCTACCGATGACGCAATTGTTATTAATGGCAGGAGGATAAAGGTTTGCAGAGCGTCTCAGCCCGAACTGTTGCCATGGAAAACTTTAGGGATAGACCTTGTTTTAGAGTCTACCGGAAAATTTACCACAAGGACTGGTGCAGAAAAGCATCTGAAAGCCGGAGCTAAACAGGTGCTCATATCCGCCCCGGCAGATAAAGATATTCCAATGTATGTACTGGGGGTGAATGATGAGGTAATTGACCTGAGTTCCAGCCTGATTTCAAACGCCTCCTGTACGACCAACAACGTTGCGCCGATGGTGAAGATCCTGGATGACCACTGGGGGATTCTGGATGGATATATCACTACAGTACATTCAATGACAGGCGACCAGAGTCTGCATGATGCACCGCACAAAGACCTGAGAAGGGCGAGGGCAGCATCAGCATCGATCATCCCTACAAGTACTGGTGCAGCCAAAGCGATCACCAATATTTTCCCTCATCTGGAAGGTAAACTGGGCGGGGCAGGGATTCGTGTTCCTGTATTAAATGGCTCCCTTACCGATTTTACCTGTATCCTCAAAAATCCAACCACTATTGAAGAGATCAATGCGGCCTTTAAAGCTGCTTCAGAAAATGAAATGAAGGGAGTGCTTGAATATACTGAAGATCCTATTGTTTCTGTTGATATTCTGGATAATCCGCATTCCTGTATTTTTGATGCACAGCTAACTTCTATTGTGGGCGACCTGGTGAAAGTAGTGGGCTGGTATGACAATGAATCGGGGTATTCTGCCCGGCTGGTAGATTTGGTGCTGAAGATTACGAATAATAATGATAAGGATTACGGACTTTTATAGACCCGGATTGCAAAATTATGCTTAGCATTGTAATAGTTTAATATGATTAAAGTAATCACTCAGGAGGAAACCTTCCCGCTACGTAGTGCTGTACTCAGAAAGGGTGCAAGTTACGATAAATGTATTTTGCCGACTGATGGGGCAGCGGGAATCTTCCATCTTGGAGGGTATGCAGGAGAACAACTGGTCGTTGTTGGTACTTTCTTCCCGGAGGATTATCCCGGAAAAGGCCCCGGTGGCATTAGGTTAAGGGGCATGGCCACAGCTCCTGCTTTTGCCGGTAAAGGATATGGTGCAGCACTGATTAATTTTGCTGCCGCCCAACTTTTGGCAGATGATGCTGTTTATATATGGTGTAATGCAAGAGCGGCAGCGGTGGGTTTTTACCATAAGCTCGGTATGGAAGTGGTGTCCGCTGAATTTGATGTTCCTGGCATAGGCCCACATTTTGATATGCTGATGTTATTAAAAAAATAGGAAGCTTTTATTTCATTAAAAAGATAGATAAACTAATAATTAGATAGATGAAGACAATAGACCAATGCAATTTTAAAGACAAAAAAGCGCTGATCCGGGTAGATTTCAACGTACCACTGGATAAAGAATTCAACATTACTGATGATAAAAGGATGCGTGCAGCATTACCTACCATCACTAAAATTTTAAACGATGGTGGATCAGTAATTTTAATGTCCCACCTGGGTCGTCCGAAAGGCGGTCCGGAGGATAAATACTCTTTGAAACATATCTTAGGTGACCTGTCAAGAATGCTTGATCTGGAAGTGAAATTTGCGGCTGATTGTATTGGTGCGGAAGCGGAAGAAAAAGCAGCGAACTTAAATCCTGGTGAAGTTTTATTGCTGGAGAACCTGCGTTTCTACAAAGAAGAAGAAAAAGGTGATAAAGATTTTGCTGGTAAACTGGCAAAATTAGGTGATGTATATGTGAATGATGCTTTCGGTACTGCCCACCGTGCACATGCCTCTACAGCTATCGTGGCCGAGTTCTTCCCTGAAGAGAAATATTTTGGCTACCTGATGGCTGAAGAGTTGAAAAATGCAGAGAAAGTAAACCATGGTGCCGTGAGACCTTTCACTGCAATTATGGGTGGTGCTAAGGTTTCTGATAAAATTCTTTTGATTGAAAGCCTGCTGGATAAAGTTGACAACCTGATTATTGGTGGTGGTATGGCTTATACTTTCGCTAAAGCACAGGGTGGTGAAATCGGTACTTCCTTATTGGAAGCAGATAGAATGGAACTTTGCCTGGAACTGCTTGAAAAAGCTAAAGCTAAAGGTGTAAAATTACTTTTACCCCTGGATACCGTGATTGCTGATAAGTTTGACAATGACGCAGAAAAAGGTAACGTGGATAGCGGTGCAATTCCGGCTGACTGGATGGGATTGGATATCGGCCCTAAAACTATTGAGTTGTTCTCTTCTGTCATTAAAGATTCTAAAACTTTATTATGGAATGGCCCGATGGGTGTTTTCGAAATGACAAGTTTTGAAGTAGGTACACGCGCTATTGCTGATGCTGTGGTTGCTGCAACGAAAGATAATGATGCATTTTCATTAATCGGTGGTGGTGATTCAGCTGCTGCAATTGCTAAATTTAACCTGGAAGATGAAGTGAGTTATGTTTCTACCGGTGGTGGTGCATTATTGGAATATATGGAAGGTAAAGAACTTCCAGGTGTGAAAGCGATCAATGATTAATTGATTTTTTATATCGTATAAAAGGGAATTCGTTCCTTTGGAAAAGCCACTTTTAGTGGCTTTTTTTTATACCATTATTTTTATAAACACCACAGGTTTGTTGAGGAATAACTGACCCAAATTTGATGTTTACAAGAGTATGGCACTCCGATGTGATCATTGCCCAATCTTAAACCTGTCCAGGATAAGGATATTCAGGAGCCTGCAGATTTGTACGTACCTGTAGGAAGAAGTAAAGCCCCGATAGGAGAAATCTTTATTTCCGGAACGTATTGAAAGCAAGCTTTTTAAGTGTTTCCCGAAAATAATAATGTGGTTTTCCTGTTTAATTCATTTTTCTTGAGCACAGGCCATTCCTTGTATATCTCCGGCTTTCATGATCATAAATTCAGTAAAATCCTGCTTAATTCCCCAGCAGGGGCAGATTCTTCTCCAACCCGTTTTATCCTGGAATGGGGAAAATATTGGACATTTTGCATGTTGATAACTTTTTTGTGGTAGATTGTGGTAAAAAGTGGTAGAAGTACCTATTTTTACACTACATAAAATGTGTACATACTATAATGGTGCAACTGTTGGGAGAATTCGATTGTAAATTGGATGCGAAAGGCCGCTTAATGGTTCCTTCCGGTCTGAAAAAACAATTGCCCAGTGTTGAACAAGAAGGGTTAGTAGTGAACAGGGGGTTTGAAAAGCACCTGGTGATCTACCCGAAAAAAGTATGGGAAGGTATAGTTGAAGAGTTGAGTAAACTGAACCAATATGAGAAAAAAAATCGGGAGTTCATCAGATTTTTTACCCGTGGTGCGATGGAATTGACACTGGATGCCTCGGGAAGAGTGAATCTTCCCAAGTCATTATTGGAATTTGCAGGCATCAATGGGGAGGTGGTACTCGCGTGTCAGTTTGACAAAATTGAATTGTGGGCTAAAGAGGCTTACGATAGTTTACTGGATAGTGAACCGGAAGATTTTGCTCAGCTGGCTGAAGAAGTGATGGGAAATAAAAACAGGGGGGAAGATGGAAAATAATTATCATGTACCGGTACTTTTAAAAGAATGTATGGAGGGCTTGAATATCAAACCTGATGGGGTATATGTTGATGTTACCTTTGGTGGCGGTGGTCATTCGAGAGAGATTTTAAAACATTTGGGGAAAAATGGAGTGCTGATCGCATTCGATCAGGATCCTGATGCGCAAAGGAATAAGATTGATGATCCGCGTTTCCGGTTTGTAGACCAGAACTTCGCTTTTCTTAAAAATAACCTCCGTTTATTGGGTTACAAACAGGTGGATGGAATTCTGGCCGATTTAGGCGTTTCCTCACACCAGTTTAATGAACCCGACAGGGGATTTTCTACAAGGTTTGAATCTACCCTGGATATGCGTATGGATAAACAAGGCAAGCTTACTGCTGCCGATGTTTTAAATACCTATACCGAAGATAAACTGCATAAGATCTTTGGTATTTATGGGGAGGTGAAAAATGCGAAATCATTGGCGAAGGCAGTGGTGACCTGGAGAGTGGGACAACCGATTGTGACTTTGGCCGATTTTAAAACTGCTGTTTCAGCACATATTCCGAAGGGAAAAGAAAATAAATATATGGCGCAGGTTTTCCAGGCATTGCGTATTGAGGTGAATGCCGAGATCGATGTGCTGGAAAGTTTCCTGGTTCAGACCGCCGAAGTGCTGAATGAAGGCGGGCGACTGGTGGTGATGTCTTACCATTCGCTGGAAGACAGGCCTGTAAAGAATTTTATTGCCAAAGGGAAAATCAGGGGTGAAGCGGATAAGGATTTCTTCGGAAATGAAGAGAAGCCTTTTAAAGCGATTACCCGTAAAGCTGTGATGGCTGAAGAGGAAGAACTGGAAAGAAACAGCAGGTCGAGAAGTGCAAAACTGAGGATTGGAGAAAGGATATGAATAACCAGTTCAGGAACGACATAGAGGAAGAAGAGGAGGAGTTACTGGACGAACCGGTAATTAAACTGAAGGAGCCTAAAAAAGAAAATGAAAGTGTTAATATTTTCTTTAAAAAGCTTTTTGTGGATGGTGTGGTTTCTAAAGAAGCGGCGACAGCAATGTTGCCTTTTCTGGTTTTCCTTTCGCTGCTGACGATGTTGTATATCGCCAATAGCCATATGGCAGTGAAGAATATCAGGGATATTGATAAACTGAGCAAGGAAGTTAAAGAGCTGAGTTGGGAGTATAAATCACTGAAGGCAGATTTGATGTTTAGAAGCAAACTGACTGAGGTGGCTAAAAAAGTAGATACGTTAGGAATTAAGGAGCTTACGGAGCCCCCTAAAAAAATAATCATAACGAGTGATGAATATTAGAGCTAACATATTATTACGGGTGTATTTGTCCTTCGGACTGATTGTACTGCTTGCCGTGGCGGTATTGGTCAGGTTATGCGATGTGCAATTTGTAGAGGGACATAAGTGGCGTGCCATGGCCGATAGTCTCTCTACAAAGTATGTCAATGTGGAGGCAGCCCGTGGTAATATTTATTCTAATGATGGTAGCCTGTTGGCTACATCGGTACCGGAATATGAACTGCGTATGGATACCTATGCAGGTGGAATTGCCGATGACCATATTTTCAATAGTAAGGTGGATTCACTGGCCATGAAACTGTCGCAGTTTTTTGGCGATAAAACACCGAAGGAATATTCCCGTACCCTGCGTGGAGCCAGGAGGGATAGTGTAAGGTACCTGCTGATTAAACGAAAAGTGAATTACCAGGACCTGAAGGTGATCCGCAGTTTTCCTTTGTACAATATTGGCAAGTATAGCGGGGGACTGATGGCTATTCAGCAGAATAAACGGATCCTTCCTTTTAAATCGCTTGCCGCACGTACCATAGGGTATAAGAATGAAAATGTGGCCAATAGTGTGGGACTGGAAGGTGCCTATGGTAACTACATTAACGGGGAAAGTGGAAAACGTCTGGTACAGCGTATTGCCGGTGGCGTATGGATGCCCGTGAATGAAGAGGCGGAAATTGCCCCTAAGGAAGGTGCCGATATTATTTCCACCATTGATATCAATATGCAGGACCTGGCACAAAGTGCACTGGAGAAACAGCTGATTAAAAGTGATGCTGACCATGGGACAGTGATACTGATGGAGGTGGCCACGGGAGAGGTTCGCGCAGTGGCGAATTATACAAGGGAGAGTGAAGGGGTGTACAGGGAGAAGTTTAATTATGCCATTGGCGGAAGCCAGGATCCGGGCTCTACTTTTAAACTGGCCTCTTATATGGCTTTACTGGAAGATGGAAAGGTAGATACCAATACCATGGTGGCTACAGGAGATGGTACCTATAAGGTATTCAGGCATACCATCAGGGATTCGCACGGAGGTATTGGAACAGTGACCGTGAAAAGGGCTTTTGAAGAATCTTCCAATACTGCTGTGGCCAAACTGGTGTATGCCCATTATAAGGATAATCCAAAGGAGTTTACAGATCATTTATACAATATCCATATGAATGAACGGCTGGGATTACAGATTCCGGGAGAAACAAAACCGGTGATTAAAAATCCCTCGTTTAAATCATGGAGCGGTTTGACGCTGGCACAGATGGCTTATGGTTATGAAATGCAGATTACCCCGCTGCAAATTTTGGCGTTTTATAATGCCATAGCAAATGATGGCAAATATATCTCCCCGATTTTTGTGAAGGAAATCCGCCGCCTGGGGAATCCTATAGAGCAGTTTCATGCCCGCGTGATCAGTGAGCAGGTCAGCTCTCCGAAAACCGTGAAGAAACTGCAGGAAATGCTGGAAGCCGTGGTAACCCATGGTACAGGTAAGCTGATGGGATCACCATTTTACAGGGTAGCCGGTAAAACGGGTACTGCACAGGTGGCCGATGGGAACAGGGGCTACAGGGCAAAGAAGAGCTATCAGGCTTCCTTTTGCGGATATTTTCCGGCAGATAAGCCGAAGTATTCTATCAATGTGGTGATCAATGGCCCTAAAAACGGGTATTATGGAGCTACAGTAGCTGGTCCGGTGTTTAAAGAGATTGCCGACCGTATTTATGCGAGTGACATACAGATGTATAACAATGTAACTGACCACCTGGTTGGCAATACGAAAAGTCCGGAAGCTAAAGCGGGACAGAGTAAAGCGGTGAAGAAGGTGTATAAGTCTTTAGGGATTAAAACATTGTATGCCGCCAAGTCGGATTATTTTAACAGTGTCGATACCAGTAACGGGATCGTTTACGAAGAGTATAGTTCCGTAAAAGGATTGATGCCAAATGTAGTAGGAATGGGATTGAAGGATGCCTTGTATCTTTTAGGGAACGGAGGGTTAAAGACCCATGTGACCGGCAGCGGAAAAGTGATCTATCAGTCGATCGCTGCAGGGACTAAAATTGGAAAAGGTTTATTGGTTGATTTAGAATTGAGATAAGATGCAGTTGCAGGATGTTTTATATGGTGTTGCCATTACTAACCTGGTCGGCTCAACGAACAGAGAAGTTAGTATGCTTACGTTTGACTCGCGTGCGGTACAGCAGAATGCCGTTTTTTTTGCTGTAAGGGGTACTTTGTCGGACGGACATCAATTTATTGAGCAAACAATTAAAGCCGGTGTTGCAGTAGTGATCTGTGAAGAGATTCCTGTGGAACGTGATGCCGCAGTTACTTATATTGAAGTGGAGAGCTCCACCGTGGCCCTTGGAATTATGGCCGCGAATTATTACGGGAACCCCTCAGCAAAACTGAAACTGGTGGGGATTACAGGAACCAATGGCAAAACTACCATTGCCACCCTGTTATTTAAATTGTTTAGTGCGCTGAAATATAGCGTGGGGATGATTTCCACCGTGCAGAACCAGATTAATGAGGAGATTATTCCGGCAACACATACCACGCCAAATCCTATCGCCCTGAATGAACTTTTACAGCGGATGGTGGATGAAGGCTGTGAATATTGTTTTATGGAAGTGAGCTCCCATGCGGTTGTTCAGCACCGTATAGAAGGCCTTATTTTTGCCGGCGGGATATTTTCAAATATTACGCACGACCACCTGGATTTTCATAAAACCTTCGATAATTATATCAAGGCCAAAAAAGGATTTTTTGACGCCCTGCCGAAATCTGCTTTTGCACTGACCAATGGCGATGACCGCAATGGGATGGTGATGCTGCAGAATACAAAGGCGGCGAAGAAAACCTATGCACTGAAACAACTGGCAGATTTTAAAGCCAGTATTATTGAAAACAGGTTTAGCGGACTGAACCTGGATATTGACCATGTTGATGTCTTTTTTAAGCTGGTGGGTTCATTTAATGCCTATAACCTGCTGGCCGTTTATGGTACAGCGATGTTGCTGGAACAGGATAAGCTGAAGGTATTGACTATTCTGAGTGACCTGACTGGTGCTGAAGGCCGGTTCGACTATGTCACGAATGCCAAACAGATTATTGGTATTGTGGATTATGCACATACGCCGGATGCTGTGCAGAATGTGCTGAGTACCATACAGAATATACGTAAAGGAACGGAACAGGTGATTACGGTGATCGGATGCGGAGGCGACAGGGATAAAACGAAACGTCCGGTGATGGCGCAGGTGGCATGCGACTGGAGTGATAAGGTGATCCTGACTTCAGATAACCCGAGAACAGAAAATCCGCAGACTATTGTTGAAGAGATGGAAGCAGGCGTATCGCCGACAAATAAGAGAAAGACATTGACTATACTGGATCGTAGAGAAGCTATAAAAACGGCCTGCCATCTGGCAAAGCCAGGGGATATTATCCTTATCGCAGGTAAGGGACATGAGAAATATCAGGAAATTAATGGGGTAAGGTATCATTTTGATGATAAAGAGGTGTTGACGGAACAATTAAACTTAATCAGCTAATGTTATATTTTTTATTCGAATATCTTAATGAACATTATGATTTCCCTGGATTGAGATTGTTTCAGTACATCACTTTCAGGACTTCCCTTGCGATTATTATTTCCCTGTTTATCACTACCGTTTATGGAAGCAGGATCATTAAGTTTTTACGCAGGATGCAGGTGGGGGAAACCGTAAGAAACCTGGGCCTGGAAGGGCAGATGCAAAAACAAGGAACCCCAACAATGGGTGGTATCATGATTTTGCTGGGGATCCTGGTGCCTACATTGTTACTGGCCAACCTGACGAATGTATATGTCTTACTGATGATCGTGACGACGGTATGGATGGGGACGGTAGGTTTTGTGGATGATTATATCAAAGTATTTAAGAAGAACAAAGAAGGACTGGCCGGTAGGTTTAAGATTGTAGGACAGGTGGGGCTGGCATTGATTATTGGCTGGACGATGTACTTCAACCCTAATATTGTGGTGCGGCAAACGGTGGATGAAACCGCTGTGACCAAAAATACGGCACCGATGGTGCTGCGCCAAAAGGGGGAGAAGTTTTACTATACCCAGGATGTAAAATCTACCATTACCAATATTCCTTTTTATAAGAACAATGAGTTTGATTATTCTAAAGTCCTGAAGTTTTTAGGGCCTGGATATGAGAAGTATGCTGTCTTTGTATTCATCCTGTTTGTGGTGGTGATCATTACTGCGGTGTCCAACGGGGCGAATATTACGGATGGTATTGACGGACTGGCTACAGGTACATCGGCGGTGATCGGGCTTACGCTTGCCTTGCTGGCTTATGTATCGGGTAATACGGTGATTGCGGAGTACCTGAATATCCTGTATATCCCTAACTCCGGGGAGCTGATGATTTTTGCCGGCGCCTTTGTAGGGGCCTGTGTCGGATTTTTATGGTATAATTCCTATCCTGCACAGGTGTTTATGGGAGATACTGGAAGTTTGGCCATCGGTGGGATTATCGCAGCACTGGCCATCATGATCAGAAAGGAATTGCTGATCCCTATTTTATGTGGGGTATTCCTGATCGAGATTCTCTCGGTCATGATGCAGGTTTCTTACTTTAAATACACGAAAAAAAGGTTTGGAGAGGGCAGGAGAATCTTCCTGATGTCCCCTTTGCACCACCATTACCAGAAAAAAGGATACCATGAAGCGAAGATTGTTACCCGCTTCTGGATCATCAGCATATTATTGGCTATCATCACGATCATTACTTTAAAACTGAGATAATGCAAAAGGGAAGAGTTGTCATATTGGGAGCCGGAGAAAGCGGTGTAGGTGCAGCAATGCTGGCGCAGAAGGAAGGGTTTGATGTGTTTGTATCAGATTTTGGTGCCATAGCCGAACGTTACAAACAGTCATTGCTGGATATGAATATTACTTTTGAGGAGAAGCAACATACTGCTGCAGCGATATTGAATGCCACAGAGGTGATTAAAAGCCCTGGAATCCCTGATACAGCCCCGATTATTGTCGCACTGAAAAAGAGGGCTATTCCTGTAATTTCCGAGATCGAATTTGCCAAAAGATATACAAGTGCAAAAACGATTTGTATTACCGGTTCCAATGGAAAAACGACTACGACAATGCTGACTTACCATATCCTGAAAAAGGCAGGGCTGAATGTAGGACTGGCGGGTAATATCGGGCACAGTTTTGCGGCACAGGTGGCGACAGCATCGTTCGACTGGTATGTGCTGGAGATTTCAAGCTTTATGCTGGATGATATGCATGAGTTCAGGGCAGATATTGCAGTGCTGCTGAATATCACGCCCGACCATCTGGACAGGTATGATTATAAGATGTCGAATTATGCAGCCTCAAAACTGCGCATCACACAGAACCAGACCGCCAATGACAGTTTTATTTACTGTGCTGATGATGAAGAAACCATAAAAATACTGAAAGGTGCAAAGGTGAATGCTACAACCTACCCTTTTTCCATCCGGAAACGGATAGACCGGGGGGCTTACCTTGAAGGCAATAACATACACATCAATATAAACCAAATAGACCAATTAACCATGTCAATTACAGAGTTAGCCTTACAAGGTAAGCACAACATATACAACTCTATGGCTTCGGGCATTATTTCTAAAGTTCTTGATATCCGCAATCAGACGATTCGCGAAAGTATGGGGGACATTAAAAATATTGAACACAGGCTGGAGCATGTCGCTAAAATTTCGGGGGTGGATTACATCAACGATTCAAAAGCGACAAATGTAAATTCTACCTGGTATGCACTGGAAAGTGTAAGCGCTCAGGTGATCCTGATTTTGGGTGGTGTGGATAAAGGGAATGATTATGATATGCTGAAAGACCTGGTGAAGAAAAAGGTGAAGGCGATTGTATGCCTGGGCAAGGATAACAAAAGGATCCATGAGGCTTTTGAAGACGATGTAGATATTATTGTGAATACGTTTTCGGCAAATGAAGCCGTACAGGTTTCCTACCATTTGGCAAAAAAAGGAGATACCGTATTGTTGTCACCGGCCTGTGCGAGTTTTGATTTGTTCAAAAATTATGAAGACCGCGGCAATCAGTTTAAGATGGCCGTTAAAGAGTTATAAATTATGGGTGCAGTAATTCAGTTGCTTTTAGAGAAGACCAAGGGGGACCGCTGGATATGGCTGATCATTATCCTGTTGTCGCTGATTTCTATTCTTGCCGTTTATAGTGCAACGGGTACGCTTGCCTATAAACAAGGGAAAACAGTGGAGAAACTGTTGCTGACCAAGCACCTGATCTTCGTTGTGATGGGGATTGGTATGATCTATATTGCACACTTACTGGATTATAAATATTATGCAGGGATCTCCAAGATCCTGATGATCATTACGATTCCCCTGTTGTTTTATACGCTGATTTTTGGTGCAAGTTTGAATGATGCTTCCCGCTGGGTGAAAATCCCGATCATCGGGTTGACATTTCAAACCTCCGATTTGGCGAAACTGGCCCTGATTACTTTCCTGGCACGCATGCTGACGAAGAAACAGGAGAATATTAAGGATGTTAAATCGGCATTTATTCCCATTATGGGGTCGGTGTGTGTGGTTTTTGTGCTGATTGCACTGGCCAACTTATCTACTGCCCTGATGTTGTTCGGCGTAAGTATTTTATTGCTGATCATTGGCCGTATCAGTATCAAACAGATTATGATTGTCTGTGCCGGTGGTTTTGTATTGCTGATGTTTGTATTTTTTCTGGGGCCAAGGAGGGAGACGTATAAGTCGCGTATCAATTCTTACCTGCATCCGGAACTTCAGCATTCTGATAAAACCTTCCAGGCCGACCAGTCTAAAATTGCCCTGGCAACAGGAGGGTTTTTCGGGAAGGGACCGGGAAACAGTACGCAGCGTAATTTTTTGCCCCATCCCTATTCAGATTTTATTTTTGCCATTATTGTGGAGGAATATGGTTTGTTTGGTGCAATGATCATTATTGTTTTATACCTGGTATTGCTGTACCGCTGTGTCCGGATTGTCACACAGAGTCCCAAGGCATTTGGCGCGCTGCTGGCCGCCGGACTAAGTTTTAGCTTAACGATACAGGCCTTTGCAAATATGGCTGTAGCGGTAGGATTGGGCCCCGTAACAGGGGTGCCGCTTCCATTGGTCAGTATGGGGGGAACATCAATGATTTTTACCAGTATTGCATTTGGAATTATCCTGAGCGTAAGCAGGGATGTAGAGGAGAATGTCAGGAAATCGGTCGATGAAAAAGGAAATAGAAAAGTTGTGGTGGGAGAAATTCCTGCAATGGCATAAATAAGATATAAGATGGAACCAACAAGAGTAATTATTTCAGGTGGCGGTACGGGCGGACATATTTTTCCCGCAATAGCGATTGCCAATGCACTCAGGCGGATGGAGCCGGGGTGTGAAATACTATTTGTAGGTGCCAACGGCAGAATGGAGATGGAAAAGGTTCCTGCAGCCGGTTATAAGATTGTGGGACTGAATATTAGTGGGATGCAGCGGGGTTCAATTGTGAAGAACCTGGCGCTGCCATTTAAAGTGATTGGAAGCTTACAGAAGGCCTTAAAAGTCATATCCGACTTCAGGCCCGATGTGGTGGTGGGTGTTGGGGGATATGCCTCTGGTCCGCTCCTGATTGCTGCTTCCTGGAAAAAGGTACCTTACCTGATCCAGGAACAGAATTCTTATGCGGGAATAACGAATAAAAACCTGGGTAGAAAAGCATCAAAAATATGCGTTGCCTTTGATGATATGGGACAGTTTTTCCCGGTGGATAAGATCCTGAAGACAGGAAACCCGGTGAGGAAAGAGGTGGTGAATATTACCAACAAACATTTTGAAGGAGCTGAACTGCTGAAGCTGGATCCACTGAAAAAGACGATCCTGGTTACAGGAGGCAGCCTCGGTGCCGGTACCCTGAATAAAAGCATGGAGAAACACCTGCAGGAATTTATTGACAATGATGTACAGCTGATCTGGCAAACCGGTAAGTATTATTATGAAGGAATCATGGAACGCCTGGGGTATAATCTTCATCCGAATATCCGTGTACTGGAATTCCTGAATAAAATGGACCTGGCCTATGCTGCTGCTGATGTCATTATTTCAAGGGCTGGGGCAGGAACGATTGCAGAGTTATGCTTGATTAAAAAACCGGTTATCCTGGTGCCTTCACCGAATGTGGCTGAAGATCACCAGACGAAAAATGCGATGGCATTGGTGAAGAATAATGCAGCACTACTGATCAACGACCGCTCTGCGGAAGATACCCTGGTCAGGGAGGCTTTGCAGTTGCTGAAAGATGAAAAACGCAGTGAAGAGCTGTCGGAAAATATAGGTAAGATGGCACTGCCGGAGGCAGATGACCTGATTGCAAGGGAAGTGATGAAATTAGCAGGGTGGAGGAACTAGATGGAACTGGAAGCTATAAAACAGGTTTATTTTGTAGGGATCGGCGGGATCGGGATGAGTGCCATTGCGCGTTATTTCCATAAACGCGGTTGCCAGGTGAGTGGTTATGACAAGACACGTACCTTACTGACGATGGCATTGGAAGAAGAAGGAATGCTAGTGAGCTATACCGATGAACCATCATCTTTAGCCGGACAGTTTTTATCGCCCGCTGCAGCTACCCTGATTGTGTATACGCCTGCTATTCCCAAGGATTCCAAATTGTTGAATTATTTCAGGGATAATGGTTTTGATCTGAAGAAACGCTCCCAGGTTTTGGGGATTATCAGTAAGGGCCAGTTTTGTATTGCTGTTGCCGGAACACATGGTAAAACGACGACTTCTTCGATCATCGCACACCTGTTAAAGGATACAGGATATGGGTGTACGGCCTTTTTAGGTGGTATTGCAACCAATTACCAGAGTAATTTCCTGATCGGGGACAATGACGTGGTCGTGGTGGAAGCCGATGAGTATGACCGTTCTTTTTTAACGCTGCACCCGGATATTGCGGTGATTACTTCTATGGATGCAGATCACCTGGATATATATGGCGATGCAGCACAGTTAACCGAATCGTTCAGGCTTTTTGCTGCTCAGCTGAAAGAAGAGGGAACGCTCTTTGTGAAAAAAGGCTTGCCGATTGAAAAGGGAATTACCTATAGTGTGGACCTGGATTCAACTGTCAGGGCAGAAAACATAAGGGTGGAAGGATCGGAGTTTGTATTCGATTATAAGGGCGACCAGCAGATTAATGATATTCATCTGCTGCTGCCCGGTAAACATAATGTGGAGAATGCCACGGTAGCTATAGCTGTTGCCCTGAAGCTGGGGATTGATAAGGAATTGATCAAACGGGCTGTGGCCAGCTTTACAGGTGTAAAGAGACGTTTTGAATATATTGTCAAGGAAGAGAAGCATATTTATATCGACGATTATGCACATCATCCGGAAGAATTAAGGGCATGTTTCGATGCTGTGCGTCAGCTGTACCCCGGGCATCAGTTAACGGTGATCTTTCAGCCGCATTTATTTACGCGGACGAGAGATTTTGCAGATGATTTTGCCGCTGTACTGAGTACTGCGGATGAATTGCTTTTACTGGATATCTATCCTGCAAGGGAGTTGCCGCTGGAAGGTATTGATTCCGCATTTCTACTGGGTAAAATGACATTGAAGAACAGTAAAGTGCTCTCTAAAGATGGCGTACTGGAGAAAATAAAACAAGATAAACCTGCCTTGCTGTTAACAGTGGGTGCCGGTGATATTGATACTTTAATAGCACCATTAAAAGATATTTTAACAAATGCTTAAGAGAGTAAACTGGAAATTGGTATTTAAATGTTTTGCATGGATGATAGGTCTGGGCGGAATCATCACCCTCATGAGTTTTGTGGAGGTGAAAAAACATACCGTGACCTGTACCAATGTTAAAATCCTGATTCCCGGTGCCGATAATTTTATCGAAAGAGAAGAGATTGATGCTATTCTTAAGCAAAGTGAAGGAACTTTGAAAGGAAGAAACCTCGAAAATATTAACCTGCAGGCTATGGAGCGTCGCATTATAGCGAATCCTTATATCGCAAATGCGAAGGTTTTTGCAGACATGGACGGTGTCATCCATATTGAAATCAGTCAGCGCCAGCCTATTTTAAGAATTATTAATTCTGGCGGGCAGGATTATTATATTGACTATGACGGATTGAAAATGCCTGTGTCTCCGAACTTTACGGCTGATGTGGTGGTTGCCAACGGGAAGATCATGGAACATTTCGGGGGTAAAGTAGATACCCTGATTACCAAAATGGCCTCAGATTTATATAAGACGGCACTATTTTTGAAAAAAGATACGTTATGGGACTCACAAATCGAGCAGATATTTGTTACTGATAAGGATGATATTGAACTGGTACCAAGAGTGGGCAATCAACGTATAATTTTAGGTAGTGCCGACTCTCTGGAGAAGAAAATGACAAACCTGCTTATTTTCTATAAGAAAGCTATGCCTCAGGTTGGCTGGGATACTTATAAATCCATTAACATTAAATATACCAATCAGATTGTTTGCGAACGGAACAAGATAGATTCAGTAAATGGCGTGCCGGTAAAGGCTGCTACAGTGGAATATAATGCGGCAAAGTCGAAGAAGGTAATCGATTCCCTGGTGAGTGCACAGATTGCGGAGGAGTTGAAAAATAATGGATCATCAGCGGAGAAGGAAAAGGAGCCGGAAGTAAGGGTAGCGGCTGTTCCTGTAAAAAAAACAGAGGTTAAGAAAACAGCAGCAGCAGTTGCGAAGAAAGTTGAACCGCCAAAGAAAGCGGAACCTGTAAAAAAGACGGAAACGGTAAAAAATGCAGCGCCTGTAAAAAAGAAAACAGAACCTGTAGTAGTTAAAAAAACACCGGCAAAAGTGGCCGAACCAAAGAAAACTGAGCCGGCAAAAAAGGTAACGGTACCAGTAAAAAAAGAAACAGTGAAACCAAAAGAAGTGGTAAAGGAAACGGTAAAACCGAAGCTGCCTGAGGGGCAAACCCCAAGGAAAAGCTGGCCTCCACATGCCAAGGATACTGAAACAGCAAAGAAGCCGGCAACAGCTTCAACAACTAAAGACACCAAGAAAAACAAATAATATAATAATCCGACAAGACAAATAAATATAGTTATGGGCAAAGAAAAAACTACCGTTCAGTCTCCTATAGTGGTGGGATTAGACATCGGTACCACCAAAATCTGTGTGATAGTTGGTCGCAGAACACAGCATGGCAAAGTCGAGGTTTTAGGTATTGGCAAAGCCGAATCTGCGGGGGTAACCCGTGGGGTAGTGTCCAACATCCAAAAAACTGTACAGGGTATTTCACAGGCTGTTGAGCTGGCAAGCGGACAGTCCAATGTGGAAGTACGTGTAGTGAATGTGGGTATTGCGGGACAGCACATTAAGAGTCTGCAGCACCGTGGTATCCTGACCAGGAGGGAGCTCAATAATGAGATCAGCAAAAAAGACCTGGATAAGTTAATTGATGATATGTTCAAACTGGTTATGCCCCCGGGAGAAGAAATCATCCATGTACTGCCACAGGAATTTACGGTAGACAACGAGCCGGGTGTAAAAGATCCGATTGGTATGGCCGGTGTTCGTCTTGAAGCTAATTTTCATATCATTTCCGGACAGGTAACTGCCGTGAAAAATATCATGAGGTGTGTGAGTAATGCCGGCTTACAGACGCAGGAGTTGATATTGGAGCCTTTGGCTTCTTCAGAAGCTGTATTAAGCGATGAAGAAAAAGAGGCAGGTATTGCCCTGGTAGATATCGGTGGAGGTACAACTGATATTGCCATCTTCCACGAAGGAATTATCCGCCACACCGCTGTGATCCCTTTCGGAGGTAACAGTGTAACGGAAGATATCCGTGAAGGATGTTCTGTCATGAGAAATCAGGCTGAGTTATTAAAGACCCGTTTTGGTTCAGCACTTGCGGAAGAAAATAAAGAAAATGAGATCATTTGTGTACCTGGCCTGAGGGGTAGGGAACCTAAAGAAATTTCAGTAAAGAACCTCGCCTATGTCATCCAGGCCCGTATGGAAGAAATCATAGAGCACGTTTATTATGAAATTAAATCTTCAGGCTACGAGAAGAAGTTAATCGGTGGTGTAGTCATTACAGGAGGGGGAGCATTGTTGAAACACCTTGCCCAGCTGGTAGAGTATGTCACCGGATTAGACTGCCGCGTAGGTTATCCGAATGAACATTTGTCGAAATATGAGGATATGCCGAAAACCATTTATGACGACCTGAAAAGCCCGATGTATGCGACAAGTGTGGGACTGCTGATTAAAGGTATCCAGAAAGCGGAAGAGCTGATGGAAGAACTGAAACAGCCAGGCGTTTATGTAGAAAAAACGGCAGCAGTAAAAGAAAAAGCGAAGCGCAGCGGCGGTGGATTGTTTGATAAGTTACTGGCCAAAACCAAGGACTTTATCAAGGATGACATGAACGTGAGTGACGAGGATTATATTAAACCGTAATAATTATCAACAATAAATTAGTTTTCCACATTATAAACAGATGTGGAAAACTAATGTGGAAAATTGGTATTATTACATTGCGAGATGAACAGGTAAAACCAATTTTTAAATAACTGATTCATAAATATATGTATTTTGAAATGTTAAAAGATAAGTCATCAATCATCAAGGTAATTGGTGTTGGTGGCGGTGGTGGTAATGCGGTGAACCATATGTACCGTCAGGGAATAGCAGGGGTAGATTTTATCATCTGTAATACTGACGCGCAGGCATTGGAATTTAGCCCTATCCCCAATAAAGTACAATTAGGTGCCAGTTTAACTGAAGGAATGGGTGCAGGCTCTATTCCTGAGGTGGGTAAAAATTCGGCTATTGAAAATATAGACGATATTAAAGCCATGTTGGGCAGCACTACTAAAATGTTGTTCATCACTGCTGGTATGGGTGGTGGTACCGGAACCGGTGCCAGTCCTATCATTGCGCAGGCCGCAAAAGAGCTGGATATTCTTACCGTAGCGATTATTACTACCCCTTTCTCTTTTGAGGGAAAGAGACGTAAGATGCAGGCAGAAGATGGTCTGGATGAACTGAAGAAATATGTAGATTCTTACCTGGTGATCTCAAACGACAGGTTGCGCGAAATTTTTGGTAACCTTACTTTAGGTTCTGCCTTCGCACAGGCTGATGATATTTTAACCACCGCTGCAAAAGGTATTGCAGAGATCATTACAGTACCTGGTTATATCAACGTGGATTTCAAGGATGTGCGCACGGTGATGAAAGACAGTGGTGTATCCATTATGGGCAGTTTCGCCTGTGAAGGCGACAACAGGGCTTTGGCTGCTGTTGAAGGCGCACTGGCTTCTCCTTTGCTTAAAGATAATGAGATTGAAGGCGCCAGATATATCCTGCTGAATATCAGCTCTGGTTTACGTGAAGTAACGATGGATGAGGTGGCTATCATTACCGATTATATTCAGGATAAAGCAGGCTTATCGGCCGATTTGATCTGGGGTAATTGTATTGATGAGAACCTTGGCGATAAATTATCGGTTACCATTATTGCGACAGGATTTCAAACCACGGAGCAACGTGCACACGATAAGAAAAACGTGAAAAAAATCTCCCTGTTAACTCCTGAAGAGGCTCCCCTGGTTAAACCTCTGGAACCTGTGAATTCATTCATTGAACCTAAACCTGCTTATTCCAATGAGCCGGTGATGAAGGTGAAAGAAGATATTAAACAATCGGACTTATTTGGTGATATTTATAACGGAAGTAAAGCGAGAAGGGCTGAAGAATCTGACAATGGCATTGTGAGACACAGTCTTGTGGAAGAAGAAAAGCCTGTTGCTGAAACCCAGCAGGAAGCAGGTATTGATTTTGAACTTAAAGTGGCCGAGACCGATTTTGTCTTTGAAACGCCTAAGTCGGCTTATACAGAACCTGTTGCTGAACCTCAGCCGGAGCCGGTACCGGGTCTTGATGATGATAAAAATGATGAATCTATCGAAGATCAGCTGAAAAAATCCAAAGAAAGGATCTTAAGGTTAAAAGACCTGAGTATGAAACTTCGTACCACCAATGGTTTACAGGAAATGGAAAATGAACCCGCTTATAAACGCAAACAAATGCAGTTGCAGCAGGTTCCGCATTCCTCAGAATCACAGGTTTCGAGGTTCACACTGAGCAATGATGAAGAGGGGACAACCGAGATCAGACCGAACAATTCCTTTCTGCACGACAACGTAGATTAACCAGAAATATTATAACAGAAAAGCCTTAATCCTAAAAACGTTAAGGCTTTCCTGTATAATATAACTTTGTATATCATCCGTAGAAAGCTTAAATTTGTGCAAAATAAGAGATAACTTAAAGACATATAACATTGGATATTTTTGAAAAGATAGCAAAACATATGGGCCCTATCGGGCAACACCAGAAATGGTCTCATGGATATTTTTCTTTCCCAAAATTGGAAGGAGAAATAGCGCCCCATATGAATTTTCGTGGTAAAGAGCATTTAGTATGGAGTTTAAATAATTACCTGGGCCTTGCAAATCACCCTGAAGTAAGGGAAGCAGATGCAAAGGCAGCAGCAGAGTTCGGGATGGCGTACCCTATGGGTGCAAGGATGATGTCTGGAAATTCTAAATATCATGAGCAACTGGAGCGTGAACTTGCAGATTTTGTAGGTAAGCCCGATGCATTTTTGCTGAACTTTGGCTATCAGGGAATGGTGTCTATTATAGACTGTCTGGTAGACAGAAACGATGTTATTGTTTATGACGGTGAATCTCACGCTTGTATCATTGATGGTTTACGCCTGCACATGGGTAAACGTTTCGTGTACAAACACAATGATATCGAAAGTGCCAGAAAACAACTGGAACGTGCCACAAAACTTACAGAACAAAGTGGCGGCGGTATTCTTTTAATTACTGAAGGTGTATTCGGCATGTCGGGTGCGCAAGGTAAAATTAAAGAGCTGATTGACCTGAAGAAAGAATTCGATTTCCGTATCCTGATCGATGATGCACATGGTTTCGGTACCATGGGCCCTACAGGTGCAGGAACTCATGAAGAGCAGAACTGTATTGATGGTGTGGATATCTATTTCGCCACTTTTGCGAAATCTATGGCTGGTATTGGTGCTTTTGTCGCTTCTTCTGAAGAAATGACGAATTTCTTCCGCTATAATATGCGTTCCCAGACTTTCGCTAAAGCTTTGCCTATGCCGATGGTGGTAGGTTTACTGAAGCGCCTGGAACTGTTAAAAAATAATACCGGATTAAGAGAAAAACTCTGGAATGTAGCGACTACCCTGCAGAAAGGTCTGAGAGCGCGTGGATTCGACCTGGGGATTACCAATACCATGGTTACCCCTGTGTTCTTAAAAGGCGAATTGCTGGAAGCTACTGCCCTGACGATGGACCTGCGTGAGAACTATGGTATATTCTGCTCTATTGTAGTTTATCCGGTAATCCCTAAAGGACTCATCGAATTGCGCCTGATTCCTACGGCGATGCATACGATGGAAGATGTTGACCGTACACTGGAAGCGTTCAGTGAAGTGGCTGATAAGCTGAAGAGTGGTTATTACAAAGAAAATCAATTTGTCCCTCAATAGGCCTTTGGGCATCATATCATTTGAAGCGCCTTTCTGAATTGTTCAGAAAGGCGTTTTTTTTGGTATCCTAAATTGATTTCTTTGTGGTTATATTTTCATTGTTTAGTGAAATTCGAAGAATTAATCTGCTTTTTTGTGGATAAAAAGATGGTTTTTAGCGATTTATTTATTGCTGTAAATTCTTTTTTTATTTAAACAAACCGCTTACATTAGTGTTTGAGAATACTCAAGCCCAAACCTAAACCTTATAATAAAAAAAGAAATGAAAAAATTTAATGAATTAAAAGAACTTGTTACGGCATTAGAAGTTGATGCAGACAAATTTTACAACAAAGCCAATAGCGCTGCAGGAACACGTGTGCGTAAAGGCATGCAGGACTTAAAAAACTTAGCTCAGGTTATTCGTCTGGAAATTCAGGAAACTAAAAACAAAGAAGACTAACCAACTTTAAGTTTTAAAGGGGAGACTGTCTGGAAAGCTATGTTGTAGCTTTTGGGATAGTCTCTTTTTTTTAAGCCCTGTTTTAAGCAATCACTTTTGTCTTAGCAAATGGTTCAAAAAAGCAAAGACGGACCATGCGATCCGTCTTTGCTTTTTTGAACTGTCCAATCCGGGAATACGCAATGCTTAAATAAAGCAGTATCCCATTTCTTGTGATGGTTCTTGTTATAGTTAGCCTTACAGGCCCAGTAGCTGAAGCTGTTTTGCAATTTGTGCAGTTAGTCCTGCTGAAGCCGGAACCAGTGGCAGGCGTACCTGGTCACCACATACCTCAAAATACTTTAGTGCCGCTTTAATGCCTGCAGGATTGCCTTCTGCAAAGGCCAGTCGCGTGAATTCTATCAAACGCAAATGCAGTGGCAATGCGGTCTGGAAATCTCCTTTGAGGCATAACCTGATCATTTCTGAAAGTTGTAGGGGTAAGGCATTACCAATCACAGAAATCACTCCTTTTGCACCAAGCGCAATCATGGGAAATGCAACAGGATCATCTCCTGAGATCAACAGGAAATCTTCCGGTTTGTCGCGCATGATCTGGTTAAACTGGTCAAAGTTGCCAGAGGCCTCTTTGGTACCAATGATATTTTTAAAGTCTGCTGCCAGGCGACAAGTTGTTTCTGCGCTTACATTGCTTGCTGTACGCCCTGGAACATTGTAGAGCAGTAATGACAGCGCTGTAGACTCGCTAATGGCTTTATAATGCTGGTAAATCCCTTCCTGGGTGGGTTTATTGTAATATGGGCTTGCAGAAAGTATGGCGTCATACCCGGTGCTGTCAAAACTTTTGATCGTTGAGATCACTTCCGCGGTATCATTTCCGCCAATACCGGCAATAAGTGGTACCCTGCCATTGTTTATTTCTGCTGTAAATGCCCAGATCTTCTTCTTTTCGTCCTTATTGAGTGTTGATGATTCACCTGTAGTACCCAGTGATACCAGATATTCTACCTTTCCCTCGATCTGATAGTTGATCAGTTTCTCTAAACCGTCAAAATCTACCGACCCGTCTGCATTAAATGGAGTAACCAATGCTACACCCGTTCCATAAAATTTGTTCATCATTTTTATTATTTCAACATCTCTAATAACTCGTTCTCCGAAAGCAGAGGAACGTTCAGTTTCTGGGCTTTTTCTAATTTTGAAGGTCCCATGTTATCACCTGCAAGCAGGTAATTCAATTTTGCAGATATACTGCTTACTATTTTTCCGCCATTGCTTTCTATCATTCCCTTCAGTTCTTCCCGGCTATGCAATTCAAAAACTCCCGAAATTACGAATGTTTTTCCAGTTAATTTGTCACTTTCCAGTGTAATTGTAATATCCTCAGTCTCCAACTGCAGTCCGTACGATTTGAGCAGGCTGATTTGCTCCAGATGCTCTGCTTTACCAAAGTATTCAATGATACTTTCTGCAATTCTTTGCCCGATTTCATTGATAGCCACCAGTTCTTCCGCCGTAGCTTTGGAAAGCTGATCAATATTTTTTGTTCCTGCAGCAAGTTTACGTGCTACAGTTTCACCTACATACCTTATTCCAAGACCAAAAAGCACTTTTTCAAAAGGCATTTGTTTGGAGAGCTCTATGCCCTTGAGCATATTATCTATCGATTTTTCGCCAAACCTTTCTATGTTTTTCAGTTCATCGGCCCGGTCCCTAAGGGTGTACAAATCACTGATATGTTTCACCAGGCCACGCTGGTAAAATGACGCTATGGTTTCATCACCAAGTCCGTCAATGTTCATGGCCTTCCTGCTGATGAAATGCTGTATCTTCCCGACAATCTGCGGGGGACAGGCTTCATCATTCGGACAATAAAAGGCGACTTCACCTTCCTTCCGGATCAGTGGTGTTCCACATTCAGGGCAATCGCTGAGGTAAACAATAGGCTGGGCACCTTCTTTTCTTTTGTCCAGGTTGACATTGATGATCTTCGGAATAATTTCACCACCTTTTTCCACGAAAACACTATCGCCCTCATGGAGGTCCAGGCGCTCAATTTCATTGGCATTGTGGAGTGTGGCGCGTTTCACGGTTGTCCCAGCAAGCAATACGGGTTTAAGGTTTGCTACAGGGGTAACGGCACCGGTACGGCCGACCTGGTAGCTTACTTTTTCCAGGATGGTTTCTACTTCCTCAGCTTTGTATTTATAGGAGATGGCCCATCTTGGTGATTTCACAGTATACCCGAGTTCCTGTTGCTGGGTATAACTGTTCACTTTAATGACGATGCCGTCGATGTCGTAGCCCAGGTTAAACCTTTCCAGTTCCCAGTATTTAATAAATTCCAGTACCTCTTCAATAGTTTTACTGCTGCGGGTATGTGAAGAAACATGGAAACCCCAGTCTTTCAGTGCCTGAAGGCTCTCGCTATGGGTTTTAAAGTGTTCTTTTTCTGTATTCAGGGAATAAAAGAACGCATCGAGCGGCCTTTTGGCTACTTCTTTGGGATCCTGCATTTTTACCGTTCCGGAAGCAAAGTTCCGGGGATTGGCATAAGATATTTCCCCAAGCTCTTCCCGTTCTTTATTTAATTTTTCAAAGGCTGCCCTGTGCATGAAGATTTCACCACGCACTTCAAATAAAGCCGGTGCATGGGCAGCTTTCAGGTGATGGGGGATATTATTGATCGTTTTGACATTCGCTGTGACATCGTCCCCTTTGGTGCCATCACCACGTGTTACTGCACGGACCAGCTTGTTGTCTTCATAACTGAGGCTGATCGATAAGCCATCGAATTTCAGTTCACACACATATTCAAAATGGTCACCAATGGATTTCTTGATACGTTCGTCAAAATCACGGAGGTCCTGTTCGTTATAGGTATTTCCTAACGAAAGCATGGGCCATTTGTGCTTAACGGTGACAAAGTTTTTGGTGATATCCCCACCAACCCTTAAGGTAGGGGAGTTGGGATCAGCAAATTCAGGATATTCTTTTTCCAGACGGGAGAGTTCTTCAAGTTTCTTGTCAAACTCGTAATCCCCGATAGTAGGCATGGCCAATACATAATAATTATAGGTATGCTGGTTAAGTTCATTAACCAATGCATCAATAGTGTCTTTGATAGAAGATTGCGACATAAGGCGAAGGTAGTGATTCGGCTGATTATTTTTCCTGCTGATCGTCCAGATGTTTTAAGTCCTGTTCGATCTCCTTAAAAATACTAAGGTATTCCGGCTCCAGCTGTCTGCTGAATTCCCCGAGTTGAAGCGTGAGCTCAGCCAGTTGCTGTTCCGTAAATGGATTGTTCCATAAGCGCATACAGATCCGGTTGAGGGCATAGGTGATGTTCTCTATTTTCTGGTAGCTGAGCAGGTAACGGCTTGACAGGAAACTGCTGAGAAATTGATCAAATAACAATCCATCCGGGATACCGGAAAGGGACAGGAACTGATCCAGTGCGGGGGATTTTGCCGTATTCAGCTGTGTGTAAAAGGTATTGACATTCACTTTTCCCTGGTTCAGCAGTAAATGATCGAGGATTAACTCCAGTCCGATATGGGCTAGAAAAAAGGGCTTAACTGGTCCGCTGTCCAGTACGGGAAGGATCAGCTGCTTCAACAGGGCCGTCTTTTCTTTAAAAAACAGAGAGGAATGGAATAACCTGTCTACTTCCAGGTGTTTTTTCCATCCTGTCAGCAGCGAAAACAGCGCTGGGTTGTCCACAAATAATTCTTCCTTTTTCTGCGGATTCAGGTTCCAGTCTTTATGTGCATTTTTGATAAAATCGGGCAATACCACACCCATCACGATATCATCATTTGTGTTTTTACGCTCGAAATAAAAATGGGACAGGAAGTTCATGGTTGCCGGGATAGGATTTCGTGTCTTTAAAAGTAGAAATTTTTTAACAAGGCTTTTCTTATATTTGGCGAAAAGTATAGAATGATGACCAATTTTGTTGACGAATTAAGATGGAGAGGCATGTTGCATGATATCATGCCCAATGCAGAAGATAAATTAAATGAAGGGATGTGTTCTGGTTATATCGGTTTTGATCCTACGGCAGATTCGCTTCATGTTGGCCATCTCACTCAAATCATGACCCTGATCCACTTTCAGCGTGCAGGCCATAAGCCTTATGCACTGGTTGGCGGAGCTACGGGAATGGTGGGTGATCCTTCCGGAAAATCTGCGGAAAGAAATCTGCTGAATGATGAAACACTTGCCATTAACCTCGCCGGAATTGAAAAACAACTGGCACAGTTCCTGAAATTCAGTGACGAAGGCAATGGCGCAATGATGGTTAACAATGCCGACTGGTTCAAAAGTTTCAGCTTTTTAGACTTCATCAGGGATGTGGGTAAACACATCACGGTGAATTATATGATGGCTAAGGATAGCGTGAAAAAACGTCTGGAAGGTGAAACAGGGATGTCATTTACTGAATTTAGTTACCAGCTGGTGCAGGGATACGATTTCTATTATTTGTGGAAAAACCATAACTGCAGTATACAAATGGGTGGGTCCGACCAGTGGGGGAATATTCTTACAGGTACAGAGCTGATCCGTAGAAAAGATGCGGGGACTGCCTATGGAGTGACCACACAGCTGATTAAAAAAAGTGACGGTACCAAATTCGGAAAGACAGAAAGCGGAGCGATCTGGTTAAACCCGGAGAAGACTTCTCCTTATAAATTTTATCAGTTCTGGCTGAACGCTACCGATACGGATGTGAAAATGTGGATCAGGATATTTACCTTGTTCACACAGGAAGAAATCGAAAAACTGGAGGCTGAACATGATGCCGCACCGCATTTGAGAATCCTGCAAAAAGCACTGGCAACAGATATCACCATCCGTACACATTCTGAAGAAGCCCTGGAAACAGCACTTAAAACCTCAGAATTCCTGTTCGGTAACGGGGCTTTATCCTTCCTGGAAACATTGAGCCATGAACACGTGCTGGAGATTTTTGAAGGTGTACCGCAGTTTGTGGTCAGCAGGACAGAATTGGCTGAAGGATTGGATGCGGCAACAATACTTGCTGAAAAAACTACAGCTTTCCCTTCCAAAGGAGAGGTGAAGAAAACAGTGCAAGGTGGCGGATTGAGTATCAACAAGGAAAAAGTAACGGATATTGCCACGCAATATACCGAGGCTAACCTGATCAATGATAAATATATTATTGTTCAGAAAGGGAAAAAGAACTATTTCCTGCTGATTGCAGAATAGCCTTTTTGACCCTGATCCATTACCTGTTATCCACTGATATAGCGGTGATGTGTTCAATATATAATTAAAATACAGAAGCTCCTGACATGCTGCATCACATGGATAGAGGGTGTCAGGAGTTAGTGTTTATTTATTGCACGAGAAGGTTGCATCCCCTGATATCGGCATTGTCAAACCTGCCGAGTACTTCAAACGATCCATTTGGCAATAAACGGCCCAGATCCTGTGTCGCAATAAAAGAACAGGAATTGATATTGGCCAGGTCTATGACATTGATGCCACCTGTCTGTTTAGAATGAAGGATCGTAAGCGGATCATTGGTGTCCCTTAACAGGATCTTCATCCAGTTGGGGCAGTCGAAGATGCCCTCACCTGCGGAATAGGCCTGTGAAAGCAGTTCTGTCATCCCATATTCACTATGGATCGCATCTACGGCAAAACCTTTCCTGAGAATGTCGTGCAGCTCTTCTCTGACCATTTCTTTTCTTTTCCCTTTCATTCCACCCGTTTCCATGACAATCAGCTCCGGAAAATCAATGGTGTAAGATTCCAGGAAATCCAGCAGCGCATAAGTAACTCCGATGAGGATAGTCTTTTCCTTGCTGTGTTGCCTGGCTTTCAGGCGTTCATATAATTCCTCATGGTTATGGAGAAAATATCCGCTTTGCGGATGTTCACTCTGACGAAGCAGGGCATCTACCATGTAAATCAACGAAGAACCATCCCTTTCCAGATAGGAAGGAAGCAATGCCAGTATACAGGTATCTTTTGCTGCACCATAAAATTGTTCGAAAGCTTTATTGAAGCTATCCTCATACACACTGACATCGGTGACGTAATGTTGACTCTGCACCATTCCTGTAGTTCCTGAACTGCTGAAAATGATTTCTTCCGGCAGCTTATTGCTAACCACCCGGTGTGTTTTAAAAAAACTGATGGGTAAAAAAGGGATCTCATTTACGGTAGTCACAGCCAGCGGATTTACCGCCAGATGACTGATGAACTCTTTATACACCTGACAGTGTTCAGCCTGGTGCCTGAAAATATGAATGGCAGTTTCATTAAACTGCGCTTCGCTTTGGATAGAAAAGATTTGAGGGATTGAAATTTTCACAGCTCAAAAATACGCAACAAATGTCTGAAATCAGGTATTTGATTTCTTCAGCAGGACAGCTTTCCTGAAATGATAGCCGCAGTATCCGCTGATCGCTGCAACAAAGCCACCCAGTACAGCGCTGAGTATCAGGATAAGCCACCAGCTGTGGAGACCAAACATCTCTGCTACGCGCGTGACCAGCAGGTGGTGATTCGGCAGGGATTTGAATAATGCCATGCCTGTCCACAGCAGGAGGATTGCAAAAAAAGGATGCCATAAGGCAATTTTTCCGGTTTTACCGATCAGTCCACAGGTAGCAAAGGCGATGATGACAATGATATACCAGGGAAGAATCAGCTGGAGTAAAAAGGAAGCGATAAGTATGACTAGGAAAACCATATTATTTTTTTGATATTTTTAAACGGGTAAGAATTTTATCAGACTGGTCCGTGGACGATTTCAAAAGCAGGAGGTCGTACAGTTCCCCATGTGCCCAGGTATCAATCATGTTATCATAGAAGGGACTGCCCGGATTCCCCGACTGTCCCCCAGGATAAACACCGTGGCCTGCCGGACTTTTACCTAGTTCAACCACCATTCTCCAGGAAGGGCCGTTGGTTTCACTCAGGGCATTGATGGTGCTTTTTGCCCCACCCATCACCAGGTTTTCCGATCCGAATCCCGGGATGTTTGCCAGGTGCGGCACATGTGTCTTCTTCACATTTGCCCATTCCCAGCGTTTGCCAATAGGCCCGTATCTGCGTTCCAGGCTGTCGCAGGCATACTTGAATGATTCATTGATTAAATCGTTCAGTGTTTCTACGGCAGGGGTATGGATATTGTCGAACCATTTGGATCCAGGTTCTTTAAGGATCAGCTGTACGGTACGGTCTCTTGAAGGATAACGCATAGGGACATCAGCTATCGTGAATTCATCATCCCATATATCAAATGACAGGCGTTTATTCCATAACTCAAAGATACTGGCACCAATCTCTCTGGCATCGTAAAACCTGTTCCAGGTATTGGTTATGTTGAAAGCTTCTTTTTGCGTGGCATTGAGGTTGGCAGGATCAATCTTCGACAGTAATTCCGGTAAAATATCCTGTGCAAGAATACTGTAGCTGTCACTCTGCATGAGCCTGATACTGTCTGCCGTTGCATTGGTCATCACTTTTAACTTATCATTGATCCGTTTTCCACGTTCATAAGATCCAAAAGACCAGTTGATATAATAGGGGTATGTAGGGTCGGTCGACGACTGGTTGGCGGAGCTGACAAATTCACGTTCCGGATTTTTCACGGTAGGGTTTTGTGCTGCCGGTATCCATCCCTGCCAGTCGTTTGAAGGTTCAGCACCATCCAGAATGAATTTTCCCTGATCTTTCCATTTCAAAGGGAACTTTCCGTTAGCGGTAATGGCAATATCATTATCGGCCGATGCGAATACAAAGTTTTGTGCCGGAGCCGTATAATAGGTTAATGCTTTGCGGTAGTCGGCATAGTTTTTACCCCTGTTCAGGTAATAGAAAGTCATCAGTTCATTGGATTCTTCATGTGCTATCCACCTCAGTGCATTTCCGGTAGGGATATTGTCTGCCATCTTAAACTTAACCGGTTTTCCGTTTTTATCCTTTGTCTCAGGCTGTTGAAAGTACACAACAGGACCCTGGTGGGTATAGAATACGGTATCCTTCACTGTTTTCTCTCCCCTGATTTTGATCACCTCCACTCTTTCTTTTGTATTTTTCCAGCTGTTATTGTATTGATACTGTTTATGGGTACCATCCTTAAATTTGATTTGGTAAAAGTCGAGTACATCTGCTGCCACATTGGTCACTCCCCAGGCAATGCGTTCATTGAAACCAATGGTAATTCCCGGAGCGCCCGGCAGTGATACCCCATAGGCATTCAGGCCCGGTGCATGCAGCTGTATCTGGTACCAGATAGAAGGAAGGGTGAGGTTCAGGTGAGGGTCATTGGCCAGTATAGGATATCCTGAAACTGTCTTAGACCCGGATATTGCCCAGTTATTGCTGCCGATTCCATCTTCCAGTTGTTTTGTTTTGACTTTAGCGGTCATCATTTCTTTGACAGCCGCCGGTACTTCAGGGACAGGTAAGGGGTTGAAATCCCATTTTGTTCCCACAGGGATAATGGGATCTTCCTTAAACGGATAATCAGGGAACAGATCAGCCGTTACCTCGGGGCCAAATTTCTTCCTGATATTGGTCATGTAAAACTCGTCTGATCCCATGGCAAGGACGGCCGACATCTGTTTCAGTAACAGGGCACATTTGATGGGCGACCAGTCTTCCGGTTTAAAATCGAGCAGTTTATATTCCAGCGGATATTCTGATTTTGACAAAGAGTGGATATAGGCATTGATGCCATCTGTATAGGCAAGGATCATTTCACGGGATTTTGGATCCGCCATCATGCCCTTAAGCGAATTTTCAGCACCATATACCATGCCCATGCGGCGTTGATACCTGTCGAGTTCTATTGCTTTTTTGCCCACGACTTCAGACAGGCGTCCTGCCGCGTAACGCGTCTGGAAGTCCATTTGCCATAAGCGGTGCATGGCAGTCACATAACCCTGTGCAAAATATACATCATGGTCGTTTTGTGCGAAAATGTGGGGGATCATCCTGTCATCAAATAAAACATCTACCGTTTGCTGTGTCCCCTTCATGGCCAGTTTATTCTGCTTACTCAGGCGAAATGACTCTGCATTTTGCCAGAATCCGGTAAAGGGATCTAAAAATTTAAGCAGTGGTGGCAGATCTCCAAATTTGGTATTCAGTACATAAGCCAGCAGAATCGGTATAATCACACAAATGAATGCTTTTATCTTGTTCCTCATATTTTTCTTTCTCTTGCGGTTAACCAGGACAAGCATTGAGCAGTTTTCCTGGTCCTCTATATTCGTATTGCAATTTAATATAAAATTGATGCCTTTTAACCTTAATCAGATTTTGTTGGGAGATTATTTGCCATATGGCTTTGGACCAATGGTCAGCAGGGATCCGGTTTTACGTGAAAAAAAATCAGCAATCTTGTGCATTTAAGCCAAATTATAATCTCTGTAATAATAATTTATAAACCTTTATATTTTGAATTATTATACAAATAACCTTGCCATTTGCCATAATATTTAACACTTTAGCTAATGAAACCACCAGGCTTTAGGGTATAATGCTTTTACAAAACCATCTATATGGAAGAATTGGAAGAACAAGGAAACGAAATAAAGAACAACGAGAATATTGAGGAGATCGTAGAGGAAACTATTCAGCATTTGAATAATCCGGTACTGGACTTAAAGCCGATTGTTAAAAAATATCTTACACAAATACAGAAAGTACAGACAGAAGGGAACAGGTTTTTCTTTTCTGATGGAGAAGCCAGGGTGGAAGTGAGGGTGGTTAGTGATGAAATTATCAGGGTCAGACTGGCACCGCATGGTGTTTTTCTTGATGATTTCTCCTATGCGGTACCGGTAGTCGACCAGAAGGTGAGCACTTTCCGTCTTGAAGAACAGGAAGAGTATTACGCAATCGCTACGAATACCATTACCTGCAAGCTGAGGAAAAGTGATTTTCATGTCTCTTTTATAGAGAACCTTACCCAGCGGGTAATGAGTGAAGATTCCTCGCCAATGCACTGGGAGGAAAATGCTGAATTTGGCGGATACTATGTGTTTGCCACTAAAAAGTGTTTCCCTGAAGAGAATTTCTTCGGTTTAGGGGATAAATCGGGCAACCTGAACCTGCGCGGACGCCATTTCCAAAACTGGAATACCGATGCCTATTCCTTTAACTGGGACCAGGATCCTTTATACCGTACCATTCCTTTTTATACAGGAATACACCAGAACGCCGCGTACGGGATTTTCTTCGACAATACTTTCCGTTCTTATTTCGATTTTGGGCGTGAAGACAATGGAAAAACCAGCTTCTGGGCTGACGGAGGAGAGCTGCAATATTATTATATCCACGGCCCGCATATGATGGACGTGATTAAACGTTACCAGAGCATTACAGGAACACATCCTATGCCACCGAAATGGGCTATGGGTTACCACCAGTGCCGCTGGAGTTATTATCCGGAAACAAAGGTGAAGGAAGTTGCCAATGGCTTCCGGTCGAGGGATATCCCATGTGATGCGATCTATTTTGATATCGACTACATGGATGGTTACCGTTGTTTCACCTGGAACAAGAAACATTTTCCTGATCCGCGGAGAATGATCAAGGAGCTGGCAGATGACGGCTTTAAAACGGTGGTCATGATCGATCCCGGAATTAAGGTAGATGATAACTACTGGGTATTTAAAGAAGGAAAAGAAAATAACTATTTCTGCCGAAGGAGTGATGATTACTTTATGGAAGGCCATGTATGGCCTGGAAGGTGTCAGTTTCCTGATTTCACTAATCCTACTGTTAGGGAATGGTGGGGCGGATTATATAAAGAACTGGTCGACCTTGGTGTTGCCGGTGTATGGAATGATATGAATGAGCCTGCAGTATTTGGTGCAGGGACATTCCCGAACGATGTACGCCATAATTATGATGGTTTCAGGGGATCACATCGTAAAGCCCATAATGTGTATGGGATGCAGATGGTCCGTTCTACATATGACGGATTAAAAAAACTGATGCGCAATAAACGTCCCTTTACCATTACCCGGGCGGGGTATTCGGGCATGCAGCGTTACGGTTCTGTGTGGACCGGGGATAACGTGGCCAGCTGGGAACACCTGAAGATCGGTAATATCCAGTGTCAGCGGATGTCTGTTTCCGGTGTCCCTTTTTGTGGTACCGATATTGGTGGATTTAGTGGAGAACCTGACGGGGAACTGTTCACCCGCTGGATACAGATGGGAACTTTCTCTCCGTTTATGCGTGCCCACTCTGCCGGTGATACCGCAGAAAGAGAGCCATGGAGTTTCGGCGAACCCTATACCAGTATCAATAGGAAATTCATTGAACTGCGTTACCGACTGATGCCTTATTTCTACTCTGTATTCTGGGAACACCACCGCTATGGGTTCCCGATCCTGCGTCCACTGGTGATGCTGGAGCAGGAAATTGTTGGCAATCATTACCGGCAGGATGAATTTGCTTATGGCGATAAAATCCTTGTTTGTCCGGTGCTTGAACCGGGAGCAAGTTCGAGAACGGTTTACCTGCCGAAAGGACAGTGGTATAATTACTGGACACATGAAGTCCTTTCCGGCGGGTCTGAACAGCTGATACAGGCTCCCCTGGAAGAAATGCCTATCTTTATTAAAGCAGGAGCTGTTATTCCGGAATACCCTGTTATGCAGTATACCGGTGAGAAGAATATAGAAGAAGTGTTGCTGAATATCTATTATGCCAACTACGAAGTGAACTCGTTTTTCTTTGAAGACCACGGAGATACCTTTGCTTATGAGCAGGATATCTATTCAGAAAAGAAATTTGTTGTAAAAGGTGCTGAACGTCATTTGATTATTCAGCAAAATATGGAAGGTTTGTATACACCTAATTATGAATTGTATAATTATAATTTAATTGGCATTCCTTTTGGAGTAAGAAAGATAACTATAGACGGACGGGAAATTAAAGATTACACCATTGACGAGCACAATTGTTTACGATTTAAATCCAATAAGACGTTCTCCGAAATACAAATATTGGGCGCCTAATACCCAGGTATTATTTTATCTGGTTAAAGAGCACGATTGAACAAACTAACCGAATTATAATAATGGCTACACGAGGTCGGAAAACTTCTACAAAGGAACGAGTTACTGAAAAAACAAATGCCCCGGTCTGGATTTACAGCCTGCTAACAGATTTTGACATTTCCTTATTTGTTACGGGTAAACATTTCCGCCTGTATGAAAAAATGGGGGCACACCCACTGAAAGTCGGGGAGACTGAAGGTACCTATTTTGCCGTATGGGCACCTAATGCACAGGATGTATATGTGGCAGGGGATTTCAATCAATGGGAGCAATCGCATCGTTTATACCGGCGGCTGGATACTTCCGGTATCTGGGAAGGATTTATTCCCGCCCTGGGCAAAGGGGAGGTGTACAAATACTTCATCAATGGTTTCGATGGGAAGCTGTACGAAAAAGGAGATCCCTTTGGTACCCGCTGGGAACATCCGCCGCATACGGCTTCTATCATCTGGGATACCGAATATACCTGGAAGGATAAAAGCTGGCTGCGCAAAAGACCTAAGCTAACCGCACTGGATCAGCCGATGTCTGTATATGAAGTCCACCTGGCCTCCTGGCAAAGGGATCCTGCTGAGCCATCCAGAATATTGACTTATAAAGAAATTGCGAATGCGCTTGTGCCCTATGTGGTAGAAATGGGCTTTACCCATGTGGAGCTAATGCCTGTGATGGAATATCCTTATCTTCCATCCTGGGGATATCAGATTACAGGATATTATGCTGCAAGTTCAAGACATGGCACACCGCAGGAACTGATGTATCTCATAGAAGTTTTGCATGAGAAGAATATTGGCGTGATACTGGACTGGGTTCCTTCGCATTTTCCTGGAGATGCACATGGCCTTTTTCATTTTGATGGTACCCATTTATATGAACATGCGGATATGCGCAAAGGGTTTCATCCCGACTGGAAGTCGTACATCTTTAATTATGACAGAAATGAGGTCCGTTCTTTCCTGATCAGCAATGCGATGTACTGGCTGGATAAATTCCATGCCGATGGACTTCGGGTAGATGCTGTGGCTTCCATGTTGTATTATGATTTCTCCAGAAAAGCGGAAGAAGCCGCAACAAATGAATATGGAGGCTCAGAAAATCTTGGGGCGATACAGTTCCTGAAAGACCTGAATGAATCCATCTATAGCAATTTTGAAGGTGTGCATACCATTGCTGAGGAAAGTAGCACCCATCCCGGTGTCACCCGGTCCGTCGCGGAAGGCGGATTAGGTTTTGGCATGAAATGGATGATGGGCTGGATGAATGATTCCCTGAAGTATTTTAAAATAGATCCTTTGGGCAGAAAACACCACCACCACGATCTGACTTTTAGTACCACCTATGCCTTTACAGAGAAGTTCATGCTTCCATTTTCACATGATGAAGTGGTGCATGGGAAGTCGTCTATGATTTATAAAATGCCGGGCGATGAATGGCGTAAACATGCCAACCTGCGTCTTTTATATGCGTATATGTTCACGCAGCCCGGGACGAAACTTCTGTTCATGGGCAATGAAATTGCGCAGAACGGAGAATGGAATTTCACCAAATCCCTGGACTGGGACTTATTGCAGTATGCTTCGCATAAAGGTATGCAGACCTATGTGAAGGCCCTCAATCACCTGTACAGGAAAGAGCATGGTTTACATGATTTTAATTTCTCAGGAGAAGGTTTTGAATGGGTCAGAGCCGATGATGCCGATCATTCTATATATATCTACACCCGTAAAGGGTATAAAGCGAAAGATACCTTGATTGTGATCCTGAACATGACGCCTGTGTACAGGCAGAATTACAGGGTGGGATTACCGTTTAAAGCAAGCTGGAAAGAGATCTTTAACAGTGATGCGGAAGAGTTTTTCGGCAGTGGTAAGCTGAATACTGAAGTTTTTCAACCTGAGGAGATCGGGGCAGATGGCAGGGAATATTCCATTTCCATTCATATTGCGCCACTCGGTGCCATGATCCTAAAATCCAGGTAAGTCTATCAGGGATGATCCTATTCCTCCTCCATGAGATGTCCCCATTAAGCTTTGGCTTTTTGGGGACATTTTGTTTCTGAAACTACTTTCCTGTTAATACATTACAGTTAGGGGGCTAAAAAAATGCTATTATAGTAGTAACGAATTAATATTAACTTAAAACTCTCTATATATATTTGCCGTAGTTCTAATTCATTCGTATGAAAAAATATATACTCGGCGCGATTTTTATGATGATGTTATTGATCTCTTCCAATGAGGTGAATGCACAAACCGGCTCCGTTAAAGGAGTAATTACCAATTCTGATGGTTCTCCTGTTACTGGTGCGACAATTTCTGCAGGTGCGATCAGCACGTCTTCCAATACCCAGGGGGCTTTTACGTTGTCAAATGTTAAACCGGGTGTGCAGACGATCAGGGTGAGTCATCAGGGGTTTAAGACCTATACTACAAAATTAACGGTGAAAGCCGGAACCACGGAAAATCTAAGTATCTCCCTGGTTAGCCAGGATAATGAACTCGGTGAGGTGGTCATCAGTACACAGAAAAGAAGACAGACCAGTATTGAGGTACCGATAGCGGTGTCTGCTTTAAGCGGAACTGCCCTGCAGAAGCTGAATATCACGGAATTTGATGCATTGGCACAATATATTCCGGGATTACAGATGCAGCTGCAAAGTCCGAATAATCCGGGATTTGTGATCAGGGGAATTACCTCTGATGATGGTGATTCGCGTACCCAGCCACGTGTTTCCATCTTTCAGGATGGTGTTTCGATTTCCAGGTCACGCGGAGCAGTCGTAGAACTTTTTGATATGGAACGTATTGAAGTCGTGAAAGGTCCCCAGGGAACACTTTTCGGCAGGGGAGCACAGATCGGTGCAGTCAACCTGATCCAGAATAAACCAACTGATGAAGTTAAGGGAGAAATCAACCTGGGATACGGAAATTACAATCAGAAAATTGCAAACGGTTTTATCAATACCCCGATCGTGAAAGGGAAATTGCTGAACCGCTTTTCACTGGCCTACAATGAACGTGATGGTTTCATCAAAAATTTATCCGGTGGTAGACTCAATGGGAAGAATACCATCGCTTTCCGTGATATTATCCGTTATACTCCGGGAAAAAATACAACGGCAGACCTGATCCTAAATTATCAGCATGATGATTATCCGGGTACCAGCTTCAAGAGCAAGACCTATGCACCTGCTGGAGGGGATACGGATCCCAATTCTTTCGCTGATCTGGAACAGGGGGAAAACCTGTATATCAAACGTGATGTTTTTGGTCCGACATTATTGGTCAATCATACCTTCTCCGATAACCTGTCGCTGAGCTCTACCACTGCTTACAGACATTTCAAGGCAAATGAGTCTTTTGATGCTGACGGAACAGCGGCACCAGTACTATGGCTTTCAGAAATCTCTACGGGAGATCAGGTGAGTCAGGAGTTAAGGTTAAATTATACAGGCAATAAATTCTCCGGATTTGTTGGCGGTAACTATTTTTATGAAGACGGATCTCAGCGTGTTCCTTTGCGTACGGATGAGAGAAGTTTATATGTTGCTGCGGTGCAGCCACAGTTGTATTCACAATTCAGTGCCTTACTGGGAAATTTCCCCACTATACCTGATGCCATGAAACAAGGCCTCCTGAATCTTTTCGCCCCCCAGCCTTTATTGGTGAATGGTCGGCCGACACTGGTGGATAAATTGCCCGACCTGAGTGCTTTATCCGCATTGCCTTTGCCGGCACAATATGCGCAACTGGTGGCCTTATTGTCCAATGCACCACTCAATCCAAGACATGAGGAAGAAAGTACAAACTATGGTAAAACCAGTGCTGCAGAAATATTTGCTGACGGTACTTACAAAGTAACGCCTCAGTTTTCACTCACTGCAGGAATAAGGGGAACCTATGAAAAACTTACCGGTGCCTACCGGTCTGATCCGGCTGCGGGAAATAGTGTGGTGGGGATGTTGTTAACCGGCAGTCCGAATATCTTATCGACTATTTCCAATGGTAAAATAGCTGCTGCAAAAGATTATTTTTCTTACGTGGGCCGTTTTGCTGCAAACTATATGTTTGAGCGCAATAACATTTATGCTACGGTTTCCCGCGGAAGACGTCCGGGAGTAATTGACATTACACCAGAGGAGACAAGATTTTTGAAACCTGAGGTGGTGTGGAGTTATGAAGGTGGAATCAAAGGTAGCGTCGTAGAAGGAAAACTGAACTATGATTTCACGGCCTATTATTATGACTGGGATAATTTCCAGACCAGTACCTGGGAGCTGACGGAGACGGGTGCATTAAGGTCTGTACCAGATGATGCCGGTAAAGCACATAGTTTTGGTTTGGAGACGAGTCTGCGTTACAGCTTCCTTAAAGAGATGAGTGTGTTTACCAACTATGGATTTATCGATGCACAGTTCAACGACCGTGATTCGGAAGGTGTTGAGCAGGAATATGCCGGAAATACTTTCCGTCTGACACCGAAACATACTTTTTCTGTCGGTCTAGACTTGAACTTCAGCACCGGAAAAACAACTGCTGTATTCTTCAGGCCAAGCTATTCGTATAAATCAAAGGTATATTTTGAAGATACCAACAGGGAAGATTTAAGTCAGCCAGGATTCGGTATCGTAAACTCTACCCTGGGTTACCGTATTGACGGTAAAAATAAATATGAAATAGCGGTATTCGGTAAGAATATTTTTGATAAAAAGTACATTATAGATGCGGGTAACTCTGGTGATGCGATCGGCTTGCCGACGTTCATTGGCGGACAGCGTGTATTGTATGGAGTGATGTTAAAATTTGGATTTTAAGAAATAAATGATGTCGGCAAAAAATATATACATAGCCCTGTGCGCAGTGTTTACCTGTATAAGTTATACCGCTGCTGCGCAGGAAAAACTGGATGTACAGGCACATCGTGGCGGAAGGGGATTGATGCCTGAAAATACAATCCCTGCAATGAAAAATGCCATTGATCTTGGGGTAAGCACCCTGGAACTGGATATTGCGATCAGTAAAGATAAACAGGCGGTCCTGTCGCACGACCCGTACATGTCGCCTGATTTTGTAACCAAACCGGACGGGCAGCCGGTAACTTCTGCTGAGTCCAAAAACCTTAAGATTTATGCGCTCAGTTATGAGGAGATCAGGAAGTTTGATGTGGGGAAACGGTATTTTGCCAATTTCCCCAGGCAGAAAAAAATGGCAGCTTACAAACCATTGCTAAAGGACATGATTGATGCGGTTGAAGCCTATGCCAAAGCAGAAAATAAGCCTGCACCACTTTATAATATAGAGACCAAAACTTCAGTGGAGGGGGATGGTATTTATCACCCGGCACCAGAGGAATTTGTTAAAGTGCTGATGTCAGTGATTACCAGTAAAGGAATCGAGCAGCGGGTAACCATACAATCTTTTGATCCCAGGACATTGGAGATTGTACACCGGGATTACCCTGGAATAACTACGGCGTTGTTGACCTTTGAAAATGCTAATGATCTGCAGCATAACCTTGGAAAGCTTACTTTTCAGCCCACTATTTACAGTCCTTATTTTACGTTTGTCAAAAAAGAGCTGGTAGAGGAATGTCATAAAAAAGGATTGAAGATCCTTCCATGGACGGTGAATTCAGCGTCGGCAATAGATGATTTAATTAAAATGGGGGTAGACGGTATCATTACCGATTATCCCGATTTATTGACAAAAAAGGATAAATAGGAATTGAAAACGGCATTTAAAATACTGGCGGCAATGGTGCTGGTCCTTGTCCTGGTTTACGTCCTTGGGCCGGCACCAAAGGAACCTGTATATGATACGAAGATCCCTGAATTACCCGCTTCATTACCACAACTGGAAGCGCAGATTTCAGCAGCAGAGGGGAAGCTGCCTGTGAAACCTGGAAATGAAGCGCAGATCATCTGGGCAGATTCTCTCCATAAAAGGCAGACCAGCTATGCTGTTGTTTATTTACACGGTTTTGGCGCCAGCCATGAGGAGGGCTATCCCAGCGCCCGCGATTTTGCCAGGAAGTACCATTTCAACCTGTATTTATCCCGTCTTGCAGAACATGGCTTGAAAAGCAAAGAGCCAATGTTATACCTGAATCCGGAGAATCTGTGGAGATCGGCAGTAGAGGCCTACGCCATAGGCCGCAAGTTGGGAAAAAAAGTGATCCTGATGAGTACTTCTACCGGAGGTACCCTGTCTTTAAAACTGGCTGCTGAATTTCCTGAAATTAACAGCCTCATTCTCTATTCCCCAAACATCGCCATTCGAAATGAGCAATCCAGTCTGCTGAACAATCCATGGGGACTACAGCTGGCCCGTGTTTTTGCTGGGGGCAATTATGTGAAGTCTAAGAACAAAACACCGGAGTATGCGAAATTCTGGTATCCTTATTACCGGCTGGAAGCTGCAGTACAGCTTCAGGAACTCCTGGAAACGACCATGACTGCTGCAACTTTTCAACAGGTAAAACAACCCCTGCTTCTCCTTTATTATTATAAAGATGACCATCACCAGGATGAGGTGGTCAGTGTAAAGGCGATGCTGGATATGTTTGATCAGCTGGGAACACCTGAAGGCCTGAAGCGGAAGCTGGCTATTTCAAATGCGGAAAATCATGTCATCGGATCTGCTATGCGCTCTAAAGATGTTGCGGGTGTAGAACGTGCAACAATACAATTTGCAGCTGATATACTCCGCTTAGAACAGTAAGGCAATTCAACATCTTCATCTGTCATTTTTTGCTGTTGCCTCAAAGTTTGGTAACAAATGTGGAGCAATGATTTGAAAGGAACTCCTCAATTTTGATATGGGAATTTTAAACCATACAAAAATGAATAAATACATCCTTTCAGGAATACTGATTTGCCTTATCCACACCTTTTTATTTGCGCAGGACTCCTTAAAAAGAGTGGGGTCGGAGCTTGTCCTCCATCGCTATGAAGCCAGGCAGGCATTTGAAGCAGAATCGCTTTTTCCCCTATTTTTCAGCAAAGGTTACCATGTAGCCCTGGGCTACAGGTACCAAAGATTCCGTATCCGTGCAAGTGTTATTGATGGTGGAAATTACAATACCGAGCCTGCAGGGCTCAAGAACAATAAAGATGAATTCAAGCGTTTTTATAAACTGTCCCCCGGCATTTTTATGGGTTACAATTTTTGGAAGAATATGGAGATTTATACCTTTGTAGAAATGCATACTTTTGCTATTGAGCAAAAGCGTACCGGTATCAGGAAAGATATCCATAGTGATGACTTCGGTGGGGGAATGAGCTACCAATTCTTTTTTGGAAAGAAAATCTATTTGCAGCCTGGTCTGCATCTCTATTGGAGAAGTGATAAAAATGCCGATTTCAATGGCCAGCAGTACCAGCTCCCTAACATTGATCTGTCACCGGTGGTTCGTGTGGGGATAAGGTTATGGGAGAAATAAAATATGGTTTATGATGGAACTATTAAATGAAGAGCACTACAGTATATTAACTCCGTTACTAAATGAAGTAACCATCAATAACTTGTTTGCCTGCGCAGTTGTTGAAAGGAAAGTAAAAGGCCAGGTATTCGTAGACCAGGTTGATGCGCCTGCGGTATTTTATGTGGTACATCCTTATGGGATGAGCCTTTTAATGGGTGACTGTAGCAATGCTGAATTTAACAAAGATTTTAAGGCACATGCTTTAAACAGTGATAAAAAAAGGACTGGCCACGAATGGATGCAAACTTTTCCAAGAGCCTGGGATGGGGTGCTGGAGGGATTATTCAAAGATGTGATGGTAAATTCTGCTGAAAATGAACAAGCTGACACCAGTGTCATTGAGTTAAATACCAGGGTAAATTTTCAGTTCAGTAAAGCCAGGTACCTGGCTTTGGAGGAATTACCTGAGGTCCCTGAAATCAGTATAGTGAGAACAGATAAACAGTTGTTCAGGGCAATGAAGGGCAGTGTAGTTCCGTCTTATTTCTGGAAAGATGAAGATGATTTTTGGGAGAATGGACTGGGCTTTAGCTTACTGTACCATGGAGAATTGGCCGCGACGGCTTATTCGGCTTTTATTCAGGGCCGAAAGGTAGAATTTGGGATTGAAACAGTTGAAAAATTCCGGAGGAAGGGATTGGCGGCGAGAGTCTGCCGTGCGCTGATAGCATATTGCATTGCACATGGTGATGAGCCGGTATGGGCCTGTCGCTTAGAGAATACCGGTTCATATGCACTGGCGCAGCAAATCGGATTTGAGGTGAAGGCACAGGTTCCGTATTACAGACTGGCTAAATAATAGACGAGTCATGCGTGTGAACACCGATGTGTAAACAGGTGGCAGGAATACCTGCTGACTAATCGAAGGATACCCGCAGCATTATTTTCTGGTAATTTCGCTGCGGATCCTGCTCAGTGATTTAGGTGCAATACCCAGATAATTTGCGATATGATACAAAGGAACCTTTTGCAGTATTTCAGGGGATTCCGCTATCAGTTTGATGTAGCGGTCTTTGGCATCGGTAATTTGAAGATCCAGTGTTTGTCTGACAATACGGACAAAAGCCTTTTCTATAAGCAATCTTCCGATTCGTTCCATTTTTGGAAAATTGAGGTATAAACTTTCCATCTTTTGTTGATTTAAAATATATACAGCTGAATTTGTCAGGGCTTTAATATTCAGAAATGACGGGGAATTGTTTAGGCGGCTATACATATCACCCGCCCAATCGCCGGCAAATGCGAAATCGGTTGTAAAATGATCACCACTATCAAGGGAGCGGAAATAGACGAATACGCCGGATTGTACGTAAGCTACAAAGTCGCAGTGACGATCCTGTTGCAGTAAATAGGTTCCGGTGCTGAGTTCTTTATATTCAAAGCAGGTATAAAGTATTTCCCATTCTGCTTCATCCAGATGGCAAAGGCTGAGTACATGCGCTTTTAATCCTTCTTTTGCCGACATGTTTTAACGATAAGTTATGCATAAAGATACAGGAAATCGGGCTTCATCTGCTGTGGATACTGGAAACAAAAAAAGGCTGCATCGTTTGATACAGCCTTTTCTGATTTAATATAAACCTGGATAACCAGTATTATTTTACGTTTCCGTAGTACTCTACAAATTTAGCAAGAGCGTTTGAATAACCCCACTCATTGTCATACCATGAAACCACTTTTACAAAGTTATCATTCAGTGCGATACCTGCATCAGCATCAAAGATAGAAGCGTGATCATCACCGATGAAGTCAGATGAAACCACTGCATCTTCAGTATAACCAAGAACACCTTTCAATTCGCCTTCAGAAGCAGCTTTCATGGCATCTTTAATTTCCTGGTAAGTAGCTGGTTTTTCTAAACGAACTGTTAAATCTACAACAGATACATCAGATACCGGTACACGGAAAGCCATACCTGTTAATTTACCTTTCAATGCAGGAATTACTTTAGTTACTGCTTTTGCAGCACCTGTAGATGAAGGGATGATGTTAGAATAACCACCACGGCCACCTCTCCAGTCTTTAGCAGAAGGGCTGTCAACAGTTTTTTGAGTAGCAGTTACTGCGTGAACTGTGCTCATTAAACCTTCAGCAATACCCCAGTTATCGTGTAATACTTTAGCAATAGGAGCTAAACAGTTAGTTGTACATGAAGCATTGGAAACAACAGTCTGATCTGCTGTTAAATCTTTGTGATTCACACCCATTACATATGTAGGGATAGCATCATCTTTTGCTGGTGCAGAAAGAACTACTCTTTTTGCGCCTGCAGTAATGTGTTTCTCAGCATCAACCTGAGTAAGGAATAAACCTGTTGATTCAATAACTGTTTCAACACCAACTTCATTCCATTTTAAATTTGCCGGATCTCTTTCTGCAGTAATACGGATCGTTTTTCCATTCACTACAAGGTTTCCGTCAACTACTTCAATTGTACCGTCAAAACGACCGTGTGTAGAATCGTATTTTAACATGTAAGCCATGTAAGCTGGCTCAACTAAATCATTAATTGCAACTACGTCTAATCCTCTTTTTAATGCGGCTCTAAAAACTAATCTGCCGATACGGCCGAAACCGTTTATTCCAATCTTTGTCATTGTATTAATTTGAATAGTAATTAAGTAAGTTATATATTGGTTCTTTGGTAATCGTTGTTATCTCCAGTCCGTGTTTTTGTGCTACCAAACGTAAACGGTCCTGAAAGTTTCCTGCTACTATTCCCACAAAATGTATTTGTACTCCAGGATATACTTTTATAGTAGGTAACAGGTAGGTGTCAAAATAATCTTCAAAGGCACTGTCTATTAACTGTTGAATATACTCATGTGACCGGTGTTCGATAAAGAATTCCAGGAATGAGCTCAGGAACTGCTGTGCCAGCGTTTTCTTATATACTCTCTCCAGGATTTCAGTTCTGCTCAGGTCATACTTTTTACTGAATTTCTTTTCTAAGTCCAAAGGTAACTTTTCCTGAAGAAAATTCCTCAAAATACTTTTACCAAGATAATTTGCGGATCCCTCATCTCCCAGAATAAATCCAAGTCCGTAATTATTTTCTTCCAGGTGGTTGCCATCAAAGAAGGCACAGTTTGCACCGCTGCCCAATATGCCGACAATTCCCTTTTCATTGTAACATGCTGCTTTTGCTGCACCATACAGATCATTCTCCACAGTAATCTTACTGTGTTTAAAAAATAAGCCGAGAGAGGTGGCCAGTTCTTCCTTCCGGTCTGCTGAGGTGGCACCAGCGGCGAACACATAAATTCTCTTTATCTGTTCTGCATGGTTAATGAGTATACTTTTTTTATTCAGCTGCTGCAATAGTGTTTTCTGGTCCACAAAACATGGATTGATACCGGGCATACTGCATTCGGCTACAGCTTTACCCTCTCTGGCAATTCTCCAGACGGCAGTTTTAGATCCACTATATACAACGGCTATCATATCATTTATATAGATAATACTTTTGTCATTTCCAGCAGGTCGCTTTCCAGTTTGAAATTATGCGCTGCCAGGGCTTCATCAAGACTCGTCAATGCAATTTCATTTCCCCTTAAGCCCACCATTTGTTTCGTGCTGCCTTTCAATAGTTCGTTAACAGCTGCAAAACCCAATCTACTTGCTAAAATACGGTCAAAGCTGCTTGGACTACCACCACGTTGCAGGTGGCCGAGAATGGTCACTTTCGTATCATAGTGATTGAACTTTTCTTTAACCAGTTTCGCAATGTCATAGGCTCCGCCTTGTTTATGTCCTTCTGAAACAATCACAATACTGGATGATTTTTTCGTAGCGGCACCAGTTTCCAGCTGCTTGATCAGGTCCTCAATGCTGGTCGGCTGTTCCGGCAGCAATACGGCTTCAGATCCTGTGGCAATTGATGCCCTAAGGGCAATACAACCTGAATCACGTCCCATTACCTCAATGAAAAATAACCGGTCATGCGCATCTGCCGTATCCCTGATTTTATCTACAGCTGCAATTACCGTATTGATCGCTGTGTCATAACCCAGTGTAAAGTCAGACCCATAAAGATCATTATCAATTGTTCCGGGAATACCTATGACTTTAACTCCATGCCGCTCAGCAAAACGGCGTGCACCTGTAAAAGTACCATCACCTCCGATAACGACAAGGGCATCGATGTCATGCGCTTTCAAGTTTTCATACGCAAGGTCCATACCTTCGTCTGTCTTGAATTCTAAACAACGTGCTGTCTTAAGTATTGTTCCGCCAAGATGGATAATATTACTTACGGAACGGGCGTTCATTGGGATGATATTGTTGTTGATCAGTCCCTGATACCCTTGTAAAACGCCGAACATGTTTATACCATTGTATATGCCAGTCCGGACTACTGCTCTGATGCAGGCATTCATTCCCGGAGCGTCTCCTCCAGATGTCAATACCGCGATATTTTTGATATTTGGTTTCATTGTCTTTATGAAACGAATATACAGTGTAATTATTACACTAAGTAATTTATTTTAATTTTTTTTGTGTAAATCGCCTGTAACTCCTTTATTTTGCTTAAATTATTAATTTTAAAACGTTTTGGAAGAACTCTTGCCACATTTTAATTCGACCTTCTCAATTGACTGTATCCTTTTTGGATTCGATGAAGGAGAATTGAAAGTACTATTGATAGAAAGAAATGAAGAGCCTTTTAAAGACTGGTGGGCACTTCCGGGGAATATCGTGAGCGAAAGCGAAAGTCTTGACCAGTCGGCCTCCAGGATCCTGCACGAACTTACGGGACTGGACAATGTCTTTATGGAGCAGTTCTATACCTTTGGTGATATCGGTCGTCACCCACAGGGAAGGATTATCTCCGTGGCTTATTATGCCTTGCTGAGATTGGGTGGCGATAAGGCTTTAAAGCCGCTGAGTACCTACGCCAAACAGGCACACTGGAGAAATGTGAATGACCTGCCTCCGCTTGCATTTGACCACCAGAAAATCTTCGATCAGGGTCTGGAAAAAATCAAGAGAAGGATCAAACATCAGCCTATCGCATTTGAACTTTTACCTGAAAAATTTACCCTTACCCAATTGCAGAATGTATATGAAGTGATTCTTGGTAAGAAGCTGGATAAGAGGAATTTCAGGAAGAAAATGCTGAGCTTCGGGGTGTTGCGTGACCTGAATGAAAAGCAAAAGGGCGTATCCTTCCGTGCGGCCACACTTTATCGTTTTGATAAACGGAAGTATGGCAAATTATTTGGAAAAGAGATCGCATTTTAACAAACTGAATAAGCCTGCAGCGAGATATTTTTTTCTTTCGGTTGAGGTCATTTTCAGCATATAAAAAAGCCCCGGTAACCATAAGATTACCGGGGCTTTTTGTCCTGTTATTTTGCTGTAGAAAATAACTTTATCTGTGCTGATCCGAAGGACTACATGTTTGCTTTAAGTTTTGCCTTGGCAGCAGACTGTACATGGTAATCAACCAGGTCATCTATAGGAGAACGGATGATCTTACCTACGCCCATTTCATACCTGTCAGCAACAATACTCAGGATATCCCTGAAGCTGTATCCTACAGAACCTACACAGTTTAATGCGTAATCTTTGTAGTTAGGGTAATGAATAACCAGATTCTCGAAAAATGCTGTAAATGCGTATTCTACGGTTGAAAACGTGTAGTCTTCATAAGTATCTTTGAAATCATAGATGAACTTACTGAAGCTTGCACAAAAACGGTTAGGTAAAGGTTTGTTGTAGATATTGTCGAAAATATCCTCGTTGGTTAAACCATAGGTATCATAAAAGCTTTCTCTTAATCCTTTTGGCATGTAACCTTTCATATAGTCACTCAGGATACGCTTGCCAATAAAACAACCGCTTCCTTCATCGCCTAAAAAGTAACCCAGTGAGTCAATATTCAGGGTAATATCTGAACCATCATAAAGACATGAATTGGTACCTGTACCCAGGATAGCTGCAAAACCAGGTTCATCACCCAGTAGAGCCCTGCATGAAGCCATTAAATCATGGCCGATGTTCACCTCTGCATTGACGAAAACCTGGCTCATTGCGTCACCAACTTTTTTCTTGTTTGCATCCGTAGAGCATCCTGCCCCATAATAATAGACTTCTCTTAATTTATCAACTTCCAGGTGATCAGGAAGACCCTTTTTTAAGGACTCAATTATGTACTCCTGAGTTACAAAGTAAGGATTGTAACCCTCTGTATTAAAGTGAATTTTTCTACCCGCTTCATTAATTAAACACCAATTGGTTTTGGTTGAACCACCATCTGCAATAACTATCATCTTAATTTGTTTTTTGGGGAGTAAATGTAAATATTCCTGACACTTTCCTACTGTTTTTTTTCATAATAATTTAATTTATACAAGGTTATATTTATTGTTTAGTATTTAGTTTTGCTGTTTAATGGTGTTGCCGCACAATAATATTTGGTGATTTGAGGCCAAAGGGGATATTGTAAAAATAACACTAAGCTAAAATTACATTTGTTATTTTAAATTCCAAATTTTTATGAGTTTAGTATCGGTGTAAATCTTATTGTATTCTTTTAAATTATAAAATAATATCCGGTTAAAAGGCTTGTAGCTAAGGATTAAAGGTGTTTTTGCAAAATTTTTAAGCAATTGAAAAAAATATGTGACATTTATCATTATTGTAATAATTTCATTCAAAAGACAATTGAAGTAGAAAAATCCGATAATTGTCGGCCTTCATTTGTAAATTGTAGATATGTTAATTTAAGGCAGGTATTTCAGAATTTACCGCGGAATCGGTAAAACCTGCTGTTTATACTTTTAAGAAAATTAAATCCATTCCATGAAAACAGACTTAAGAAGCGATACCGTAACCACCCCAACAGCAGGAATGTTAGCAGCAATGATGGCTGCAAAAGTCGGAGATGATGTTTACGGAGAAGACGAAACTGTCATTGCGCTGGAAAATAAACTCTCCCGTTTATTTAATATGGAGGACGCATTGTTTTGTCCCTCCGGAACAATGACCAACCAGATAGCAATCAAATGTTTTACCCAGCCGATGGATGAGGTGATCTGTGACCGTACCGCCCATGTGTATTGTTATGAGGGTGGAGGTATTGCCTACCACTCACTGGCATCCGTGCGTTTGTTGAATGGCAGCCGTGGTATACTTAGCCCTGAACTGATTGCACCTGAAATTAATGAGGATAATATCCACTATCCGAATTCCAGTCTTGTCGTGCTGGAGAATACCGTAAATAAAGGAGGCGGGGCCTGTTATACCCTGGACCAGATTGTACCCATTGCGGAACTCTGCAGTAAAAACGGATTGAAACTTCATCTTGATGGCGCCAGGTTATTTAATGCCCTGATCGCAACAGGAGATTCGGCGGCCGCCTATGGTCATTATTTCGATGGCATATCGATCTGTCTGTCGAAAGGATTGGGCGCTCCTGTAGGATCTGTATTGCTTGGATCAACAGCTACGATAAAGAAAGCCCGGAAAATCAGGAAAGCCTTTGGGGGTGGAATGAGGCAGGCAGGTTTTCTTGCTGCTGCAGGTATATATGCACTGGATAACCATGTCATCAGGCTGGCTGAAGATCATGCACATGCAATGGCACTGGCCATTGCGCTGAATAATGTGATCTATGTGGCTTCCGTGATGCCTGTGGAAACGAATATTGTGATCTTTAAGGTGGCTCCCGAATATAGTGCCGCAGGGATCATCAGCAATTTAGCCGAAGCAGGTATCCTATGCGGGGCGACAGGCCCGGATACGGTAAGGTTTGTTACCCATTTAAATGTGTCCTCTGCACAGATTGATCAGGCTATTGAAACCATAAAAAATCTTAAGCCCGTAAAAAAAGCGTAATTTGACGGCGTTTTCTAAAAAACTGATGCCGGCAGCAATATCAGTATTGCTCCGCGAGTACAACGAACTGCTTTAAAAACCGAAAAAAAATAGCATTAGATTTATATGTTTACAGGTATTATTGAGACCATGGGAACTGTTTCCCAGCTTAAAGAAGAAGGGACAAACCTTCACATTACAATTGCTTCCAGTTTAACAGCTGAGTTGAAAATTGATCAGAGTATTGCACATAATGGTGTGTGTTTAACGGTAGTCTCCCTCAATGAGGATTCCTATACGGTTACGGCCATTGAAGAAACATTGCAAAAAACCAACCTTCAGTATTTAACCGTCGGCGCTAACATTAATCTGGAGAGGTGTATGCAGATGAACGGACGTCTGGATGGCCATATTGTTCAGGGGCATGTGGACCAGACGGCGGTATGTGTACTGAAAAAAGAATTGGATGGCAGCTGGGAATACAGGTTTAAATACGACGGATCGAAAGGAAATGTTACGGTAGAAAAAGGCTCGGTTTGTGTCAATGGCATCAGTCTGACCGTAGTGAATTCTGCTGCGGACGAGTTCTCGGTATTTATCATTCCTTATACCCATGAGCATACCAACCTGAAGGATGTGGATGAAGGCGACGCGGTGAACCTGGAGTTTGATATCATCGGAAAGTATGTGGCACGCCTCGTATCTACCGGTTATACCGGCTAATTTTTGGCAAGGTAATTGGTTCTTTATTATTGAATATCATTTTAAAAAATTAAAAATCAATAATATGGATACTTTAAAGAAGTTTGAATTGATGGAAAAGATTGTAAGAGAATTAGAAGACTTACAACACTCACAGCAGGCAATTATTCAGAAGATAGGAAAAATTGAAGTAGATAATATTGAACTGAGCGATAAAAAATTAGACAAAGACTTGCCTGATATGCACCAGAGGGTAGCAGACAACCTGGATACGATTGTGGGTATACTTGAATATTTTGCTGATAAGACGCAGAATTTTGGTAATAAAAATAATGTTGATTCCCTAAAGGAACAACAAATCATAAATGAAGCTAAAGCACACTAGTTTTTTATTTTGAAGAGCCTCCTGTTAAAGGAGCCTCTTCTATTTCCCTTGACGGTATCTTTAAACAAAACTTTGTGCCGGCACCGACTCTGCTCTCTACCTGAATATTTCCATGGTTTCTTTCCATAAAATCCCTGCAGACCATTAAACCCAGGCCTGTACCTTTTTCATTCTGTGTACCCCGGCTGGAAATATGTTCTCCTTTAAACAGCCTCCTGACCATTTCGTCGGCGATACCTACGCCATTATCTTTGATACAGATATCTACATAGTCTTTCGTAACTCCATGAATAAAAATATCTATCCGGCATCCTTCACTACAGAATTTAATGGCGTTTGTAATGAGGTTCCGTATGACAATCTGCATCATGAGCATATCTGCAAAAGCAGGTAAATGTGTAGGGATGTCCTGCACGACTTCTATTTTTTTAAGTACAGCGGCAGGTAAATGATAGTTGACTTCATTGGTGATCAGTGTTTTTAGGTCAAAGATCTCCTTATTTATGCTGTAGCCATTGAGCTGGCTCCGGGACCAGTGCAGGATATTTTCAAGCAGGTCGGTGGTATAAGCAATGTCCTTGGTTAAGGTAGGTGACAAGGCCTTAAACTCATCCAGGGTGATCATATTGCTGTTAATCATTTTCAATACCTCAGAAATATTCAGCAGGGGACCTCTCAGGTCATGTGCCATGATAGAAAAAATCCTGTCCTTTAAAGCATTCAGTTTTTGCAGTTCATCTGCCTGTTGTTTTGATTTGACCGCTTCTTTTTTCAGGTCCGTTAAATCCTGAAGTTTAATAATGGTTGCGCTGCGATTGGGTAGTTTTGGGCTAATCAGCCTGATATCTGCCTCCAGTTCGCATAACCCGTCTTTGGTGCGGACAAATAAAATATGTTTGCCGCTATAGTGTTTCTCTACCAGCTGAAGAAGTACAGGTTGGTCTGGAAATACCTCATCCAGTTTTTTGCCAATGATTTTATCGGAAAATACATGGGCATTGTATTTTATAAAGGCACTGTTAAAGTCTATAATCCGGTGATGGTAGTCGAGCACAATAAACCCATCCTGCATGAGTTCGAGAATCTTTTTTCTGGCTACAGGAAGAATGTCAAAAAGTTTAAACCTGTATATCGCTATGAATACCAGTGTGGTCGTCAGCAGGAAAGCGAAGGGAGTGAGGTCTAGATGATCGAGGGGTTTCAGGCCAATCTTATAGCAAAAATTAGCTATCCAGGGAATGAAAGCTGCTATGAGAATGATATAATTCTGTCTCCTGTAGGTCGCATCAGAGTTTTTAAATTTTATAATCAGCAAATAGCTGCCAATCGCATAAATGACGTAAAAATATACCGTAAACACATGGAAGGTCAGGGCAGGGGTAATTGCCAGCATGGGGAAAACACCACCATCGTCTACACTCAGGTTTTTATAATAGATATGGTGCAGATCATTTGTACAGACCAGCAGAAAGGTAACCACAGGTACGGCAATGATAAGCAACTTGTGGTTAAGCTTCTGGAACCAGTCTCTTTTTTCTACCACATCCAGACAAAACCGGAACCAGGCGACTGGCAGAGCGCTGATTCCTGCATATTGGAGGATAACAAAGAGTTTCATCTGCGGTAGCTGGGTGCTTGCCAGTTCAGCTCCGTAAGCAAGTGACCAGATCGCGGTCGACAGCATCATAAAACCCACCCAGCGTACCGAGCCTTTTTCATTCTTCAGAATATAAAAAGACAACAACATGGCAATACTGCCAAAGAATACTAGCGAGAGTGCATAAATATTAAAAACAAAGTTCATTTGGATAGCTGAAAGGCCTGATTATTGTGCAAAGTAAAATTAATGGATTGTGGTTGACGAATTTAGGCTGATGTTGGCATGATACAGATCAAAATTATGTTTATTTTTATCAAGAAAATATATAAACAGGGACAAATATAAAACAAACTTAATAAAACAACTATGAAAAAAATAATTCTGTCAATAGCTTTTATGTGTCTGTGTGTCACGGCATTTGGCCAGATTCTTCCAACTTTTCAGTTGGGTATCAAAGGAGGGGCTAACCTTTCTAAATTCAGTACAGAGAATACCTTTAGCAGTGAGAATAAAGCAGGTTACTATGCTGGTCTTTGGGCAAGGATTGGTGGTGCCGGTGTACACTTTCAACCGGAGCTTTACCTTTCCGGTAAAAATACTTCCCTGGAATCGAGAGAGGGTGGTATTGACGATGTAAAATTCACCAGTCTTGATGTGCCATTATTGATTGGAACCAAAATTGGAGCTGCAGGGATTGGTGTGAGATTCAATACAGGTCCGGTTGTCTCTTTCCTGCTGGATAAAGAACAATCTATCGGAGATGCAGCCGGTAATGCCGTTCGTGGAAGATTTAAGGACCAGGTATATGCATGGCAGTTTGGTGCCGGACTTGATGTCGGTAGTGTAGGGATTGACCTGCGTTATGAAAGAGGGCTTTCAAAAATTGGTAAAGATGGCTACAATGATACCAAATTAAACCTGTTCACGCTTGGATTGGCATTTAAACTGTTTTAGCATTTTATTTCAAAAAAAAATCAATAAAGGGGTAACTTTAAGTAGTTTACCCCTTTTATTTTGGCTTTATATTTGATATATTAGTCTTCCTAACCCCAAACTGTATGATTATGAATGTAAAAGAATTGTTATTGAACGGAAATAGCTTCTTAACGCTATTGAAACAGTATGCAGTAGACATTGCTGATGTAAAAATTAAAGATGAGGAACTGATTGTTGACCAGTTTTTACAACACCCGCAGGTTTCAAAGGAAAGTATCTGTATCGAAGGAAAAAATAAAGATGGAAACATCAACTTTTTTGGTACCCTTCATTACAACCTTCTCAATAAACTTGCTGTATTTGAAGTGCAGGGTTTTGAGCAGACTGCCGTAGTCAACTAACGGTTATGTCGTTTTCAGTATTTCTTTTATCTCATACGTGAATGCGCCCTTAATTGGGCGTATTGGCGTTTCTTTGGCATCACTCAGCACTTTTACGAAGCAGGCACCAAAGTAAAAGATAAAGGAAGAATAAAATACAAAAAGCATAATTAAAACAATGGAGCCTGATGCGCCATATATATTCCCGATATTGCTTAAGGGTAAGGCGATACGGAGAATATATTTTCCCAGGGTGAACAATACCCCTGTCAATATTCCTCCCCTCACCGAAGCTTTCCATGTTGGTCTGCCATTGGTAAGGAATCTGAACAATACGCTGAACCAGGTGGTGACGATCAGGATAAATAAAATCTGGTTCAGGATACTTAAAAATACTCTTCCAAATGTAGGTGCGGCTGTATTCAGGTAGGTACTGATAAAGGCTTGGATACTGTCTGTCAGCAGTCCCACAAAAAATAATAAACCAGCCAGCAGGATAATGACCATTGATCTGGCCCTGATCTTTAATTTAAACAGAAAAGTGGAGTGTTCTTTTATGCCAATGGACCAGATCTGATCCATGGAATTCTTGATTACGGTAAATAGGGTAGTGGCTACAAAAATAAAGAAGACAAAACTGATTAAGGTTGCATACCACTGATGGTCCATCCCACGGATATTCCTTAAGGTTTGCCTGATTTGTTGTGTACTGCTGTCGTCCAGAATACCAGACAAGCGTTCGAATATGCCAGTTACAATGATTTTTCTGTCTACAAAAAAGCCAAATAGCCTGATCAGTATCAATAAAATTGGTGGTAAGGCGAAATTGGTAAAGAAAGCCGTCGCTCCTGCGAGTCTCAATGGATCATTTTTTTTAAAAAGCCTGAAAGCCTTTCTAAAATGTCTTGAAAATATAAAAACGTTCTTTCCTATGGTACCCAGCATGCTTTTCTGATTGCAGATCACAACGAAAGTACTTAAAAAAAATCAATCTGAAGTCATCTGTTGAAAAGCCGGCCGCTTTTGGGGAGGCCGGCTTTCCGGAGTTAGGGTTGTATATGGAGCAGTTTTATAAATTGCCCCTTAATTCCTGCTCACGTTCGAGCGACTCAAATAAGGCTTTGAAATTTCCTGCACCAAAAGATTGTGCGCCTTTGCGCTGGATAATTTCAAAAAATAAAGTAGGCCTGTCCTGTACCGGTTTGGTAAAAATCTGCAGCAAATATCCTTCTTCATCATAATCTACCAGAATCCCCAACTGTTCCAGTGGAGCAATATCTTCATCAATCTTACCTACCCGGTCCAGCAAGGTCTCATAATATGCCTTTGGCGGTGCACTCAGGAATTCTACGCCACGCGCTTTCATCGCGGTTACTGTGGCTATAATATCATGTGTGGCCACGGCGATGTGTTGTACCCCTTCCCCTTCGTAAAATTCCAGGTACTCTTCAATCTGCGATTTCTTCTTTCCTTCTGCAGGCTCATTGATGGGAAATTTTACATAACCGTTTTTATTGCTCATTACCTTGCTCATCAAAGCAGAGTATTCGGTATTGATTTGTTTGTCATCAAAAGAAAGGATGTTCCTGAAGCCCATCACCTCTTCATACCATTGTACAGCTTCATTCATCCTGTTCCAGCCCACATTGCCCACACAGTGGTCAATATACAAAAGGCCTGTACTTTCCGGTTCATAACCACCTTCCACGGCAATATATCCAGGCATAAATGCGCCGGAATAGTTTTTTCGCTCTACAAAAAGATGAACGGTTTCGCCATAGGTGTAAATACCCGCTGTACGCACTTCCCCAAATTCATCGGTGAGGGTTTGTGGTTCCTGATAAGAACGCGCACCGCGTTTCAGGGTTTCTTCATAGGAAATATAGGCATCGTCCACCCATAAGGCCAGGATTTTTACGCCATCGCCATGTTTTTTGATATGTTCCATGATCGGGCTGTCAGACTTCAGCGGACTGGTCAGGATCAGCCTTATCTTTCCCTGTTGCAGTACATAGGAAGCACGGTCCCTCAAACCGGTCTCCGGCCCGGCATAGGCTACAGTCCTGAAGCCAAAGGCAGTTTTATAAAAATGAGCGGATTGTTTGGCATTGCCTACATAGAATTCAACGTGGTCTGTACCATTTAAAGGAAGGAAATCCTTTATTGCGGTGTCTTTTTCTACGAATGATGTTTGCATGTGTTTTTTATTTTATTTGGTTAGAATATTCTTTTATGATTACCTGATTTTCAATAGATATAGGCTGCAGGATTTTGCAGTTTAGAGGAATGGACATGATATGGGCTTATTCAATATTGATCTGCCAGCTTTTATGGTAACTTTCATCTTCAATGCCCACCGCATAATCCGTAAGCATCAGCGGACGGAAGGGATCTATCATCACGGCCAGTTCGGCAGTCTCTTCTTTGCCGATTGATTTCTCTACCGTACCGGGGTGTGGTCCATGGGGTATCCCACCAGGATGCAGGGTGATCTGTCCTTTGACCACACTTTTTCTGCTCATGAAATCGCCATCCACATAATAAAGCACTTCGTCACTATCTACATTGCTGTGGTTATAAGGCGCAGGAATGGATAGCGGATGGTAATCATATTTCCGCGGTACAAAAGAACAGATCACAAAATTGTGGCCTTCAAAAGTCTGATGTACCGGAGGTGGTTGGTGTAGACGTCCCGTAATGGGCTCAAAGTCGTGGATAGAGAATGCCCATGGATAGTGGAAGCCGTCCCAGCCAATAAAATCGAATGGATGTGTGCCGTAGGTATACGGATAAATTAATCCTTGTTTCTTAATCAGGACCTTGAAATCGCCGAACTCATCTATCGTTTCCAGGTCTTCGGGACGCCTGATATCACGTTCACAATAAGGGGAGTGTTCCATCAGCTGCCCGTATTCATTGCGGTACCGTTTAGGGCTGCGGATAGGGCTGAAGCTTTCCACGATAAAAAGCCTGTTCTGCTCATTATTGAATTCCAGCTGGTAAATGGTACCTCGTGGAATCACGAGGTAATCCCCATAGGCGAACTTTATTTTTCCGAATCCGGTTTTTAATGTACCGGAGCCTTCATGGATAAAAATCACTTCATCTGCCTGGCTGTTCTTATAGAAATAGCCGGTCATGGACTGGCCTGGGGCAGCAAGTGAAATGTGCAAATCGCTGTTTACCAGCACAGGTTTCCTGCTTTCCAGGTAATCATCCTCCGGGGCAATCTTAAATCCGATCAAAGAGGTATGCCGCAGGTGTTTCTCCCTGGCAATTTTTGGCTCTACACTATAGGGCTCTCCAAGGGATTTAACAATAGTTGGCGGGTGGCAGTGGTAGACAAGAGAATACAGACTTGAAAAGCCTTCCGTAGAGACAAGTTCCTCAGCATAAAGTTCACCATCAGGTTTTCTGAAAACCGTATGTCTTTTTGCGGGAACAGTTCCTAATTTGTGATAAATAGGCATAACTGTTGAATTATATTTGGTTAGAAAAGGGCAGTGGTACAAGTTAGAAAACGGGACACGTTTCTTAATCAGCTTAAAGGATAAGGCTTATACGAAGGAATATTGTGCAAAAATGAGCTTGGAGAGCATCGCATACCGGAAGGAAGCCAAAACCTGGCTTGCAATAAGGGACTGATATTTTACTTTGCTGTTTGTCATTGTTGCAGCGACTAATCTAAGGATATTATTACAGGTTTTCAAATTTTGACCATATATTCTTTGGTGATCTAGGCTTTAAAGAACAAGCACGCACTATATTGTTTAAATTTTCTAGATTTGTCAGGTTAAGCAAATAACCAATCTTATCACCAAATATAAACCAGATCAACCAATGAAGCTAGTTTCCTACAAAACAGAAGATAGAGAACATTTGGGTGTTTTCGTAAACGGACATATCTATAACCTGCATTCCTGTGACAAGCTGTTGCCGAATGACATGAAATCCTTTCTGGAAGATGCAGAAGTATTCATGGAACGGGCCCTGGCCATCGATGCCAAAATAAAAGCGGGAGAGATGATGCCAAAAGAAGAAGCCTTTTATGAAGTGATTGCCCCTGTTCCGCATCCGAGCTCATGCCGGGATGGTTACGCTTTCCGCCAGCATGTGGCTGCAGCAAGACGTAACAGAAAGGTAGAGATGATTGCTGAATTCGATCAGTACCCTATTTTCTATTTCACAAACCACAATGCCATTCAGGGACCCGGAGAAATTGAATGTATGCCCGATCATTTTGAAAAACTTGATTTTGAGCTGGAAGTGGCTATTGTGATCGGTAAAAAAGGAAGAAACATTACTGCTGCGGAAGCCGATGCCTATATCGCCGGATACATGATCATGAACGATATGAGTGCAAGGACCTTACAGATGGAAGAAATGCTGCTGAACCTTGGTCCGGCAAAAGGAAAGGATTTTTCTACTGTCATTGGTCCCTGGCTGGTGACACCAGATGAGCTGGAAGAATACAGGATAGCACCTAAAGCCGGACATACGGGTAATACCTATAACCTGAAAATGACCTGTTCCGTAAACGGGCTGGAAGTCTCTTCAGGGAATATGGCAGATATGGACTGGACATTTGCTGAAATTGTTGAGCGTTGTGCTTATGGAGCTGATATCCTTCCCGGTGATGTGATCGGGTCTGGTACAGTAGGTACCGGCTGCTTCCTTGAATTAAATGGCACAGGTTTACTTCATGATGCTCATTATCAGCCGCAGTGGCTTCAGGATGGGGATGTGGTGGAGATGGAAATCACGGGATTGGGACGCCTGAGCAATACCATTCGTAAGGCGGATACGCAATTTTCCATTTTAGCGCTGAAAAAATAATGCTGACTATAAAAACTTCAGATTTGAGTCCGGCGCAATTGCAGAACTATTTACAGTATGCCATTGCGCCGCGGCCAATATGTTTCGCCACGACCATTGATCAGGCCGGGAACATCAATTTAAGCCCTTTCAGCTTTTTCAATATGTTTAGTACCAATCCGCCGCTGTGCATCTTTTCACCAGCAAGGAGGGTACGCGATAATACCACTAAACATACCCTGGAAAATATACTGGAAGTGAAGGAATGTGTCATCAACATCGTGAATTACGACATGGTGCAGCAAACCAGCCTGGCCAGTACAGAATATGCAAAAGGGATCAATGAATTTGATAAAGCAGGATTTACCATGCTGCCTTCAGTGCTGGTCAAGCCACCACGTGTGGCCGAAGCACCGGTACAGCTGGAATGTTTGGTGACAGAGGTGATCCATCTGGGAGAAAATCCCGGTGCAGGAAATCTTATTCTTGCTGAAATAAAACTGATCCATATCAGGGAAGATATTCTTGATGAAGAGGGAAAGATCGACCAGGAAAAGATAGATCTGGTTGCCCGTCTGGGGGGCGACTGGTATTGCAGGGTAACACCTGAAAGTCTGTTTAAGGTGGCCAAGCCTTTAGTGACCATGGGTATCGGCGTGGATGCATTGCCAAGAGATGTGAGAAACTCCTATGTCCTGAGCGGTAATGATCTGGGCATGCTCGGAAATATAGAACGTATGCCTAGTGAAGAAGAAATTGACCTGATGAGAGGTCATGCATTGGTCAAAGAAGTTTTCGATGCCACTATTGGAGATGCGAACAACAGGCAGCGTGAATTACATGAGCTGGCAAAAGACATGCTGAGCCGCGGATTGGTTATTGAAGCGTTGAAGGTTGTACTGCTGGAAACCTATTGATTTATAGTTTACTCCTGATTTACAGCATACTCACCGCTTTCATGAAACGGCTCTTGTAGTAGGGGTTTAATGTGGTTAAGGTAACGCCATTGGCTTTACCTGAAGAAGAATGGATAAACTGAATCGTGTCCCCTTTAATGGCGGCAACAATACCCACATGTCCTGCTCTGCGGACTCTCCTGTTGGATCCTGTAAAAACAAGCACGTCGCCTATTTTAACATTTTCCAGTTTCACTGGTGTACCTGATACAATAAATTCTGAAGAAGAACGGGGAGCTGAGATGCCGAAATTTTTAAAAACATAACTTACAAAACCCGAGCAATCAAATCCTATAGAGGGGTTACTGCTTGCATAGCGGTAAGGAATGCCGATCATGGTCTTGGCGAAGCTGATCAGATTTGTGCCGGGATCTTTCTCAGAGATATCTTTTGAGAGTTTTTGAAGCAGGTCCTTGTATTTCTGTGGTACGGTCTGTGATTTTACAGTGGAAAAAAACAGGAGGGTAAAGCAGCATAAAAGCAGTGATTTCTTCATATACAGTCTTAAGGGTACACAATATAATTAGCAAGGTATAAAAAAATATTATTATGGCGTAGTAACTGCCACAGGAATTATTTTTCCATTAAAATATTTATGTCCGGTACGGGCGAAGTCGGCCACATATTTTCCCATTTCAAAAGCCATAACAGGCGATTGGTAACCTGGAAATGCCTGTTCCAGCATTTCTGTCTGTGCAGAACCCAGGGCAAGGCAATTCACCTTGATTCCTGTGGCAGACAATTCAAAAGCCAGGCATTCGGTTAACGTATGCAGGGCGGCTTTGCTGGAGGAATAGGCAGCAAGACCCGGGAATTTCACACTTCCCTGAAAACCACCCATGCTGCCGATATTCACAATATGACTGCCGCTGTTCATCAGCGGCAGTAAATGTTGTATCATATTAAAGTGTCCCACCACATTGCTTTCCAGCATTTGAGCCAGGTCGGCCGCTGTGGTTTCCAGAAAAGGTTTATTGATCAGTGTGCCGGCATTATTGATCAGGATATCGACAAATCCTAATCTTTGCTGCAGGAAGGGCACCAATGCCGCATAATCATCATTCACAATATCGAACTCCACAGGGAGCAGGGTACAGTCCGGATTAATGCCCCGGGCAATCTCCAGTAGTTTTCTCAGCTTGTCTGCCGATCTGGCGATACAAACGACTTTATTTTCAGTGTGTAATGTAAATTCCAATGCGGCTTCAAAACCGATTCCACTGCTTGCTCCTGTAAGTACAATATTCATATTTAATCTTCTGTTGTCATCAACTGTGAAACGGGGTTGGCAATGACATGCAATCCGTCCTCAATCAGTTTTTTATGTTCTGGCTCATTTGCTGTTTTCATCTCCAGATAAATTCTTATTTCTTTTTCAAGTGCCGGATTTTGTTGGGTATGGTTAACGATTTCGAGTATTTCCATCGCAGCCAGCCAATCCTGACGGTAACTGGTTCTTAAAACATCAAAGAGATCCGGTAATGCTGCATATCCTTCTCCACTTTCCCTAATCTGGCGAACAGTCTGATACACCTGGTGCAGGGCCTCGGTCTTCTGGTCATAGGTCATCCTTTCCGTTGTCTTGGTGCTCATTGGTGGAATTTCCTCATAAGCTTCTTTATCGGCCGCTCCGTTAAAGACAGATACAATTTTTTCCCCTATAGCCATATCATATGTTCCCCATTCCGGCTGGAACAGGATATTGCCATTACTTTCTTTCACTGTACAATTCTCAAATGCAATCAGGATAAGCTTATCCCCATGATAGCCGATTTTTCTCACTTTTCCGGTCACAAAAATACCACTTTCAAATTGCAATCGGGCAATATGTCCCTCTTCTATATCATGATCTTTTAAAAGATCAGGGATGAAATCTTCCAGTGGCAGGGCACAGCCTTTCAATTTACCTACCGGTGAAGAGAAGCCATCCTTATGATACAGCTTACCGTGGCCTTTTAACTGCCTGCCTTCTACTGCCAGTGCCGAAGGCCCCGTGGTTTTAATGAAAGTCAGTTCATCATCTGTATCAATACCCATATCACTGAATACCCCTGTTACCTGCAGGCCTGAGCTGTACACCGCTGTAGCCGTATTGTTGCATTCAATCGCTTTCATGATACTTTCCTGTCCACCCTTTCTGAAAGCCATCGTATCTGCATACTGTTCCAGTACATGGATCAGGTTCTGGAAAGTTTCCGTAACAAAAAGTTGTGGTTGTGTTTTGGTAATATCGTAAGCATAATTCAGGGTATCTATGGTATAAGGGATTTTTTCCACCGTATCCATCATACAGCTGGCACTTTCACCGATGGAAGAAAGGAGTCCTGCCCCATATATTTTCGGGTCATCAAGACTGCCGATTAATCCATATTCCACTGTCCACCAGTGCAGCCGGCTAAGCAATGCCATTTCAGAAGGTTCACCAAGGTTGTCTGAGATATATTGCAGGTGTTGCTCTGCTTTTATAATTTCATATTCAGGGACATCCACAGCTTCTTTCAAGATAGACAGTGTGCGGATGGCTTCATACAGCTCGAAATCTTTCGCTGAAAACATGGCTTTTGCACCTATAGAACCAAAATAACTCAGATAATTGTTATAATCCATATCTGCAATGATAGGGGCATGGCCGGCAGATTCATGGATGATATCTGGTGCGGGGGTATAGGCAATGTGGTTAATCTGGCGGATATCTGCTGCAATCACGAGCACACGGTATGCCTGGTATTCCATAAATGCTGCAGGCGGGATAAAGCCATCGACCGTTACTGCTCCCCAGCCCAGTTTGCCGAGATTGTCATTCATCGTTTGCAGATCAGGGATGTATTCTATACTTAAACCTGCACGTTGTAATCCTTTGATATAGGGATAATAGGCTACATCTTTCAGGTAGCTGTAATTCTGGCGCATCACATAACGCCATACGGCCTGATCTACCGGTGTGTATTTTTCATAGTGCTGTTCTACAATAAATTGCCTCAAATGTTTGGGCAAATTCCGCACCTGCGGATTGTTGAAATCATTAAAATCACTCATCACATTTTATATTTGGGTACCACAAATATAAGCAGATCAGGATGATTTTTATGGAATAACGGAATTTCGCCTAAGCCAGCCTTTTATTTCTTTTTTACCTTGAAAGAAAAGTGTTTCTGGCTGAAATAGCTGAACACGGCAAGAATGGCTGTACAGATAAATTTGGCAATGGTAGGATAGAAATGGAAGGTTTCCACCATCAGTTTCAGCATGGCAAAGTTGAGGAGGATATTGGTGGCCACAACCGTACCGTAACGGAAGAGCTGTATTCTTCCCTTCAATTCAGATTTTGTAAACACCAGGTATTTGTTCAGTCCGAAACCTATAATAAAAGTAATGGCAGACTCAATAATCAGCGCGGCAACAGGAGCAGTGATCATTCCGGGAGCAAATGGGAGAACCACATCTTTCTGGTGCAGGATAAAGTTATAGACGATGTAGAATACTACAATTCCACTGGCGGCAGTCGTTCCTCCGGAAGCAATGTACCGGAACGTATGAATTGATAACCAGCGGGAAAAAGGGGGATAAAAAAAGTCTATAATCTGAAGAAGGGCTTTTCGCATGTGAAGATGAGATCCAAATAATTGCGCAATTTAAGGATTGATATTGTTATTTAAAGGATGATATAGTGTAGCAACGTATTTAAGGAAGAAAAAGTGTGGCAGGAGTTGTCAGGCTGAAAAGGAAATACAGAAGTGATTACTGTGGAGGGGAAGAAATGAAATCTACGGCCGCACAGTACTTATATTCGGGGTGCTGCCTGATATTGACGCCAACCAGCCTTAACTTATAGCTGGTACCCAGGATGGTTCTCCGGTGACCCAGGTCTGGTACACCCTTGTCCAGCAATAACATACTTACGTTTGCCAGTCCTTTGGAAAAGCCGAAAGCGAGTGTCTCAGCCATGGCACGGCCTGCATAGTATTTTGAGATCCTGTCCTGAGGTGATCTTCCATCGCTGGAATGGTGTCCCGCAATATTGTTCTTATTCATGTCTTTGGTATGTTGCTGTGCAATCCAGGTGAGGGTTTCATCGGGACTGAATAAGGGCAGTCCTTTCACTCCTTTGAGATCCTGCTGCAGTCCGCGGTAATATTTATCCTTTCTGTTCACTCTTAATTCTTCATAATTGCTATACTGCTGCATTTCCGCATTGTAAGCATTGACAAAATCCTGGAAGAAGGTATTGAAGAACTTTTCCCCGTCCGTGCGTGCCAGGTTCATATAAAAGACAATCTTCTTTTCTTCTTCATTCAGGTAAGAAGTGTTTTTTGCTGTATTGGCATTTTCAAGTTCCTGTGGCGTCCATATGTAACGTGAACCCGTAGCCTGTGCCTGAACGGCAGGCTGGAAAAATAAAAATAACAACAAGGTGATGGGGATGAATTTCATGTAGGTATTCAGGTAAGGTGTGCTGTTTTTATATCCTAAAAGACAAAAAAAAGGATAAAAGGTTTAAAAAAAGCATTGGAAACAAAATCCCGTTCAAGCAAAAAGACCTGCAGATTGAACTGACAGGTCTTTTATATCATTTATCGGATTGGTCTTATCTTAAGATATTCTTCCAGCTTACCCTGCTGGCGATTAAGTTATCCAGCTCTTTGATTTCAATGCGCTGCTGCTCCATGCTATCACGGTGACGGATGGTCACCGTATCATCTTCCAGGGTCTGGTGATCAATAGTGATACAGAAAGGTGTACCAATAGCATCCTGTCTGCGGTAGCGTTTTCCAATAGAGTCTTTCTCTTCGTAAACCACATTATAATCCAGTTTCAGGTTATCCATAATTTCCCTTGCTTTTTCCGGCAGACCGTCTTTTTTAGTCAGTGGAAGAATAGCTGCTTTTATAGGTGCCAGGGCAGGGTGTAAATGTAACACTGCACGGCTATCCTGTTTCTCCCCTTCACTTAAATCCTGCTGCTCGAAAGCATTGATCATGGTCAGCAGAAACATACGGTCTAACCCGATAGAAGTTTCAATCACATAAGGGATATAATTTCCGTATGGCTTGCCTTCTTCATTCAGGTCATTGTCGAAATACTGCATTTTCTTGCCGGAGTATTCCTGGTGTTGCGTTAAATCGAAATCTGTACGGCTATGGATACCTTCCACTTCTTTAAATCCGAATGGGAATTCAAATTCAATATCTACTGCAGCATTGGCATAATGCGCTAATTTAGCATGGTCATGGTAGCGGTATTTTGCAGGATCGGTACCCAGGGCAGTATGCCATTTCAAACGGGCTTCTTTCCAGTAAACATACCATTTCATTTCCTCACCGGGACGTACAAAGAATTGCATCTCCATTTGTTCGAATTCACGCATACGCATGATGAACTGGCGGGCGATTACTTCATTTCTGAAAGCTTTACCAATCTGTGCAATTCCGAAAGGGATTTTCATCCTTCCTGATTTCTGTACATTAAGGAAGTTCACAAAAATTCCCTGTGCAGTTTCCGGACGAAGGTATACCTCTTCAGCACCTTCGGCCATTGCACCAAACTGGGTGCTGAACATCAGGTTAAATTGGCGTACATCGGTCCAGTTTTTTGTGCCGCTTACCGGGCAGGCAATTTCATGCTCTTCAATCAAGACCTTCAGTTGTTGCAGGTTTTCCGCTTTCAAGGCCTCATCCATATCAGCCTGCAGCTTTGCAGCCTTGTCTGTTTTTCCGTCTTTCTCGTAACGGGCAATTTTATCTTCTAACAGCTGGTCTGCGCGGTAACGTTTTTTCGAGTCCTTATTATCGATCATCGGGTCGCTGAAACCATCTACGTGCCCGCTTGCTTTCCATACTTTAGGGTGCATAAAGATCGCAGAGTCTATCCCTACAATATTTTCATGCATCTGAACCATTGATTTCCACCAATAGGTTTTTATGTTGTTTTTTAATTCTGCACCTAACTGACCGTAATCATATACGGCACTTAATCCATCATAAATTTCGCTGCTTTGAAATACAAAACCGTACTCCTTAGCGTGTGAGATCACATTTTTAAATTGTTCGTCGTTATTTGTTTTGGCCATAATACTGCAAAGATAGAATTTGGGGGGTAATATTAATCTATATTAACGGCTAATTATTACTTTTGGGCAGGTTAGCTTTTCAGCATGAGTATACAAGTAGAAAAATTGTCCAAAACTTACGGGCAGCAAAAGGCAGTAGACGGGATCAGTTTCAGGGCAAAACCAGGTAAAATCCTGGGTTTCCTCGGACCCAATGGTGCCGGAAAGTCTACCACCATGAAAATGCTTACGGGCTATCTGAAGCCAAGTTCAGGAAAAGCCATACTGGGCAATTTTGATGTGCAGGAGCAAAGTCTTGAAATGAGGCGTATCATGGGCTACCTTCCGGAAAATACCCCCCTGTATGCCGATATGTATGTCAGGGAGTTTTTGACCTTTGTGGCCAATGCCTACCAGCTGTCGCATCCGGAAGTCAAAATGCGTGAGGTCATTGCACGTGTAGGATTGGGGGAGGAGCAGCACAAGAAGATCAGTATGCTGAGCAAGGGGTACAAACAACGTGTGGGACTGGCGCAGGCCATTATCCATGATCCGGAAATCCTGATTCTGGATGAACCGACCTCTGGTCTTGACCCCAATCAGCTGGCTGATATCCGCGAGCTGATTAAACAACTGGGTGCCAATAAAACTGTTGTCCTTTCTACCCATATCATGCAGGAGGTGGACGCCTTGTGTGATGATATTGTGATTATCAATAAAGGCGTAATTGTCGCTGATTCCTCCTTAACTGTGCTTAAAAACCAACATAAAACTGACTCTTTAGAAGATATATTCAGGATTTTAACCAATTGATAATTAGTTTATTGAATATGTTTTTTCGGTTTTGGCCAACTTTTTGTTTAATCCTGTACAAGGTTTTAAACCAACCTGTAGATTAAACTAAACAATTATGAAAAAGTTATTTTTACTAACAGCAATTGCAGGAATGTTTGCTTTCTCAAATGTTTCCGCACAAACTGATCCTGCAATGGGAGGATCTAAATTGGGTATAGGTGCAGAATTTGCCTTTCCAACAGGAGATTTTGGAGATTTTACTGACTTTGGTTATGGAGGTTCATTGCAGTTCCAAACACCAATCGTTGAAAAACTGAATTTTACGGCTTCCGCTGGATATTTGAATTTTAAGTATAAAGATGAATTCGGAGGTGGTAGCTTTGGTAATATTCCTGTTAAAGCCGGTGTTAACTATTTCCTTGCAGAAAATTTTTACATAGGGGGTGAACTGGGAGCTGCTTTTGGAACAGGAGATAATTCCAATACCTCATTTGTTTATACACCACATATAGGCGTTGAATTTCCTGTAGCGGATAAAAGTTCTATTGATCTTGGTGCAAGGTATGAAGCTTGGTCAAATGATGGAACTAGAAGATTTGTAGGTTTAAGATTAGCCTATAATTTCGGCTTGTAGTCCTCAGCCATAGAATATGAAGAGGCTGTATCATAAATCATGATCAGCCTCTTTTTTTATTTATAGCTTCTGTCTCTGCTTATTTTTTATAACATTTTTTCGCAGCACTATTGACACAATTATTTGATTTTCATATATTTAATGTATTAAAACACACTAGATATGGCAATCAGAGAACCCGTATTTAAGCCCTATAACCAACAGCAGATTCTTGCCATTCCGCCCACTCTTGATGAATTAATTCCTGATTCCCATCCTGTTAGAGTTGTAAATGAGGTGATTAATAAGATTAGTATAGAACCTCTTCTAAAAGCCTACCACATTAAAGGCAGTTCCAGCTATCATCCCCAACTTTTGCTTAAAGTTCTGGTTTATGGTTATCTCACCAATATCTATTCGAGCCGTAAGCTGGCTGCCGCTTGCCGTGAAAGCATCTACTTTATGTGGCTGAGCTCCATGAGCTACCCAGATCACAATACCATCAACCGTTTCCGGGGTGTACGCCTGAAACATGCCCTTCGCAGTGTATTTGAGGATGTGGTAAAACTACTTGCCGCTGAAGGCTTATTAAGTATTGAGGAAATCAATACCGACGGGACTAAGATCGAAGCCAGTGCCAACAAGTACACTTTTGTCTGGAAGAAATCCATTCAGACCAATAAGGAAAAAATGAAAAAGCAGCTGACCCACATTTGGGAATATGCGCAACAGGTGGCCAGTGATGAAGACAAGATGCCTGAGCCGCCTGATTTTAAACAGATTGATAGTGAGAAGGTAAAGCAAGCTGTAGAGCAGCTGAATGAAAAGCTTGCCGGGCAGAAAGATATAGACAAGAAAGTGAAGGATAAGCTAAAGTATGTAACTAAAAATTATCCGCAGAATATAGCCAGATATGAAGCTCAGGAGGCTATTTTGGGCGAGAGAAACAGTTATAGTAAGACAGATACAGATGCTACTTTCATGCGGATGAAAGAAGACCACATGAAAAACGGACAGCTGAAGCCCGGCTATAATGTACAGATATCTACCTCTAACCAGTTTATCGTCAATTACACGATACATCCCAACCCAACCGACACGACTACCCTGAAGATCCACCTGGAACAACACGTAAGCAGCTTTGGAAAAGCACCAAAGAAACTTACAGCAGATGCAGGCTATGGTTCTGAGGAAAACTACCAACTGCTGGAAGATCAGAAAGTTGAGGCTTTTGTGAAATATGGCATGTTCGATAAACAGCAGAAGGGTAAGTACAACAGCAAATCTCCTTTTGGGGCAGACAAACTTTTTTATAACCAGCAGCAGGATTGTTATATCTGCCCAATGGGCCAGCAAATGCTGTCAATCGGGTCTTACACAAAAAAGACGACAACAGGCTTTAAGCAAACCCTTAAAAGATACCAGGCAAGGAATTGTGAAAACTGTCCTATGAGAGCAGTTTGCCATAAATCAAAAGAGAACCGCATCATTGAAATCAATGAAAACCTGAACAGGCTTAAGCAAAACGCATTCGAAAAGCTGAACAGCGAAGAAGGAATACAGCGGCGAAAGAAACGATGTTATGATGTAGAACCTGTCTTCGGAAATATCAAACAGAACCACGGGTTCCGCCGCTTTAGGCTCCGTGGAAAGGAAAAAGTGGCCATCGAATGGGGCTTACTCGCAATTGCACAAAATATCAGAAAAAAAGCAGCCTAAAAGAGCTGTTTCATTGACCTTTTTCAAAATCAGATGACTAAAATGCAAATGAACGCGTTGGTGTCCAGAGATGGTACAAAACTTACCCATCATAAAAAAAGGCTGCATCATCTAATTTGATACAGCCTCTTTTATTTTTTTAATAGTATTCTTTCTACCTATTCGGCTGTACCTCACACCACCATACCTCTTGATTTCAAGAATGACTGTTTCCATTTCAAGATATTTACATAACTTCGGCATACCTTAATATATATATGTACGCAGTCTTTAAACGCGAATTGTTCAGTTTATTAAACTCATTGATGGCTTATATCACCATTGGTGTTTTTTTATTGGTTTCCGGACTTTTGCTTTGGTTTTTCCCGGATACTTCGATTCTTGACTATGGTTATGCTGAACTCAGCGGTTTTTTCAGTCTGGCACCATTTCTCTTTATGTTTTTAATCCCTGCAATCACGATGCGTTCTTTCGCCGAAGAGCGCAGGGAAGGTACTTATATTCTTTTGGCAAGCAGGCCTTTGTCCGACTGGCAGATTATAATGGCGAAATATTTCGCCTGTTTTGCCCTGGTTTTTTTTGCCTTGTTACCTACCCTCATTTATTATTATACCATTGTGCAACTGGGACTTCCCAAAGGAAATATCGATGGAGGAGCCGTTGCAGGATCGTATATCGGCTTATTGCTGCTCGGCAGTGCATTTGTAGCGATAGGTATATTTTCATCTTCCATTACCCGTAATCAGGTGATTGCTTTTGCGGTAGCTGTATTTCTTTCCTTTATCGTGTACAGTGGATTTGATGCGCTGAGCAAACTCTTTGCCCTGAATATGTGGGAAACTGTATTTGCCTGGCTCAGTATCAACCAGCATTTCCAATCCATGAGCAGGGGGGTACTGGATACGCGCGACCTGGTGTATTTCATCAGCTTTAATCTGTTGTTCCTGGGTATAACCCGTTTGGTGATCGGAGGCAGGAAATGGTAAAGTCTGCAAATAAATGGTTGAAACCTTTGGCATTTATGCTGTTTCTGGCCATATTGAACATTGCTGCACAATATATATATGCACGATTTGATTTCACCAAAGAAAAAAGGTTCACCCTGAACCAGAAAACAAAAAGTGTGCTGGATAAAGCACCGGAAGAAATTACCATTACCGTATTTCTGGATGGTACATTACCCTCAGCGTTTAAACGGCTAAGAAATGCCACGGCAGATTTACTGGAAGATTATAAAGCCAGTTCAAGCGTAAAAATCAAAGTGATTTTTACCGATCCTATTGACGGCCTTTCGCAGAAAGAACAGGAAACTGTGCTGAGCGACCTGTATAGTGTAGGCATCGAACCTACCAACCTGAATATTAAGAATGATGCCGGTTTCTCTCAGAAAACGATCTTTCCAATGGCCATGGTACAATCGTCAGGCAGGCAGCTTCCAGTGAAATTATTACAGAACCTTGATGCTGCGGGGAATTACGAGGAAAATATCAACAATTCTATACAGAACCTGGAATATGTTTTCACCTCGGCTATTAAAAAAGTAAGTACCGGGGAGAATCCGCGTATTGGATTCACCGAAGGAAACGGGGAACCTTCCGACCTGTATCTGGGTGATGCTCTGCGTTCCCTGTCAGATAGTTATGAAGTAGGCAGGGTCGATTTGAATGTCATTGACAAAAAAGGACTGGATAAGCTGAAAATTCTTTTTGTCATCAAGCCGCAGAAGGAATTATCGGAGGCCGTAAAATATAAGATCAATTACTTTGTCATGCATGGTGGCCGGGTGGTTTGGAGCCTGGATCAGGTGAGTGCCGACCTGGACAGCTTACAGGGATCTGGCGAACAGCTTGCTTTTAACAATAAGCTGAACCTGGATGATATGCTTTTTGTCTACGGATCGAGGATCAATTATAACCTGATCGCCGACCTGAATTGTGCTGAAATCCCTGTTGCCATGGGCGGAACGGGACAGCGCGACATACAGATGGCCCCATGGGTATATTATCCGGTGTTGATTCCGGATACTTCCAGCAGTCTGGTAAAAAATATAGATGGTATCCGTACTGAATTTGTGAGTACCGTAGACACGATAGGCGTTAAGGGAATAAAAAAGACCTTTATCTTAAACAGTTCAGGGTATAACCAGGTGTTCACTGTACCGAAGGTTTTGTCGCTGCAGACTATTGCAGAAAGTCCGGATCAGCGTGCCTATACGCATCCTCCGCAACATGCTGGTGTGCTGCTGGAAGGGACATTCACTTCCGTTTTTGCCAACAGGGCAGTTCCGGCAGGAATAACTGAAAATTACCCTTCAGCAGCAATTAGTAAAAATACCAAAATGGTGGTACTGGGAGACGGGGATATCTTCCTGAACCAGGTCAGCAATACCGATGGATCAGGATTTCCGCTGGGCTTTGACCGCTATACCCAAAGAAATTTTGGAAACAAAGCTTTGTTATTAAACATAGCAGATGACCTGTCTTCTGAGGAGAATTTAATCGATCTGAGAAATAAAGAGGTTAAGATCAGGTTGTTGGATAAACAGCTGATCAGGCAGGAAAAAATAATGTGGCAACTGATTAACCTTGCTTTGCCATTATTAGTGTTAATATCGTTTGCAATTTTTCAACATTATTACCGCAGATATAAGTATACGAGGTAATTTTTATATTTTTGAGAACTGACAAGATCATATTATGAGATTTATTGTATCCACATCTACGCTTTTAAAACATTTACAAACAGTTAATGGTGCTTCCAGCAGCAGTACAGTTTTGCCTATACTGGAAAATTTCCTTTTTGAGATCAAAGAAGGAAGTTTAACCATATCTGCCACAGATTTACAGACCAGTATGACGACTTCGCTGCCTGTAGAATCGAAAGAAGGAGGAAAAGTAGCTGTACCCGCCAGAATCTTACTAGATACTTTGAAAACGCTGCCAGATCAACCCATATCATTCAATATTGATGACAGCACTTTTTCCATTGAAATCAGTGCAGGTGACGGAAAGTATAAACTGAGCGGTGAAAACGGCGATGACTTCCCTAAAATTCCGGTTGTTGAAAATGCTTCATCGGTAAACTTACCTGCTTCCGTATTAACGGAAGCCATTACAAAAACTATTTTTGCGGTAAGTAATGATGAGCTTCGTCCGGCAATGACAGGTGTTTTCTGCCAGCTTTCTGATCAGCACATTACTTTTGTTGCAACAGATGCACACAAACTGGTAAGATACAGACGCATGGACAGTAAAGCTGATAAAACAGCCTCATTTATCCTGCCTAAAAAAGCCCTGACCTTACTGAAAAATGCGTTGCCTTCAACAGATAGCAGTGTATCTGTAGATTATAACGCTACCAGTGCCTTCTTTAAGTTTGAGAATATCAACCTGGTATGCCGCTTAATCGATGAGCGTTATCCTGATTATGAAGCGGTAATTCCGGCGAATAATCCGAATAAACTCATTATCGACCGCGCATTGTTCCTGAATACTTTACGCAGGGTAGTTATTTTCGCGAATAAAACCACCCACCAGGTAAGACTAAAAATCAATGGCTCAGAACTGAACATTTCATCTGAAGATCTTGATTTCGCTAATGAAGCACATGAGCGCCTGAGCTGCCAGTACCAGGGGGAAGACCTTGAGATCGGTTTCAATGCACGTTTCTTAATTGAGATGTTAAGCAACCTGACTGGTGAAGAGGTAACTTTAGAGCTGTCTACACCAAACCGTGCAGGACTGCTGATCCCTCAGACCAACGATGAAAACGAAGATGTATTGATGCTGGTGATGCCGGTGATGCTAAATAATTATAACTAAGTTAAAAAGACCTATCTTTGAACGTCATTATGTACGACTAAAATAAGTCTGTCGTAATGACGTTTTTTATTCAGATCCTATGGAGATTATCGATCAGTTAATACAATTTATTCTGCACACCGATGTGGAGCTCGTGAAATTGGTGAGCAACTACCAGACATGGACGTACCTGATTCTGTTCATGATTATTTTTGCCGAAACCGGATTTGTTGTTACCCCTTTCCTGCCTGGCGACTCTATGCTTTTTGCTGTAGGTGCGCTTATCGCTAAAGGTGATACCGGATTGGATATCTGGCTTATGTTCCTGATCTTAACTGCTGCCGCCATTTTAGGAAACAGTTTAAACTATCGTCTGGGCAGAACCCTTGGTGTCGCTGTGTTCAAAGAAGGCAATAAGATTTTAAAACTTGAGTATTACACCAAATCGCACCTGTTTTTCGAAAAACATGGTGGGAAAGCAATTATCTTCAGCCGCTTTTTACCCATCTTCAGAACCATTGCCCCATTTGTGGCAGGTGTAGCTAAAATGCCTTTCGGCAGGTTTACCAGCTTTAATATTGTTGGAGGACTGGCATGGATTTCCAGTTTACTGTTTGCAGGATTTTTGCTGGGACAAATTCCGGTAGTAAAGAATAACTTTTCTATCGTTATTGCTTTCATTGCTATCGTCACCTTCGTCCCTGTAATTTTTGCTGCGATTAAATCGAGATTTACAAAAAAGGTGATTGAAGACCTTCCGGCTGATGACAACATACTTTAGTCTTCCCTTTTAAGTTTTTGCCCCATTTTAAGGGCTTTTATTATCTTTTTATTGATATCCTCCTCTGCTTTTTTCTCTGCATAGGAGGATTCTTTTTTTTGCATATTTTCCAGCTCCGGCTGTCCCGCATCTACCCAGGCGGAAAACCAGTAAGCGCCAATACTTAAAATGGACAGTCTCATCTGCCGCTCTACCATATGGTTCATTTGTTGATGCCATACTTTGGAATATGCATAAGAGTATTGCCGCATAACCTGTGTATTCCGCCTGGAATAACTGTACTTTTTATCGGCAGGAAAGTATTTGTTTAACATCGCTTCTGAGGACAATACCGTATCCACCAACAGGTGGGTGTGCGAAATGATCTTCCAGGCTTCCTGAAGCGGATTTTCTACATAATGGGCTTCTCCAACCAGAAAGCTGTATCGCTCCGCGAACAGTTCAGGAAGACGGCTTTCCCAGAATCCGTGGATACCCGTCTGATTGGTCAGCTGTCCGTTATGGTTCTGCGTGGTGTGGAGGGGGACATGTGCATCTGCAATATAATGACCCAGATATGCAGAATAGATCAGTATCCTTGCAGAATCACGCTCCTTAAAGGCATTGACCAGTTTGTAATAGCTGCGCTGGATCTGCCAGGGCAGGATTCCGTTGTCGTTCAGTTTTACTGCACCATACTTCAGCAGCGCATCCTCCCAGGTCCTGGGAATGCTGTCTATCTGTTCTTCGTACGCTTCTGTATCCAGGTAATGCCTTGCAGCTTCTGCCGTGTCTGCATATCTCCGTTTATCGGGATCTACGGCATGATCGGAGATATAAGTAATGTTTGACTTGTAAAACCTAATCATTCCCTCATGCAGCGTAAAAACGGCAAGCCGGTTTATCCGTACATGTGCAAAGAATCCCCAGGAGCATAAGCTGAGAGAAAGACAGAGAAGACCTATGGAAAAAAATAGCCGTTTCATTGCTGAAAGCTATCCACAAGTGGGCAGAGTCAGGTAATTTATTTCAATTCTTTTTTATGCAGGTTATAAACCCATAGTACGATATCCTGGTAACTGTCCACACCTTTGCGCTGGTTATTGATTTTCAGGAAGCTGTCGAGCGCCACATTCATGTAACCATACATGTCACTGTTGTAACTCATCCAGAAATTGCGCTCCGTTTCGAAATCTGCCAGGGTGGATGGGTTGATTTTTTTAAACAGGCGCTGGTAATCGTCGGGCGACTTCATACGGATTTCAAACAGTACATTTCTAAGGATATTGTAATACCCGGAATACTGGAAGTTTAGGTCCGGGCTATTGATACTCGCCAGATAGCCAATCAGGTTGGCTTCATCCTCCCTGGCAATGCTCATCTCGTGTGAGATCTCATGGCAGGTCACGAAAGGAAGGATCATGGCAGGCAGACGCATATTGACATTGGCTTCACCCGAAAGAGGATTGTAATAACCTTCCAGCCCGATTTTCGTCACCGCCCAATCGAATAATACCGCTTTAACGGCCGGTACCGGATACCTGAAAAATGAATTCTTTTTGGCCAGCAGATCATAGCCCTGCTTTGCTTTTGTCTCCAGTTCTGTAATGGTATAGGATTTCTCCGTTTTTGGGTTGCCCAATGCAGCATTAATGGTGTTGACTTTACCGATCATAAACTCAGCTAAGGCCACCAGTTCTTTCACCGTATATTTATCATCACTGATTCCCAGCTGTGTGGAGACCGATGGACGGGAATAATTGAGTCCCCAGCAGACTTTAAATACAATGTAGAGGACAAGGATAAAGCGGAAGAGCTGCAGGGGAATCCTTTTCAAAGCTTCTTTTCTGCTTTCTCTGGCCCACAGTTTCTTTAGGGTTTTCACTGCCGACCAGATACAGTAAAGGATAAAGACCACATAGAGGAAATCACCAATGGCAAAAGGAAAGAGGGAACTGATCCAGCGTTGGACAACCGAAGTATACGGATAGATACCGTTCGTATAATAGCGCAACACGAGCGCTGCATTCATTCCGAACAGGAAAATCAGTAACGCAATGCCTGGTAAGACCAGGGAGCGTGGTCGTATACTTCGGTTTGCCAATCCCATTACCTGTTAAAAGCTAATCTTTTTCCGGTTTCATTGGTCATGAATTTACCCTTATAATAAGCCAGGTTTCCTGAGATAAAGGTATGGGTAATATCAGCCTTGAATGTTTGTCCCTCAAAAGGTGACCATCCGCATTTATATAAGATATTATTCTTGGTTACTTTCACCGGATCATTTAAGTCAACCAGCACCAGATCTGCCCAGTATCCTTCCCTGATAAATCCTCTTCGGTCTATCTGGAAGCAGGTTGCCAGGTTATGCGATGTTTTCTCCACAATCTTCTCCAGTGAAATTTTGCCATCATGGTACATTTCCAGCAGGGCAGATAGGGCATGCTGCACGAGCGGTCCACCTGAAGGTGCCTGCAAATAGGGTTGTGCTTTTTCTTCCATGGTATGCGGGGCATGGTCGGTCGCGATCACGTCGATATGTCCGTCAAGCACCCCTTTCAGGATCGCATCTTTATCCGCTTCTGTTTTCACAGCAGGATTCCATTTGATCAGGTTTCCTTTTGTTGCATAATCGCGGTCGTCAAACCAAAGGTGGTGTACACAGGCTTCCGCCGTAATCCTTTTCTCGGCCAATGGGGTAATGGCATCAAACAGTGCCACTTCTTTTGCAGTAGAGATATGGAGGATATGCAGACGTGTATGGTGTTTTTTCGCCAGGGCAACAGCCATCGAAGAAGACAGGTAACAGGCTTCTGCAGAACGGATCAGCGGGTGCATGTCGATCGTGATGTGGTCACCATATTTCTCCTTGTAAGCCGCCATGTTGCGCTGGATCGTCATTTCATCTTCACAATGTGTAGCCACAAGTATTGGCGCTTCCTTGAAGATATTCTCCAGCACCTGCTCATTGTCCACCAGCATATTGCCTGTGGAAGAGCCCATAAATACTTTTATTCCACATACCTTCGCCGGATCAGTTTTCAAGACTTCCTCCAGGTTATTGTTGGATGCGCCCATGAAAAAGGAATAGTTGGCCAGCGACATCTCTGAGGCAATAGTGTATTTATCAGCCAGCAACTCCTGGGTCAGTGTATTGGGTACCGTATTTGGCATTTCCATGAAAGAAGTGATCCCTCCGGCAACGGCAGCCATACTTTCAGAGAAGATATCTGCTTTGTGTGTCAATCCCGGTTCCCGGAAGTGTACCTGGTCGTCAATCATGCCCGGCAACAGGTGTAGCCCTTCAGCATTGATCACCTGACCGGCAGGTTTATCGATATCCGGACCTATTTCATGAATAAATCCGTCTTTGATATAGACATCTGCAACATATATTTTTCCCTCATTCACGAGGGTTGCGGCTTTAATAAGGATGGTGTTCATGGTGTCAAATCTACAAAATGTAATTATTGATCCTATAAATTATAGTATATTTGCCAAATGCCCAAAACATTCGAAGAGTTTAACCTCAACCGACAGATCCTAAATGCTGTAGCTGACGCAGGATTTACGGTTGCGACTCCCATACAAGAAAAAGCAATTGCCCCGGTTTTATCCGGTCAGGATATTTTTGGTATCGCCCAAACAGGAACAGGAAAAACTGCCGCCTATGTATTGCCGATACTGATGCAACTTAAATATGCACAGGGCGATGCCGCACGCGCGTTAATTTTGGCGCCGACACGTGAGCTGGCCATGCAGATTGCTGAACATGTGAAAATGTTTTCCACTTATACTGATTTACGTACGGTAGTGGTATTTGGAGGAATAGGGCCTAAGACACAAATTGAACAGATCAAAGCCGGTGTGGATATCATTATTGCTACACCCGGCCGTTTCCTTGATATCTATTTAGCGGGACATATCAATACGCAGTACCTGAAATTCCTGGTGCTGGACGAAGCAGATAAAATGATGGATATGGGCTTTATCGGCTCTATACACCGGATTCTGGAGATCGTGCCGCGCAGGCGGCAAAACCTGCTTTTCTCGGCTACCATGAGCGATCTGGTACAGAAAATTGCGGGTGATTTTCTGAAGAATCCAACTGTACTGGAAGTAGCTGAACAGGCTACACCTGCTGCTACGGTAACGCAGGTATTGTATGAGGTACCCAACTTTAAAACGAAGATCAACCTGCTGCAGCACCTGCTTAAAGATGTGGATGCCTATAAACGACTGATCATTTTCTGTAAGACGAAAACTGTTGCCGATAATATTTTCAGTTTTATCGTACGCCGTTTTGGGGAAGATGCTGTTCGGGTGATCCATGCGAATAAAGGACAAAATACGCGTATCAATTCCATTAATAGTTTCAAGGAAGGGAATATCCGTGTGCTGGTGGCTACGGATGTGGCTTCAAGGGGAATAGATGTATCGGAGGTTAGCCATGTGATCAATTTCGACGTTCCGATCATCATTGAAGACTACGTACACCGTATCGGACGTACAGGAAGGGCCTACCAGAAAGGTGATGCACTTACCTTCTGTACGGAAGGAGAAAAATATTATATCCGTAAAATTGAGAAGTTAATCCGTCAGACGATCCCTGTGGAACCTATTCCAGCAGAAGTTTTCGTGGAAGAAACCCCTTATGAAGAGCGCCAGCATATTGCAAAAGAGATCGATATGCAGAAAAGAAAGGATGATCCTGATTTTAAAGGAGCCTTCCATGAGAAGAAGCATGCGGTAGCCATCGCTGCTGCAGCAGCTGCCAAGGCGAAGAAAAATATGAACAAAACCCCAGCCTGGAAGAAAAAGAAATTCAAGAAAACATAAGCCCGCTGTAGTGTTGGCCAGGAAAATCAAGGCCAGCTGTTGTGCAATGGCTTTCCAAAATGGAAACGATAGAAAACTGTGCTGTAGAAATTGAATACCTTACTATTTTGAAACTCACTCCACTAAATATTGTCAGTTCTATTGCCCTGGTGACGGGGATGATGCTGTTTATTAAACCTGCTGCTATACTGGGGGTACAGCAGCAAGTGAATGGGCTGCTGGCCGGTTTCTGTATTTTAACTGCAATAATTGCTTTCATTTCAGATCTCCTGTTGAGGAAGTTTATACCTTTGCTGGGCAAATTATGGATTGTGGAGGGAGTGTTGATATTTTTCACTGTAGCACTGCTACTTATCCTGAAAAGTGCCATCGCCTGATTTAGGGACTGATGGCAAAGGATGACAACAAACATTAAAGATAAATGACAAGACGCTGCAGAACTGGATGTGCAGCGTATATAGAAACGATAAGAATAAAATGAAAACAGCAGAAATTAAAATAACCGTTGAATTAGACGACAACAATGTGCCGGAAAACCTGTTATGGGAATCAACAGATGCACAGAGCCAGGAGAAGGTTCCTGTAAAATCAATGATGCTTGCCTTATGGGACCATAATTATAAAAACTCGATGCGCATTGATCTGTGGACTAAAGATATGCCGGTTGATGAAATGAAGCGTTTTTTCTATGAAACCCTGCAAACTATGGGCGACAGCTTCCTGAAAGCAACAGGAGAGAAACTGATCATTGAAGATTTGCGTGATTACTGTGCACATTTCGCGGATAAAATGGGTATTGATCCAGGTAAATAAATTTAAAAATGAAAATTCAGGGTGTTACAGGCGGCATTGTCATGGCTGCAGGAGGGATGTGTCCGCTGGTTCACGTACCGATTATAGGAAACTGGAATTATTTTGGGATAGACCCTTATCTGGGAGGAATTTTCTATGCCTTTGTTGTGCTGGCTTTGCTGGGGGCTTTTACGGGTAAAACAGGCCTAATGCGTTTTACCGGTTGGGCATCGGTTGTGCTGGTGATCCTGACCTTACTTGCAGTATGGTTTAAAACACAGGATGCATTTGGCTTTTTCCATTTCAAAAAACTGATCAACCTCGCTTCAGGAATGGTGAAGTTTAAATGGGGATGGTTTGTTATTCTTGCCGGTGCATTGCTGATGATTACCATTAAACGCGATAAAAAGCTGTTTCCTGTAGATCCGAGCAGCCCGGTTATTTAATACGATTTGTTCATGCAGCTCCTACAGGAAGTCAAACATTTAATCAGAAAAGAGATACTGCTGGAATGGCGATCGAAATATGCCCTAAATGGTGTGGTGCTGTATGTGGTATCGACCGTATTTGTGTGTTTTCTCTCTTTTGTCTCCTTAAGGGGCATTACCTGGAATGCACTTTTCTGGATTATCATGTTGTTTGCCTCCATCAATACGGTCTCTAAAAGTTTCCTTCAGGAGAGCAGGGGCAGGCAGCTCTACATCTATACTGTCGCTAGTCCGATTGCACTGATTATTTCCAAAACTATTTACAATGTATTCCTGATGCTACTGGTCACGCTGGTGGCACTGGCTTTTTATACCCTGGTGTTTGACTATGTGCCGGAAGATATGGGCATGTATTTTCTGGCGACGATCCTGGGCAGTTTAAGTTTCTCCACGATCTTCACCATGATTTCCGCTATCGCTTCTAAAGCAGGAAACGGAGGGATGCTGATGGCTATTCTCAGCTTTCCGGTGATCATTCCGGTCATTACGGTATTGATCAAGCTCACAAAAAATGCGGTGGACGGGCTGGACAGGAGTGTCAGTCTGGATGAAATAGGGATTCTACTGATCATCAATGTCCTTGTAATGGCGGTTTCCCTGTTATTGTTCCCTTATTTGTGGCGGGATTAACAGGAATTACAAGAAATTAATATAAATACATAAAGCTTTACTAACTTTGAACACGCAAATTTAAAGCTGCCCGGCTACCGGTGCTTTAAATCGCTTAAAAAAATTGAATTACATGTATAAGTCCTGGTGGAAAATTTTAGGTTCAGTATTGGTGATATACTCTACCATCTTTGGGTTTTTAGCCCCTGTTCCTGCTTTACCGATATTACATCAGAGTATCAGGAATCTGTATTTCCATGTACCGATGTGGTTTGGCATGATTGTCCTTTTTACCATTTCTGTGGTACAGAGCATCAGGTATTTAAGCAACAGTAACCAGGAGCATGACCTTAAAGCTGTTCAAAGTGTGAACACCGGTATTATTTTCGGGATTCTGGGGATTATCACTGGTGCGGTCTGGGCGCGTTTCACCTGGGGACAGGCATGGAGTTTCGATGTGAAGCAGAATTTCGCTGCCATAGCACTTCTGCTGTATTTTGCCTACCTGGTCTTAAGAAATGCAATTGATGAAGAGCAGAAGCGGGCGAAAATCTCTGCGATATACAATGTTTTTGCCTTTCCTATGATGGTGGTCCTCCTTTTTGTGCTGCCACGTTTATCGGATTCCCTGCACCCTGGAAATGGGGGGAACCCAGGTTTCAATTCCTATGACCTGGATAGCCGGATGCGTATGATTTTCTATCCCGCATGTTTGGGATGGATCCTGATCGGGTATTGGATTTATACCCTTCTATTCCGGGTCAGCCAACTGGAAAAACAAGCTTAATCTTTAGAAAAACGAATACAAAAAATACTAATAAAATCTGCTATGAAAACATTAATCACAACGGTTCTGATGTTACTGATGACCTCGCAATTGTTTGCCCAGAATCAGGATTCTGCCCTTGTAGAAACCCTTTACAGCTCAGAAAGAATCTATGTTGTTGTCGTTTGTGTAGCATTAATCCTGTTCGGATTGTTGTTTTTTCTCTTCTCTATTGATAAAAGATTAAAAAAATTAGAAAAAAAATCAGGTTCAAAAAACTAAGTTTAAATCGTTTAAACTAGGTTTTTCTGCGGCCCCTCTCGTGGTGTTTCCCATACACTATGCCTAATACTATTTGCATAAATCACTTTTTTTAATGCAATTTTGCAGCCTTGAAAGGCATTTAGAATAATTAAATTTCATAACAATCATAAAATGGCTAATACAGCAAACGAGACAAATTTTTTTACAGATGTTTGTAAAAACTTTGATAACGCAGCACAATTCACCGGTCACCCAGAGGGATTATTATCCCAGATTAAGGCATGCAACAGTGTATATCGTTTCCAGTTCCCTATCCGCAGAGGAAATGGTTTCGAAGTGATAGACGCATGGCGTGTGGAGCACTCTCACCATATGAGTCCAACCAAAGGAGGGATTCGTTACAGTGAAATGGTCAATGAAGATGAAGTAATGGCACTTGCAGCTTTAATGACTTACAAGTGTGCCATTGTTAATGTTCCTTTTGGCGGCGCTAAAGGTGGAATTAAAATTACCCCAAAAAATTATACCACAGCAGAGCTGGAAAATATCACCCGTCGTTACACGACAGAATTAATTAAAAAGAACTTTATCGGTCCCGGTATCGACGTTCCTGCTCCTGATTATGGATCAGGTGAACGTGAAATGAGCTGGATTGCTGATACGTACATGACCATGAACCCTGGTCAGCTGGATGCACTGGGTTGTGTAACCGGTAAACCCATCGCTTTACACGGTATCCGTGGCAGAAAAGAAGCAACAGGACGCGGAGTGGCATACGCCATCAGGGAATGTGTGAGAATTGCGGAAGATATGCAGAAAATTGGCTTTACAGCTGGTTTGGGTGATAAAAAAGTAATCGTACAGGGATTGGGTAATGTGGGTTACCACACGGCAAAATTCCTGACAGAGTTTGGCGCTACGGTAGTAGGTCTTTGTGAATACGAAGGTGCCATTTACAATGAAAACGGACTGAATGTAGACGAGGTTTTCGCTCACCGCAAGCTGACCGGATCTATCCTTGGTTTTCCGGGTGCTAAAGAATTCAAAAATTCTGCAGAAGGTTTGGAACAGCCATGTGATATCCTGGTTCCGGCAGCACTGGAAAACGTACTTACGGTACAGAATATCAGAAATGTTAAAGCGAAGATTATTGCTGAAGCAGCTAACGGACCAGTTACTCCGGGTGCGGAGGAAATCTTTACTGAAATGGGCGGTATCATTATCCCTGATATGTATTGTAATGCTGGTGGTGTAACGGTTTCTTATTTCGAATGGTTGAAAAACCTTTCACACGTAGCTTTTGGCCGTATGGAAAAACGTTACGCTGAGAACTCAAACGCCAACCTGATTAATACACTGGAAAGCTTAACAGGTCAGAGTATTCCTGCAGAACATCGTCTGATGATCGTTAAAGGTGCTTCAGAACTGGAATTGGTGAACTCTGGTCTGGAAGATACCATGATCCATTCTTACCATGAAATCCGTGAAACCATGTTGTCAAAACCGGGTATTCAAACCTTAAGGACAGCAGCTTTTGTCGGTTCAATCGATAAGATCGCCGTTTCTTACATGAATTTAGGTATCTGGCCATAAGCGATAAACTGGTTTTGTAACCTCTTATTGTCTTCAGGACTGTACCAATTTTATCAGATCCGCCATGTATAAAATACATGGCGGATTTTTTGTATCTTGTCATATGGGCTTAGCAATCAGCACGAATATCACCAGTCTCCCTAAAAAACGCCCCAATGTGATAGGAGCTTTATGCTTGGTATTGCTTTTCTTTTTCAGTTGTTCCGGTCATGATCAGCAGATCGCGCAGCTTAACGGCTATGCAATAGTGCCGAAACCAGAGCGGGGAGAAGCGGTGGCGACATTTGCCGGTGGATGTTTCTGGGCCATGCAGGAAAGCCTGTTGCAGCTGAAAGGTGTGCGGATGGTGTTGAGCGGTTATGCCGGAGGCCATACTGAAAATCCAAGTTATGCAGCAGTATTGGGCAAGAATACCGGGCATGCGGAAGCTGTGCAGGTCTATTATGATCCTTCAGTCCTGAGCTTCCGTCAACTCAGTACAGCTTTTTTTTATGCGCATGATCCGACACAACTCAACCGGCAGGGACCGGATGTTGGGTCCGATTACCGTTCTATTGCTTTTTACCGGAATAAGGAGGAGTTGAAGACCATCGGGGAAGTGATTAAAAGCATCAGGCACAGCGATTATCCAAAGGCAGCCATTGTCACCGAACGTGAACCTTTTACCGTGTTTTATCCTGCTGAAATGGAACATCAGGATTATTATAAACGCAATACCTGGGATCCTTACATCAGGAGGATTTCAAGGCCCAAAGTAGTGCATGTTCGGGAGAAACTACCTGGATTGATTAAGGCAGCCTATCTCAAATAATTCCAATAAGGGGGCTTGCTGCAATTTTTGTATCTAAATCTATTTCTCTGTTGTTTTTTTGTCAGATAACTATCAGCAATTTGTCATCTAAATATATAGGGAAGCTCTTCTTCACCTACAGGTACTTATATTCTTTATCTTTGGCTAATCTTTTAATTTGTGATACCTATGAGAAAAAGTGCAATTATTGGTCTGATTACAATTGCCATCTGTGTGTGTTTTCTGGTGAGCTTAAATGCAGATACCAGTAACTATTCAACCTTTACTGAAGCTGCGAAAGATTCCAGGGAATTTCACGTAATGGGGCATTGGGATAAAGAGAAAGGTACTTATTATGACGCCTTAAAAGATGCCAATCATTTTTCTTTTTACATGAAAGATGAGAAGGGGATTGTTAAAAAAGTAATCTATAGTGGAACCAAACCACAGGATTTTGAGCGTTCAGAGAAACTGGTCCTCATCGGAAAGATGAACCGCGATGTTTTCTATGCATCGAAAATTTTGATGAAATGTCCTTCAAAATACAACAATGACCTGGTAGAGATACAGCAGGACGGCAAGGTTAAAAAATACAAATAGTTTTAATGGATATACAATTTACAGGAGAGACCCTCCTTCCCGGCAAAGTTGGGCAGTTCTTTATTGTTTTGGCATTTGCCGCTTCACTTCTTTCTACCATTGCTTATTTTTTCGCGACGAAAAATAAAGATGAATCAGACCGTTCATGGCAGAAAATAGGAAGGATTTCCTTCTATATCAACGGAATCAGTATTGTTGGTGTAGGTGTTACATTATTCTATCTGATCCTTAATCATTTTAACGAATATTACTACGTTTATTCACATTCTTCCACAGCTCTTCCGGTATATTATATTGTTTCTGCTTTCTGGGAAGGACAGGAAGGAAGTTTCTGGCTTTGGGCATTCTGGCAGGCTTTGCTGGGACTGATCCTGATCTGGAGGGCAAAAAGCTGGGAGAACGGGGTACTGACTATCGTTGCATTGTCGCAGGTCTTTCTTACTTCCATGTTATTGGGGGTGGAAATCTTCGGCGAGCGTATCGGAAGCTCTCCGTTTATCCTGCTGAGAGAGGCGGTGGACCTTAAAGATATGGCACCGGTTGTATTTGCTGATGCTGAAAACTATAAAAATTACCTGAAATTTATTACTGACGGAAGAGGGTTGAACCCCCTGTTGCAAAACTATTGGATGGTGATTCACCCGCCAACTTTGTTCCTGGGTTTCGCCAGTATGATCGTTCCTTTTGCCTATGTCATTACGGCTTTATGGCAGAAAAGATATAAAGAATGGGTAAAACCAGTGTTGCCATGGGCTTTATTTGCCGTGATGGTACTGGGAACCGGAATTATCATGGGTTCTTTCTGGGCTTATGAAGCGCTGAACTTCGGTGGTTTCTGGGCATGGGACCCTGTGGAGAATGCTTCATTGATTCCATGGCTGACCCTTATCGGGGCTGTACACGTGGTGATCGCGTTCAAAAATACCGGTCATGCTTTTTTTACTTCAATTGTACTGGTACTGATCAGTTTTGTGTTGGTACTGTATGCTTCCTTCCTGACCAGGAGCGGTATTCTGGGAGAAACTTCTGTACACTCTTTTACCGACCTGGGCATGTTTGGTCACCTTGTTTTATACAATGTAGTGTTCCTTGCGATTCCGGTTGTCCTGATTGTGCTGCGCTGGAAAGAGCTGCCGATTACCAATAAGGATGAAGAAACGTATTCAAGGGAATTCTGGTTGTTTATCGGTGCCCTTGTAGTGACGGTAGCCTGTATCCAGGTGATTTTCTCTACCTCTGTTCCGGTATTCAACAAGGCATTCGGAACGAATTTCGCACCACCAATAGATGCGATCAAATATTACAATCAGTGGCAGGCACCGTTTGCCATCCTGATTACCCTGATCTCCGGATTCTCACAGTTCTTAAAATATAAGCGGACCGATTCCCGTAAGTTCTACAGCAGTTTAATTGCGACCTTGGTTGTTGCGTTGCTGGTTACTGCAGGTTTTGTATACCTAACAGATGTTTACCATAACCTGATATATATCCTGCTTTCTTTCAGTTGTATGTTCGCGATTCTTTCCAATGCACGGATTCTTTCGCAGGCATTTGGCGGAAAAAGCAAGCTTATCGGTGCAGCAGTGGCACATATCGGTTTTGCACTGTTATTGGTTGGTGCTTTGGTTGCTGCGGCGACAAGTAAACCTGTTTCCCTGAATGCCACGAACTTTATTCCTGTAAAGGACTTTGAAAAAGTAGAGAAACCAGGAGAGAATATGGTCCTGTACAAAAATGAGCCTAAGAAAATGGGCCGTTTTACGGTGACGTATACGAATGATACAACGATTGCACCGAATACTTTTTATACCCTGAATTTCAAGGTGATTGATGAAGAAAGCGGAAAGATCAAAGAAGATTTCGACTTAAATCCACACGTGCAATCGAATCCGAAAATGGGACTGATTGCTTCCCCGGATACGAAACATTACCTTACTTTCGACATCTATACCCATATTACCAGTGCACCAGAAGCGAAGGATGCTCATGATATTGAAAGTGAAGCAAAAAGCGACGAAGAGAACTATAAAAAACCAAGGGTAGTGAATGTGAGTACCGGAGATACTCTGCATACCAGCAGTGGGATCATTACGGTGAAAGACCTGAATTTCAAACCTACGGCAAAAAGTCTGGCTTTGGCCGAGGGAGATCTTGCCGTGGGACTTCCACTGGAAATCAACCTGAATGGTAAGATTTATAAAACTGAACCTATATTCCTGGTGAAGGGAAATAACACGTTCGATTTTGCCAGGAATATTGATGACCTGGGCTTGAGGGTACGTTTCACAAAAATACTTCCGGACCAGAAAAAAGTAGAACTGCAGGTGTTTGAAAAACCTCAGCAAGCCAAAGACTGGGTGGTATTCAAATCTATTGAGTTCCCTTACATTAACCTGTACTGGGTAGGTTTAGTTGTCATGGTTATCGGATTCCTGATTTCTATTTTCAGGAGACAGAAAGAAATTAAATCAGCTTAGATGAAGATTGTTTGTATAGGCTCAGGAAATGTCGCCACACATATGGCCATCGCCTTGAAAGAGGTGGGTGCTGAGATTATACAGGTATATAGCCGCAATCATCAGAATGCTGAGATTCTGGCTGCACTGACACGTGCAAAAGCCATTAGCCGCTGGGAAGACCTTAACCGTCAGGCCGATTGTTACCTGATTGCGGTGAAAGATGAGGTGATTGCCAGCGTTGCTGCACAATTGATAGGGCTGAAGGGCCTTGTGGTCCATACTTCCGGTGCAACTTCCCTGTCGTCTTTATCCCTTTTGGGTAAAGGTTATGGGGTATTGTACCCACTTCAGACCTTCTCCAGGACAAAGGCGGTTGACCTCAAGAAAGTCCCTTTATGTATTGAAGGAGATAGTCCGGAGAGTCTGGAACGTATTTCTGCTATTGCACACCTGATCAGTCCGCTGGTGTCTGAAGTAGATAGCGCACAACGTACCATCCTGCATGTTGCGGCTGTTTTTGCCTGTAATTTCAGTAACCATTTGTATCATTTAAGCGCAGAGATCCTGGCTGCACATCAACTGGAGTTCGATTTGCTGAAGCCGCTGATTATGGAGACGGCGAAGAAAATCCAGAACTCCAATCCTGCCGATGTACAGACTGGCCCTGCCATCAGGAATGATGTGGATACGATGAAAAAGCATTTATCTTTGTTGCAGGATAAACCTGCACTGCAGGAAATCTATACCCTATTGAGTAACAGTATTAAAAATACATAACGTAGCATTCATGTTTTTACAGCGACTTAAGACAGTAACCACACTCATATTTGATGTTGATGGGGTACTGACCACCGGAGATGTTATTGCTTCTTCTACAGGGGAATTGCTGCGTACCTTCAACATTAAAGACGGGTATGCCTTACAGCTGGCGGTAAAGCGCGGTTATCATGTCTGTATTATTTCCGGGGGGCATGGGCAGGCCATGGCATCCCGTTTCGCCGGATTGGGGATTCCTGATGTGCACCTGGGGGTGGGCGATAAAGTGGAAGTCTTTGAGCGTTATCTGGAAAAATATGGCATACAAGCGGAAGATGTCCTGTATATGGGAGACGATATTCCTGACCTCAAAGTCATGCAACTGGTTGGCATTCCCACCTGTCCAGCCGATGCAAGCAATGACATCAAGGCGATCTCCACTTATATTTCCCCATTTAACGGAGGAAAAACTGCTGTCCGCGATGTGATTGAAAAAGTCATGAAATTGCAGGGGAAATGGTTTGATGAAAATCCACTGGCTTCAGATTCCGGAAAATAATTCTTTTCGTCCAATTTATTCCTTTCTTTTTAAACCTTTTTTTGTTTTTACTCTCTATGAGAGAAATATAAAATCAATTAAAGATGAAGAAATTAGCAATGATCTGCGGATTGTTATTCAGTGTAATAACATTTGCCAACGCACAGGGTGGTAAAAGAAATATGGGCACGCCTGAAGAAAGAGCGGCTAAAATGACAGCACGTTTAACTGAAAAATTGAGTCTAACGGCTGATCAGCAGACAAAAATTAAGGCGGTATTTTTAGATCAGCAGGCACAGATGGAAAAAACCAGGGCAGAGCAGACTCAGGACAGGTCGGCCATGCGCGGAAAAATGATGGAGATGATGAAGGAAAGTGACAGTAAAATTAATGCCGTATTAACGGAAGAACAGAAAAAATCTTACGAAGCCTACAAAGAAGAAAGAAAGTCTGAAATGAAAAACAGAGGAGACAGAGGTGGCAGAAAAATTGCTGAATAGTCGCATCCCTGTGAATACCAGTACAATAATTTTCTGAAATAGAAGCGACTATATGGGTCGCTTTTATTATTTTAGCGCAAATTTTACTTATGCATACATATTCACTCATTTTAGCATCTAAATCGCCTCGTAGACAAGAATTATTAGCCGCTATGAATCTGGAGTTTGATGTGCTACTGAAAGATGTTGATGAAAGTTACCCTAAAAAGCTTGATCCAGCTCAAATAGCCGTTTATATTTCAGAAAAAAAAGCCAATGCTTTTGTACAGGAGAGAAAAACGCATCTTGTGATTACTGCTGATACCATCGTATCTTATAATGACGAAATTTTGGGAAAACCTGCCAGTCCCCGTGAAGCCAGGGAAACACTCAGTAAATTATCGGGCAGTAAACATGAAGTGTATACCGGCGTGACTTTGGCGCATGGTGATAAACAGCTCTCCTTCTTTGACAGGACTGAAGTGTATTTCAGAAACATTACCACGGAACAGATCGATTATTATATCAAACACTATAACCCTTATGATAAAGCAGGAAGTTATGGTGTACAGGATTGGATTGGCCTTATTGCTGTAGAGAAAATTGTTGGATCCTATACCAATATCATGGGACTGCCGACAGAGAAACTCTACACGGCTTTATCGTCTTTCTGATTATCCCAGAGGCTGTAAAGCACACCCATTTTCAGGTCGTATGTAGATAAGCTGAGGTGATCCGGTTTTGTCTCTTCAATGATAAAACTGGTGATCAGTGCGGCGATCACAATCATGTCTACCCGCAGGGAGATCAGATCTGGCATCTGTGTCCTTTCCTCATGGGTGGAGCCGATCAGTTGTACAGAAAGGTTCCGGTAAGCCTCAATATCCAGTTCTGCTGAGCGGAGGTGTTTAACATCCGACTCTTTAAGCAGCATAGCTGCAAAGGTTTCAAAAGCTCCTGCAGAGCCCACCAATACTTTCGGCTGGTATTTTTGACAGGCAGCTTTAAGATCCGGCAATTCCTGCTGAAGGAGGTTCAGAATGGCCTCTTTCTCTTCTGCAGAGATCGGATCAGTATGAAAATAGGCCTGCATTAACCGGGCTGCACCGATGTTGTAACTCTTCTTCCAGAGAAACTTTTCAGGCGTACAAATAATAAATTCAGTACTTCCCCCACCAATATCCATGATCAGTGAGGTTTGTGTGATGACACCTGTTGCCTTTACGCCGCGAAAAATATAGGCCGCTTCCTGCTCTCCTGTAATGACTTCAATGTCAATTCCGGCATCTTCAGCAGCCGATTTTACAAAGTCAGGCCCATTCTTCGCACTGCGGACGGCAGAGGTCGCTGTCGCCCTAACAAGACTTACCTGATGTTCATCAATTAGCCCTTTAAAATCCTTGAGGGTCTGTATTCCCCTGGCAAAAGCTTCAGGAATAATCACATGGTCATTGATACGGCCTTCACCCAGGCGTACGGGTACATTGGTCTTGAAAAGAACTTCCACACCCAATCCGGTAATCTCTGCAATAATTAAATGGAAGGTATTCGTGCCCAGGTCGATAACAGCTGCTTTCATAGATCTTAAAGGATTACGGGGTGATATAAATTATACTATCTATCCATATCACCCTGTAAAGCTATTAATTTTTATAGGTAAACCACTTGATCATTTCTTTGAAACTGGCTTTTTTGCCATACATTAAGATCCCTACACGGTATATTCTGGAGGCCATCCATACGGTTCCGACAAAACCCAGGATCAGCAATGCCATGGATAAGGCAAGCTGCCAGTCGGGCACCCCATAGGGTAACCTCACCATCATTGCAATGGGAGAAGTGAAGGGGATAACGGATAACCAGAAGGCAATATCCCCATAAGGATCATTGGTCACCACACTCAGCGAGAGTGTATAACCGAGCAATAGGGGCATCATGACCGGAAACATGAACTGCTGGGTTTCCGTCTCATTATCCACCGCCGACCCAATGGCTGCATACAGGGCGCTGTAAAACAGGTACCCCCCGATAAAGAAGAAGAGAAATATGGTCACGATTTTCGGAATATTCAGGTTAGCCAGACTCTTCTGTACATTCATCACCGGATTATTCTCCATTGCCTTTTTAATGGCTGAACTATTGCTTGTCCCGGTTTTATCTGTTGTATTGATGTCTTTGCGAGCCGTCGTATCCACTCCCTTTGTTGAGGCCGACATTTCCTGGAGGTCTTTCTTGTCAACAAACACCTTGACCACTACAGTAGAGATTGCAGCGGTAAGTACAATCCACAGCACAAACTGCGTAAGGCCGACCAGGGCGATACCTATAATCTTGCCCATCATTAGCTGGAAAGGTTTTACGGAGGAAATCATGACCTCAATAATACGGTTTGTTTTTTCTTCTATGACACCACGCATTACCTGGATTCCATAGAGCATGATGAACATAAACATCATGATTCCGGCGACATAGGCAATCACCGTACTCGCACCGGCACTGGAATCTTCTTCTTCTCCGCTCTCTCCGATTTTTTTGGTGTCAATGTCAACTGCTGCACTCAGCTTATCCAGGTCTTTCTGTTCAATACCGCTTTCGCGGAGCTTCTGGTTACGGATAAGGTCTTCAAGTGCACCGGAAACTTTTGAATTTAATGACATTCCCGCCTGTTTGGTTCCCAAAATCTGCACTCCGGCAGGGGCATTTAAAGGAAATTCCGGGATATACAGGATATAGTCGTAATCTGTATTTTTCAAGCTGGCCTTCATCTCTGAAAGCGACTTGTTTACATAGGTATAACTTGCATTTTTAGTCGCACTCAGTTTTTCTGTAAGTGTCTTGTTTTCATTGACTACAGCAAACTTATTGAAAGTTCCGGATAGGCCCTGGATAGAGAAATAGATCACCAGTCCGTAAAAACCTGCAATAATTAAAGGCGTTAGTAAGGTCATCACAATAAAGGATTTCTTTTTTACGCGCGACAGGTATTCTCTTTGTATAATGAGTAAGATTTTGTTCATGTCCTTAGTCTTTTTGTTTTACCTGGTCAATAAAAATATCATTCATGGTCGGAATCACTTCATCCAGCCGGTGAATGGAAACCTGGGGAAGTAAGGCCGATAACAGCTGATTGGCATTTTTTTCCGGTTGCAGTTGTACCTTCAGCAAGGTTTTTCCTTTCAGTTCTTCTTCCTGAAGCACGGTAAAGATGTCTGCCGAAAGACTGCTGTCATAACTGCCTTCATACTCTACCCAGTAGGTATTGTTCCTGTATTGCTGTTTTATGCTATCGACAGAACCATCAAGGATTTTCTTAGAGCGGTGGATCAGGGCAATACTGTCACACAATTCCTCAACGGATTCCATTCGGTGTGTAGAGAAGATAAATGTTGCTCCCTGTTTATTCAGTTCCAGGATCTCATTTTTAATGATATCTGCATTCACAGGATCGAATCCGGAAAAGGGTTCATCGAGGATAATCAGCTCCGGCTGGTGCAATACCGTAGCCACAAACTGTACTTTTTGCTGCATTCCTTTACTCAGGTCTTCCACTTTCTTGTTCCACCAGCTGCCCATTTCCAGTTTTTCGAACCAGAATTTTACCCTTTTACTGGCTTCAGCTGTACTTAAACCTTTTAATCTGGCCAGATAGAGCACCTGTTCACCGATCTCCATCTTTTTATAGAGTCCGCGTTCTTCAGGGAGGTACCCGATCCGGGAGATATGGTTAGCATTCAGCCGCTCGCCATCAAAGATGACTTCACCGCTATCCGGTGCCGTGATTTGTGTGATAATCCTGATCAGGGAAGTTTTACCTGCTCCATTCGGCCCTAAAAGGCCGAAGATCTTGCCTTTTTCAATTTCCAGACTGACATCATCCAGCGCACGGTGCGCAGCATATTGTTTTACAATGTGTTTAACGCTTAGCATTCTTAAGTTTTAGTTGAGTTGAATAGTTAGCTGAAATTTAGAGCGTAGAGCGCTCAAAATGTTACAGTATAACAAAGCTAATAGAGAATTGCTTCCTTCTCAATACATCGTGAGATCATTTGGCAAGGGGGTAAAGTAGATAGGAGTCGAGCAAATGAGCATGATAAAGAGCTTTTAGCGGAGATTGGGGGGCTAAGGTTTTTTATTGAACAGCCCTTTGATCTTATCGATCACGCCTGTTTTTTTTCCGCGTTGTTTTTCTGTACCTATCAGGAAGCCATAAGGCTGCAATTCCGGTACATGGTCACATATAATTTTAACAATACCCAGCAGGGGAATGGCTAGAATCATTCCGGCAATTCCCCAGACCATCTCTCCGAGAACGATCACCAGAATGGTAAACAGCGGATTGATATTCACCTGTTCTCCAACCACCAGGGGTTCCAGGATATAAGTCTGTATAAATTGCACCAGGGCGTAAGTCACCACCACACCAATAATCATTTTGCTATCCCCACCCTGTGCAATTGCAGCAAGGACGGTGATCGATGTTCCCGTTAAATTCCCGATAAAAGGAATAATTTCCAGGATTCCGCAGAGTACGGCAAAGAATATGGCACTTTCAATCCCTGAGATGCTAAAGCCGATGCCATACATGATCCAGAGCATGACGATCATTGCGCCTAATCCACTCAGATATTGCTGGGCTACTTTCCCTGCCTGATGTACAATATTTGCCGCTGTGTTCTTCTCATCTACCGGAACCAGCTTAAGAATAAACTTTTTGATATGGGAACGGTTGGCGAGGAAGAGGAACATATACACCAAAACCAATATGGTATTAACCATAATTCCCATGATGCTGCCGGCAAAATTAGCCAGCATACTCCCTGCACCACTTCCTGCACCTTCACTTTGTTGTTTCACCAGTTCCTTCTGCTGTCGCATCGTGATTCCTACCTGCTCGTGAAGCCAGTTTTGCAAGTTGGTCAATAAATTCACCACCCTTTGTTTCATTGCATCCATATTTTCAGCCAGTCCGCTCAGCTGCCAGGAAAGCAGTGTTACAATCAGTGCTATTGCTGCGATAAAGATCAGCATGCACAATAAGGAAGAGAGCGTCCTGCTGAGGCCTTTATTTTCGAACCAATTGCACAAACGGATGAACAGCATGGCAAATACAGCTGCCAGGGCCACAGGAATAAGGAATGCTGCCGCAAAGTACAGTCCTGCAAAGCTGAGAAAGAAAAATAAAAGGGTATAAATGCTTTGTTGAAGTTTGTCCATGAGCGTAGTTTACATGAAACACAACAAATTTACATGGTTAAAGTTTGGGCATAAAAAAACCGCCTTATCAATGAAGATAAGGCGGTTTTTAGCGTTAGCTCATTTCTATTCGAAATATTCTTTCATTTTTTCAAAGAAGCTTTTATCATTCTTACCTGGCTGAGGTTTGAAGTTAGGCGATTCTCTTAATTTCTCCAGCATACTGCGTTCTTCACTGCTCAATGCTTTTGGTGTCCAGATATTTACATGAATAATCTGGTCTCCGCGGTGATAAGAATTCACTTCTGGAATACCTTTACCTTTCAGGCGAAGCAATTTACCGCTTTGGGTACCTGGTTCGATCTTGATTTTAGCTTTACCATCAATTGTCGGTACTTCGGCACTAAAGCCTAAAGCAGCATCAATAATGCTCAAATGCAAATCATATACCACATTATTCCCTTCACGTTTCAGGGTTTCATGTGCGATTTCCTCGATCAGGATGATCAGGTCTCCCGGAATACCACCATTAGGGGCAGCATTACCTTTTCCGCTCATGCTCAGTTGCATACCGTCACTTACACCTGCAGGAATGTTAATGTCGATAGTCTCCTCACCGCGAACGGTACCTTCACCATGACATACATTACATTTAGACGTAATCTGGCTGCCGGAACCGTTACAGGTAGGGCAGGTAGCTGTGGTTTGCATTTGTCCCAGGATGGTATTGGTCACCCTGCGTACTGCACCACTACCGCCACAGGTCTGACAGGTGCTGATTGAAGATTTATCCTTGGCACCGGAGCCGTCACAGGTTTTGCAGGATACCTGCTTGTTCACCTTGATTTTCTTTTCCGCGCCATGTGCAATCTCTTCTAAAGTAAGTTTTACTTTAATGCGGAGATTAGAACCCTTGGCTACTCTTCTGCCGCCGCCGCCACGTTGCTGACCTCCGAAGAAACTGTCGAAAGGACTGCCGCCGCCACCGCCGCCGCCAAAAATATCGCCAAACTGGCTGAATATGTCTTCCATATTCATTCCACCGCCGCCATATCCGCCGCCGCCAGATGCACCACCAACACCCGCATGACCATAATGGTCATAACGTTGTTTTTTCTCAGGATTGCTCAGAATCTCGTAAGCTTCAGCAGCCTCCTTGAATTTATCTTCTGCGGTGTGATCATTGGGGTTTTTATCCGGGTGATATTTAATCGCCAGTTTTCTATATGCCTTTTTGATCTCTTCCGGAGAAGAATTCTTAGCTATGCCAAGTACATCGTAATAATCTCTCTTGCTCATAATTAACTACCCACTACAACTTTTGCAAAGCGTATAACTTTATCATTTAAAGTATAACCTTTTTCTAATTCATCTATAACTTTCCCTTTCAGTTCCTCATTCGGAGCAGGGATTTTAGTGATGGCCTCATGGTTATCGGTATCAAAAACAGTATTGATACTTTCCATTTCTTTCAAGCCTTTCTGACTTAAGATACTTTTAAGCTTCGAATGTACCAGCTGTATCCCTTCACGGATAGCCGCAATATCAGTCGCATTTTCCGTTGCCTTATTGGCGCGGTCAAAATCATCCAGTACAGGAAGCATAGAAATAATCACATCTTTACCTGCAGTTTGCAGCAATTCCACACGTTCCTTTTGGGTACGGCGTTTAAAATTATCAAACTCGGCGAATAAGCGTAAATATTTATCATTTAATGCTGCATTTTCCAGCGTTAGTTTCTCTTCAGCTGAGATCTCTACAACAGGCTCTGCTGCAGTTTCTTCAGTAGCTGCCGTTTCTTCAGCAGTGTTTTCGGTATTTAACTGCTCTTCTGCAGCATTTCCCGTCGTCGTATTTTCAGTGTCGTTTGTTTTCTTCTTGCTAAACATGCTATAGTAGAATTTTTGGATATAAACTCAAAAGTTTTGCCAATGAAAGATATCAGCCATGCTGTCAGCTTTGTTTGAAAAAGACTGTACAGAATGGCTGAAAAATATTTGTTTTGTCAGCGTTAGCTGATGGTGGCATCATCATGAACAATGCCACTTTCGCATTTGATGATTCTTGAAGGCAGGGAACGGATAATCTGGTAATCATGTGTGGCCATCAATACGGCGGTACCGTTGTAGCTGATCTGTTTCAGCAGCAATACAATCTCTTCTGAGGTATCAGGATCAAGGTTTCCTGTAGGCTCATCGGCAAGTATAATTTCCGGGTTGTTCAGCAGGGAGCGGGCAATCACCACACGTTGCTGTTCTCCACCGGAGAGTTCATGCGGCATTTTTCTGATTTTAGAACGCAGGCCTACTTTTTCCAGTACGTCCTTGATCCGTTCGTCGATCAGGTTTTTGTCATTCCATCCGGTAGCTTTTAGGACAAATTCCAGGTTTTTCTCCACGGTACGGTCAGACAATAACTGGAAGTCCTGAAAAACAATACCCAGTTTCCGCCGTAAAAATGGAACATCCTTTTCTGCAAGTTTCTTCAAATCAAAACCTGCAATCTGTCCCTCCCCATTACCGATATGGAGTTCACCATAGATAATTTTTAATAAACTGCTTTTTCCTGATCCGGTCTGGCCAATTAAAAATACAAATTCTCCCTTATCTATACTCAGGTTAACATCTGATAAAACCAGGTGTTTTTGCTGAAAAACATCAACATTCTTTAAATTGATAACTGCGTTTCCTGTCATTTCTCTAAATCTAATTTTGCAATCTGACCAAATGGAAGGTCTTTAACAATATCCATAATATAAGGCAACTGCTCTCCGAGACCCAATTTATCGAGCGACTTATCGGGCCTGTCGACCCTGAAATAGGCCAGCAAGGTGAATTTTTCGTCCCTCAGCTGAACATAGTCAGGGATTTTAGCGATGCCTTTTACTTTGATTACATACATTTCTTCAAAAATAGTGTTTCAGAATGATAAATAAGAGTAGTTTAAAGGGTATTTAAAAAGGCTATCGTATTCACGTTATCCGCATAGTCGGATAGGGTAGGGTGCTGGCTCTGTCCGAATGCTACGGTTCCGTTTCCGGCATCCAGAGCCGCATGGCTAACAATACACTGGATGAGATCCTGATCTGCCTTTAAAGTTTCATTGAGGTCGCCCAGACTGCTATAGTATTCAAAAAACACCACAGCCAGCGGCGATGACAGCCCTTTATCTTCTTTTAACAGGACAAATCCATTATCAAAATGTGTGACCATATTCACCAGGTAAATGGATTTGTTATAGTCGTAGTTATTGTTGTATTTGAAGTGGTTAAATACATGGTTAAACTGCTCCTGAATAGGTTGGAAGAACTTTTCAATCTGGTATCCTTCCGGCAGGTAAAGTTTAGACACATTCCTGCAGCCAAGGCCGAAGTAATCGAATATGTCGTGGCCAAGCTGCCTGATTTCTTCTTCCGTCTCCTGGCCATCCAGTACAGCCACACTGTTCCTGTTTTTTCTGATGATATTCGGCACTTTACCAAAATAATAGTCGAAATACCTGGAAGTATTGTTACTGCCGGTAGCGATGATGGCTTCAAAATCTTTTAGCTGTTCCGCATAGATGATCCTGTCGGCCAAAAGCGGTTCAATGGCGACCAGTTCTTTCAGCAGGGCGGGGATCAATTGTGCGTCTGATGAAGAGACCTTGATCAGGGCAATATTGCCTGTAGCCAATACAGACAGTACATCGTGAAAGCCTACCAGGGGAATATTTCCTGCTAATATTAACCCCACTTTTTTGGGTGTTTCAGAAATATTTATGTTTTCAAACCATTTTTTTAAAGCATCCGGATCAAGCATTTCCTGTAATGCCGATAGTGATCTTTTCACCTCGTCTACCGTAAACCAGGCATTGTGATTTGGGGCCGATTGAATTAAATTATTAAATTCAGCACTGGGCTGATCCAGAAAAACATTTAGTTTATGGAATGCAATATTTAATTTTTCGGCGCTTAGGATTGGCATAGTTGGGGCAATTTTAAGTATAAAGTGTTATATTTGCACTGCAAAGGTAACTTTAGCAATAGATTTATACGAAGACATGGCTATTAAAATAACAGACGAATGTATTAATTGTGGAGCATGTGAGCCTGAATGCCCTAATAATGCGATTTATGATGCAGGCACAGCCTGGCGATTTTCTGATGGTACCAATTTAGATGGTATTATCGATTTCGGCGATCAGGAAATTGATGCCGGTGCATCTCAGGATGCGGTTTCTGATGAGGTGTATTATATTGTTTCTGACAAGTGTACAGAATGTAAAGGATTTCATGATGAACCTCAGTGTGCTGCGGTTTGTCCGGTAGATTGTTGTGTGGATGATGAAGATATCCGTGAAACTGAAGAAGAATTATTGAAGAAAAAAGCCTGGTTACACCAGGAAGGTTAATCTCCTTTATACATATTGAAAAGCCTTCTTTCTGTTGCAGGAAGAAGGCTTTTTTATGATGTGTATAATTTAAGGGACGGATGAGTTTATATATCCGCCTTATTGGGAATGATCAATACCGGACAGGCGGATTTTCTTGCGACATGTTCTGCAACACTGCCCATCAGGAAATGGTAAAGTCCTGTTCGTCCATAGGTACCGATCACAATCAGGTCCGATCCCCATTCATCGGATTGTTTAATGATTCCGTGTGCTGCGCTGTCAAGCACACTCAGGAACGTGGTTTTCACCCCGGTTCCGTAAGCATCCTGTATTCCCTGTAACAGGATATGGCTATTTTCTTCACTGTTGTCGTAGGTCTCCATAAATACCGGAGCCAGTGTCAGATCCTGGCTGATGGTAGCCGGAACAGGTTCGATCACATTCACAAGGGCAACCTCTGCCTCAAAAGTTCTTGCAATTTCGTAACCTGTTTTTGCAGCTTTTTCAGCACATGTGCTATTGTCTACTGCGATTAATATCTTCCTGAGATTCATAACTATAGTATTAATTCCAATAAAATGAACAACAAATGATATGGTGAAATGTTTCGGGACAAGTATTCCGGAAAATGTGAGGTAGTTGGAGGCAGGTTGAAGGAAACCTGGTACTGGCAAAGCCAGATTTCTATGGCTTTGATATGGTTTTTGCCGGGCTTTGACTATACCCGCAGTTGCCCGGATGGGTGCAGAATTTGGTTAAATCAAATATAAATTGATTGTTAATTATCATTAATTTAGCGCATATTTTTTTGATTGATGGAACAAAAATACGCGATTTGCAGGGTAGCTGTTGCTCCGCTCAGGGCAGCAGCTTCAGATAAAGCAGAAATTACAACTCAATTATTGTTTGGCGACCATGTGGAAGTGCTGGAAAGAGCAGAGCCCTGGTACCGTATCCGTACCGGATTTGATGATTATGAAGGCTGGATGGATTTTAAACAGCTGGCTGTCCTTACGGAACAGCAATATCACCATTACGATACCTGTGATGAGCTGGTTCCATTGGGAGTAGATAATACAGCCATTGCATCGGACGGAAGCAAATATTACCTGGCACCTTCAAGCAGTCTTCCGGAATATGCGAACGGATATTGCACCATTGGGGAAGAGAAATTTAAACTTTCATTTGAACCGCACCTCGCATCGGCTGCCAGTCCGACGGATGATGTGGTCACATTTGCCCTGTTTTTCCTGAATGCGCCTTATTTATGGGGTGGACGTACATTATTTGGAATAGATTGTTCGGGATTTTCTCAGGCCGTATTAAAACTAGCCGGTATTGTCATCAAAAGAGATGCCGCACAGCAGGCAGAACAGGGGACGCTTGTTAACTTTTTACAACAAGTACAACCCGGGGATCTCGCTTTTTTTGATAATGCAGAAGGCAGGATTATACATGTGGGGATCATGCTGAATGCCCATGAAATTATACACGCTTCCGGCAGGGTAAGGATTGACAGGATAGATGACCAGGGGATCTACAACGCAGAGCTGGGAAGATACAGTCACCGCCTGAGAATTATCAAGCGGTTTATTTAGATCTTCCTATCTCCCTGCCGATTAAAGAGGACAAATAAAGCTCCTGAATTTGTGAAATACCGATACAAACTGCATCCATACCAAAAAGACATCTCATGAAACAGCCATTACTGATACTTATGTTGCTGATAGCCATCCATCAGGGCTATGCACAGGGAAAATTAGCCGATAGCCCGCAGTCGGGAAAGTACACCCGCATTTACCGGCTTACCGATCAGGAGACTTTTGATATCGCTGTGAAATCGCAATCGGTGATTAAGGATAGCTTTTTTCATACGCTGGTCGACTCTTTTTATTACGATAACAAGGTGGTGTACCAGGGAAAACTGGCTTATGGAAATTATTTATATGTCAGTGTTTTAAAGAACCAGCTTTTGTATCACCTGGTTCCTGTCCAGAATGTGGGCCTGAATTTCATCAATGATCTTAAAAATGTGCAGTTTTCCATATCTGATACAGAGGGCAGGGAAATAACTGATGCCACAGTGAAAATAGGAAAGCGTAAGCAGGTTAAATACAATGAGGAAGCCCATTCCTATCTTAGCAAATCGGTTCCGAAAGAGAAAGTCATTACGGTAAATTATAAAGGAGTAAACAATTATTTCAATTTTGACAACACTCCTTTATATGGCAGGTATAATGAAAATTATTACCGCCGGCCTGTTCAACCTCAGGAAGCGGATAAATCTGCTTATAAAGGTTATATGGTTTTTAACAAACCCAAATATAAACCACTGGATACAGTAAAGGTGAAAACCTATGTGCTGAACAATGATGGTTCGTTATTAAAGAATAAGCCGCTACGGCTGGAAATTGTTGAAAATGCTGGTTATTATACCTACAATCAACAGGAGAATGATGAACAAGAGGGAAAGATCCTGAAAATGATCAAGCCTTACCGTGATGGAGGCTATGTCTTCGATTTCGTCCTTACAGATAGTCTTGACCTTGACCTGGATGAAAATTACAGTGTGGTCCTGAAAGAATTAAAAGGTGACAAGTGGAAGTTGGTTTACCGGGGGAATTTCCGTTATGAGGATTATGAACTGAAAGCTGTCAATTTCTCGGTGAGGACAGATCAGGAGGAATTCAATCCGGGTAACCCGGTTACAGTTTATCTCTCTGCAAGGGATGAAAACGACCTGGCTGTTCCAGACGGAAGGGTAGTGATCAAAGCATATGCAAATAATATTAGAAACTACCAGAGCAGCCATGTTTTTATACCCGATTCTTTGTGGGAGACCGAAATAAAAATGGATCCTTTAGGGGAAACCAAATTTGTGTTGCCGGATAGCATTTTTCCGAAGGCTGATCTCAATTTCTCTTTGAGATTTACCTTCCTGAACAGCAATAATGAAAGCCAGGAAGACAATAAATACCTTCAGTACAGCTATCAATCGGCCAGGATAAAGGCTTCCTTAAAAAATGATAGTCTTAGTTTTGATTACCTGGTTAATGGGAAAGCCAGGGCTGGAAAGGCTAAGGTAACTTCATTTGATGAAAATGATAAAAAGGGGGATTCCACAACTATGGTATTGCCGGGATTGATCAAATTGGATCCGAAAATGCTGAAATATACTTTAATAACTGCTGATGGGCATAAGGAAGATATTCTGCTGACGCAGTTACGGCCTTCCCTTCAGATTGATGCGGTACATACTGCAGATTCTTTGCGGCTGAAGGTCAGCAATCCGCAAAAGCTGAAGTTCTGGTATACCCTGTTTTCCGACAATAAAATTATAGGAAAAGGCTACACAGAACGACTGGACAGCACGCTCAAACATTCCGGTAAAAAGACGGCCCATGTAAGGGTCAATTACCTGTGGGCAGGAAATGAAGTTTCTCAGGAAGTATCGTCAGTTTATTCAAACCATACCCTTAACCTCCAGTTTGCGGCCCCTGAGCTAATTTATCCGGGGCAGTTGGTGGATATGCAGGTGAAAGTTACAGATGTAAATCAGCAGGCTGTTCCTTTTACAGACCTTACAGCCTACGCCGTCACTTCTAAATTTGGTGGAGGGAATGGCGTTGCCCTGCCTTATTTTGGTAAAGCTTACCAGCTGAGGAAACAACTGCCTGCATTAAGGGAATTGAAGCTTAGGGCGGATGGCAATTTGGTGTTGAACTGGTTAAAATGGGGTAAAGCACTGGGACTGGATACCATCACTTACTATCAATTTACCCATCCGGAGGAAGTATTTGTAAATGAAGAAGTCCTTCCCGATACGGCCTCGGCACAGATCGCTCCATTTGTAATGAAAAACGGAAATATTGTACCTGTTCACGTTGTTTATATTGATGAAGTCCCTGTCTTTTTTAGTAAAACTGACCAGTTACAGGGCTATTCCTTTAAGATTAAACCCGGTGTGCAGCACCAGATTCGTTTAAGAACTGCAGATCAGATGATTATACTGCCAGTCGGGCCAGTTGTAAAAGGGAAAAAAACAGTGATCAGTGTGAATGCAGTGCTGAAAAATACAAAAGCTACTGTCCAGGAGGCTCCACATGAACTCACAGCTTATGAAGCTGGTTTATTGAGTAAATATCTGTTGAGTATTACAGATAACTTTAATGAAGAGAAAACAGTGCTCAGTGCTGGCGGAGAGCGTTACCTCGTTAATCCCCAGCCTTTTTCAAGGAATAGAGACCACAGGTTAATCGGCCCTGTTGCTGAGAATTATCTTGGTTATTCTTCTGGTACGGTACAGCATACCTTTGTCAAAGAACCTGGCTATGCGTATACCTTCAGTAAAAACCTGATTAAACAAAAATCTTTTTCCTCGGAATATGGGTTCAGTACTGATTTATGGGCTGGAGTGAAAAAAGCAAGTGATGATTACAAGGAATACGCTATATCAGGCAAAGAGATCGACAGTATCTGGAATGATTACCTTGATCTGAGAAGCCATACCACCAACTTGTTTCAACAGGATAACTATGGGCTGAAAAATACGGGGCAGTTGTACATGAAACTGGATACTGCATTTGCAAAGACGATGCCTTATGTTAAAAATATCCTGATTTATAAAAAGGATCATCCCGGATATAGAAAGATACTTCCGGGGAACACTTCCTGGTACAGCGCTATGGAAGCGGGAAAATACCGGATGATGTACCTCTTTAAGGACAACCGCTATTTCATTGAAGAAGCTGAAATCAAACCCAAAGGGAAAAACTATTTTACCTGGAATGGTAAAAAGGTATTAGCGGCAGATTCCCTGAGCATCAGCATCGATAAATACATTAAATCTGCTAAGTCTGATTACTTTTACCATACAGACAATGAACTGATCGAAACAAGGGTATCAGAAATATTCAATGCGGAGTATTTTGATACCAATTTGTTATCTGATGAAGTGAAAGGAAAAGTAGTAGACGAGAAAAAAAATCCTTTGGCAGGTGTAACCGTTCGTGTAGAGGGTTTAAAATCTGGCGTAACTACCAATACCAGAGGCGAGTTCAAGATACGTATTCCCAAGAAAGCCACATTGAGCTTTAATTATATTGGCTATAACAGTCTGCTCAGGGTGGTGAAATCAAATGATATGGGAATGATCGTTATGGATATAAGTACAAGTTCTTTGGATGAGGTCGCTGTTGTCGGTTATGGAGCACAGAAGAGGACAGAAGTTACAGGTGCTGTAATGAGCGTAACCAATAGCTTAGCCGGTTCTTTGCCTGGTGTAATGATCAGAGGGGCCGCATCTGCTCAGGATAATGCCTTAAAACCGATGATGATTGTCGACGGATTACCTTACAATGGTGAAATGAATGATTTTAAACCGGAGGACATTGCCGCTGTAGACATACTTAAAGATGCTGCTGCTACCGCATTATATGGGAGCAGGGCAGCTTCAGGGGTAATCATCATCAAAACAAAGAAGGGTAACCAGGTGCAGAATGCTACAGGAGAATTGGTTCCCCAGCAGCAGACCATGCGGACTAATTTTTCCGATTATGCTTTCTGGCAACCTTCACTCCTGACAGATGCAGAAGGTATTGCGAGATGGAAAGTGAAATTTCCTGATGACATTACCAATTGGTCGACCTCACTGATCGCCATCAACGGAAACAAACAATCGGGCCAGTTCAGCACTTCTATCAAATCCTTCAAATCACTCAGTGCCAACTTTGTTTCTCCACAGTTTGCGTTGTCGGGAGATTCGATCAGGGTTATTGGCAAGCTAATGAATTATACCCCTTTGGAGGAAACTGTAAAGAGGAAGTTCAGTTATAACGGACAGGAATTGAGGAATAACACCATTCAGTTTAAAAATTCGCATCTGGATACTATCGCCATCTTAGCAGCAGGAAAAGACAGCTTATCCTTTACCTACACGCTGGAGCAGGGCAATGGATACTTTGATGGGGAACTGAGAAAAATTCCGGTGTTGCCCGTAGGGCTGACCGAAACAAAGGGGTATTTTGATGTGCTTTCTGCCGATACAACTGTCAGTTATCATTTTCTGCCGGATGCGGGTAAGGTTACTTTACGCGCCGAAGCCTCTGTTTTTCCTGCCTTGCTGGACGAAATGGACAGGGTTCGCAAGTATGAATATCTGTGCAATGAACAGCTGGCCTCGAAGCTGAAATCACTGTTGCTGGAAAAAAGTGTCAAGCAGTACCTGCAAATGCCTTTTAAATATGAAAAAGATATCAAAGACATTATTAAAAAATTACAATCCAATAAAAGACCCGAAGGAACCTGGGGCTGGTGGCAGGATAGCGCAGAACAAATGTGGATCAGTCTTCATGTGTCTGAGGCTTTATTGAAGGCGGAAAAAGCAGGGTATCCCATCCAGTTAAATAAAGACCTGTTGTATAATTATCTGGTGGGCAAACTGGCCAATCAGCATGATTACGAGCGCGTTTTTGCCATAAAGCTCATTCATCTGCTGAATCCGAATTTCTTTATTAAGGACTGGGTTGGGACAGTTGAAAAACAGTTGGACCTACGGATGGAGGCCTACCGCAAAGATGTTGCCCGCAGGAAGGAAAGCAGTAGTGTTAAAAAGATAAATCCCGGAGACAATTATATTCCTGCTAAACCTTCCTTAAATGAAGAATTGCAGTTGATAAGGTTAAAACAACTGGCGGGGATGGAGGTGAGCATCCAATCGTTACTGGACCTGCATAAAAGTACCCTGTTTGGTGCCCTGTACTGGGGTGAAGAAAGCTACCGGTTCTGGGACAATAGCATACAGAATACCTTGTTGGCCTACCAGATTTTAAAGGCTGAAGGTAAACATGCAAAGGAACTCGAACTGATCAGGCGTTACTTTTTAGAGCAGCGTAAGGATGGGCAGTGGAGAAATACCTATGAGTCGGCCCTGATCCTGGAGACTATCCTTCCGGATCTGCTGATAGAGAAGGTAAAACCGGAACCGGCATCTCTGGTGATTAACCAGCAGGAGACGGTGAAAGATTTTCCGTTTACCAGGGAAATGGATGCTGCAACAGGGTTGACAATTAGTAAAAAAGGGGGGCTTCCGGTCTATTTTACCGCTTATCAGCAATTCATGAATCCTGCACCGGAAAAGGTGGGTAAGGACTTCAAGGTTAAAACCTCCTTCTTCCAGAATGGAGCTGCGTTAACGTCACTCAAGGCCGGTGTACAAACCAAACTTAAGGTCGAAGTAGAAGTAAGGGCAGATGCGGAGTATGTGATGATCGAGATTCCTGTTCCTGCCGGATGTTCATATGACAGTAAACCACAAAGTTATTGGGGGGTAGAGACACACAGGGAATATTTTAAGCACAAAACTTCTATTTTCTGTACCAAAATGAAAGCTGGAAAGTACAATTTTGAAGTCACACTGATGCCGAGATATTCAGGTAATTACACACTTAATCCTGCCAAAGCGGAAATGATGTATTTCCCTGTTTTTTATGGCAGGGAAGGAATGAAGCGGATAGGGGTCAAGTAAAGATTTACAGTATTTGCTGCAATACACCCAATTTAAAGGCTTGAGCCGGTTATTCCTGGTAATATCGGCTCAAGCCTTTAATTGGGTGTATTTATAGATGAGTTATTCTTAACTGTAATCGCTAATGATCTTACTTTTTCGATTGGAAGTTTGGTAGTCAAAGCAATGATCTCATCAGGTAAATTTACTTTTAACATCTCGGTAATAATCTCATTTTGTTTTCTTAATTCACCTTCATATCTGGCTTCTTCCAGCATTCCCTCCAATACAACCTGTTCAATTCCCATACGAGTTATTTTTATATTGATTTTATACAGCTCTTTTTCAAATATAGCTTTTATTTCTTTCGATTTGATAATTATGTACCAATAAATAAAATTAAGTAATTTGTTCTTATTTTTATAATTCAAATCTTTTCTGGATTGAACTATTTTAAAAAGTTCCAGTTTCTTTTTCATGAGCATTTCATCCCTCTTTATCTCCTCCTGAATAGCTCTGCCCATATTTACTATTCTGGAGCTGAGAATAATGATTGCAAAAGGATTTGGATCAGCGAGGAGATTTTTATCTGATTGGGTCGACACTTTGTACGTATTGTATTTGTAATACAACAGATTTCCCAGTCCGGAGGACTTAAAAAAGTCAGGTCTTTTTTTAAGGGTAACTTCTGTAAGAATGACACAGCTGATGACCAGTTTACCGAAAATATCCCTTCCCCGAAGATTATAGGTGATCATTCTGGAATTAAAGTTTGAGCTATACTTGTCCTGAATTTCAAAATGAAAGATTAACCAGTCACCTTTGATTTTCCTGGTGTAGAACTTGATCAGGACATCAGCTATCTTAGTCGTCACATCCGTTTCCATGGCAGCACCAGGCTGATTAAATTCAGTGTTCAGAAATTCCGGCTGTCTTTCAGGATCAAGTATCTTATAGGCATTAGGATAAAAGAACCTTATTCCCACTCCCAGGCAATCACCATTTTATCATCCCCGGTACTGATCAGGTATTTCCCATCAGGACTCCATACCAGTTTATTTATCGAATGGGTATGGCCATGTGTATTCTTATCAATGCTCAGGATCTTATACAGTTTCAGGTTATCACTTCCCCATAATTTGATGCTCTTGTCCTGACTTGCCGTAGCGAAGAAAGGCAGGGTAGGATGAAAGGCAATTCCGTACACACTGAACATATGTGCGGTAATAGTTTCTTTTAATTCATAATCCGGCATAGACCAGAAGTTCAGCTGCGCATCCCTTCCACCACTGATCAGGTATTTGCCATCCGGCGCGTATTGAAGCGACGTCACGGGTAAAGTATGTTTTTCGAGTTCCTGTACCAGACTGTAGTCGTTAAGGTCGTAGATGCGCACTATTCCATCTTTACAGCCAAATGCGACCTGGTTGGTTTCCGGACTGGTCGCAATGACGCGGACAGTATCATTTGATACTTGAATCCGGTAAAGTAAGGACAGGTCTTTGAGTGACCAGACGGCGACCGTTCCGTCCTCACTTGCCGTCAGCAATTCCTGCTTGGAAGGAACAGTCAACAGGTCAAAAACAGGTTTTTCATGTGCCTTAAATGTAGTCGTCACTCTCTGCTCATCGAAATCATAGATGCTGATTTCACCACTGCGTAAACCTGCAAATAGCTGTCCATTGTAACAGTGAAGACTATAAACTGATGTTTTTACAGGCATCAGTACTTTTGAGAATGACATCTTTTCCAGCGACCATTCCACAATACCCTTATCATTCCCGCCAGTAAAGAAGATCCCAGGCCTGGAAGAGTTCGCTAAAGCATAAACGGGATTTTGGTGACCGCTTAGTGATTTCGAATGTTTAAGCATAATACTGTCTGAATAGGAGGCCGGTTAAGCTGTTAATCATTAAAGCTGGTTAAGCTATTTAATCATTAAAGAAGAAAGACTTTAATTTTAATGCTGACTTCTTTAATGATGTCTTTGAATACGTAATATCCGGGTAATGGTATGTTTTTAATCCATCAGGAATAGCTGATGTGTAAGGCTGAATAGCTGATTTAACGGTGTCTTCCTTCCAGATTCATCCCAATATCAGCGAGGGTTTTACCTTTTTCCCTCAATAACACCAGTAAATGGAAAATCAGGTCGGAACTTTCATTCACAAAATCCACATCCGTCTCATTCAATGCAGCAATAACAGTTTCCACACCTTCCTCACCAACTTTCTGTGCTATTTTATTCAGGCCTTTGTTGCGCAGTTTATTGACATAAGAATCTGCTGTAGGATTGTCATACCTGTCACCAATAATTTTCTCCAGTTCAAAGATGAAATTCTGGTTGAAGTTGGTCTTAAAGCAGCTTCTGCTACCGGTATGGCATGTAGGCCCCACCGGACTTGCCTTGATCAGGATCGTATCCCTGTCGCAGTCAATATGTGTTTCCTTAACAAAAAGGAAGTTACCGCTTTCTTCTCCTTTAGTCCAAAGGCGGCTTTTAGAGCGGGAGTAAAAAGTAACTTTTCCTTCCTGCTGTGTTTTAGTCCATGCCTCCTGGTTCATATAACCCAGCATCAGCACTTCCAATGTTTGTACATCCTGAATAATTACAGGAACCAAGCCATCGGTTTTTTCAAAATCTATATTCATAACCTTACTGGTATGTTGTGTTTTTTTAATTCGTTTTTAAGGTGGGGGATAGGGATCTCACCGAAGTGGAATACTGAGGCTGCCAGTGCGGCATCCACCCCCGTCTGTGTAAAAACGTCTGTAAAATGTTCAATTTTTCCCGCACCGCCGGAAGCAATGACAGGAATGTTGATCAGCTGACTGATATGGTTTAACAGCTTGCAGTCAAATCCTTGTTTGGTACCATCATGGTCCATTGAGGTGAGGAGGATCTCTCCTGCACCCAGGTCTTCCGTCTGCTTGATCCAGGTTTCCGTTTCGATTTCAGTGATCAGTCGCCCCCCGTTTAAATGCACCATGTTCTTGCCGTCGACCAGTTTGGTATCTACGGCTACCACCACAAACTGTACACCGAAAACTTTAGCCAGGTCTGCGATCAGCTGAGGATTTTTAACTGCGGCAGAGTTGATGCTGATCTTATCGGCCCCTCCATTCAGTAAGGCTTCAGCATCTGCAATTTCAGTGATCCCGCCACCTATAGTGAAGGGGATGTTCAGTTGCCGGGCAACCGATTTGACCATTTCGATCATCGTTTTCCGACGCTCATGCGTAGCCGTGATATCCAGGAATACCAATTCATCTGCACCCTGCTGTGCATATTGCCAGGCCAGTTCTACCGGGTCTCCTGCATCTTTAAGGTCTACGAAATTAACGCCTTTAACGGTGCGTCCGTCTTTGACATCCAGGCAGGGAATAATACGTTTACTCAGCATAAATTAAAGGGTGCTCAACGCTTTGAGGTTCCATTCCTTGATTTCCTCAATAGTGATACGGTTCTCATAGATCGCCTTTCCTACCACTACAGACCTTACGTCAAGCTTTGCCAGTTCTTTGATATCTTCCATTGAACTTACCCCGCCGGAAGCGATCAGTTTGATAAACGGAGAGTGTTCCAATAGTTTCTTATACAGATCTACTGCTGCGCCGCCCAGTTTGCCATCTTTGTTGATATCTGTACACAGGAAGCGGAAGAACCCCAACTGCAGGCATTTGTCAACATAATCCATGAGTTTAATGGGTGAGCTTTCCATCCATCCCGAATACTTGATCACTTCATCGAGTACATCAATCGCAATCACAATGCGGTTGGCATAATCGTATTTTTTACCTACCTCTTTGCTCAGGTCGGACAGGAAATCGGGGTTGGTAATGGCTTGTGTGCCGACAATCACGCGGTGAATACCTGCATCAAGCAATTTTGTCACCTGCTCAATAGTGCGGATCCCGCCTCCGTACTGCACGCGCATGTCTGTTTTTTTAATGATGTCAAAAAGTTCTGCCTGATTGCTGAAGTCTCCTTTGGCACCATTGAGGTCAATAATATGTATGAATTCTGTACCGTTAGACCGATAAGTTTCAATCATATCGGCGATAGAAACTTCATATACTGTTTTCTGGTTGTAGTCACCTTCTCTTAACCGGACTACCTTGCCATCTAAAATATCAATTGCAGGAATAATGTACATTGTATTATTTTAAGTTTGAAAAATTCATTAATAAGCGTTCTCCGGCAGCACCGGATTTCTCAGGGTGAAACTGCACCCCATAGAAGTTGTCTTTCTGTATGGCTGCAGAATAGACTAAACCATAGTCTACCCTTGCGATGTCAAAAGTAACGTTATATTCAATAAAGTACGAATGCACGAAATAAAATTGTGTCTGATTTTCAACACCTTCAAACAGCGGATTGTTTTTTGTTTCAATATTATTCCATCCCATGTGGGGAATTTTAATATGCAGCGCCTTGTCAAACAGCTTTGTCTGCAGGGGAAAGATGTTCATCATCTCGGCATCTCCTTCTTCAGAATGTGCAGTGAGCAGCTGCATACCCACACAAATACCCAATACAGGTTTTTTGAGTGCCTTAATGGTATCCACCAACCCGGTCTGTTGCAGTTTCGCCATGGCAGCCCCGGCGTGACCTACACCGGGGATAATAATATGTGAATATTGTTCAAATTCTTCCGCTTTATTGATCATGCCATAGCCGATACCCAGGCGTGATAAGGCTGAAGTGAGGGAGAAAATGTTCCCTGCTCCGTAATTTACGATTCCAATCATGGCTATAATAACCCTTTAGTACTCGGTAAAACTAACTTTTCCGGATCTCTTTTGATGGCCATTTTTATTGCTTTTGCAAAGGCTTTAAAGATAGCTTCAATTTTGTGGTGCTCATTGTCGCCTTCAGCTTTAATATTCAGGTTGCATTTCGCCGCATCGCTGAACGATTTAAAGAAGTGGTAAAACATTTCCGTAGGCACATCACCTACGCGCTCCCGTTTAAATTCCGCATCCCATACAATCCAGCTGCGGCCGCCGAAATCTATCGCTACCTGCGCCAGGCAATCGTCCATAGGCAGGCAGAAACCATATCTCTCCAGCCCCAGTTTATTGCCTATCGCTTTGGCAAAGGCTTCACCTAAAGCAATACCGGTGTCTTCAACCGTATGGTGTTCATCGATATGAAGGTCTCCTTTGGCAATGATTTTCAGATCTACCGACCCATGTCTTGCGATCTGGTCCAGCATATGGTTGAAGAAGTTTAATCCTGTTTCTATGTCCCCTTTGCCCGTGCCATCCAGGTCGATGTTGATCAGGATGTCTGTTTCATTTGTTTTTCTCAGGTGGCTTACCTGCCTGCTTCCCGCTTTCAGGAAGGTATAAATGTCTACCCAGCTTTGTGTTTGCAGGGCAATGTGGTCGGTCAGTGTTTCCACTTTCTCCATCATCTCATTTTGTCCCAGCAGGTCGTTGTTACGCAGCCAAATTGCTTTGGCACCCAGGTTTTTTGCCAGGATAACGTCGTTCAGACGGTCGCCGATGACAAATGAATTGGCAAGGTCGTAATCGCCTTTAAAGAAATGCAGCAGTAATCCTGTGTTTGGCTTACGGGTCACTGCATTTTCATGGGCAAATGTTTTATCGATGATGACCTCACTGAACGTAACCCCCTCACCGGCAAAGGTGTCTAGGATGAAATGGTGTACCGGCCAGAAGTTCAGTTCCGGATGTGAATCGGTTCCCAGACCATCCTGGTTGGTGACCATCACCAATTCAAAATCCAGTTCTGCCGCAATTTTACTCAGGTAGTGTAAGGATTTAGGGTAAAATTTCAGCTTCGCAAAGGAATCAATTTGTTCATCCTCCGGCTCGGTAATCAGGGTACCATCGCGGTCAATAAAAAGAATCTTTTTCATGTTTTTATCGTTATGTTTAATCGATATGCTAATGACGGTTTCAGGAGTTTGTAAATGATTTAAGCGTGGTTAACAGGATCTCATTTTCCTGGGGTGTACCCACGGTAATTCTGAGGCAGCCTTCACAGAGTGTTACTTTTGAACGGTCCCTGATGATAATGCCCTGCGCAACGAGGTTGTTATAGGTTCCTGTTGCATCATCAACTTCTGCAAGGATGAAGTTGGCATCGGAAGGGTATACTTTCCTGACAAAAGGTAGGGATTGCAGATCCACGATTAGCTGCTCGCGGTCGGCCACCGTAAGTTTGATCCATTCGTTGACCACACTGATATTTTTGAGCGCTTCCAGTGCCAGGTCCTGCGTCGACTGACTGATGTTGTACGGCGCCTTTACTTTATTCATGATGCCGATCACCACGGTGGAGGCAAAGGCCATCCCAAGGCGTAACCCGGCTAGTCCCCAGGCTTTGGAAAACGTTTGCAGGATGACCAGGTGCGGATATTCTGTTAATTCCTGAATAAAGGTCCGTTGCTTGGCGAAGTTGATATATGCCTCGTCAATAACCACCAGTCCTTTGAAGTTCGCCAGTACGGTTTCTATATCGGTTCGGATAATCGAGTTTCCGGTAGGATTATTCGGGGAGCAGATGAAAATGATTTTTGTATTTTCGTCTATAGCTTCTGCAATTCCTTCCAGGTCTAACTGGAAATTTGGGAGCAGGTTGACTTTGCGGACTTCCACATCATTGATATTGGCAGATACTTCATACATGCCATACGTAGGTGGCAGAATGATCACATTGTCTTTTCCGGGATTGCAGAATGCCCTGTACAAAAGGTCGATGGCCTCGTCGCTGCCATTGCCAAGGAAAGTATGTTCTACGGGTACGCCCTTGATTTTGCTGATCGCCTCTTTCAGTTCCAGCTGTAAAGGATCAGGATAACGGTTAAAGTTTTCCGGCAGGGGAGAACCGAAACTATTTTCATTGGCATCCAGGTATACACTTGCCTGTCCTTTGTATTCATCCCTTGCGGTAGAGTAAGGACGCAGGTTTTTAATGTTTTCGCGCTGTAAATTCTTAATATCCATCTGTTGATTTTAAACGAATAGTGATTGCATTTTTGTGTGCCTGCAGACCTTCTGCAGCAGCTAAGATTTCAACTGTTGGTCCGATTGCGGTTAAACCGGCAGGATTGATATGCTGAAAAGTTATTTTTTTGATAAAGGAATCGGTAGAGACTCCTGAATAGGCTTTGGCAAAGCCACTGGTGGGCAGGGTATGGTTCGTTCCTGAAGCATAATCACCCGCACTTTCCGGTGTCAGGTTACCCAGGAATACCGAGCCTGCATTGATGATCAAAGGAGTAAGGGCCTCAAAGTTTTCTGTAGCCAGGATCAGGTGTTCCGGTGCATACTGGTTGCTGAAGTCCATGGCCTGTCCGGTATTTTCAACCAGTACCGCATAGGAGTTTGCTATGGCTTTTGCTGCGATGTCTTTTCTTGGCAGCTCTTTCAACTGGGATTCGATTTCCGCCAGGGTTTGTTCAATCATCGCAGAAGAGGTGGAAACCAGTATCGCCTGACTGTCCGTACCGTGCTCCGCCTGCGCCAGGAGGTCAGCTGCAACAAAGGCAGGACTGGCGGTTTCGTCGGCAATGACAAGTACCTCTGAAGGGCCTGCCGGCATATCAATAGCCGTTATTCCGGAAGCGAGAACGAGTTGTTTTGCCTGCGTGACATACCTGTTGCCGGGACCAAAAATCTTGTAGACTTTAGGGATGGTCGGTGTGCCGAAGGCCATAGCGGCAACAGCTTGTGCACCCCCCACGAGGTAGATTTTCTCTATCCCCAGCAGCAGGGCACAATAGGCAAGGTAACAGTTGGTTTTTCCATCTTTCTGCGGAGGGGAGCAAACGATAATCTGCTGACATCCGGAAAGGACGGCCGGAATACCCAGCATAAGGAAGGTACTTGGAAGGACGGCAGTTCCTCCCGGTATATAGAGGCCCACTTTTTCAATAGCCCTGGCCTCACGCCAGCAGCTGACACCCGCCATGGTTTCTACCTTGGCTTCTTTGGAAAGCTGTGCGGCATGAAAAGCCCTGATGTTGGCATACGCGGTGTCTATTGCTTCTTTTGCTTCTTCAGGTATCGTCGCGGCAATAGCCTCAATTTCCGTTTTATCGATAAATAGCTGTGTCAGTTTTACCTGGTCAAATGCCAGTGCATAATCAAATAATGCTTTGTCACCCTCAGCTTTTACGGTTTCAATGATTGACTTTACCCTTTCGGTGATGGTATGATCATCTGCCAGTTGCCGTAAGCAAAGCTCTTCTTTTTGCTGGCTGGATAAATCAGTATACGTGTAGGTCTTCATCAGAATATATTAATGTGATGAAGCTATCCCGGTTAATGAACCTCAGGGTACAGGAATCAGGATAGTTTCAATTTAATGTTTTAAAAAATGGTTCAGGCCGTTTTTGCTAACGTGCTGATGCTTTCTGCGGATTAAGCAATAATTTTCTCAATCGGCATCACAACAATTCCTTCTGCTCCGGCAGCTTTAAGGCTGTTGATTTTTTCCCAGAAGTCCTGCTCAGCAATAACAGAATGTACAGCAACCCAGTCCGGTTCAAAAAGCGGGACAATGGTAGGGCTTTTTACACCCGGTAACAGGCTCACTACTTTTTCCAGGTTGGATTTGGCTACGTTAAGCACTACGTATTTGGTTTCCTTGGCACGCAGTACGGAACGTATTCTCTGCAGGAGTTCCTGAACGTCTTCGTTCAGCTCAATACCTTTGTTACCAATCAGTACAGCTTCCGATTTCATGACCTCGGCAAATGGCTTTAAACCATTGCTTTTCAATGTTCCACCGGTGGAAACGATATCGCAGATGGCATCGCTCAGCCCCAGTCCGGGACCAATCTCTACCGATCCGGAGATGGTACGCACCACGGCATTCACGTTGTTATCTTTCAGGTATTTTTCTAAGATCACCGGGTAGGACGTCGCAATTGCCTTTCCTTCCAGTCCGGCAACATCAGTAATTTCACTTTCATTGGGAATAGCGATCTTCAACGTACATTTTCCGAAACCCAGTTTTTGCAGGTAAGTCACATCGGCATCGACCTCAGTGATCACGTTTTCACCGACAATGCCCAGATCGGCAATGCCATCCTGTACGTATTCAGGAATATCATCATCCCTTAAAAAGAGGATTTCCAGCGGGAAATTGGTCACAGTGGATATAAGGGAGCTTTTATAATTCTCAAAAGATAAGCCGCAATTTTTAAGTATCTCTACAGATTTTTCGTTTAATCTACCAGATTTCTGGATAGCTATTTTAAGTGTTTTCAATGGATTGAAATTATTGAATAAGACAGGAAATTATTATTTCGGAAACAAGTTTTGAAGTACAAAACATTACATATACATCGCCAACAGGCGATGGTGCAGATGTAAGTGATGGTTCAAGTGTTTGTTCATAAATAGCTTAATCCCATATTCAATAATGCGTCGCACTATGAGGGTATGCAAATATATAGATTGAAATCACAAATCAAAAAATATATGGCATTTTATTTGATCATAAGCATAGATAGCATAGAAAATATGCCGCTGTTGGCTTAATAACGCTCATTTTGAAAAGAATTATTTACCTGATTATCCCCGTTTGTCTGTCTGTTTCTTCCTGTAACTGGTTTAAAACCATACCGGAAGCGGGAGTCGTCTTATCTGAACACTTCCATAATAAACTCTACAAAGAATTTGACACGGCAGCTTATCATCTTGTCTTTAACCGCCATCTTGACTCATTAAAAGATAAATTGAGTAATCCGCTTACGTTGAGTAAGTTTTATGCCAATGATGAACGCAAAGCGGAATTTGTGATACGTTTTTATGCCAGCGGAGCAATAGATACACTTAAAGATTACATTGGCAGGGCAGAAGAACACGGTTTTAATCCGCGCATTTTCGGACACCAGGAACTGGAAGAGCTGCTGGGTAAACTGGGACAGAATAAGTTCAGGTCGATTGCCGAAGTTTATCCTGTCGTTGCCGATCTGGAACTTGTAGCTGCCTCATCGCTGCTGAAATATGAGATATTCCTCAGCTATGGCAGTGTAAATCCCCGGAATACCCTGAACCGTTATTATGTGACCGTAAAAAGACCCGACAGCACCAGCATTAATCGTGTTTTGGGAACAGATGACCTGCCTGGCCTGCTCAGGAAAATACAACCTTCGTCTGAAAATTACAAGACCCTGCAGCAAAACCTTCGTGTACTGAAGAAAAATGCAGCACGGAATGAAGCCGCGATCAAAGCGATAGAGGTCAATATGGAGCGTCTGCGCTGGAAGCTGCCCGATCTGGGAGAGGAGTATGTAGAAGTCAATATTCCCGACTTTTCCCTTACCTGGTTTCATAAGGAAGACACGGTAACCCACATGAAGGTGTGTGTAGGTGGCAGAAGAGAACAGGATTACGAGGAAAAAATGAAGACCTTTCTGAAAACGCAGCGTCTGGATGATAAGCCGAAGAACCACCAGACACCCATTCTGATCAGTAAGTTCAGTTCCATACAGGTCAACCCGATATGGAATATTCCGGTCAGCATTGCCAAAAGCGAAATCTATTTTCAGGCATTGCGCGATCCCTATTACCTTTCCAATAACAATATGAAAGTGTATTACAAAGGACAGCTGGTGAATGATCCGGATACGATCCAATGGCGGAATTATTCCCGTGAAAAGTTACCCTTCCAGTTTAAACAGGGCTCAGGTGCAGGCAATGCCCTGGGGAAATTCAAGTTTATCTTTGACAATGGATCCAGCATCTACCTGCATGATACCAATAATAAAGCTGCATTTAACCGCGAACAAAGGGCAATAAGCCATGGTTGTGTGCGCGTGGAAAAACCGCTGGAATTCGCCGAAAAGCTGGTGGATAATGCCTATCAGTATGACCAGCTGCGGATGGAAGTGAACCTTCCGCCAGTTGATACCACTAAAATGGAGGTCTTCCGGAAGAGAATGGCGAAGAAAGCAGATACGCTGAATGTCTTTCAGCTGAAGCCAAAATGGTTTGGAACGAAGAAAAATGTAGCTATTTTCATCAATTACAAAACTGCCTGGGCAGATCGTGGCGCCATTCAATACCGGAATGATGTTTATGGTTTGGATGATGCCTTGTATAATGCAATGAAAAAGTTCAAATAGAATGAAATAGTTCAAATAATTTCTACCTTTGGTTTTTAATGAATTTCCTCTACCCAGGTTTTCTTTTTTCATTGATGGCAGTAATTATTCCTGTCCTTATTCATTTATTTAATTTCAGGAAATTCAAGGTTGTCTATTTCAGTAATGTACAGTTTCTGAAGGCCGTTAAAGAACAGCACTCTTCCAGGGAAAAGCTCAAAAATCTGCTGATCCTTTTTGCCCGTATCCTCGCCATAGTTTTTCTTGTCCTTGCCTTCGCAAGACCCTATTTTTCTTCCGGTACAGACCACAAGCCTGGCCTGACGAATATGGTAAATATCTATATTGACAATTCTTACAGTATGGAGAACCAGAACAAGGAAGGAAGTCTGCTGGATGAGGCCAAACGCAGGGCGAAAGAAATTGCTAAGGGTTTTTCTCCCAACGACCGCTTTCAGCTGACGACAAATGATTTTGAAGGGAAACATCAGCGTAAACTGAACGTGGAAGAACTTATACAGCAGATAGATGAGGTAAAGATTTCCCCGGCACAGCGCAGCCTGCAACAGGTGCTTAACCGTCAGCAGGCAGGAGAAACAGGGGCTACCGCAAACTACAATTCCTATAGTTATATCCTGTCAGATTTTCAGCAGCATTTTGCAGGCAGGGGCCTGAATAACGGAAAGCTGAAATCAGACAGCAATACCTCAGTTTCACTGGTCAGGCTGAGCGCCAATGCACAACCCAATGTGGCAGTTGACAGTATCTGGTCACTTTCACCTGCCCACCGTCCGAATGATCAGGAACGTTTTGTGGTACAGCTGCACAATTATGGGGAAGAGAACAGCGGCAAGGTTGCCCTGAAATTGACCGTTAACCATCAGCAGAAAGGGCTGACAACGGTAAATATTCCTGCTGGTAAATCTGTTCGGGATACGTTAAGCTTCAGTGGACTGGCTGCAGGCTGGCAAAAAGGAATCGTAAGTATCAAGGATTTTCCCATTACTTTCGATGATACGCTGAACTTCAGCTTTAAGGTGAATGCTGAATTACCCGTGTTGCACATCAGTGCTGTAGCCGGCGGCGCAACAAAGGCCTCCTCCACCCGCTACATCAGTTCTCTTTTCTCTGCCGATCCGTATTTCCGCCTGACCACCATGCCGGAATCGAATATTACCTATTCCGCTTTTTCTGCTTATCCGCTGATTATTGTCTCCGGATTAAAATCACCTTCAAGCGGACTGGCTGGTCAGCTGAGAAACCATGTGAAAAATGGGGGCGCTGTAGCCATCTTCCCCGACCTGGATGCTTCTCCGGCAGTATACACTACTTTCTTAAACAGTCTATCACTGCCAGGCGTAGAGCGGTTAAGTCAGGATACACTGACTGTAAATTCCATCGATTTAAAGAGTAATCTCTTCAGCGATGTTTTTGAGCAGCTTCCTGCGCAGCTGGACCTGCCCCGTGTAAACCGTCATTTCGTCTATACGCAAAACAATAAAAGCAGCAGGGAGGACATCATGGGATTGCCTTTCCGGCAGCTGTTCTTCTCGCGTTATCACCTGGGGGCAGGACAGATTTATCTTTCTTCCACCTCCCTGGAGAGCAGGGACAGTAATTTACCATTACATGCGGTATTTGTGCCGCTTATGTATAAAGTAGCCTTCTTAAGTGTTCAGGAACAGCCCTTGTATTACACCCTGGGCAGTAACCTGCAACTCAGCAGCAAACCATTGCAGTTGAAGCCCGACCAGCCGGTAAAATTATCATCAGCCCGGCTGGAGGTGATACCCGAACTGAGGCAGCAGCCGGGAAAAACCCTGCTGTATATTGCCGATCAGCTGAAGTCGACCGGATTTTATGAATTAAAAAAAGCAGACTCCTTGTTAGCTGTGTATGCTTTCAATGATAACCGGCTGGAATCAGACATGCACTATATGGCTTCTTCCAGCCTGGAAGCGCTATTGACAAAGAAGAATATCACTATAAATAATTCAGGGGCCAGTATTGTTGCCGGCGGTATAAAAAATAACCACACAGAGTTATGGAAACTTTGTATAGTTTTGTGTGCTGTTTTTTTAGCCCTGGAAGTTATATTGACCCAATTTTTTAACAACCCAAAAAACATACTCAGAACATGAACCTTCTCCTCAAAGGCGTAACCATAGCCGATTCCAACAGTCAGTTTAACCATCAAGTTCGTGATGTACGTGTAACGCAGGGGAAGATCGTTACCATTGCTGAACATTTAACAGGGCAGAAAGATGAGCAGATCATTGAAGGAAAAGGTGCTTTTCTGTCCCCGGGTTTCTTCGACCTGAACTGTTCGATCGGAGATCCTGGGTTTGAGACCAAGGAAGATATCCTGACGGCGACATCGGCAGCACAGGCCGGAGGATTTACAGGCCTGGCGGTATTGCCGCATACCAAACCGGTAGTGCATACCAAGGGAGAGGTGCAGTATATTATCAACCAGGCGAAAGACAACCTGGTGGATGTACATCCTATAGGGGCGATCAGTCATGACCTGGAAGGCAAAGAACTTGCTGAAATGTTCGACATGAAAAAAGCGGGTGCCGTAGCTTTCTCTGATGGGACGAAGCCGGTAACAGATGATGGGTTTATGAGCCGTGCGCTTCAATATGCAAACGGAATTGGTGCTTTGCTGATCGTACATCCTGAGAATAAATCGATAGCGGGTAAATCGCAGGTCAACGAAAGTAAAACCAGTGTGTTACTGGGCATGAAAGGTATTCCGGCATTAGCCGAGGAGATGCAGATTTCCAGGGATATTTTTCTGGCCACCTACCATGCTGCACCCGTACACATCAGCAATATCTCCACTGCCGGATCTGTCGCATTAATCAAAAGAGCAAAAAAAGACGGTGTTAAAATCACCTGTGATGTAGCGGCACACCATCTGGTGTTCACGGAAGAGTTATTGAATGACTTCGACAGCAATTATAAAGTGAAACCTCCGCTGCGGGGTAAGGCCGATATCAAAGCATTACTTGCGGGGCTGAAGGACGGAACGATAGATGTTATCGCCTCTCAGCACAGGCCACATGAACCTGAGTTCAAGAATGTGGAATTTGAAATCGCTTCCTACGGGATTATTGCTTTGCAGACTGTATTGCCATTGCTGGTAAAAGCTGGCCTTGATGCTTCGCAGATTGCAGAAAAACTGGCCGTAAATCCACGTAAACTCCTTCAACTGGAAGTGCCTGTCATTGCAGAAGGACAAAAGGCGAATTTCACGCTGTTCAACCTGACTACAAAATGGGTATACCAGGCAGACAATAACTACTCAAAATCAAGAAATACCCCATTGTTGGGCCAGACTTTAACCGGTCAGGTTCAATTGGTCTATAACAACAACAAATTTCAAGTATATGGATAATAATGTAAAACTGGCGCTACTAGCGTCACTGGATAAATTCGCAGCAGTTTCTGGTCAGGATACCGCTGGATTGGGAGAGGAACTGGTATCTGTATTCGTTAAAGAAACCGGCTTTCTGGAAAAGGTGGCTGAGTTTGATGAGGTATTGGATGCACATCCGGATTTTGAAGAATTAAGGGAAGTATTTTTTGATTTGCTGATGATCAACTTCTTTGCCAGTGATGTAAAGAAACTGGAAGAAGACTACCTCGATACCGAGGAGTGGGCCAACATAGAAGAAGACACCATTGACCGTGGAACGGAGCTGCTGAACTTATTATTGTATATCAATGAATGTCATGATGAGCACATCAGACCTGAACTTGGTGATTTCCTGACAGAATTCCTGTTGGTAGAAGAAGATGAGTTCCAGGATGAGTTTCACATCTATGAAGACCTCATCAGCAATCAGCAATTGGCAGAAAGCAGTATTGAGGATATCATCAACCACAAAAACATGGTTGATCTTGGAGAAGAAATTGAAGAGCTGTTCGTGCCTTTCATGGCTTTCTTTAACCAGCCGAAAGCAACAGCAGAAGCATATAAAGAACTGGAAGAGTTTAGCACAGCTAAAGAATTCGATACGGCTGTATATGCATTGATCACTACTTTCAACGAAAATAAATAGTTAACCTGATTTTATACTATGGAACAACAACTGAAAGAATTGGAACTGAAGCCCAACAAGCTGGCCTTCCAGGCGGCAATAAGCTTTGCCGTATATTACCTGGTATTAACGTACCTGCTGAAATTGCTGAATATTGATACGGCACAGCCGGATCTGGACACCGCTACGAAAATTATCGTGTCTATTTTATCTTATGTACCTTTTGTACTGGCAGTCATCTTTGTGGAACTGAGGCATAAAGCAGAGCTTGGTGGGTATATGAGTTTCGGAAGGGGATTTTCTGCGGGATTCAGGACCAGCGCTTATGCAGGTTTGTTCCTTTTTATCATTATGCTTTTATACTATAAAGTACTTGATCCTGCGGCGATGTCGCACATGATGGATGTGGCAGCGGAACAGGTAGGTGATGATGAAGCAAAAGTGAAAGCGGTAAGAATGATGGGGCCTTATATGGCCTTGTTCACAGCTTTCGGACTTGCCATTACTTATACTTTGTTTGGCCTGATCGTTAGCCTTGTTGCTGCGGCCTTCCTGAAAAAGGATTCAGCACTGCATAGTGACGCTGTATAATCTTTATTCACATAAATTTAAGAACGTGCATGTTTTATCATTTTAATTGATAAAATTTGCACGTTATTTTTTTATCACAATTTTATACCTGCATGGATATTTCTATTGTCGTTCCCTTACTTAATGAAGAAGAGTCATTACCCGAATTAACTGAATGGATACACAAGGTGATGGTGGAAAATAATTTCTCCTATGAACTGCTTTTTGTAGATGATGGGAGTACCGATTCTTCATGGCAGGTGATCACAGCATTGAAACTAACGTTTCCCGCAGTAAAAGGTATTAAATTCCGTCGGAATTATGGGAAATCTGCCGCGCTGAATGTAGCCTTTGAGGCAGCGCAGGGGGAGGTGATTATTACGATGGATGCAGATCTTCAGGACAGTCCAGATGAGATCCCTGAATTGTACCGCAGGATCAAAACGGAGAAGCTGGATATTATTTCCGGCTGGAAAAAGAAACGTTATGATCCGATAACCAAGACGATTCCAACCAAACTGTTCAATGCCGCCACACGGAAAATGTCGGGCATACAGCTGAACGATTTCAATTGCGGACTGAAGGCTTACCGCAGTGAGGTCATCAAAACAATTGAAGTATACGGGGAGATGCACCGCTATATCCCAGTAATTGCAAAATGGGCAGGCTTCAAGGAAATTTCTGAGCAGGTCGTAGAACACCGGGCCAGGAAATATGGCGTAACCAAGTTTGGCTTAAGCCGTTTCATCAATGGTTTCCTGGATTTGCTGTCTATATTTTTTGTCGGAAAGTTTGGCAAACGTCCCATGCACTTTTTCGGATCATTGGGTGTGTTAAGCTTCCTGATCGGTACCATCATGGCCCTATGGATCATTGGGGAAAAGCTGTACCATATTTCGATGAGTATTCCTTACAAACGTGAAATTACCGATCAGCCGGGCTTTTACATTGCACTGGTCGCGATTGTCCTGGGTTCACAATTGTTCCTTACCGGCTTTGTCGCGGAATTGGTGACACGTAATGCTTCAGAACGTAACCAATACCTCATAGAAAGGGAAATCCTTTAAAATTATGTTTTTTTCTATCATTATCCCTTTATATAACCGGCCGCAGGAGATCGATGAACTGCTGGAAACACTCTGTGTGCAGACCTATATGCAGTTTGAAGTGCTGGTCATTGAAGATGGTTCTGTAAAAGATGCGAAAGAAATTGTGCAGCGTTACAGCGACCGTCTCGACATCAGTTATTTTTACAAGGAAAATGCGGGTCAGGGTTTTGCAAGGAACTATGGCTTTGAACGGGCCAAAGGAGATTACTTCGTGATCTTCGACTCCGACTGCCTCATCCCGGAAGATTACCTGGAAACGGTGAAGGACTATTTATTCGATCACCATCTTGATGCCTATGGCGGACCGGATGCGGCGCACCATAGCTTTACGGCGGTACAGAAAGCCATCAGTTATGGCATGACCTCGCCCTTTACCACAGGGGGGATCCGCGGGAATAAAAACCATGTCGGACAGTTTCATCCGCGCAGCTTCAACATGGGCGTATCCAGGGAAGTGTGGGAGAAAGTTGGTGGTTTTAAGCTCACGCGCCTCGGTGAAGACATTGAATACAGTATCCGTATCCATGAAAGTGGATTTAAGATCGGGCTGATTCCCGGGGCCAGGGTCTTCCATAAGCGGAGGACCAGCATGATGCAGTTTTACAAACAGATCCATTTCTTCGGCCGTGCCAGGATCAATATTTATAAACATTTCCCCTCAGAATTAAAGCTGGTCCATTTTTTTCCGGCTGTATTTACCCTGGGGGTCTTTTTTACCCTACTGTTCAACATCTTTTATAGTCCTCTGGCTTACCTTGGTAACGCCATTCTTCTGGCATATTTTATGTTGATATTTTTTCATTCCTGGACAGTTAATAAATCATTAAAAGTTGCATTTTTGAGTATTATTTCCTCATTTATCCAGCTTACTGCTTATGGTTTAGGGTTTATGCAGGATTTTATCAAGAGAATACTACTCAAATGACGATGATTAATTTTTTAAAGGAAAGCACATTTACTGTAAATGAAGTAATTGGCAAAGCCTGGTTGGTGACGAAAAGGAATTATTTTTCCATTGCCACCTTATGTTTCCTCATGTTCATTACCTCGAATGCTTCAGGTTTAATGGCTTTTTTCTTAAAGGATGTGAACATGGCCCTGAGGGCTTTGATGGCATTGTTATTTGCTTTTCTCTATTTCACGCTCAATCTTTCGCTGCTGAAGTACATCTTTCATTTGCTGGATGATGAAGAGAATGATGTAAGCATTGTCAGTACTTTGCCTACCCGGGAGCAGATTATACGTTTTGTGGTCGGTATGGTATATTTCATGCTGGTGATTATAGGCGTATACCTGGTCGTGATCCTTGTGGCCTTTCCTTTTGTGTATACGGGGATGAAAACGGGGGTATTGCAAACGCCTACACTGGCGACCAATATCGCCATTGCGATTGGTGTAGTAGCTATTTTTATTACCTGGGTGAGGATCTCATTTTTCCCGTTTTTTATTATCGACAAAAACCAGCGTCCCTTTGGTTCCCTGAAATTCAGTCTGGCGATCACCAAGGGTAACTTTACCAAAATCTTACTTTTGCTGTTGGTCCTTGGAGGTTTTTATATTGTAAATTTACTGGTGAGTTTCCTGCAATGGCCGGTAACAGCATTTTTTATTAATATCCTGAGTTCATTTCTGGTTGTGCCTTTGTCGAGCGTAGCGCTGACTATTGCCTACAGGAAAATGATGGGTGAATACAATTCAGATCAGGAACCGGATATTATTCACAATATTGTATAACATCTTTATATGGGATTAAAAGCGGCATTAAGTAAACCATTTGCAGCCATTGTAGTTAAGGGCATCGAGAAATGGAAAAAAAATGCAGTGGCAGTACAGAAAGAAACCCTTGTCCAGTTATTAGACGCTGCAAAAGATACTGCCTTTGGCAAAGACCACCATTTTGCTGACATCAGAAATTATGAGGATTTTAAGCGGCAGGTACCGGTAAGGGATTATGAAGAATTGAGACCTTATATCGATAGGGTAGTCGCGGGAGAACAAGATGTGATGTGGAAAGGCAAACCTGCTTATTTCGCCAAGACCTCAGGAACGACTTCGGGTGCCAAATATATCCCTATTTCAAAAGAATCGATGCCGGAACACATCAAGGCGGCGCGTAATGCGCTGCTGACCTATGTCCATGAAACAGGTAATGCAAATTTTGTCAACGGCAAGATGATTTTTCTCCAGGGAAGTCCCGTGATGACGGAAAAGAACGGTGTTAAACTGGGCCGTTTGTCGGGTATTGTCGCCAATCTTGTTCCTAAATATTTGCAGAAAAACAGGCTTCCTTCTTACGCGACGAACTGTATTGAAGACTGGGAAGAAAAAGTAGATGCCATTGTAGAGGAAACATTACATGAGGATATGACCCTGATTTCAGGGATACCCCCATGGGTACAAATGTATTTTGACCGGCTGATACTAAAGTCGGGCGGAAAACAGATTAAAGATATCTTTAAGAACTTCCAGCTTTTTGTTTACGGGGGAGTGAATTATGAACCTTACCGTGCAAAGATTGAAGCGAGTATCGGCAGGAAGATAGCTGCCATAGAAACTTACCCTGCTTCAGAAGGCTTTATTGCCTATCAGGATAGTCAGCAGGATAAAAGCCTGTTGCTGCTGGTGAAGGCCGGCATGTTTTATGAGTTTATCCCATCGGAAGAATATTACACTGAAAATCCGACCAGGTTAAGCCTGGAACAGGTAGAACTGAACAAAAACTATGCATTGATCTTAAATACCAATGCAGGACTCTGGGGCTACAGCATAGGAGATACGCTAAAGTTCGTTTCTAAAAATCCCTACAAAATACTGGTCACCGGGCGGATCAAACACTTTATTTCTGCCTTTGGCGAGCATGTGATCGGCGAAGAAGTAGAGCAGGCCCTATTGTCGGTAGCAAATGAAGAAGGCGTGGGGATCACAGAATTTACCGTAGCGCCCCAGGTGAATCCTGCTTCGGGAGAATTACCTTACCATGAATGGTTTGTAGAGTTTTCCGGTATGCCGGCGAACCTTTCCGATTTTAGTAAAAAAGTGGATAAGGCCTTACAAAAGAAAAATATTTACTACTTTGACCTCATTGAAGGTAAAATCCTGCAGCCGCTGATCATCCGGCCGCTGCAAAAGGATGCGTTTGTGACCTATATGCGTGCGGAAGGTAAGCTGGGCGGACAGAATAAAGTTCCCCGTTTATCCAACGACAGAAAGATTGCAGAGCGCCTGACTAATTTGATTGATCTGAATTGAAAAATATATCTATACTGGGCTCCACAGGCTCTATCGGCACCCAGGCCCTTGATGTCATCAGGGCAAATCCATCCCTGTACACCGTTGTTGCATTAACCGCCCATGCAAATACTGAGCTGCTGATCAGCCAGTCGCTCGAATTCAAACCATTATTGGTTGTGATTGGAGATGAGCGCCATTATGCTGCAGTGAAAAATGGTTTATCGGGCACGGGGATTACCGTCCTGGCAGGGGAAGATGCCCTGTGTGAAGCAGCGGCTTTGCCGGAGGCAGATTTTGTATTAACCGCCCTGGTTGGGTCGGTAGGATTAAGGCCCACCATTGCGGCAATTAAATCGAGGAAGACCATTGGCCTGGCCAATAAGGAAACGCTGGTGGTTGCCGGTGAACTCGTGACAAAACTTGCGGCAGAATATGGGGTTCAGATTGTTCCGGTAGATTCAGAACATTCTGCGATTTACCAATGCCTGGTAGGAGAGGACTATGGAGCGATAGAAAAAATTTACATCACCGCATCCGGGGGGCCTTTCCGTGGACGCGACCGTGAATTTTTGGCGACGGTGACCAAAGAACAAGCCTTAAAACACCCCAATTGGGTCATGGGGGCGAAGATCACCATAGATTCTGCTTCCTTAATGAACAAAGGACTGGAGGTTATTGAAGCGAAATGGCTATTTAACCTGGATATCTCCCAGATCGATGTGATTGTACATCCGCAATCCATTATACATTCCATAGTTCAGTTCAATGATGGGTCAATGAAAGCGCAGATGGGGGTTCCTGATATGAAACTGCCAATCCATTATGCCATGGCTTATCCTGCGCGGGTAAACAGCAAGTTTCCGCGTTTTAATTTTATGGACTATCCTGAACTCACCTTTGCCAAGCCAGATCTGCTTACTTTCCGTAATCTTGATTTTGCCTATACTGCGTTAAAGAGGGGAGGAAATATGCCTTGTATTATCAATGCCGCCAATGAGGTGGTGGTGGAGGCATTCCTGAATAAAGAAATTGGTTTCCTTGAGATGAGCGATGTAATTGAACAATGTATGTCGGATGTCACCTTCATGGAAGAGCCTGCCCTGAATAATTATTTAGAAACAGACCTGCATACACGTATATTTGCGAAGGAACTTGTAACAAAAAAATATTTATCTATCTAATTTTTAAACACACTAAAACAATATATGAACGGATTAATTATGGTTGCCCAATTGTTATTGGGACTATCAATATTAGTGATCTTGCACGAATTGGGACATTTTTTAGCTGCCCGTGCCTTTGGTATTAAAGTAGAGAAGTTTTACCTGTTCTTTGATGCATGGGGAGTGAAACTCTTCAGTATTACACGCGGTGGGGTAGAATACGGTATCGGCTGGCTACCATTGGGTGGTTATGTGAAGATAGCGGGAATGATCGATGAGTCGATGGACAAGGAACAAATGGCTTTGCCACCTAAACCCTGGGAATTCCGGTCTAAACCGGCATGGCAGCGTTTAATCGTGATGTTGGGCGGTGTATTCGTAAACATTGTTGTCGGTATTTTTATCTTCTGGATGCTTACTTTCAAATTCGGTGAAACGTATATCGCGAACAGTTCTGTAAAAAATGGAATCAATCCGGGGGTAATCGGTAAAGAGATTGGATTAAAGCAGGGTGACCGTGTGATTGCCGTGAATGGTAAGAAGATTATCCGCTTTGAGGAACTGTTAAGTTCAAAAGTATTGTTGGGCAATACTACACTTACGATTGAAAGACAGGGCAGAACAAGTGATATCAAGGTTCCGGATAATATTTTAAATGAAGTGTCTGACCTGGGGATTGAAGAGTTTATCAGTCGCACCCCATTATTTACGGCAACCATTGACACAGTAGTTGCAGGTAGGCCGGCGGTAAAAGCAGGTTTCCAGAAAGGTGACCGGATTGTTGCGGTAGATTCTGTACCGGTAAAGTACAGTGTGGATGTGATGAAGGCAATGAAGAACTACAAGAATAAGAATGTAGCTATTCAGGTTGACCGTGGCGGTGAGTTGCTGAAATTGAATGTGACTACTGATACTGCCGGAACTGTAGGGATCGGGTTTAATCCGAATGAGATCAAGGAGGAGACCATCCATTACGGATTTTTCCAGGCATTGCCTATCGGGGTGAACCAGGCATGGATATCTTTCAGTGATAATGGAAAAGGGATCTGGAAAGTACTGACTGGCAAAATTAAGCCAAATAAAGCGTTCTCAGGCCCTGTCGCTATTGCGCAGAAGGTTTATGGTGGAGTATGGGTATGGTCGCATTTCTGGGCTTCTACGGCGCTGATTTCAATTGCCCTTGCCTTTATGAACCTGTTGCCTATTCCTGCATTGGATGGCGGACATGTGGTGTTCCTTTTGATTGAGATGATTAAAGGAAAACCACTTGGGGATAAGTTTATGGAAGGTGCGCAGATGGTAGGTTTTGTGATGTTGTTATGCCTGATGGTTTTTGTGATCGGTAATGACGTGTTAAAAGCCTTTTTCTAGCCTAACTTATTGATATCATTGCCTATGGTGTGGTGTATCTGATCGTTGATGCTATACTGGTGTTCAATTTCAGATGAATCTCCTGAAGGTGTTTATTCAATGTAAAAAATAAAGAAAACCGGACGTTACTGTTCCGGTTTTTCTATTTTTGGACAGATTACAAATAAACCAATTACATCATATGAGCACTTTATCTATTTTTAAAAAGGTAGCCGTTGCTGAAGGTATTTCTTACCTGGCTTTGTTACTTATTGCTATGCCACTTAAATATTTCGCAGGAATGCCACTGGCGGTTAAGTATACCGGATGGGCCCACGGATTGTTATTTGTGCTGTATGCTGCCTTTGTAGTGATGTGCTGGATGGAGTATAAATGGAAATTTGGGAAGGTGATATTGGTATTCCTGGCTTCGTTGTTGCCTTTCGCTCCGTTTATTGTAGAAAAACGTTTGCACGAAGATGCTGATGATCAGGCTAAAGCCTAATTTGAGTGTTTTTTTTTGAAATAATTCTTTAAGAAACCTTGGATATATAGGGGTGATTGTATACATTTGCATCCCGCTTAATAAGGAAATGCCCAGTTGGCGGAATTGGTAGACGCGCTGGTCTCAAACACCTGTGGGAAACCGTGCCGGTTCGACTCCGGCACTGGGTACTAACCGGAATCGAACACATCGATTCCGGTTTTTTTATGACTATTCTGAGATTTACGATGCTTCAAACAGTGTTCAAAGTATTTCTGGTGAACCCTATTCTATTTTGACGTTGTAAGCGGGCTATCTTTGAACCAAATTCTTGGATGTTTAATATAAAACACTTAGACCATTAAATTCTGGTTTACTATAAAAGTATTGTTTTTTGAAGTGACAGTGTTTAGGTTTGTCTGATACTGGCAATAGTAGCTATGATTTAAGCAGATTTAGGTCTGCTAATGTCGCAAACCGATTCACTTAAATGATTTTTTATATTCGGAAGGTTTTTTTGTTGCTGCTTCGGCAATAAAATCCAATGGGTTAATTCCGGAACCATCGGTCATATCCAATGCTTCAGGTGTAACATCTGTAGTAGGCCACATCTTAAGTTCATATCCATTTTTGTGTAATAAAGATTTATTGATCTCGATGCTGAATTCGTCCTCAGATTGCTTTGTCCATCCACCAAACATGTAGTTTAGCGATGAGGCAAAAAGATCAGCCAACTGTAGTTGTTTACTGTTTTTGCTGTCGTCAAGTTGCAATGATTCGATCAGCAAGGGATATTTATATTTCCTAGAACCGAAACCAACCTCACCCTCAGGTAAATGCAAGGTCAAAAAGTCAATTAAGTCTCGCCAATAATCAATTTGCTTCGACTGATCAAAGGTAATATCAAATGGTTTTTTATACAATTTCGCCCAGAATTGGCAATGGGCATTAAAGCAACTAAGAGTGGGGTCAAGTGTATATTTTGTAAGAGCAGGAACGATAGTACCTAGATGATGCTCACTCATTAATATAAAATCGAGCAACATCCCGTTTTCCCTAGATAGACTTGATCGAAGTTTATAGACAGACCGGTAAAACGGTATACAATTTTCTTTTGTTGGTGCCCTTAAAAATTTTACAAATAGCTCTCCCATTTCTGAATAGCTTTTTTTATCCCAAATCACTGTTCCCGAGATATGCAGCATATTTGCAGTTGAAAGATTTGACCCATACTGGTAAATATCAACACCACCCGCATACAATACGGGTTCCATTAGTTGGTCTACCATTTGAATTGCAATCATAAACTTCTTGTCAGCGACATAATAACAAACCCGATTGGGTTGAATTAGGGGATGATTTAAGCATTTAATGAGTTCCTTGCGATGATTATGATACTTTTTCACTTTACTGAAGTGCAGTTCCTGTGCTTTGGTGACTTCACTAAGAGGTTTAAGTACTTCCTCTGTTTCATCCAAGGAGAAATTGTGTGAAAGTAATAAATATGTAGGCTGATTGTTGTCAAGCAAATTACCCCCGGTATTTCCAGCTTCATCAAAATAGATCATAGTATCATTAAGTTATTAGATTAATATAGTGAAAAGGGCTGGGATATATCTTAGGGTAATTTTCGGTCGTGATCAGCAATAGTCAGATTTTCCATGTGTTAAAGTTACTAATCATTGCAGTCGAATTGTTTAGGACTCCCATCCCAAAGAAAGTAGAGATTGTGCCTGCCCCAAAATCCGATTTTATTATTTTCATAAGGCATCTTTTGTGCGCGGAACACATCTTCTTTATTTTTATGCTGGATGATATGTTCGTTAAGCTCCGGTTGTTCAGTGCCAGTACTATTGTAAGGAGGATCTGAATATTCTCTTATTTTATTTGCAATTTTCATTAATAAAACCACATGATCTGAATCTTTGATTATAAGGCAGAAGTGATTGAGCATCATTCCGTGGTAAGTAGTACAATATACAATTTTGCCTTCCAAGCCTTCTTTATTTTCTTGTTTGGAGATCAGGATTCGCAAGTATTCATCACTGATAGAGTAACTTTTATCTCTAACAATCACGTTTTTTGCAAGATCACACCAACGTTGAACATCACTTGAATCGGCCAAAGTGAGTAGCGAATTTTCTCGAACAGCAAACTCCTTTACTCCCGGGAGATAACGGGAAGTGGTTACAAACAACCCTCGATTTGCCCGTTCCTGGTTTACAATACCAGAAAGCGCACTAACAGCTTCTAGTTGAATAGGATTGTTGCTATTATACTTCTTAACTTGCACTAATGTTACTATCTCATCAATTTCATCCTTTTTGTATAGTTTAACATCGATACCTCCATCACCAACACCACTGCCAAGCTCTGTGCGGTAGCCTTGGTTTCTAAAGACCTCGCTGATGAGTATTTCAAATTTTCTATGATGCAATTGGTGCATCTTTGAAGGATCTTTCCTGAAATATTCAAATAATTCTTCATAAAGATTGGTGTAGTTGGGTTTGACTAAGTGCTGTATCCATTGCCATTCAAAATATTTTAGGTATTGTTCATTTAGAGTTTCATCCTTAGAACAAATGTGAAATGTGGTGTTGTCGTGAACTTCACAATAGAAGCCCATGGCGGATAAAAAATTCTCAAATTCGGTGAGTTCATCATCTAAATCATAGAACCCACTAAACATTCCCCAAATGCCGCCGTCTGAGCACAGCACAGTTATGCACGCAGTAAATTCATCTGGCTCATCATTGTGCTTTTCTAAATAACTAGTGAAACGGCTATCAGTCCAAAGGTCACGTTGTTCTGCCCATTGCTGAATGCCATTTTCCAGATCATGGATCTTGTTTTTGAGTTGGCTGTCTGAGAGGTATATCATTTAGCTAAATTGAAAATTAATTATTTGATTATAATCAAATTTACTGAAAGAATAAGTAAGAGGTTGCCTCCCTTCTGTGTTTATTCATGATAAAAGGGAAGGCTCTGTTTTAAGGAGATCTATACCATCTCTTCAACTGGAAATATAAGCACCGGTCATGGTTGAATAGCAATGCCCCGGTTTTTATAGACTTCGGTGATGATTTGTTGTACTGGATAAACATGAGAAAGCAGATAGGTACACCTTTGCTGTACATTAAAGTTGTTAAGAAAAAAGACTTTTAGATAGATATGCCAAGGTATAGGTTTCATCAATACTATTCATCTTGGTGCTAATCAAGATTAAAGAGACTTATTTTTTTTTGATACTGTTTACTTGCCACATCAATATCTTCGTCTCAATCCGGTCTTACCTCATACCCCTATAATACCATTTTCGCTCCTCTTCTGTATGTCGGTCGTATTGAGCGATAGTGTTTGCTAATTCTACCCGATGTTTAGCAAACCGAAAACTACGAGGCAACTCCAATGTCAGTTTCAGTATCTGGCTGAACTTTGCGGATTTGAACTCAGACCACAATACACCATTTTGATAACTGTAATGATGGTTGTAAAAATGTAATTTAGCAAACAATTCATAGCTGTCATTTTCGTTCAGCAAATGCTTGATCAGCTCTTCAACCTGCTCAGCAGCGAGGTGATTTCTTGCAATGTCCAATGCAATGTTTAGCATCCTAGTATGTCCACGGTATGTGGTAATGATTCGCGTAAGTAATTGTGCGGCGATCACTTTTGTTTCCTCAGTAATATTGTAGAATAAAAAGGAACACATATGCTCTTTCACGTATTTGCCATCAAGTGAGGAAATTAAAGCAATAGCCTGATGTACCATTTGCTCACCTTCGGGCCATTCCCAGATTTTTGAAAGCATTTTTGAAGAAAGGTGAAAACTGGTCTTTTGGTAATATTGCCGGCAATATTCAAAGAAGAATTTTTTGTCGTGACTAAACAGTATAAAGAGTTCATCTCCATCATGGTCAAATTGTCCTTGAATTCTTTCTTGCTGGTAATAAATCTTTTTGCAGAGTTTGAAGTTGTTTCTTATCAAAAACGGGCTTTCTTTGAAAAAATGGTAACCAACTTTATATTCATTCTTCTTTTTCCTGCTGTATTTCGACGTTAGGATCTCCATGATCTCAGCAACTGTATTTGGAAAAGCAGTTTCAAAATTTAAAAAATGTTGCGGGTAGAAGTCTGTGCGGGAATTTAGTTTACTGTAATAGGCGAGTAGCTGGCTGACAATTTGGGGTGTTATGTATGCCGTAGGCCAGTTTTCAAAGTAGCGCTGCAGCCAGGCGTTCTTATTTTCAAAATTATTTTCTTCTAGGAAATTATAAAACTGTTGAGTTTTCACAAGACCCTGTTCGTAAATCTTCTGAAAAATCCTGATTGAAGGATTGAGCAAAAGTTCATTGTTTTCTTTCAGGCAGTAGCAGATGATTTCATACCCCAGGTCAAAATCGTTGAAAACACTTTCAAGCAAACGGCCTACACCATTTGAGAAGTGTAACCGGTATGAATAAGCAAACCTGTGAAATAGTATTATCTTCTGGTAAATAATCTTGAAAGCTGCCAGATCGTTTATGGGATAACAGTTTCGTATTTCTTCAGTTGCAAGATCAGCAACTTCATGCCAGCTAAGTTCTCTACCTAAAATTTGCTCGTACCGATCTTCGTCAACAGTAAGTACTTGATATAGTTTGAATATGTCTGTACGGAACTCTTCTTTAAGTCCTTCCCAGGATGGGTCCAAAACAAATCCCCGCTTTTTCGCTGTATTTGCGTATCGATGAACAAAATAACTCTGAGCGAAGTCCTTTGCAGTAAACAACTTCGATATCAGATGTTGTAGTAGCGGAGAATCGAGCTGAACTTCCCATTGGTCCACGTGATACAGTCTGTCAATATGATTGATCAGAATGTCGTAGGCCAGGTGTTGGTCACGGGTAAAGTTCGTTATGATAAAATTCCAAAATCTGACTCTTAGTTCTGTATAGGTATTTTCAAATTTAGTCCTTTCGTTTAAATTTAAGTAGTATGTGTCATGATGCATACCACCTAAAAGCGTATGTTCCATTTGATAGTAAAACACATACTTAGTGGTTTGATTGTCCATTTGCTCAGTAAAAATAGACCAAAGGATTTCAATTTTTCTGAACTGGCTTTCAAAATCGCCTATCGAAAGATAAGTTGCTTTCTTAAATATGTCGGTCACCATGTCGGTTGCCTGGGGACGTTTAATCGCGAATTGCAGCAGAAGTTCAGCCGCCACTTTAAAATACTTATTTTCTTTTTCAAGGAAGGTCGTGAGCAATGCAATCGTTCCGTCGGTGTTCTGTGAATTGCCTTTAAATTTGCGGATGATTGCCGTTTCGATGTTTTCTTTCTCCGGAAGGGCGATTATATAACTATAGACAAATTCCAGAACCTGATCAGGCACGAATTCACCCATCAAATTTAGAAAACGGATATTAAGCACCGGTACCTGCTCAATTTCTTTCCAGTATGAAATCAGAAATGAATAATTGTATTTCAGGAAAATTTCAGGCCCAAAAGTGGAAATCGCTGTGAGCAGCGTGTCTTTAAAACGCCAATGATGTGTCTCTAAATAGAAACGTAACAATGATTCCAGCGCTAATACGCGCTTGACTACAAATGCCTGGTAAAAAAGATAGGCTCCTAAAGTCTGTTCAGTAATCCGGACTACGATCTTTTCATAGATTTCTACAACCTCTATGGCTTCAAGTTCTTCGGCTACCTTTGCAAACTGATCCTCGGTGATTCCGAAATTTTTGAGTATGGTAAGGTCAAAGCCGTTTCCTTTCTCTAAAGTTTGAAAAAACGAAATCAGTCCGAGAACTTTCAAGGCAACCTCGTCCGTGAAAATATGGGCTTCATCGGCAATTGATTCGAAATAGGTATCGTAAATAACGCTTACATCTCTGAGTAATTCGATATCCTCAGTGTCCATAACTACCTCCGCGGCCATAATCGCCAGCCTGGGATTTCCTTTGCTAACCTCAGCGATCCTGGTGATGATCCGATGGTTGGCTAGTGCCCAGGGAATGCCTGAAACTATTCTATGGATGATTTGGTCTTCCAAAATCCGAAGGGGGTACCTGACATAATCCAGGTCACGGATCAGCGGCTGGACGTCTGCCCGCGCATAATCGCGAACCGTGGCGATGATCTTAATATTGACACCCGGTTCTAACAGGCGGCAGTGAACTGACGAGAGATTTTCGAGCTGTCTGTTCACATCGTCGATAAAAACAAGATAATAGCCTCCGGGTAATATATAGGAGTTCAAATCGTGGGTAATCGCTTCGCCGCTTTTATTGACAATACAATAAGCGGTATACTCAGGTTGGGCTAATAGGAACTGGTCGATCGCTTCAAGTGCGATTCTTGATTTACCAATGCCAGCTTTGCCAGCGACCAGAACGGTTTGATGCTTCTGCATCAGTGAAATGAGTTCTCCAAGCTCCCGTTCCCTGGCGATCAACGCATTATCAAGGGGCGTTGCTAAACCCCGGCCTTTCCTTGAACGTTCCAGGAAAGCGGTTTTTGTCAGAATCTGACCGGTATCTAGGGGAATAGACAAAAAATCTCGCGCTAATAATCTCCCATTATTTGTCAAAAAATGCACGAGGTCTCCAAGCGTGACAATGATCAATAGTTTGCCTGCATCTTGTGCTAATTTGTCTAGCTTTATCCTGATTTCCGGTTCAACTGAACTGTTACAAATTAAGGCCACATAGTCCACTTTGGATGGATTGATACCTAATTTTTCAAAATTTAAAAGGTCTTTTAAATCCTTTTCCAGTTTCCTGTAAAATTTCCTGCTGTCAGCACTATCCTTAGTCGTAACCTCGGCAAGGAAAAACTGGCCATTTTTCAGTACTAACCAGAGGTCTGGTTTTCCCTTCCTTGATTTCCCGCTTCCTTCAGTACTTCCAGTTTGATGGAGTTCCCCGCCATATTCGTGCTTTAAATATCTGCCACTAAGTGTCTGGAAACGTCCTGGCTCCATCAGGTACACTTCTGACTCAATTTGCTGGTCTTTAATCATTGCGGTTTGTTTCTTCTGGCCTCCAGCCAATTTTCCTGATTTGCTCAGGCTTTATCCAGTTAAAGATTCCTCTAGCTGTTTTATTAAGCTTTTCTTCAAGTTCTCTCTTGGTCTGAACATCCAGATTCAGCTTATCCAGATCCAGCTTCATTTCTTTGACCAGATCAAATTGTTGTTTTGTCCGTTGCAGTTTAGCCAGGTTATATTCCTGTTTCCAGTGGATAATTTTATTGACGATTTCAATCAGCTGCTCAAAAATCTTACCTATGCCCAGAAAATCGAAATAACCGGGAGAGGCATACTGCATTTGCAGGATCTGAAGATTGCTGAAATCGCCAAGATCATATTCATTTCCGATCATCACCTGTAGATGCGGACTGTCATAGGTCAGGCGATAGTGCTCTAGAATATGGAGTTCGAGAAACTGACCGTAAATAGTGCCCAGTTTCAATAAAAAAGACTGAAGGTCATACATGTCCCATTCGCCATCGATATAGACTCTGGCAATATGCTTCTGTTCTTCTACAAGCAGGTTATAGACGATGGTCTTTTCATCATTGTCAAGTGTTTCCCAATCCCTTAAGCCATTCTTAGGCAGAAAATCATCTTTTACGCTTACAATTTCTTTGATACGATCAAAAAATATTTGTTTTTCGTTTTCACTGAGGCTTGCCGCATTATAAAGATCACCAAATGACCAGTGTAGTTGAAGTGTGCCCTTGGTATGGTAAGAAAGTTCACGTACCCTGGCGATGAGCTGGTCTGAGTCATTTGGCTCAAAGGATTTCAAGATCAACTTATAGAGTTGCCGGCGGTTGCTTGTTCTGTTCAGCATGGCCTGAATTAGGTCAATAAATTTATCAATGACTATTTCAAGGTTTGGCTGGGATTGGTCTGTTTTGGTTTCGAGCATATTCAACAAAATGTAAAAATAGCCTAAAAATGCTAAAGCAACAATTCTCGCATTTCAGATTTGAATTAGTACTCTTTTATTGGTGCTGAAGCCGATTATATTTTCAAAATCTTTTGAAGTGGACGAAATTTGGAAAGGTACGGTCAATCTTTTCTTCAACAATCACCGGGTCTATTCCCATGAGCAGAAGAAGATGGTATTCGATGACTACTTTCATTTTAACGATATGCTTGCCAAGCAAAATCCTGTTGTTAAGCAGAGAAAGGTCGGTATGTGCTTTGTCCACTTCATGTACCAAATAGTGACGAAGATCAAGGATTTTTCGGACGAAGACTTCCGGATTTTCCACTAACTCGATGAGTTTTGGACTGTGATTGATGATCCTGACAAGCTTGTCCTTGAGATGAAGGTCGCGGTAAGGTTTGGCTAGTTTTGCATTGGTCAGGAATTGCCTGTGCTTGGGCAAAAGCTGGTATTTATCCAGAATTTCCACAAGTGTTGGATTTATTGCCCTAGCATTTTCATCAATATTCCTGAAAGACTTGTTATAGATAGTTTCCATAGCCGAGACAAAAGGTTGGATGTAACCGATATAGTCCGACCGGTCACTGTTCAGGTAAGTCATCAGATGGGACAACGGAAGTCTGAAGTGATCGTAAGAATAGAAAAACCGATCAAGGTAATCGCTAGCAGCTAAAGTTTTCAGGCTCATGATCCGCATATCTGAACTAATAGACGTATAGTTGGTGTTGAAAATATTACGGTCATATTCGTAATGAAAATCAAGACCGATGCCATCCCTTAATGTTATCGGGCCGAGACCGAGATTCACTCCGGTCAGCAAAGTATAGAATTCCCTGAATTTTTGCAGAAAGAGGTACAGTTCTTCGACGGATATTGCCTGATTGAACTGGAAATCAAAGCAAGTTTTTTGTTGGATGTCAAGATGATTGGTGTCAAAGCGATGCTGGCTGGAAATGTAATCGTAGAACAAACAAGTACCACTTTCAAAGGAGAACGAGATGGGATCTGTACGATGAAGTTCATAGATCTCTGAAGGAATTTTCTTAGCAGGTTTTGTCGATATTGGTTTTTGACGAATGGGATTTGATTTTGTCCATCCCCCAAGAAATTGAGCTGATATAGATACCTTATTAAATTTTTTATCCGCTTCGAATTTTGCCGGGCCTGCTATCAGCTGTCTGAACGAGAGTTTATACTCAGCTTTGAAAGATGATTTCTCGGTATCGTTTCCAAAACTGCCACTGGCATACTCTATCCGTAGCCCGATCAGCGTGATATATCTTCTTTCCTTGGTAAAACCGTAGAGACATGGAATGTCATCATGGAAATTGATATCTAAGTGTTGCCTTTCAAATTCTGGAAAACTACCATATATCGTTATTTGTTGTTTTTTTTCTTTGGTTGAAACGACGATCTCACCAAAATGTTTGAGGTTTTCATCCTCGGCCGTCCAGAAGTAACCTTTTAAACTTTCTTCCATGGGTTAGTTTTCCTTTTTCTTTGATCTGCTTATTCTGCGTGCTTCTGTTTCCTGAAGATAGGCAAGATAGCTTTCGATCATTTTTTCCTCCAGTATCCTTTGTAAGATCCTTTCCGGACGATCTTTTATGGACAGATTTTCAATAGCTTTTACGATCAGTTCAAAAAGCCCTTCTTGTACCTCGATTGAAAACTGGAACTCATTTTCATGAGCGTGGTATATTGCTGTGTAAAATGAATTGTCCCTCGGTTTTATCTGTTGAATCCAGGTGTCCCGCTGTTTTGTACCATTAATTAATACCTTTCGGAGTCTCTCAGGCAGCCAACTTGAATCATCACTTAACAGCCAGATCAGACCGTCGAAGGTGCTTCCATTGTACCTATAGTAATTTGTGTCATGACCATTAAAATATCTATAGGCTAATTCTTCATCACTATAATTACCAAAAGTTGGATGGCGTAATGCCATGATGTCTGGGCACAATGGCAATGTACCATCTTCTGTGCTCAGCCAGCTGTATGAATGAAAAAAGCTTCCCTTTTCGGCATCTTGTTGTAGCAAATTGTCGAATTGTTCTTCGAATCCGCTATCAAACCCGGGTATGGTAAGCTGAGGTACATAAAGTGCCAGGATACTTGGGTTAGCAAGTGCTGTCTCATAAAGTCCTGGCCATCTTTTTAAATATTCATGTACAAGATCCGGATGAGTTGTTGGGCCGATGCCCAATTCCTCTCCCTCGAAAGACCAGTCTACCTGAAGAGCGGTCGAAGCGATATTCATCCCTCTTTCAAATCCGCGGTCATTAGGATAGGGCAGGGGAAAAATCCAGGTCTGATTGGCATTCAGGTCAGGGTATTTCAAAAATTCTTTATATTCAACCATATCCAGCCACCACTCATCTGATATTGACGGTGGGTTGAACCCTAATTTATCCAGATATTCGATTGCAACAACGAGTGGACTTTGGTCCGGAGCAATCTTTTCAGTAAGCTCACGCAACACCGCGTTGATTCCTTTATCGGATAATATCGCTCGTTTATCAGCAAGGGGTAGGGAGAAACCAGCAACTTCCTTAACTGTTACCCGGTGCCAGATTGGAAGAATAATGTCCTGCTGTTCTACCATTTCTCTGGTGACAAGCCCCCTGAGTTCTCTTTGCGTCCATGGTTTAGCAAAAAAGTTTTTGCTCAGTACAACGATTCCGAACTTAGATTTGGAAAGACCTTCATCTATTTTGCTGGAAAGACTGTCGCCAACCTTTAGCGAAAACTCATCATACCAAACTGCCAGATGTTGCTGTTCCAACAGCTTCGCCAATGGACGGACAAAATCATCCTTGTCCTCGCTCGCATGGCAAATAAAAACATCGTATTCCATATTAATTAAAAATAGTTTCTAAAGGTAGTTTTTAATCACAATTTAAACTGAGGTTTAATATCGATGAAGTATATTAAGCTTCTTCTACAGTCTTCCTTTAGCGAATTAGGAAACGAAAGACATATCAATGATTTATTATAGGGGGATAAATCCGGTAAAGTAATGCGACGTTTCTTGCTATAGCTTTGAGCAAACCAAGCTCGTCACTTATAGTTCGTTCTAATGCATCCCATTCGTTTTTGTGATTTTTGAAAAGCATTGGCTCCTCATCATCCAGGCGAATTTTAATCTCGTTGGTGTCCTTATTTATCAATCTTGTCAGTATGATATAGGTGTAGTCTTTGGTGTCAAATGTAATCGGAAGTGGTAAACTCATTGTCTCAAATATACTGTACGTCGAGGGTTGTTTCTAAGCACTAGTTAAATTTCTGAAAATGATAAGCGGGGGGCGGTGTAATAAGTTTCTCCGCTCTTACTCGAGCAGAGTGCATATTACGGAGAAGTAATTCAACGGAATTTCCATCAAATCCGGGAACAGTAAATAGCAGATTCCATTTGCAAATTCCAGAAGGAATGTCTGTATTGCAAGGGAAATAATTATGTATTAATATCTTGCAGATTTGGTTACTTTTATTGCTCGCCTTAATCAACTGGACATGCAAAAACCAAGAATTACACACACGTTGGGACAAATTCATTTTGAAGATCTGGAACCTCACAGGTTTGAGGATCTTGTTAGACAGTTGATTTATGATTATAAAGACTGGCAGTCAATTGAAGCTACTGGGAGGGGTGGTGCAGATGACGGTTATGATATACGGGCTTATGAGAAGAATGCAATTGTATCACAGGAAACTGACGAAGATACTTCTGGGCCAGTTCCTCCAATGGACGGTAGACGCTGGATGATACAGTGTAAAAGAGAAAAAGAAATTGCCTCAGCGAAAGTGAAAAAGATCATTACTGATGGTGTGAATCTTGCCGATCCACCTTATGGCTACATTTTAGCGGCATCTGCAAATATTTCAAAAAAAACTTACGACACATTCCGAGATGAACTAAGGGCTGCGGGCGTGATGGAATTTTACTTATGGGGAAAGGCTGAACTTGAAGACCAATTGGTTCTCCCAAAAAATGACAGAATTTTATTTACCTTCTTTGGTATATCCTTAGTTAACAAGCGTCAAAGAAAGACCACAGAAGTACGTTCGACTATAGCGGTGAAAAATAAACTTATTGGGGACTGTAAATTCAATTTCCGGAGAAATATTAGTTAGAGATATTAACGATGAATTATACCCCAATTCCGATCAGATTCCTGGTTTTGAACTAAGACCCAGTTGGGAGCGTGTTAAGGTTGGCGAAGCTCACCCTAAGGGCATCGTCTGTGATATTCATGAATATTTTGCTTATATAGACAAAGACAAAAAGCACTATGATTTTATAGCTGCTCATGATTTTGCACTCAATAAAGTTCTGGATTACATCCAGGAAAATAAGCGGCATCGACAACAGATGCGAATCAGGAATCGCTGGGAGCTTTTGGCAAAACATCAGCAGGGCTATGTGAAAATCAAAGGACTTTTAAGATTCAGGGATATTCTGTTGGTAGATCCAAAAGGCGACAACTATAATGAAATGCCACATATATTTTTAGATTATAACGGCAGAAACGGGCCCTTTGATAATGAGCACCTTTTTGGTGAACAACAGCATGAACTCTTTAGACTGTCGGAATATCAGCGTATAAAAATCTTTCCTGAATCGTTCGGTAAACTGCTTTTTGGAAGAATTCATAATGATCTTAAAATCGAACTAGATCCTTCTTTAGTGATGCAATATAAGCAGTCAAATTCCGTCCCTGCATTATATAGCGTCGACGGAAAATATCAGGCTTTGAATAGTCGTGACCTGGTTATCATTGACGATCCGAAGGACAAAAGCCAGCCTTACTGGATGGTTACGGCGATATATACTTCTACGCTTAGTAAACACCTTGAGGAACATCCGGGCTACTATCAGCTCAAAGGATATGTGGAGACACAACTGCAAAAGGATATTAAAGAAACTAAAAAAATTAATATCTATGAACTTAGGAGAGTTTTTGACTACGAATTAGCCAAGGCAAATTATGATCATTCAGAGGAAGTATAAAATAAATATTGAATTTCCATATTTCATTGAAATTCAGATATTAACGAAAGGTGTTGCACTGAAGTAGCCCAGCTTGAATATGTTTCTTAAATGCCAGCAAATTTTATCTTTTATATTTGTTTATGGAAGAATCAGCTTTTTTTAAACAGTGGCTTAGAGGAAAATACCGCATGCCTGATCTGGATGACTTTAAAACGTTTCAGCCAGACCTAGATTTTCTAATTTGGGTTGCCGTCAATCACAAGATACCCTTCCATAAAATACTTCACCACAAAATTTTAGGACTGGACGAAGCTTGGACAAAATGCCGGGAATACTACCGGAATGCAATTAATCTTGTAGTGGAATATTCACCTTATATGGCCTTAGACCACGAAGAAGGCCTGGAAATTATCGATACATTGGGTGACCCACCTGATGTATCTCATCCTCTTTATATCATTACCGTTGATGACGGAACATCAGAAGAAATCGTTTATGTAGGAAAATCGTCTTCAAACCACTCCAGATTCAAGGGGGGACACACTACAGCAATCAAACTGCTAGACCCAAAGTATGATGGAAAACTAAAATGGATATACCTCTGTCAGATAATGCTGAACTGTACTAGTGACGAGTATCTCCCTTTGGAATTTTTAGGCGACAAAGCGCTAGCCGAAGATATTTTAGATGACGCTGAAAGTGTTTTAATTGATGATTATAAACCTGTACTGAACACCAAGAAAATGGACACTCTAAATGTTAAACGCAATTTCACCATAAAGATCCAAAAATCGTTTGTAGATAGCACCGCAATCCAAGATAAGTTTATTTTTGCCCGGGCCTGAAATAACATCAAAGCTGACTGGAATAATTTGAATTAGAAAACTTTAGAATATATGGAAAGGAGACGGATTATCCCGTTTTTATTTTGCCGGCTAGCTTCTATAATTCGGTTTGTCGTCAATGGAAATCAGAAAATTGTTTTTCTGATAATGTCAAGTTTTCGGTTCAATTCAAGACCGGTCAAGGTAATTTTAATAGAAAAAATAGTCTATAAATCCAGAGAATTTTATGTCATTTTATAAAACCCTTTCTTTTGAGATCATCAATAATACGCTCTATGAGCCCTAAGAAGCGATCTAAATGTTCAAAGTATTCCCGCTCATGGGTACGCCTGAAAGCCTTCGATGTAAATCGGAGGCTTTTTTGGTTGTTAATTATTTGTATTGATCAGGTTGACCATTACCGGATCAAGACCAAATGTTGTGGGGAAGCTTAAAAATTTCTGTAAATTTGGGTTTTGAATTACCTAGATGCTATCGAGTTACGAAGACCTTTTACGTTTATTATTACCTGAATTTATATTAGAAAATTTTGAGTTGAAATCCGCCCGCAAACAGGAGGATATTTTACACATCGATCTGGAAGAGCTGAATTCTGTTCCCAAGGTATTTGAGAATGACAAACTGGAGTCCAAAGGCTTCTTTGCTACCATTACGGTACAGGATTTTCCTATCCGGGGACATCAGGTATTTTTTCACATCAAACGCCGCCGATGGCTGAACCATAGCACAGGAAAAGTGGCGTACCGAGACTGGAGCCTTGTAGCCAAAGGAACGCGAATGACAGAGGAATTCGCGGCTTTTTTAAAACAGATCAGTCAGTACCGCCCCGAATGATATCCATACCATTGGGAATTTCTATGGGGTAAAGGGCAAAAAACTAGGTCGTCAGTACCGGGATTTCCTGAGTGGATTTAAGAGCTGGGATCAGAAAACTCATGCCGGTAAATGGCTGCTTTATCCGTAAAATCTGGGCACACAGCTTTCCATCGATGAGACCAGTGTTTCCCATGGCGAACTTTATACCATCGTGACCAACAAAGCCGCCAAAGGCAGGAAGGGTTCCATTGTGGCCATTATTGCTGGGGTAAAAGCAGAAAATGTGATTGAGGTCCTGCGGAAAATACCAGAGAAGAAACGGCGAAAAGTAACTGAGATCACCCTTGACATGGCTGGAAACATGGAATTGATTGCAAAAAGATCTTTCCCCCTTGCCGTTAGGGTGACAGACAGGTTCCATGTGCAACAGCTGGCTACCGAGGCCCTGCAGGAGATTCGCATCAAACACCGCTGGGCAGCTTTGGATGAAGAGAATGAAGCGATAGAAAAGGCTAAAAAGCAAGATGAGGTGTTCCAGTCCAGCTTCCTGGAGAATGGGGACACGCTCAAACAATTGCTGGCAAGAAGCAGATATGTACTGTATAAACGGGCTGAGCACTGGACAGAAAACCAAAAACAAAGAGCAGACCTGTTATTCGAACGGTACCCCGATTTAAAGCAAGCCTATGAACTGAGCATAGGCTTAAGCAATATCTTTGAAAAAACAACTGATAAAATCTACGGTCTGGCCAGACTGGCCAGGTGGCATGAAAAGGTAAGACAAGCCGGGTTCAAAGCTTTCAATACCATATCCAGAACCATCGAGAATCACTATCCAACCATCCTAAACTACTTCGACAACAGGTCTACAAATGCTTCGGCTGAATCTTTTAATGCCAAACTCAAAGCTTTCAGAAGCCAATTTAGAGGGGTCAGAAATATCGAATTCTTCTTATACAGACTAACTCAAATTTATGCCTAATAAAACCTTGTCCCCACAACATTTGGTCTTGATCCCCATTACCTTGACCATCATTTCTTTTTCATCAGATTTACTTTCCGCAATCATTAGTGTTAATGCAACTAATGCATTATCTGCGATTCGTTTAGAACCATCTCCCCGATAAAGAATTCCATTCTTCTCCATAAACCAAACGAAAAGATATGCGGCAATACGTTTATTTCCATCTGAGAATGAGTGATTTTTGACCACAAAATATAAAAGGTTAGCTGCTTTTTCTTCTACGCTTGGATAAAGATCCAAACCACCAAATGTTTGATAAATTGCGGCAATAGATCCCTTAAAAGATTCATCCTTTTCATTTCCAAATAATGAACTGCCACCGAATTTTTCTTTAAGATCATATATTGCCCGCTTGGCCTCTGTATAATCTATAACAAATAATTCATCAATAGTTGTTCCTTCAATGGTTAGTTCCTGATGGTCATATTTATCAAGAATTTCCAGGGCATACGCATAATCAGTGACTACTTTCAATAATCCGGTGGCTTCATCATTATTTAATGATTTGTTTTCAAGCACATTACTTAACAATGTTACTGTGTTTTTTAGGGATTTTAATTGTTCATTTTGCTCTTTCAGACGGGTTTCATTGATAGAGTAGCCTTTAACAAGATGATCTTTTAGAACATTGCTTGCCCAAATACGGAATTGTGTCCCCCTCAAGGAATTTACACGATAGCCAATCGATATAATAATATCAAGGTTATAATACTCCAAATCTCTTTCTACTTCTCTTTTTCCTTCCTTTTGAACTGTTCGGAATTTCCGAACAGTTGATTCCTGAGTTAATTCGTTAGCTTGAAATATGTGTTTGATATGTTCGCTAATATTGGATTTACTTGACTGAAAAAGCTCAATGATTTGCTTTTGGGTAAGCCAAATAGTTTCATTTTCCAGTCTAACATCAATCGCCGTCTCCCCGCTTTCGGTTTCATAAATTATTATCTGATCATTCTGCATGTTGTCTATATTTAGTACAGGCAAACTTATGTCTAATTCTACATAAGGTGGTAAAATTTGTTTTGGAAGGAATTATAAAATTCTGTGCTATTTTGCTGTAAAAAAGCGATTTGATTCAAATCATGCTTGAAGCGGTTCGACTCTAGTCCGGTAAGGAGTACGCCTAAAAGCCTTAGAGAAATCTAAGGCTTTTTTGGTTTACTGAAACTTGATATCACATTTTGTGATATCAAGTTTCAGTAATTTAGTAGGCATCGGGTTTAAAACCTATTCTGGTTCTAGGGGGATTCGGAGCATTTTGTTTTTCAACTAATTCGTCAAGATATTTAAATACAATTTCCATGTTCTTATCCTGGTTATTTAGCTTGTCTTTTATTTTTTCAATTTCTAATCTTAAATCAGTAGTCTCTACCAACATTTGGCGTATACGCGTAAAAACTCGCATAATCTGCACATTCACTGCTATCGCTATGTCGCTGTTTAAAATACCAGACAACATCGCTACACCTTGTTCGGTAAATACGTACGGTAGTTTACGCGTTCCACCCCAACTTGAAGTTCCAATTTGGAACTTCAAGTTTTTTGATTCATTTTCTGTTAGCTGAAACATAAAATCTTCCCCTGGAAATCGCTTTAAATTTCTATTCACCGCTTGATTTAGATTACGTGTTTGTACCTGATATAGTTCTGCAAGATCTTTATCAATCATCACTTTCATCCCTCGAATAAGGAATATTTTATTCATCACTATTTCCTCGGGTATTAGTGTGCCTTTCATTAAGTCATCCATTTTACCAATATTAATTTAACGGAATGTCAATCTATAAATTGAACCTGAACTTCTCTCATTTTTTAACAAGCGCAAAATTAGACCTATTACTACATATGGTGGTAAAATTTGTTTTGGAAGGACTTCCAAAATTCTGTGCTATTTTGCTGTAATAAAGCGATTTGATCCAAATATTTATTGAAACGGTTCGACTCTTGTCTGGTAAGGGGTACATAATACTTCGATAACAACGTGTTATGAATTTCTAGAAATACTCAGGAACAATAGTTTGGAGGTGAATAAGTATTGAATTGCTTCATTAAGCTTTGAGTAGAGATGAATTAATTACATTATAAATGATAAGATGTCTCACTTTTTTTTCTAAATTCTCCCGGGGAAATGCCCATGAGTTTGCTAAATAATCGATTGAAGTATTGCGAGTCTTCAAAACCCAGAATATGAGCGATTTCTTTTACTGTAAGCGCTGAATAGCATAATAGCCGTTTTGCCTCCCTCATTATTTCTTGTTGAATGTAATAGGTTACAGGAAATCCGGTCACAGATCTGACTGTATCATTCAAATGGCTAACTGAAATATTCATTTTGGCAGCAAAAGCGGATGGCCTTTTCATTGATTTGAAATTACGGCGAAGCATTTGTTTGAAGGTCTTTGTAATTTCAATACTGCGAGCGGAGTTCTTTACAAGATTCAACTGCTCTGCAGAAAGGTACGCGGATGCAAGTTGATAGACTAAAGCAGTAACAATTGATTGTGTGATGGTCTGGCGGAACAACTGTTCCTGGTTAGTATAAACTGCATATAAATGCTTTATAAATGAGGAAAAAACTGAAATTTGTTCAGAGGATAGCGTTACAAGAATCACTTGCGAGAGGCATTGATCCAGAATGTTTTTCAGTTGCTCATCAATTATAGCTGGATCGAAAGCCAAAAACCAACCTTTTTCCGTCCGGGCAGAATTGATCTGATGGATTTGTCCGGGATAGGATAGAAATAACGTTTGGTCAGTTAGTACAACTTTTTCGAAGTCAACCTCAAGTTCCATTTCACCTTTTGCAGATAATACGCAATAGTAGAAATCATGTCGATGAGGCTTGGAAATCTCATAAGTATGGCCGGGCAGCGTCTCAGTGCCGAAAGGCTTGATGTAGATACCAGAGAACCAGTCATCCATACTATGAACAGGTATTTTTTCTTTTTTCCTCATCGGCATGATTTAATTTCAAATAAATTATAATTGACTAACAAAGATCAGCAAAAAGCAATGATTATGTGAATTATCAATTCGTTCCCCGCTGATATTCGCTGTGCAGGTGTGCAGCCGTTTCCGAATTGAACAGATTGTCGAGTCGCGCACGCGCAATCTGTTGGCGAAATGTTCCATTCTGAGTAGGATCACCGGCATCGTGCATCATGTCTGTCATCCATACTGCGAAATCCTGATAGTTCCAGATGTGAGGAAGTACAGTCTCGGAATAGTTTTCCAGGGCAGAGGTATCTTTGTCGCGCACAGCTTTCAGTATTGCCTGAGACAGAATGTCTACATCATAAAGTGCAAGATTCATTCCTTTGGCACTGGTAGGTGGCACAAGGTGTGCGGCATCACCCACTAGAAAAAGATTACGATATTGCATTGGGGCATAAACCACTGATCGCAAAGGAACGAAGAATTTGTCATGTACAATGGCATTCTGGATGCTTTCATCGTTTAGTCGTAAGCGGATCTCATTCCAAACCCTATCATCTGTCCATTCTTCCGCACCATCTCTCAGTGGGCATTGCAGATAATACCGACTTCTATGTGGTCCTCGTGGAAGCTGTGCAACACAGCCGTGATCACTTATCGCCATAATAGGATTTCCGGTTACCGGTGCTTCAACCAGTGCTGCAAGCCATGCATAGCCAAATTCATGAGTATACTTGGTTAATACACCCTCAGGAATTGAAGACCTGGTAATACCACGATCAGCATCGCAACCAGCAATATAGTCGCAAACCAATTCATGCGAACCGCTTGCATCCGTATAGGTTACTTTAGGACGATGTCCTTCTTCATTGTGGATGCCAATGTCAGAAACATCAAAACGTACGTCACCAGACATGTTATCAAGAAGTTCCCGCATCAGATTGCCTACAAGCATCTGCTGCGTGCAGAAACGACTGGAGATACCATCTTCTTCTGTAATTTTAAAAATTCGGCCAATACCATTGAGGCGATAATCAATTGTGGTTGCCACAGGTCCAGCAAGAAGCTTGTCTGTCAGGTCCCATTGTTCAAACATCCGAACTGCACGTGCATCAACAACCCCGGCGCGTTGCCGCATTTCGATGTAAGAACGATTGCGTCTTTCCAATACAATGCAGGCTATACCAGCCATCTGCAAGAAAGTTGCCAAGGTCAAACCTGATGCCCCGGCTCCAATAATGACAACTGTAGTTTCTTCAGTATTATTTTGAGCTATTTTCATGTAATTTTGATGTTTAAGTTTGCTTAAGCTACTGCTTATGCCTTTTAATAAATACATGACAAAGTTCGTGGAAGATGATATGCAATTAGTTGATTGTTCACGGTTTTAATTGGACTAATCGCGTATTTGTCAGACTAGATAAGAAATAGCCTATTCTTTAGCGTGCCTCTCCACAATTAGTTGTATTTATATTAAACCATTCGTTCCGTTATTTGATAAAAAAAAGGGGTTATGCATTCATTCCTCCGTCTATTGTTAAGGTAGAACCCGTAATATATTTTCCTTCGCTAGTTGCTAAAAATGCAACCAAACCCGCAATATCATCACCAGTGCCATACTCAGGCAAAGCCATCCTGCTTCTTAAAAAGTCTGCTAATGGTGCATCTGCAGGATTCATGTCTGTGTCAATAGGGCCGGGTTGCACCAGGTTAACGGTGATCTTTCTAGGACCCATTGCCCTGGCTAAACCTTTTGTAAAACCTTGCAATGCAGATTTACTCATGGAATAAAGTATGGTATCACCAGATACGGCTATATCTGCCAGATTACTTCCTATGGATATAATCCGTCCGCCCTCCACCATATGTTTAACCACAGCATGGCTGGCGGCAAACACTGCTTTTACATTGATGTCCATAATCTCCTCAAAATCAGTCAGGGTAATATCCGAAAAATCTCCGGACGGGCAGATTCCAGCATTATTAACCAGAATGTCTATGGGGCCAAACTGATCGATCGTGTTTGAAATAGCAGCTTGCAATGCCACTGCATCGGCACTGTCTACCTGAAGAGCCATAGCCTTAACTCCAAGAGCTTTTAATTTTTCTTCCTGTTCTTTAGCACGAAGGGTCGAGTTCGCGTAGGTGAAAATTACATTTGCACCTTCAGCTGCGAACCTGTTTGCTATGGCTGCGCCAATACCACGACTTGCGCCGGTAATGAATACTACTTTGTTTGTTAATCCTGTCATTTTAATTTGTATTAGTTATTATGTTTGTAATGAGTGTTTTAATTTAAACCGATCGTTCTTGAATAGGGTAAAAAAATATTAGGTACTGATGGTGCTGATTAAATGATCTGTCAGTTTTTGTGTTAGTTTTTTATCCTTGAACAGGATATCTGCATTCCATAGTGAGCTGAAAGAAGCCACAATAAAATGGGCAATCATTTCTGGATCTTTATTTTCTGGTAACTCACCCTTTTCTTGGGCCTGCTGTAGCAGCGACGAAAATAAATCAACAGAATTCTTAGCCTGCTGGTTGAGTAATCCTTGGGTTTCTTCATCTGTTTTTCCCAATTCAAAAGTTGTTTTTACAGACATGCAGGTCTTTGCTTCCAGTACCATATTTTTAACCACACTTTTGATAATTAACCTGACCGCTTCAAGGGGAGAGTTACCTTTTCTACCCGCTGCTTTATACTCCTCTTCCTTTTTCAGGATGTAGCTGTTCAGACATTTGATAAAAAGACTGTGTTTGTTTCCGTAGGTATCGTAAATACTGCTGCGATTTAATTTAAGGGTATCTACCAGGTCATTCATAGAAGTAGCATGGTATCCTTTTTCCCAAAAAAGATTCCTGGCTATTTCTAGTTTTTGGTCATAATCAAATTCCTTAATGCGGGGCATGCAACAAATGTATTATATTAAACCGATTGTTCCAAATCAAATATCTGGTAGCTGAATACTTATTCAAGTATAAGAATGGGTAAAAGGTTTAAAAATCTGATGCTTACCAATACATATTTTATCATTTACAGCATAGATTTACTAACTTAAATCAAGATAAAAAAGGCCTCTGACATTATATCAGAGGCCTTAGTGGAATTGGGAAAGGATTAGCTTCCAATACTTTTTTCTAAAGAAGCAGTGCATTTAACAGACGCACATGTTTAGCTTTATTGATGCCCTGCTTTTATATCATTTTTTAAGTGACACTATCAAATTATTGTGGAAAAAACTGAACCAGGTCGTTAACTCTAAAATATAAAGAACCCGTAGGCCCAACCTTAGCCACAAGATGTATACTTTGTGTTTTTCCTTGAGAAGTCCACTGGTCAGGAATTTCCACCTGGATCGAACTTTCCACAACATCGCCATTAATTAGATATTTCTTTGTTTTAGCGTCTTTGATTGCGACCACCGGATAGATTTCTGTACCTTCCTGGGTCGGAACAACTTCAGTTGGAGGTTCAATGGTGAGATAATTCGTCCACTTTCCTATTTGCAGATTTGTGGTAATAGGAAAACTCGTCGTATTCACCACAATGATCTTGTTATCATTATCCATATAATATTCCAGCACTTCCAGAGAAATATCAATTGGTGGTGTTCCTTTGGGTGCATCAAGATAAAAATTAACTAAATACTCACGTCCTTGCGGTTTTGGATACTGATAGCTGCTTGTTACCTGAGTTCCATCAAAGTAAAATTTGGGGATTACATTGTTATCATCATTAATATTGAATTTTTGCTCATAGATGATTCCGCCTGTGCTCTTCTTCTTTAACTGCATGACAATAATGTCGTTTTCAAAAGCGAGTTGTGGTGTGACATAACCAAGCGAAACCCGGCCATAAAGATCCCGTACTTTTACGCCATCGAAGTACTGTTCTAAAGTATCGGCAACTACGTATCCGCTCATCTCAAAAGGTTTAACGGCTTTGATTGGTTTTAAGACAAATTCTCCATCTTTTTTACAACTGCCTAATAATAGCAAAGAGAAGAGGATGATAATATAATATATGCTGTAAGTTTTCATGATGAATAGATTAAAAATTATAAGAGAAAGATAGACTGAATGTGCGGCCTAAATACCGTGTAGAACTTTCTCTGTCCCCGACACGTCTGTTGGTTGTAGGATCTATATAACCCTCCTCATATTTTTCTGTAAAGCCATCTTTATATTTATACCTGTCTTGCCACTCTTCACCTTGTCCACCTTCAATGATTTCATAGGTACTTCCGTCATTAATAAAATGTCTGAATGGGGCATTGAGTAGATTACCCATATTCAGCTTGGATTCCATCTTACCTTTTAGGAACCTGAAGCTGATTTGGGCATCCAGTTGTGACCTTGGTCTTTCATATTCAACCAGGTTCGGCTCGCTGGCTGTAATGAAGGTTTTGTATCCCGCATGATTAAAAGTCAGGTTTAGTCCTAGTTTTTTACCCACATATTGAACCCCTGCATTGTAGAGCAATGGCACCTGGCCATAAAGCGCCCTGGGATGCTTCATGTAAGTATAATACAGGGAGTCTGTTTTATCTGCCAATACTTTAACATGCAATTCTCTGGCCCTCACGGTTGATTTTTGCAAGGTTAAATTCCCACTCAGGTAAACATTGGCTAAAAAAGGTAATTTCTCAGAGACAAAACTAAGGTTCTTACGCATCTCAAACTCCCAGCCTTTTACCTTAGCCCAATCTGAGTTGGTAATGAGGATGTACCCTACGCCGTTATTTTCCCTGTCTACCCTGTAAAATTCTGCCGGTTTATCAAAATATTTATAGAAATAACCTACAGAAAGCAATTCTCCTGCTCCTGGGAATAACTCAATTTTAGCATCATAATTATCTATAATGGTACTGGAAACACCACTGCTTTTTACCTGCGAACCGTAGTTAGGGTCAAAACGAGAGAACCTTGAATTTTCCATTAAACCAGGCCTTACCGCAGATTTTGCATAGGATGTCCTGAGATTAAGGTCTTTAATTGGGCTATAGGTGATATTGGCAGAAGGCATGAAATACCAATCTTTCTTCTCTTCAAATATCAGCCTGCTATTTTTATCCCTCAATAAACTGGCTGCATTTTGTATGGTGTCCAACCTGAAATAATCTGCCCTCAAACCGTAAACCACCCTCAAATTAGAGAACAATTTATGGTCCATCATGGCAAAAGCACCTTTATTTACGCTTTTGGCTTCAAATGCATTTAATGAATAGCTGGCTGGGAAGTAGAAAATGTTGTTTCCTTTTCCTTCCATGCTCATATAATTACCCCAATCTTGTATAGCAATCTGGGCAATAGGTATAGTGGAGTTGGGGCCGATACTGATGGGCAATATCCCCCAGTTATAGTTGGCATGTTTTTTCAGATAATTCACACCTATTTTAAGTGCATTTGCTGTTTTGCCAAGTTTAAAATCATAGGTCCCGTTTACCGTTGCATCAAAATTTCCCTCTTTATAGGTATACTGATCACGGTGCAGAAAGCCAAAACCAGGATCTGTTGAACTATTTGGCATGTAGTAAAAAAGTGGCGCTTTATTTCCAAATTCTCTTCCCACAGCAAGAGCAGATACGGCATCTTTTTCTATAGATTTCAACACTGTTCTGGCTGCACTCCATTCTACTGTGAAATTTCCAAATTTGTGCATACCTGCTAGTTTGTTTTGCAGCAAGTCTGTAAATTTCGGACGTTCGTCTTCTTCAATACGCGGGAATTTTTGCTCTGCCTCATCCTTTGGATTTTCATGGCTCCAACCCGAAATTCTGCTAAACCTATTGTCGAAGATGCGGGTGTATATGTTGTAGGTATTAATCTGGTGATTTTGGGTTCTAAAACCGCCGTTTAAAAGCACACCCCAGGTTGTATTAAAGCCATACAAATTACCTGTATTTACATCATCGGGATCATTTCCCCTGGCGGGCTGTTGGCTCCAGCTACCTCTGCGCATACTTGAAATCAAATCGTTAGATTGCGTGTTACGGTAACTTATCGAACCTACAAATCCAATTCTTCGTCTGCTGTTGCTATCTAAATTGTATGTTCTGCCTATGCTCAACTGGTAATTCTGCGACGGCCTGGCCTCATAAATTCTTGTACCGAGCCTTTCAGTTCCGCCAATTCTTTTGTTCTGCTCAGCAACTTCGGCATTTTTAATCTTATTTTGGGCATCTGTTAGCCTGGGATTATATCCCCCCAGATTAAATATTCCTTCGGGGAAATGGTCCCTTACACCATCATCAAAACCTAAGTAATCATATTTCCCCCTTCCATAACCCATAAAATCTTTACCAGTAGTTTGGGAGTTATATGAAGTACCTAAACTGACAGATAAAAAATTACTGCTTGGAACCGATTTGGTGGTAATCTGTACCAATCCGCCGGCAAAGCCATAAGGCATATCTGCGGTAATTGATTTGGCTACCACTACATTCTCCACCAGGTTGGTAGGAATCAGGTTAAACTCAAAATCGCGTTCCTGTACATTTGTACTCGGTAAGGTACTCCCATTTAAAAGCGAAACATTATAGCGTTCTGAAATACCACGTACCACTACTTTTCTATTATCCGTTGTACTTACCCCGGTAATTCGTTTCAATGTTTCGCCAATATGTTTGTCTGGTGTAGCACTAATTTGTTCCGCACTAATGCCATCAGAAAGTGCAATCCTATTTTTCTGCTCTACATATAATCCGGCGATGCTTTCTTTTTTGAAACTTCCTGTCACGACAACTTGTTTTAAGGCATTGGTAGCGGGATTTAGCACCACCGTTAAGGTGGTACTTAGGGCGGCTTTTACTTCTATTGACGTAATTTGTTTAGTTTGAAAAGAGATAAAGCTAACCTCTAAGGTATAAATCCCGGGTTTGAGGCTGACGTTATAGGTACCATCTATGCTGCTCTGTACAAACTGGCCCGTTTGTACAACTTTTATGGAAGCACCGGGCAATGGTTCTCCTCTGTCATCCACCACTTTTCCACTGATGCGGCCGGGTTGCTGCGGAACAGGTTTTTGATACAGGTATACCTTTTCATTGACTTGCCTGTAGCCAATATGGCTATGGTCAAAAAGACGATCTAAAATTGATTTTACTGATTGGTCTTTAACATCGATACTGATGATTTTGTGGCCACCTATGGCCACATTATTGTACATCAGGCTAAATCCTGATGACCTCTGAAGTTCCTGCAAAGCCATATCTAAGCTTACAGATTTCAGCTCTAAAGAAGTTTTTACCTCACTGATGCTTTGTGTATGACCACGTTTTGCCCACAGACTGCCACCTAAAATAGCAATTACCGTAAACGTTAGTACCGAAAGTTTCATTATTTGATATAAATTAAATAGCAACCCATTTAATGTTTTTTTCATTTGTTCAAATTTGTTCCATAGCAGCCACCCCCAGTTTATTCAACCAGATGATAAAACCTTAAAGGTTTTCGCTACTTTTGGATAGTTTTTTAATAAGATTAAGACGCTTGTTAAGAAGTATTGCCGGGATTGCTGTCAACAATTCCGGTTTTTTTTTGCTGTTTTTTTGGCGATATGTTTACATAGGCTTCCTTTCTGGTGATTGGTGGTCAATTTGAAAATCAATTGCTGATTGACAATTGATTTCCTTTTAGCTGGTAATTAAATGGATTGATTTGTTGTAATGATCGTAAGACTTCCTGCAAGGATGGGTTTTCAAATTTTCCTGTAAATAGCTGCGATGGATCTTGTGGCATCTTTAAGCTGATTTCTATACCGTACCAGTTTTCGAGCGTGTGTTTCAATTCTTTAAAGTCCGCATCTTTAAGAACTAACACATTGTCTTTCCAGGCTGCGGCAGCTGTTGCGTCTACATGGGTATAAATAGCTTCCTGGGTTTTGGTATGATAGGTTAATCCCTGCCCGGAAGTAAATATGCCCAACACTTTTTGCTGCGTTTTTTTACCATTATTTACCTGAACTTTACCTGTATTTACAGATAGTGCCAATTCTCCAATGGCTTTATAATTTTTGATATTAAAAGATGTGCCCAGCACTTTTGTATCTATATCATTAGGCGAATGAACAACAAAAGCGTGCTTTGCATCCGGAGTAACTTTAAAAAAAGCTTCACCTTCATCTAAAAACACTTCCCGTTGTGGTCCTGCAAATTGTTTAGGATATCTGATGGTTGTGGCCGAATTAAGCTGGATAACCGTTTGATCTGCTAAAGTAAGTGTGGCTTTTCTTCCTTTTGGAGTAGTATAACTTTCATAAGACACCACTGCATTGGTATTAACGACTGGTTGATCTACGTTATAAAATTTACCGTACAATACCCATAAGCCACTTACCATACCTAATATCGCAGCTACCTGCAAATAAGGTTTAAAAAGCGATAGAATATGGGTGTTTTTATCAGGTAATGGCCTTGGCTGTGCGAGTTTGATCTGTGCTAACATTTCTGTCTGCAGACGGATACGGTCCTGCGCGGGTATGGTATCAGCATGTTCTTCAACCTGATCTAACCATTGGTCAATTGCTGCAATTTCAATTGCCGTTGCTTTACCGGCAAGGTAACGATCTATCAGCCGCTTAAATTGTATCACCTCCATAGTATGCCTTTTTACCTATATGCGTTCGGAAAAGGCAAATCGTACTAGTGGCGGTGTGTTATGTTTATATTAAGCTATTGTAAATTCAGGGTTTTTAGCTTGTCGATGAAATTAAGATAAGGATGAAAGCCTCTTTTAAACCAACACGCAGCTTTTTTAAGGCCGTGCTCAACTGATTTTTAACAGTTTGCTCAGAAATATTTAGCCGCATTGCAATTTCTTTAATACTTAGGTTTTCTTCTTTACTGAGTCGATAAATTTCTTTTAAACGATCGGGCAGTGCGGCTATCTGCTGTTCAATGGCGGCCATCAATTCTTTTTGTTGCAAAGGATCTAACGCAGCCATAAAATTTGGAATCACTTCGTTGTAATAATGCGTTATTTTTTTTTGCTGCTTAATCGATTGCGATATTTTATGAAGGAGCTCGTAGCGTACAGCACTAAAAAGGTATTTTTCTAAGGTATCTGTAATTTCCAGCGTGGCAGATCTTTGCCAAAAATTAATGAAGACATTTTGAACCACATCTTTTGCATCGTCTTCATCTTTAAGTTTTTTGAATGCGAATACATATAAGGGTTCCCAGTATCGTTTAAAAATTTCCTCAAAAGCTGAGGTATGGTTATTTTTGACCTTGTCAATTAAACCTGTATCTGATAACGTTGCTAAATTCATGCCCTTCTGAAAGCAAAGGTAATCCAAATTTGTTATGCCTATATTAAATTAAGCTCAATGATGTTGATGTACTTAGGCGGAGTTAGGCACAAGAAAATAGTTTTGTGTATTTCACCCGAACCACCAGACCAAATGAAATTTTTGAATGTATGGTGATGATTGGTAATCTCTATGGGGTCATAACCATCATGTAACACTGCCTAAAAGCCGTTTTTCGATTAGTCTGGAATAACCATTCGATCTGAATTTGAAGAAGTTGATGCTGTTGAAATGCTGGATTTATGGGGAATCGATCATTCTATTGTTATATTGGATTAGTTTTTTTTCTTTCGGTGATGGGAGGGAGGGAAACTTGATCATGGAAGTGATTTAGTTTACTTTTTTGGTAAACTTTTTGTATATTTGAATAGGCGATGTATATAAAAGATACGACAACAGAAGATAAAATCCAGGCAAAGATCAGTAAGATTGATGCGAAAGAAATCGCTTCGATTAATAGAACCAAGCGGTTTGATTTCAATTGGAATGCAGAAAAACTCAATAATGTATACCAGCTCATTGCTGAAGGTGTTAGTGAACCTTTAGGATTAATGTCATTAGTGGAACGGCCGGAGGATTTCGCCATTGAAATTCACTTGATTGCTGTTTCAAGAGACAACAAAGGTAAGCAACGAAAATATGAGCGGATTGCGGGAAACATGATTGCGTTTGCATGTAAGGAAGCTTTTGCAGCTGGTTATGATGGCTATATCTGCTTAAAGCCTAAAACGTTGATCAGTGATCACTATAAAGAAAAATATAATTTGCAATCAACGAAGCTATTTTTAGTTTCCGAAGGCAAAAATTCACTGGATTTAATTAAAGAATATTATCAAGATGGAGAAGAAAAATAAAAATTATCAGGTAGTCGATATTTCAAAGTTTAGTGACCAGGAATTGTCAGATGCTTTTGTTTTTCCGAAAGCATCAGTTAGCACACCTGAAGACAAACAAGATGAAGCAGACTTTTGGACAGAGCGGAGAAAACAGTTTCACAATAGAACGCCTGAGCAAAAGATATTTGCGAAATTGCTTCAACTTAAATTTCAACTGGAAGATTATATTGGTGGAAACCAGTACAAAGAGGCTTTGAATTTTGGCTATTTTCTGAATGAGTATGTTTCACGGCAGGAGAAGAAAGACAAGCAATTTGCCTTTGAAGTAGATATCAAACCTGCTGTGTTGAGCCAGTATATTAATAATCACCGTAAACCGACAGAGCAATTTGTAATTAGGCTGGAACTTCACTCCAATGGGATGATTCCTGCAATCTACTGGTTTAAACTGATTCAAAAGGACAAGGAACATGACATCATGACTAATCTGCATTTGAGGCAGGAGGAAAGTAAGCATGTGAAAAATCGTCTGGAGTTGGTATATTGATTTTTAAGCCTTCGTCTAATTTCTGCCGTACATATCTTTCCCATTCTGGTATAATTTGGATCTCATCAAACATTAAGAGCTTTTGTTCCCGGATCAACTCATCTAACCTCAGGAAATCCTTGTTTTTAAATTCATATCATCTGGGATCTTCAAAATGGAGGTATAGTGCATTAGGATATCTGCTATTTAATAATTGAAATAATAACGTGCTTTTTCCACATCTTCTTATGCCTGATACAATAAGGGCATAAGAAGCTAGATATGGTAATAATTTCAATGCATCTCTTTTTAGCCTTTGGTTCTTATTAGCTATATTTTGGCTTTGTGACGGAATGATCTGACTAAGAATATGCTGAGGTATTATAAGAAAGTGTTTGATACAACAATACAATGCTAACTGGGTATGTTATTCTAAATATTCTTTAGGAAATCTAAATTATATGTATATTTGTTTTAGTAATTTATCTTACGATGGTAGTTATCAGTTATGGAAAGCTTAAAAGGTTTTTTGATGTTCATGCGAGCGCAAAGGATTCGCTAAATAACTGGTATCGAGCAGTTGAAATGGCTGACTGGTCAAACTTTCATGAAATGAAGCGAATGTTCGGTAGTGTTGACACGGTGGGCGAAGACCGGTACGTTTTTAATATCAGGGGGAATAGCTATAGACTGATCGCCATGATATTTTTTGATGTAAGGACGGTTTATGTACGCTTTGTTGGAACGCATGCGGAGTATGATAAGTTAAAGGACTGTTCAGCGGTTTAGCCTCAGTCTAACCCCTTTTAAGGCTTGGGTATAAATAGCCGTTTTATTACTAATAATATCTTTTCAGCATGGGACGGATGAACAAGATTAATACTGAAGCTAACTACCAATCGGTGATGTCAAGGATCGATGACCTGATGGCTAAAGGAAGCAAAAACGTTTCTGCCGAAGAACTGGCTGAAATTCGTCGTCTGGCGCTTTCTGCGCAGGCCTATGAACAGGAATTCTATGTGGTCGATGCACCTTCAACGCTCTTAGGTATGATTGAGATGCGCATGTTTGAGATGAAACTTCGACAAGTTGACTTGGCAAAAAAGCTTAGGGTGAGCCCTGCAAAGCTTTCATTAATACTAAATGGGAAGCAGAAGGCAGATGTAGATTTCCTAAAAGCAGTTCATTCCGAACTCAATGTTGACGCGAAGTTTATTTTGGAGCATGCCTAAACTTAAACTAACAACTTTGTCGATTAAACAATTGGTATTGAGCGGCAACATATAACTGACAAATAATAATGTGCTTTTTCAACATCTTCTTATACCTTTGCTCTATTAATCATTACTTTTACTCCTCTTCTACGTAATCAAGATCAGCAATCCCTACTTGTTTGCCAAAAAGAGCCAATACCTCATTGACTTTATCTAAACGAAGTGTGGTTTTACCTCGTTCTAATTCACGAACGAAGCGAAGCCCCACACCAGATTTAAATGCAAGATCGGCTTGGGAAAGCTTTAAAGCTTTTCTTTTTTCTTTGATGAATGTTTTAATTTGAGTCATTTTATACCCTTTAGGGTACTAATTTAACGAAATTATTTTAAATAGTACCCGATAGGGTATGTTTTATATATGGCTGAATTTTTTATACCCTATGGGGTACGACTTGATGTATTATTTATTCTTTTCAGGCAGTATGGAGATGATGTTGATAGGAGAAAGCATATAGATCAACCGTATTTCGAAGCGTTTCCAATAGAGGTATATTTAAGATCTTGAATGAAACACAACTAACCAGAATAATGATGAGATGTGGAGAGAAACCTATTTAATTGTACATAATATCTATATTATTTGCCCCATGATATTTATGCCGAAAAAATTTATTGATGAAGAAGACGGTAATTTTAGAGGGAACTAAACTCTTAAAGTTCTATATGTGATAGATAAACAGGCAAAAATTATTAATAAACATTCATAAAGTTTAAGATTATTGCACAATCCCAATCCTCTTCTTTATAAATAAGTTCACCTTATTTTGCATAAAAGTATTCCCGGGCAAAGGCCCAACCACATAAACGTCAAAAAAGATCGTCCCATATTGCTCTTTACAAAAAGCATTTTTACTATAAATTGCTTTTTGTAAAGAGCAATAATTACTTTTTTTGTTAAATAGGGAAAGCAAAATGAAAGGACTGTTTGAGAAATCATACCAAAAATTAATACGGGTACCCACATCATTTAAGCGATATCTTGCACAGGAGATAGACTGGAGCAGTCGCCTTATAGGGATCAAAGGAGCCAGAGGTGTGGGGAAGACTACATTAATGCTACAGCATGCAAAATTGAATCTTCCATCTGGGAAAGAAACACTTTATACGAGTTTGGATAGTTTGTATTTTACAACGAATGCGCTGGTAGATGTGGCCGATCAATTTGTGAAACAAGGTGGAAAATATTTATTGCTGGACGAGGTACACCGATATGCGAATTGGCCTCAGGAGATTAAAAACATTTATGACGATCAGCCAGATCTTCAGATTATCTTTACCGGATCTTCCATTATGCATCTTAACCAGGCAAAGGGCGACCTTAGTCGACGCGCAATGATGTATGAACTTTCCGGTCTTTCATTCAGGGAATATTTGAATTTCACGTTAAAAATTGAACTTGAGCCTGTTGGCTTTGAGCAATTACTTCAGCACCATACAACAATTGCTATGGATATAGTTCAAACCATGCATCCCCTGGAATATTTTGGGAATTATCTGGAATATGGACATTACCCTTATTTTATAGAAAACACAAAGTTATACCCACAGAAACTGGCAGAAACCATCGGTCTTGCATTAAGTATAGATCTTCCTGCCTTTCATGAAATTAACTACAGGAGCATTGAAAAAATTCGCTTGCTATTACAAATTGTTGCGGAATCTGTGCCATTCAAACCGAACATCTCTAAACTTAGCGAGCGCATCGGCATCAGCCGCAACAATCTGATCATGTTTCTAAAATACTTAGAAGAAATGAGAATCATTAAAGGGCTATATTCCGATACCAGGGGATTTGGCTTATTGCAGAAACCAGAGAAGATATATTTGCATCATCCAAATTTACAGTATGCGCTTGCCCATGAGCAAAGCAATATAGGCAATAGCAGGGAAAGCTTTTTCATTAACCAAATCGGCTCTCTTGGGCCTGTCGCCTATGCTCAGGATGGTGATTTTGTATTTAAAGGAATTACATTTGAAGTAGGCGGAAAGAATAAAACCAATAAGCAGGTAAAGCACCTGGTGCAATCTTTTGTTGCAGCAGATGAAATAGAAATTGGACATCAGCATAAAATTCCCTTATGGCTTTTTGGATTCTTATACTAAAATTCATAAGACACCATACCTCATTTATAAGACATCATACCTCAAACCTGGAACAGGCCGGCCATCACCACGCCGCCTATTCCAGGTTGCCATCAACAGCCTCATCCTTCAACCGTCTGCTCTAGTTTCCGGGCACATACTGCTTCTGCATGGCCAATAAACCTCTCGCAGCAATCGTACAGATCCAACATACGTGGCTCCATCATATTCACTTTGCCTTTCCTCCAGGATCCCTTCAACAGCACCTTGTAATGGAAAATATCCCTTTGGGTAAACCTTGGGATCAATTCATTGAACCTTGGGTCAATGCTGTCACACAGATCCAGCAGCTGCTCCAGGGAATATCCCTCCGGTTCATAACCCATACACACATAAACCACCTCCCTGCAAACCTCCACCAAGCTTTTTGTATACAGCGGGATGGCAGAAAAATTGAAGATGTTTTTATAGTTCATTGTAGAAAAAACACTTTTTGCTCCCCTGGCCGCACAATTCTCCCTGTAAGCCCTTATGGCCCCAAGGTCACGTTCTCCGTCAAAAACTACAGGCAGGAGAGGTGCGGTTCCTATTTTGCCATACACCAGCCTGCCCTTGCTGATCACCGTATGGTAAAAACGGTTATTGTTCAGCAAGCCACCATCCAGTGCCGCCCGGGTACACACCATAAGGCAGACGGTAACCTCCATTCCTTCAATATTTTCCAGCCTGCCAATAAAATCGGGGCGTGGACAAAGGTTGTCTGTCACCACCAGCAGGTCGAAGTGGACAGCCCTCTTCAATCCTTTCCGGTCTCCAAAAACAGACTCGGTTTGCTGCTGCAGGTGCCTCGAGCCAAAACAGTAGATGTGTTCGGCTTCCATCACTTCAGTGATGTAGTTGATGGCCATGGCCATCAGTTCAGTTTGAATATTCATGATTTAATTTTTATGCATTGTTTTTTTAACAGGATTGGATACCACCATTAATCTGGCGCCACATATTTCTTCGGCAAGGCTGCTGAAATCATCGACCGCCTTATGCAGGTATTCCATGATCGGCTCCCTGTCCCGGCCATATTTTCCCTTCCATACTCCCTGCATGAGCACTTTATAATGGTAACAGTCGGCCTCGGTAATCCTGGGGATAACCTTTTCGAAACGGCGGTCAATGCCGGTGCAGAGGTTGACCAGCCCTTTCAGGGTATAGCCCTGTGGTTCATAGCCCATCATCACGTAGATAAGCCACAGGCAGACTTTCTCCAGCTGCCGGCTGATCAGCGGAACACAGATATGGGGTTTTTGGCTGGAATAGCGGAGCTGTTCATACGCTTCAATGTCCGCATAAAAGGCCTGGCTGCGTTGCAGTACATCTTCCTGGTCTGCCTCCTTATCAAAGGGGATGGTGAATAGCCCAGCCAATAATTTATCATGCCCAGGTACATGTTCCACGGTATTGATCACGGTATGGAAAAAGCGGTTGTTATCCTTCAATCCCTGCTCTACTTCCTCCAGGGTGTGCACAACCAGTGTGCAGGCCACCTCTTCCTGCACCATCAGTTCCTTTATCTTAATCCTCTTCCCGGGCTTCAGCTCTGTTTTAGCTGAGGTAACCACCAGGAAATCATAGTGCATGGAGCTGAAATACCTCCGCTGCTGGCTGCTGAAGAATGAGCAGGAGGTTTTATGGTTTGTGGCCTCGCCGAAGCAGAAAACTGACTCGGCATTCATTTTTTCCTTTATAATGGTAGCGGCAAGCTCCATCTCTGCATTTTTATATTTATCCATTGTCGTAATTTTTTTGGCATAGCGATCCCATGGGGATCAAATCCTTATGTTAAGTGTAGAAGTTAATTGGAAAAAGGCTGGGCAATCAGGCTAAAGCCTGTCAAGATCAGGGGTCAAGGTCAGCCATCAGTACAAAATAGAAGAAAAGGTGGGGACAGGCCACATAACCTAACGAATAGGGATGCAGAATGCCCATTGCAGGAATCCGAAAGCAGGAGAAGGAAATAAACGGGTGTTGAAAAGGTTTCCATTGCTTTAATCTTTAAGGCATTAAAACAAAGGAAACCCGGGAAGGGGTCTATAAAACATGGAGGCTCCCCGTACGCCAATACACCCCCTAGGATGGGAAGGGAACAAGTTCCCCTAAGCACGCAGTACGGAGAGCGCCCATGTTTGCTGTACCAGCAAAGATACAGAAACCGGGCATTCTTTTCATCCGTAACTTTGCGTCCTTATAGATTCCTAGGTCTGTATTGGCAAAGTTTCTTTGATCAAATGCAGTTTACAATTTAATCCGGCACTGAATCTCATAGCTCAGTTACCGTATGGTAAATATAAGCATAAACCGTTTTAAAATTCCCATAAAAGTAAAATATTTTATTAATAATTATTTTTAAAACTCCAAAAAGAAATTACCAACTATTCAGGAAAAATAGGTATAGGGAACCACACAGCGGAACAACGTTGGGTTAACGTATGGATAGGCTCGTCATGAAGCCATCTCTAAGCTATTGTGAACCAATGGTGTTACTATAGTTGACAAGGTGCTGACAAGGTGTTGACAAGGTGCTGGCAAGGTGCTGACAGGGTTTTAGTCCTTGTCAACTACCTGTCAGCAACTTGTCAGCCACTTTTTAAACATAGTTTCACTATGACTATATTTTAATTTCACTATTGTTTTATTCCGATCATTGTACTATCTTGGTCATAATGTTTTACTTACTAATATTGAAGATCTTATGGCAACATTACCAGATGGGTTCAATGGGAAGGCGAGAGGCCGTATACGGAATTTGGTGTACTATACCAACAAATGGGGTACATTGGTGGTCCGTACAATAGGGATAAAGAACGGCTCTAAAGGGGAGGAATTTGCGAACCAAGATGCAACAGCATTAATTACCAAAGTTTTGAAACCTGTACAACCGATCATAAAGGTCGGGTTTCAACATCCGCCTGCGGGCAAACACTGGCATTATTATAACTATGCCAGTTCTTACAACAAGAAAAATGCAATAAAAGGGAGGTATCCAAACCAGGAAATCGATTTTGAGAAGCTAAAGTTCAGCATCGGCGATATGCCCGCTCCTTTGAATGCACAGGTTGTACTGAATAAAAATAAACTGGAATTTACCTGGGATGCTGACCTGGAAAGCGAAGGCACCCTTTCGCGCGACCAGGTGATGCTGGTGGCTTATTTTCCGGAAACGATGACGGCTTCCATATTGCTGAGTGGCGCCAGGAGGTCAGAAGAAAAAGAGGTAATGACACTGCCGAGGTTCAGAAAGAGAAGGGTGATTGAAGTATACATCGCCTTTATCAGTGATGACCGTGAGACCGTGTCAGATTCAGTTCACATAGGCCAGCTGGTCTGGGATAAATAACAGGGTTATGGCGATATCACCATTTGGAATATTGGGTGGTTTTTCTGGAAAGGTAGGTACGGTAGTAGGCAGGGATGTAAAAGGTAAGAACATCATGTCCAGCAAACCTAAAAAGAGGAAGAAAGGCAATAAGAAGTACCAGAATAAAGGGAATTCTGCCCAGCAGGAAAAGCTGGCGCTGATGTCTTCTTTTTTAAAGCGTTTAAAGGGCGAGATCGAAATGGGTTTCGCCCGGGCCAAGGCCAAGGCTGCACCGATTTCGTACGCCATGAAGTTTAACCTGAAACATGCAGTGAAAACAACCGAGGGAGGATATGAAATTAATTTTGCTGAGGTGAAATTGAGTGAGGGGAAAAGGGAGCCGGCATGGTCAGAGGATATCACATTTGAAAAAGGCAGGAAAGTCAGGATCAGCTGGGATATGCCGGATACTGTGGACCAAAAACTGTTTGGCAATGACCAGGCCTATATGATTATTTATCAGGTAGAATCGGGTTGGATTGATAGGGTGCTGGGGAAGGCTATCCGGGCAGATTTGGAATATGTATATACTGTTCCACGTAAAGCTGGAGTTGGCCAAATCATCCATGGCTGGATATTTTTTGTCTCACCGGATGGCAAGGAGGTTTCAGATAGCCATTACCTGGGTAGTGGTATTCTTTTGGCGTAGCACATTTGATCTTAATGTTTGTATATTAGATCATACATGAAAAAGAATATCCTATTATTGCTACTGGTGTTTACGCTCCGGTCTGTAGCCCAGGTACAGCCATCCCTCAGCACACTAGACAAGGATGGGATGCTGGCTGATTTTGACCTGGCGGTATCCAGCCTGAAGGAGGCCCATCCGGGGTTTGACTGGTATACTTCCCGCGCCCAGATGGATTCTCTTGTCCGCAGCCGGAGAATGATGATCTCCGATGGACTCAATGCCCAGCAGTTCTACCGCATACTGGCTCCGGTTATTTCCGCAGGCAGAGAAGGCCACTGTAAGATCGCACTTTCTGCTGAAATAGATGATTTCCTTTCTCGCAATGGGCGCTATCCGCCTGTTTTCCTAAAGTTTATCTCAGGAAAACCCTTATTGATCAACGATATCCAGGGACTCCGTACATCGGGAATGGAACTAACAGCCATTAACGGGATACCCTGGGAAAAATTACGCGATTCTATATTTGCGACAATTCCCTCAGACGGATTCAATCTTAGCAAAAAATATGCGACCCTGCAGGGCCAGGATTTCGCCTATTACTACCTCGATGTCTTCGACCAGAACCAGCGATATGAACTGGAACTGAAGAACCCTGCCAATGGAGAGAAGAAAAAATATACGGTAGATGCAGCAGATAGCCAGTGGCTGGAAAAAAACTGGATAGCCATCAGGAACCAGTACTTCAACAATCGTAAGGAGGCCTCTGGTCTGATGCTGAAAGGAACAACTGCCGTGCTGGCCTATCATACCTTTAGGGCAGATAAGTATGCTGACTTCAGAAAGACTACCGATGGCTATTTCAGGACTATTGCAGAAGCGAAAGTAACAGACCTTATTATCGATCTGCGCGGAAATACCGGAGGGGCAGAGGGGTATGAGGACTATGTATTCGCACACCTCTCGGCCAAGCCATACAAAAAATATAGTTATGTACAGGCCTCTGCATTTTCGTATTCTTTCTACCGTTTCAGTGACTACCGCACACCGGAAAAACAGCAGGCCCTTGAAAAAAGTCTGAAGGAGGAGCATCAACTGGAGTCTGATGGACGAATTTTGAGAAAACCCGGCATTTTAACCCCGGAAAAGCCCCGGAAGGACGCCTTCACTGGAAATATTTATGTACTCATTAGCGGAGATACCTATTCCGGTGGTTCCGAATTTGCAGCGCTGATCAGGGTGCACCGGAAAGCGGTCTTTATTGGTGAAGAAACAGGTGGAGGACTTTACGGAAATACAAGCGGCTTCGGGATGAAACTTACCCTGCCGGTTTCGGGATTGGAGCTGAAAATTCCCCTGCTTAAATTTGTTCTCGACGTACCTGGCAGCCCTTATCCCTTCGGACATGGGGTAATACCCGATTATACTCCGGTAGAAACGTTCCATGGATTCATTGATGGGCTGGATCCCGGGCTGGAACTGGCAAATAAGCTTATCCTAGAAAAGAAAAATAAGTGATAGGGGTATCCGTTAGTAGCGATGCCTGCCAATTTTATCCCCTCCCAATTTGTCACAGCTTATTCAAATTTAAAGTATTGTACTGATCGTTCTAATTAGGTTGTTATGTTTGTGTACCAATTGGTACAATATAGGGAGCTATCATAAGCCCACCGCTTGCTAACAGCAATCAATGGGTGTATGAGAGCTTCATCACCTTTAAAAATCAATTATATACTGATGAAAAAATTAGAAAACAAAGTCGCGTTGGTCACAGGTGCCTCCAAAGGCATAGGTGCCGCTATCGCAAAACAACTAGCCGAAGATGGTGCCGCAGTAGTTGTCAATTATGTTTCCTCAGCAGCAGATGCTGAAAAAGTGGTAGAGTCGATTCTTCAAAGTGGCGGCAGGGCAACAGCTATACAAGGAAACGTTGCCATTGAAGGTGATGTCAAAAGAATTCTGGCAGAAACGGTTCAGCAATATGGAAAAATTGATATTCTGGTAAATAATGCAGGTATTTATGAATGGGGACCGCTGGAATCTGTGACTGAAGAAGGATTCCACCGCCAGTTCAATATCAATGTGCTTGGCCTGCTTCTCGCTTCTCAGACTGCTGTAAGCTATTTTGCTGACAATGGAGGAAACATTATTAATATCGGCTCTTCGGTGTCAACTGCCCAGCCCGCTGGGAGTGTGCTTTATACCGCAACAAAAAGTGCCGTTGATTCCATAACAAGGGTGCTTTCAAAAGAACTTGGCCCTAAGAACATCCGCGTGAATTCTATCAACCCGGGAATAGTCGATACCGAAGGATCTCGGGCAGGAGGATTTATTGGCAGTGATACAGAAAAATTGTTTGTCAGCATGACGCCACTACTTCGGGTAGGCCTACCCGAAGATGTTGCATTGATCGCTTCATTCCTGGCTTCAGAAGAGGCCCGTTGGTTAACAGGTGAAATCATCTCGGCAAGCGGTGGTCTCCGCTAGTCACTGAGCATTCGGGGCTGAAACCCGAATAAAATCAATAGCTTTGTCTTCAGGGGCAAAGCTATTGAGTAATTATGAGAAGTAAAGATTTTGATGAGGAAGAGATACTGAGGAAAGCCATCCATATTTTCTGGGAAAAGGGTTACAATGCGACATCGATACATGACCTGATTGACGGACTCGGGATTGGCCGTTCAAGCATATATCATGCATTCGGGGACAAACATAAACTTTTTGTAAAAGCTCTTGAACTTTACCAATCAGAAGGTACGGCAAAAATCATCAGCATTATCGACAATGCACCTTCTCTAAAAAGTGGCCTGGAATCATTGTTGAGTGCAGTGGTGAATGATGTACTCCATGAGAGCTGCCCGAAAGGTTGCTTCAAAGTCAATTCCGAAGTGGAGGTGGCAGCACAGGATGAAATTATCCGTAAGCTTGTATATGGTGATGATTTGCTGATAGAAGATGCGCTACATAGCGCATTTAAAAAAGGGCAGCAAAATGGTGAAATCAATTCTTCAAAAGATCCTTTGGCACTTGCCCGCTTTTTCTGCAACACAGTGACCGGAATGCGGGTCTATGCGAAATTCAGGATCGAACGTCAATTTTTCGAAGATATTTCAAAGACCGCGCTGTCCGTCATCGCATAACCAAATGGAAGCTCCAGTGCATCACCTGTTGCGCTACCTTCAATAACGCCGTAGCTTCTCTTTGTTTAATGGCTTATTTTCAGGTATATGACTTGGAAAATGGATTTGCTGCCTATTGAAATACACAGGGAGCGTCTCATGTAATTTTAATATTAAACGTCCTTAATGTGCAGTTTATAATCGGTAAGTATTTTTGTGACCAATTATGAGAGAATTAAGCGATAGGGATTTAATTGCGCTGCTCCACCTGGATGATCACCGGGCTTTCGCAGAATTGAGCCGAAGATACTGGCAGGATCTTTTTAAACATGTGTGTATAAAGATTAAAAATGCTGAAGAAGCACAGGATATTGTACAGGAAATCTTTTTGGGCGTCTGGAAGAACCGCGCTGACATCCAGTGTGATCACCTGGGACGTTTATCTTCATACCTGTATAAATCGGCGAAGTATGCATCAATCAATTATTTTACCAGGCCGGGGGTTGCCATCAGAGGTGCTGAAGTGCTGGAAGAGATGCTGGCCTATCCTGCTGCCGGAAAATCTGATCAGGATTTACTGGTCAAAGAATTACACCGTATTGTAGATGCTGAATTGAATGAGCTGCCAGACCGCCTGCAATTGCCATACAGACTCAGCAGGGAACAGCATTTATCGATCAGGGAAATCGCTGCCCGTCTTTCTGTTTCTGAACAAACCGTAAAGAACAATATCACGGATGTCCTGAACAGGATCAGGTTCAGGCTGGGGAAATACAATTCCGATCCAAACATCATTTTTATCATTGCATCGCTTTCAGTGTTGAGTAATTACGAATTAATGTTTTCTTAATCTTATCTTAAAGTACTATCAGGCGTCTTCTGTGATGTGTAGTATAGGATGTCAGAAAATAAAAGAGAAGAAGAACTCAAGGAAATCTTAAAAAAATATATCAGTCATCAGGCTTCCCCCTCCGAAGTGGAAGCTGTTGATCACTGGTACGATACACTCGAAGTTTCCGATGCGGAAATGCAGCTTTTAAGCGAATATAAAAAGCCAAAATCAATACCATTATATTTCTGGGCATCTGCTGCATGTCTCTGCCTGGTGGCAGCTTTCGCAGCCTGGTTTTACATCATGCCTGAAACTACCCGGCCAGCAGATAGGCTGATTCTTACAGCTTCCAGTGAACGTAAGGAAATTAAGCTGGCAGATGGATCTGTCGTATGGCTGAACACAGGAACGGAATTGCTGGTTTCCGGTAAATTCGGAGAAGAAGAGCGGCGGGTGATCCTGAAGGGTGAAGCTTACTTCAAAGTGGCTAAAGATCGTAACAAGCCTTTTATCATTCAATCCGGGGAGCTGAGCACGAGGGTGCTGGGGACTTCTTTTAATATCAATGCTTATCCTGACAGGGAAAGGATTAAGATCTCTGTGCTGACTGGCCGCGTACGCGTATCCCGGACAACAGGGAAATCCAAGCGGATACTGGCCGGTCAGATGAGCACCAACCAGACGATCAGCTTCTTCAGGAAAACCGGGGAATTTGAAATGAATACTGAAGATGCCCTGATGATCACGTCTTGGAAAGACAATAAACTTTATATCGATAATGCCTCCATCGCTGACATCGCAGCGCAGCTTAAAGGTTTCTATCACCTGGACGTAAAAGACCTGAGTAAGGCAAGTCAGACAGACCGGTATACCATCCGTTTTAACAGGGAATCTTTAAAAGGGGTGCTGGAGATATTGACACTACTTACAAAAAGGGAATTCGAGTATAGGAATAATCAAATCACCATTAAATAACCAGCCATGTAAAAGCAAGAATAAAAAAAACCGGATATGCGCCAACATTTCCGGTTTCCGACGGAGTCCTGAAGCAGGTCTCCGCTATTTCCAATGAGTTCGTAAAACATTAAAAACAAAACAAATATGCAAAAATTTTACCCGGGTTGCAAATACCCGCTATGGTCATTATTTAATTTAAAAATGAAGTTAACGATAGCCCTTCTCTTTTTTTCTAACCTGCTTATTTATGCAGGTCCTATCGCCGGACAGTCGATGTATGAGGTAAAGATCAATCTGTCGGCCAGCAAAATGCCGGTTCAGGAAGTCATCGGCCTGATTGAAAAACAAAGTCACTTTGTGATAGGCTACAAAAACATGGATGCCCTGAAAAATAAAAAAGTGACTATCCACGCACAGGGAAAATCTGTTGCCGCCATCTTAAATGAGGTTATGGCGCCATCCAGTATGGAGATTACCCAGATCAGTGATACCTACATTATTATTAATCCAAAAAGTAATCTTGCCCCCACCGTAATTTCAGGAGTGGTGAAGGACAAAAGAACAGGGCAGACCCTTCCTGGTGTCAGTATCAAGGTGAAAGGTACCGTTGTAGGTACACAAACAGATATCAATGGTAATTATACGCTTTCTGTTAGGGAAGACAAAGCCAATTTTACGCTGGTGGTTTCCTATATCGGCTATAAGTCGCAGGAGTTTAACATCACACGTTCTGCTGCACTTGTTACCCAGAATGTGCAGCTGGAAGAAGACCTGCTTGGGCTTGACGAAGTGGTGGTCACCGGTCAGGGGATTGATGTGAGTAAACGCCGTCTTTCTACCAATGTGGTGAGCATCAGTGGTGCAGACATAGAGAAGACACCAGGTACACGTTTGGATCAGCTTTTACAGGCTAAATTGCCAAATGCTCAGATCCGTATGACGGGTGGGCAGGCAGGAGCCACTTCTATTATCAGGGCAAGGGGGGTGATTTCTGCTTACCTGAATTCTTCCCCGGTGATTTATGTGGATGGTGTACGTATGGATAACCTGAATACAGCTTCAACATTGGGTGGAGGTGCTGCTTCCGGTGCTGCAGTGAGTTCCCTGGCAGATATCCCGATGGACAATATCGAAAAAATCGAATATATCAATGGTGGTGCGGCGACAACCCTGTATGGTTCTGATGCAGCCAATGGTGTCATCCAGATCATTACAAAGAAAGGCGGTGGAGATCGTACAGCGATTACACTGAATGTCGAAGCTGGTCCGGAAGTTTCTACCAATGATTTCCTGAATTTTAAAAGAACGAAAGACATGCTTTTCGAAACCGGAACTTTCCAGAAATACAATGTCGCAGTGAGTGGAAGTAAAAATGGTATCGGCTATAGTTTTACAGGAGGTTACCTGAACAGTACAGGGGTGCAGATTGAGAACCAGAACTCGAATAAGCGTATCGATATGCGTTCTGGTTTTAAAGCGAATATTGGTGATAAAATTACTTATGAAAGCAGTTTTACTTTTGTAAATAATAGTTACAAACGTAGTAGAAATGGTAACCAGGGTGGTTATACTGGTCTGTGGTTCTTAGAAAGCGGTGCTTCTGCCGTTACCGGTCCGAAGCCTAATTTTAAACCACAGATAGATGAGCTGAGTGAGGAGGATTTCGAAAAAATGAAGGCTTATGTGAGAGAAGCAGAACGCCTGCAGGATAATGAGATTGTGGTCAACCGCTTCCAGACCTCACAGACTTTTAATTACCGTCCGACAGAAAACCTGGTTTTCAAGGCTGTAGGAGGTATTGATTACCGTAACATGAGAAATAAGGTCATCACGACGAATGAATACATTGCGCATACTACAGGTAATCCAAGTACAGCGGGTGGCAGTATCAGCAATGCAGACAGAAAGTACTGGGGCTTAACCATGGAACTGAACGGTCAGCACAAAGCCGAACTGGGTGATTTTTCTTTTGTAACTACTTTTGGCGGACAGCTGTTCAGGAATGAGGACCGTCAGGTAGCGTATAATGGAACGAACGTAAGGGATGGTATGAGAGATATCAGAACGGTTGGGGCAACTACCGCCAATGAAGTATTTACAGAGGTGGTTAACTATGGTGTGTATGTACAGGAAAACCTTGGGTTTAAAAATAAGTTTTTCATTGATCTTGGTTTACGTGGTGATGGGAACAGTGCCTTTGGTAAGGATATAGGCGTTCAATATTATCCGAAGGTAGGTTTTGCTTATATTCCTACTGCGGAATCCTGGTTCAGAGATGCTGTTCCTGTAATTTCATCGGCCAAGATCAGGGCAAGTTATGGTCTGGCCGGAAATTTTCCACCAGCATTCAGGAACCGTAAAACAATTGGTTTTGCCTCTTACCTGGGTACGCTCGGCGCATCTTTTGGTACACCGGAGGTGGATTTGAGGCCTGAGAAGACGACTACTTTTGAGGGTGGAATGGATCTCGGGATACTGAGTGACCGTATTGTGCTTACAGCAGTATATTACCATGCAACCACGAATGATGCCTTGTTTAATGTCCCTTCAGTACCATCCACTGGTGAAGTTGCGGCTGTAAGAAACGTTGGCGAATTACTGAACAGGGGATTTGAGTTCAGTATCAATGTCACACCGATTAAAACTACAGATGTTTCCCTGTCTGTCAATGTTTCCGCAAATACTTCATACAACAGGGTGGTAAGTTCCAATGGAAGTGCAGCTTTTAACCTGAACGGCTTCAGTGAACGGACCATACAAACAGTGGTACAGGAAGGTTATCCGGTAGGTTTTCTGCGTGGTGGTTATGGTACCTTTGGTGAAGATGGGGTGATGAATTCTACGACACCATTGCAATACCTGGGATCAACGATCCCCGATTTATTCGGTAGCATGGGCATTAATTTCCAGTATAAGGATTTTAATTTCTTTGCCAATGCAGATTACCAATCAGGCGCCTATGCCAGCAACTGGGATAAGCAGTTCCGCTATAATTATGGTGTAAGTAATGAGGGAATACCACAGGGGGAAATTGATAAGAACAAACGGACCAACTGGCTTAATTTTAGCAATATGTTTGTAGAAAAAACAGACTTTATCAAAGTAAGGACCATTGGGGCCAGCTATTTGTTCCACGGCCCTAAATTGGGTAAAGCGATCAAAAATTTAACTATCGGTTTTAGTGTAGTGAATCCTTTGAATTTTGCCAGCTCTTCTTTCGATCCTGAAGCCACCACAAGTGGAAGTGCACAGGGGCAGGGTGGAGCAACAACGGGTGGTATTTCTTATGCTACCTATTCTGCACCACGTCAATTTTTGGGTTCTGTTAAAGTTAATTTCTAATCATTATGATAAAAAGATATATTATTTATCCTGCATTGGCAATGGTGCTGATGCTGGGCAGTTGTGAGTTGGTTGAGGTGGAAAATCCTAACCTGATTGAAGATCGTTTTCTGGGTGCAGGTAATTCAGCTGTTGAGTGGACAGATGGAATGCGTCGCCAGATGAGTGTGGTGGTAGGTTCCAACACAGAGTTTACAGAGTTAGTATCTGATAACTATTTTAATAATTATACCTCCAGCAGTAAAGTATTCGATATTCCTCAAATCAATTATTTTGATCAGGATGTAGCCAATTTACAGGCAGGTATTAACCGGCTGATGGAGATGTGTGAATATGGACTGACGAAAGTTTTTCCTGCTGATGCACAATCTACCCCACTGCAAAAGGCAGAGGTGATGATGTACAAGGCCTATGGACACTTGCTGAGTGCTGATCTTTTTGTGGGTATGCCAGCTACACCCCTGGGAGAGGTTCTTTCACCGGAGGCTCACCGTAATGCAGCGATTGCCTTATTGAACGAAGCGCAACCATTGTTTACCGCAGCAGATGATCGTTTGGTTTGCGCGTTATTGCGGGCCCGTGCGTATTATGGTTTGGGAAATGCACAGCAAGCCCGGTCGGAGGCAAATACTGCCCTGCAAAACCCGCTGCTGTTGAGACAGGTGAAGTATGGCCAGAATTCCGGTCTGAACAATAACTTCCAGGGGAATATCTTCACGACCAGCGGAACCAATCCTTTTGCACCGCTGCCAAGACTAGATTTCCTGGATCCCAAATATTTTAACACTGATCAGGTTGCGGCTAATGATCAAAAGCCAATCGCCATTGCGAAAGCAGAAGAAGCTTATCTGATTATTGCCGAGGCGATGGTCTCAGCAAATGAGCTGACCGCAGCTCAGGGAATATTGAAAAGCATGTTAACGGACTGCGTTTCGAAAAGGGCAACGGTAAGTTTGAGCGATAAAGCAGAGACGCGTAATGGTGGTAACAGAAAAGATTATCCACTGACAGCGGTGAATGTAAAATTTGATGCGACTTCTCCCGAGAAAGCGGGATATGTGTACAACAGGCAGGCAGGTAACATTACTGCTTATCTGGTTTCAGGGACTAAAGTAACAGCTGCGGAGATTGACGCTGCGAATACCCAGGATGGTCTTTTATATCTGGTCTACCTGCTCAGACAGGAAATTTTTATTGCCGAAGGCCGCCGCATGACAGATCTGGGAATTCGATTCCCGGTATCACAACGCGAACAGCTTGGAAATACCAATGTAAAACCTGAACATACCCAGGCCATCCTTCCTGCCTTTATTCCAAAAAATCGCGAAATGGATGATTTTGAGGTGAATGTGGCTACAGGTGTGGTTACCATGAAACATGACATGAACAAGGTACTGGTACAGAACAAGACTGCCACCGGGATCATGCCATTTATGAAATAAGAGGATTAAATACGAAATATAAACTCAGATATAGCTATTAGCGCCTTGAAGAATACTGATCATAGCCTGATAGCTGATTAAAACAAAATATTTATATGAAAGCAAATATCATCAAAAAATTGCTGCTGGTCGGTACCATTGCACTGAGCTTACCCGCATTTTCCCAGACTTCGAAACATGTGATTCTGATCAGTATTGACGGTTTCAGGCCAGATTTTTACCTGGATAAAAGCTGGCCGGCACCGAATTTACAGGCAATGGTTAAAAATGGAGCCCATGCAAAAGGAGTGAGGTGTATTTTTCCAAGTGTTACCTATCCTTCCCACACGACGCTGATTACAGGCGCTTTTCCTGCACACCATGGCATTACTTACAATACGATGCCAAATGACAAACGGGTGTACGAGTGGACGACTGATAGCCGTAAGATTAAATCAGAAACGTTATGGCAGGCAGTCAGAAAAGCAGGAATGAAATCTGCTTCGGTTTCCTGGCCGATTTCCGTAGGTGCTGAAATTGATTACAACCTCCCTGAAATCTGGTCGGCTACAAATATGTCAGATCGTAAATCTGCCATCGCTGAATTTGCTACACCAAAAGGATTTTTCTCAGAAATAGAGGAGTATGCAATCGGTAAAGCAGAGGTCAATGACCTGAATCTGCAGTACCTGACCATGGACGAGAACAATAGTCGTATGGCAGCTTATATTATCCGTAAGTATAAGCCTGAATTTTTAAGTATTCACATTGTTGGTGTAGATGGTGCTCAGCACAAAGAAGGACGCTCTGGTGAAGGTGTGTTGAAAGCCCTGGCTTCGGCAGATCATGCGGTAGCTAACATCATGGATGCATTGATCAAAGCAGGCATCCAGGACAGCACTACTGTGATCGTTACCGGTGACCATGGTTTTGTGGATATCAATAAAGTTCTTGCTCCGAATGTATGGCTCAAAGAACTGGGGATTGACAGTAAAGTGGGTGCAGAAGAACCCGTAGCTAAATTTCAATCTGCAGGTGGTGCCGCTTTTTTCCACCTGAAAGATCAGAAGAATGTGAAATTGCTGGCCAAGGTGCGCAAAAAATTAGCTGAACTTCCGGATACGTATAAATCGCTTTTCCGAATCGTAGAGCGCGAAGAACTGAATAAAATAGGGGCAGATCCGCATGCGAGTTTTGCACTGGCGCCGGTTAAAGGCATATACATCCAGGACAGTGATTCAGGACCGCTAATTGCCCCTAAAAAAGGTGGTGCACATGGATTTTTTCCTGATATTCCGGAAATTCAAACGGGTTTTATTGCCATTGGTCCGGGGATAGATAAAGGATTGCTGGTGGAAGGAATTGGCCTGGAAGATATTGCGCCAACCGCTGCAGCGATTTTAGGCATTAAGTTTAATGCACCTGACGGCAAGCCCATAAAGGCATTGCTGAAATAACTGCATTAAAAAAATGCCCTACTGATTATTCATCCTCACTGCCCTTTGAATCCTTAGGGTAGTGAGGATGTTTTTAAAAATAAAAGACTTTACCTTTTTATGAAGAAGTGCTGCCTGGGATAGCTTTAAAGTACTTTTTTCGAAACCAGAAAGCTAAATTTACCAATGCAATCAGTGCAGGGACTTCTACCAATGGACCGATTACCCCGGCAAAGGCCTGGCCTGAATGGATTCCAAATACACCTATAGCAACTGCTATGGCCAGTTCAAAATTGTTTCCCGTAGCAGTAAAGGCTATAGAGGCACTTTTGGAGTAGTCCGCGCCGAAAAAACGTCCTGCAAAAAAGCTGAAGACAAACATGATGGAAAAGTAAATGATTAGCGGGATCGCAATTCTGATTACATCAAAGGGAATTTGAACAATCAGTTCCCCTTTTAAACTAAACATTACCACAATGGTAAATAAAAGGGCAATTAGTGTAACGGGTGAAATGAGGGGAATAAACCGGCGTTTGAACCATTCTTCTCCTTTAAGGCCAATCAGGCTATAACGGGTTACAATTCCCATGGCAAAAGGAAGCCCCAGATACAGGCCAACACTTTTGGCAATTTCTCCAATGGTAATGTGGACGGCTAAGCCCTTTAATCCAAAATAGGGTGGAAGTACGGTGATGAAGACATAGGCAAATAGGCTGTAGAATAGTACCTGGAAAATACTATTTAAGGCGATAAGGCCGGCCGCATACTCCCTGTCCCCTTCTGCCAGTTCATTCCATACCACTACCATTGCAATACACCGTGCAAGACCAATTAGGATGAGGCCAACCATATAGTCAGGATAATCCCGGAGAAAGGTAATGGCAAGGAAAAACATGAGAAACGGGCCGATAACCCAGTTCAGGATCAGGGAAACAGACAATACCCTGATGTCTTTAAAGACTTCCCTCATTTTCTCATATTTTACTTTCAGCAGGGGCGGATACATCATGAGGATTAAACCGATAGCGAGTGGAATGTTTGTGGTCCCGCTTGAAAAGGAATTGATATAAACGGCTGAGGAGGGAATGAAGAAACCTATGGCAATTCCTGCCCCCATGGCTATAAAAATCCATAGGGTGAGGTAACGGTCTAAAAAACTCAGTTTTTTTCTTTCACTTGCTGCTGCGCAATTGTTGATGGACATGGTAAGAGGTTAGTGTTAAAGATGTTCCTGAACAAAATTCATTGCATAAACTTTAATCAAATCCCGTACGCTCCTGAATTCTTCCATCACCTCCTCTGCTGATCCTGAGGCTTTCGCCGGGTCTGGGAAATTTTGGTGGAAACGGATTGCTTGTCCGGGGATGAACGGGCAGGCTTCATTTGCATGGTCACAAACAGTAATCACGTAATCGAATGGAACAGATAAATATTCATCTACGTGGTTTGAGGTATGGCTGGAAATATCTATATGGTCTTCTGCCATCACCTGAATGGCCTTGGGATTTACGCCATGTGTTTCTATTCCTGCACTGTAAATTTTTGCTTTATCTCCTGCAAAGGATTTAAGGTATCCTTCTGCCAGCTGACTGCGGCAGCTGTTTCCTGTACAGAGTACTAATATATTTCTCATTAGTTATTTATTGTTTTTCATTTGTATTCAAGAACTCGCAAGCTCGGTTTAATTGGTGTTAGTAAGCGGTAGGCACATGAGGGGTTCATCTCCTTCTTTTTTATCAGCAACAGCCGGAACCTGGAGTACAAACATCCCCGCCTGCAGCAAAATTTATCAATTCCACCTTCGGTTTTTCTGCTGGGCAACATTCTTCACCGGTAGTTTTTGTTCCACAACTTTCGCCCCTTTCCATTGCCTTACATTGAACAGCACCTGGACGTAAATCAATAATCAGGTTACCTCCGGAAATGATAAAATCGTTTGGAAACAATTGCCGGGTATCAAATTGTGAATTTCCGAATTCAATCTTAACGGTTGCCAGGGGATTTAAAGGGAGTGACTTTTCTACCAGGTCTACAATCGATAAGGCCTTACTGACTGTCATCGCCCTTTCCTGTTCTGCAGGTTCAGGTTCCCATAATTGAACGATAATTTCCGTCCAGCTGTTCATCACTCCGCCACAATCTACAGATACAATAGGTGCCTGTTTGATTTCGGTGATATGGTAAGAAGGATCCACCCATTGATTCTCCGCATATTGAAATTGTAGGGTCAGATCAGGATGTTGGGCCAATGTTTCTTTGAAACTTTTCCAGTTTACCGCTTCTGGTTTATTCATAATTTGATGTGTTTATGATAGATTGTATATTGCAATATTACGATGATTGGATTCAAATTTTTTTTTAACAACAATTAGTTTTAAGACTGTAGGTGCCGAAAAATCCTGACAGTTGTTTTTGCAGGTCGTCCCATACCATAGGATTGATGCAATAACAAACGGAAACACCTTCAATCGTTCCCTGGATTAATCCTGCAGTTTTGAGTTCTTTCAGGTGTTGAGAAATTGTAGCTTGTGCCAATCCCAATTCTTCCACTAAGTCACCGCAAATGCAAGCATTGGTTTTGATGATCTGTTGCAGAATCGCAATCCTCGCAGGATGGGCGATTGCCTTCAGCATAACAGCTAATCTGTTTTGTTCTTCAGTAAATATTTCTGTTTTGGTGAGTCCCATAATATATATTGCAATATTACGATTGATTAAGTAGGATGCCAAATAAATTTGTACTTATTTTACCAGGGTGCATTTGCACATGGTGTATAACGTAAATCATCTGCTCTCCGTAGAGGTTCCGATGATTTCCAAAGAGGGGAAGAAATTCTGTTAAATTGACCTGAATCTTCGTCAGTTGGGTTCCTGCCCAGGCATCCACACCCCAATATTCAATTTTATCCTTTATTGGTGTCATTTAAGAGCATAAAAAGAAAATAAAAATAAAATATTCTGCTTTCAATGGGGTGATTTCTGTAATTCAACTGTTTTTATACATAGAACGGTCTGTGAAATATCCCAATCAATGCTTGTTCTGCTAAAATTTTATTGAAATAAATATATGTTTAAGAAAATCTTCATTGTTAGCGTCTTTATGCTATTGTTCATGAACACCTTTTTGGTTCATGCACAGTCAAACTTTACCATCAGTCCGGTTCGTCCGAAAGCAGGACACGTGATTAAAGCAAGTTACCAGCCCAAAGGAACACCTTTGTTTGGCAAAAAGAACGTAACCGCAACGATCTATCAGTTTACTACTGATTATACCTGGCGCAAAGTAGAGGTAAAGTTGGTACAGCAAGATACCTCATGGGTATTGGATTATAAATTACCGGAAGATGTTGTTGTAGTGGCTTTCAAATTTAAAAGCGGAAAAATCACAGACAATGGCCAGGGAATGGCTTACGGTTGGCTAATCAGCGGAGAAGATGATAAAGTACTGCCGGGTGCTTATGCAGGCTGGGCATTTCTGCGAAATGCATCTGTGCCTGAATTATTTCCCGATTTTACAACGGATAAATTCCTGATCGGTGACGATGTAGTTGATTATTGGATGAAACTTCAGGTGAGGGAAAATCCATCTACAAAGCGGCATATATTTTATCCGGCCCTGAAAGTTCTGAAGAAAATGGATCCGGAGAAGGCCAGAAAGCAGGCGGAAGAGGATTTGAGCTATATGAAATTATTGGATAATGTGAACGAACGGGAGTTGCTGGCAATCAAAAAAGTTTACGCAGAAATTCTGGAGCGTCCGGCGGCAGCAGATTCTGTGGGTCGTCTGATTGCCTCAATAGATTCAGCCGCAATCAAGCGCCGTAACCCGGAGAAACTCGAAGCAGTAAAGGCACTGAGAAATGAACGCGACATTAAAAAATTACTGCCAATGACGATCGATTTCCTTGAACGTTTTCCGATGGATAAGGCCGACCGTGCTTTTGACCAGCAGAACTTCATTAATTATTCAAAATTCTATAGCAGTATCGCCATTGTCAGTTCGGTGGAAAAAGATTCCGTTACCTTTAAAAAATATGTAGCGAATGCACCTTTCGGCAGTTTGGCAGATATCTTCTACAGATGCATGGAAGTACCTTATGTTTCCTTAAAGAGCTTTACCGCGCAGGAAGCCTATGTGTACGCCCGGCCGGTAATGAGCAGGTTGCTGCAGTTTAACCAGGTTAAACCTGAGGGATTCATGGATGTCTATTTCAGCAGCATCCCAACTTATGCCAATATCCTGATGCATTTGGGGAAAGATGAACCTGCACTGGGTTTTGCAACTTCGGCACAGCAAAAATATGCATATGGAACTGCCACCCTGAATGAGGTACAGGCGATCTTACTTGAGCGTACCCCTGGCAAAACGGCGGAACTGAAACAGGTGCTGGAACAGAGCATGAGAAAAAATCAGATGACTCCGCTGATGATGAACATGCTGAAGAAACAATATGTTTCCTTACAGAAAAGTGAGGATGGTTATGCGGCTTATCTGGCTTCCCTGAAAGATGTAAAACTGGACTCTGCTTTGGAGAATAAAGTTAGGGAAGCGATGATAAAGAAAGAGGTGCCTGATTTCAGTGTGAAAAATAATAGTGGCAAAGTGGTGAAACTGAGCGACCAAAAGGGGAAAGTTGTGGTACTTGATTTCTGGGCTTCCTGGTGTGCGCCTTGTAAAGCTGCATTCCCTGGAATGAAGATGGCAGTGGAAAAATATAAGAACGATAAGGATGTGGTATTTTTCTTTGTGGATACGCAGGAAAAAATAAAAGACTATGAAGCCTATGTTAAAAAATACCTGAAAGATAATAACTACGATTTCAATGTGTTGTTTGATACCGGTTCCAGTATTTCAAAGAGTTATGGTGTCGGCCCGATCCCGCATAAGATGGTGATCGATAAAAATGGTGTATTGCGTTTTTCAGAAGTAGGTTATATGGGAAGTCCTTCTGAGCTGCTGGATGAAATCAGCATGATGGTGGAATTGGCCCGTAAAGAAAATTAACAAAAGTATTAAGTTCCTTTTTATTGTTGTTGCAACGCATAGCTCTATGCGTTGCATTTTTTTTGCACTCAACCGGGATGGCCACATCCGGATTTCTCCCCCTATGGGCTTCATTGTCTGATGGTGTGGATAAATATTGATCAAAATTTTGAGTGACCTGAGATTATCTGCCATTTTTTATTAGATTTATCCATTGAATCTGCAATTATTGAGAAATACCAGCTCATCTGTATATGGATTTTGGTATTAGCCCTCATGAATTTTGATTTTATAAAATTATAGCGCCAACTTATTTAACATTGCGTGTTGTTCCTTAGGCTTTTGATCAGAATTGCTCTGGTTTTGATTAAATTACGGAACCCGATCTCATGAAGGAACCCATTATATACACCGATTTAGTGCTGCTGAAAAGAATGCAGGAAGGCGATGAAGACGCTTTCAGGGAGATTTATGACCGGTACAATGAATTGTTGTATGCTTATGCATTCCGGCGGCTTCAATCAAAGGAAGAAGCAAAGGATGTGGTGCAGGAGGTCTTTATTAATCTTTGGGAGAGACGTTCCGTGTTCGTGCTCAAGACCTATCTTGCTGGTTTTTTATATAAATCGGTGCTCAATAAAATTCTGGACATCTGGAAACACAATAAAGTAGTGAGGAGACATGTGCTCAGTCAGCCCCTGGAAATCGATGTAGATTCGGTGGAAACTGACTTTCTGGTGCGTGAAAAAGAAGTCGCAGCCCTGATTACGAAGGAAATTGCGGCAATGCCGCCCAGGATGCGCGAAGTTTATGAGCTTAAATTCAGGCATTTTTACTCCGCGACACAAATTGCAGCTGATTTAGGAATATCTGAAAATACGGTAGCCACACAACTTCAGCGTGCATCGGCACACCTTAAGAATAAACTGGGACTGATTGTCTTTATTATCTACGTATTGAATAAATAATGTAATTATTTCCTGCTGAATTTCAGTGTATTGCATTTTTTGTTCTCCTTTTCTTCAATTTTTTTTAAAACGCTTGTGGTTGATTCGCCTTTCTGAATCGTCTTTGGGGTATAATTGGCAATAATTGTACTCAATTTACAAAAATGGACAATAAGCAGATTGATAGATTACTGGATAAACTCCAATCGGGAGACTTTAATGCGGCTGATGAGCAATATGTTCGTGCATTTATCCATGATTTTAATAAAGAAGGGGATTCCGGACTGAAGGAGGCGGACTTTGCCGAGGCGAAGGAGGAGATGTGGAAAAGCATTGTGCTGCAGACCGGTCGCCCTAAAAAGACGAGAAAGCTGCCGGCATACCTGATCTCGGCTGCTGCAGCTATCGCTGTCATTGTATTCGGGGCCGGGCTTTTTTATTTCAATTCGGTTACCAGAAAGGATGGGGCAAACCCGGCTGGCAGGACAGCCGTAATTGTGCCTGGGAAGTCTGGCGCAACGCTGACACTCGCCAATGGCAAGGTAATCAGGCTGAATGATGTGGGGCAGGGTGAACTGGCTACTGAAGCTGGGGTATCCATTAAAAAAACAGCCAGCGGGGAGCTGGTGTATGAGGTGAAGGGTACGGCTTCCGACCTTGATCAGATGAATACTTTAAGTACGGCAAGGGGGGAAACATTCCACGTACGTTTGCCGGATAATTCCCTTGTACAGCTGAATGCCGCTTCAAGTTTGACCTACTCTGCAAAATTGACTGAGGGAGGGAAGCGTGTGGTCAGTTTATCTGGCGAGGCCTATTTTGAAATAGCCAAAGATAAAGCCCATCCTTTTGTGGTTCGGACAGGCGGGGGACAGGAAGTTGAAGTCCTGGGCACACATTTCAATGTCAGTGCCTATGAGGAAGAACCTCTTGTCAAAACGACTTTACTGGAAGGCAGCGTGAAGATTAACCGAGAGTCGAAAGAGGGTGGATCTTTGTTATTGAAACCTGGCCAGCAAAGTTCCTGCGATGGCACCGCTATTAAAGTGCTGGATGTGGACGTGGAAAGGGAAGTGGCCTGGAAAAACGGAAGGTTTGTGTTTGGCGGCCAGGATTTCAGAAGTGCCATGCGTGCCATCGCCAGATGGTATGATATAGAGGTCGTTTATGACTATGAGCCCGCTAATTTAGAAATCGGCGGAACCTTGTTACGCTCAAGGAATATTACTGAAGTGCTGAAAGTGCTTCAGGCAACCGGGGATGTGAACTTTAAGATTGAGGGAAGGAGGGTGCACGTGATTAAATAAATACTTTTCAAGTGATCCTGAATGAACCGGGAGTGGTGCAAACACCCCCGGAAGATTGGTAGGATTATCTAATACCTTTTCGCGGAAATTATCAACCAAAACTGGACAGTATATTCCAGTCAAACCAACAACTAAATGTATAAAAATTTTACCAATGATTATGGTAAGCCTCCCGGCTATGCCCTAAGATTTTTGATTATTATGAAGATAATCGTTGTTATTCTACTGACCACCATTTTTCAAGCCAATGCAAGTATAGGCAATGCACAGACCATCACGATCAAAGAGAAGGGGCTTTCGCTGGAGACTATCCTTAACAAAATTAGTAGCCAGAGCAATTATGACCTGGTCTACAATAGGAATATCGTGAAGGGATTTAATGACCTTGATCTTAACCTGAATGCCGTTTCCGTAGAAAAAGCACTGGAAACCTGTTTCAGAAATTTACCGCTGACTTTCAGTATTGAAAACAGAATTGTGGTGATCAGAAGGAAAGCAGGCACTTTTACAGCCGACCCGGCAGAGGTGATACAGGATTCTGTAATTACCGGGAAAGTGATCGACGCCCTGACCAAACAACCGATATCCGGTGTGACTGTAAGTAACAGGAATGGCAAAAATTCGGTTCAGACCAACCTGCAGGGTACCTTCCGGATAGAAGGCCAGAAGGGATCATTGCTCAGTTTTTCCTATCTCGGTTATGAGCGCAAGTCGGTTACCATTAAATCGGCAGGCACAGTGCTCACGATTTCTTTACAGGAATCGGTCAGTGAAATGAAAGACGTGGTAATTACAGGGATCGTGAATGTCGATAAAAAAGCATTTACCGGAACCTCCCGGAGTTTCAACGACCAGGAATTGGGGCAGGTGACCAATAATAACGTACTTTCTGCCTTACGCGCACTGGATCCTTCTTTCCAGCTGCCGGAAAATATCAATCTGGGTTCCAATCCGAATGTCCTGCCTGAAGTGGTACTCCGTGGTGGAAATAGTTTGGTGGATACCCGGCAGGCAGCTGCACAAAGCCGGTTCAATTATGAGCCTTCTCCCAATGCACCACTGTTTATTATAGATGGGTTCGAGACTACACTACAACGTGTGAATGATCTGGATATGACCCGTATCCAAAGTGTAACGATCCTGAAGGATGCAAGTGCCACGGCCATGTATGGTTCCCAAGGTGCCAATGGGGTGATTGTTATTGAATTGAAAAGGCCAAAACCTGGTAAGCTAACCGTTTCCTATAACCTGCTGACCTCCCTGGAAACGCCGGATATCAGCGGATATGACCTGCTGAATGCCCGCGAAAAGTTTGAACTGGAGGACAGGTCGGGCGTATATACTTTTCCGGTGAACGGAATGCAGAATGAACTGAATCTGTTGCGTGCGGCAAGATTGAAGGCAGTGAATGAAGGGGTAAATACCGACTGGCTGGCCAAACCTTTACAAAATGGTTTCGGACAGAAACATACTCTGCTGGTGGAAGGTGGGGCAGAGGCTATCAATTATGGGATAAACTTCAGCTATGACCAGAAAGGAACCGCCATGAAGGGGTCCGGGCGCAATACAACCACCGCAAATTCATACCTCGGTTACCGTTATAAGGGACTGAGGGTGAGGAATGACCTTACCCTGACCTTCAATAAGGCGAACAATTCACCGTATGGAACGTTCAGCCAGTATTCTCGGTTAAATCCCTACTGGACACCCTATGATGAGAATGGAGAAGTGAAGGCCTTCGTTGAAAACGTTATCGATCCGGCAACAGGGAACAGGATTACGGTGGGTGATGCCTACGATAACCTGAATGGTACCCCTGTGGGCAGGGCGGCTAACCCCCTGTACAATGCTACGCTCAACCTCAGGGACCAGACCAGTTACAGAAGCATCACCAATAATTTTGAGGCTACGTATGATGCTTCAGCTGCGCTGCAGTTTCAAACCTCTTTTTCCTATACGACACAGCAGGATGAATCAGATGTCTTCCTGCCTTCAGCACATACCTCATTCAATAACCTACCTATCTTTCAGCGGGGTTCTTATGCCAAAGGATATGGACAGAGTGAAAATATAATCGGGAACCTTACAGCCAGGTTTGCCAAAAATTTTAACAAACACCAGGTAAATTTGACGGTAAGGGGTACCGGAAGCCACAGGACAACGGCTTCTCAATCTTTTACCGTGGTTGGATTTTCCAATCAGTTCATGGATGAGCTGACATTGGGTAGTGGTTTTCTTCCAAATAGCCGGCCTTCCGGCACAGAAAGTATCATCAGGTCTCTGGGAACGGTTGGAATTGGCAGCTATTCTTACGATAACAGATATTTTATAGATGCGACGGTGAGGGTAGACGGGGCTTCCAATATTGGTTCCGATAAACGTTTTGCCCCCTTTTGGTCGGTAGGCGGAAGATGGAATTTGCACAATGAGCAGTTCCTGAAAGGCACAAAGGATATTCAGCAGCTGGTGCTGAAGTATTCCGTTGGAACAACAGGTACGCAGGGCTTTACGAGTTCACAGGCACTAACGACTTCCCAGTATTTTACAGACCAGGAATACCGTGGGGTTATTCCTACCTATATCCTGGGATATGGAAATCCGTTGCTGGCCTGGTCCCAGACCCTCAAGCAAAATCTTTCCTTCGAAACCCTGTTGTTTGACAGATTGAGTCTGCAGGCCAGTTATTTCCTGGAGCGGACCAAGGGAAGCAATGCCTTTATTTCTACAGCACCATCCAGCGGTTTTAGCGGATATTATGATAATATGGGTGATGTAGTGAATAAGGGGTATGAGATTTATAGTTCGTTTACCTTGCTGAAAAATACGGCGAGGAGGAATTTCATCAGATTGAATGCGAATTTCTTCCATGTCACCAATAAGATTGAAAAAATATCTTCTACCATCAGGGCGCTGAATAACCGGGGAAACACAACACTATCCAACACACCACTGCCCCGGTATGCGGAAGGACAATCCAGAAATGCAATATGGGGTATACAGTCGCTGGGAATTGATCCCGCGACCGGAAGTGAAGTCTTTGTGAAACGGGATGGTACTTACACCACGGTGTACAATCCGGCAGATCAGGTGATCATTGGGGATTCGACACCCGACCTTACCGGCAGCTTCGGGACCAACGTGGAGATTAACGGTATAGGTTTCAACATCTATGTGAATTTTAGCGTTGGCGGACAGGCCTATAACCAGACACTGGTAGACAGGGTAGAAAATGTAAATGTGAACCAGTACAATGTGGACAGGAGGGTAGCGACCGAACGCTGGAGAAATCCGGGAGATATCTCACTTTACAGGGCTATTGTCAATTCAGGAATCACCAACAATGCAAGAAATGAGTTTGGGGAATTGGTGATCCTGCCCACCACAATAACCTATACCACTTCCAGGTTCATCCAGCGGAACAACTGGATTGAGGCGCAGAGTGCCCAGCTGTACTACCGTTTTACCGATAAATTGAACCGCAAACTGAGTCTGCAGAATACAAAAATTACGCTCAATGTGATGCAGCCTTTCCGCTTCGCGAGTATCAAAAGGGAACGTGGTTTAGATTATCCTTTCGCCCACAATGTCAGTTTACAGTTTAGTACTACGTTTTAACCGAAGACCAATCAGAAAATATGAAACACCATAAAATTATTTTTATAGCAGTGGCTTGCTTTGTCACGCAGCTGACTGTCTCCTGCAAGAAATTCCTGGATGTGACACCGAAAACAAGTGTCGAAGAATCGGTACAGTTTCAAACCAGACAAGGTTTTGTAGATGCATTGTTAGGGGTTTACCAGGTCATGGCCAGACCTGCAGGATATGGCAGGGAATTCACTTATGGGGCGATGGATATATTCGCCCAGCGGTATGAGAATAAATCCACCGCAAATACGCTGTACAATAGGTTAGCCACCTATAATTATGTAGAAGTTAGTGTCAGGGCAGTACTGGATGGTATGTTCAGTAATTCCTATGCGGCCATCGCCCAGAGTAATTATGTCCTGAAGCATGTGGATAATGGTGTGCTCGACGAAACGAGCCAGAAAATCGTAAAGGGGGAGGCCCTGGGTTTACGTGGATTTTTGCACCTGGATATTATCCGTCTTTTTTCGGATAACTACGATGGCGGAGCTAATGCTTCTTCACCTTCTATTGCTTACCTGAAGGAATTTTCTACAGGAGTTAATGGCCGGCTGAACCTGGGTAAAGCATTGGAGTTATGTGAGGCCGATTTGAAGGCAGCGGAGCAATTGTTGGCGCAAACCGTCGATGCAGGTACTGTATTTGACCGTACAGGCACCAATCCTGATGTGCTGTTGCAATTCCGCCATAACCGCATGAATTACTGGGCAGTGAAAGCTACGCTGGCAAGATTATATCAGTTAAAAGGGGATAAAGTGAATGCGCTGAAGTATGCAACTGAAGTGATTGGCAGCGCAAAATTCAATTTTGTCAATCAAACTTCACTGGTGGTGGATCCAACCAGTGAGGATGCCGATCCTACTTTCCTTAGCGAGCATGTTTTTTCGCTGTACAAATCCAATTTAAAGACCATTGCTGATGATGTGTTTAAGAATGCCTCCTCTACGGGAGAAGCAAGTGATTTATGGTCGACCAAAGCGGCTTTAGCGATTGTTTACCCTACTGCATTTCCAGATGATGTGCGTTGCCCTTCGGCTCCGAAAAGTTTGTGGAATGAAGTGTCTACGGCAATTGTCTATTCGAAGAAGTACTGGAGTGATGCAAGCAAAGGGGTACGCCAGAAAATGATTCCTGTCATCAAACTGGCAGAAATGTACTATATCGCTGCGGAAGCTGCACCAGACCTCACTGCCGCCGGCACCTATGTTAATTTTGTGCGAAATTCCAGGTTAATTCCCGGGACGCTTGTCTTTACCACTACCGCACAGCTCGACACGGAATTGATGATCGAGTACCGTAAGGAGTTTTATGCGGAGGGTCAGTTATGGTCCTATTATAAAAGAAAAAACCTTGCTGCGATATGGAACGGCGGTTCCGGAACAGGGACTATTGCGATGACGAAGGCCAAATATATCTTCCCTTTACCAGAGGCTGAGATAGAATTCGGATCGACCAATTATTAACGTTAACCACACTAAATTATGAAATGGACTATAAATAAAATATACCTGGCCATGGGGCTCCTTTTCCTCATGGCTTCATGTAAGGAAGATGAGGGACTGTTTTTCAATTCAGCTACCAATGTTTATGTAACGAGCTCACCTGACAGTGTAATCTATACCTTCGCTACACGTCCCAGTTCCTTGATGGCCGATACGGTAAAGATAGCCTGTACCATTATGGGAAGTTCTTCAGCAGAGGACCGTCCAATTACCTTTGTGGCCAGGGATAGCTCCACAGCAAAAGCGAATTACCATTACAAACTGCTTCCCGGAGTAGTTAAAGCCAATGCTTTTGTTGCTGAAATACCGGTAGTGGTATACCGCAGGGCAGGGTTAAAGGACAGTACTTTACAAGTGATCTTTGACATTAAAGACAATGATCAGCTAAAGGCAGGATACCCGAACAGGTTGCGGTATAAAATAACTCTGGATGACAAGCTTGGAAAGCCCAGCAATTGGGAGACCTACTGGAAGAATCATTTCGGTGACTATTCTGAAGTTAAATTCCGGTTCCTTATTTCGGCCACGGGCAGAACCAGCTGGAATTCATCCGCTCTTCCCGGCGAACTGGCCTATCTGAATGGGCAGGCAAGATATGCACTATTGCAATATAATGAATCCAATGTCCTGCCGCTTAGGGATGAGTTTGGTAACCTTGTTTTCTTCCCATAATCGGTATTTATCAAAATATTCAACGACTAAAGAAATGAATTTGAACTTTATACATACCACGCTGTGGATAGGCTTTATGACAGTGTTGCTGTTTACAGGCTGTAAAAAAGATGAGAGCACAGCAGCATCGCATCAGGTCAACACGATTGAGCTCAATGGCGATGATGCAATCATGACGGTATTCCAAAATACTGTTCTTCATATCAAACCAGACATTACGGTAAGTTTACCGGAAAAAAGAAATGACCTGGAATATACCTGGATAGCCTATCAGAACAATCCTTCAGTGAGTGGAAATAGCCTGAGGTTTGTGATCTCCAATGAAGAAGAGCTCGACTATGTGCTCAAACCCGAACTGTTTATTCTTGGAGAGCCTTATATGATCAGGTTTGAGGCAAAAGACAAAGAATCGGGGGTAAGCTCTTATTTTAATTATAGGATTCTGATCGGGAACAGGTTTTCCGGTGCAGGTTTAATGGTACTGGTAGACCAGAATGGGATAGGCGATTTGTCTTATGTCTTTCAGGATAAAACGGTGCAACATAATGTGTATACTTCCATCAATTCAAGCCCGGTACTCAAACCCCGGAAACTTGAAATTGTGACCTCAACTATTGATGACGGGATTACGGCTGCATCAAAGAAAATTTATCTGTTGGCGGAGAGTGGCAGCCAGGAAATTACGTATACCAATCTGATAAAAAAGCTGGATTATAATGCCCTTTTTTATACGCCACCAAATGCTGCAAAACCTTCAGTAATGCGATGGCTGTCTTCTATAGGGATTTTTATTGGTGATGGTAAGGTCCATCTCAATCTCTCCGGAGGCTTCCCCGGTCAGAAGAAATGGGGAGTAAGCCTGGTGAGTCCGGAGGGAAATTTAAATTATGACCTTGCCCCTTTTGCCATCGGTGGCCCGAATGTAAGTGCAATGGTGTATGACAATATGGCCAGGAAATTTTACCTGGTGCCGAGCAGTGGGACGCAACTGCAAAATTTCTCTGCATCGGCAAGCAATCCTGCGGCATTCGACCTCGATAATGTAGGGATGACCATGTTGTACCTGGATTCAGCCAGTTCGCCAAATGAATACAATGCCATTATGAAAAGTGCAGATAATTTACCTTACCGTCTGAAGGTAAAAACAATTAATACATCCGTTGCGAATCCGAATTTCTCTATGGAAAAGGTGGCCATGAACGCCCCGGATATCTTGAATATGTCGGCAGCGGCCAATTCTACTACTGCCAATTATATTTATTATGGGGTAGACCATGTGCTCCGCACTTATGCTATTGGAACCAATGATATCCAGGCAACTTTTAGTTTTCCTTCGAATGAAAAGATTACCGCGATGAAATTTAACAGGTCGGTTTTACAGGGGACTGAACGTGCCCCACGACTTGCCGTGGCTACCTGGGATGGGACTGAAGGACGCTTGTACTTTTTCACCGTCGGGAATTTCGGCGTGATTGGTGAGTATACCGATCGCCTGACTGGTTTTGGAAAAATTATCGATATGGCCATTAAATACTAAAGCAAAAAATACAGGATTTACCAACTGCATACCTAAAAAATTAAAACATGAAAAAATTAGCACACACATTTTGTGCAGCTGCAATCATTCTTGGTTGTGGCGTACAGCATTCTTTTGCCCAATCGGCCGGAGCTGCCCAGGATACCCTTGCCCAGCGCTACAGGAAAATGGCCCAGTCAGCCAATCCTGCGGAAAAGGAGCAATTGCAAACAGAGTTATATACTTTGCTGAAGAGCAGCAAAGAGGAAGATTGGGCAACTGCAGCCCAGTACTTCAATCGGCTGGGTAAACCAAAGGTCCAGGATTCTATCATTGCTGCGGGGAAGAAGAAATTCCCTGCGGGGCGCTGGGTGAGAGACGAAGCGATTACAACGATCTATGAGGAGAAAGACCCGATAAAGAAAGAGCAAAAATATCTGGTCTGGCTGAAAAAGTTCGCGCCGGAGAAGTTTGGGGCAGACCGTATCCAGTATGATTATGCCAGTAATTCCGTTGCTACAGCCTTCGCCGAAGCAGGCAATGTAAAAAAAGCAGTGTATTATGCCAATCAGGTACAGACCCCCGCCTGGAAGGGAGAAGGATTTGCCGGCCCGGCAATGCGTTTACTCAAAGCAGGTCATGAAAAGGAAGCTGAAGACTTGCTGAAGAAAGCCTGGGACGTTTCTTATCGCGCGGCAACCACTGAAAAGGATAATTATGGGGCGGGATTTACTGCACAGGGCTTGCCAGGTTATACGCGTAGCCTGGTTGAGCTGAACCTGAAAAGAAAAGACTACCAGGGCAGCATGCAGTACCTTCAACCGATCTACGATCATGTACCTGCAATGGCAGCCTCACTTGCTGGCCAGTATGCAGCTGTATTGCAGGGCCTGGGTAAAAAAACGGAGGCTTTTGATGTACTGCAAAAAAGCATTCAGGGAGGAACGGCCTCCCAGGAGATGAAAGATCGTTTTAAGACATTATGGGTGGAACTGAAAGGTGCTGAGGCCGGATATGGAGACTTTCTTGCTTCAGTAAATAAAGGCCTGATTGCCCAGATGCAGGAGGAACTGAAGGCAAAGACGCTCAGCAGACCTGCCCCGCTTTTTACATTAAAGGACGTAAACGGGAAATCCGTATCCTTAAAAGACCTGAGGGGAAAGGTGGTGGTGCTTGACTTCTGGGCAACCTGGTGCGGACCCTGCAAAGCCTCATTTCCAGGGATGAAAAGCGCTATCGAAAAATATGCAAAGGATGGTGAGGTGCAGTTCCTTTTCATCCATACCTGGGAAAAAGAGGAGAATGCAACAGCCAGTGCCAGGAATTTTATAACGTCGAATAACTATCCTTTTGAAGTATTGATGGATCTTAAAAATGAGAATGGAATCAATTCAGTGGTTACTGACTATAATGTAAAAGGCATTCCGGCCAAATTTATAGTAGATAAACAAGGAAATATCCGTTTCGAATTGATGGGAAATGGTGGTAAATATGATCCCGTCGAAGAAATATCGGCAATGATCGACCTGGCTAAAAAGACAGCCCCACTGGGCAAATAGACAGCACAAAAAGAAGCCCTCTGACCAGCAATGATCAGAGGGCTTCTTTTTGTTTATTTCAGCTTACAACAACTTTATCTTTATTGATGCAGTCTTTAACCAGGGGGCGGTAAACCTGACCGATAATTCCTCAGAAGGCTGACCGTTGGTTTGTATATAAACGATCATCTTACCGTGGAAAACACGTTGTACATTGTCTGTATAGTCGCCCTTGTCAGCATTGTTTCCTGCTTCCATACCCAGTAACCTTGCATTTCCGATAATGTCGCAGGTGATCTCATCATCAGCAAGCTGTACGGGAATACCGTTTTCGTCAACAATCTGCAGTTCTATCTGTGCAATGCCACCCTTAGCTTCAACCTGCAGCTGATCGCCCTGGGCAATTACAATAGCCTGCTGACGTTTGCTGGATTGCAGTTGGTGCCGGGTGGTTTCTTTTCCATTTTTGTCTGTTCCGATAACTTCTAACTTACCTTCAGCATAGGGGATGTCCCAGTAGATGATACCTTGCTTCTGGTCGTAGTCCTTGGTTTGTCCAACCACCTGTCCGTTCAATTCCAATCTTGCTTTTTCTGCATTTGTATAACAAACTACACGGATCAACTGACCCTGCTGATAATTCCAGATTGGCCAGGCATCCATGGAAGGGGCATCATTTCCCTGTTGTCCCTGTTCTGCTTCCAGTACCGACCATACATCTGTTGCTGCACCGCCACCTTTAAGCGGGTAGGTCCCCAGATAGGCCATAGGCTGATCAGACCAGAGTGACTGACGGAAATAACCGCGGGGTTTGATAAATCCTGCGAAATCCAGCAATCCTGAATAGAACCCGCGTGAAGGCCAGCGGCCCGATTCGCCCAGATAATCTATTCCTGTCCAGAGAAACTGACCGAAAATATGTTCATGGTCTGTCACTGCTTTCCAGGCATCAAAGTCGTGGCGGTTTTCACTGCCGAAAATTACGCGCTTTGGATAGCGTTTATGGTCTTCCATATAACGGCTCTCCGTATAATTATATCCAGCGATATCCAATGTACCGGGATAGGCTGTTTCATTAGACATGGCAACTCCTGCCAGTCCCGCAGTAACCGGGCGGCTGGTGTCATATTTTCTCACTACCGCAGCCAGTTTTTTTGCAATGTCACCCAGGTGCATAGCATCAGGCGCATCTTTCTTATAACCGCCAAAAATAGGCTGGGTGAAGCCATTTTCCTTAGCACCTGCAAGGACAGGGTGGGAGTATGGGTCATTTGGATAATCCACTTCATTACCTATGCTCCATGCGAATATAGAGAGGTGGTTACGGTCGCGTTTAACCATGTCGCCAAGGTCTTTTTCTCCCCATTCCTTGAAAAAATCAGAGGAACCCTGGAATCCTGGGGTACCTACATTCCAGCCCTGAAGCCACTTGCGCTTAGGGAACTCCCATTCGTCAAAAGCTTCATCCATCACCAGCAGCCCCAATTCATCACACAGTTCATATAAAGCTGAAGCCTGAGGATTGTGGCTGGTTCTGATCGCATTGACCCCCAATTCTTTCAGGGTGAGCAGGCGACGACGCCATACGGCAGGATACATTTCGGCACCCAGTACACCTGAATCATGGTGCAAACATACCCCCTTTACTTTCATTTGCTTACCGTTCAATGCAAAACCCTTGTCAGCATTAAAGGTAAAAGTACGGAAGCCCGTTACCACAGTAGATTTATCAATGACTTTGTTATCCTGCATCACCGTGGTACGCAGGGTATAAGTCACAGGAGTTTCTACACTCCATAACTTTGGATTGCTGACCGCCAGTTCCGATTTGATCTCTTGCTTGCTGCCTGCCGTTATCGTAACTTTTTTTACTGTCTTTGCCACAACTGCTCCGTTTTTATCCAAAAGTTCGCTGAGTACAGAAAGGTTGGCAGCTGATAGTGATTCATTCGTTAATGCAGTTTGTATATGCAAGGTTCCTTTCTTTCCTTTTACTTCAGGAAAGGCATATACTCCCCATTGCTCCAGGTGGACAGGGGTTGCCCGTACCAGCCATACATCACGGTAAATCCCTGAGCCGGTATACCAGCGGGAGTCGGCATCCTGACTATGGTCTACACGCACAGCGATCTGGTTTTCCTGTCCATATTTAAGGTAAGGGGTAATATCGTAATTGAAGGAAATATAACCGTTGGGGCGTTTGCCTACGGAATGCCCATTCACGAAAACCTCACTGCGGTTATACACCCCTTCGAAATAGAGGTATATTTTTTTTCCCTGGTCTTCCTGGGGAACGGTAAGTTTTTTATGGTACCAGCCTATTCCTCCAGGTAGATATCCGGTGGCACTGGCAAAACCCGGACTATAAGTTTGCTTCACACTCCAGTCATGGGGTAGCTGCACTTTTCTCCAGGATCTGTTGTTATAGTCTACTGCTGTTTTTCCATCAACTTCACCCAGGTGGAAACGCCAGTCGCTTGTAATTTTCTCTGCCTCACCAAATCCGGGCTGGGCAAAAATAGCTGCGGGATTAAATAAGTTAATAGCGAGAGCAAGTATTGAGCATTTAATAAATCGTATCATTCTATTGTAATTAATGCGTAGGTTTTACAGGTATAATATTTCCATTTTCGTCAAAATACATGCGGTCCATACAAACCTCACGATTGAAGCCTGCTGCGTCGCCCATGTGGATGCCATCGGGAACATTAAACCTGTGGTAAACGATATACCATTCATCTTTTCCCGGAATCTGCAATACAGAATTATGGCCTGTACCGTAAATACCCTGGGAAGGATCTTTCTGAAGGATAAGGTTATTTTCGGAAATCTTTATCGGGCCAAGGGGCGAAGTAGAGGTTCCATAACGTACGCGGTAATTCTCACTGCGCGTATCGTCTTCCGACCAAAGGAAATAATAGGTTCCCTTACGGTAAAATACATAACATCCCTCTCTGAAGGTCTCATCGGTCTTTAGGACTTTTGTGGTGTTCTTTTTCAGAGAGACCATGTCTTTATTCAGTTCGGCTACGGCGAGGTAACCATTTCCCCAGTACAGATAACTTTTACCTGTTTTGGGATCCGTGAATGCTGCAGGATCAATTTCCTGTCCGCGGTTTATCCCTTCGGGTTTGAAATTAATCAGTAGTTTTCCCGAATCCTTGAATGGGCCAGTCGGCAGGTCTGACACTGCCACCCCGATTTTTTGTGCAGCTGTAAAGTAATAATAGTATTTGTAATCACCCTTCACCTTTTTCTCTGCGATGGTAGGTGCCCATGCATGGCGGTCTGCCCAGGAAACATCCTTTTTCAGGTCTAAAATCACGCCTTCATCGGTCCAGTTTTTCAGGTCTGGCGAAGAGAAGGTTTTAAAGTAATAGCCGCCCCAACCGTCGAAACCATCGCTGGTTGGATAGATGTAATATTTTTTGGTTTTATTGGAGTACAACACATCCGGATCAGCATAAAAGCCGTCGAGCACAGGATTTGTTTTTAATTGGAGTTCCATACCTTGGGGTATGCCCCATTTGGCGGTCAGGTCTTTTAACTCCTTACGGGAAACCGGGATAATGGTTCCGTGGCGCGGATGGAAATCCATTTTCACATCCTGGTCGATGACTTTGAATTTATCCAGGTCATAACTTTCGCAAAACTGGTATTTTCCTTTGCCATACACATCATACATGAGTATATACTTGTCAGATTGGTTCAGCTTAAATACACCTGAACCCTCAACGGCATCCCGGGTCTGCTGTTTATACCCCGGTTGTTCAATCCATTTACCAGAGGTAAGGGAATCGGTTATGGCTAACCTGATACCATTTCCATTGCCTTCGGTTTTATAGAATAAGTGAAATAATCCGTTCTTATTGATGATGTCGCCATCGATGCAGGACTTGCCATTTTTTGGGTGGAACAGCACTGCCGGCTCCGATTCAAAATCCGTGAAATCACTGTTGGCGTAAGCATAATAAATGATATCAGGGCCAGCGCCATGTTGCATAGACCAGTAGACCATATACTTACCTTTTGCCGGATCGAATATGGTTTGCGGTGCCCATACACGTTTCAGGTCATCATGTCCCTTGAAACGTTGCTGTATATTGATCACCGTATGTTTCCAGGTCAGCAGGTCGTCTGATTTCAGGAGAATCATGGCACGGTTTGAGTCCCATCCTTTGGAGGAGGTCATATCTGTGAGTACCATGTAGAACGACTTTCCATCTTCCCCACGAAGAATATGCGGATCCCGTATGCCACCGGTAGAACTGATGACTTTGGAATCGATAACGGGCTCATTATGATTTAATGCGCGGTAATTGTACCCATCGGTGCTGATGGCATAACAAACAGCCTCATCTTTTATGGCATTCCCCTTAAAATAGGTAAACAGGTAACCTGCGAAATCCTTGTTCGCGGGACCTGATTTATATTCCTGGCTGAATACATTTCCGATAAAAGCTATTTTTAAGATAGCCAGAAGGACCAGTCGTTGACATCGAAGTTTTTTCATCATTAAGCTCTGGATTTTTTAGGTAAGTTTATTTAGCGTTAAGAATGGTGTGCAGGTTGGAAAACCTGCACAATCATACAATTATTTTCGGTTACTTTAAAGCTATTTTTTGTACAGGAGTGTAGATGTATTCACTTGATGAGCTGGACTTAACGCCAACCCGGGCAAATACATAATCCAGGTCTTTCAGTTCATTGGGCAGGGCAGCTGCAATCGAAGTGGACTGTCCCAGTACCAAACTGCCTGTGTTGCCATTTTGCTCGGTGAACTTCTGTACGTGATCAAGCAATATTGTTTTTCCTAAGAAAAGACGGACAATATCTACGTTTGCCGATTGCACCACTTTATTGACTACAAATTGTGCAGTGATGGTATTGCCGGATTTTTGGAAAGACTCATTTGTGATGGTGAAATAGGGGGTCACCGGCACATCAATCACGGTATTGCCTTTAACATTTACGATTACCGTATCAGCAGCTTGCTGCAGCCATGGGGAATCTCCCCTGCGTACCAACTTATACTGCCCGTCGAACAAGCTTGCCGAAAATTTTCCATCCTGATCAAGGTATAATGGAATCACAGATTTAAGGGCATAGCCATCCTGCCACAATTCTAAGCGGGGGCCGTTGTTGCGCATGCCTACAGTATTTCCTTCATAGACCAATCTGCCTGACAGGGTGGATTCAGGAGCTTCAAAATTATCATAAGCACAACCTGAAAGCAATAAGCCTGCAGTTGTGGTAAGTGTCATTAAAAAATTAAATTTCATAGCACAAAAGATTAATGGAATGGGTTTCTAACAATTTTAGGATTGTTATCTAATACTCTCTGTTCAATAGACGAATAATAGTTCGCCAGTCGGAAAAAACGCGCCCTTCGGAATCGGGTGGGTCTCATGCGGTCATAAATAAATTTGCCATTGTCTGCATGTCCTGGTCTTACTACCCGGTACCCAAATAATCCACCAACTACAGCATTGGCATCATTCTCTGAACCATTCCATACCAGGTGTGCTATACGCCATCTCTTCAGATCGAAGTAACGGTGGTCCTCGAAAGCAAGTTCAACGCGACGTTCATTACGGATGATATCCATGGTCAGCGCAGGCAGGCTATTGGCAGGGAATCCTGCACGTTGACGCAGCGAATTGATATATCCCAGTCCTTCTCCCTGTCCGAGTTCATAGGAAGCCTCCGCGGCGTTTAGGTAGATCTCGCCAAGGCGGAACCATGGCCACCAATTTACGGCAGCTGTTCCCCTTGCACTTGCTGCAGATGCATCACTAACAAACTTTCGCAGATAGAATCCTGTGTTACTGACATCGGTAGCATCATTTCGAGGGCCGTCAAATCCAGTCCAAACCTGATTGTCATCATAGTTTTTCCCCAATTCTGCTGCTGTGGTCAGCTGGTAACTTCCGTTCGTCCATACGGCTACACCCGCCTGTATCCTTACCGGATTGTTTCTGAATGTTGTACCCGGATAAATAACCGTACCATATAAACGCGCATCCCTATTGGCAAAAATATCTCCGATTCCGGTATAGGCGATATAATTACCGGAGGCATCTTTATCACGAATCGTTCCTTTGGTTCCATCCAAATGGTCAAAACTCTCCACAAAGCTCAGGGAAGGTGATACCATTGATGTACCCTGATTGTCTTCCGTCATGCTCCTGATGATATTGTCGAAAGTAAAACCATGGGTTTTTACATTCGCGGCGAAGTCTTTGGCAAAAATTACTTCTGCTCCGGTTTTCTTATTCAGCATGTCGTAGAAGTTTGCGCCTTTATCAGGATTTTCATTGTAAAGCGCAAAGGGACCACTGATAATCTCTTTCGAGGCCACCAGGGATTTCTGGTAGTAATCATTGGCCATTGAAGCTGGAATGCCTACTTCAGCACCAGGGGTTGTAATAGGGGCCGACATCAAGTTATTGTATTTGGCAATCGATGCAGCGTACAGCATGGCCCTGCTTTCCAGGGCGAGGACAGCATATTTGTTTGCTCTTGTCTTACTTTGGATATGAAGTGCCAGGTCTTCTTTAATGGCCTCTAACTCCTGGTAAATGAAATCATAGATTTCATATTCTTTCGAACGGGGAGTCTGAAGCGGGGTTGGATCACCACTGAAGTCGTAAATCAATTGTGTGGTGACCAGCGGTACCCCACCCATACGTTTCACCATTTCGAAATAGACGAAAGCACGGATAAAGCGAATTTCAGCCATATATGACCTTTTTTGAGCATCTGTCAGCTGTACACTCAGTTTTTCGATATTTTCCAGGGAAAGATTAAGATCGCGGATAAACCCGTAATCCCAGAAGCGTCCATAGTCATCAGCAAACTGATAATCATTTCTCCAGTTCTGATCCCGGTGTCCGGACCACATCGCATCATCGAGCTCTGTCATTCCGCCGGTGTTGAATACGCCATGTAAGGTGGGTAACCTGTTGTAATAATTCGCCAGTAATGAGTTCAGTAAGTTTGGTGTATTCCACAATTGATCATCGGTGATCATTGATTTTGGATCACGTTCAAACCATTCATCGTGCTTACAGCTGTTCATGCTTAAGCAGGTGAACAAAGCGATAGCTATATAAAATTTTTTCATCGTATTAAATTTTGAAGGGGGGTTAAAACGTTACATTGAAACCTAACATAAAAACTTTCTGCTGAGGATATGCAACCGCTGCTGCAGCCTCAATTTCAGGATCAATCTGGAATTTCCCTACGTTATCGAAGGAAATAAGATTGGATGCATTGGCATAAATGCGGATTTTTTCTGTTTTAAACTTTTGTGTGATGGTCTTAGGCAGGTTATAGGCCAGTTCTAAGTTTCTTACTCTCAGATACCTCACGTTGGTCAGCCAGAAATCGCTATTCCTGTGATTTGGCCCAGAGTTACCTTTACGAACTGCGGGATAATAACCTGGGATCCATTCGCTGTTTGAATCGTATGGATCTGCCCGGTGCCATCTGTCTTCCAGTAGGTAAGCAGGTGAATTCCCATCTGCGTGAAATGCATTTCTTAACTCATAATCCTGGTTCCAGGACTGCATTGCACCGCCCGCTAAATCGATATTGAGATCTATACCTTTCCAGTTCAATCCGATACGGCCACCGAAACTCATCATGGGTGCCCATCCTGTCGGGTATCCAATAGGACGCTGATCCATGTCATTGATAATCCCGTCACCATTCACATCCTTGTAGATAAAATCACCAGGCAACTGAGTGGTATTGTTAGAACCATCATTATTGATGGTATAGTTACGTATCTCTTCTTCTGACTGGAAACGACCAACTACCTGGTAGCCCCACCAAACACCACCCCAGCGATCTTCTGCAGAGTCTCTATATTCATTCCATGAATTGCCGAAACGGGGTTTATAGGACTCTAAACTTCTGTATCGGGAGAACGTTATATTACCGCTCACTACATAATTAAGATCGCCGACCTTACTGGTATATGTCACAATACCTTCTGCACCATAGTATCCGTTTTTGTTCAGATTTTCGAGGGGAAGATTATATCCTACTTCACTTGGCAGCAATACATCATAACGTCCGGCAGGTACACCGGTACGTATAATCTTGAAGGCATCAGCTGTCAGGGTCAATTTGTTGTCCAGCATAGCCAGGTCAATACCGATATTGTAATTTGTATTCTTTACCCAGGATAGGTTCCTGATCGGTAAAGGCCTTGGCTGAATACCAGGATAATACTTGCCATCCAGCACTGCATTTCCTTGTGCGAAGTTATATCCTGCAAGGTAATCATGCATTTTTACAACATCTTCTAATCCGGTTTGCCCTATTGAAGCCCGTATTTTTAAGTCGTTCACGATACCTTTAAGTGGTTTGAAAAAAGGTTCATCTGAAATACGCCAACCTATGGATGCACCTGGGAAAAAGCCCCAGCGACTGTCTTTATAGTATAAATAAGAACCGTCATAACGGCCCAGCACCTCAACAAGGTATTTGCCTTTAAAACTATAATTAACACGGCCAATATAACCAGCCCTTGCTTCGTAAGACCAGATGTCGTCTACAGCGTTCACATCTGCCACAGCATTAATTAAGGGAATATAATTATTTGTTGGAATGGAACCAAGTACGGTCAGGTTCCTGTCCCAGTCAGATCGCTCATATCCTACCATGGCTGAAAGACTGTGGTCACCAAGTTGTTTGGCATAATCTAACTGAAACTGTCCGAAACGGGATATGGCTTCACGGTTGGTTTTATATCTCCATCCTGATTCTGTGCCACCATCACGTACATACATATCGTTTTCATATCTGTAAACATCATAGGTATACTGGAAACCGTCGAACTTGTTGTTGGTATAGTTATAAGATACGGTTGCCTTTGCGGATAACCCAAATTTTGTTTTATAAGAAGAAAAAAGGTTTACATTACCACTTAGGTATTTATTGTCCTTGTAACCCACAATATCCCGGCTGAACAAAGCTGGATTATACGCCATATCATTGACACGACTTGGATATTCCGGATTATTATTGGCATAAGGGGATACTGTCGGCCAGTTCCTAAATAAAGCTAAAATAGAAGAAAAGTAACCATCTCCCCCAGGTAAACCTACATCTTTAGTTGTTTCCTGTCTGCCCGAGATTTGTGCACCGATATTGAAACCTTCAGTTATGGTCGCCTCAATATTGGCCTGCAGGTTGGTACGTTCATAGGAGAAATCTTTAATCATGGCATCCTGGTTCAGGTGCCCCACGGAAATGAAATAATTGGAGTTTTTTGCCCCACCTGTTACATTTGCATTGAGATAATTCTGAGGGATATTTTTCCTGATGATCATATCGTAGTAATCGTAACCCTGGTAGCCAGGTTCGGTACCTGCCTGCCATTTTGCGAGTTCTTCTGGCGTGTATACAGAACGGGGATTCCGGTTCTCATTTTGAGCAGCTTCGACTAATCCCCTGGTATATTGTGCTGCATTGGCCAATTCAGGGAAGCGTGTCAGATTTTGCCAGCCCTGATAACCATTGATATTTACTTTCGCGGTTCCGTCACGTTTACCTTTTTTCGTCGTAATCAGTACCACGCCTTTGGCTGCCCGGAAACCATAAACTGCTGCTGCCGCATCTTTAAGGATGGAAATACTTTCAATATCTTCCAGGTTCAACGCATTAAAAATATCAGCTCCGGAGGCATTTTGGGTTCCCACCCAGTCCGTTCCTCCTTCACCCCCATAGGATACGCCGTCAATTACATACAGCGGATTTCCCATGTTGCGGATTTGTATGTCTGCTCCTCTTCCCGGACGGGCATCTTTAGCCCTTACCGAAACCCCCTGTACCTTTCCGGCCAGAGCGCCTGCAGCGGTGGTAGAGGAAGAGCGGACGATATCTTCCGACTTGATATTACTTACTGAACCTGTAATGTTGCGTTTGTTTTGTTTACCATACCCCACAACGACAACCTCGTTCAGATCGTTTTTCTCACTTTCAAGGAAGATGTTAATGTCGGTCTTGTCGCCAATCTCGACGCGTTGATTTTTGTAGCCAATGTAGCGGACCAGTAAAATTCCCTTGGTTGCCTGCATCTGGAAACGACCTTCTTCATTGGTGTTAGTGATTTCTTTGGGCATGCCCTCGACTTGAATGGTGACGCCGGCAAGAGGTTCACTTTTCTCGTTAAGTACTCGCCCTGAGATCTTACGTTGAGCGTATGAAAATGCGGGTATTCCACATATCATAACGTAGAGAAAAAAAATTTTCAGGATTTTCATGTTAATATTTGGTTTTTGGTTTTAATGAAGCTATGAAACGCATTATTTCCGTTTGTTATTTGAGCGGCTTTTGACATCAAATAGAAAGCCTATCGGGGAGGAGGGGCCGCTCATCTTACGCATGATTTATAATTGGTTTCTGGAATCAAACTTAGGAGATTCTGCTATGCAGGAACATATACAGATCCGTCAATTAAGGTTTGTTTTTTCGTCAAATCAGCCTTTTATTTTGTTTAGGGCCTGTTTTTGATATTCTGAGGGAAGCTGTCCCAATTCTTCTTTAAAGCACTGACGGAAATAGATGGAGCTGTTGATACCCACCATCAGCGATACTTCCGTGACGTTATACTTACCGGAGCGTAACAGCTGTGCTGCCTTTTGAATCCTCACTTTACGGACCAGCTGATTGATGTTTTTACCGGTGAGGCCTTTCAGTTTTCTATAGAGCGTAGACTGGCTCATGTTCATCTTATCGGCCAGTGTCGTGGCATCCAACACTTCATCCTGTATACAATCTTCCACCAGGCTGACAAATTCCTGTACGAAGGCATTCTCCCGCCATAATTCTGTAGGCGTTGTTGCCGATTCAGCTGCGGCTGGTTTATTTTGGGAGGACAGTTGTCCCAATACTTCAGCATAAACGGCCTTTCTTTTGAGCAGCAGGTTTTCAATTCGCCGGTATAGGAGCTGTGGACTAATGGGCTTGGTTAAGTAGGAGTCTACCCCTAATTCATATCCACGCTCTTTATCGCGCTCACTGTCCTTCGCTGTTAAGAATATCATGGGGATATGGCTCGTTTCCCTTTCCTGTTTTAATTCTTGCAGCATACGGAATCCGTCCATATCGGGCATCATGATATCGCTTAAAATGATATCGGGAATGCGGCTCTTTGCAAGTGCAAATCCTTCCTGCCCATTTTCGGCTTGTATCACATCGTACTTTAAGCACAAGAGGGAGCTGAGGTAATCCAGCAGCTCCCTGTTGTCTTCCACCAGTAAGAGTAACGGACGCTGCTGGTCACCAGGAGAGGACATCCCACTCTCCGCATCCGGATTAACGTCTGTTGCCTTCACAGGAGATACCACAGCATTCGTCAGCAGACGAACGCAAAATTCACTGCCTTTTCCCAGTTCACTTTTTACGGAAATTTTTCCATGATGTATAGCTGCCAGTTGCCTGACCAGGGCCAGACCAACACCTGTACCCTGACCGGTAGAACGGGGTACCTGGTAAAATTTATCAAATATCTTATTCAGGTGTTCAGGAGCAATACCGCAACCCGTATCTTTTACATAAATGAGTGCACAGGTACTCATTTTGTCCTGTTCGTAGCTGAGACGGACATCCACGCTACCAGAGGACGTATATTTGCAGGCATTCGACAGTAAATTATCCAGGATCAGCTGTACAATCTCCGCATCGAAGGTAGTTTTGATATCTTTTTCTTCCACCAGACAGGTGATCTTCAGTTCTTTCCTGTTGTTGGCCTCTACATATTTAAGGACAGTTTCCTGTACCAGTTCAGCCAAATAACCTTCTCCCAGTACCAGAGGTTTATGCTGGGACTCTACTTTCCGGAATTCCAGGAGCTGATTGACCAGTGAAAAAAGCCGGTTTGCATTCTTTTGGATTCTGGTAACCCATTCTTTATGCTTTGAAGAGAGCTTTTCTTCCTGGAGTAAGTCCTCCAGCGGCCCAAGAATAAGGGTCAAAGGAGTCCGGAGTTCATGGGTGATGTTGGTGTAAAAATTCAGGCGTTCCAGGTGAAGCTGTTCATCCTGCTCAAGCTGAAGTTTCTTCAAACGGAGTTCTGCTTCGGCATTGATTTTTTTGATGTAAAAGAACAGTACGGTGGTGACAATGGCTGCAACCAGAATGACATACAGGGCCAGCGCATAGGTACTGAGGTAGAATGGTGGAGAGATGTTGATAAAGAGTTGCTTATAATCACCAGGCCAGTCCTGGTTCTTCTGGCGGGTGCGTATCCGAAGTTCGTACTTTCCATATGGAATATTCCGGAAATCCAGGCTCTTTTCATTGCCAAGAAAGATCCAGTCATTATCCAGGCCATGCAATTGATAACTCAACTCGATCATGTCGTTCAGGGCATAATCCATCACGGCAAGTTCCACGCGGAAACTGTTTTCGTCATGTTCGAGGCTGATCTCCTCGGAAGGATTGGGGTTTTTCTCTGCTAACGCATGTGTTTCGCCTGTATTAAAAACCATAAATCGGCTTATTCTGATGGGTGATCCGGGGAGGTTCAGCGGGATTTCAGTGGGTTCAAAATAGCAGATGCCGGCCGGCATTCCAAAAAACAAACGTCCCTTTGCATCAGCGGCAACACTATTGTTGGTAAAGCCACCTAAAGGTAAACCAAATGAATGGTCGTAAGTCAGGAACCGTTTTTCTTCAGGCAGGTAGCGCAGTAAGCCCAATCTGGTGGAAAACCAAATGTTTCCATTACGGTCTTCAGCGATTGCATTTACGGTTAAAGATGTGCCTGATCCGGGGGGGACGATCTGTTCCAGTTCGCCCATAGGCTTATTCACACTTTGGAGTGCCAAACCTTCGTTTGTAGCGATCCAGATATTATTTCTCCGGTCGCGGAACAGGTGATTAATGGTATTGCTGTTAATCCCTTGGCCCTTGGAAATTTTCCGGACCAGCTTCCGGTTGCGGTCGAACAGGTAAAGCCCCTGGCCATAAGTTCCTACCCACATCAATCCCCGGCTGTCTTCAACGAGTGTACGTGGTGCATAGTCTCCAAGCATTGGGGTATTAATGATTGTTTTTTCAAATGTTTGACGTCCGGGATGGTGAATAAATAAGCCTTCCTCTGCTGCAAACCATATATTTTGCTGTGAATCTTCGAATATTGCTCTTACGGCCGACATTTTTTCACCTGCATCTATCTTACGCCAGCTTTTTGTCTTTGCCTCAAAAATGGATACCCCACCATTTTGCAAGCCGAACCATTTGTTGTTCTGGCTGTCTTCGAAGCCAGAAAGCAGGAAGTCATCACCAACACCACTGTTGCGCGTTGTCCTTTTGATCACTTTGCCATCCCGTTGTACCTGCAAAATGCCATCTCCTGCGGTAATCAGCCACATACTTTCGTCCCTGTCGTGCAATATCGCTGTTACTGTGGCCAGCTTACCCAAAGCGGGTAGCATTTCAGGAGTGGGGAAAATGGAGAAAAAGGGCTTTTCATGTCCGGAAAAAGCAATTCCTCCACCATATATGGCCATCCAGACGTTGCCAAAGTTATCCAGGTCGATATTTTGCACAGAGGAGTTGTTGCCTCTGTTCAGTTCATATGGAACGATGGTCCGGATCCGCTGTATATCCCTATCTGTGTTATAATCTGGTTCCAGGATGAATAACTGCGAAGATTCGGTGCCTACCCAGATTGCACCATCGATTTCCTTTATGGCATACACAAAGGGCTCAACTTTGTTCTTGGCCTTACTGGCAAGGCTGATATGCTGTATGTTTTTCTTCAATGGGTTGTAAACGGCCAGGCCTTTCCGCGTCCCTATCCAGATATTGTTTTTGCTGTCGCGAAAGAGTGCCTTCACTTCATTATCAGGTAACCTTCCTTTCGTGTTCTGTACATCGAGCAGTTCAACTTTCCCGTCTCCGGGATGGAAAATGGAAAGTCCTTTATTGACATGTCCTATATAAAGCAGTCCTTGCTGATCCTCACATAGTGTCCATATACTGTTTTCGGGCAGAGAGGGAATACGCTTTCTATTGAACCGTTCAAACCTTTTCTTTACCGGGTCGAAGCGCTGTACTCCCTGATGATAGGTGGACAGCCATAACCTGCCATCTTTACTTTTGATGATATCTGTAATGTCATTTGTTGCAAGTGAGTGCAGGTCATCAGGATCATGCAGGTAGTACGAAAACTTGTTGGTTTTCATGTCCAGTACATTCAGTCCATTCGCACGCGTGCCGATATAGAGCTGATCATCGTCGTATAAAAGTGTATTGATCTCGTTGCTGTTGACGGAAAGGCCATCTGCTTTTTCAGATTTATAGTACTGTTTAAATGAATTGCTGGCGAATCGGTTCAATCCCAATTCTGTTGCCACCCAGATAAAACCATATTTATCATGTGCAACATCAAGCACCTGCTGGCTGGATAAACCTTCCTGCAAAGAGAGATACCTTGCTTTGTCCGGTTGTCCGAATAGCAATGCGGTATAAAAAAATAAGATTAGGAAGAGCGTTAACCTCATTATGGTGTATTTAATAGCGACTAAAGAGGTAAAAATCACCTGATCACCTTCCGTTCATGAGTGGTAGAAAAATTCATTCTTATCTGTAGGAATTGGCTGTTTATAAATTTGGTTTTGTTTGACAGGTAAAAGGTAGAGATTATTTTTTAAATGTAAGAAAGACGTTTAAAAATAGTACATATTGGCGCTGTAAATGTAGTTAAAAAGAAAAAGGATTAAGGAGAAAGGTATGAAGGCGTATCCTGGGATTGGCTTTATTTTTGCCCTTGTCCGGCATAACGTTGAAGAAAAACTAATTTATGTTCCATGAAAAAATTAATGAAGTTTCGGATGATCCTATGTCTGTTGGGCTGTGTTTTACTAGGTAACACGGCATTGTACGGACAGACACAAAGCAGTATGAATGTCCAGGCGCAAAAGGCATATAATGTAGCCAATAAAGAGCTGAATACAGTTTATCATCAGGTGCTCAAACAATATGCTTCGCAAAAGGTCTTCATCAAGAAATTCAAAAATGCTGAACGGATCTGGATGCAGTTCAGGGATGCGGAAGTGGCCTCAAGATATCCCAACGCGGGCAGTTACGGGACTTCGGAGGCCATGTGCCGTTTAAGTATGTTGACCAGCCTGACAAAAGAGAGGTCAAAGGTACTTCGGGTTTGGCTTGATGGTATTCCCGAGGGAGATGTGTGCAACGGATCTGTAAAAATAAAACGGTAGTCAGTGTTGTAGGCTTAATGCAAATCAAAGAACTGGTCTCATCAACCAGTTCTCTTTGCTTTTTTTCGGTAATCTCTCTTTACCACATCAAACGAAGTCGTTATAAAGTATCCAGGAAATCCAGGTACAGGGGAACACTTTTTTCAATCCATTCGGGGGAAGAATTGTATTCCATCCCATAATAGGCAAAAAAGGGCCTGTAATCAACTTTTACATAGTCAAAACTAAGCTCAAATGGACGGGTTAATTCTTCCATGGTGTATTTATAAATTCCTGAAGATTGGTAATCCTTTTCATCAACGCCTACTGACATTGCCAGGGCTACTTTCTTTCCTGAAAGCTTGTATCCGCTTTTGCTTCCATAAGCCCATCCATGAGTCAACACCTCGTCCAGCCATTTCTTGAAGAATCCTGGACTACTGAACCAGTAAAAAGGAAACTGAAATACAATTTTATCATATTGCTCCATCAGTTTTTGTTCAGCCTGTACGTCAATTTTCTCATCAGGATAAACTTCATGCAATTGATGGACTACATATTTATCAGGAAATTTGTTCAGCTCTTCAATCCATCTTTTGTTCACAACCGAATGGTCGATATCAGGATGGGTAACGATGATCAATGTTTTCATTTTATCAGGATTTTAAAATTATCTGCTGCAAAAATAAAGGGCGTAACCGGGATTTTGTACATTAGCCACCAATTGTAATGTACTATAAAAAATGTAAGTAATGTCTAAGGTTAAAGAAACATCAACCAATTTTGCCAACAGGCAAGCATTAGCCGATGAGTGTCCGGAAGTGTATGCAGCTTTTATTATTGGCGGACAATGGGCGCTGGTTATCTGTTCCTGGTTAATCAATGGAAAGCTCAGGTTTGGTGAATTGAAAAGGCTATTGCCGAATATAACGGAACGGATGTTAACCCTGCAGCTGCGGAAACTGGAAGACAATAAAATTGTCAAAAGAACGGTTTATGCAGAAGTGCCACCGCGGGTAGAATATGAATTGACTCCCATCGGTTATGAACTGGAACCGATCATCAAACAACTTGAAAAATGGGGAGAACGACATAAACATTTAAAGTAAAAGAAGGAATTGGATCAAATTTAGTGTTCCTATAATTCTCCACTGTAAGTCTAACGGAACTACAAATCTTCTGATCCAAAGTGGAACTTATTTTATTTCATCATTTTAGCGAGTTCATTTTCAAGCCTGTCGAAGTTTTCCTCGTTTTTATCCAGCACAAATGGCTTTATCTTATTGCATTCCTTTTCCGAGTCAAACAGTTGTTTAAAAACAATTTTAGTCTGGTCTGCATTGACCTCATCAAAGGTAACAAGCACCTGGAACAGTGGTTTTGAATAACGTTTCCAGGCAATGAGTGCTGGTTTATCTATTTTTATGAACTCGCACTCATTGGGATAATGCCCTTTGTCAGGTCCGTGCATGACAAAACTCCATTTCCCACCTACGCGGAAATCAAACTCATTAAATGTATTGGTAAAGCCGGCAGGTCCCCACCAATTTTTAAGATACAGTGGATCGGCCCAGGCCTTGTACGCCAGTTCCCTTGGCGCATTTACAATTCTTGAGCATACAATTTCGCATTCGGGTATGGTAGAGGTAATTTCTGTTGCCATTATCGCCAAAATTTATGACTAAAAATACTTGATTACACTGTAAATATCAATATGATGAATCTTTATTTATCTGTAGATTTACTTAAGGTTCAGCTTCCAATCTGGCAGGGGAATGCTTAAATTTATAAAGCATCCTGTGATATTTACGGGGTTTGGTACTTGACCAGGTCAATGCCTACACCATTAGGATCTGTAATGGCGAAATGTCTGTCGCCCCAGGGTTCATCACGCAGTTCAATGGCTATTTCTATACCTTTCTTTTTGATCTCCCGATACAGTGTATCTACGTCATCAACTTCAAGGGTAAGATACATGCCCTCCCCTTTAAATGCTTTATGAAACAGCGGTTGCTGCGAGGGATGACCGGGGAGCAGAAAGCTGATCTCGGCAGTGTGACCGGGGGTATGCAGAAGAAGGTAGAACTCATTTTCAAAAGTTACCCCAAAGCCCAATATCCCGGTGTAAAAGGTTTTGCTTTCTGCAAGTTTAGTCGTAATAATGCCTGCGTTTAATTTCATAGGATTTTCTTTTTTAGTTTTTTGTGCATTCACCGCCATGATGTTGCAAAGGATAACGAACACTATCAATAGCTTTTTCATGCTTTGTTGTTTTGTGCTGCAATCTGGCAATTTTAACCATTCGGATATTGTAAAAATCGGACAAAATTCACCTGCCAAATACTTTACCCGGCGTTACCCCATAAAAGTTTTTAAATTCCTTTATGAAATGGGCCTGATCGTAATATCCCGCATCAAAAAATAGTTTATTTTGTTGAAGGCTTTGAGCAGATGGCTTTGCCCTGAGGATATTTTGAAAGCGTACAATCTTACTGAACGTTTTAGGGGTATCACCAATATAGAATTCAAACAGTCGCCTCAACTGCCTTGAGCTGATACCTGTATCCAAATCCTTTTCTACATTCAGCACTCCATAATTCTTTAATATCAAGGAAATGGCAGTATAGAGGCGGACGTCAGTAGAATTTTTGGCTGTTGACAAGACCTGTAAAAAGTAGGTGTCAAGTAGTGCAGTGATCTGTGAAATGTTCATTCCGGGACCGAAGTTATCGGTTATGAAAGCTGCTGTTTCTGGTATTACCGCATGGAGTTGTTCGGAACGGTTACTGAGTGTTGAGGCATCTATTTGGAACAAACTGGGAAACATGCTGGGCAGGAAACGGAGGCCAACGTAATTAAAGGTATTGTCCAGGGGGAATTCTGTATATTTTTTACAAAAGCCCATCACAAAGTTTTCCGATGGATGATCAAGCTCAAAAAAAATATCGATGCATCCATCAGCAACCACCTGATAATTGAATTGTTGTTCCAGTGGCGCTGTGGTCTTCAGCTGCCAATAGCAATATATAAAATTTTGCAGACCGGGATGTGGCAGAAATTCATGATAGGTCACACCAGTAGCCGATTGCTTTACTGTTGGTTGAACAGGCATGTATAATTGCCGGATGTGAGCTGATAGGTCCAAAATTTGAGTTTGATAGCTGTATGAAAATCGTGTGAGGTCTAAGTTACGATGTATAGTTGGAATATATAAGCTTGAGCTATATACAATTATCATTGTTACTACTACTTCTTCTTCTTCAAACGTATCAAAAACTGATACTATTTTGTCTTTTTGCTGTATTTATCTCGCAAATGTTTACTTAAGTATTTATATTGTTATGTTTTGTAATGCGAAAAAATAGTATTCAGAATTGAAAAACCAAATAGAATGAAAACCTTCAAATTAGCCACCCTGCTTTTCTTAGCCGTCTTGTGTAAGCCTTTCTCTTTATCAGCCCAGGATTTTGTTGGAAATGCACGTGAACATATCTTAATAGACACGGGGTGGCGGTTTGCTTTTGGGCATCCTTACGAGGTAAAAAAGGATTTCAACAATGGAACGGGTTACTTCTCCTACCTGGCAAAAACGGGGTATGGGGATGGGGCTGCGGAAGCAGGTTTCGACGATCGTACCTGGAGGAAACTCAATCTGCCCCACGATTGGGCCGTGGAACAGCCTTTCAATGAGAAAGCGAGTTTCAGCCATGGTTTCAAAGCTGTGGGCCGTCAGTTTCCGGAAAGCAGTGTTGGCTGGTACCGGAAATCGGTTTTTATACCTGAAGGAGATCTGGGTCGGAAAATCAGTATTGCCTTTGATGGTGTGTTCAGAAATTCTATCGTCTGGATCAACGGCCACTATCTGGGTACAGAGCCTAGCGGATATGATAGTTTTCACTACGATATTACCGATTACCTGAACTATGGGGCTGAAAATGTGATCGCTGTGCGGGTTGACGTGACGATGGAAGAAGGCTGGTTTTACGAAGGCGCCGGGATATATCGTCATGTGTGGCTCAATAAAACTGATCCCCTTCATGTTGTTCCCAATGGTACTTTCGTGACGACTGAAGTTACTGATGGAAAAGCAGTGGTTCATGTCAAAGCAACATTAAAAAATGATGCTGAAGCGCAAGGACAGTTCATGGTCAAACATACCATTGTGAACTCAAAAAATGAGATTGTAGCCTCCGGGATACTCGAAAATCTCCGGTTAATGCAATTACAGGAGAAAGAATTTGCATTGGATATCCCACTTTCCAAGCCCATTCTATGGGATCTGGAAAATCCATATTGCTATCAGCTGATCACGACCATTATCCGGAATGGAAAAATAACCGACAGCTACAAGACTACTTTTGGTGTCAGGACGATCCGTTTTGATGCAGCGCAGGGATTCTTTTTAAATGGTAAACGTGTGGAGCTGAAAGGAAGCAATAACCACCAGGACCATGCCGGACTGGGTGTGGCACTTCCCGATGAAATGCAGTATTTCAGGATTGCTAAACTAAAGGAAATGGGCAGCAATGCCTACCGTTGCTCACATCATCCCCCTACACCGGAATTACTGGATGCCTGTGATCGGTTGGGGATGCTGGTGATCGATGAAAACCGACTGATGGGAATCACAGATCAGCACCTGAATGAGGTCAGGAGGTTGATCCTGCGTGACCGCAACCACCCCAGTATCATCAGCTGGTCGGTAGGCAATGAGGAATGGCAGATCGAAGGCAATATTGTCGGGGCAAGAATTGCCAGTACCATGCAGGCTTTCGCTAAAATTTTGGACACTACCAGGGCTATCACTGCTGCAATTAGCGGTGGGGTGGGAAACGGGATTTCTACTGCCATTGATTTGCTGGGCTACAATTATATTGCGAACAAGAATACTGATGAACACCATAAAAAATATCCGCTGCAGTTCAGTTGGGGAACAGAAGAAGGATCTACTGTAACCAGCAGGGGGTTATATGTAGATAACCGGGCGAAGAATGAGCTCGCTGCTTATGATATCCGGCAGAATGAAAACTTTTTAAGCCTTGAAGATGGCTGGAAGTATTATGCCGCAAGACCATATTTGGCAGGAATGTTTATCTGGACAGGATTTGATTACCGGGGCGAGCCTACGCCATTTGGCTGGCCCTCGGTACTTTCCTATTTTGGAATGATGGACTTGTGCGGTTTTCCGAAAGACAATGTATGGTACCTGAAATCCTGGTGGACCGATCAGCCGGTATTACACCTTTTGCCGCATTGGAACTGGGAGGGGAGGGAAGGTCAGCCGATCGATGTAAGGGCATACAGCAATTGTGAGGAGGTGGAACTTTTTCTGAACAAAAAGAGTTTGGGTAAAAAGCGCATGGAAATGAACGGACACCTGAGCTGGCAGGTCAATTATGTGTCCGGAACTTTGGAGGCTGTCGGATTTAAGAATGGCAGGAAAATACTGACTGATGTAGTCAGAACAACTTCTGAGGCCGTTAAGCTGGGCATAATACAAGAACCTGTCCCTATGGAAAAATCAAAAGTGGCGGTGCTGACCGTTGATGTGCGCGATGCCTCAGGTCAGCGGATACCTACTGCTACCAATGAACTGAATTTTGAGGTCAGCGGACCTGCAAAAATTATTGGGGTAGGTAATGGTAATCCTACTTCCCTGGAAGCAGACCGTTTTCTTGAACAGATCGATGTGGTGCAGATAGAAAATTTAAGAGAAAAGGTGATCACCGCTATTGATGACCTTAGCGAACTTTCTGCCGAAACGGGCAACTGGGATGATGCCTTCAAAACTGAACGGAACCAGGAGTTTGGGAAGAAGGTGAAAGCCCTGATCTACCGCGGTGATTTCAATCTTAGGGACTGGACAAATGATACAAAAATCACCTTCTTTTACAAGAGCCTGGGAAGGGAGCAGTCGGTTTATATCAACGGAAAAAAAATTGCGGGCAACCTGCCAGCCACTAAAACAGGTCATGTGTTTGTGCTGGACAGGTCTGTCATCAAACCGGGTAAAAATTCCATAGCCATATTGGCTACACCCTTATTGAAAGTAAACAGCTGGGATGTGGTCAATGCTGATCCTGGAGCAGTACAGGTGTTAAAACCTGCTGAAAAATGGAGAAGAAAGCTATTCAGTGGTTTGGCTCAGGTTATTGTTCAATCTACAGGAGAGGCGGGGGAGATCACTTTCAAGGCTTCATCTCCGGGTTTAAAAACTTCAGCACTGAAAATAAAGTTCTAATATAAAGATACCAGTAATGCTCCATATGCCCCGGTTGGACAAGGTTTTCCGGGGCCTATTTCAACTCCATCTCTACCAAAAGAATAATCGGCTGAGTTCATTTCATCTGGCCTTATATTTCGGCAGCCGTAATATTTCTAGCTGAAAAATATCATTAATTGAATATGTTGGGCTAAAAATGTATAGGTTTTTGATTATTCTGATTCTTCTGGAAGCATTGATAATGATTGCTTTATTGTGTTGTTGTTGATTTTCATTGTGCTTTTTAGCTTATATTAAGTTAAAATCATATTACAAATAGCTTAACCAATGCTATTAAATTTGAATTAATAAACAAATAACTAAATATAAACTATTATGGGTACAAATTTACGAGCAGCCTTGCTGTTTGTATTATTTTGGGCTTCGCTGTTTTCGGCCTATGCTCAAAATACTGCAACCAGGCAAATTACGGGAACCGTCTCAGATGAAAAAGGGGTCACCCTGCCGGGAGCAGGAGTATCTGTTAAAAATTCAAGAACAGCGGTTTCCACGAATTCTGATGGTAAATATACCATCACTGTTCCTTCAGGAACTCCTACAGTGCTGGTTTTCACTTTCATTGGTCTCGCCAAACAAGAGATTGTCGTAGGAAACAGAGCCGTCATCAACGTCGTATTAAAAACATCAGCAACAGATCTGTCAGATGTAGTGGTTATCGGTTATGGTAACCAGAAAAGAGGAGATGTAAACGGGGCGATTTCTTCCGTGAAAGCGGCGGATATTGCGAATGTTCCCCAGGTAAGTTTTGATCAGATGCTGCAGGGGAAGGCTTCAGGTTTAACCATCACTCAGAATTCTGGTGCTCCGGGAAGTTCCACTTCTGTACGGGTTCGTGGGATAACGTCATTGAGTTTGTCTAATGAACCCCTGTATGTGGTGGATGGGGTACCCATTTCCGGGGATGCCACAAATCAGTCGACAAGTGGCCGTACAGTGGGTTTGTCACCCAATAATGGAGAATCTGCAGTGAGTCCGCTTTCGTCAATTAACCCGAGTGATATCGAATCTATAGATATTCTGAAAGATGCTTCCGCCACTGCAATATATGGTAGCCGGGCTTCAAATGGAGTCATCATTATCACCACTAAACGTGGTAAAAATGGTTCGGCACGTGTGACCTACGATGGTTATGCAGCGATGCAGCAGCAGGGAAAGTTTCTGGATGTGATGAATTTACAACAGTATGCGGTTCTGCAAAATGCACTTGCTGATGTAACCGGCGTACAACGTCGTGCGGAATTCGCGGACCCAGCCCTTCTTGGTGAAGGTACCGACTGGCAGGATGAAGTGTTCAGAAATGCATTGATGCAAAATCACCAGTTGGGAATTTCGGGGGGTAAAGAGGGGACTGATTATTATATTTCAGGTGGATACCTTAAACAGGATGGTACAATTTTAGGAAGTGATTACCGGCGTTATACTTTCCGTTCAAATGTCAATAGCCAGGTAAAACCCTGGATGAAGGTAGGAATGTCTATGTCAGGCAGCCGTTCGAATGAAAATCAGGGCTTATCAAATAATACGGGAGTTGTGTACAATGCCTTGTTGAGTGCTCCTGACCAGGCCGTAAGAAATCCGGATGGTTCATTTGCAGGGCCTATTCCAAATTCCAATCAGCAGGGAGGCCAGATCAACCCGGTTGCCCAGGCACTGGATATTACCAATACATTGAACCGAAGTAATTTAAATGGAGCCCTGTATGCGGATATTCTTTTAAGTAAAGACCTGACACTGCGTTCTGAAGTGAATGGTGATTTCAATTATTCTGCTGCCAGAATATTTACACCGACTTATCAGTATGGAATCTATGGCAATCAAACGGCAAAACTACAGGAATATGATTCAAATACCACGTACTGGGGATGGAAGGAATACCTGACCTATACGCATACTTTTAATAAAAAGCATAACGTTACGGCCTTGCTGGGGTATGAAGTGAACGAATCACAGTGGGGAGGAAAAGATGCTTCAGTCCAGAATTTTCTCAGTAATGACCTGCAGACTTTAGGGCTTGGGGATTTAAAGACTGCCATTATTGGTGAGTATAAAGATAGTCAGGCTCTGGAATCTTATTTTGCCAGGGGTATTTACACATTCAACAACAAGTATAGCTTAACGGCAACCATACGTTCAGATCGTTCTTCGAAATTCGCGGCGGGAAAGCAAACCGGGTATTTCCCTGCATTTGCCGTATCATGGCGTTTGTCTGACGAAGCCTTCATGGAGGGGTTAAGGGATGTGGCGAGCGATATCAAACTGCGTGTGGGATACGGACAGGTAGGGAATCAGAATGTTCCCAATTACCAGTATGGTTCAGCCCTGAATCCGGTAGTTACAGGCTTAGGGACAGGATTTGCAATTGATAAAGTTTCAAATCCGAATTTAACCTGGGAAACTGCAGTACAAACCAATATTGGTGTTGATTTTACCCTTTTTAAAGACCGTATCAATGCTTCATTTGATTATTTTGATAAAACATCGCAGGATTTCCTGTTTCAAAAACCATTACCAGCTTATCTGGTGGGACAAACTGCCGCTTATTCTGGTACAGGGGTAATTAGTCCTCCCTATATTAACGGAGGTAAAGTAAGTAACAAGGGCTTTGATTTTTCCATCAATACCAGAAACCTCACCGGTGACTTTAAATGGAATACTACTATTGTCTTTTCTAAATACAAAAATAAGGTGATTTCCCTGGCCGATGGTGTGCCTTTTATTGACGGAAAGATCAATGTCAGCTTTTTACAGATGACGGTAACAAGAACGAAAGAGGGGGGGGCGATTGGTGAATTTTATGGTTATAAGGTTAAAGATATCTTCCGGACGGACGATCAGCTTCGGAACGCACCTGTACAGTTTGGCCGCAATATCGAGAATACCAGTGCAGGAACATGGCTGGGTGATATTCAATATGAGGATTTAAACAATGATGGCAAAATTGATGAACTGGATCAGACATCGCTTGGAAATCCAAACCCGAAATTTACCTATGGTATTACCAATAACTTTTCTTACAAATCTTTTGACTTATCAGTATTCCTGAATGGATCTTATGGTGCGAAGGTTTTGAATGCATTAAATTATCAATTGCAGGGCTTATCTGGCTTATACCAGAATCAGCTGGCTTCAGCAATTGATTTCTGGTCACCTGCAAATCCTGGCTCAAATATCCCGGCCCCAAGAGGAGGTGATAATCCAAACCTTAAAAATTCTGACCGATTTATGGAATCTGGATCTTTTCTGCGTATCCAGAATGTGAACCTCAGTTACAATCTGCCGGTAAGTCTGATCAGGAAAGCGAAACTCGCCAGGCTCAAAGTTTTTGTGAGTGCACAAAATTTATACGTCTTTACAAAATATAAGGGATTGGATCCTGAAGTCGGCAACCAGAATTATAATGTGTTTTTAACCAATGTGGACAGTGGAAGGTATCCTACACCGCGTACGCTCACTTTTGGTATCAATACAGAATTTTAAAAGCAGCCAAATGATGAAACTATCATGATTTTCAAAGATATAGTTGTATACCTAAATCATGCTCGTTTTATCACCTTTAAAATAAATCAGATGAAGGAATCATAACGCTTATAAAGAGCAATGATAGCTTCAAAACCCTAAAAAAAGATAGACTGATGAAAACATATATTAAATTCTCCTTTTTACTTGGTGTACTCGCTCTTGGTACGGTAACAGGATGTAAAAAAGATTTTTTTGACCGTCCGCCGCAAAGTGCGATTACGCTGGACAATTTCTATAAGACTGCAGATCAGGTGAAGGCAAGTACCAATATCCTGTATAGTGCTGCCTGGTTCGGCTGGGTAGCAAAGGGAGGTTGGGCAATCACCGAGATGGCCAGTGGTAATGGGAGGTCTTATTCTTCGGATGTTGCCAACTTCGGGAACTTTTCCGTGACGGATGGAAATACGGAACTGGCGAATGCCTATAATTCTTTATGGATTGTTGTGGCACAGGCAAATGGTATCCTGAACAATTTACCGGTTAAAGTGCCGGAGACGGTAGATAAAGCGGTCGTCAACCATGCACTTGGGGAGGCCCATTTATTTAGGGCACTTGCCTATTTTCACCTGGTAAGGCTTTTGGGAAATGTGCCGATCATAGAAAATACCTTAGACCATATTGATAATGTACAGATCAACACGAATCCGGTGACAGATGTATATACCTTCATCCTGAATGATTTAAAGTTTGCCGAGGCAAACCTTAGTGCCCAGGTCAGAAATGGTAATTCTGTCGCGCAAGGCCGCGTATCCAGTGGATCTGCATCTGCCTTACTGGCAAAAGTATATTTATACATGCAGGATTATGAAAATGCCAGGGCGTATGCCCAGAAGGTAATCAATAGCGGGGAATTTAAACTGTATGGTGTTGATGTTGCCGGTAAGACTTTCAGTGACCTGTTCCTGACCGCGAATAATAACAATGAAGAATCTGTTATTGCCCTGCAATGGGCCGGAGCAGGTGGTTATGGTAAAGGAAATCCCCTTCAGGCTTCATGGGCTGCCAATACCACCATTACCGGGACTGGAGACGGATATGGCGTTCTGGGAGTGACGTTTGATCTCTTATATGCCTTCCAGACGGAGGACAAAAGGTTTAAACCTACCATTATGGTAACCGGATCATTTTATCCTGAAATCAATCAGGCGAAAGGTGGCTATACCCATGCGGCAAACCAGGGACAGGGAACAAGTGCTTTTGTGAAAAAATATGTAGTGGGAACACCAGCAGATAACGGAGGAATCGGTTCCGCCCAGTCGGCTGCCAATAACACCTACATGATGCGTTATGCTGAAGTATACCTCATTCTTGCCGAAGCAATTGTAGGAAATGCCACAACGAGTTCCGATCCTCAGGCACTGGCTGCGATCAACAAAATTAGAAACAGGGCTGGTCTGGGTAACTTGGTGGAAATTAAACGTGGGTATTACACCCCGAATACTACTCCCGGCAAGCCAGCAAATGCTCCTGCACAATTTTATCGTGACGATATCCTGGAAGAACGCAGGCGTGAATTTGCTTACGAGTTTGATTATTGGTTTGATCTGTGTCGGCTGGATGGATTTAATGTGACTTCACATCCAAAAGCCACGATTATTATCAATCAGCAGGACCGTGGATCAGGAGATAACAGTACTCCTCCAAATAGTTATGGAAATGGATATGTGACGATGACAAACAGCAGGTTCCTGTTTCCTTTTCCGGCCACCGAAGTTGCTGCAAATCCTAAATTAATCCAGGCCCCGGTACCTTATGTTTTTAAATAGAAGACCATGAAACAGATAAATAAACAATCAACAATCGCCCTGCTCGTATTACTTGTCATGGTGGTGATGGGATATACTTCATGCAAAAAAGAAAATGAAGGCGCCGGTGGAATGCCGGTCATCAGTAAAGTGAGGGTCATCAGCAAGACAGACACCATTAAAGATGTGGATCACCGTATTGATCTGGACTCTAATCTTGTGTATGATGAAACCAGGGTCGTTAGCTTTGACTCTACCGTAGTTGCTGGCAGGCTAAATAATCAGTATGCCATTATTGGTGAAAATCTGATGACGACCTTATCGGTGTCTTTTAACGGGGTAAAGGTGAATTTTAATCCGGCATTGTTAACCGACCATAGTATTATTATTTCCATTCCGGAAGAAGTGCCTTATGGTGCCGGGCAGAGTGACAAGTTGATGGTAACGACTAAATTCGGTACGGCGAGTTTCGATTTCCCAATTTTGCAGCCCCCAGCAACGATCACCAGTTTCTCTCCTGTGGCAGCCGGTGCAGGAGAAATTGTAACCCTTACCGGAACCATTTTTGAAGGTGTAACAGCAGTTAATTTTGATGATACCCCTGCAGAAATTGTGGGCATACCTACAAAAACGCAGATACAGGTGAAGGTTCCGGCAGGTATTGTACAGGCCTATATTTTTGTAACAACGCCGGGTGGAACCAGCAGGTCGGCAGGATCTTTTGGGTTTAGAGCAGTGCTTTATGATGACCAGTTTGCCAATGGATGGGGTTCTTATTTTGGCTACAACAGTACACGCGATTATGCCAATACCCAGCAGGTGAAACGCGGAACGTATGCGATAAAAACTGTTTTCACAGATTCCTGGGGTGCTCTTCAAATTGGTTATAACGGAGCAACTATAGATGCAACCAAACTGACTGCTGTAAAGCTTTCTATTTATGGTGGGCCCGGAACAACAGGGCAGGCTGTTCAGTTATTGCTCAATGGAAATTATGGCAATGCCGTCCGGCTGGAACTCAAAGAGGGAGAATATACAGATTTCACTGTTCCCCTGTCTGCACTGGGCTCCCCTTCAACCATTACGGAATTTGTATTGCAAAGTTTAGGTGTTCCTGTATCAACGACCATTTATGTTGATGATATCGGGTTTATTTAAAAAACAACACGATCATGATGGCTACGGACGCATAAGCAAAGGAGTACATCATGATCGTTTCAATTCAACTAATGAATAATTCAATATTGATGAAGAAGATACCAGTGTGCTTTTTGCTGTTGCTGAGCAGTTACCTGCTGCAGGCGCAACAGTCTTTTGTTAAAGTGAAAGGTCAGCAGTTTATGGTCGATGCAAAACCTTACTACTATATCGGTACAAATTACTGGTATGGGAGTTTGCTTGCTTTAAAAACAGATCCTGTTCATGGTAAAGAGCGCTTGAAAAAAGAACTGGATTTCCTGAAGTCCAGGGGAGTAACCAATCTCAGGGTGTTGGTAGGGGCAGAAGGAGCGGGGAAGATCAATGGGGTAGACCGTGTCGATCCTGCATTTCAAACCGCACAGGGTGTGTTTAATGAGGAGGTGCTTAACGGACTTGATTTCATGCTGATGGAAATGTCTAAGCGTCAGATGTATGCTATCCTCTATCTCAGCAATAACTGGGAATGGAGCGGAGGTTTCCTTCAATACCTGAACTGGAACGGAGAGATCAGCGATACTACGCTGAAAAGGAAACTGAGCTGGGATGAACAGCGCGATTATACCAGCAGATTTTACAGTTGTGAAAGCTGTAAAAACGATTACCGTAAACAACTGGAATATATTTTTAACCACAAAAGCAGCTATACCGGAAAGACCTATGCCCATGAACCGGCAATTATGGCCTGGGAGCTTGCAAATGAACCCCGGCCAATGCGGGTTAAGGCTATTGATTCTTACAAAAATTGGATATCTTTAACTGCTGCTTATATTAAGTCGGTCGATAAAAATCACCTGGTCACAATTGGTACGGAGGGCTTTATGGGAACTGAGGAAAGTTATGATTTATTCAAAGAGATACATGGTAATGAGCATATCGACTACCTGACGATTCATATCTGGCCAAAAAACTGGGGATGGTTTGAGGAGGTGCCGACAGCAGAAAACCTGCCACCTGTAATAGAAAAAACTGTTGCCTACATTACAGCACACGAAGTTATTGCACAACAGCTAAAGAAACCATTGGTGATTGAAGAATTTGGCCTGCCAAGGGATGGCCATGCTTTTGAACCTGCTGCCCCAACAACATTGCGTGACGAATATTTCAGGAGCATCTTTTCCATATGGGCAAAGAGCAGGACTACAAAAGGAGCAATTGCCGGTTGTAATTTCTGGGCTTTTGGTGGGCTTGCCAGGCCAGTGAAAGGGCAATTGTTCTGGAAAGACGGGGATGATTTCTCAGGAGATCCACCGCAGGAGGAACAAGGGCTGAATACCATTTTCGATTCGGATACATCTACCTGGGAGATGATCAGGACCTTTTTAAAGAATTAGCTGCAAAAGAGAAAGAACAAATATCAATCAGTATGAAGAAATATGTATTAATGTTCGTTATGGTCAGCCTTACGCTAGGGTTGAAAGCACAAAAAGGTAACGTCAATGAAAAGAAGGTAGATGCACTTCTGGCAAAAATGACGCTGGAAGAGAAAGTCGGGCAAATGACCCAGATTACGTTAGGGGTAGTAGGTACACAGAAGGATGGAGAGATTAATCCGGAAGCATTAAAGAATGCAGTACTGAAGTACAATGTGGGGTCTATATTGAATGTGACGAACCATGCACTGACCGTAGAAGAATGGCATTCGGTGCTGACTAAGATTGCCGATGAGGCCAAAAATACACGGTTAAAAATCCCGGTACTGTATGGGCTGGATGGTATTCATGGGCAGACCTATACCCTGGAGTCGACCCTTTTTCCCCAGAATATAGGAATGGCTGCCACCAGAAATATAGAACTGGCAAAGGCAATTACCAAAGTAGCAGCGAAGGAATTACGGGCGAGCGGAGTACGCTGGAACTTCGCAACGGTACTGGATTGTGGCCGTCAGCCATTGTGGTCCCGTTTTCCGGAGACTTATGGTGAGGATGTGTATATGGGTAAAACCATGGGTGCGGCAGTTATAAAAGCCTATGAAGAAGACGGACTCGATCGGCCAACTGCAGTAGCCAGTTGCATGAAGCATTTTCTGGGGTATTCTGCCTCAAGGAATGGCAAAGACAGGACGCCGATCTACCTTCCCGAAATTGAAATGAGGGAATATTACCTTCCTCAGTTTAAAGAAGCGGTGAAGGCTGGTGCCTCCTCCGTCATGATCAATTCAAGTATCATCAATGGTGTACCTGTACATGCCAGCAAATATTTACTGACAGATATCCTGCGTAAGGAATTGGGATTTAATGGGGTTGCGGTGAGCGACTGGGAAGATATCAAGAGGGTTTTCGCCTGGCATCATGTGGCCGCTACACCAAGGGAAGCTGTTGCCATGTGTGTCAATGCTGGAGTGGATATGAGTATGGTTCCATATGATTTTACTTTTTATGAGTTATTGCTTGAAGCGGTTAAGCTGAAGGAAGTTCCCCTTTCCAGGATTAATGAGGCGGCAAGAAGAATACTTTTGCTGAAGATGAACCTTGGCCTTTTTGACAATCCTTATCCGGAAGAAAGTGCAAAAGGAAATTTTGGCAAGGCGGAATATCAGGTGCTTGCCCTCGATGCGGCACGTGAAGCCATGACCCTGCTGAAAAACCAGAATGGTGTCCTCCCATTGGATAAACATAAAAAATACCTGGTCCTGGGCCCGGGAGCACAAAGCATCAGTACCTTAAATGGTTGCTGGAGTTATACCTGGCAGGGCAAGGAAGAGCAATGGTATCCCAAAGACAGCAAGACGATCCTGCAATGTATAACCGATAAAGTGGGAGCTGCAAATGTGACCACGACAACGGTTAAGGGTTTTGAAAGTCCGGAGAATTTTACTACCGGGGGACTGGCTGCAGCAGCTAAAACTGCTGATGTGGTGATCCTCTGCCTCGGGGAGAATGCCTATGCGGAAAGTCCGGGAAATATTGGCGACCTGGCATTGGATGAAAATCAACAGGATCTTGCTAAGGCTGCAATTGCTTTAGGTAAGCCTGTTATTCTGGTTTTAACGGAAGGCAGGCCAAGGTTTATCACCAATATCGAACCGAAAATGGATGGGATACTAATGGCGTACTGGAGCGGCAGGAAATCAGCTGAAGCCATTGCCGATGTGTTGTTTGGGGATTATAACCCTAATGGCAGACTTCCGTTCAGTTATCCGCGCAGCAGTGGAGAGATAGTGTTGTATGACAGAAAGCCTGCAGAGGATATCAGGGAAGTTTTTAATGACGATATCCATACCGGATATCATCCATTATTTGCTTTTGGTGCAGGGTTGAGTTACACTACATTCAGCTACAGTGATTTAAAACTGAGTACTGGAGTACTGCAGGGGGATGGTACCATGCAGGTGTCTGTCGTGGTAACCAATACGGGTAAAGTTGATGGTAAACACACCGTGGAACTTTATACACGTGATCTGTATGCAAGCCTGAGCCCGGATATGAGAAGATTAAGGGCATTCCAGAAAATTGACCTGAAGGCGGGCGAAAGTAAGACTGTCAGCTTCAGCCTGAATAAAAACGACCTGGCATTCGTAAACAATGAATTGAAAACCGTGACAGAAGCTGGAGATTTTAAAGTGATGGTTGGTGATTTAACAGGAGATTTTCAATATAAATAATTAAAAGCTTCATCACCTTCTAAGCCCTTAGCGGCAGTTTGAAGACAAATAAAAATTATACAGATGAAAAGATTTGGTTTATTCTTGATCATGGTTCTGGTCTGGAATTTCAGTTTTGGCCAGCAGGCCAGCTGGGTAGAGAGAAACGGAGCTTTAAAGGTTGTCGGAGGAAAAATACTGAACAGCCATGGTGTAGCACCGCAGTTGCGCGGGATCAGCTTGTCCTGGAGCATCTGGGAAGGAAAAAAGTATTATAATCCTGATGTAGTTCATTGGCTGTATACCGACTTTAACATGAATCTGCTGCGTGTTTCCATGGGTGTAGAGCCTGATGGAGGTTATCTGCAATTTCCCGATGAACAGGAACGGCTGGTGCTGAAAACGGTAGATGCTGCCATAAAAAAAGGAATCTATGTATTGATTGACTGGCATGACCACCATGCCGATAAACACCAGGCACAGGCTATTGCCTTCTTTTCCAAAATGGCGAAACGTTATGCAGGGAAGCCAAATGTAATCTATGAAATATTTAATGAACCTGAACAGATCACATGGAAAACGGTTAAAGATTATGCAGTGGCTGTGATTAGGGCCATCAGAAAGTACGATACCAGCAACATCATTATTGTAGGTAGTCCACATTGGGACCAGGATATTGATGTGGTGGCGAAAGACCCGATTCAGGGGTTTGACAATATTGCTTACTCCTTTCATTTTTATGCGTCTGATCCGGGGCATCAGGAGTTCATGATGGGCAGGGCTGATGAGGCTCTTGCTGCGGGACTTCCGGTGATGGTTACGGAATGGGGAGTAGGTGAAGCAAATGGCGATGGCCAATTCGACAGGGAAAAAACGGCCCGATGGATGGCCTGGATGGAAAAACATCAGCTGAGCTGGGCGAACTGGAATCTGACAGATAAAAAAGAAACGACAGCCTTGCTGGAACCCAATGCCCCGACAAATGGGAAATGGACATTGGAGATGCTTTCTCCCGCAGGTCAATATATCAGGACCCAACTCAGGACTTTAAACAAATAACCATGAAACTCAGATTCTCTATCCTATGTATAACCTTGTTGATCAGCTTAACGTCTTTCGGGCAGGGAGATAATTATAAACAAAACTATAACAAGTTCGATGGTCTGGCATTGACTCCACCAATGGGTTGGAACAGCTGGAATAAATTTGCCTGCAATGTTGATGAAAAATTGATCCGGGAAATTGCAGATGCAATGGTCAGCTCCGGAATGAAAGATGCCGGGTACAGGTATATCAATATTGACGATTGCTGGCATGGCGACCGTGACAGCCTTGGCTTCATTCATCCTGATCCGACAAGGTTTCCTTCAGGAATGAAAGCCTTGGCGGACTATATTCACAGTAAAGGATTGAAACTGGGCTTATATTCCGATGCAGGATCTCAAACCTGTGGTGGAAGGCCGGGAAGCAGGGGATATGAATTTCAGGATGCAATGACTTATGCAGGCTGGGGTGTAGACTACCTGAAATATGATTGGTGCAATACGGAAGGATTGAAAGCAGAGGGGGCATATAAAACAATTACGGCTGCATTGCGTAAAGCTGGCAGGCCCATGGTGTTAAGTATTTGTGAGTGGGGAACTGACAAACCCTGGGTCTGGGGACCGGCTGTAGGGCATTTATGGCGCAGTACAGGTGACATTTATAATTGTTTCGACTGTGTGGAAGATCATGGAACCTGGAAATCTTTTGGGGTAATGCAGATTCTGGACAAACAGGAAGGACTGCGTCAGTATGCGGGACCCGGGCATTGGAATGATCCGGATATGCTGGAGATCGGTAATGGAAAGTTAACGCCTGGAGAAGACAGGGCCCATTTTGCCATGTGGGCCATGCTGGCAGCCCCCTTGATTGCAGGAAATGACTTGCGGACTATGGATAAGGAAATAAAAGATATTTTAACCCATCAGGCTATCATTGCCATTAATCAGGATTCACTGGGAATCCAGGGCTTCTGCTATGCAAAAGAAGATGGTTTTGAAACCTGGTTTAAACCTTTGAGCGATGGAAAATGGGCTGTTTCATTCTTGAACCGTTCAGCGGAAGCTAAGCCGTTGAACTTTAACTGGCAAAGAGAGAAGGTCAGGGATGAAATTTTTAACAGGGAACTGAATACTGCTCAGCAATGGTACAGGATCAAAAATGCATGGACAGGGAAATCGCTGGGCAGCACAAAAAATGTGTTAAAAGCGGAAGTCCCTCCACATGATGTACTGACCCTGATCCTGGAAAAAAGCGGAAAATAATCATATGGTAATGGCCACAATTAAATAAATACCCTTGTTCCGGAGAAGTTTTGTCTGAATTCCTTGGGGGTACAGTGTTTCTTTCTCTTGAACAAGCGGTTAAAATTGGAGATATTGTTGAAACCACAGTTGTAGGAAATCTCTGCAACAGAATGGGTGGTCTCAATCAGCATGCGGGTAGCATGGCCGAGCCGGATTTCATTCAGGCTGTCCAGGAAAGTATTTCCTGTCCGCTTTTTGATAAAGCGGCTGAATGATACTTCTGTCATGCTCACCAGCTTGGACAGGTCTTTTAAGCTGATCTGTTTATCAAAATTGGCATTCATAAACTCGAAGGCCTTATCTATCCTGCGGCTGTTGTAGTTTAATATCTGGTCATTATCGAATGTTGCATCCGATAAGATGCGCATACTTTTAGAAGTGGATAGTTTATGCAAAATACTCATCAGTTCCAATACAGAATCAAATCCCTGTAACTGGTCAATCGCCAGGATCCTCTGGTATACCTCAGTTATTGTTTCCCTTGGGAATAAAATCCCGCGACCGGAACGCTCGAACAATTTCCTGATAAAACTCAGCTGGTTTCTTTTTAACATTTTATCTTCAAAGAGGTCCTTATGCCACTGGATGGTCACCTCTGTAATCTTTTCGCTTTTGCAATTATGAGTACTCCATACATGGGAAAGATTAGGACCAATCAATACCAGTTCCATATCTGTTATCTCTTCAATACTATCCCCGACAATCCGTCTTGCCCCTTCAGCATTTAAGATTAAGTTAAGCTCAAATTCTTCATGGAAATGCAAGGGGAAATCGAAGTCTTTTTTTACCCTTGAAAATATGGTGAAACAATCATTGGGAGTAAGCGGGGTGATTTCTTTGATAATGTTATTCATGGCTTGGATGTTCAGAATGGACTAATTGAGATAAAAAATCATTGATGCAATGTAATTAAAATATATTAGTCTGTTGATGTTTGAGTGGAGGTTATGGAAGTTAAAAATATACATATTCTATGTTGATTGGCTAAAATAGTATTACTAAGTACCTCCATAATAGGGTTACATTAGATCATTCTTAAAAGAGACAAACCTTTAGCCAAAATATAACAAATGATTACACGGTTATTTTCCATATCACTGGGTTTTTCCATGCTTTTCAGTACTGCCTCCGCACAGCTGACAGACCAGAAGGCGACAACAGCAACAGTCAATTTGTATAAAAATTTAACCAGGATTTCGGGTAAGGAAATCCTTTTCGGACACCAGGATGATATGGCTTATGGGGTAGGGTGGAAGTACAAGGAAGGGCGCAGCGATATCAAAGACCTGACGGGGGAATATCCGGCAGTTTTTGGCTGGGACGTATCGGGTTTGGAAGGGGATAAAAAGGAAAATATTGATGGTATCCCCTTTTCAAAGATGAAGCAATACATCAGGAATGCTTATGACATGGGGGCAGTGAATACCCTGAGCTGGCATATGGACAACCCGCTGAATGGAAAGAATTCCTGGGACACGACGGCTTTGTCTGTTCGCTCTATTCTTCCGGGGGGAACCCAGCATACCTTATACAAGAGCTGGCTGGATAAATTTGCTGTTTTCATCAGGTCACTGAAAGGGAGTGATGGCAAAGGTATTCCTATATTGTTCAGACCCTTCCATGAAAATGGAGGACACTGGTTCTGGTGGGGTGCGGGTTCCTGTACGCCGCAGGAATACAAAGAGCTGTGGGTGTTCACAATACAATACCTAAGGGACCGTAAACAATTGCATCAACTGATTTATGTGTTTAATCCCTGCGATTTTAAAACTGAAGAACAGTATCTGGAAAGGTATCCTGGAGATGACTATGCAGATATATTGAGTTTCGATTCCTATCAGTATGGGGCAGGACCGGAAAAAGGAGAGCAATTTAAAAAGGAAATCGCCGGCAGCCTGGCTATTCAGCATAAAATTGCCATACGTACCAAAAAGCTAAGTGCTATTGCTGAAACCGGTTTTGTGGAGATTCCGGATGTCAAGTGGTGGACCAAAGTTCTTGCCGAGGCCATCAAAATGGACAGGCCATCTTATCTTTTGTTATGGCGCAATGCGGGTTACCGTGAAACAGAAAAGGACAATCATTACTATGCGCCGTATCCGGGTCATGCTTCTGCCCCTGATTTCCTGGACTGGCTGAAGAATGACACTATTCTTCTTCAGCAGGGGATCAGGAAACAGCTTATTTATAAATAAACCTATACAGTAATATAACCAAATATGAACCTGATGGGATTAAAATAAGGATGAAGCACGCAGAAGGCAATCATTCTTGTTTTAATCATCAAAGGCTTCATCTAACCATTAAAAGCAATCAATAGATGAAATTACAATTAATTGATGTTTCAATTATCATTCTATACCTGTCGACCATGATTTTCATTGGCTTCTGGTATCGGAAGAAAGCAAAGCAGAATAAAGAAAGTTATATGATGGGTGGGAAGTCGCTCCCCTGGTATAAACTGGGCCTGAGTGATGCCTCTGACATGTTTGACATCAGCGGAACGATGTGGATGGTGGCTTTATGTTTCGTTTATGGACTGAAGAGCATTTGGATACCCTGGTTATGGCCCGTATTCAACCAGGTGTTCATGATGATGTTCCTGAGTAAATGGCTGCGCAGAAGTAATGCCAATACAGGTGCCGAATGGTTACAGACCCGTTTTGGTTCCGTTGGAAAGGGAATTGTCAGCTCACATATTGTCGTTATTGCTTTTGCACTGATCAGCTGCTTTGGATTCCTGGCCTATGGTTTCATTGGCCTGGGGAAGTTTATGGAAATTTTTATCCCCTGGGAAGTGATTAAAGATAAAGTGCCTTTTGCTATATCTGCTCAATATGTTCCGCATTTCTATGGGATCGTATTTACACTTTTTGCCATGTTCTATTCCATTCTTGGAGGGATGCACAGTATTGTGCTGGGGGACATGATTAAATATGGGATCATGACCGTTGGTTGTGTGGCGATTGCCATTATTGCGATGACCCACCTGCAGGGCCAGCAATTAAATGTCCCCAAAGGCTGGGATAATCCTTTTTTCGGCTGGAACCTCGATCTTGACTGGAGTAGGATTGCTGCGGATGCCAACCGAAAGATTGCGGATGACGGATTCAGTTTATTTGGGATTTTCTTCGGGATGATGTTGCTGAAAGGTGTGTTTGCTTCCCTGGCCGGCCCTGCACCAAATTACGATATGCAAAAGGTATTGAGCACGCGCAGTCCGAAAGAGGCCAGCAAAATGACTGGTTTTGTCAGCATTATTTTATTGCCGATCCGTTATTCAATGGTCATTGGACTCACCGTTCTGGCACTCCTGTACTACAACCAGATTTATTTAAAAGGGCCGGATGGGGTGACAGATTTTGAAAGGATCCTGCCTGCTACCATCAATAATTTTTTACCTGTGGGTATTTTGGGGATAGTGCTCACGGGACTTCTTGGTGCCTTTATGGGAACTTTTAGTGGAACATTAAATGCTGCCCAGGCCTATATTGTAAATGATATTTACCTGAAATATATCAATCCTGCGGCAAATACGAAAAAGATCATGCACATGAATTACCTGGTCGGAATTGCTGTGGTGACCATAGGTGTTGTCCTGGGTCTTTTTGCAAACAATGTCAATGACATCCTTCAATGGATTGTGGGTGGATTATATGGGGGATATGTGGCTGCAAATTGCCTGAAATGGTATTGGTGGCGCTTTAATGCCAACGGGTTTTTCTGGGGAATGGCCGTAGGAATTGCAGCTGCATTAGTGATGCCTTATGTGACGCATGGTTTGCCCCTGTACTGGTGGCCCCTGCTATTTGTGCTTTCGCTGATCGGATGCATTGCAGGAACATATGCTGTACCCCCAACTGAAGAAGTTACCCTAAAATCGTTCTACAAAACAGTGAGACCATGGGGATTCTGGGGACCAATCCATGAGCTGGTTGTTGCTGAGGATCCGGGTTTTCAGTCCAACAAAAGATTCAGGCTCGATATGTTTAATGTGGTGCTGGGTATCATTGCCCAGTTGTGCCTCACCATTTTGCCGATGTATTTTATCCTGGGTATGCATAGTCCCTTATTCATCACCATGGCTATTCTGGTCTTGATTGTTTTCATTCTGAAGAGGACCTGGTGGGATAAACTGGAAGATTAAAATTGAACCGGAAGAAGAGAATAAAAGTACGCAGCGGCGATCAGAAACTAATAACAGACAATAGTATATTTTATGACAGATTTTGAAAAACGAAAACAACAACTAAGCGAAGCACATAGCAACCTGATTGTTCTTAAAAACAAAAAGGTATTACTGGGAAACGGGATTTTCGACAGGTATGAAAATCCTGTATTAACGGCAGGCCATGCCCCCTTAAACTGGAAGTACGACTTTAATCAGAAGACCAATCCTTTCTTGCTGGAAAGGATTGGAATTAATGCCACCTTCAATGCCGGCGCCATAAAATACAAGGGGAAGTATGTGTTACTAGTCAGGGTAGAAGGCAAAGACCGCAAATCTTTTTTTGCTGTCGCGGAGAGTGACAATGGAGTAGATAACTTTCAATTCTGGGATGAACCGGTTACCCTTCCGGAAACGGAGGAGCCAGACGTGAATGTGTATGATATGCGTATTGTGGCGCATGAGGATGGCTGGATGTATGGGTTATTCTGTACAGAAAGAAAAGATCCTAAAGCACCTGTCCATGATCAATCTATGGCCATAGCACAATGTGGAATTGTACGGACCAGAGACCTGAAAACCTGGGAACGTCTGGCAGATTTAAAAACGCCTTCCCCGCAGCAAAGAAATGTGGTATTGCATCCTGAATTTGTGGAAGGAAAATATGCCTTTTATACCCGTCCGCAAGATAGTTTCATTGAAAGTGGTACCGGTGGTGGAATTGGTTTCGGATTGAGTGCTTCGATAGAAAATGCGGTCATAGGGAAAGAACTGATTGTTGATCCTAAACAATACCATACCGTGTATGAAGCCAAAAATGGAATGGGGCCGGAGCCGATCAAAACGGACAAAGGCTGGTTGTTTCTGGCGCATGGAGTGAGGAATACGGCTGCCGGCCTTCGGTATGTATTGTATATGTTTATGACTGACCTGAACGACCTGACCAAAGTAATTTATAAACCTGCAGGTTATTTCCTTGCACCGGAAGGAGAGGAGCGCGTAGGGGATGTGTCGAATGTAGTTTTCAGCAATGGCTGGATTCTGGATGAAGACGGAACCGTATTTATCTATTATGCTTCATCAGATACACGGATGCATGTGGCGACCAGTACCCTGGAAAAACTGATGGATTATGTGCTGAACAGCCCGGAAGATGGGATGCGTTCTGCAGCAACTGTACAGACGATACTGGATAATATTGAAAAGAACAGTGTGAACTCCATAAGCTAAAAATTGGTTTGAGGGCAGATTTATTAAAATACAGGGAAGAGCTGGGCTCGGAGCTGGAAAATATTCTTCAATATTGGAAGAACTATACTGTCGATCCTGTCAATGGTGGTTTTGTTGGGCGTGTAGATAATGATAACCATATCGATTTTTCTGCAGCCAAGGGAAGTGTGTTAAATGCAAGGATCCTATGGTCATTTTCAGCAGCCTTTAACCACCATCCCAACGCAGATTACCTGGATCTTGCCCATCGCGCATTTGATTATATCATCCGATATTTCTTAGATGAGCAATATGGTGGGGTATACTGGTTGCTGGATGTAAAGGGAAATCCACTGGATTCGAAGAAGCAGGTATACGCTATAGCCTTCACCATTTATGCGTTCAGTGAATACCATCTTGCCAGTGATAATGAACTGGCCAAAGAAAAAGCTATAGAATTATACGGGTGTCTGATTGACCATAGTTTTGATTCCAGGAACAGTGGCTATTTTGAAGCTTTTAGCAGGGAATGGGAAACTCTAGCTGACTTACGACTCAGTGATAAAGATGCAAATGAGAAGAAAACCATGAATACGCATTTGCATGTGCTGGAGGCTTTTACCACACTCTATAAAATCTGGCCGCATGAACAGCTCAAAGAAAGGATTAAGGGACTGATCCATGATTTTACAGCCCACATCATCGCTGAAGAAACAGGAAACCTGATTTTATTTTTTGATGAAAACTGGAAGGCTAAATCGGACATGATTTCCTATGGTCATGACATTGAAGCATCGTGGCTGCTGCTTGAAGCTGCCGAGGTGATTAGTGATGAACGTCTTTTGGGACAGATGAAATCATTGGCAGTAAAAATGGCAACACGTTCATTGGAGGGACTGGATGCTGATGGAAGTTTGCGGTATGAGTATAGTCCTTCTACAGACCATGTGGTCAAAGAAAAACACTGGTGGGTACAGGCAGAGGCTATGGTTGGTTTTTTTAATGCCTGGGAGCTATCGGGGAAAGAGTCATTTTTAAATACCAGCCTGGAGAACTGGGCTTTCATAAAGAAAAATATCCTCAATAAGGAGCATGGAGAATGGTTCTGGGGATTAACAGAAAGCGGCGCAATCATGTCGGCTGAGGATAAAGTGGGTATTTGGAAATGTCCTTATCATAACAGCAGGGCTTGTATTGAAGTCATCAAAAGGATCTCTTCCATTGAAAGAGGAGCCGGCTAGGACACCAGACTCCTTTTTAAATGATCGCTGGTCAGACTGTTGTTAAGATCTGATGAATTCCAGAATGTCTTTATTGATTGTAGCTGCTTCAGTAGTTGGCATTCCATGCGGGAAACCCGGGTAAGAGATGAGTTTACCATTGGGCAACAGGCCTGCCGCTTTAGGTGCAGTGATCGCATAGGGAACAATCTGATCATCTTCACCATGCATCACCAGTACAGGAATTTCCACACTCTTAAGATCTTCTGTGAAATCTGTTTCTGAGAAGGCTTTGATCCCTTCATAATGTGCTTTTACAGATCCCATCATTCCCTGGCGCCACCAGTTATTTTTGATGCCCTCAGCTACTTTCGCTCCTTCGCGGTTATATCCGTAAAATGCAGTGGTAAAATCGTGAAAATATTGTGGCCTGTTAAAGCCTGTACCTTCCCGTATCTCATCAAAAACAGACAAGGGTACCCCTTCAGGATTGCTGTCATTTTGTACCATAAGTGGCGTCACCGCACTGATGAGTACTGCTTTTGCCACCCTGCCTTTTCCATGTTTTGCCACATAACGGATGACCTCACCACCACCTGTGGAATGACCAATATGTATGGCGTCTTTGAGGTCGAGGGCTTCAGTTAATTCTGCGACGTCAGCTACATAATTGTCCATGTTATGGCCTTCTGAAGTCTGGCTGGATCTTCCATGACCACGACGGTCATGTGCAATCACCCTGTATCCCTGTTGCAGGAAAAACATCATCTGAGCATCCCAGTCATCACTGGATAATGGCCATCCATGATGAAAAACAATAGGCTGTCCCGTTCCCCAGTCTTTGTAATAAATTTCAGTTCCGTCTTTTACTTTAATCGTACTCATACTGTTGATCTTTTTATAAAAAAATAATTAGTTACACAAATGGAGGCCACATCATACCCAGTTGATGATCTTCAGACCGAGGTTGATTCATTTTGATGAACTGTTGTTGATGTATCCCTATCTTCTGAAAACTTACAATTAGTATGCCGGTAGTTTAAGTGTCTGAAAATCAAAATTTAATCTTGAGATGTTGTGTTGATGATTCGCTTTATATCGTCAATTTACGGCATGCTTACGAAAAGGATGTTTTTTATAGAAGACATTCTTCCACTATAAAGGAGAAAGATTTATGTGTAAGATGGGGAGATCCATGGCTGCATCATTTAATTTTAGGTGCCGATCGCACAGCATGTGATAAATTGTTTTATCTATTGGGTGTTATCGTTATTTATTTGTCTCTTTGCAAAGCCAAATATCCTTTTTTATATTTATTCATCCCGAAATTCAACTACAGTATTTATTCGTAGGTAAGCTACTTATTTAATTACCACGAGCGCAGTCTGGCAAAAAAGAACAACACTTATAAATGAAAAGAATATACGATTTTTGGTTTGAGCTAATAGGGAGCCCATCAGCATTTCCATTGGAGAGCAGGGTATTTCATTCCATTAGTGTTGGGCTGATTGTTCTTGCTGCCATATACGTACCCTATAACCTTTATGCAGGGCTATATGTAGGTTCTCTGTCAGCTTTGCTGATGGGTTTATTCTTTTGCAACAGGTATTATTATTCCAGGTACCTGGGTATACCACACAACAGTACCATGTTTGGTGTAATGGGAATCCTGATTTTCGGGGTCAATTATTTTACCAACTCCGGTATCAATGGTTCTACGGATCTGATCTGGCCTGCCTATCTGTTGCTTGTCTTTGCCATTTCCCCATATCATCAGCATTTTAAATGGCTGATGGTGTATTTGCTGGGCTTTTTGATCTTGCATCTTTTGGAATATCAATATCCTTTACTGGTAAAATACCCTTTTACCGCTGGAAGGGGACAGTTCATCGACCGTGTGACTGCATTTCCCATTCCGGTGGTGACTATTTTTATCGTCATCAGGTTCATCAGGCAAAGTTATGATAAAGAAAGGCAGGCCGCTGAAGAAAAGACGATAGCCGTAGAACGAAGTAAAGAGCAGATTCTCTTACAAAAAGATCAGCTGGAACAAAGTAATATTGAAAAAAATAAGCTGATGTCTATCATCTCGCATGATTTGCGTACACCACTACAGAATGTGCAGAATTACCTGGAGTTACTGAATGAGCAGGATATAGAAGATAAGGAACGTCGTTTGGTGGAAAAGGCATTGCTGAAATCAACCAATAATGCGATGGAGATACTGTCGAACCTGTTGCATTGGTCGAAGTCGCAAATGGAAGGCCCTTCAGTGCATCTGATGGAAGTAAAACTACTAAGTGTACTGCTGAGTACATTGGAAATGGAAAAGTTGCATGCCGCCAAGAAAGGAATTAACCTTGACTACCAGGTGCCGCCGGAATTGGTGGTGAGGGCAGATATTGATATGCTTCAGTTGGTCGTACGTAATCTCATCAGCAATGCGGTGAAGTTTACGCCCTATGGAGGAACTATCAGTGTGGATGCACAGCTGCTGCATGGAGAATGTAAGATTACGGTTAGTGATACCGGTAACGGTATTCCACAGGAGCTGAAACAACATATTTTCTCCGTGAAGGCAGAGCCATCCTTTGGTACGAACAACGAAAGAGGTGTTGGTCTGGGACTGGTATTGTGCAAGGAATTTATTGAGCGGCAGGGTGGAACTATAGGGTTTGAAAGCGACCTGGGACTGGGATCCAGATTTTTCATTTTTGTACCATTGAACCGGCAGAATAGCCTTGACACCTAATTATTAGCAGTCAATCTTCTGAGGATCGCCCGGCAGTTCAATTATTCTTCGGTCGGCCCATTCCCTCAATCCATTGATGAGCGGTATCAGTTCCATTGATTCCGGGGTAAGTGAATACTCTACTTTGGGAGGAACCTCCAGATAGACTTTTCTGTTCACCATTCCATCCTGCTCGAGTTCCCTGAGTGTTTGTGTAAGCATCTTTGTTGTAATGCCTTTCAGCAAGCGCTTCAGTTCGCCATATCTCAGGACCTGGTGTGCATTCAGATACCATAATATTCGTCCCCGGTACTTTCCGCCTATGCGTTGGAACACAAAATCTACTGCGCAATAGGCCTTAACTTCTTCTGTTTTCATTTATTTGAAATTTAATCTGCTGATAATCAGCATTAGATTATAAAAGGTATGTAGGTTACTTAAAAGTACATACTTGATACAAATATACCATAACCCTAGTTTTGAAAGAAAAAAACATGAACAGAAGAACGGTATTGAAACAGACGGCAGGTATTGTATTGTTGGGATTGGTGGATATCAAAAGTTTGTTTGCGAAGGTCAATGCTGCAGATAGACATCAAAACGATGGATTCCATCAATTTAAACTTGGAAAACTGGATATCACTGTGATCAGTGACGGACATATTCTTATGACCCCAGTACAACCTAATTTTGCTCCAGGAGTTCCCGGCCGGGAAGTTGAAAAAGTCCTCAAAGACAATTTTGCATCTGTATCTACAGTAGACCTTGGCATTAATATTCTGGTGATAAAATCTGAAGCGCGGGTTATCCTAATCGATACGGGATGCGGTTCCCATTTCGGAACAAATTCCGGATGGCTTACAAAGAACCTGCTCAAAGCCGGGATACTTCCTGCACAGGTCACCGATGTAGTGATCACTCATGCCCATCCTGATCATATCGGTGGTTTAACCGATGGCGGGGGGCAGTTGGCTTTTCCTGATGCAGAGGTCTATCTTTCAAAAACTGAATATGATTTCTGGATGTCCCCATCGCCTGATTTCTCAAAAAGTAAACTGACAGATGAAGCCCTTAAGCGCATGGTGACGGATGTGGCGAGAAAAAATATTGATGCCGCTTCGTCACGCCTGCATTTTTTTGGGGATGGGGAAGAAATATTGGGATGTATAAAGACAATGCTCGCCCCTGGACATACACCTGGCCATACGGTTATACAACTATTTTCAGAAGCGGAGAAACTTTACCATGTCGCTGATCTGGTGCATTCGGAAGTGCTGGTATTTGAGCATCCGGAATGGGGTTTTGAGGGGGATACTGACTTTAATCTCGCGGTAAGCACCCGCCGAAAGGTGCTGGAAGAACTCACCGCAAGCAGAGCCCTGGTTTTTTCTTATCATTTACCCTGGCCGGGATTAGGGCATGTCAGAAAAAAGAAATCTGGGTTTGAGTGGGTACAAAAAACATTTGCACTTCCTTATTGATAAGAGGAAGTAATCAACTGATACTGTATATTTTTCCATACTATTCAGCTATCATTTATCCTGTTTTGCTACACCTGAACAGGTTGGACAGCTTGTCTTTCCGACCTGATCTGGTGCATGCGGAAGGGGATCAGGTGTTGTAGTGATTTTCGGGGTTTCAGCAATAGCAGGTCTGTTGCCAAAGCTTTATAGGCTTCTTTTACCTCCTTATCGCTTTCCATCATTCCCGGAACAGCGTACAGGGCAACGTGAATAGCACAATCAACAAGTTTAGCTGAAAGATCTTTTGTTTTCATAGTTGAAGATAAATACAAAAGCTATGCCCATCCTGAGTGATCCGGTTTGTGGCAGATACCGGTAAGGCATTTTTCAGAAAAGCATTTTAATATGGTTCAATATCGAACCGCGCAGGATACGTAAAGCTTTCCTCATGTGCTGTTCCACCGTATTTTCAGAGATCTGCAACGAATTCGCAATTTCTTTGTTGCTGAAATATTGTTTACGGCTTAAATTAAACACCGTGCGACATTGCTGCGGCAGTTTTTCAATTTCCTCATTGAGTAATTTTTCCAGTTCACGGGTTTCTATAAAAGCTGTGGTGGAATGATCTGCTTCATTGTAATAGGCAAAAAGATGGTCTTCATACTTTCTACGGACAAAGTCGTGCCTGTATTTGTCCATAATTTTATTTTTCAGGATGACATACAGGAATGCCAATACAGAGCTGAGAGCCGTTAATGATTGTTTATTTTTATAAAAGGACAAAAAAGAATCCTGTACTATTTCTTCTGCTGTAATACGGTCGCCAGTTTTTTGCATGGCCACAGCTAAAAGCTTGACAGCGTATTTCTTATATAATGCTTCAAATGCGGATTCGTCACCCTGTTGCCAAAGCAACAACAACTCGGAATCACTACGTAGTTCAGGCATTTAGATACAGTTTTATATTTGGTTGGGGGTAAGATAAAAAAAAATATCATAGGAATAACGGTTGGGCATGACTTAAACGTCATATAAATAATCGGCCCTCTAAAATTCATGAGATGTACTGAAGGGGATTGAATTAACCAAATAACTGTATGGATAATAAACGTATCAAAGCCTTATTCGAGCGTTTGCATAAAAACAAGTATTCAGAGGGAGATCTTGCGGAACTGGACAACTGGTATCATTCGTTAAATGAAGACCAGGGGGACATGCAGGCATGGCTGGCAGAAGCAGAGAGCGAAAGTCAGCTTGCGGATCATTTGTATACCACCTATCTTCAGAAAGTTAAGCAGCAGAAAAGAAGAGTATTGTTAAAAAATACTTTACGGATGGCGGCCGCTATTTTAATCATTGTTGCTGTTGGGATGCTGATCCATAAGCCTGCCGGGCCGAAGGTGCCGCAGCTGGTTAAAAATAGGGTACCTGTTCCGGTCATTAAACCGGCAAGAAATATTGCGATGCTTACGCTGGCTGATGGATCGAAGATTCCCCTGGATGAGGCACAGAAAGGTAATTTGACCACCCAGGCCGGTATCAGTATCCGTAAAACTGCAGAAGGGAAGCTGATCTACGTAAAAGCAGATGGTTCAAAAATAGATGCCGGCCAGGCCTCCAAAACCTTTAATAAAATTGAAATCCCCCGTGCAGGAAAATACGAACTCGTTTTGCCAGATGGAAGTAAGGTATGGCTCAATGCTGCTTCTTCCTTACGTTACCCGGTAGTATTTGCGGGTAATGAACGTGTGGTAGAGCTTTCCGGGGAAGCGTATTTTGAAGTTGCCCACAACAGGAAAGCACCTTTCAGGGTAATCACAGGCAGGCAAACCTTAACTGTTCTGGGAACACATTTCAATGTGAAAGGGTATCCTGAAGATCAGCGTATCTCTACTACACTTCTTCAGGGGAGTGTAGCCGTGAAAAACACCCTTTCCAATCAGTCAATGTTATTGGTTCCCGGAAAACAGGCTGATCTTTCTGCAGATGAAATCCGTATGTCCACTGCCAATGTTGATCAGGTGATGGCCTGGAAAAATGGGTATTTCATCTTCGATAACCAGGATATCAAAAGTATCATGACACTGGTCAGCAGATGGTACGATGTAGATGTCATTTATCACCTAAAAAAATCTGAACGTTTCGGAGGTACTTTTTCGCGTTCTTCCAACCTGAAGGAATTACTGAAAAATATGGAAATGTTAGGAGATATTCATTTTGAACTAGAAGAAAGGAGGGTAACCGTCTCGAACTGATTTTACTTTGCCAATTTACACAACCAAATATAAATTGCCTTGAGCAGGTTTCAGTATTGATCCTGCAGGCCTGAACGGGTAGCGTAAGATCTTATCAAAAAAACAACCTTAAAAAAACAAGGAGCCCCCACAGCTCCCTGTTTGTCAGTCCGGGGACTGAATTAGGGAACCAAATATTGCAACTAACAATAAACGTTGATTAAACCCTTTTCCAAATGTATAAAAAATATTCTGAATTAATTTTCAGGGATAATGCCCCTCTATTGCTCAAATTTTTGCTAAGGATGAAGCTTATAATTGTAATCTTAACCACCACATTCTTCCAGGTACAGGCCTCTTCCGGATATGCGCAGAAGATCAGTTTGTCTGTGAAAAATGCTTCACTGACAGAAGTGATTACGCAGATCAGGAAGCAAGCCAATGTCGATTTTCTGTACAATAATCTCTCTACCGTGGCGATGAAGCCCATCAGTGTGGAGGTTAAAAATGAAGAACTGTCGAAGGTGCTCGAACTTTGCCTTGCCGGTCAGCCGCTGAGTTTCAGGATCCAGAATAAAATTGTGCTCATTACCAGAAAACCGGAGCTGAAGGTGATTGAAATGGTCGATCGTGAAGTGACTGGAACGGTCACCGATGAAAAAGGGGTTCCCTTGCCAAGTGTCATCGTACAGGTTAAAAATGGAACGGCCTCTGTAGCTACCGATATCAATGGCAAATACAAAATCCGTGTACCTGATCATCAGGCCGTTTTACTTTTCAGGTATGTTGGTTATATCCTGCAGGAGCTTCCTGTGGGTGATAAATCAGTGATCAATGTGTCTATGCGTGTGGAAGAATCCGGATTGGAAGAAGTTGTTGTTGTCGGTTATGGAACACAGAAACAAAAGGATTTGACAGGCTCTGTGGTCTCTTTAAGTGCTGAAGATTTTAATAAAGGAACACAACTTGCGCCCCAGCAATTGTTGCAGGGTAAGATTGCGGGAGTGAACATTTCACAAAACAGTGGTAAACCGGGAGCTTCCAATACGGTGAGAATCAGGGGTGGTACCTCTCTGACGGGATCAAATGATCCTTTGTATGTCATTGATGGCGTGCCGATTTCTACATCGAGCGGTGTCAATCAGGCAAATATCCGTGGCAATGGAACAGATGTATTCGATCAGGAGCCTGTTAATCCGCTACAGACCTTAAATTCCAATGATATTGAATCCATTACGGTATTGAAAGATGCCTCTGCTACTGCTATTTACGGTTCCCGGGGAGCCAATGGGGTGATCGTGATTACCACAAAAAAGGGTAAAGATGGCAAACCGCAGGTGACTTACAATGGAACTACAGGGATTTCTACAGTAGCCAATAAACTGGAGATGCTGACGGCTGACCAATACCGTGCACTGGGAAGTTCCCTGAATATCATTATAGACGATAAGGGAGCAAATACTAACTGGCAGGACGAAATTTACCGTACTGCGATTAATCAGGACCATAACCTGTCCCTGTCGGGTGGAAATGCCAAAACAGTATACCGTACCTCGCTGGGTTATGGTAAAATGCAGGGTGTAATGCTGGCTTCAGATATGGAACAGGCAAATGTGCTGACGAGTATCAACCATTCTGCACTTGACGACAGGCTGAAGTTCGACCTGAAAATTAACTATGGCCAGAATAAAACCAATGCTTCTCCGGTTTCCAATACGGTAGGGAGTGAGGCAGGAACAAGTATGAATTATGAAAGTTATATTTTCAATCCTACTTATCCTATATATGGCACTGATGGCAGTTATAATCATGTATTGCCATTCCGTATTAATCCGGTATCGTTTTCTACTGATGTGATTGATGAGAAAGTAAACCAGCGTTTACTGGGTGATTTGTCGACCACCTTTAAGATCATTGACCCCTTAAGTATCAATGTGAACCTGGGGTATACACGTCAGTCGGTAGACAGGAACTCTTACATCAGTAAGGACAATCCTTTGGGTGCCGGCCTTGGCGGGTATGCCAGTGTACAGAAATTATTCGATTACAGTAAGCTGATCGAGACAGTGCTCAGGTTCAATAAAACCTATGGCAAACATGCCATAGATGCCATTGGTGGTTATTCCTACCAGTATTTTGTAAATGAAGGCAACAGGACCACCGCTTCAGGATTTTTATCTGATGAATTTAAGTGGTATAGTCTGCAGGCCGCACGTACCATTGCAAGTGTAAGCAGTTACAAAGAAAGCAATACACTGATCTCTATGTATGGCAGGATTAACTATAATTATGACAGCAGGTTCCTGTTTACGGGTACAGTAAGGCGTGACGGCTCAAGCCGTTTTGGTTCTGGTCACCAGTGGGGGGTATTTCCTTCAGGTTCCCTGGCCTGGCGTATTTCTCAGGAAGATTTCTTCCATGTGAAGAGTATTTCTGACCTGAAATTGCGTGTCAGTTATGGGATAACGGGTAACCAGGAAATCGGTAACCTCAATTCCATCACGACACTCGGAGCCAGTACGGTAGGCTACCTGATCGGCGGGGAGCGGGTAACGGTAGTTCTTCCGCAGCAATATGCCAATCCTGATCTGAAATGGGAGCAAACTGCACAGTTTAATGCTGGTATTAATTTCGGATTATTCAGTGACAGAATCCATGGCGCAATTGACGTGTACCGTAAAAAAACAACCGACCTTTTACTGTCAGTAGCCGTGCCTTCTCCTTCTGTTGTCAATACACAGCTGGCCAATGTGGGTAGTGTAGAAAATAAAGGGATTGAACTGGAACTGGGTGCAAGTGTGGTGGATAAAGCGGACTTTGGCTGGGATATCGATTTTAATATCAGTCGTAATATCAATAAAGTGCTTAGTTTATCAAATGATGCCTATAAAGGAAATAACATACAGATTGCTCCTTTACAAGGTACGGTAGCAGGTTCTTATGCACAGTTGATCCAGCCTGGCTATCCCCTTGGAACATTTTTCGGGAAAAAATATATTGGTTTAGTGAATGGTATTGAACAGTATGAAGCAACAGACCAGGTGATTGGGAGTGCACAGCCCGACTTCATTTATGGGTTGAGCAATACCTTCAGGTACAAAGACTGGACGCTTGGTTTCAGCCTGAGGGGAACTGTTGGAAATGATGTGTACAACCTTACCGGAAACAACCTGGCCTATAAAAGTAATCTTCCCGGTAAAAATATTCTGGCCTCGTCAATTGACGATGGTGTGGCCAGGGAACAGCCTAAAATTTACTCCTCAAAATGGATAGAAAATGGATCCTTCCTGAGACTGGACAACCTGACAATGGGCTATAATTTTAAAGTGAAAGATAGTTTTCTGTCGAATGCAAGGGTATTTCTGATTGCTCAGAACCTGTTTGTTATCACTAAATACTCGGGATTAGATCCGGAAGTGAATTCTGAAATTTCAGGATCAGGTACTGCACCGCTTGGGGTAGATTACCTGAGTTATCCGAAATCCAGGAGCATCAGTATTGGTGCAAGTATATCTTTTTAAGGGCTAAATTTTACATTTAATATTCAGAGAAATGAAAATATCATTAGGCATAAAATTAGGAATTCTTTTTACAGTTGTCCTTTGCAGTTGCACCAAACTGGACGAAGAACAATTCGGAAGACTTTCTCCATCCACCTATTATAAAACAGAACAGGAGGCCTTGTCTTCTGTGGCAGGTATATATCAGGCTTTATCAGAAGTATCGAACATTAATGATCCGTGGCGTGTAGCTCAATATGCTACAGATGAATTTGTCGTTCCCGGAAGGGCAAGTGGCGGATGGTTCGACCAGAACAATATCGATATTATGCTCCACCAGGTAAAACCAGACAATCAGACCTGTGCGAGAGCCTGGAAAGCTATTTTTAAGATCATTGGAACGGCCAATGCAGTGATACAAAACCTGGAAGTATCAGGTAACGCCGCTAATTTTACTGGTGTACTTGCCGAAGCAAAAGCCTTGAGGGCATTCGGTTATTTCTATGCCATGGATTATTGGGGGAATGTACCGATTTTCACGGAAGCCCGTGTAGATGCACAGAACCTGCCCACTACAAATACCAGGGCAGAGGTCTTTCAATTTATTGAAGAGGAGATGTTAAAAGCTGCGAATGACTTACCTTCAATCAAGACGGTCAACAGAACGGCTTATTATCCAAGACTTACCAAAGAAGCCGTTTATACCTCACTGGCTACGTTATACATCAATGCGGAAGTCTATTCAGGTACCGCGAGATGGGCAGATGCACTTGCGATGTGCAACAATGTCATCAATACAGGTGAGTATGCACTTGAAGCTAATGTAGTAGATAATTTTAAGGCAACAGTGGAAGAGAATTCCAGGGAAAATATCTTCTCCTTTTCTATTGACCCTACAAAAACTGCCGGTTCCAACCAGTTTATACTGTATGCGCAATCGGGGCTTGCCCAGCTGAAATATAACCTGCCTTTTGCTCCTGCAAACGGATACAGTACATTCAAAGAAGCTTTAAACCGGTATGAGGACGTGGATAACCGCAAGAAATTAATTGAATACGGGCCACAAACGTATGCAAACGGAGCGCCGTTACTGGACAGCAAAGGAGTTCAGCTGGTACTGGTGGATGTGAAAGATTATATTGCTGCACAGGACAATGAAGGGTATAGGGTATTAAAATATGTACCTGACAATGTAACCTGGGCGGGTAACAGCGCTGACAATGACCTGGTGCTCCTGCGGTATGCGGATGTGTTACTGATGAAGGCAGAGGCCTTGTTCAGAACTGGAGATGCAGGAACAGCTTTAACGCTGGTGAATCAGGTAAGGGACAGGAGCAAAGCAACGATTTTAACTTCGCTGACGCTTAAGAACATTGAAGAAGAGCGTGCCCGTGAGTTTATCTGGGAGGGGCAGCGTCGTCGTGATATGATCCGTTTCGGAACTTTCTTTACCGGTACCTGGACTTTCAAAACTACGCAGACTCCGCAATGGAGAGGTATTTTTCCAATTCCTACCGAGCAGATTGCAGCAAATCCCAATCTCAAACAAAACCCTAATTATTAGGAACCGTATACACTGTCTTTAATGGAAGGATGTTTCCATTAAAGACAGTGATTGTGTATACTTTTACATCCGTTAATAATTGATTACCTTCTATATATGTCACCTATTATTTAATTATAAAAAATGATGATTAAAGCAATAAAAAAATTCAGCATTTTTATTTTCATTCTCAGTGTTACTTCCCTGCACGCACAAATTAAAAGTGGCTTGACAGGAATCAGGGATACTTCTTTCAGTAATCATTCCGCTTATCTGCACGCTTTAAAAAGTCACAAAGACATCAGCCTGGTTGGAGAAATGCCTTCCGCGGAAGTGAAGGAATCGAGAGACCTGGTCTACTGTACGATAGGCGGACGAAAATTGCATATTGATGCATTTGAGCCGGCCGCGAAATCGGGCAAGCCCCATCCGGCAGTACTCATTATTCATGGGGGAGGCTGGCGCTCCGGTAACCGCGGGCAGCATATTCCATTGGCACAAAGTTTGGCTAAAGCGGGTTATGTGGCCTATACTGTGGAATATCGCCTGTCTACTGAAGCACTTTATCCGGCGGCCATCTATGATGTGAAAGCGGCGCTGCGGTGGATCCGTTCCAATGCAAAGAAGTACCATACCAACCCTGGTCAGCTGGCTGTTCTTGGTTTTTCGGCGGGTGGGGAGATGGCCTCTTTTGTAGGGGTCACGTCGGGAAATCCGAAATATGAAGACAAAAGCTGTTCAAAAGGATTTTCCAGCGATGTGCAGGCTGTTATTGATGTGGACGGAACCTTGTCATTTGTTCATCCGGAATCCAGTGAAGGTGACGACAGCCGTTCCATTTCGGCGGGAACCTACTGGTTTGGCGTAGGCAGGAAGGATAACCCTGAATTATGGGCCGATGCTTCTCCTTTAAAACATGTGGAAAACAATAAAGCTCCTTTTCTATTCATCAACAGCAGTGTAGACAGGATGCATGCCGGCCGTGATGACTTCAGAAAGGTATTGGATAAAAACAATATATATTCGGAGGTGCATACTTTTGAGGCGTCGCCACATACATTCTGCCTGTTGAATCCCTGGTTTACACCAACTGTTAACTATATTACTGCATTTTTAGACAAGGTATTTAAATAAAATCCGGTAGGGCCATGATCAGCTCCTGAATATGGCCCTTTTTTAGGCAAGGGCTTCTTTTTTGCGCTGGTGATAAATCAGAATGGCAAGTATAAAGCCGGTGAAGACCACACAGGTACTAAAGGCAAAAATGTACATCATTCCAAAATGGCTGGCAACTGCACCGACCAATGGTCCGGTGATGCCTAAGGAAATATCAATAAATAGTCCGTACCCACCAAGTGCTGCACCTTTATTTGATGGCGGAACCAGTTTTACGGCTTCCACCCCCAGGGCAGGGAAGAGGAGTGAAAAGCCAAGTCCGGCAATTCCTGCACCAAGAATAGCCACTTGTGGTCCATTGGCCATCCATAAAATCATTAATCCCAAGGATTCCAGGGCAAGGCAGGCCACGGCAGTCTTCATGCCACCGTATAGATTCATAAAGCGGGCGAAAATGATCCGTCCGATAATAAATAATATACTGAAGACAGACAGGCACAATACCGCACCGGTCCAGTTAAAAAAGGCATAATATAAGGTGATGAAAGTCGAAATTGTACCAAATCCCAATCCGCCAAGTGCCAGGCAGATCCCGTAGGGGGCAACTGTTTTAAGTACCTGCAGGAAAGGTTGCCGGGGTGCATCATGATTACCCCTCAGGGCCTGTTTACTTCTGGCGTATAACCATCCGCCTATTCCTACCATTACGATGAGTATTCCGATACTCCCGATTCCAAAGTTATTATTGAGGACTACACCCAGCGGGGCACCTGCGGCCAGTGCACCATAACTGGCAATACCATTAAAGGAAATAGCTTTGCCGGTATGCTGATCGCCCACAGCGAAGATGGCCCAGTTGATCGGACTTGCACCAATCAGTCCCTCCGCAAATCCTGTCATTAAACGCGTGACCATCAGTATTCCAAGACTCAATGCGGGGATATCCTTCATCAGATAAGCGGCAAACAGAAGAATCCCGCTAAGGGTAAAACCTATCATCCCCATAAGGACGGCAGGTTTCGGGCCTTTTTTATCGACAATATTTCCGGCATAACCCCTGAGTAAAAATGTAGTCACGTACTGCATACTGATGACAATTCCGGCTACAAATGTACTGTAGCCCAGTTCCTGGTGGATGAAAATTGGCAATACTGCCAGAGATAAACCGATAGTAAAATAACCAATGAATGTAAATGCGACAAAGCTAATTATTGTTGATGCTGCCTTTGATAAAAAGGGGCCATCAGTTGTTTCTGATTGCATAATTGTTAAAACGCTGTATAGTTTACAAAGTTAAGGACTATCAAAAAAGCATTGTCATTTGAATGGCAGGAAAAAGAACAATTACATTCAATTCACATCAACTATAAGTTCCAGGGGCTGGTTTAATCAATAAGCAGATTGCTCCACAGTGCTAAAATTGTAAACTTTATCACCTCAAAACAACTATCCATTGCCGGAGAATGATTTGCAAACTGATCATAAATCGATCCTTGTTTTGCTTATTTTTTAATAAAAGGTAGTGTGATCTGGGAAAATTAATAAAACATCAAAAATTAAATCAACTCTTGTAAATCTGGAAATAAATCCTTCAGTTTAGGGAAAATATAGTTTATGGTTATTATTATTCAGTGTGCTGATCAGACGGGTTTAGTTTCGGCGATCACAGGAGTGCTTGCAGCAAAGAAGCTGAACATCGTTTCTTTACGTGAGCACGTTGATCCAACAGAAAATAGGTTTTACATGCGTCTGGAAGTCACCGAACTATTCGATTCAGAATTACTGGAGAGTGAGTTCAACCAGGTACTCCCTGACGGGGCATCGGTGACGATAAATCCTTTACCTAATAAGAAGATTGCGGTGATGGTGACCAAAGAATACCATTGCCTGACCGATATCCTGGTGAGAAATTATTTCAATTCCCTGGGGGCGACAGTATCCGTGGTGATTGGTAACCACCCTGATTTAACAGATATATGTGTACGTTTCGATATTCCGTTTTTCCTGGTTTCTCATGAGAATAAGGATAAACAAACCTTCGAACTGGAGATTACAGAGATCATAGGGCGTTATCATCCCGACTATATTGTACTGGCTAAATTTATGCGCATTCTGTCACCTGATTTCATTGCGCGTTTTCCGAGAAAAATTATCAATATCCACCATTCATTTTTGCCGGCTTTCATCGGGGCAAATCCGTATAGGCAGGCATTCGACCGGGGCGTGAAATTAATTGGCGCAACCGCGCATTTTGTAACGAACGACCTGGATGAGGGGCCGATTATTACACAGCAGACCATTCCGGTGAATCACTCCCATTTAACTGCACATATGGTAAAGGCAGGAAAGGAAATAGAGACATCTGTACTGGGGAAAGCCCTCAGTTTATTGTTTGATGACCGTGTATTCGTGTACAGGAACAAAACTGTGGTATTCGACTGGTAAGTTGTTCTATAAAGGTGAAAAATACTTAAAACCGGGTATTTTTATGATCATTACTTTTATTCATTTTTGCTCCATAGCAATGCTATAGATTAAACATTGCCTTGGTGTGTAGGCGATGTTTAAAAGCTGATAGAAAAATACATAACGTCTCTCAACGAAGTATATTTTTATTTCAATCTGTTTATGCTGGGAATAGGTGTAAAGCCTATTCTCCACATAATCCAGTGCCATCCCGCAGCAATCAGTTACCAGCAAGATGTAAAGAGTTCCTGATCTCATTTTCTGATGTTCCTTCAGTATAAAATGACATCAGGCTATTCACCCCGCAGGAAACCATACTTTCAACTGCAGCATCCGTATAAAAAGCCATATGCTGTGTCATGATGACATTGGGGAATTGTCTTAGGTAAGCCATTTCCCTGTTCTTGATAATTTCTGTCCTTCTGTCAAAGTGATAGATCCCGGCTTCATTTTCAAACACGTCAAGTCCCAATGCGCCTATCTTTTCGTGTTCAATCGCATCAATTAAATCGGTATTGTTCATCAGTTCACCTCTGGAACAGTTGATCAGGATCACACCATTCTTCATCTTGTCCAGAGATTGTTTGTTGATCATTTGTGCGGTACTTTCAAATAGGGGGATATGCAGGCTGATGACATCAGATGCTGCATAAAGTTCTTCAAGGCTAGTGTAAGTGGCTTTTTCAGCTACCAGATCATTCCGGAAATGATCATAGGCGAGTATTTTACAACCGAATCCGGAAAGATTGTCTATTACTTTTGCCCCTATTTTCCCGGTTCCGATTATACCTATGGTCAGGTCCTTCATTTCTCTTCCCTGTAATCCAAATAAAGAATAATCATTCACATTGGCACGGAACATCGCTTGTTTATATTTTCTGAGCGACATTAAGATCAGCATCACTGTATAATCCGCCACGCCATGAGGCCCGTAGTTTGCATTACTGATCCTGATCTGTAATTTAGCGGCTGTTTCTACATCGATATGGTCATACCCTACAGTTCTTGTAGCCAGGAAGGGGATGTCCATCTTCTTAAGGAGTTGTAATACACCCGCGGTAATGTGGCTTCCCAGAATCGTAATCCCATCGCTTCCTTCCGCCAAATGTGCCGTTTTTTCGCTTAAGGCTTCCGTAAGACATTGAATTTCTATATGATATTTCTTTGCGAGTTGTAAAAATATTCCTTGTTCATCTTTTCTTGTGTCGTATGCGGTGATTTTCATTAAATAAATGGGTATTTTCAGATTTAAGGAGGGTAATATGTTTTTGTTCGTGTTTTTAATTGCAGTTTTTTTACTCTGTGGGGATTAAAAACTGTATTTTTTGTAAAAATAAGTAAAATTAATAGATCGACAGCAGGTTTTAATAGGCTTGGTGCAAATTATAAGAGGTCGTATATGAGCTGAGTTGCTGAATATTTATCTAAGCTAGAATGGAGAGGACTATCCTTGATGTGGTGAAAAAGATTGAGCAGATCCCAAATTAGGATGGTTATCGGGTGGGGGAATCATTCCGTGTTCAATTGAATTGAACCTGGTTTTGTAAAAGTCTCTGATGGATGTCAGAGACTTTGGTGTTTAATTTATACTTTGGTTAGAAAGGGTAAATAGGTATTAATAGGATGGTTTTAGTAAATAGTTATAAATTAATCTTTCTTTATGTCAACAAATATATCACTGTTTACGATTAGGATTAATGATTTGAATCACGGTTTTAAATAATACTGGTTTCATTTTATTAGCTAAGCTTTTTTGGATTACATGGTTTCATCAGCGCATAAAATGGAATACAGGCAGATGAATCTTTGGCTCAGCAAACACACACAAAATACGCTAACTTTACGTTAGTTTATGTACAACTGTTTGTTTGATCCTTTCCGATAATTCACTCGCTATGTTAAGGCATCTTGGAAGTAAACGTACCTATGGGCACAATGTAAAGTTAGCCGCTTTACTGAGCCTGACTGCCGGTTTTGTGAATGCAGCAGGTTTTCTTGGTTTTGCTGTTTTAACGACTAACGTAACCGGACATGCTGCGTTGTTTGGAGAGAGCATTGCCATGGGGCAATGGGAAAGTGCCAGGGTAATTACCTTGTGGATGTTTCTCTTTTTGGCTGGTGCTTTTGTTTCCAGTTTATTTGTTTCCAGCCTAGGTAAGGACCAACGGTATTCTTTTGTGGTTCCTGTGCTTATTGAAATCAGTATTTTTATCACCGTAGCTCTAACGGGTCGTTATTATGACCAGACCCTTGTATTAAAAGAAGTTTTTGCAGGCAGCCTGCTCTTCTCTATGGGAATGCAAAATGCTTTGGTCACTGTCGTTTCAGGTTCAGTAGTAAGAACTACGCACCTCACGGGAACATTTACCGACCTGGGGATTGAGTTGGCACAGGTCATCAAGTCAACAGGCGACAGGAAAACCCTGATTGGAAAGATCAAACTGCGCATGGTTATTATTCTTTTTTTTCTTGCAGGCGCATTGGGGGGGGCGTTTGTATTTCGCTTTCTTCATTTCTTCTCTTTTTTTATTCCTGTAGCCTTATTGGTCTATACCTTATTGTATGATGTTTTTCGGATTAAAATAAAGTATTATTACAGGTCAAGGGTCAAACGCTAAGCTTGCTTTTCTGTAGGTATAACTGAAATCAATTGCCTTATGCAGCATTTTTGTGATTTATTGTGTTCTTATTCTTTAAGCAGAGTTGTGTTTTGGTATTTTTGGTGGTTTATTTATCTTTTTGTTTGCTTTTTATTGTTTGTTGAGCTTGTTGTGTTGGGTATTTAGACTCTTATTTTGTATTTATTTTTTGAATTGTTTATTTAATACCTTAAAATATCTTATTATTAGGAATATTTTTAGGTGTATGAGTGGAATTAGCCTTAATAATTATCAGAATGTGCCCAATACATGGGATGAAATGTATATTTCGGACAATAATCTTAGAGATCAATACCATAGAATTATCAACTATCTGGAAAGAGAATCTGCAAATGACCTGAATAAAAAGGAGGAATTGGCAAAAAGTCTTTTCATGAGTCAGGGAATAACTTTTACGGTTTATGACAGTGGTGAGGGAATTGAGAAGATATTCCCTTTTGATATCATCCCTAGGATAATTACTTCTTTAGAGTGGTCATTTATTGAAAAGGGAATTAAACAAAGGCTGAAAGCCTTAAATCTCTTCCTTAAAGATGTGTATAGCAATCAGTTTATCATTAAGGATAAGGTGATTCCTGCAGCGCTAATCTATTCCTGTCCGCATTTTTTAAGGGAAATGTACCAGTTGAATGTTCCCCATGATATCTATATCCATATTGCAGGAATAGACCTCATCAGGGATTATGACGGTACTTTTTATGTGCTGGAGGACAACCTCAGGACACCATCCGGAGTGAGTTATATGCTGGAAAACAGGGAGATTACCAAACGCTTATTTCCAGACCTGATACCGCAGTGCAAGGTGCGGAGTGTGACAGAATATCCTTCCATCCTTTATAAAAACCTGTTGTCTTTATCTCCACGCGCGGTTTCCAATCCAACTATCGTGCTGTTAAGTCCGGGAATGTACAACTCGGCCTATTATGAACATACCACACTTGCCAGGCTGATGGGGGTAGAGTTGGTAGAAGGCAGGGATCTTGTGGTTAAGGATCAGAAGGTATTTATGAAAACAACAACGGGTTTGCAGCAAGTGGATGTCATTTACAGAAGGGTGGATGATGATTTCATCGACCCACTGGTCTTTAACCCTAACAGCGTCCTGGGGGTAGCAGGATTGATGAGTGCTTACCGTAAGGGGAATGTCGCCATTATTAATGCTGTAGGAAATGGAGTTGCCGATGATAAGGCGGTATACACTTATGTCCCGGATATGATTAAATATTACCTGAATGAAGAGCCTATTTTAAAAAACGTACCTACTTATAGTCTGGGGAATGCTGATGAAAAGAACTATGTGTTCGAGAACATCAATAAAATGGTGATCAAAAAAACTAATGGCAGTGGTGGATACGGAATGCTGATGGGGCATGCATCATCGGAGCAGGAAATTGATGACTATAAAAAGGAGATCTTAAAAGATCCGCGTAACTTTATTGCACAGCCTACCATTAGTTTATCTACAGCTCCATGTTATATGGATGGGGTGTTAAAACCAAGGCGTGTGGATTTAAGACCTTATGCATTGGTTGGGCCGGATGGTATCTCCATTGTGCCCGGCGGCCTGACAAGGGTAGCTTTAAAAGAAGGTTCACTGGTGGTCAACAGCTCCCAGGGTGGAGGCAGTAAAGATACCTGGGTATTATCAACATAAATTAATCATTATTATCATCGAAATATATGTTAAGTAGAGTTGCCTCAAGTTTATATTGGTTAAGCAGGTATGTAGAACGGAGTGATGGTATCCTGAGGATGCTCAAGATAAATTATGCCTCTTCACAGGATACGATAGAAGAATTCACCTGGGATCCGGTGATCCGTCTTTTTTCGGCAGGAAATGAAGAAGAGATTGCCAGGATAAAAGATGACAGCCGTTCAGTTATTGAATACCTGTTATTTAACAGGGATAATCCCAATTCAATCCTCAACCTGATTACCCGTGCACGTGAGAATGCAAGAAGTGTTCAGGAACATATTGCAAAAGATTTGTGGCAGTGCCTGAACGATTATTACCATACGGTTAAAGACCCGAAGCTTTTATGGTATGTTCAGAAAGACGATCCTATTACTGCCTTGGACATCCTGGTGAAGCAGGTGATGCTGTATTATGGTACCGCCGACAGTACCATGGAGAGAGGGGAGATCAGAAGTTTTATGAGTATCGGAAAATACCTTGAAAGAAGTATTCAGTCGATCGATATCCTGGATACCAAATTTATATCCATCAGTAATGATCCGAACCTGCTGACTGATACTTCGTACTGGAAGCACCTTTTACTGTCTTTAGGTGGGTATGAACTGTATCTGAAATCATACCGGGAGGGGTTTTCTGCCGAGAACATCCTGGAGCTGGTGATGCTGAATAATGATTTTCCGCGTTCGGCGATTTATTCTGTAAATAACATCAACCGCTATTTTGAACGGTTAAAGAGCGACAAAAATATTGAACATTACAAGCGCTTGTCTTTCAGTATCGGCCGTTTGAACAGTACTGTGAAATACAGCTCGGTTTATACCATTAAAGAAGAGGGACTTCATACGTATCTGTTGAAAATCAGAAAAGAACTCTATGGAATTGGCAATCTTCTGGACGAGTATTATTTTGCTAACTCTTAATTTATATCCTTATGCCCATCTTCAAGATCAAACATATCACCAATTATAAATACGCGTCACCAATCAGGGAAAGTGCTAACCAGATTATCCTTTTTCCTATTAAGGATGATTTTCAGAAGGTTATCAAACATGATTTAAATATTTCCAATTCTCCGGATGTAGATATTTTCATAGACTATTATGGAAATGAGGTGGGTATTTTCACACAGCGCGAGCCCCATACACAGCTGAAAATATATTCTAAAATCTATGTAGAGACGATCCCCAAAGCTTTGCCCCAAGACGATACCTTTCTGAATGAACAATGGGGCTTGTTAAGCGGGTTAAGCGATGACGTTGACTATATCGATTACCTCACCCATTCTACTTTTGAAGGTTCTGAACTTTTGCTGGAAACTGCCTTAGGGATGAAGTCTGAGGAGGATACGCCTTATAAGATTGCGGTAAAATTCTGTGATTATGTGTTCAGGCATTTTACGTATATCAAAGGTGTAACTACAGTAGATACGACTTTGGAAGAAATATTGGCCCTCCAGGCAGGAGTTTGTCAGGATTTCGCCCATATTCTGACCACCATGCTGAGGTATTTGAACATTCCTGCACGTTATGTCAGCGGATATATCTGCCCCAATAAGGACGGTATGCGCGGGGAAGGGGCAACACATGCCTGGGCAGAAGCCTATATTCCGGATTATGGCTGGCTGGGGCTGGATCCGACGAACAACTGTATCGCGAATGAAAAGCATGTGAGGTTAGCGGTAGGCAGGAACTTTAGTGACTGCTCCCCGGTCAAAGGGGTGTACAGGGGAGAGCTGGGACATATACTGGAAGTCAATGTGTCTGTAGGTTATGGGGATGAAGATGATGATAGCTTTGAAACAGAGAATTATTTTCAGCAGAAAGAGGTGAATTATGTAAAGCCTGTTGCCAGTCAGCCTTCAAAAAATAGCTATCAGCGTTATATGGATGCAGTAATGCAGCAACAGCAACAGCAGCAACAATAGTCAATACTTATAAAGATGTTCCCAATGGCTGTGTCATAATGATGACCAGCCTTTTTTGTTGGTTTTTGTATAATAAAAAAGCCGGAATTAATTCCGGCTTAATGAGAGGTAGTTAATTGATAGTATTTTATTCAAAAGTTATCCATGAGGTTGCATCCCTGGCATTCACCAGATCGTAAGCCGGTCCTCCGGCTGATCCTGTAGCAGGAACAACATAAAAGCCTTCTGTCTGTGCAAAAATACGTGCTGTAGCCACAACCACATTAGAGGTGGCTGTGGATGTAGAACTACCCAGATAGCCCAGGAATCCAAAATGCAATTTACCATCCTCACTGGCATATGCAGCACCTGCAGGAGTTAGTGAATAGTAAGAAGAGGTTAGCCAGAACTGTAAAGTCGAATAATTGTCTTCGTCACCAGGATACAGGTCAATAGAAAAAAAGTTTGGTATGGAGGTAACTCCTAAAGCATCTTCTACACCAGCTATAGTGAATCCGGTATAGCTTTCACTCCAGTCTCCTTTGAAAGGAGAAGTTAAGAAAGTTGATGCTGCGGTCAGGTCTATTGCTGCAGGTGTAAGTTCATTTGTTAAAGTTGCTGTAGTGGTACCAGCAGTTAATGTCGCAGAATGTGCGGACGTATTAATCACCAGTTCTGATAATGATGGAATCGTAACATTACCATCAATAAAAGGTCTTTTAAATTCAATGCCACTATTTGAATAGGCATATTCAGAGCTGAATGTTTTGTAAACGGATCCATCTGAGTAATTAAAAATGACTTTTTTATTGTTTGTATTAAAGGAAACATCATAAGATTTAGTTCCAACAGTTATACGTTTAAAGTATCTTGGAAACAGCATGATATCATTTACATGGCCCACTATTTCTGCCATTTTACCGGCAAGATAGGCATCGCCATCTGCTTTCACTACTTTAATCAGGCTCATTTTTGTCCCTAGCAGATCTCCAACCATCTTTATGGTATCTCCAACCGTATATTTATACGAATATGTCGTATCGACTCCGCTTATTGCCCTCGCGGTAATAGAAAAAGGACTTGATCCGCCCAATCCTAATACGGTGTTGGTCTGGCTTACTTTAATGGTGTAGCCATTATCAACAGGTGTGGCAGCATTTTGTAATGTATTATCCAAAACTATTTTGGAGTTGGTTGCACTTTCAAATTTAATGTACCCGCCAATAAGATTACCACTGGTTGTTGGCTCAATAAGTACTTTAAAACCATCAGTTCCATCGGCAATGACTTTTTTGAAATCTTCGTACCTGACATTTGGGTCTTCAAATGATTTTTCAATATCAAAAGTACTTAGGCTTTCTTTCTTGCAGCCCGATATCCCAAATACGGCGAGCGTTAAAAATAATATATATCTTTTCATCCTTTGTGATTAATTAGTAGAACCTTATCCAATTTTTACTGTCTGTAACACTTACCAGATCATAACAGTTCGTGCCTGTTTCAAAAGCATAATATCCTCCTGTATTGCTAAACTGGGTAAAGAAATTATTGACAACAACTATTCCTGCAGCACCCGGATTTGTTCCTTGCAACCCAAAATTGGATCTTACAAATACCATTTTCCCATCTGCATCCAGACGTGTGTTGAATACTGGACCGACTCTGGCTGCTCCACCATTGAAATAAAAGAATACAGCGTCCAGAGGATTTGAATAAGCATTTGCAACAAACTGCATACCCACAAAATTTGGTAAAGTATTTACACGCTGTGCATCCGTTATACCACTCATTGTAAATCCATTGTTACTGGTGAAATCGTAGTCAGTGGTATACATCTTAGTTGGTGCAGTCCTGTCAAATGTTAATGGGGTCGCTTCATTCATCAGCGTTAGCTTCGTAGTTCCGGAATACAGATCTGCTGTGCTTGCAGCTACATTGACTTCAAAATCATGAAATTCTGATATTGTTGTAGCTCCATTGATGAATGGATTTCTTAAAACAATACCTGTAGCTGCTATGGCATATTCAGTTGTAAATCTTTTAAAGCCCCCTTCATCATAATAAAAGCTGACAGTGTGCTGATCAGAATTAATGGTGATATTATAATCTTTTCCTCCTGTGCTGATCTTATTGTAATAGTACTGGAAGTTGGCCACCTGGGCAATAACCTGGTTGTTGGCATATGCTCTTTCCATGTAGTCATCTCCTTCATCGGCTTTTGCTCTGATGAGGATCAAAGAACTGTTATTTAAATTACCTTTTAATTTTATGGTATCTGTTGAAGCAGATAGAAAAGAAAATTCAAAGTCAGATAAATAGCCAAATCCTTCACTGCCTCCAGCAACATCCGGATCGGGATCGGATAAAAGGTGCAGATAGTTATAAGTATCGAAATAAAGAGAAGGCAATTGTGTTGCTCTCAGGCGGTATGAACTCTCCTGAGCTGTAGCTGCTTTTTCTTCATCCATGTCAGAATACATAATTACCCTGTTTTTATCGTCGAATTTAAATTTGAAGGTATATCCACCACCACCGCCGGGGAAAAGATAGCCAATCCACCCGTTTTCAGCTCCTGCCAACTGGGTTCTGTAGGTTGTTAATGCTTCAGACAGGCGCTCATCAGTCGTTTTTTCAGGTCGGTCTTCTTTTCTGCAGGATGCCAGCCCCAAGATGATTAAACCGTATAATAATGTAATTTTTTTCATGTTTGTCTGGTTTATTGTTCGGTAATGGTTTCAATTCCTGCTTTTACTTCAGTTTGTAATGCCCTGAAGTCTATTCCGTAAGACTTTTGGAAATAGTCTACGATCATGCTCTCTTTAGTCCTTAATATACTCGCTGCTGTACCGGGATTAGCGGTAACAATTGCATCAAATGCAGTCTGACCTTCTACAAGAAGAAAAGAAAGCGTTTCTACAAAATCTTCATCAGCAGAGGATTTAGCATAGGGAGTAACCAGCCCTTGTGCATTGGCTGTGGCTGTATTTGTATTGAACCAACTGGCAGTATACCATTGTGGGTTTAACTGCTTAAAATCTCTGGGATACAGGATGTTTTGATGTAGGACATGCGCAAATTCATGATGAATAGTATGCAACATCCTGATCACTTCAGCCCTATTTTGTTTTTCAAAATAGTTGATGACCAACAAGGTTATCTTCCTTCCGTTTTCAGCTTCTCCAAGGGTGATGGTACCATCTCCATTATATTCCGCACTTCCGGCAAGAACAAATTGTCTCGGAGAATACCTTCTTAAGAAATCAGCACCTATCACGTTTTCATAGGGTTTCATCCAGATTCCCTCGATGGCTTCCAATGCCGGAATCACATTTGCTTCTTTAACAGGGGAGATGTTTTTTGTGTATTCAATCTCATAAGGATCCCATTTGTATTTTACTTCAATATTATAGGTATCGGTAAAATTTGTTTTGATAAATTCGTCTATGGGTCCTTTTGCCCATGTCTCTCCTCCCAGGTCAATAATTGGGGCATCAGAAAAACTTTCTTTTTTACAATCAGACAATGATATACTGAGTAGAACTATCGATGCTATTGATAAAATTTTCTTTATGTTCATAATTTCTTAGAATAAAATTAACGTGGATTTCTTTCTATACCAGACATTTCTACTTCCTGAGGGAGTTGAAATACACGCATCGGATCGTTCGGACCTAAGGTGTATGTTGCTGATAAATCGGATGTGCGGTGTACCACAGGCAAGTGATGACGTAAAATATCAAACCATCGCAGACCTTCAAACATAAATTCAACGCGTTTGAAATCTAATATGGTTTTAACCAGCCCATTCTGTACATCGGATGCAGCGTAGAAAGTGTTTATCTTTTGTTCTGTAATGGCGAATGACGGACTATATGTCGGGTTTGCGTCACTGATCATAAACCGCTTACTGCCGTAGTCATTCAGGTCCTTTAAGACAGCAGCTGTATTTCCTAAGTAGGCATTAGCCTCAGCCCTGTTAAACAGTACTTCTTCTGCCGAGAACAAAGGAACCATATTATAACCGTCTCCAATTGTCCCGCCCTGGCTTTCCAGTACAAAATGTTCATTGTATTTTCTCATGTTCAGGAATAAAGTCTGGCCGTATACCATATTAGCCCATCTGCCGCCAGAAACATTATTGGCCCAGATGGTTTGGTTTAATGATCTTGTACTAAGGCTGTACCTGTAGGAAGCGAAATTCCTTCCGTAGTATGATTGTGCCTCCTGCAGAAGAATTATTGCTGGATTTGTAGGGGAGGCATAATAAACGCTCTTTGCACCGGGTTCCATGGAACGGTAAGAGGAAACAAGGAAATTACGTAGATTCCCCGCTATGTTTGCTGCCGGAAATACCTGATCTGCATTCTCAATAACTTTTGCATAGTCCTTTTTAAATAGGTAAAACCTTGATGCAAAAGCATGGGCCGCAGCAGGGGTAAAGTGGTATTTAGGAACTGTATACTGGTTAGTTAAAAGAGGGATTCCTTCTTCAAGGTCTTTTTCAATTTGCTCATATACATAGGCAACCGTTTTACGCTCATATTTGGCAATGACAACTGTTTCAGGAGCAAGAACATAGGGGATACCAGGGTCAGTAGCTGCTGTGGCAGGGTCATATACTTTTGAAAATAGTGTAACCAGCATAAAATGTGAATACGCCCTGGCTACCAGTGCTTCTCCCTTCTGGGAAGAGTAAGCTTCAGGATTACTCACATTTTTTATAGCATCCAAGGCCTGGTTTGCCGCTGCAATAGCCTTGTAACAGGCAGCCCAGTAGTATTCTGGAGTATCTTGATCTCTTCCTCTTACATCCCGAAAAAACCAGGGATCACTGTTTTCAAATTCATTTAGAGAAGCGGCCGGGCCTTTATCATCTGCATTATCACTAATTGCTTCGCAAAAAGTGATATAGCTGGCTTTAGGATATGCCGTTGTTAATAATTCAGAGACTTTCGCAGGTGTGTTCAGCGTAGCCCTTAAATCTGGTGCCGTTTCCAGATATTTTTTACAACCTGATGCTGAGGTCACAAGTACAATCAGCGTTAAATATTTTATTGTGTGTTTCATTAGTTTACATTTTAAATTATGGACATCAAATTTGCATCGTAAATGCAGGAATTAATTTCCTGGTTCATTACAGTCCGACTTTTAGTGATAATGTAATTTGTCTTGGGATTGGAAGTGCAACACCGCCACTGCTGAAGAACTCCGGATCCTGTCCTTTAAGTTTTTTATCTGAATAGATCAGTGCAATGTTGTTGGCGACAATATTCAATGAAGCTGTCCGGAAACCAAGTTTACTTACGATGCCTTTTGGTAATCCATAACCTATTGTTGCACTTTTCAAACGTACAAAACCTCCGTCAGCAACTCTTGAAGTAGAATAATTGTAGGCATTATAAGGATAGGCACCATCTAATCTCGATTCATTTCTTGCATCTGCAATGGATGGGGTCTCATTGTCTTTATAAAGTACAAACCTGTTCAGGAAGTCTGCCGGCATCGCATCCATATCAGTATATGAATTTTTATAAGAAGGATTTAATCTTACTTTGTTTCCTGCACTGAATGTAAACAATACAGAGGCCGTAAAACCTTTATAAGAAAAGGAGTTATAGAAACCACCGTTAAACAGCGGATCTACAGGTCCTTCGTATTTGAGGAATTGCACATCTTTTGCCTGCAGATAAACTTCCTGGCTTAATTCACCATTTTCATTGATGAAGGATGGTATACCTGTTTCTTCATTTATCTTTTGAAAATCAATGGAGAACAGCCCTCTTGAAGGATAGCCTAGTTGCGGGCCTCCATCAGATACGATCAAATCGAAGAGGGTAGGTTCACCTACAAGATTGGTAATTTTTCCTTTGTTATAGCCAAAATTAACAGAAGTCATCCAGGTAAGGTTTGTATTTTTGATCACTGTTGCACCGATGGATCCTTCAATACCTTTGGATGATAAATCGGCATAGTTGGCGATTTTTATTTGTTCCCCTCCGATAGCAGAAGTTCTTATAGGACCAATCAAATCATAAGAGCTTCTCTTATATGCATCTAAGGTTAGGGTTAAACGGTTGTTGAAAAATGCCATGTCGAGTCCTATATTCCCTTCATACATTTTTTCCCATGTGAGCTCTGAATTTTGAAGGTACTCTATACCCAGACTTGATTCTATTTCAGACAATGTTGGACGAAGCGTGTTTCCGCTCCTCAATACTAAACTTGAATTGGTTGCATTCCCTAAACTGGCCGTTAAACCGTAAGTTCCCCTGAGGGTTAATTTACTAATGGTTTTACTGTCTTTAAGGAATTTTTCTTCATCGGCATTCCATGAACCACTCACATTCCATGTAGGCAACCAGCGTGCATTACGGGATTCTCCCATTTTATTGGATCCGTCATATCTTACGGTACCATTAATCTGATATTTATTATTGTAAGAGTAAGAGGCAGTTGATGCGTATGCTAAATAGCGGTCGAACCATTTTTGCATAGAATAGTAATTGAAGTTACCTTCTACTGATTGTTTGATGGCATTCGGATCAATAAAAGGAACGCCACCTTTATCAAACTGGTAGCCATAACCCGTAAACTGAGTGTTTTGCCTGTCGATATAACGTAATTCCTGAGAAGCGAATAACCTGATGATGTGTTTATCTGCAATTGTTGTGTTATAATCTAAACTATTACGTACAAAATAACTTTGCAGAAAGTCATCGTTGGTTAAGAAAAGACCTCCCTGAGGAAGTACCGATACCGGAAAACCATCTATATCAGAAGGGTTTGTATATAAAAATCTGTTTGCTGCCCGAACTGTTGCATTTTCAGGATACACACCGGCGCGGTAGGCCTGCGGCATGTTTGAGTTTTCCCGTACGGAATGGTTCTGTCCGGTCTTTGCATACCGGTAAGAACCTGTGAAATCATAAGAGAGATTTTTCAGAATTTTATATTTTGCCTCACCCTGAACTTTTAAGTCCATTAGATTAAGATCTAAGGTGTTATTTGCAAGCTCATTAATGATGTTGAATGGCGCATAGTTCATCGTGAAATATTCAAGATTACCATTTGCATCATATGGTGTAAGGGTACGACTGGTGTTCAATGCATAACTAAAAGGATTTAAGTCGAAGTCCCTTGAATATTCTCCTGAAACCGGATTGCTGTTTCTGCCTAGTGTACCCGGAGCACGCTGATCACGAATGGATCCTGTAGTAATTAATCCGAAACTGAGTTTATCATTGATCTTCCAGTTACCGCGAACATTAGCTGTAAACCTCTTTACATTATCTCCTATAGTCCATCCATTATCTTTCATGTAACTGGTTGAATAATACATTTGAGATTTTTCCGTACCCGTGGATACACTTAATGAATGTTCCTGCATCAGTGAATTCTTGAAAAGGACATCAAACCAATCGGTATTTGCATTTGCATAACGTGACAGGAATGCTGCCCTGGCCTCTGGTGAATTGTAAACACCCGGAGTTGTTGAACCATTCGCATAATCAAGACTTTGATATAATTTTTTGTATACACCACCATTTGCATTGTTGACGATATCGCCATAATTTACCCAGCCTTTTCTGTCGATTTCGGATAATACAGACATTTGATCGCGCGAGTTCATGATATCAAATGTGCTGTAAGAAGGTTTCAGGTAACTCGAAAAGTTGCCGGTGTAGGAGATCAGCGGACTTCCATCACCGATTTTACCTTTTTTGGTAGTAATTAACACAACGCCATTCATTGCACGTGCTCCGTACAATGAAGTTGCAGATGCATCTTTCAAAATCTGGAAGCTCTCAATATCATCAGAGTTCAATCCGGCAACAGAAGATCCCAGTAAAGTACTTGGATCACCGGTAGAGAGCTGTTCATTGGAAATATTTACAATGTCTTCAATGATCACCCCATCAATTACCCACAGCGGTTTGTTGTCTCCATTAATGGAAGTCGCTCCACGAACACGGATCTTTGGTGCGGCGCCAAATGTTCCGGATACGTTTTGTACTGAAACACCCGCTACGCGCCCCTCGAGCATTCTGCTGACATCGGCAATACCATCACGTTTTGCATCCGCTCCGCTAAGGGTTACTGCCGAACCTGTAAACAGCTTTTTACTGATGGTCTGGTAACCTGTTGAAATGGTCACTTCTTTTAGTTCACTGATATCTTCTTCCAGTGTTACATCAATAGTGATTCTGTTATTTATGGCAATTTCTACCTGTTTATAGCCGAGTGCACTAAATACTAAGGTTGCACCTTCTTTTACCTGGATGCTGTATTCCCCATTTCCATTCGTTGAAGTGGCGTTAGCCGCTCCTTTTTCACGGACACTTACACCTGGTAGAAGTCCGGCATCCTGTTTTGAGCGTACGCGGCCTTTTACGATCACGTCCCTTATTTTCAGGGTCACCGGGGCTTTTTTAAGGATCACCTGTTTACCTACAATATTGTAGTTGATTCCTTTGTGTGTCAGTGGTTCCAAATCAGAGTTGATAGAAACCAATTTGGCAGGCACTTCAATAGTCATAGCTTTGTTGATCTGGGTAGCATCATAAACAAAACTTACCTGGTAAGCAAGTTCTATTTTTTTCAGATAAGTATCCAGCCTTTCTGCTTTAAATACATTTCGGGGTATGCTTTCCGCTCTAACCAGCGAGGCGCAGAAGCATGCACAGAAAATCAAAGCTGTTAAGCCATATTTGAGTCCCCGCATGTTCTTTTTGTAGTTTTTCTCCATAATCAATAATTAAAGGTTGTTTAGTTGTGTATGTTCTTTATAATAATTGTGCTGTCTTTTCTGCTGATTTTTATTTGATAGGTTGCTTCCAGTACAGTCAGGACTTCATCCAGACTACTATTGGTAAAAGTTGCATTAAACATCTTTGTAGTCTGCATTTTATCATACAGGATAATATTTACATGGTAGTATTCACTCAGTTCGTTGCAAACCTGGTTTAAGGGTAAATCGACAAATCTGAGTTCTTTAGTGAGCCACGCATTGGCATTCGGATTTTTTTCCATGGTGAGGCTGCTTTGGATGAAATTATAGCTCAAGGCCTGGCCTGCGGTGAGGATGGAAGGGGCAGTTTTTTCGTCAGGACTAAACTTTACCACGCCTGTTTTTACAGAGACATCGATTTCGGCATGTGTATAATTGATGTTGAATGAAGTACCGAGTACATAGACCTTTGATTTCCGGATGTTGATGGTAAAAGGATGGGAAGGATCTTTATGCACATTAAAGAAAGCCTGTCCCTTGATTAAACTTATTGCCCGCTCCTGAGCAGTGAATTTTTCCGGGTAGCTGATTGTACTATGGCTTGCCAGCATTACCTTGGTTCCGTCACTCAGAGAAACTGAATCAATCTGTTCTTTTGTTTCTTTAACGATATAGTTGACCCTGGTGTTTTCTGTATATAACCAGATAGTCAGTAAGACAATAAAAAATGCAGCGGCAATATTTCTCAGCCAGTTAAACTTCTTTGTGCTACTTGCAAAGTTTTTATTTAATTTATTTCTGAAGGTTTTTATGGAAACTTCAGGGTTAATTTTATTTAACTGAGCTGTTTCAGCAGATTTTTCCCATATTTCTTTTGTTTCCTGATAATAAGCCTCAAATTCTTTTGAACTCCCTCTCAATGCCTCAACTTTTTCTGTTAATGTGGCATCCTGTGGGTTGTTAAAGTGTTTCAGGATGATTTCCTGTAATAATAATTCCTCCAATTTCCTGCTGTTTTGCTAATAAGACAAATAATGTCTGAAAAACCCCTAGTCATAATTGTTATTTTGTTTTGAAAAAAATAAAATAATAGTTATTAAGGATTTTTGTTGCGCTTTTCGATGTTTTGTGAGCTGTTTTTTTCTTTTAATTTCGCTTGATGCGGAGCATTTTAGGAGAGTATGGTCTGTTTTTTACAAAATCACTGCAGCATGAAACTATTATAATAGTTCTTAACAGGAACAGCTTTTAAGCAACAATCTGGTTACTTAATTTTAATGAAATACTAATTTTCTCTTTTTTATCGATGATAAATGTTAATTTGGGGTGTCTGTATCATGATTCTACCTTTTTGCTATGGAAATACCTAAATAACCTAATGAAATTTAATCAAGCAATCGACGTTATTGTAAGTGGGCAGGATTTGCTGTATTTGATTGAGCATAACAATAAGAATGCTTTTACTGATTTTTATTCCAATAATTTTCAAAAGTTAATTTTGGTTTCAGACAAGTATGTGAAAGATGTTTACATTGCTGAGGAAATTGTTCAGGACGTATTTCTGAAAATCTGGGAAGATAAAGATTTATTGCTCAACGTCAGTTCGATCAGATCTTACTTGTACAGAAGTGTCGTAAATTCTTCCTTAAACTATGTAAACAGGCAGAGGAACATTGAAAAACATCATTTAAAAATTGCTGCAAATCTGACAGATGATGATATTGAACTAATCAATGACCAGAATGAAATGATTGTTATGCTTTATAAAGAAATAGAACTTTTACCTGAAAAATGTCGTAATGTATTTAAATTGAGTCGTTTAGAAGGAATGAAATATAAAGATATAGCTATTGAACTCGGAATTTCTGAAAAAACAGTAGAAAATCATATGGGGAATGCTTTAAAAATATTGAGATCACGTATAGGTAAAAAGAATGTTTCTCCGCATAGCTCTTCAAAATCTGGTTTCTTACCGCTGATATCTATATTTTTATTTTAGCAGATTTCTCCGAAAGATGATGAAGATCGGTATATTTATTTGTTGTAAGATTAAATGGTAAACAATTGAAAGACGAGTTAGCCATTCAGGCTCAAATTCTGAACCACCTTAATGCTCCAGGAGATAAAGTATTGGCTCAACAGGTTGCTGACCAGCGTCTTGAATCTGTTGAATATGAAGATATCTATCAGGAAACATTGTTCATCTGGGATACTGCACCACTAACACACAGGCTGGAAGGCATAGACCATGCAGCTGCTGTACGGAAATTTCAGGAAAGAATCATTGTTAAAAAGAAAGGATTCATTTGGTTGAAAATTGCTGCCGCTGTATTTTTCGCAATGCTCACCATTTTTTTTATTTATCCTAAAAAAGCGGAAGAATTTTACCTGGTTAAGGAAACCAATGCGCAAATAGATTCTCTTCGTCTGAGTGATGGTACTACCGTTGTCCTTGGTGCCCATAGCAGGATAAAATACGCCAAAGTACTAAATGATACCCTACGGGAATTATTCCTTTTAAAAGGAAAGGCCTTTTTTAAAGTGCACAGGGATGTCCAGCGTCCGTTTTTTGTGAATATTCACCAATCTAGGGTAAGTGTTCTGGGAACTTCTTTTAATATTGATTACGAGGAAAAATCTATCCGACTTGCTGTGGTTACCGGTAAAGTTATGTTCTCCCCCAACTCAGTGAGTCAGCCCTCTATCCTCAAGGCGGGAGAGGCATTAAACTACGATATATTGAACCGTAAAATAACGATGGAGACGGCGGCGAATGCCAATTCCTGGTTCACTAAAGAACTTGAATTCGTTGATATGCCCCTGGATGAAGTATGCCGACAATTAAGTAGCTATTATAAGGTGAAGATTGTGTTCCGGGATGACCTGCATGCCAATAAAAAGTTTAATGCGAACTTTAAAGACAGTACGCTGGAAGAGGTGTTATCGGTGTTAAAGCAAACTTATAAAATGCATATTGTTCGGGAGAAAGAATCCATAACGATCAATATGCGGTGATTCCGGATTATAGAAAAGATGGAGTTGAGGAATGTCTGTATTGGGCCTGGTTTCCTCAAGAGTATGGCATAGTTATCCCATAAGATTTGTTTTAAGTGGAGCGATCTTACTCATTTAAAAATGATTATCTTCGTCTTCTAAGATAGAAGATTACATTTCAGTCAGCTAAAACAGACCCACTTGAAAAAGTTATTCATATATACTTTGTTTTTCATAAGCATATTATATAGCTGTAAAAAGGACGAACAGGCTGTAGCTGATCGCAGTACAATCGACCAGGGATTGTTACAGCAGCTTTCCCAGCAGAGCATGGAACTGACTGTAAGTAATTTTGGCTGGAAGGCTTATTTGTTTACATCTGCCGGAGCCGGATTTTCCTTCTATATGGACTTTGATACGACCAGACAGGTGCATATGTATGCAGACCTGGGCCCAGACCAGTCGGCCTTAAGCGCGGAAAGTTCCTACCTGATTAACCTGGAAGGAATACCTTCTTTATTCTTTAACAGTAGCAATTATATGTATGGTCTTTCCAAAACTGGGCTGGCCACCTTTGGCGGAAAAGCAACATGGGCTCCCTATTCAGATTTCGAATTTAATTTTAACAAACAGTCGGGTGATACTTTATTCCTGAATGGGAAGTTGCTGGAAAGTAAACTCATCTTAGTTAAAGCTACGGCTGCCGAGCAGCAGTCATTTCAATCAAAAGGTTTGTACAATAGCATACAATCCAGTGTGACCTATATCAGGAATAATCCATATCTATACCTCAATTTGGGGGATGAGACTAAAATACAGACCTCATTCAATTACTTCAGCAAGGTTTTTAGCATGACATGGGAAGATGGTGGCATCATCCATAATCAGTCCTCTGCATTTGCATTTACGTTGAACGGTATACTGCTGCAAAATCCACTAACCTATAAAAATAAAACAATTAAGGAGTTTTATTGGGATACCACTATATCGCAATTATTTGCTATAGTGGATGGGCAAAGGGTATATACGCAGGTTTCGCCCACACCTGTATTGCCTTTACATACCCTGTTTGGGATCTATTACCGTACAATCATTGTACCTTCTGTTTCCACTTATCCAGGCTGGTCGACCGACTTTATCAGCAGGAGGGCAAATGTTGCTGCCATAGCCCTTAGCGGATCTTACAGGTTGCGGCTCGACAGGCTGGTTTTTACTTTCAGTACCTCTTCTCCTTCACTAATTTTTTCCGCTGATATTTATCAGGGTACCTCGAAATTTCTGGCTAACTTCCCTTATAAATACACCAAGACTGCTGCCGGAGTCTATAAATTCATTCCAGGTGCCATGACGGGTAATGCCATGTTGATTGGAGAAAGTATGGCTCCCTTAACTTCAGAGAGATTGGATACCGATAATTTTAAGCTGGATTTCCTGGTCCATCCCCAAACGGGGCAGCTACTGGGGCAGTTTCAGAGTATTCAGCATCCTGATTTCGCTTTCAGCGGTACTGTTCAATAATTTTATTTTTTTTCTGGTAAAAATCGTGTGTTTGCTACTCTAGTCAGTAATGCCAGGCAATTCATGGCAATGAATTAAAAAAATGGCACGATAGAATGGATTATAATTTATATCAGGCAGAGGATTTTGCAAGTGACGAGTCGTTTATCGCTTATTATTTACAAACAGACGAGGAAGCCATAATCTTTTGGTCTAACTGGATCAGTTGCCACCCTGAGAAACTGGATGAGGTGCTGAATGCTGAACGATTGCTGGCTGCATTAAATTTGAGGCTTAATGAAGAAGAATTGCAGGATGTATTCGACCGGTTTGATGACTTTTTGGATGGACAGTCCGTTCATGATGCCGATACAGAAGAAAGGGAAATCTATAATCCTTTGGAAAACACAGCTACTTTCGCTGAACAGTCTACTCCATTTTATAAAACCAAGCAAATGCTGGTGTTCTGCAGCATTTTCCTGTTCAGTTGCCTGGGTGGATTGTACTTTTATCACCAGTACAGCAGCGAACCCGCAATAGAATACGTGACCAAACACAATGCCTATGGTAGAGTCACCACACTATGGTTGAGCGATGGTACGAAGGTCTCCCTGAATAGCAACAGTACACTAAAATATCCAAAGGTATTTTCTCGCCACAAACGTGAGGTGCAACTCTCAGGGGAAGCACTTTTTGAAGTTGCAAAAGATAAGGCCAAACCTTTTACGGTGAATGCCAGCGGAACAAAAACCACTGTTCTGGGAACGGTATTTAATATTTCAGCCTATCCGGCACAGACGGATATCAGGATTGCATTGCTGGAAGGCCGGGTAGAAGTTCAGGCCGGGGTGAAGGCTGATAAATTGATATTGCAGCCTTCGGAAATGGCTACGTTCAATACCTTGCAGGCTTCCCTTACCAAATCTTCCTTTGAAAAATCTGAAGTTACCGCCTGGTTATCCGGTGCATTGATATTTAAGAATGCTTCATTTGAAGACATTGCAGCTCAATTTCAACATCTCTATGGGATCACGCTCAAAAATGAATCTGCCGATAGGAACTGGAACTATACAGGACAGTTTATTAAAACTGACTATCTAACGGTTGTAAAAAGCATTTGCTTTGCTAAAAATCTTCAGTTTAAAGAACTCAAGCATACCATCGTGTTCAAATGAAACAGGTAGTCCCCTGTGAAGCAACACTTATATTTTATCCCCCCAATAGCAGATCACAAACCATTACACACCAATTATCAATCACAATAATCTTAATCACAAAGGATGAGGAACAATTACAGGCAATATCTACTATTTTTAATCTTAATCTCGCTGGCCTTCAACATGACCGGAAATGCACAAATAAATTCCCAGGCGAACAAGCCTGTCAGTTTAAATTTCGGCTCAGCTAGTCTTGTAGACGTATTGAGGAGTATCGAAAAACAAACAGGCTCCAACTTCAATTACGATCAATCTGAAATTGATACCAAGCAACGGGTGAGTATCCGGTCAAAATCTACTCTTCAGGAGGCTCTGAATGCCTTATCAAATGAATTAAATATTGATTTTAATATTGCAGGTGCTACGATCTCCATCAGAAGGTCAGCAAAAAGAACAGCTGCTAACTTCAGGTTAATTACTGGTGTGGTCAATGAGGAAGAAACCGGCAGACCTATTCCCGGAGTAAATATCTACAAGAAAGGTACCCGGCAGGGAGCTGTAACCAATCATAAAGGTGAATTTACTTATAAGCTGAATGGAGACCATATTGATGATGTGGTTCTGGTTTTCAACTATATAGGGATGAAGCCGCAGGAAGTGAGGCTGGGCAAACAAAGTTATCTGACCATAAACCTTAAGAATGATGTTTTTGGTATGGATGAAGTAGTAGTTACCGGTTCTTATACAAAAGATAAAAGACGTGAGGAAGTGGTAGGGAGTATCTCTCAGGTTACTGCACAGCAATTACAGATAGAACGCCCCATCGAAAGTTTCGACAAAATGCTGGAAGGACTCGTGGCCGGGGTTTATGTAGAAACCAATACAGAACTGAATACCCCTGTGAAAATCAATATCAGGGGACAGGGTTCATTGATCAGTATTCTGGGGGGGCGAACCTCTTCCAGTCAGCCTTTATACGTAATCGATGGAATTCCTGTCTATGAGCAGCAACGTGCCAATGAAAGTTCTGTGTTTAATGGCGAAGATTACCTCAACCCATTATCCAATATCAATCCTGATGATATCCAGAGTATTTCCGTATTAAAAGATGCTACCGCATCTTCCTTATATGGTGCAAATGCAGCCAATGGGGTAATTATCATTACTACAAAAAAAGGAACGGCAGGTCGTACAGATATCAATTTTAACTATGATACCGGAGTGGCTACCTTTATCAATGAATTTAAATGGCTGAGTGGCAATGAATATTACAGGTTGCTGAGAGAAGCGTATATCAATGGGGGAACATCGGCGACAAATGCATCACAGCTGGCAGGCAGCAGTACCACGAATACCGACTGGCTGGACCTGACCACGAGGAATGCAACCTATCAGAATGCGGGATTGAATATCTCAGGAGGATCTGATAAAACTACCTTCCGTTTCTCCACAGGATACCGTGATCAGCAATCGAGCGGGGTTGCCAATGACCTTCAAAAGTTTTATTTGCGTTTCAATATGAACCACGAGGTAAATGAGAAGTTTAAGATCGGGTTTAATGTCAGTCCAACCTATACCACCAGCAGTACATTATCCAATTATGGGGATGTTGCCTTACCTCCTAATTTATCACCCTATCAGGCAGATGGATCCTATACGGACTTTTTGGGCGTACCTAATCCGATGGCGGTGTTAGCCCAGAATGAGAATAAGAACAAAGGACTTGAAGTGATGGCCCAGCTGAATGCCACCTATAAGTTGAATAAGGAGATCAGCTTCTTTGGTGTGGTCGGGGCAGATTCTTACCAGAACAGGCAAACACAATATGCATCCGGATTAAATGCTACCGGTGCTACGCTCAATGGTAACCTGAGGATTTATGACCGTAACCGGCTTGGATATACCAGTTTTCTGCAGGGAACATACGACAAAACCTTTAATGAAAAACATACGCTGAACTTTTTATTGGGTACGCAGATAGAGAATAGCGAAACAAATTTGTTAAGGGGATCAGGTACTGGCTTTACCTACGACAGGTTACGTGTACTGAGTGCTGCAAGTGTAAAATCGTCTGCTTCATCAAATACTTCCAGTGCAACAGTATCCTATTACTCCCAATTGGGCTACGACCTGAATAAAAAATACTATGCCAATGTCAATGCCCGTATCGATAAATCGTCCATTTTTGGGGGCGATAGTCAGGTGGCCTTCAATGGATCCCTGGGTTTGGGATGGATTATTTCAAAAGAAGATTTTCTGAAAGATAATAAAACACTGACCTTTTTAAGGTTGAGAACGACGTATGGTTCCACAGGAAACTCCCGTATAGGTAATTATTCTGCCCGTGGACTCTATACTTTCGGTACAGCATCGGGAAGTTCTTACGCAGGAAATGTGTCTTCGTATGTGGATGATATGGCTTCTCCCAACCCTGATTTAAGCTGGGAAAAGAATTTGAAATTGAACTTCGGACTTGATTTCAACCTGTTTGATAAAGTTCAGGTGACTGCAGAGTATTATCAGAATACCATAAAAGACATGATTTCTTCAGTGTATGTCCCACAGGAAATAGGATTTACCAGGATATCGGCGAATGCCAGTACCATGAGGAACAAAGGGTTTGAATTGAGTATAACGGCGAGCCCGGTACGCACCAAGAATTTTAACTGGGATATTTCCTACAATCTGGGGACCAATAAAAACAGGATTATCTCTTTTAATGAAGGATACACTTCACTTTTCAGTACCGCGACAGATGCTGCAGGATTGAAAGAAGGAAATAGTACTACTGCCATTTATGGATATGAATGGGCTGGGGTAGACCCATTAACGGGTGCAGAACAATTTTATGGACCTGATGGTACAGTGATGACTGCCTCGCAGGTCAATTCCCTGCCCATTACTTCTACCGCTGTGCTGGGTGACAGATTACCTGATTTTCAGGGGGGAATGGTGAATAGTTTCAGTCTGAAGAACTTCTCTTTATCATTCAATGTCATTTACAGCTATGGAGCCGATGCTTTGGTCAGTTATGTCGATCAGAGCGATGGCAGGAACCTGCAAAACCGTAATCAGAGTGTGAACCTGCTCGACAGGTGGCAACGGCCGGGAGATATAACTGGTGTGCCTAAACTGATGATAAACAGGACTATTGTGAGCAATTCATCACGTTATTTATATGATGCAAGTTATTTCAAGTTATCGAATGTATCCTTCAAATATAGTTTAACAGAAAAATTGGCCAGCAGGCTTCACCTGTCCAGGGCAACAGTGTTTGTCAATGGTACAAATCTCTTCTATGTGTATAAGGATGCTGGGACTAAAGGCAGAAATGGCATAGCTGAACACAGATTTACAACCCCTGAATCCATGGCTTTCACCGCCGGGATAAAGATTGGACTTTAATATATACGCATACGAACATGAAAAGATATTCAATACTATTCTTACTCACTTTAACATTCAGTCTGACTTCCTGCGAAAAACTGCTGGACAAACAACCTACAGACCAGATGTCACTGGAAGATATATTTAAAGATCTAGCCGGGGCTAAAACTACCCTTGCAGGTGCTTACGGTGCCTTATTGGAATCAGAACATTACCTCAAAAATATGATTGTATATCCCGATCTTATAGCTGGGAATATCAAATTCAGCAAATCTGTAAACTTAAGCCTGGAAGATGTTTACCTCTTGGATTATACGCCTTTACTTTCTTCATTTAATGCCAGTTATACAGGCATGTACAGTGAACTGAATAATGTGAATAACATTATCAAATATACGCCTTCAGCTGAGGGGAGTGCTGCTGATAAGGCGAAACTGATTGCTGAAGCAAAATGTATCAGGGCATTGAATCATTTTGATTTGTTGCGCACTTTTGCAAGACCCTATAATTATACCGCAGATGGAAGCCATTTGGGGATTACCATTAACCTGGTTCCCCGTTTATTTACGGATCCTTCACCGCTGAGGTCTACCTGCGCCCAGTCTTTTCAGGCGATTATCAATGACCTGACCGAGGCGATCGCCACCTTTGATGATACCAATTCCGGTGTGCTCAACGGAGCTTATCAACAGAACTTCTTCACTAAATATTCAGCGAAAGCCTTATTGGCAAAAGTATATCTCTATAGTGAAAGATGGGATGAAGCCTATGCCTTGGCTGATGAGGTAATCAGAAGTAACCGATATACCTTGCTCAATAATGCGGAATATGCTGGTAGCTGGACAGGCCGTGTGCCTTCATCGGAATCTATTTTTGAATTGGCTATAGAGACTGATTTTGCAGGTACGGGACTGGGTGGTTATTTTGATATTGCGGATAATACCTATAGAATGTATGCCGCAACAACAGATCTACTTTCTTTATATGGAGATAACGATGTCCGTGGAAGGGCGGCAATGTTTAATAGCCTGACCCTGCTCAATGTGAATTATTATTATACTAAAAAATATGCCGCAGGGGGGACTTCCCAAACACCGGTCAAATTGTTAAGATTATCAGAAATGTACCTGATCAGGGCGGAAGCAGCGCTGGAAAAAAGCAATCCTGATTTTATACAGGCTAATGCAGATTTGAATACGATCCGGAAACGTGGAGATGCCACTGCACAAGACCTGAATCTTACCGTTAAAGAAGACCTGATTACAGCTGTTTTATTGGAGCGCAGAAAGGAACTTGCATTTGAAGGGAATTTCTCATTCGATCTGGCACGACGCAGATTGAATATTGTGAGAACAGACTGTGTAGCACAAATGTGTGATATTCAGGCTAATGATTTTCGCTTGGTGATGCCCCTTCCAGCAGAAACGATCAATACCAATAACAATATGATACAAAACCAGGGATATTGATGGGTTGAAGATATTTTATACTTAAAACTGCCTCAGGTAACATGAAGGCTAATAAAAACTCAATAACCGAGCTTCAGCGAGTTCTTGAAAACAATAAATAAAAACTGAATAACCCTACAGAAAAATCAATTATATTCAAATGAAAACATTATTTGCATTTTTAGTGAGTATTACCCTGTTCACTGCCTGTAAGAAAGAGCAACCGGCGGCGAAAGAGGACTTGTACCCGGATTTACCATTGGAAGCACCTTCTTCTTCCGCCATCAATACCTTTTATAAAAATACTTCTTTTTATGAGTTGTATGTTTACAGGTATGATCCGTCGACCGAAAAATGGACCAACCGCATTCGTGGACATTATCCTACCGTATCTGCAGATGATCCCAGTTATATCGGATTTACCAATCCATATGTAGTAGATAGCGGTGTTTCTATGTTTGATATGGTCAGGTTGTATACCACTGAAATAGGTGGTAGTAATATAAAAACTGCTGCTATCAATGCAGATAAAGTCCTTCAATTTTTTCCGGATTATGAAGGGGCTAAAACAGGAATTGTGAAAATCAGGACACAGGATGTGGTCATTACAAAAGTCGGGGGAGCAGGAACATTCACGATCGGTATTAGTGGTGGAGGGACGTATGATGAGAGTACACAGCTGATTGACCTCAAGGTCACCTTCGATGAAACTGCCATTGGTGGCCCTGGTCAAACGGTATTATATAAATTTAGCGTGACGGCTTTGTCACTTAACTAAAAAACACATGTTAAGAACTTCTCTTGTATTAGTTGGTTTATTTCTCTTTATCCTGTTTACCGCTTTTTTACAGGATAAAGAATATACCGCAGATCAGTTAAGGATAATTTATAGCGGCGATCCTGCAAAATGGCCGAAAGCTCATCTTGATGAAGAGGCAAAAGCTGGATTCAGGGATATCGGTTACTTGGGTAAGGCTGTATATCCTGCAAACAATCCGTTTTCTGAAAGTAAGATTAAACTGGGAAAATTGCTGTTTTTTGATCCGAGAATGTCAGTGTCCGGACAAATTGCCTGTGCCTCCTGCCACGACCCGGAACTGGGTTGGGGTGATGGTAAACGTGTGGCGTATGGACATGACCGCAAGAATGGGACAAGAAATGCTTCCACTATTTTAAATACCGCTTTTTATAAAGAGTTGTTCTGGGATGGAAGGGCCAGTAGTTTGGAAGACCAGGCACAGTTCCCGGTGCAGGATCAGGTAGAAATGAACCATAACCTTGGTGCAATGGTAAAAAAAATCGGCCTCATTAAGGGGTACCAGCCTTTGTTTAAAAGTGCCTTCGGTACTGAAGAAATAAATCTGGAAAGAATACAACAGGCAATAGCAACATTTGAACGGGGGATCGTTAGTACAAGCAGTCGTTTTGATGCTTTTGTAAAAGGGAACAGGCAAGCGCTGCAGGATGATGAAGTGATGGGACTGCATTTGTTTCGTACCAAAGCAAGGTGCATCAATTGCCATAATAGTCCGCTGTTTAGTGACAATAAATTTCATAATGACGGACAGGCTTTATTGGGTACACGCATGGAAGACCTGGGAAGATATAAGGTGACCAAAGATTTGAAGGATATCGGCGCATTCCGTACACCTTCTTTAAGAGAAACCAATATTACCGGGCCATGGATGCACCATGGGAATTTCCCTTCGCTGCGGGATGTGATCGAACTTTATAACCTGGGCAATCCTGTGGTTTTCCAACGAAGTTCAATCATCCCTGATTCCCTGAAAACACCGAAATCACCGATGCTGAAAAAATTGAATTTAACGGAGACAGAGAAATTACAACTGGAAGCTTTTTTAAAATCTATCAGTACAAGGGTACAGAAAATCATTCCCCCAGTATTGCCGGAATAAAGAAGATTGCATTCAGTTTAATGGAACATCAGATCGCTGTGGAATTGCCGGTGCAGTTGTAGATCAGGAATATTTCATGAGATGATCACTGATCCTGTGGCGGTGTTGAATGTATGTAGGTTGCTATACCTCGTAGGTACCTTTTTTCAGAAAAAAAGTACCTACAAGGTATAAATTTAAGGCAAAAAATGTACATGCATTACTTGCTTACGGTCTTGATCTGTTGTTCAACAGACTACATGATTCTTTAGCTGATGTATTCCGCAAGCAGGCAGGAATGCATTTATTTTTTATGTTTTAAAAATCTCAGGTATTCTTTGCTACGTATCATTATACGGAACATATCTTTTTTATAGCGTAGCTGAGAAATTGTTGTCCCTTTAATTGTTAATTTTTCATCTCACCTGTCAGGTTATGTTTAAAAATAGTAAAGCATTCAGCGGTTTTTCAGTTAACCAAATCCCTGAGGCCGAGGAATTCTATAGTCAGTTACTGGGATTAACAGTGACAAAGAGGATGGGGCAGTTGGTTTTACACCTTGCGGGTGGGGGTGATGTATTCGTTTATGGTAAATCCAACCATGTACCGGCAACTTTTACCGTGCTTAACTTCCCTGTAGATGACCTGCAAGAGGCAATGGAAGCATTAAGGAAAAGGGGAGTTACGTTTATCCTTTATAATGAAGATCACTTCAGGACGGATGGCCAGGGTGTTTTCCTTGGTGAAGGGCCAAAGATTGCCTGGTTTAAGGATCCTTCGGGAAATATTCTTTCCGTACTGGAAGAAGAATGAGGGGGGTAGGATAGGACTTGGCGGTTGCAAAGCTTTCCATGGACTGCAGTTGAGAAGTAAAGTACGATTGCCCGTTTATTCAGGCAATCATGCTTATAGAAATACGTGTTTAGTGCGCGTCGTATATGATTACTTTTTCAAATAATCCGCGAAAGTTATCTAAAAATGTTTTGTGCAGTTCATGTACCTGGTATACATCGTGACCGGCAAGATCTTCAAAAAATAAGGCGAGAGAGAAGGTATAAGTAATATCAACCACTGCACGCTCGATTGGTGCAGGAGTACCAACGTGAAAGTGCTTTACAGTTTCGATTTGCTCCAGGGATTCAAGGCCCTTTCTGAAGGCTGCTTTCTGATCTTCGGTCGTGTCCGGTTTTAACCAAAATAAAACGTGATGATTTATCATATAATAAGTTTTTTTTGCAAATTTAATGTTCTAAAAATCATAACCAAATGATAAAACTCGGGATATTACTTACGCAGCAATATAGGCTCTTAAGCATAGCAGCTATATTGGATGTTTTTGAAACTGTAAATAGGTGGTATAGGGAGGAGGGAAAAACAGTACCTTTTGATATCCGGCTTTTCTATAATGAGAAAACCTGGTCTTTGCAGGGAGATGCAGTGTTTCATGGATACCAGCTTGAATCTGTTCATAATGGTTCGGTTCAGGACCTGGTCATGATCCCTTCATTTGTCAATGAAAGTGTTGGTCATGCCTTGTGCACGAATCAGGAGATTTTGGTTTGGTTGAAGCATCAGTATGCAGCTGGTGCTGGTCTGGCGAGTTTCTGTACCGGAGCTTTTTTATTGGGCGCGACTGGTTTGCTGAGTGGCAAACTGGCAACAACACATGTAGATGCCTGTAAGGATTTTTCTTTCGCGTTCCCCGATGTGAATCTCCAGCCTGATAAAACGGTTACCCAGGATGGCAGGTTATATACCAGTGGCGGGGCGACTTCCAGCTTTCATTTGATGCTCCACCTGATTCAGCAGTATTGCGGAAAGATTGTTGCCGTTAAAGTGGCAAAAGTTTTTTCGATAGATATGGATAGGGCGAATCAATCTTATTTCAGTACTTTTCAGATCTCGCAGCAGCATAATGATGAACTGGTGGCTATGGCCCAGCAAAAGATTGAAATGGCTTACCACAATACCGGGACCATCGAAGAAATGATTAAAGATATACCTGCCAGCAGAAGAAATATTGTCCGTCGTTTTAAACAGGTAACAGGAATTACGCCTATAGCATATCTGCAGCATACACGTATAGAGGCGGCTAAAAAGTTATTGGAACAAACTACGGATCAGATGACCGAAGTGATCTTTAAGTCTGGTTACAATGATCCTAAAGCCTTTAGAAAGGTATTTAGGAAGACTGTTGGCATGACACCTACTGAATACAGGGGAAAGTTTTATGCAGGATGACCAGAATAGGAAATGATCAGGCTTTTTCTTTCCCGGTAACTGATGACCACATTTCTTTTAGTAATAACATTACATCTCTATATCCCCCGGTATACATATGCCAGAAGTTAAATTTTGAGTATTCATTAATGGGTCTGTAAGATATAATGATGGCTATCAACACGGGGATCACATTGGCCACTGCGACTGCATAAACCGATTTGAAGAGGGTCAGGCCAATAAAATCTGCAATGACGTTGGCGGCAAGCATGATGAGTATCTTATAGAAGTTTACTTTAGGCTTGTGGATGACATCCAAGGTGATAGACAGAAAGCGGTCTGCAGGATATAATATGGCGATACTCATGAAAATTCTAAAGATATTAGGCGCAGCAGTATCCACATATTTTTCACCACCAATAATCATGATAATAGGCTCTGCGAAAACAATGGAGAGCGCTGCGATAACAAAAATAGCAAAGGAAAGCATACCAATCATTTTCTTCATCACATTCATCATCCCTTCTTTGTTGTTGTTGTTATAATGGGAGGATAGGCTCGGCATTCCTGAAGCAACAAGACTGATTAGTGGAATCTCAATGATTTGCATTAGTCTTCCTCCAAGGTTGTATACCGCCAGCGCTGCCGGACCGAGATAGAAATTAATGAAAAATATATCTGTAACCCGGAAGAGATTAGAACTCACGGTAGTTCCCATACTGTACTTCCCGAAATGAAAGATCTCCATAAAGGTTGCTTTCGTACAGAATTTAATGGTATTAAATTTTGTCCAGCCCAGTATCAGAGCAGCCAGACTTGCAATGAGATTAGACACTACATAGGTCATAACAATTGTTGTTAAACTGGATTTCCCCAGCATGCTAAGTACAATAACAATTGCTGTAAAAGGTATCTGATTAATCAGCCTCAACCATAATAATTTATCAAATCTGCTGTCTCCCTGAAGCACAAGCGTAGCCATGAACTGCGGTAAAGATACAATTGAAACGATGGAGAAGTATTTGAGAAACAAAATCATTCCATCGTTGGTGATATAAGGAGTAATAAGAAAAGTGAGGATATTCAAGACAATGGAAGCTGCTGTTACGGCTAGCGCCAGTCCCCATGCTGAACCCGACACCTCATTTCCTCTTTCTTTATCTGTCCCTGCATAAAATTTTACAAAGGAAATAGTGAGGAATCCCGATCTCAGCGTATCAATTAAACCCCACATGGTCATGAAAAAAACATATATACCTATTTCCTGTACCGATAGCGCCCTGTACAAAACACCCAATACCACTACCCCAAATATTCCCATAACTCCATTCCCCAGAAGAGATTGTATATGTGTGTTTTTTAAAGAGGAAAGTATTTTTTTTATTAAAGACATAGGTAAAAGTTTACGGGCTTAGACAGGGGGATTTAGTTTTATTTAATCGGTAATGTGTTTGTCAATCTTATCCAGAATAAAGGGATCGGCATCAATATCAAATTTTCTTGCAAATAACATATCTGACTGAATGATCTTCTCATAATCATTTGTCAATAGTGTTTTGGGATGTGCTTCTCCTGCGTTCCATTCAATGTATCTGTAATTATTATTGATCACTTCATTCTTATACGGTGAATTCATTATTAAGGTTGCGATAGCAAATTCATCAGGAGTCCAGGTATAGTTTAAAAAACTGGTCAGTTCGGAATTGTTATTCAAAAATTCAGCCATATAAATGGCCACTTCATAATTTATAGTCCACCAGGTGGAATTACTGCTTCCATACAGTCTTAAATCTAAAGGGAATATACGTTCAGGCATCATCTTATTCAATAGATTCTGAATAAAATATTTTCCTCTAAAGTTCATATCCGTAAGATGGAATTTTTTATATCTTGCTGCGGCCGCTTTCCACCATTTGGTATCATTACTGATATCAAATGATATAAATGATTTACCTATGTGTTTCTCAAAAAAGTCATGAATCTCATTGACAGGTTTGACCGGGTAATCCTGTGCACTGAGGAGATTGATGAAATCATATGTGATTTTGGTTTTCCTAATCTGTTCGATAGATTTGAGCATCGCACGAACCAGACTGTAACCTCCCCAGTTGCATCGTATCCTTTCCTCTACAAAATGAACATTACTAAGCTGTTTTAAATAGTCAAACGACCTGATGTCAACCTTTTTATCTAAATGTATATAACAATCAGAGTCCTGATGGTTTAAAGCGGATATTAGCCTTTCCAGCTGCTTCGGATTTTTGTGGGCAACTATGAGGTGGGCAATGCGCATAATGTCATTTTTTAATTAAGGCCGGGAGCGGTATACTTTTAAGTTTAAAAACTAGTCCAATATATATTTAATCTGTTAAATGACTACAATTTTTTAAGGTAAAAATGAATAAATCTTTAGATTTTACCGCTTTTTAGGCTTTTAGCAGCAAAGTCACATGCCCTGGCAGTTAATGCCATATAAGTTAGAGAGGGGTTTTGACAACCTGAAGAAGTCATACAACTTCCATCTGTAACAAATACGTTAGGCGCTGCATGGATCTGATTGTTTGCATTCAATACAGATGTACCAGGATCCCTTCCCATTCTAGCTGTGCCCATTTCATGTACAGTGTCTCCTCCCGGTTTTTTATAGTTGAAAGTATCGACCGAAGTAAATCCTGCTGACACCAGCATTTCCCCTGCAGAATGGCTGATATCTTTCATCATTTGCTGTTCATTGTCTTTGAAAGCAAAGTCGATGACCATTTTTGGCAGGCCCCACTTATCTTTTTCTGTTTGGTGGAGGCTAACCTTATTTTCATGGTAAGGAAGACATTCGCCCCATCCAGCCATCCAGATGGACCAGTCGCCCGGAGTACTGAGCTGTTTCTTGAACTCTGCTCCGAATCCGGGTACTCCTCCAAGACTTTGCCATTCCTCACGTTCCCCATCGCCCTGAATATTATATCCCCTGATAAAATCATGCCCTTCATTTTCCTGAAGGTTTCTAAACCTGGGTATTAAGAATCCACAAGGCCTGCGGCCTTTGTAGTAAGTATCCTGAAATCCTTTATGTACACCCCTTGCACCTGCTGAAGAGTGATGGTCCATTAAATTATGACCGATCTCTCCACTATCGTTTCCAAATCCATCAGGGAATCTGTGGGATCTGGAATTTAATAATATACCTGCAGTAGCAATTGTTGATGCATTCAGGAAAATTACTTTGGCATGGTATTCGAAATGTTCATTGGTAAGGGTATCTATTATTCTGACACCGCTTGCTTTATTTTTTTGTTCATCGTATAAAATTTCAGAGACAATAGAATATGGTCTTAAAGTCAGGTTGCCGGTTTGGAATGCTGCAGGTATAGTAGAGCTGTTGCTGCTGAAATAACCGCCGAAAGGGCAACCCCTTGAACAGAGGTTTCTGTTCTGGCAGGGACCCCGGTGATCCCATCCCCTGGTCAGGTTCGCTACCCTTGCAATGGTAAGCAATCTGTTCTGATCACTTTTTCTTAAGGAATCGGCAAGATGTTGTTCTACACAGTTTAATTCCATAGGAGGAAGGAAACGGCCATCAGGAAGATGAGGAAGATTTTCCTGTTTGCCGCTGACCCCGATAAACTGTTCCACATAATTATACCAGGGTTCGATTTCTTTATAACGCAGTGGCCAGTCTACCCCGATGTTGTCTTTTAAATTTGCAGTAAAATCAAGATCGCTGAGGCGATAACACTGTCGTCCCCAGGTCAATGATCTGCCACCAACTTGATAACCCCTTATCCAGTTGAATGGCTGCTCTTCCACATAGGGATGATCGTTAAAATTGGCAAAGAACATTTTGTCTCCAGCATTTGAGTATCCTGAGCGGAGCGGATTTTCCTTTATTTCGGCATTTGAGCTGTTGAGACGGAATTTAAAATCCCATGGATTTAAGTTGGCAGTGGTATAATCCTTAATATGCTCTACATTTCTTCCCCTTTCCAATAGCAATGTTTTCATGCCTTTTTTACAGAGTTCCATCGCAGCCCAGCCTCCGCTTATACCAGATCCGATAACGATAGCATCGTAGGTAGCTTGTTCTTTTCCTTTACCGGTTTTATACATATAACTTTATTTTGTGGCCCAGGATTTTTGATTTTTGGCCAATGGAATACAACCCTGATAATTTACCGGAATATAATCATAGGCAAGGCCTATGGTGGCACCTATCTCTGAGGTACAATAGCCCTCCACTGTCAGCTCCTTAAATCTGACAAAAAAAGGCTTTCCAAGAAATTTATTGTTGACTTTATTCAATATTTCGAAGGGATAGGAGGACTGATCTTCGAAATAAGTACAGATATCGATTTTTTCACTGGTACTGCATTGCAGAAAATTTTTCGAATAATTACGTTGTGTGTATTCCTCGAAGTCATCTAGACCATTCATAAAGATGTGCTGGGATTTGGCTTCTGTACAGTAACATATCATATTGAGGATGAAGTCTTCCACATGTGCATCTTTTGCACCTGGTGTATCTGTCACTGGAATGATCACCTCTGCAATTTCGGCAATTAATGCTTTCTTTAGCAGCAAACCTTCCAGGTTGGGCGGCTGTTTAAACCGTTGCCATTTGTAGATGGAAAATGAAGATATTCCCAGGCCGATGAACGCGGCAATACCCTTTAATGATGACCTTCTGTTCATGCAATTATTGAATTGAATACTTTAGCAGAATTAAATTTATATACAAAATTTATCATTTACCCGGGTTAAAAAGACTCTAAAATACATCAAATCAATGTGTTTAGCTGTAGTTTATGATCTGATAAGGTGTAAATATCGTTCTATAGAAAGACAATTCAACTAGATTTTTTATAGAATCTACCTAAATATATTATCTTTAAATCGTATTCAAAGAATATTTACCAATAATATATGAGACCATTATTAATCCCTGAATCCATTACCAGGCTAAATAAAGACAAAGAAGTACTGGAAAAGGAGATTAGCCGTATTAAAGAAAATTTCAGTAATTTGAATACTGGTGAGCCTTTAATTTCAGTGATTATCCCTGCATATAATGAGGAGGAAAATTTATTGAAAACACTGTATTCACTTTCACTGAGCACGACATCGCATGCCGTTGAAGTAATTGTGGTGAATAATAACTCTAAGGATTTAACGGGACAATACGCATTGAATAGCGGAGTAATCTGTATTGATGAAAAAAAACAGGGAATTACAAATGCCAGAAATGCAGGACTTGCCGTTGCTAAAGGTACATATATACTGAATGCAGATGCTGATACCATTTATCCGGCATCTTGGATCGATGATATGGTTGCCCCATTAATAGCAGATGAGTCCGTTTGTCTTACCTATGGGAAGTTTTCTTTTATACCGATTGGTGAAACATCCAGGTTAGTATACTTTTTCTATGAGTATTTTGCGGACCTGAACAGAAAAATTATACAACTTTATAAAGAGGAAGCTTTAAACGTATATGGATTTAATTCCGCCTGCCGTCGGGTACAGATTTTAGCTGTGAATGGTTTTGATCATCCGCAAGGTAATAATGAAGATGGCTGGTTAGCTTTTAAATTGCGTGGAAAGGGATTTGGGAAGTTGTATTGGGTAACGTTGGACAGGAGTATTGTCTGGACGACGGACAGAAGAATTCTTCTGGACGGAGGTTTTTTTGTAGCTACTCTTGACAGGCTGCACAAATACCTCAGGCCAAGTCATTATAAGAAAAAGAAATAAGCTACTTCAGCTTCCTGTCCGCCAACACATTGATGTATTCCATTTCTACCTTTCGGGTCATGGTGGCAATATTAAAATTTTCTTTGATGTTCTTTCCCGCATTTTCTCCGAGTTTTCTTCTTAACTCCGGATCAGTTATTAGGAGTTCTATAGCTGCTGCTAACTGTTCAGGATCGGAAATTGGAATGAGGATTCCATCCTCCATGTGCGATACCAAGTCTTTCGTCCCATCAATCGCAGTTGCGATGATGGCTTTACGCATGGCCATAGCTTCCAGAAGTGCTATTGGAAGACCTTCCCAAAGAGAAGGAAGGCAAAATATATCAATTCCGTTTAATATCGCAGGGATATCACTTCTGAAATTTTCAAAAACAATACGGGGAAGGAGATTTAAACTGGTTGCCAGTTCAACCATTTCTTTTTTCATGTCGCCATCTCCTACGATGAGAAATTTTACCTTCTGGGTGGCGGGAATTTTACTGATAGCTTTTAAAAATGTTAGTGGTGCTTTCTGTGCAGTAATTCTGGCGATGTAACCTACAAGAATTTCATCTTTTGCTATCCCAAAGGAAGCCCTTACATCTTCATAGTCCAGGTCGGGATTAAATTTTATCTGATTAATCCCATTCACGATTACCGTCGATCCTGGCATAGGGAATTTTTGTTTGCCCTCGTTCAGGTTGCTTTGCGACACGCATATCGTACGGTGTGCCACACTTACCAGAAAACGTTCACTGAGTGTGCGGATCAATTTTACCAAAGGATTTTGATCAGGGTGGAATGACCATCCATGAACAGTATATATGATTGGAATTTTAAGTGCTTTGGCACTGGAAAAGGTATTTGAATTTGCCCTGGTACCATGTGCATGGATCAGGTCGATGTGCTCATTGACCAATATTTTTTTGACATCTTTCCAGACCTTATAGTTGAATGGTTTTTCCGTTGGCACAACATAGGTTTTAAAACCGTCTGCCTTCAGTTTATCCACCATTGGACCTTCTGTAAAAGATAAGATAACCGATTCAAACTTGTTTTTGTCAAGTTCGTTTACCAGATCAAGTACATGGGTTTCTCCGCCCCCAACTTTTCCCTGCCTGATGGTCTGCAATATCTTGATCTTACGTTGTGGTATCATAGGAGCGAATATAGTTTATTGAAGGCGAATATTAATTAGGTTTATTTTTCTTTTCCTCTTCTCCATCATAATAATGAACTGTTGCCGTGGAAATTTCATTTGCTCGTTTGGCTTTAAATAAGGAGAGAATCTGGAAAAAGATGAAAAGTGGAATTCTAAGAAGGGAGGTATACACTAACTTTGGAGCTTTGAAATACCGAAGTGCGATAAAAAATACAAAAAAGAAACCGATGATAACAAATAGCCAGTATAACAGAAGCTGTGGCCAGAAAAAGATATCTACAAGGATAGATATACCTGTTAAGGCGACAATAATAAACAGGGGAGGCCTTGAAAATACCAGCCCACATAAAAACTGATTCCAATCTGCATGACTTAAACCTTTACCCATCAGATGTATACCTTTACCTGCATATTTAAACCAGGTATTTATCCATCTGGCGCGTTGGTTAACCAGTTGTGCTGATTTGGAAGTCTTCTCATCATAAACAATTGCTTTTTCTGCGAAAGCAATACGTTGCCGCCTGTTCAGGATTTCCATTTGGAGCACTTTATCAAAACCTGCGCCTTCAATGTTCAGGTTTTCCAGGCATTCCCTGTAGAAATTACTCGTGAAAGCCATTCCTGAACCAGCTAGTGATGCAGAAGATCCTACCTCAAATAGTAATTTTCTATCTATAAAGCGGTAATACATATCCCCGGCTTCATCTAGGCAAGCATAAGTAGTATTCAGGTTTTTTGCCTGGCGTACGCCCTGAACGGCAATGAATTTCTCCGCGAAGAACTTATTCAATTCATTGAGGTATTCCGGATCAACCAGATTATCACTATCGATGATTGTGAGGATTTCGTGAGGGCGGACAAAGTTTTTTATGGCATAAAAATGGGATTTGGTATTACTGGATAGTGTTTCTTCAGGTCTGAGCAGTATGACCCGGTCATTATTGAAATGTAAGTTACTGATGTCACATTTGTCGGCCACTACATAGACCATGTAATTGACGTAATTTAGTTTAAGGATAGAATTTACGACCGAAGGCAATAAATTTGTTTGCTCATAGGCCGTAACAATGATAGCGTAATCGTAATCTTTTGATTGGGCTGAAGGGCTGAATTTCTTCCTGAATATCCGAAGAAAATAAAGTAGTAAGGGGATGATGAGGTTAATTCCTATTAACACTTGAATCACAATCCAAAAAAAAGGTAAAAATTTCATAAGCAATAGGAATGATTAGTGATTAACTTGCTGTAATGATATAGCGGAATAAATTTGTGAGACACTGTTTTCCCAGGTATGTTCTAAAGCAAAAGTCCTTCTGGCGTCCTGTAATTCTTCTGAATCTTCAGCAAGGGCTTTTTCTATGAGTTTGATATAATCCGCTTTAGTCTCTGCTAGATATACAAAATCGCCAAACGACTTCATGGCCACTGTAGCTGTAGCTACGACTGGTTTACCTATGGCAAGGTACTCATCAATTTTACGTGGATAATTTCCGATAGTTACCTCGTTTAATAATTGGGGATTAATACACACATCGAAGAAATTGATGTAATCAGGGAGCTCTTCAACGGGTTTAAGACCAACAAACATGATATTTTTGAAATCATGAAGTTTGCTGTTGGCAAAACTATGATCTTCCGGTCCAACAAGGATGATGGTCCATTCAGGTCTTTCAGACGCAATATGCATCAGGATATCCATATCTAACCGGATGCTTTGGAGTGCACCAACATACCCTATAAATGGCCGTCTTGCGGTATTTAATTCCGGCAATAGGGGCAATTGATCATTCTTTACAAAAAGATCCAGTTCACAGCCCTGTCCAACATAATAAGAATCCGGATTATAGGTGGCACAATACTCCGTTAGAAAAGTAGAGTTTGCTACACAAATATCACTTTTTGCAATGAGTTTAGGTTCTAAAACCCGTCCATGTTTTTTCCAGTAGTCCACCGCAACCATGTTGTCGCGTGAGTAGTAAATGGAAATAGAAGGGGACAATAATTCTTTTAAATAGTAAACTTTGAGGATCTCATTATCATTGAATAAGATAAAATCTTTAAAGTTCAGTCTTTTGATTGCTTTTTTTATAGAACGTGCAAGTTTTTTATTATTTCGTTTATTCAGCAGGCTAAATATGAGAGTGCTATTGATCCAGTTCAGGGATTCAAGTAAACAATCTGGATAATAATTCCAAAGGTTGGATTGAATTTCTATCAAATTTTCCTGCTCACCTTTGATCATACTCACCCTTTTTTTTACTTTCTCATTGTTTTTGTGCCTGAGCAGCGTAATTCTGTCTAATGGAGAGTTGACATATAGCACCCTGTTATGTTTACTAAATTCAAGCGCAATATTTTTGCAGTTACTGCCAATCTCAGTATCCCAAGGTTGCTGTCCGATAACGATGATATCTCTTCCTGTGATGATTTCTCTCATGTCAACTCAATTATCGTGTAACTTTTTCCCATTGCTTTGAAGCCGTATTGTAGGATTTAATAACTTTTGCAGGATTTCCTACTGCTACAGAAAAGGGAGGGACATCTTTGGTGACTACACTTCCAGCACCAATGACACAATGCTTACCCAGGGTTACCCCTGCAGTTATCGTACTATTTGCGCCAATCCAGACATCATCACAAATGATGATCTGTTTACAGCTTTCCTTTTGGAGACGGGGTGAGATACTTACATCTTCATATCCATGATTTAACCCAGATACGACAATATTTTGTGCCATCATCACATCATTTCCGATGTTTACAGGTCCAATGACTACATTTCCTAAACCTATTATAGTATGATTACCGATATTAACGTGGCCCACGCCATTATTAATTGTAGAAAAATCTTCTATCACAGACTGTTGTCCCAGGTTGAATTGGTTATAGGGGAAAACATCAAGTCTGGTTCTGTTCCTGATAATAGCATGCTTTCCTCTTTTATGAAAAAATGGATTCACAAAAACGCGTACCCAAAATCTTGGGCGATGTTCATTGGCCGGAATCATTAATCTGTGGAAAAATTGCTTTAACGCTGGATTAGATTTTATTTTAGTAACAATGGACATAGGCTGTTCAATTAATCTTTATTTTTATAATTCAATCCCCTGATAAAACCTATAAGTCCGCATATCAGGGCTGGGACAGCAAATATTTCAAATGGCATAACTATTTCGTATTTAACACTCTTAATTTTTCTTCTTTTATTTCCCTGTCGAGCTTAGGACAAAGGAATATGAAAACCCAGGATACATAGACCACAAATGAAGATGGAGCCGTATTGATGACCTCATTTCCATAACTACAGAATAATATGCCGGCATAACCAGCAGTGAGGGCTGTGGCCTTTACCTGTAGGCCCTTATCTTCTAATCTCCATACAATTCCGCAACATTTACCAAGTATATACATCATAAAACAGAACCAGATGGTAAATCCGACGATTCCATACATAGCCCATACCTTTACCCAATAACTATCAGGCTGTATTTTTGAAAGGAATTTATCCTTATTGTACTCCATTCCCCATACGCCGATCACCCCCAATCCTCCTCCCAATGGCCTTGAACTCAGATAATCTCTCAGGATCAACTGATTTGTGAGCCTTACATTGAGCGATGCTTCTTTCGGATCCAGGGCAGATCTGATCCTGAAAATCTGATAGTTGGTATCTCCGATATGGGTAAACTTCAGGATAAACAGGCAAAACAAAACAAAAAAACCACCTATAAAAATAACCTTAAAATTTTTACTTAAGCCAATGGCGAGGAAAACGCCGACAATCAGTGCAAATAAAGCACCACGGGTTCCAGAGATCAGCATGCCATAGATCATTAATACAGCTGCAACAGCCAATAAAAGTTTTTTCCATAGCTTGAATGGCCCCAAAGCCAGGACCATAGCAATTAGCGCGATATGGGCCTGTGATGCACCAAATTGTCCAGCATCGCTATAAAAGGAGAAAACGCGTAATTTGCCCCATATGATATGGGTAATATAAGCTCCGGCAGCAAGATAGCGGGTTTCACCTGGAGATGGCCCTATATATAGCTGTTTAATTCCGTTGATGGTAGCCAGTAAGGATAAACCCAGGATCATATACAAAAATGTATTGAGGTCTTTTCTGGTTTTGACATGCATGAGTGCCAGCGGGACGATGAGAAAGGGATATAATGCGGCCGCACGTATTTCCTGAAGCCATCCCTGAAAACTGGCTTTTGCGGGATTGGCTACCTCCATTACACTGATAATAAACCAGATGGCCATCAGGTAAAAAAGGTCGACATTTAAGGCTTTCCAGTTATAGTTACTTGCTGTGAACAATAGGGTGAGCCAACCGAGCAACAGAATCCCTTCCTGCAATGTTCCGGCAGGGAAATTGCCAGGGATTTCCCTGCCTACGATGCCAAAGGTAAAGCAGTAGAAGACCATCAGCCATACGGCCATCTTAGGACATCTGATGAAACTAATCTGGACTGCAATAAGGCAGGAAACGGCAATAACAGCTATGGGCAGAAGAATCCCAACATCAACCACAAGAAAACAAATACTCAGGGAGATAAGTATTGCTATTGAAGTTAAAATAAATCTTAATCTGTCTGTTTTATTCCATTCAAACGCTTTCTCCATTTATCTTTTGGTTATCAGGATAAAAAAATCATGAGGTGAATGTGTTGTGGTAATGATTAGGCTTTATCATCAATCTTAATCTTATTCAGAACCCATCCTATAAACCCAGGTTGTTTCTTTAAGTATTGCAGATGTTCTTTGTCTGTTTCTGATAGCGTCTTTCCAACCTCAAAAACGGCTATGTTTTTTTCCGTGAACAGCAACCATTCTTTAGCAATATTAATTTCTTTCAAGCTGTTCACATCGATAATGATAAGATCAAATTCATTCCTTAAAACTTCAAAACCAGCTTTCAGATTTTTAGAGCTTTGGTTTTCCAACAAAGAGGTATTGTCTGCATTCTTTTTAAAGATGGTGATCAGGTCATTATCGTCTGCATGGATTTCTCTCTTAATTAGGAAGGTTTCAAAATTCTCAACGATGGCAAGATCTTTTATATTTGCATTTTTTATCGTTTGATCCTCACCGCCAATTAATAAAATCTTCTTTCCTGTCTTTGAAAATCCGTATGCCAGGCAAGAGGATATAAAAGATTTACCTTCACCTGTCGCTAAACTGGTAATCCCAATAATTTTACTTCCGTCTGCTTCCAGGTGATTGGTAATTTCCAGTCTCAGTGACCTTAACAAATTTTTAAAGGTCATGTAATTTGGATTATCCTGATTCTTCCAGATATCTTTGATGGATATCCTTTCATTATCTATTTGATTTAAAGTCCCGATTACAGGAGATCCTGTCGCATTTGATAATTGTTTTGAAGTATTAATGGTATTGTCAAGGTAAAATAATGACACAATAGCTGTCAGACAGATCGCAAAACTTGCAAAGCCTGCCAACACCATAAACAAAATTCTTTTTGAAGGTTCAGGAGGGCCAATAAGTCCAAGTTGAGCAATGTTGAGTTTAAGACCTATATTCTGTTCTGTCCTGGTCAGATTATATCGGTTTAGCGCATCCATGTAATCTTTGGTGGCCAGTTCAGCATCCCTTTCATAGTTCTGGATACCCGCATCGAAAGGTACCATTGCATTATATTTTCCTCTCAGCTGACTAAGTTCCCTGTCAATAGCAGAAATACTGCTTTTTGCCTGGTCCATTGCAATGCCGAGTGCTGCACGCTGCTGGATCAAACTTTGTTTAGATGCAGTAGGATCTACGATATTATCATCTGAGTTTTGGGCAGTTTTAGCAGAACGCAAAGCTGTTAAAGAATCTATCTTCTTTTTATCTGATGCTTTGAACCCTCCATCTATATATCTGTCGTTTGCAATTTTCAATTGATTATTAATATCTACGATCTGACGGTTTTGGGAGGCTGTATTTGAATTCACGTAGGGGTCTGAGCCACGTAGTTTTGCCTCAATAGCCGATATGGCTCCCTGATTCGCCTGGATTTGTCTCAGGGCTTCAGCTTTACTTGCTTCATTCTGGGTAATCTGTTCGAAGATTGTAGCAGACTGTTTATCCAGGTTAAGTACTCCATTTGCTTCTTTAAAATTTTTGAGTGCTGCATTTTTAGTATTCATCACTTCCTCTTTTCTTTTGAGCAGTGAATCCAGCAGTGCAATCGAGTTGTTTTGGTTATAATTTACATCTGAGGAATAAATATCAATAAATTCTGTACTCAATGTGTTCACTAGGAATGCCGATAATGCCGGATTTTCTGAAACATAGCTTACATTGATAAAATCACTACCATCGCTATGCGCAATGGTTAGTTTTTTATTGATTGTTTCTTCGTCATAACCCATTGAAGTGACATATGCATATAATGGATATTTTATGTTATCCGCTTCGGAAAGACTCGTTTTGGTCAGCAACTTTGCTTTAAAGAGCTGGATAACTTCTGTCCTTTGGACGGAGGTTAATGAATCCAGTTTCGGACTATATTTTTTAAATGGGCTTTTAGGATTTTCTAGGTCATGGATCATCAGGTCATAAGAAAGTATGCTCATCACTTTCTTAAGTTTCATTTTCTCAATGATATTAGAAAACTGTTGATTCAGTTTAAAATAATCCATGTTTTGTTCCGTAGCAACCTGTTTGGATTGGTCCACGAGGCCTGTAGATATTTGCGCTTCTGAACTATACTGGTTAGGCAGGTTTTTTACCATGAAATAGGTTATTGTCAGCGTGACAATAGGGACTATAATAATAAACCATTTATATTTATTAAAATGTGTTAACAATGCCTTAAAATCCATAGGTGGGGATAAAATATGTAACTAACTATTTAATATCTGATAACGGACAACCGATGATTTCTTCTAATGCATCTTTAGCTTCTAAAAAGCTTACTTCAGATTGTAGTTTGGAAGTATTTGCCGTTGCAAGGTTGATTCTTGACTGGTTGTACACATCCAGCCCCAGTTCTCCTTTTTCAAATTTATATTTCAGGTTGTCAGCAACATTTTTATTGTCCTGTACACTCTGTGTATTGATTTTCAACTGGCCGATTTGCTGAATATAAGCATAATATCTTCTTTTCACTTCCAGAACCAGGGTATTATCGTACTCTTCAGCTTCAAGTTTAGCTACTTTATATTCTGCTTTAGCTCTTTTTGTAGCGTATGGTTTCTGAAGAAAAGTGCCAAGATTAAGGTTGACTCCAAACTGAAATCCATTAACGGTATAAGGATTCGAAGGATTTATCGCATCACTGCTTTTATCTGGCCTGTAAAAATAAGATACGTTAAATATATCAAGATAGGATAAAGTACTCATTGGAATAGTTGTTTTAATTCCTTCAGCCTTTGTATTGAGTAGTTTTCTTCTTGGGTAATAATCTTTAGCTGCTGCTATATACTTTTCCAGAGTTGCGTAATTGATATCTTCAATAATCGTTTCCTGTGCACGTAGTTCCAATGAAAAAAAGGCGACTATAAGAAGTGTGAGTGCGGAAAATTGTTTCATTTTAAAATGTTTTAAATAGGTTATCATTAGATTATACTTTCTCTTTTTGGAAAAGGGCAGGAAAAGTACCCAGAATAATTTTAACATCAAACCATACAGAATAATTTTCAGCATAGTAGTTATCCAACTTCTTTCTTTCCGTATCTGACATTTCTCCTTTTCCTCTTTTTTTGATTTGCCATAAGCCGGTAAGACCAGAAGGGCCAAGAAAACGCATGGACCATTCATTTGAAGTCAACATCTCTGCTTCGTAAAGTGGGAGTGGGCGGTTACCCACCAGTGACATATCCCCTTTTAATACGTTAAACAATTGAGGTAATTCGTCCAGACTGGTATTCCTTAAAAAATTACCAAGTTTTGTAACCCTTGGATCATTCTTGATTTTTACAAAAGCATTTGCCCCGCTACCATCATTTTTATATTGGTTTAGTGACGACAGGTCTTTTAATTCTTTATCTGCACCTGACCTCATCGATCTGAATTTATAAAAATCGAATATCTTATAACCTGTACCCACTCTTTTGCTTTTATAAATAATCCCCCCTTTAGAATCCAGGCGGATCAATATTGCGATGAGTAATAATATCGGGGAAAGAGCAAGAAGAATACCACCTGCAGAGACGATATCGAAAATCCTTTTGGGTGTAGGTATCTTATATTCCCTATCTTTTTTAATGATTGCCAGCTGCTCAATTTTTGGTTTGATCAGCTTGAACTTAATCAGGAACTTCAGTCTGTCTTTAATGTCAGAGATCAGATAAGGTGAGAAATAAAGATCGTGTATTTTCGCCTTGATCGCACGCCTCCTTAATCTGGCATCCGGCTGGTTTCCAATTAAAATGATAATCAAACCGCTTGTCAAAGGATTGGTTTTGATTTTGTCTAACAATGAAAATACAGCGTCTTCACCATCATTGATTTCAATCATAATGACATCCGGTGTAGAAAAAAGAGATTGGGTATTTAAATATGCTTCCAGGTTTGAGAAGTCTCCCACATTGATGACATCATATTCATTGCTCAGCTGAACTGAATCCTGAGCTGACAATCCCTTTCCACTATATACTAATCTTAGTCCTTTGTAATTGTTCTCCATTTAGTTAACGTAGGTATTTGTATGAGCTTCCAAGACTTTTGCAATAGCATTTTTAAGTGCTTCTGGATTGAATGGTTTAGGAAAGTAATTTTCAACTTTAAAAGGAATCTGAGCGACGATGTTATCCAAATCATCTGCCGCTGATAATATAATCACTGGAATATCCTTATAAAAGCCACTGATTTTTATACTTTTCAGGAAAGAGGTGCCATCAAAATGTGGCATGTGGAGATCCAGGATGATAATGTCAGGGAAATTAGCATCCTCCAGCCATAAATGTGCTTTGTAACCACTTTCAGAAGCATGAATTTCATAATCTTTTGATAAAATGAAATGAAGCAATTTTAAGATGCTAGGCTCATCATCAACTATCAAAATTTGTTTTTTTTGTAATGAGGCAGTATCCATTATTACAGGCGAAATTTAAATGTGTATGTTAAAAAATTACTTTGGTATAGCTTATTAAATATATAAGATGATCCGCTTTATACTTCAAATATATATCAATAAAAAGACAAATTACATAACATATCATATAAATACGGTTTTTCAGAGACTGGGGTTTTAATAAATTGTTAAGACGCACTGATTTTTTTCTTATTTATCTTGAAATCATATATAAAGGCCTGTTTATTTAATAGTTTATATCTGTTCTTTTGTTATTTTTTATTTTTCATTTTTTTTCTCCGTTAGGGTGTTGGTTTTTTTTGTGGTTAATTGATGTGGCAGAATGTTGTTTGTGAGGTCTATGCCTCCGGGTTTATTTTGTATTTGCTATTATTTTATCAGTGTTTTTTTTTTATGTATAATGAATTATTTATCTTAAAAGAGTTAAATGAAAATACATAGACATCTTTCAAATATTTTGCCATTTATAGATAATTCAGTATAAAAAATACTTAAATGTGGGTATAAATACTGCTAAAAAGCAATCCTGAGACGTTGTTTCTGAGTCAGCATTAATCTCCCTTTACTGGTCGAAAATGTGTTGCTAAATGGATTAATTCGCTATTCTTTTGGTTGTTATGTTGGATGTTTAGGACCCGGTGTAAGCCTGATTCGGAAAGCAGGGATTTAAAGGTATCTGAACATGGATCCCCCTGTTAATGACAAGTTATTTTTATGAAGGCAAGTTGTAAGGTCTGCCCTGTTGATGGGTAATTAATTTCCCGAAACAGGGATGAAATTCGCTGATGTCTGTTTCGTTGAATGCTTAATTAAGTCTATAAGTTTAAAAATACGGGCTTTAAATGCCTATCAGGAGCGGAAGTAGATTATGGCATAGTATTCGTTTTTATTATTGCTATATATTCTGGCATTTGTAGAACTTGAGTGTTTTTTTATTTGCGTCAGGTTGTACCCTTATCGTATTATCTTGAATGTATATGATTTAAAATAAATGTATTTGTGTATTGCAAAGTTTATCTGCTGAAAAGAATTACTAAAAGGCGTAATGAGAGCCTATATTTTATAGTAAGATAAATAGATTATAATTTGATTAAATTATAATCTATTCTTAGTTTTACTGAGGATAATTTGTGTTTCCAGACTTATGTTTAATTGGATCGGGATAATAAAGAACTGAAGAAGCTTAATTGAATAAAAAATTGTGCTTTATAATTTTATCTGATATTTTCTTGTCTTATTGATTTCAGCATCAACAAGTTGTTGCTGATCTCTCCAGGATACGAAGGTAGATGCTAATACTATTTTTATGATTTTAAAAAATAAAGTAATTGTCTTTTTAGGAAACACCCGTTATGATAGCCCTATTCAGGCTACCTCGTTATTTATTGCGCGGAATTTATCAAAATATAATAAGGTCTTCTTTATTGATTATCCCTTCACAATGAAGGATTATTTTGATTATAAAAGAACGGATAAATTAAAAGACAGGGAGGGTAAATTTTCTCTTTCTTCTGATGGATTAATGGATACGGATCTTCCCAATTTAAAGATTGTCATCACTCCTCCTGTGTTACCCATTAATTTTTTGCCTGAAGGCAGGATTTTTAGGTTTTTACTAAAGATCAATGAACAATTGATCGCCTCGCGACTAAAGCATATTTTCAAGAAACAAGGGATCAAAGATTTTATTTATATCAATTCATTTAATTTTCATTATCCTGAAGTCGTAAAAGGATTAAATCCTTCCCTGAAGATTTATCATTGTGTAGATCCAATAATTGTGCCTTATGATAAAAAGCATGGTTTAATATCCGAAACACAGCTGTTGAAAGATAGTGATTTGGTGATCTGTACAAGTAAGGCCCTGTATAACGAGAAAAAACTCGCGAACAGCAATACCTATTTTGTTCCGAATGCAACAGATTCGACTGTAGGACAATTGTCCCTGGCTGCCGGTCTTCCTGATCATGAAAGGGTCGCTGGACTCAAAAAGCCTATTATAGGTTATCTGGGGACAATTGAGCGTCGGATTAACTATGACCTTTTAGAAAAAGTTATCTTAGCCCATCCGGATAAATCTTTTGTTCTTGCCGGGCCTGTCAGTGAAGGTTTTTTGCCGGATTCATTCAAGAGTTATCCGAATGTACATGTGATAGGTTCCGTTCCTTACGATGAGGTTCCGCAAATGATAAAAAGTTTTGATGTGGCTATTATTCCATTTAAAAAAGATGAGGTAAGCAATACTATATTTCCTATAAAACTTTTTGAATATATGAGCGCGGGTAAACCGGTGGTAGCTTCAGATTTTAATGAAGACCTGAAAGATTTTACCAGGAATAGTGTGGAATATTGCGGTGATGCCAGTTCTTTTAGCAGGGCAATCAATTCAGCTTTGCTGAATGACAGTGAGGTGAAGATCGAAGAGAGAAAAGCACTGGCTAAGGAAAATACCTGGGAGCAGAGATCTGAGCAGATCTCTGAAATTATCGGTTTACACTTAAATCCTGTAATTCAATCAAGTGTTATAGGCGAAAAAGCTAATCTTAATTTCTTGGTGAATAATTAAGTACTGAATTATTTTTTAATATAATACTTCTCGATATAACTGATGACTTCGTTGTCAGTTTTCGCATGAAGAATATGCGCGCCGGAAAGTTTTGGATAAAGTTTCTGATAACATTTAAAGTGATGTTCCGGCCCTTTTTTAGAAATAATCAGGTTTACTCCACCAAAATAACTGGCTAATGCCGCAGTACCTCCGTGAACAGAAACAAAGTAATTTGCATTTGCATATACCATCAGTTGTAAATGGTTAAAGTTATTTGCATTGCCTTTGTTTTCTTTGTATAAATCTTCCATTAATAATACTTCAGGATGTTCACGCTGAAGCCAGTCGAATTCCTTTAAATCATAAATCTGACTGTTATCCTCAGTAATATGTTCTGGTCTTGGACGATTGTAAATAATGGTATAATCTTTTTTCAAATTGGTGATCATGTAATCCAATTGTTCCAGGCTATAGAAACTGATAGGAGGGCCATCCCATTCCATATTGTATCTGTTGGCTATAATCAGGATGGGTTTATCATATTTGTAGATGTCGTTTGAATAATGTTCTTTCAATGGGACAGCTTTCCATTTGCTCATGTTATAATCCTGACTGTACAGAATTCGTGGCATTTCGAAGTTATAGTTTCCTTCATTTGTCCTGTTGTCAAAAGATTCAACGTGATCAGGGGAGAAGAAGTACAGTTCTTTAGTGTATTTGGCTGCACGGGTGCTTTTCAGTGTCCCATTTTTGTAATGCCAGTACGCAAAAGGTAAAACGAATTGAAGTTCAGGTGCAAATTCGCCATTAAAACTTATTTCTTTATATTCTTTTCTTTCTAAATAGTCCTTGCTGATGTATTTGAGTTGAGTTAATTCACATTCGTACGTATCCCTGTAAAAATAACGTAATTCTTTCGGTACCCTGGGATGCTTTAAAAATGTAATTAAACTAAGGAATTTGTTTGCTGTCTTGGAGCGCATATATTTTACAAAGAGTGCATTATCAAATTGATCGTACAATATAGTCAAAGAAAATGAGGTATAAAAAGCAATTTTTAAACTTTCAAAATTTTGGTGTTTTTTTTAAATAAAAATAGAAATGAATCAATAATATTCTACTTTTAAGTTCATATGTTCAATATACCCTAATTTTTATGAATAAACTAAAATACGTTCTCATCCTTGGTTTTGGAGTAGTTCTTGGAATTATTGCCAACCGAAACCGGGAATATCTAATCAATGCCCAGTTTATCAGGGATTACTGGCATTTCAGGCCGGCCCTGAAAGACAAAAATGAAATCGTAAAGTCTGATCGGGTCATGGTTTGCCTGACAATAGGTCAATCCAATGCAGCAAATTTTGGTGATGGTACCTATGTGTGTAAAAACCCTGTATATAATTATTATAAAGGCGATTTATATATGGCAAAGGAACCTATTCTGGGGGCAAATGGCCCTGGCTGCAGCGTATGGACGCGTGTAGCCGACCAATTGATTGACAGTGGGCTGTATAAAAAAGTGATTATTGTCCCCTGCGCGATCGGAAGTACCTCTGTACAATGTTGGGCTGAGGGCGACTGTAAAGAAAAATTGCTGGAAACACTGGCCTATTTAAAGAAGGATAATATCAAGCTGACGCATGTTTTGTGGGATCAGGGAGAGACAGATAATGTAGATAAGACCACTAAGGAACAATATAAACAACGGTTAAAGCAAGTGATCAGTATGATTCATGAACAGCAGCCGCAGGCAACATTTTTTGCCTCAATAACGAGTTATTTCCCTGTGAATAATGAAAATCCTTTTGGTATCAGTCCTGAAATTACCGGTGCGCAGTATGAAGTGATAGCAGAGTTGAAAGGGGTTAAGCACGGACCGAATACGGATTCTTTAAATCTTGCTTATTACCGTCAGCAGGATGTTCATTTTACGGTGAAAGGGCTTAATAAACTCGCTTATGAATGGTACCAGAAAATCAAGGCAGACCAATAGTTAGGTATTGTTTTTGTCCTGCTGTATCAATAAATAAAATAGGATTTTTCATTATTCAAAGGGAGTATTCGGGAATTGAATAGCGAAAATGTTCCCGCAGGCAGAATAGGAATATGAGCAATAAAAAAGAGGGTGTATCAATTTTTTATGATGCACCCTCTTTTGTTATATAGAAAATCTGCGTGTTGAATGTTCGTTTACTGTTGTATCTGAAGCGTGTTTATATCTGATATACCTGCAGCAGAAGCAGAAGCAAAGTAAGCGTTGTTAGTTTCCGTAACCGAAACATTTCCCTGCATATTCACAAAGAAACTTTTAGGGCTTGGTGCAGCAAAGTTGAATCCTTTATTGTTGTAAACTTCACATCTTCCACCTTTAAGATCATATACATCAACGACTACACCTACCCAGTATTTTGCGGTATTGAGGTCTCCGCAGATATTGTTATACACCTTTACATTGGCATAAGTTGTTTTGCCTGCAATCATCTCATTGTCGAAAGCCTGAGCTTCAAATCCTGAATACCTTCTTGAATTGACTACGGTATTGTTGTAGATCAGTACGTCTTTTGGCGTAGTCCCAAAACTTCTTACCCAGGCCCTTATTGCATTTCCTTCGTGGTTCCTGATCAGGTTATGGTGAAATGAACCGCTGCCTTTAACAGTAAAAATGCCATTGTGATTGTCATTTGTTGAATTGATATCCGTTACCGTATTGTGGTGGATGTTGTACCCATCTGCATTCTGTATCAGTACAATATGCCCACAATTTGAATTTTTAAAATTAAGGTAGGCAATTTCAATATTTCTAACCAGGCCTTTTATGGTTCCGCCTTCTACGCTTCCTTCCATCTGAAGAAAAGTACCTGTGTTGCTGCAGTCAATATTAAGGAATTTGATGTTTTCTGAAAACGACTTGGCACTGCCATCATATATGCCATTTGAATTGTTGAAGTAAACAACATAGTCGCCGATATTTTTAAAACTGAAATATTGTACCGTTAAATTTTGAGCTGCACCTGTGATAATTAAAGCCCTGTGCTGCGGATCATCTCTTGAAACAAACCCTTTTTCTATACCTTCAGTCCCATTACCTGATAGCGTAAGGTTAGCTACATTTGATAGGAGTATATGGTCTCCATTGCCTACCACTTCTACCAGACCATCATTCTGAATGGTTACATCACATCCTACATTGATATTCCTGATCGTGATGCTACTGTATTTTCCTCCTTTTACCCTGATTAAATCATTGCATTTAACACCTAATGTTGAACCATCAATGACAAGATTTCCTGATCCAGTACCCACAGCAAGTGTTCTTCCGTAATACACAGGCTTAGTTGGCGTAACTACAGTGTCTTTTGCGGGTGTAGTGGGTGCAGGCGTTACTGTTGTCGGAATCTCGGGGAAAATTTCGCCTTTCTTACAAGAAATCAGAAAGAATGCTGAAAGGAGAAGGGTGAGAGCTGATAATTTGATTTTTCTAGTCATTTCCTTGTGTGATAAAGTGGTGTGTTTTCTTTTCTTTAAATGATAGGTTTTTGTTCTTTTTTGCTGGTGTTTTCCAGGCCCAAATCAATAATCGGTATGCTTTTTATTAATAATCAATGATAATCAAAAAAAGATCAACTGCAAAAATAATTGGGGAAAAGTGTGGTATTTTTTGATAAAAGCGTGTAAAAGTGTGGAAAATGATTCCCATTATGCTTTTTTTAAGCCGGTATTGCGATGGTTTATATTCCTGCTTTTTTTATGTCGTTATAAAAGTTACATGTGAAGAATAATTTTTATGCATCCTGCTCGTTATTGAAATTTGTTTTAATCTGCATTCTTACTGGTTAGAAGCATGATTTTCTATGGTAAACCATTGAATAGAAGGGATATTCGTTTTTTTAGGCAGCACACCCAACCTGCTTAATTTAAATCACACTTAAGTCTCCACTTAATCAGGTTAAAAAAGTACACCGGGTTGTGGTTTTCAATAACCAAAAGAAGTGTATCAAACCTTTTTAATATCTTTGGAATGTCCAGGTGGTTTTGTTTTTGGCCAAATGCAACAGGAAATAAGGATCGTCTAATAAATGAATTATCGTATAACCCAGTAGGGGAGACCGGAGATTCACGCCGTATCGTATTCAAATTAAAAGATTCGAATTGCAATCGTGAATCAAATAAAATGTGCGCTGTTTTGGGCCATAATTTTGCGCTCATTATTCTTCTTAAAATTCTGTCTGGTCATTGACAATGAGTTTTCTTATCTTATATTAGCTTAACGAATTCCAAATTTTATCATTATGAATAAATTCTCTCTTTACAGTTACTTATTGTTACTTTTAATGTGTTCTTTTTCAGTTTCATGCCAAACAGAGGAAAAAACAGTGGCAGAGAATAAATTGAAGTATAAAAAAATAAAAATGAAAAATCTCTTTGGCGTGAATGCCTTTGAGTGGGATTTTCTACAGGATCCGAATAACCCCAATGACCATTCCAAAATATATGAACCAAAACTGGAATTGATGAAGACCTTTTCAGGGGTAAGGCATTATGTTGACTGGGAAAAAATTGAAGATAAAAAGGGAATTTATTCATTTAGTCCGACAACGAGAGGTGGCTGGTATTACGATGCAATGTACGCAAGGGCCAAGATGGAAGGTATTGAAATGTTGTTTTGTATCAAAAATTCTCCGGATTGGCTTTTCAACACCTATCCACAGGGGCATCGTGATACTGATAACAGCCAGGTCGCCTATAACTTAAACAGGGAAGATCCTGCATCCTATATGGAGCTGTCAAAAGCTATTTATCAATATGTAGCACGCTACGGTTCCAATAAAAAAATTGACACTGCAGATATGGTACTTAACCGTACACCAAGATGGACGGGCGACCAGGTAAATCAGGCTAAAGTGGGTTTAAATCTGATTAAATATGTTGAATGTGCCAATGAGCCTGACAAATGGTGGAAGGGTAAATATGCACAGCAGTCGGCCAGAGAATATGCAGCGAATTTATCTGCATTTTATGATGGAAATAAAGGCAAAATGGGTAAAAATGCTGGAGCTAAAACGGCCGATCCGAATATCAAGGTAGTAATGGGAGGGATTGCCAGGCCTGATATCAATTATGTAAAAGAGATTGTGCAATGGTGCAAGGAAAATAGAGGCTACAAAGCAGACGGTAGCATAGATTTGTGTTTTGACGTGATTAACTTCCATTATTACTCAAATGACAATACCAGTTGGTTTAAGAAGCTGAAAATTAAAAGACAATCCGGAGTGGCTCCGGAATTAACGGATCTGGGGGAAATTGCTGATGGTTTTGTCAGCTATGCGGCACAACTCGGAAAAAATATCCAGGTATGGAATACGGAAACAGGTTACGACCTTAGGGAAGAAAGTATCCAGGGAGCGATACCTATAGAAGGCAAATCAATAATGATTACCCAGGCGGACTGGATTTTACGTACAGCTTTGATGTATGCAAGACATGGGCTGGACAGAGTATTTTTTTACATTGCCTATGATACTGATGCTCCTGGTACTAAATCTGATTATCCTTTTGGAACATCAGGTCTGTTAGGTAATGGGAAGAGAAGGCCATCCGCAGATTATCTGTATCAGACCACAGCACTAATGGGAGAATATATTTACGATAACACGATTAACAGTGATCCTCTTGTTGACGTATATACCTACAGGGATAAAACAATGTATGTTTTGATGGTACCGGACCAAAAGAACAGGAAAGAAAATTATGAGCTTGATTTAAAAAAGGCGAAAAAAGCCCGGGTTCATTACCTTCAGCCTGGTTCGGATGAGATGACTTCCAAAGATTTTGATACCGATAAAGGCATATTGAAATTGGAAGTCACGGAAACGCCGGTTTTTGTGGAGGCTTTGTAATATAATTTACTGCAAATCATGAAATTAACCTCAATTGTTTCGGTCAATTATAACCAGCCTGAAGTAACGCTTGCGTTTCTTGAATCAGTAAAGATCAATTCAAAGAATGACCATGTTGAAGTCATCCTGGTAGATAACGGATGTAAGGAAGATCATAGTGCTTCTTTTCTTGCCGTTTATCCTGAACTGGTCTATATCAGTTCTTCGAAAAATCTCGGATTTGCCGGAGGGAACAATCTTGGCATCAAGGCGGCTAAAGGCGATTTTCTGTTGTTGTTAAATAATGATACGGAAATTTCCGGGAACCTGATTGCTACACTCAGCAATGTCCTGGAAAATAATCCCGGGATCGGAATTGTTTCACCGCTGCTGCTGTTTTACGATCAGCCTGATATTATTCAGTATGCGGGATTTACTGAGATGAATTACCTGACCTGCCGTAACAGTGGTGTGGGAAGTATGGAAGTTAACCGCGGGCAATATGACCATGTCGAAGGGGAAACGGCATTCTGTCATGGCGCGGCAATGATGTGCAGAGCTGAAGACCTGCGTGTGATTGGACTTATGGAAGAGCAGTTTTTTCTGTATTATGAAGAGTTTGACTGGTGTGAGAAATTTAAAAGATCAGGCAAAAAAATCTGGTTTAACGGAAGTACAAAAGTATACCATAAGGAGTCAATGAGTGTCGGTAAAGAAAGTATGATAAAAACCTACTTTATGACAAGGAACAGGATGTTATTCATCCGCAGAAATACTGGCTATTTAAATACCATTGCTTTTAGTTGTTACTTTATCCTTTTTGCATGTACTAAACAGATCTATATCTATTGGAAAAAAGGGAGGAAAGATTTAATTAAATGGGTTTTTAAAGGAGTTTTCTGGAACTTTAGCCATTCAACAAACAGTAAAAATTTAGGTTTTAAAATTTAAGTGTCAATGATCATCATATTTTGGATAAGCATTTTTCTTGTCGTTTACACTTTTGTAGGCTATGGATTTCTTTTATTTCTGCTGGTAAAAATAAAAAGGTTTTTTAGTAAGCCTTACGTGTTTAAAACCGGTGAGCCGCTGCCGACAGTAACCATCCTTGTGGCTGCTTATAATGAAGAAGACATTATTGAGGAAAAAATTGCGAATACATTGTCGTTAAATTATCCGAAAGATAAAATTCAGGTCATTTTTATCACCGACGGTTCGTCAGATGCGACACCTGACCGGATCAGACCTTATAACGAAGTGCTTCTCCTGCATGAAGATCTGCGTGGAGGTAAAATGGCAGCTATAAAGAGGGCTATTCCCTACATTCAGCATGAAATAACTGTGTTTACAGATGCCAATACATTTTTAAATCAGGAGGCTATTATTGAGCTTGTCAAACACTATCAGAATCCTAAAGTAGGTTGTGTTGCAGGAGAAAAGAGAATTCTTGTCGAAGAAACTGCAGATGCCAGTTCCGCAGGTGAGGGATTTTACTGGAAATATGAATCTCTCCTTAAAAAATGGGATTATGAGCTGTATTCCGGAGTGGGGGCAGCAGGTGAGTTGTTCAGTATAAGGACCGCCTTGTATGTTCCTGTAGAATCTGATACAATTATTGATGACCATATGATTGCCATGCGTATTGCTGAGAAGGGTTATATTATTGCCTATGAGCCTAATGCATATGCTATGGAAACGGCGTCAGCTGATGTCAGGGAAGAGCTTAAGCGCAAAATAAGAATTGCAGCTGGCGGGATTCAGTCCGTTCTCCGGTTAAAAAAATCGGCTAACCCATTCAACCATCCCTTATTCACATTCCAGTACATTAGTCACAGGGTGTTGCGGTGGACGGTCACTCCATTTTTATTGATTATTGTTTTCATCCTGAATGGCTTTCTCGCTTTTGGTATGGACAGCCTGTTCTACAAGGTAATATTTGTTTTGCAATGCCTGTTTTATGTATTAAGTATCGCCGGATTTTATTTTGAAAGCAGGAATATACGGGTAAAAGCCTTATTCATTCCCTATTATTTCTGCATAATGAATTATGCGGTGCTGGCAGGAATTGTAAGGTATTACAAAAAAAATCAGAGTGCCGCCTGGGAAAAATCTAAAAGAAAGTAGGAAAAGTGTTTAAATGCCAGAATCTGGTCTGCTGGATGGAAGGATCTGCGCTTACACTGATCACATGATCTTCTCCTGAAAGAAAACTCTCTGTTTTCAGAAGGTAACCTTTCCTGTTCTGAAGAGTATCCAAACAGGAAACCTGATTCAGCTGATCTGTTAATCCTTCTCCTGTAGCTTTCAATAGTGCTTCTTTTCGTGTCCATAAGGTATAAAAATTGGCTAAAGGCGTGCTGGAGTCGAGTATATAGACCTTTTCCTGATCATTAAAACAATGGTCCATGACTGTTAAATAATCAAAATGATGATCTGTGTACTCCATATCGACACCGAGTACAGAAGCACACAAGCCAATAAGTACATACTTCTTTGTATGGCTAACATTGAAATGTATATTCTCTTTCTGTAATATAGGTTTTCCATTGCCCATACTACTGAACTGTATTTTTTCGGGTGACTGGGGAATATACCGGGCAAGCAAACACCTGAGCATATAGCGGCTGACTAAATAAACTCGTTTATCTTCAATCCTGATAAACTTGTCTGCTTTCTTCAATTCCTCTGCAGATACTACCTTCACTATTGCGGGTTCCTGGTAACATGGAAGTACATCTATCCTGAATAAATGTACAGTTTGAAGGAGGTCTGCAGCAGAAAGAACTTCATTCCGGTAGATCGTATGTGGAATATCTTTAAGCAATGGATTATTCTTGTCAGTCATGTACACTTTTATCAATTGCAGATTGCAACGCTTTAGCAAAACCCTTATTCAGCGGAGGTTTCATAAAAGTTTCATGATCGCCGGGCATGACATAAATATCCACCCCTCGTCCTGCGAATTTATCCCATCCCAGGTGTATGGGATCATCAAGATAATAGAGACGCTTTTTTGCTTTAAACAGGCTTACTTTAACATCGGCGGGTGACATCACAAAATTTTCGTGTGCAATATGGTAACTTTTGTATATTTCCTCTTCAGCTTTGCTCAGGTATTCATTGTCAGATTTTATCTCATCAGAGAACATGTTTTTTATCTTATCCATAAAGAATTCAGTCTGATACCTCAATGTATCCATAGGGTATGCTATAAATGACCTGATGATGAACGGTATTTTATGAAGTTGTCTCAGTATTTTGCTCTTGTCTCCATTGCCGCCAACTGTTTTTATATTGCCCGTATAAGTGTCAATTACACCAAGGAAATGTATTTTCTTTCCCATGGTAAGCAACTGTTTCGCCATCTCAAAAGCAATTAATCCCCCTAAAGAGTACCCAACCAAACAATAAGAATCATTCGGGTTTACTTCTGTAATTTCTGCTACATAGGCTGCGGCAATTTCTTCCATGGAATATTTAAGCTGGGTTGTTTTATTTAATCCCAGTGCCTGCAATCCGTAAACTGGCTGGTCTTCATCCATTAATTTGCTGATCGATTGGTAAAGGAGCACATTCAGGCCTCCGCCATGAATCATGAATGCCGGATTTTTGTTGCCGGATGTTTTGATCGGTACCAATACATTCCATTTCTCTTCCCGTTCGGCTTCAATTTTCCCGGCTAATTTTTCTATTGTAGAATTTTCAAAAAGTGTAGCCAGCGGAAGTCGTTTCCCAAATGTTTTTTCAATAGCCGCCATTACTTTTACGGCAAGGAGGGAGTGGCCGCCCAATTCAAAGAAATCATCTGAGGCCCCAATATTTTTCAACTTAAGGACTTCGGCCCAAATGTCAGCAATCAGTTTTTCGTTTCTAGAAGTATAGGTTGACTTTTCCCTCGTGATTTCTTCCTGTTCTGGTGGCGGTAATGCTTTCTTATCAATTTTATAATTAGGTGTTAAGGGAAAGTCTTTTAATACCACAAAAGCTGAAGGGATCATGTAGTCAGGAAGCTGAAGTCTGAGCAGTTTTTTCCAGTGGTCCGTCACCTGTTTAGCAAGAACTTTTTCAACATGCTCATGTATAGCAGCATGTTCCTGTTTAAGGATAACATAGGCCACCATGCGCTTATTGCCCGGGCTATCTTCCCTTACAACAACTACTGCCTGTTTTACCTCTTTCAGTGAAAGCAATTGTGCTTCTATCTCTCCCAGCTCAATCCTGTGGCCCCTGATTTTTACCTGTTGATCGATCCTGCCATATAGGATGATTTCCCCATTTTCTGTATAGGCAGCTAAATCCCCTGTTCTATACAACTGATGACCCCGCAGGGAATGGTAAGGATCATCTACAAACCGTTCTGAAGTAAGCTCGGGCTGGTTAATATATCCGCTTGAAAGTCCGTCTCCACCGATGAGTAATTCTCCCGGATTGCCGGGAGCTACCAGTTGAAAGTTCTCATTTACAATATAGGTCTTTGTATTATATATAGGTGTGCCTATGGTGATCGGGTCGTCGGTACTGGAAATACGTTTTACTGTGGACCATACCGTGGTTTCGGTAGGGCCGTACATATTCCATACCTCACTGGTTTTTTCTAGTAGCCGGCTGGCGACATCTTCAGGAAATGCTTCACCGCCACACAATACTTTAAGTGGGTATTTTTTAGTCCAGCCTGAATCCAGCAGCATTCTCCAGGTAGGTGGGGTGGCCTGCATGAAAGTGATCTGATGATGATCAATGCTCTCGAGCAGCAGACGCCCATCCCTGGCGGTATCTGTTTCACAAATAACCAATTCTGCCCCAGCAATTAAGGGGAGATAAATTTCCAGGCCTGAAATATCAAAAGATATTGTTGTGATGGCCAGTACGCGGTCACTGCTTTTAATCCCGGGTTCATGTTGCATACTGACCAGGAAGTTGATCATATTTTGGTGAGAGATCTTTACCCCTTTAGGTTTACCAGTAGAACCGGAAGTAAACAGGACATAGAGCAGATCCGTATCTAACACCGCTGCATCATGCGTATCTGAAGAATAACTGACCAGGCTGGGCCACAGGTCTTCTATGACTACCTCCGTTATGCCTGAGTGGAAACTGCCGGAATATGCCTTGGATACCAATATCATTCTGGCATCAGACTGTTCTATCATGTAGTGCAGACGTTCATGGGGATATTCAGGATCTAAGGGCAGATAAGCAGCACCACTTTTTATGATTGCTAACATAGAAACAACCATTTCTATCGAACGTTTGGCTGATAACCCTACAATGTCTCCTCCTTTTATGCCTTTCTCTTTCAACCAGGAACAGAGTTGGTTGGAGGATTGGATCAATTGCCCGTAACTGAGTGTTTTGTTGTTTAATACCAATGCATTTTTATGCGGGAATTTCAATGCAGCCTGGTTGATCAGGCTGGCAAGATTGCAATTCCGGGGATAATGATATGCTGTATTATTCCATGGTTCAAGTTTTTTGAGCAGGATATCATTATTTATGGCGGATAGCTCTTTTATTGTAACAGAAGGATCGGCAACGATAGACTGGATGAGCAGGTCAAATGAAGCCGACATTTTTTCTATTCTTTCTTTCTTAAAGAGTTGAGTGTTGTAGGACCATTCGAGAATGAATTCAGAGGCTGATCCGGTAACATTCAAAAAGATTTCAAATGTTTCATACTGCCTCGCATTGGAAATCAGCTTAAAATCAAGCTCATTGAAGGCAACATCACTGTCCATACCCATATCAATATTAAATACCACCGGCACCAGGGGAACCCTGGAGCTATCTCGTTTGATATTTAACAGTTGAAGTAATTGACCATAGGTGAAATTCTGATTATCGTAAGCATCAAAAAAGGCTTTTTTTCGGTTTTTCAGGAAGTCAACAAAGCTAAGTTGCGGGTTGATGGTACTTCTTATAGGCAATAAATTTACACAATGCCCCACAAGTCCCAGGTTACCGGAGGTAGCCTGTCCTGCCGCCGGCAGTCCAATGACCAGATCACGCTGATTTGTTTGCTGGTACAGAAAAATCTCAAATGCAGCCAACAGCGTATTTACCAGGCTGCAACCTGCTTTAGCACCCCCTAGCTTCAATTTTTCAATAAGCTGCATGGGGAGCTTATAATCTATGCGGTTTGCCTTGTAGGTTCTTAAGGCCCTTCTGGGATAATCTAGGGGCAAATTGAGTACGGGAACGGTATCCCTGTACATGTCAAGCCAAAACTTTTTGGTTTTTTGAAAGGCAGCAGTTGTGGCAAAATCTGCCTGTTCTTTGGCATAGCTACTGATCTGAGGAGCAGCTTCCAGTGCTGCTGTCCTGCCTTCTGTTTTTGCATTGTAGAGCTTACTTAAATCTTCCAGGATTACGCCCAAAGACCATCCGTCAGCAATAATATGGTGTACGACAATAGTGAAAAGAAAATTTGTCTCACTGAGTTTATGGATGAAAAACCTGAAAAGCGGGCCATTTTCAAAATCAAATTCCCGTTGCATCTCTTCAGATATGAAATTTTCAAGTATGACCTGCTTATCCTCAGCGGCAGAAATATCGGCTACAACAGTATGGTTTGGAAAGTTCCTGTAAATGATAAGGTTCTCTCCATTTGCGCTTACCGTAGCACGCAGAATCTCATGGCGCGAAATAACTTCCTGCAAACTGGCCATGAAATACTGGTTATTCCATCTGCCGTTAAAATCCAGTGAAACAGATTCATTGTATGCCAGACTTGCTTCTGAACCGCCCAGAATACAGGATATCCAAATCTCCTTCTGAGGTTCATTTGTAAAAATAACAGACGCTATCTCCTTTGGATCATCAAATGGATCATAATCGACAGGTGTTAAAGTATATTGGGACATTCTTTTTTAATTTGTAATCTGCAGGTATTTGCCTGTATTGTTCTTATCCGCTATAAACCATGCTGGATTTCCTTCATTATCTTTTCCTAATCTTGCGCCGGGAACGGGAGGGAAATTAAAGTCTATTTCTTTCTTATCCTGTTCAGGGATAAAATTAACGTTTTTCAATTCTTTTAAACTTTCTTCAAATACCTCAGTAATACGTTGAATATCGTTGTATGAATGTGCAGTGGTTAGGAAACATGGGAATCCATCCAATATGTGGATGCCTTTGTAACGCATTAAGGTAAACAATAGTTCATAATATGCATAGTCCTTGAGGAACTTTAGTCTCCATAAAGAGCCGAAATGAACAATTTCAATAGGGACGCTTAATTTAAAGCAAATCTCATTTAATTGCTCTGCCAGCACCCGGCCTTTTTCATTAAGTTCCTCCTGAAGTCTGGCACCCTGCGTTTTCATGTAACCGAGCGATGCTTTTGTGGTAGCCAATGCCAGTGGGTGGCGTACAAATGTTCCTGCGAAATAAGTAACTCCTATCTCTGGAACCGAAGCATCTCCATATTGCCATTGACCCCCATCCAGTGCATCCATAAAAGTGCTTTTACCGGCAATAATGCCGATCGAAATACCTCCTCCGGCTACTTTTCCATAGGTGGCAAGATCAGCTTTGATACCAAACATGCCCTGTATACCACCTGGATGGAACCTGAAACCGGATATGACCTCATCAAAAATCAAGGCGCTGCCCGCATTTTCAGTAATTACCCTCAGCTCTTTCAGAAAGTCTAAGGGAAAGAAGTCCGGGCGACGGCTTTGTACAGGTTCTACAAGTACTGCAGCAATTTCATTTGCTCTTTCCCTGATAATTTGCAAGGCTTCATCTGTACCATAATCCAGAATAAGCATATTCCCTACAGCTTCCTGCATGATACCAGGAGCGGCAGGGAAGGTTTTTAATTTTTTGGTTCCTCTTACAATAACTTCATCAATGATACCATGATAAGATCCTGTAAAAGCAACAATCAATGATTTTCCGGTAACGGTACGGGCAATACGCATGGAGCCGAGTACTGCTTCAGACCCTGTATTGCATAATCCTGCACGATCAAAACCCGTAAATTCGCAGACAAGTCTGGTCACTTCTCCGGAGAGTTCATGCTGGGGGCCAATTTCATATCCTTTCTCAATCTGGGCAATCAGTGCTTCTTTAATGATTTCCGGCTGATAGCCAAGCATACTGGACCCAAAACCATTCAAAGCATCAATATATTTATTGCCATCAATATCCCATAGGTTGGCTCCCTGGGATTTATTGACTACAATAGAATAAACAAGTTCCTTTGTAGCTGGTTTAAATCCTGATACTACCCTCGGATCTGCCATATGTGCCCTGTTTTCCTGGGTATAGGCTTTACTTTTAGCTGTTTTCTGGTTGTAATTTTTAGTCAGCTCTTCTAAAAATTGCTGTTGTTGGGGAAGTAATCCGGCAGTTATTTTTTCTATTCTGGCGATTGCCCCGAATGGCTTCTTTATTTCCAGTTGTTCCTGGGCTGAAAGATCATTTTGTTGAACGTGTTGCGGAACTGTTGATACCGATACCGGCATGAATCCGGTACGATCAGGAGCTATCTCTTGTCTGGTTCCGGTCAGCAGTTCCACCTGCTTGCCCAAGAGTTGTAATTGCTGTGCAATTAAGCCCAATGCAGTATCTGCAGGGGCACCATAATTTATAGAGTGATGTTGTATCGGTGCTTGAGCAGGCATAGGATTTACTTTGGTTGAATCCGCCGTCTCAGGAGCTAAACTTTGATCAATATAATTTGCCAGTGCATCAATTGTCCCGTATTCATCATTTAATTGCCTGAAAGTAATAGGCAATCCGAATTCTTTTTTCAATGTGATGGCCACCTGGGTAAGCAATAAGGAGTCCAGTCCAATTTCTATAAAATTAAGATCTGCTGTTAGGCCTTCCATTTCTATCCCTGAAGCATTTTCAAGGATCTCTTTTATCTTTTCAATTAAGGTGTCTTTCCTCATGTTTGTATTTCCTGTTTCCAAAACGGGTTGAAGAATTCTGTTTTTCTCTGTAATTTGTGGTTCCACCCAGCATTTCTTTTTATGGTAAATATACCCGGGAATATCAATACGCTGTCGTTGCTGAGTACCATAGAATGCATTCCAATCAGGCGTTAAACCATATAACCAGACTTTACCCAGTGCCTGAAGAATCGCCTCATCAGCTCCCGGAGCTTCCTGGTCTGTTACCTCTGTTTGCTTCCGGATAATACCGGGGACAGCATGGATTTCATTTTTTTTGCCATGCTGCCATACCAGGGTCGTACAGGTATTTCCAGGCCCCATTTCTATAAAGATAGGGGAGTCGAGTTCCATGATTGTTTCTATGGCCTTCGAGAATTGTACTGTTTTTCTCAGGTGTTCCGTCCAGTATACCGGATCCTGCGCTTCTGTGTCAGTCAGGAATGATCCTGTAACTGTAGAGACTACAGGTTTCAGCGGTTTATTCAGCTGGACATTTTTTACAACTGCAGCAAAATCTTCCAGTACAGGATCCATCATGTAAGAATGAAAGGCATGGCTAGTAGCCAGTTTTTTATGTAAGATTTGTCTGCTCTCCAGTACTGAAATAAAGATATTGATATCTTCATCTATTCCGGCAACAACACATAACTTCGGACTGTTTACTGCAGCCAGGGAGAGGGTAGGTGGAAGTATTTTCTCAATTTCTTCTCTTGAAGTACGCACACTGAGCATACTCCCCGGAGGCAGCTCGCTTACCATTCTTCCGCGGCAGGCAATAAGCCTGAGTCCATCTTCAAGTGAGAAAACTCCCGCCAGGTGAGCGGCTACATATTCACCAATACTGTGTCCGCAAAGTATCGAGGGCTGAATACCCCAGCTCATCCATAATTTCGCCAGTGCATATTCAATCACGAATAGTGCAGGCTGTGTATATTTTGTATCATTGATTTCATCAGTATCAACTATATTCTCTGCAGGATAAAGGACAGAGCGGATATCTTTATCCAGGTAGTGCGATAGAATCCCGGCACATTCATCAACATGTTCCTTAAAAGAGGCTTCCTGCAGATATAATTCTTTGGCCATATTCAGGTATTGTGCTCCCTGACCCGGAAAAAGAAATACGGTTTCCTCTGGTTGTGATATAAGTTTTGTAACGCTTGATGCCGGTGCCGGCGCTGAGAGCGCAATAAGAAGTTCTTCAGCAGATCCTGAAACGATGAACCCGCGGTGATTAAATTCTTCCCTGGTTGTTTGCAGGGTATAGGCTGCATCAGGCAAACTGATTTGCCGATCTGATGTCAACACTTCTTTAAAAGCCGCCGCGTAACCTGCCAGGCTTTCTTTTGTATGGGCCGACCAGGTGATTAATTGTTTGGTTCTGCCTGTATCCGTATTTACGGGCATTTCATGCTCAGATTCCTCTACCACCACGTGTACATTCGTTCCCCCAACACCAAAAGAACTTACTCCTGCTCTCCTCACAGCATCGGTATCCCAAGATTTTAGTGAAGTATTTACATAAAATGGGGAGTTTTCAAAGTCAATATTCGGATTTGCTTTTTCAAAATTAATAGAAGCCGGAATTTTCTTGTAGTATAACGCAAGTGCAGTTTTTATTAAACCGGCTACCCCAGCTGCTGCTGTCAGGTGTCCCATATTGCTTTTTATGGAACCAATGGCACAAAAGGAATGTTCCTGCAAATCTCCGAATGCCTGTTTCAGTCCCTCAATTTCAATTGGATCGCCCAAAGGTGTTCCTGTGCCATGTGCTTCAATGTAGGTGATTGTCGCGGGGGCGATACCAGCATCTTCCATTGCCATAGTGATAGCGGCCGCCTGTCCACTGGTGCTTGGCGCTGTAAAGCTGCCTTTGGACTTTCCGTCATTATTTACACCAACGCCTTTGATGACTGCGTATATGGTATCTCCATCTGCTTTTGCTGCAGCCAGGTTTTTTAGTAATACCACACCCGCACCATCACTGAATACAGTGCCGGTGGCATTTTCATCGAAAGACCTGCAATGTCCGTCTTTACTTAACATTGCGCCTTCCTGGTAGTAATGACCACTATGAATGGGTGAGGTAATACTTGCTGCTCCGGCAATGGCAATATCACACTGACCATTGCGTATACTATCGACGGCTTGGGCAACAGCAAGTAGGGAGGTGGAACAAGCTGAAAAAACACTCACCGCGGGTCCTTTTAAATCCAGCTGGTAAGCGGCCCTTGAGGAGATGTAATCTTTCTCATTTACAGTATTCACCTGAAAGCTTCCAATAGTATCCACAAGCTCTGGATGGTGCTGTACATTGTTAAAAAAATAGGTATTGTACCCTGAACCTGCAAAGACTCCTGTAATTCCATCATAATAAGCCGGAAGGTATCCAGTCTTTTCCAGTACATCCCTGCTTAACTCCATGAATACCCGTTGTTGCGGATCCATCAGTTCGGCAAGTTTGGGATTGAGGCCAAAGAATTCCGGATCAAACATTTCAGCATCTCTGATGATTCCTCTTGCCTTCACATAATGGGGATCCTTTCTGCTTTCAGAAGATATTGAAGAATGCAGCTCATCATCATTGAAAAATGTAATGGTTTCCTTACCCTTACATAAGACCTCCCATAGTTCGTCGATGGTGTCTGCACCAGGAAACTTAGCCGCCATTCCTATAATGGCAACCGCCTGATCGACGTTCTTTGACTGTTGCTTCTTTTTCGTTTTTGGTTTTGTTGTCTTATCGAACCCGAGATAAGAAACGACTTCTCTCACTGTGGGGAATTGATACAGTTTAGTCACAGGTAAGATCAAATGATATTGGGAACGTAATTTTGCAACATTTTTTAACGCAAGCAGAGAATTGCCTCCCAATTCAAAAAAGTTGTCATTAACGCCAATGGCATCAAGTTCCAAAAGAGTTGCCCACAGTGCAGCTATTTTTTTCTCCATGTCCGTTTTCGGTGTTTTATAGAGAACGGTGATCTCTGGTCGCTTCCTTTCAGGCGCCGGTAAAGCCTTTTTATCTATTTTACCACTTGGTGTTTGAGGAAATCTTTCCAATCTGACAAATGAAGAAGGAACCATATATCCTGGCAGTTTCTTTTCCAGGTATTTGCGCAGCTGTGCCGGGTGAAAAACCTGGTCATAGGTAGTGACGTATGCAAGCAGTCTCTTTTCTCCAATAGCATTCTCCCTTACAGTGACCACAGCAGATTGTATTTCCGGGGAGCTTTGGATGGCAGACTCGATCTCACCAAGTTCAATCCGGTACCCCCTGATTTTTACCTGTTCATCTATTCTTCCGATATATTCAATATTTCCGTCGGGCAGCCATCTTCCTAGATCACCACTCCTGTAAATCCTGGAATCAGAAATAAAGGGATTAGGAATAAAACGCTCAGCAGTCATTTCAGGTTTATTCAAATATCCTCTTGATAATCCTGCACCACCGATATAGATTTCACCAATAGCACCGACAGGAAGTAAATCCCTGTTGTTGCTTAAAATGTATATGTTTGTATTCCAGATGGGTTTTCCAATAGGAATGGTAATGTCATTTTTGTCTGTATCGAAATAGGTGACCTCAATTGAAGTTTCTGTAGGGCCGTAAAGGTTAAATAAGGGTGTATTCAGCAGGCTATACCAGTTTTTGACCGTTTGAATTGCAAGTGCTTCACCACTGCTGAACACTCTCCTCAGACTGGACATCTGCTCAGCAAGGGATTTATTGTCTTCAAAATCATTGATAAAAGCATTCAGCATCACCGGGACGAAGTGGGTAGAGGTGACCTTATGTAAGGAGATCAATGTTAAAAGACGTTCCGGTGAACCGATATCATCCTTATGGCACAACACCATTGTCGCCCCCCAGCAAAGTGGACCAAAAATTTCGGGCACAGAAACATCAAATGTAAATGTGGTTTTCTGAAGGATGACATCTGAATGGTTAAATCCATAATGCCCCCACATCCAGGCAATCCTATTGATGACGCTTTTATGTTCAATCATGCATCCTTTTGGATTTCCTGTTGAGCCGGAAGTGTAAATTACATATACAAGATCCCCCGGCTGATTCATCAACGGAAGGTTACCGCCTGAATATTGTATTTCTTTTTTTTTGAACAAGTTTAACTCATTTTCGTCAATAAGCAACTTGCACTTGCTGTCGGTAACAATATAATCGATACGCTCCTGTGGATATTCCGGGTCAATCGGCACATATGCTGCCCCAGATTTAAGGACAGCAAGTATACTGATCACCATCCATTCATTCCTCGTTAATTTAATTCCTATTAAATCATCATTTTGAATAGGATAGCTATCTCTCAGATATCGGGCCAGCTGATTGGCTTTTTCATTAAGTTCCTTGAATGTAAACTGGCGCTTTTCAAATATGAGTGCAGTAACATCCGGCCTGGTCTCAACTTGATGTTCAAACAAGGATACCAGTGTTTGTTCTTCAGGGTAAGGTGTCTGTGTTTGATTAAAATTAATAAGTTGTTGTTGCCTTTCCTCATCACTGAGAAATTCCAGCTGCTCAATCGAATTTCCGGATGTTTTTAAGACTGACTCCATCAACTGTACAAAATGATTGGACATCCCGATGATCTTATCCACATTAAAGATACTGTCGTCAAATGTGATAACTAAGGTTTCAGTGGAGGTATTGAAAGCGAAACTTAATGGGCATGTATACTCCTGAACAACTATTTCCGTAGGTGTTTCATCATATTGAAAAGTGACTTTGAATAAAGGATGCTGCTGCTGACTACCCTCAAGTTTAAGGTCTTTCAGGATATCCTGATAAGTGTACCCTGTGTTTTCGAAAAGCTGATGAAGAGATTCTTGTATGTTTTCGAGTAAAAAGTCAAAAGGGAATTCCTTTTTAATCAGTGTCCTTATGGGCAATATTCCGTTATGCGCATTCCCAACAATAATATCTTCCTGTTGTGTATAGCGGAAAAGCAAGAGGTTTACAAGTGCCAGAATTCCGGCCTGCATACTAGAATTTCGGTCTTTTGTAAAAGTTTGAAATCTTTTAAGTAAGTGTGAATCTATTTTTTTGTGAATAGGTTCCTGTTTGTTTTGTGTTTCCCTTAGCGGGAGGGTATCGGCTGCTAAATCAAGTATAGGCAATACGGTGGCCAGTTGTGCTGACCAGTATTCTCTATACTTATTCATGTTTTTCATCAGGGAATATTTTCTTTTTAAAGGTGATGAAGCGATCATAAGCATTCTCATTTGCTGTTTGTAAGCGGTAGGCTTATGAGGGTTTCATCAGTAAATCATTGTTTTTTGTCGGTTACGAAGCTATCATTAGCTATTTATTGTTATTTGTAAGCGGTAGGCTCATGAGGGTTTCATCAGTAAATCATTGTTTTTTGTCGGTTATGAAGCTATCATAAGCTATTCATTGTTATTTGTAAGCGGTAGGCTTATGAGGGTTTCATTTTATTTATTAGGAAATATTTAAAGGTAAATAGATACGGCTTAGAGAATTAACTATACATACGAAATGAGCTGATTAATGATTTTAATATATTATATTATTATCATTAATTACACCTATTTAAGCTATTATTTCTGTTACAATCTTCTTTTGAGCCCTGATATGAATACAGAAGGAATCATTTTTAAAGAATAAAGGATATTGACGGCAAAAGACTTGTAAAGCAGGTCAACTGACCCAAAAAAATCAAATTCACGGATCAGCTTATGTTTGGATAGTTCAACCAAGCTGGCCATGTATTTTTTCTGAAGGATATCCAATTCTTTTTTCGTCAGTTTATCATGAAATTTCAGCATATTTCTTTTGGTATCTTCAATGTAAAGAAACTCTAATATCTCATTCCACTTTCTACCATCATAGACATTGATCTCATCGATTCTTTTACGCCATAATTTATTCAGGGTAAAGGAAACTAAACATTTTTTAGAAAGGATCATTTCAAGATACATAGACCAGTCATCGCCAATATTAATGGACTCATCCCATCCTGAGATAATAGATGATTTACGCAGGACTACAGAGGATGAAGGGGAGGTGCATGACCGAAGATAAAGATCTCTTACTTCTTCAGGATTGAGATCTATCCATCCATTTTTTTCTTTATGGAAATAAGGTTTAAGAAATGGATCATTTCTTAGGAAATCCCAGGGATCTCCATTCTTAACTTCCTGGGTCCAGTTTGCAAAAACAAAGTCAAGGTCGTCGGCTTCCAGTTTGGTTACACATTCGGTTAAAAAATCTGGATTCCATATATCATCAGAATCCAAAGAAGCAATATATCTACCCTTAGCATGCTTCAATCCGTAATTTCTTGCCGATGCCTGACCACCGTTAGGTTTGTAATAATATTCTATATCAGGATATCGGCTCACCAGAGCTGCGGTGTTATCAGTAGACCCATCATCAATAACTATTAATTGAATATTTTTATAGGTCTGATTCAGCGCACTCTCGATGGCATCCTTAAGCTTCACCTCCCTATTAAAAGTTGGAATTATTATTGTGATTAAGTCTTTAACTTTCATCAATTTTGTTTACAAGTAGTTAATAATTATCAATTTGAACCAACATTCGAACTAAGATAAATTATTTTCTTAGGTTTTGAAATTAAATAATTCAAATTGTTTTTTTTGCAATTTGGTGATTGTTTTGGTTTTTTCTAAAATTATGGTAAGGTTTAAATTTCTAAAAATAAGCATTTTACACAGGTGAATTATAGTTCTTTTGAGTAATTATGAATCTTTTTTAAGATAAATTAGATTTGTTTTTGTTTCTTTTGTCGAAATATCTGTTTTTCACCTGTACAAGTCTTTTTTTTATGTAAACTGAATCTTTGTTTTCCTCCGTATTTATTGCTTTATTTAGTGTGAATAACCTAGATTATAATCCTGTTAATGAAAGCATCTATCTCTTATAAGCTAAACAAAGTCAAAACGAATTTAAACATTGGCAGAACAGTAAAGCTGGTTTGGTCTATAGCAAGTGGATGGACAACGCTGGTTATTGTAATGATTTTAATCGAGACTATTTTTATGCTGGCTAGCTTGTATTCATTAAAATTGATTGTTGATCTGGTCGCAAAAACAGGAACTGGAAATCTGCTGAACGAGGGACTGGTAATCAAATATATTGCCTTTGCCGCTATTGTTGGTATTCTCTATAATATCATCAGGTCGTTTTCCAGCTATGCAGCAGAGACACAGGCAGCAAAGGTTTCTGAAAAAATTGACGATAATATCCACGAAATAGCAGTGAAATTGGACCTTTCATTTTATGAGAGCCCTGAATATTTTGATGTGTTGAAAAGGGCTAAGGATGCAGGGTCCTATCGTCCGAATCAGCTGATCATATCCTTGCTTGAGATTTTAAAAAATATCCTTAGTCTGGCTGGGGTAGCATCTATACTGGTCACTATAAACTGGTTTTTATTACCGATGCTTGCCTTATGTGTATTGCCGACATTAATGGTCCGGATTTTCTTTGCCAATAAACAAAATAAATTGCGTCTGGTACATACACCAAAAGAAAGAAAAACTTTTTACTTGAGTACACTCATCACTTCAGATGCCACTGCAAAAGAAGTTAGGAGTTATAACCTGGGCAGTTTTTTTAAACTGCAGTATTTCCAGATCAGGATGGAACTGCTGGCAGAAAGGTTAAAAATCAGTTATGGGAGGACGATATGGGAAGCTGGAACCAGTGCGCTCTCTAATCTTGGTTTTTTTATTTGTATGGGATATATCATGCTCAGGGCTGCAAAAGGATATGCAACATTAGGGGATATGACTTTGTTTCTGGTTATTTTTCCGCAAACATTTACCATTCTACAGAATATAGCTTCTGGGATTTCTACTGTTTATCAGAATAATGCTTTTGTGACAAGTATTTTTGAATTGTTTGATTTGAAAGCCGCTATCCATGATGAAGTGGATATGGAGCCTGTTCCAACAACTGAGAAAGTAGATCTTGAACTTAATCATGTCCATTTCAGCTATCCTAAAGCGGACAAACCTACCCTTACAGATATCAATTTGAAAATTCCTTCCGGTAAAATTATTGCTGTCGTAGGACTTAATGGAGCTGGTAAAACTACGCTTATAAAATTACTTTGTCGTTTATATGATCCTACATCAGGAGTTTTAACCTTAGGAGGACAGGATATCAGGAGATTTAAGAACAGTGAATACAGGAAGGATATCAGTGTTGTTTTTCAGGATTTTTGCAGGTATAATTTTTCAGCTGCTGATAATATCCGATTTGGTGATATTAACCGAGCGGTCCATCAGTTGGATGATATTGTTGTAGCGGCCAAACATTCAGGTGCACATGAATACATCAAAGGTTTTGATCATCAATATGATACCATGATGGGCAAGGTGTTCCAGGAAGGAAGAGAAATTAGTATTGGTCAGTGGCAGAAGCTGGCAACCGCAAGGGCACTTTACAGTACTTCCAGATTTCTTATTCTTGATGAAGCTACTTCTGCGCTGGATGCTATTGCTGAAAAAGAACTTTTTGATTCATTTAGGCAGCATATTGGGAACCGTGCGGCTTTAGTGATTAGTCACAGGCATTCAGCAGTAAAACATGCTGATTACATTTATGTGCTATCTAATGGCAGGATTTCCCAGGAAGGTACAGATAAAGAACTGCTGGAAATGGAGGGTGATTATTCAAGATTATTCAATAAAGGTGATGCGGAATAAATACAGGATTAACTAAAAATAAATTGTATCAATGAGTTTACAAGAGGTATCAAAAGGGAATGTAGCGGTTATATCTTCCTGTAGCGAAAGCTGGGGAGGGAGTGAAGAACTCTGGGGTAAAAGCGTTCCTTTTTTATTAGCAGATGGGTATAGCGTGACCGTTTACAAAGGGATGATCAATAAGGAACACCGTGAATTTGTGAAATTGACAGGTATGGGAGTTGAACTTCAGGAACTTGAAGATAACAAACCATTTGTCATACGTAACTTCAAAAAGCTTTTCCGTAAGTTTGAAAATATCCTTGGCAGGGAAAGTATATTCACTTTTTATACAAACCCCTGGATTGATCATTTGATCAAATTATTAGCGCTAAGTAAACCAAAGTTTGCCATTATTTCGCAGGGAATAAATTTCGATGGACTGGGGTATGCCTATGCCTGCAATTTTCTGAATATTCCCTATGTGATAATTTCGCAAAAAGCAGTCGACTTTTATTGGCCGGGACCACATGACCGTCCGATGATGACCAAAATTCTTGATGAAGCAAAAGCTACTTATTTCGTTTCCAAACATAATCTCATCTTAACTGAAGAACAATTTGGAAAACGGCTTGCCAATAGCCATGTCATCTTCAACCCACAGAAAATTGGAAAAGTCCAGCCTTATCCTGATACAAAAGAAGGAATAAAACTGGCTTGTGTAGGTCGTCTGTTCCTGCTTGATAAAGGACAGGATATCCTGATCAGGATTTTAAATACTGAAAAATGGAGGGGTAGACCGGTGTCTGTCACTTTTGTTGGTTCTGGTGTTGATGAAGCGGCCCTGAAAGAGATGGCAGCTTTACTTGGGGTAAACAGTATTTCCTTTTCCGGACATATTCAGGATATGGATGCCCTTTGGAAAGATTACCATGCATTGGTTCTACCTTCCAGAAGCGAAGGTTTACCCTTGTCAATGGTGGAGGCAATGGCGGCAGGCAGGATTGTCATTATTTCAAATGCAGGTGGAAATACTGAGCTGTTGGACGAGAACATCACCGGGTTTAGTGGTTATGCCAATGAGGAAGCATTTGGAGAAGCAATGGAACGTGCCTGGGGTAAACTTGAGGAATGGGAAGATATGGGGAAAGAAGCAGCAAAACAGGTTTCATTGCGTGTACCTCAATCACCTGAGAAGGATTTTGTTGAACATTTACTTCATCAAATGAATAATGGACGTAAACATTAAGAAATTAACAAGGTCCCATGAATGGTGGGACCATAAGATTACCCAGATTTTTTCTATGGGTTATGCTACAGCCTTGTTGGTGGATTATCCGTTATTTGAGCTGATCTATCCAGGGTACCTGATTATTTTCTTCAGTATCGTTGCCGTTGCTATTTATGCAAGTATCATAAATGATTACACCGATATGGAAATAGATCTTGCCTGCGGGAAATCAAATGTCATGCTGAAGATCTCGCCTTTCATGCGTATTGTTTTGTTACTTGCTGCATCTGGATTAGTTTGTCTGGCTGCATTTTTCATTTATCCGGATAGCTATTCAGTTATTTTTTATCTGCTAATTGCTGTGGCAATCAGCATGTATTCCTTTCCGCCATTCAGATTGAAAAAAAGAGGTATCTGGGGGGTGCTTTCCTGTGCAGCAGCAGAACATCTGTTTCCCACACTGTTTACCGTTTCCATTGTCTTTCAATATTCAGGTGAGGCTATACATCCTGTATGGCTGTGTGCCACTGGCCTTCTATCTTACCTGTATGGCATACGGAGTATCCTATGGCATCAGTTTCTCGACAGGGATAATGACCGGAGATCGGGCATAAATACTTTCGCAAGCAAGGTTAATCCGGCTTCTTTTGGTTTGAAGGCAATATTGATTACCCTTGTGGAATTAGGAGCACTGGCTACTGTTCTTTTCATGCTGGAGCTGAGTATTCCGGTAGTTGCTTTCGCATTATATCTCCTTTTTATATTCTGCAGGAAAGTATTTTTTAAATCCAAAATCATCACCGTTATTACCCCCCAAAATTCTTACTACCAAATATTGATGCTGGATTACTATACTGTATTTTTCCCTTTATCGATATTGATTTATGGAGCGATGACTCAACCTTATGGCTGGTGTATGCTGCTTGTTCACCTGCTTTTATTCTATAAGATGCTGCTGGTCACAGGGCAGGATATTTTTTATATTTTCAGAGATATTCTGGTGAAGTTAAGGCGTTAAGAAGGATTTCCAAAATACATCAATTCCCAGATCGCATGTTCATTTCTGTAACATTGCGGTAACTCGTCATTTATAAAAACATTTAGCTTTCCTTCACCTGTAAGCCTGAAATAAGCACCATTAAAATCCAGGAACAATTTAGCGAGTTTTCGCTGCGGCTCTTGCTGTATGAGATAGGTTTCAATGATACTCCGCTTTTTTTTGAGATGTAATTCAAATATCTTATTGCCATCATCATAGCGGAAGATGAGCTCGTTACTCACCGGTTTGTTGCCTAATCCCTCTCTGTCGGGCCAACTCCTGAACAATTCAACATAGGATGCATCATCCGTTATTTTTATTCCATCTTTCATGACATAGATTAAATTTACCGGGGAAATACCATAGCGTTTATCAGGGATAATCTGACTGGCAATAATGGTATAAGGGCCAAATTCAGATCTGGACCAGTACCAATGGTCTATGATCTTATGCAGACGGGTATTTCCCCAGTTATGGTCATGGTAACAGGTTCCTGTAGTATCTGCAGTAAGTTCGCCTATCGTATATTTTATTTTTACCTTTCCTTTTGGTACTGCCACAAGCCACGCAAAATAATTTCCCTTATCGCCAAAATGAATATAACCTGTTTCCGGTCGCCAGCTTTCAGTTTCTGCAGTAAATTCTACTTCACAATGGAAGTTGTCATAACCTTCCATCTGAATGGAATAGTTCTTCAAATCACCTTTGAACCTGCAATCCCCAATTTTCACATCACATTGTTCTCTTGCTGCACTGAAAACCTGGGAGGGTAAGTAGCGCTCTAATTTTGAGCCATCTTTGTAATCCACATTAAATGTAGCATAAGCTGCCAGGGGTTTATTCAGGTCGGTCATTGGTTTGGTATAAAAAATAATGACGATCTTAGAGCCATCTGCCAGATGGGCATCGAAGTACCACCATTCAAAGCTTCCTTTGCCACCATCGGTTCGCATACCATCTTCCCATATGGCCGGTTTACCCGGTTTTAAATTTAAATGGTTATAATCTTTTTCACTTTTTGCTAAACATGCTTTTTGTTTCATGACGGATGAATTCTTATGGCAATGAATAATTTAAGGGGCGGGAACGTCTTTCTTTTTTTTACCCGCAAAGTCAGTGAGTTGATATAATAGTTTACTTACAAAAGTGGATAATGGTTTCTCTATAAATCTATTGATAAAATAGGAACTGATCAATACAGCTGTAAGGAGGAGTAATAACAATATTTCCCCCTGAATGGTGTTTCTGAAATAATAATAGATCACCAGGAAATAAATATGGAAAAGGTAAAAGGCATAGGCAATTTCACTTAAGGTGACAATTAGCGGGCGACTATTAATATGTATTTTTTTCAGTGCAATCATTAAAAATAAGACGTAAATGAGGATGGTCATGATGACCACTACCCAGATATTCAGTGTATCGGGTTCTGTATAAGACATGTTTAAGGTACGGGTAATGGGCCCTACAAACATCAGCATGCAAAATAAGTTTATGATCAACAAGGAATACAATTTCCATTTTTTCGCGTAATTGATATTGATAAAATAGAATAATATCCCTGCCATAACCGGAAGCAGGTTAATCTGCGGGGATATTTCATTTTTAAATGAATTGACCACACAATAGGCGAGGATAAGTGTTAAGATGAGTAATATTCTGTTCCATAATTTAAATACAATAATGAAAGCGACAAACAAATAAAATATAATCTCTACGACCAGGGTATGAAATACCGGGTTAATCAAGGGATAGCCCAAGAGTGTAGGCACCATGGTTAAATTCGCAAGAAAGGTTCCAACGGGGGCAAGGCTAAGAAAGCTATGGTTGACGATCCTGGGAAGGACAAAGGCAACCAGGCAACTTATCCAGAAGAGGGGATATATCCTGGACAGCCGCGCAATAGTGAATTCTTTGATATTTCTATTCATGGAGGTCATTGTCACAACATAGCCACTGACCATAAAAAAAATCATGAGTGCGAGGCTCCCATAACGGGAAATGACGTTCCATTTCTGATTGGAAGGAACAATCTGGTAGAGATAATTGAAAGTATCTGTATAGTGGGCAAAAAATACACACAATACGGCGAAAAATCTTAATAAGTCGAGTGTACCAGATCTTTTTGATTGGCTGGGCGTAATTTGGGGCATGTGGATAATATATTATATGAGGAATGCGGGCACTGCAGGAAGTTTAAATCTGTTTATTCGTCAATTCATACATTTAGGAGATGTTATATTTGCTTACCAAAGGTTCCTGCCATTGCCGTCCTGTGTATAATCAAATATATATATTCAGATTGGTTTCTTTGGGAGAACATTAAAAAATAAGAATTAAAACCACCATATTTATCCTATGAATTATCTTGAAGTGTTAGATCAGGTTAGGGCTCATGTTTCCATTTCATTCCATAGTGAAAATGACAGCAGATTATTATATCACAATTTATTGCATACCGAGCATGTGGTTCAGGCAGCAGTGAAAATAAGCAATCATTACAAGCTATCTGACAGGGATTTCTTTATTGTCAATGCTGCTGCATGGTTTCACGACACCGGTTACTTAAAAGGCTTTAAAGAGCATGAAGCAACGGGAGCTGAATCGGCGAAAGAGTTCCTGACGGCAAAAGGAGTAGAGCCAGCAATTGTGGAGTCAGTGGTTAATTGTATCCTGGCGACGAAAATGCCCCAGCATCCTGTGGGCCTATTGGAACAGATTGTTTGTGATGCGGATCTTTTCCATCTCGGAGGCGAAAATTTCAAGGAATTTAATAAACTGGTCCGTAAAGAAGCCGAGGCTTGTCTGGGCAGGGAACTGGATAAAAAAGAATGGCGGATTAAAACGATCGCCTTGCTTGAAAACCACCATTACCACACGGAATACTGTCAGGAATTACTGGCTGAAGGAAAACAAAGGAATCTCGCCGGACTAAAGGAGAAAGCTGCAAAAGAAGAACATAGGGATGATCATCCATCGGCCCGGCATTCCATTGTTCAGGGAGGTATACACCAGAATGAACACGGAGAGCATCATCAAAAGGAAGATAAACACAATAAGGAACATAAAAACCACCAACAGGAAGTGTCAAAAACTGAAGAAGAAGTTGTGCAACCAAAAAAGAAGAAAAGTGACCGTCCGGAGCGCGGTATTGAAACGATGTTCAGGACAACCTCTGGAAATCACCAGCGTTTGAGTGATATGGCCGATAATAAGGCACATATCATGATCTCTACCAATTCCATTATCCTTTCAGTGATATTGAGTGTACTGTTGCGCAAGCTGGAAGATAACCCTCATTTAATCATTCCTACGCTTATCCTACTGATTATTTGTGTGGTGACCATGGTATTCTCCATTCTTGCCACCAGGCCATCTGTTCCTCCGGGAACATTTACTGCTGAAGATATTGCAGAGAAAAAAGTAAACTTATTATTTTTTGGTAATTTTTATAAAATGAGTCTGCAGGACTATGCTGCAGGAATGAATCTGGTCATGGAAGACAGGGATTTCCTTTACGGCAGCCTGGTGAAGGATTTGTATTTTCAGGGAGTGGTACTCGGACGCAAATACCTGTTGCTGAGGGCCGCTTACAATGTATTCATGTTTGGAATCGTCGCTTCAGTACTGGCTTTTGTCATTGCTGCAGCGGTAGTTGCGCTTTAACTTTTATGGAAGAATATTCATACTTCAACCGGGATCTAAGCTGGTTAAGCTTCAATGAACGGGTTTTAATGGAAGCCGAGAATCCTGCTGTACCCTTGCTGGAACGTATTCATTTCCTTTCCATCTATTCCTCCAACCTCGATGAGTTTTACAGGGTGCGTATGCCGGTATTGATGGCCATTGATAATTTTGATGACCGCAGCGGACTGGAGAATCCTTATTTTAAGGCAAAGTTTCTGATCGATCAGCAGCAGAAAAGATTCGGGCATATCCTGGCAAATGGTATCCTGCCGGCACTGGAAAAGGAAAATATCCATTGGTTGTATAACCATGACATTCCGGAAAGTGTGGCAAATGATATCAGTAACCTTTTTTTTAATGAGGTACTCGCTTATATTCATCTTTTCTCTGTAGACCAGGAAAATGATGTTTTCTTTGCGGAGAACAACAAATTGTATCAGGCAGTGATTCTTACAGATGCTGCTGGTGGGGAGCGGCTTGAACTGATTACCATTCCGTCGGATATCTTGCCGCGTCTCTATGTTATCCATTCGGAGGAGAAAAAGATCGTGGTTTTTCTGGATGATATCATTAAACATAACCTGGCCTATCTTTTTCCAGATGAGCAGATCACCGGGGTATTTAATATCAAAATTACCAGGAATGCGGAATTGAATATAAAAGATGAAATTGATGAAGATATTACCGCCGCACTGGAGGAAGAACTCAGGAAAAGAGACCTTGGCTATGCTACCCGTTTTCTTTGTCAGCCAGGTATCCCACTCAGACACCTGTACCGGATTATTTATACCCTTAACTTGTCTAAAGCCTCTGTTGTGGAAGGCGGGTTTTACCATAACCTGAAAGACCTGGGCAGCTTCCCTGTTCAGGACACTGCACTGTCCTATCCGAAATGGCCATCACTGGAAGGCCATCCCATTGGCAGGCAGGAAACATTATTCAGCCAGATCTTTAAGAAGGACATTATGGTCCACGTTCCCTACCAAAAGTATGACGCTATACTCCGTTTCTTTAATGAGGCGGCAAATGACAACTTTGTAGAGGCGATCTATGTGACCCTGTACCGGGTGGCGAACAATTCCAGGATCGTTAATGCCCTCATGACGGCGGCAAGAAACGGAAAGAGGGTGGTGGTGATGGTAGAGCTGAAGGCAAGGTTCGATGAGGCGAATAATATCAAATGGGCTTCGCGGATGAAAGCGGAGGGGGTAAAAATTATCTACAGTAAAACAGACCTGAAGGTACACGCCAAAGTAGCCCTGGTGCAAAGGACCGTAAGAAATGAAAGCCATTACCTTGGCCTTCTTGCTACAGGAAACCTGAATGAATCGACTGCCAGGTTCTATACAGACCATATTTTGCTCACTGCACATCAGCCCATGCTGAATGAGCTGAAATTGTTGTTCGACTTCCTGAGTAAAAAGAAGAAAAAACCACTGGAAGAAGATGCGATTAATTTCCGGCACCTGCTGGTCGCACAGTTCAACCTCCAGCAGAAATTCCTGGAGCTAATAGACCGTGAAATCCTTCATGCACAGCAGGGATTAACTGCAGGCATACGCATCAAACTGAACAACCTGGAAGAGAAAGTACTGATCTCTAAATTATATGAAGCATCGTCCGCAGGTGTGAAAGTAGAGCTGCTGGTACGGAGTGTATGCTGCCTGGTCCCTGGTGTTGCAGGGCAGAGTGAAAACATTGCCATCAGACGTATTGTGGATCGTTACCTGGAACACGGACGTATATTTATCTTCCATAACCAGGGGAACAAGGAGGTTTTTATGGGTTCGGCCGATTGGATGAACAGGAATATTTATGGAAGAATTGAAGTCTGCTTTCCTGTGTATGATGCAGAGCTTAAAGGGCAGTTGATGGAGATTATGGACATACAATTCCGGGATACCCAGCAGGCCGTCGAACTGAATGAAGAATTGCAGAATAATTATCTGACCCCCGCTGATCCCCTGCGTTCCCAGGAAACGATATACGACTTCTTAAAATACAATTCGCTTAAAATCAAATTGACTCCTCATGAATAGGTTTTATAACTATATGATATGTTTTTTTGCTGTTCTTCTGGTGATCAGCAGTTATGGCTGTAAACCTGAAGGGAATAGGTTTACCAGTCCCAAAGGATATGACCTTAATCATCCTGAGAAATTTAATATGCCGGAAAGTCTGCTGGAAATCTCCGGCATTGCCTTCTACCACTCAAAAAGTGATACCATTTACTCTATTCAGGATGAAGACGGACGTTTTTACCGTCAGGCATGGAAAAATAAAAAACAAAAGCACGTTACTTTTGGAAAAAAAGGGGATTATGAAGATGTGGCCATCTTGAATGAGACCGTATTTATACTTAAAAGTAATGGTTCATTGTATGAATTCCCCTTTCTTGAATCGACAAAAGAAGAACTGAAAGATGTAAAAGAATGGAAGAAAATCCTTCCTCCAGGTGAGTATGAAAGCCTTTATGCAGATCCGCAGACCAATCAGCTCTATATCCTGTGCAAGAACTGCAAAAGCGACAAAAAGGCTGGAATGATGTCTGGATCTATCTTTACCTACGATCCTGCAGAAAAAAAGTTAATTTCATCAGGAAGTTTTTCGATGGACCTGTCGGCACTGATTGAGCAGGAACTGATCCTGAAGAGTGGACTGAAAGCCTCTGCTTTAACAAGGGATCCGCATACGGGCGAATGGTATATCCTTTCTTCGGTAAATAAAGTACTTATTGTGGCGACACCGGACTGGAAAGTTAAAAGTGTACATCGTTTAAATTCTTCTATCTTTAACCAGCCGGAAGGATTGGCATTTGATGAACAGATGAACCTTTATATTTCCAATGAAGGGGATGAAATTACTGCCGGTAATATTTTGAAATTCAAACTTAAGTCGTAAACACAAAACCTGGAATAGGTTTTAAGAAGCGATCAGATATAATATCCTATGCAGGCGATAACTATAGATTTGATTAAAAACATATGCGGCAATGAAGTCCAGGTACTGGATGCCCATATTCAATTTTCTTTAAAGCCGTTTATAGCGATTATAAAAGAACGGATCAAGAAGGAGAAAACAGCAAAGGTAAACTTTTATAAATACCTGCTGCACCAGTTTGAGGTTTACCCTGAGCTCGCCCATCCTATAAAAGAAAAGGATATCGTCAATTATCACCATCTGTTTGAATTGATACATACTGCGTTATCACCCATCTTAACCGATGAACGTGAAGAGTTCTGGGCGATAGCCAAACCTATATCCCCATGCTTCTATTACGGAACAGATGCATTCTATGAAATCCTCATGGATGCACAAAACGAAAAATTAAAAGAAGGGGTTTCTTTACCTCCCAGGGCAGAAATGGAGGAAAGTATTTATAAAAATTTCTATAATCTGGTGATGAAGAAGTTTTATGATTTTTCCATTTCTGGAAGTGATTATATGGTCAAGTCTATTCTTAACAGGGAGACAAATTTACTGACCTATTACCGCTTAAATGTGGATACCCGTTTTCTTGACATTACCAGTAAAGTAGCTCTTCCTGAACTTACGCTTGAAACCGCGAAGGAATACTTTAAAGATGAAGATCAAACCACGGAAGTGCTCAAAACACTCTTCCCCCCGGAGAATTTTGAAGTAGAAGGCATTTCCATTGTTACTTTTACTGATGTCACGGAAGAATACGCATTGGAAGCAATTAAAAATACCATTATTGACCACAATCAATGCCAGTCGCAATGGGATATCAAAGCGATAACCTCTGCCTTGAAATCATTAATCGGCACTGATCTGGTAGATTTTGGTCTGCTTCCCTATATCAGACTGAATGGGGAGAGTATGATCTATAACCATGAAGGGTTTGAAAGTATCATTATACAACAGGCGAAGGCAAATCACATGCAGGAAGCTGAATATCAAAAGCTGATTGCTCCTTTTGTTGCCAATCCGCGGCGAATGATCTTCCCCCAGATCAATATGGAAGAATATTCGACCTATCCCATGCTGAAATTATTGCTGGATAAAGGGATCAGGTCCTATGCGTTATTTCCATTGTTTTACAATTCACGTCTCGTAGGCTGCCTGGAAATGTATACGAAGGATATGACTGTTTTCAATGGCAATACCCTGGGGAGGATTGAGACTGCCTTCCCATTGCTTGCACAATTGTATAATAATATCATTACTGATTTTAACAATGAGATCATGGCTGTGGTCACCGATAAATTTACTGCCCTGCAACCTTCTGTTGCATGGCGTTTTTATCAGTCGGCCTACAACTACATGAAATCTGGTGCTGCGAAGAAGAATCTACCCATTGAGCCGGTGTATTTCAAGGATGTCTTTCCTTTTTATGGTGCGGTAGACATCCGGAATTCAAGTATTGAGCGTAACCTGATGATCAGAAAAGATCTTTTCGCTCATTTCGATGTACTGGAAACGATGCTGATCAATCTGAAGAGCAGAATCCCTATTGATGTGGAAAGTGATTTTCCTTCGGGCAAATCAGGCTGGAAGCCCAAGAAGTTTGATGCCATGTCGGACAGGGAGATCATGAAAACAGATGATTATTTGCAGCGGCAGCTCCCTCCATATCTTCAGTTGCTGAAAGCCATCCATCCTGAGGTGGAAGAACTATTGGACCATTACTTTGAACTTACCCGTCCCGGGGGTAAAATTTATGAGAACAGGGATAACTATGAATTGAGCATGAAGATGATCAATCAGGCTGTTGCACGTCACCTGGATACTTTTAATGAAGAAATCCAGGAAATCCATCCCTGCTATTTTGAGAAATTCAGGACCGATGGGGTGGAGTTTGATATTTACCTGGGTAAATCAATTTCTCCGGATGAGGAATTTAATGAAGATATTGTGATGGATTTCAGGTTCAGACAGTTAAAGGTAATCGCAGAGATCGCAAGAACGACACTGTCCCTGAAAAAACATTTGCCCCTGCCTTTGGAAACTACACAGCTGCTGTTCGTTTATGAAAAGCTCATTGATATCAGTTTCAGAATTGACGAGCAAAGGTTTGATGTGGAAGGAAGCTACAACATCAGGTATCAGATGGTGAAGAAAAGAATTGATAAAGCCCATGTTAAAGACAGCGTTGAACGGCTTACCCAACCGGGAAAGATTGCCATCGTTTATTTTAACAGTACAGAGGCCCAGGAATATTTAAAATATATAAGAAGGTTACAGGCCGGACACCTACTGACAGACTCCATAGAATATCTTGAAATTGAAGAATTGCAGGGAGTGGAAGGGCTTAAAGCTTTGCGGGTAGAGGTAGCGATGACCGAAAGTAATTAACGCCTATGAGTTCCGAAAAAATAAAAAGCATATTAAAGGGTGTTGCAATGTGCAGTCTGGTCACGGGTTGCTGCCTGTCTGTTAGCGCACAGCAACAGCATACAGATTCCATTACCATTGCAATCTCCCCTGTTTATGACTCTGTAAGTAAAGCCCACCGGTTTTTCTTTGGTGAAAGCTACCGTAAACTTTGGGCAACACCAGTGAAACTTAGGATTATTGATCTTCAGAAAGAACATGGTGGAATGAAAATACTGCAGCTCGGTGGCGGCATGCAAACACGCTCGTTACGCCTCCAGGATGCATCAGGCAGGGAATGGGCATTGAGAACCGTACAGAAATATCCGGAACGAGGTTTACCGGAAAACCTGAGAAAAACGATTGCCAAAGATATTGTGCAGGACCAGATTGCAACCAACCATCCCTTTTCTTCCCTGATTGTCCCTCCGCTGGCAGATGCATTGGACATTCCTCATGCCATTCCTGAGATTGTTTATGTAGGGGATGACCCTGGCCTCGGCACCTACCGGAAAGATTTCGCCAATGCAGTATACCTTATTGAAAACCGCGCCCCCCTGGAATCTGAAAAAACCGACAACAGTCTTAAGGCACAAGCAAAGGTAGCTGAAGATAATGATACCCGTATTGACCAAAAACTCGTGCTGAGGGCACGTTTACTTGATTTTATATTGGGAGACTGGGACCGCCATGAAGACAATTGGCGCTGGCTGAAGGTTGAAAATGAGAAAAAAGGAGAGAAGGTGTATCATCCGGTTCCGAGGGACAGGGATAAGGTCTTTTACAGTACCTCCGGTGTATTTCCCTGGATATTGTCCCATCAATGGCTGAAAGCAAACCTGCAGCCTTATACCGGGGAAATCAGGGCAGTAAACCAGTGGAATTATAACCAGCGTTTTTTCGACAGGTATTTTTTAAATGAATTGACAGAGAAAGACTGGAAGGAAGAAATCAGCTATGTTCAGGAAAAAATCACCCCGGCTTTACTGGCGCAAGTGATGCAGCTGATACCGGCGGAGATCAATGCCATTAATGGAGATGAAATGCTGCGGATCCTGGTTGCCAGAAGAAATAACCTGCAACAGAGTGCATTGGAATATTTTCGCTTTCTGGCCATTAATGTTGACGTATCTGCTTCAGATAAGAAAGAGTATTTTGAGATTGAGCATAAAAATAATGGAAATATCTCCATCACGATATACAACATCAAGAAAAATGGAGAAAATGGGAGAAAGATTTATCACCGTACCTTTGACCGGCAACTGACCAAAGAAATAAGGTTGTACGGACTGGGAGGGGAGGATGTTTTTGATCTGAAAGGGGAGCAGAAATCACCTATAGTGGTACGGATGATTGGCGGGGCGGACAAAGATTCTTTCCAGGTGGATCCCCGTCTCAAAGCCAGAGGTAAAACATTTATTTATGACCGTTCTGACGAAGAAAATGAAATTCCTTCCAGGGCTTCGGCAAAACTTAGATTGTCAGCAGACACACTGGTCAACAGTTATGACAAGAAAAGTTTTATGTTTGATAGGTTTGGGCCACTCTTTCATTTGAACTACAATATAGATCAGGGAATTCAGGCAGGAGCTGGCCTGCTCCTGGAAAAACAGGGCTTCAGAAAAGGACCTTATGCGCAAAAACAGGAGTTATGGGTAGATTATTCAACAGGAAGGAAATCGTTTATTATCAATTACAGCGGTGATTTTAAGAAAGTAATCGGTGAAAATAACTTTAAAATCAATGCCAATTTGTTAGGCCCGAATAACCTGAGTAATTTTTATGGGCTGGGGAATGAAACGGCATTTATACAGGAAGAGCCTAAGGGAATGTCTTACTACCGGAACCGGTATGATTACCTCACTGCGGATTTTCAGTTGTATAGAAATATTGATAAATGGACTATAGGAGCAGGAGTCGCTACAGAATATTATACCAGCAGCCGTTCTGCTAATATCAACAGGTTTTTGAACGATTTTAATCAGGCTAACCCTGATGAAGGGGTGTTCAATGACCGCATATATGCCGGCCTGGTCGCAGAGTTGAAATACGATTCCAGGGATAACCTCAGTAACCCTAAAAAGGGCATCTACTGGAATACCGAGTTTACTGCAAATACCCAGCTGAATGGAGAACATAAAAATTATGGTAAGGTAACTTCTGAATTCAGGTATTACCTTAATCCCGGCAATTCAGGATTTGTCATCGCCAACCGTCTGGGGGCAGGAACTACGATAGGTGATCCTGCTTTTTATCAACGCATGCAGCTGGGTGGAGTTCATAACCTGCGTGGTTTCCATACCAACAGGTTTACTGGGAAAACGAACCTTTATTATAACCTTGATTTCAGGATAAAGTTATTTGACTTCACCTCATATGTGGTACCCGGATCATTTGGTCTGCTTGGATTTAACGACGTAGGAAGGGTGTGGATGCCCGGTCAATCGTCTAATGACTGGCACCATGGTTACGGAGGGGGGATATATGTGGTACCGGCAGACCTCATCCTGATCCAGGCTGCAGTAGGTTTTTCCAGGGAAAGTACCATGCCCTATATTTCTATCGGATTCAATTTCTAAACATCAGCTCCCCGCAGGGATAACTGCTGGAAGCTGATGATAAATTACTGATAGGTTACCTCATAGGTTGAACTGGTTTTTCCCTCAATTTTTACTTTGATGCGTTCAGGATAGTTACTTGCATTATAGTTGTAGTCATACCCCAGGTTAGCACCGGTAGCTGTAGCTCCGGATACCTGTATTAAATTATTGGAGGAGGAAAGAAAAATAGGATTCTCTGTCTCCAGTTCAAGAAGGAAAGCATACTCCATATTTTTGAACAGCGCATTTCTGGTATCATAAGTATAGACCAGCGTTTGTTGTGGTGTGGTAAAGACTACCGACTTCCTGTTCCCATCGTTGTCATAGGTGATCCTTCTATCATTCAGTAGTTCCATGGATTCATTTAAGGTTTGTATCCTGCAGAGTTGCTGACTGGTATTGTAAGTTAGTTTATGGGTGTACAAGAGCATAAGTAATAAACCTTTGTAGGTATACTTTTCAACCAGGACCACCTGTCCGCTGGCATCAACAGAATAATCAGAATAGCCTGTTCTTATTTCAGCTGTAAAATTCTCCAGCATAATAGGGAACTGGTGTTCGTCATAGCGGATTGTGGTATGGGTACCATCGGAGTTCTCCATTTTTATGAGCTTGTTACCGGTATAACTGAATGTTGTTTTTGCTTTGCCCTTCAGCAATTGTACAGGTTGCAATTTTGTCTCTGCAGGTTCCTCTCCGGGTTCAACTACCTCTACAGGTGTTAGCTTTACAGACTTTTCTTTTTTACAGCAGACTGCCATCAGGATGACCGGTAAGGCCACTAGCAATCGGATCATTTTCATATTTTTCATAACAATAATTAATTTGTGATTAATAATTTTGTTAATGTAATTACATGCGGGGTAATTGAGTTAATAAATCTGAAGATGATTGTTTTTTGATGTAGTAGCTACGCTGTGTATACTTATATCTTTCGTATGCTAGGTTAATATGCACACAATTTATTTACAAATATTTAGAAACAAAGTTTAGTAATTCGGGTTATAACTCATATTTTAATAGAAATTTTAATCATCCTTAGCTTTATCCTTTTTATATGGAAATTATACATCTAAGCGCAGAATGTTACCCGGTAGCCAAGGTCGGCGGATTGGGTGATGTTGTTGGGGCTTTACCCAAGTATCAGAACAGACTCGGGCATTTTTCAAAAGTTGTCATGCCGGCATACCACAATAAGTTTATGCAGGAAAATGAATTTGAGGTGGTATATGATTCCTGGTGTAATCTGGGTCAGAAAGGCTATTCTGTACGTATTTTAAGAGAGAAAACCAATAAACTGGGCTTCGATCTTTTTCTTGTGCATATCCCGGGTTTGATGGACAGGGAGAATGTATATGGTTATGGCGATGATACGGAGCGCTTTATTACCTATCAGATTGCCGTGCTGGACTGGATCAATCAATGGGAGCACCAGCCAGATGTAATTCATTGCCACGATCATCATACGGGCTTAGTTCCTTTTATGACGGCAAATTGTGAAAGGTATAAGCGCTTAAGTACCATACCGACTGTTCTTACCATTCATAATGCACAATATCAGGGACAATTCGGCTGGGATAAACTCGATTACCTGCCAGCCTTTGACCTATGGAAATCGGGTTTACTGGAATGGAGGCATCAGATCAATCCGCTTGCGGCAGCAATAAAATGCGCCTGGAAGGTAACCACCGTGTCTCCTAGTTATTTAGATGAAATCAGTTACCAGGCAAACGGACTGGAAAGTCTGCTGGCCAGTGAGCGTGGCAAATCTGCAGGGATATTAAATGGAATAGATAATGAGGTATGGGATACTTCAAAAGATCCTATGCTGGTCAAGCCATACAACATACGAACGTCAGATAGTGGAAAAAAAGCAAACAAAGCGGACCTTTGTGCTGTTTTTAACCTGGATCCGACAAAACCATTATTCACATTTATTGGCAGGCTGGTAGGAGAGAAAGGTGCAGATTTATTGCCGGAAATCTTTCATAATTCTTTGGCACACAGTCATGGCAACATAAACATTCTGGTGCTCGGGTCAGGAGATCCTGTGGTAGAGGCAAGATTGGAACAATTGAAGAACTGGTTTCCTGGGAATTACAATGTTTACATTGGATACAATGAAAAACTATCTCACCAGATCTATGCGGGAGCAGACTTTTTGCTGATGCCTTCCAGGGTAGAACCTTGCGGATTGAATCAGATGTACGCTTTGCGTTATGGTACTATTCCAATTGTCAGGAGAATAGGAGGACTGAAGGATACTGTCGTGGATATTGGTGACGGCGGTTTTGGAATATGCCACGACCAGACCAGTGTCGGTGATGTGGGACATGCAATCGGAAGAGCATACGGGCTTTTCCAGGATGTTAAAAGAATAAAAGAAATCCGTAAGTATATCATGCAGTTGGACCATTCCTGGGATAGGGCTGCCCAACAGTATATTGACCTGTACCAAATGTAATTTATAAATATATGACTGAAAAAGTTTTAGGAGTTATCCTTGGCGGTGGCCAGGGCTCCAGATTATCGCCGCTTACCCAAACCCGTTCAAAACCTGCTGTTCCGATCGCAGGAAAATACCGGTTAGTTGATATCCCGATTTCAAACTGTCTGAATTCAGGAATCCACCGTATGTTTGTACTTACTCAGTTCAATTCCGCCTCACTTAATAAACATATTAAAAATACGTATCACTTCAGCCATTTCAGTGATGCCTTTGTAGATATCCTTGCAGCTGAGCAGACACCGGATAACCCAACCTGGTTTCAGGGAACAGCCGATGCCGTGCGTCAGACCATGCATCACCTGCTGCAGCATGAGTTTGAATATGTATTGATCTTATCTGGTGATCAGCTCTACCAGATGGATTTTAATGAAATGTTACTGGCACACGAAGCAAGCGGGGCAGAAGTCACCCTGGCTACGATACCAAGTACGGCGAAAGATGCTACAAGCTTTGGTATTCTTAAGGCAAATGAGGAAAATATCATTACCTCATTTATAGAGAAACCAAGCGCTGACCTGCTGGTAGACTGGGGATCAGATACAGGTCCGGAAATGCAGGCGTTGGGACGTAATTATCTTGCCTCAATGGGTATTTATATTTTTAACCGTGATCTGCTGGTGCGTATTTTTGCCGAGAACCCTGATGAAAAGGACTTCGGTAAAGAAATTATCCCACGTGTATTGAAGGAGCAAAAGGTATTAAGTTTCCAATATGAAGGGTACTGGACTGATATCGGTAATATCTGTTCTTTCTTTGAGGCCAATTTGGGTTTAACAGATGATATTCCGGAATTCAATCTTTTTGACAGTCACCAGAGTATCTTTACGCGCCCAAGGATGTTGCCACCAACAAAAATTCTGAGCACCTCACTGAATAAAGCAGTTATTGCCGAAGGCTGTATCCTTAATGCAGATTGTATTAAACATTCTGTCATTGGTATCCGTTCCCGTATCGGAAATGGAACCACTATCGAAAATGCTTACATTATGGGAAGCGACCGTTACCAGACGCTTACAGAGATCGCTGAGGAAGTTGCTGCGGGCAATCCCCTGATCGGTATCGGCGACCGTTGTACCATCATCAATGCAATTGTAGATAAGAATTGCAGAATAGGTAATGATGTACAGATCAAAGGCGGAGCCCATTTACCTGATGGTGATTTCAGTTTTTATGTGATCAAAGATGGTATTGTAGTCGTAAAAAAAGGGTCAATTATTCCTGATGGCACGGTTATCGGATAACAAATGGCAGGTAGAGCAAAACCCATTCATAGGTGATTAAATCACTATTTTAGTATTATTTACAGTAGGATGAGCAGTGCAGATTAACACCCTGCCCTGTTCAATCTCCTGATCCGTCAGGATTTCATTGTAATCCATTTTCACCCCACCGGCAGTACAGGTTGCCACACAGGAACTGCAAATGCCTGCACGACAACTGTAAGGAACGTTGATATTGTGCTCCAGTGCCACCTGCAAAATTCTTTTATAATAAGGGACTTCCAGCTGATATACTTCCCTGTTAAATTCCAGTACTACAGTATACGTATTCTTATCTTTTACTTCTTTCTCTGAAGTATCATCATCATCCCCTTCATCTTCCGGAATAAAATAGGTTTCCCTTTTAATTTGGTCTAGCCTGAATCCTGCTGCCAATAGCCAGATCCTGCAGGATACCATATAATCAATGGGACCGCAGGTATAACATAAAGCATCAGACTGGTCATATTCCAGGTTTGCATTCAGCAGGTCACGGATCAGGAAGCTGTTTAACCTGGCCATCTGCAACCGTTTGGAATCACTGAACAAATAAATGAGTTTAAAGCGTTCAGGATATTGTTTTTGCCATTGGTTCAACTCCTCATAAAACAAGGTGCCGGATTGAGATTTATTACTGTAAATCAATACGATTTTAGAATGGATTTCTGTCGTTAATGCAGTCTTAAGGATCGCAAATACAGGTGTGATACCCACACCTGCAGCAAACAGAAAAACGGTACGTTTAATTTCAGCAATAGGTGAATAGGTGAAAATTCCGGCCGGAGGCAAAGCTGTCAGGATATCACCCAGCCTTGTTTTATGGTGCAGATAAGTAGAAATTTCTCCGTTCTCTACCAGTTTAACCGCAATACTGAGGGGCTCATTTAAGGCTGCAGAACTGCAGATGGAGTAAGAACGCCTGATTTCTTTACCATTCAGCTGAAACAAAACAGTTAAGAACTGTCCCGGCAGATAATCAGGAATCACCCCATCCAGGGGTTCCAGGCTAATAAAAACGTTATCTCCCGGTTGTATAGAAATCTCTGTGATACGTAACTGCAATGTGGTCATACCCTGCAAATCTATCAAATTCCCTACACATAATTGAAGACCAGGGAAAACACCGTGCGCTCAGAAGGGATAGAATTGACTTCCAGACTACCGTAGTGCATTTTCATGATGTTGCGCGTGATGGTTAACCCTATGCCTGAACCGGCCTTTCTGGTGGTAAAGAAAGGAACGAAAATCTTTTCCAGGAGATCGGGTTCCACACCTTTACCGTTATCTGCTACCTCAATGAATAACTTGTTCTGTTCTAAACGGTAGTTGATTTCTATCAGCGGCTGGTCAATATTTTCCAGGGCATGTATACTGTTGGTCACCAGGTTAATCAGTGCCTGTTCTACCAGTTTGAGGTCTACATTCACCGTGATCTTGGAGGAAGTTTGTCCCACATTCAGCTTTACATTTTTTGCTGCGGCAAAAGGCTGCATCAATATTTTGATATGTTGCAGAATCTCCCCAATGCTATGGAACTGCAATTCAGGTGTAGGCAACTCGGCAATTAAACGGTAATCTTTTACGAAATCAAGTAGCCCTTCAGATCTTCTTTTAATGGTTTGAATGGCTGGTTTAAGATCTTCCAGGTCCTCTTTATTCAGGAAATCCCTGTTCGTCACCATGCTGTTCACCGTATCAGATAAAGAACTGATAGGGGTAATTGAATTGAGGATCTCATGGGAGATGACCCCAATCAGCCTGTTCCAGGCTTCTATCTCTTTCTGCTCAATTTCATCCTTGATATTCTGGAAGGAGATGATGGTATAATTTGAACCATACAGGTTCAGGGGAATAACTTCAGTGGAAAGCTGTATGAGTTTATCCTGGATTTTCAATTCCAGAAAACGTTTTCCTCCCTGCCTGATTTGTTCTACTTCATGGGTAAAAAGTGGAAGGTGTTGTTTTAGTCTATGCCAGTATTTATAGGCAGGAACGCCCAATAAGGAGGATGCCGCTTCATTAAAAAAGGCGATTTCCCCCTGTCCTGCAGGACTATTGGTCTCCCTGACCACAATTACGCCCACCGGAACCTGTTGCAGGATCGTTTTGATCAGCTGAAATACCGCATCCTGTTCCAGCTGGATATCTTTATGTGTCTTTATAATCTCATCAAAAGAATGATACAACTCAGGAAAGCTGCCCCTGGTGCTTCTGTTTTTGAAATTTAAGGTATGGTCACGCGTTTTTATAGCCAGGATAAATCTTTTAATATCTTCCCTGATCTGATTGATATAGTTGTACAATGAAATGATACATCCCATGAATACACAGGAAATACCGGCAATGGTAAACCACAATTGTGTATTCAGGATCAGGTAGGCCAGTGCGATTGCCAGCAGATTAATGAATAACAGTTTGAAGATAAGCCGGAAGGTAAATCGCTGGTAAAACATAGGCTATAGTCCGAATTTTTCTATCCTGCGGTACAATGCGGCACGGGTCAGTCCCAGTTCGGCAGCAGCTCTGGATATGTTTCCCTTGTGGGTATCAATGGCTTTCTGCACCATCATTTTTTCCATTTCTTCGAGATCCATATTGGCCATTACCGGGGTATTGCTGCCAAACTTCTGGGGACTCAGCTGTAAATCTTCTTCAGCAATCTGTATACCTTCGGCCATAATCACCGCCCGCTCTATGACATGCTGCAGCTCGCGAACATTTCCGGGCCAGTGGTAATTCAATAAAGTCTGTCCCGCTTTGTCTGTAATCCGGGAAATACTCTTGTGGTATTTAGTGCTGAAGGTATGGAGGAAGTGATTGGCCAGCAATAGGATGTCATCTGCGCGCTGGTGTAAGGCAGGTAAGATCAGTTCAACAGTATTGATCCTGAACAGTAAATCCTGTCGGAACGTACCTTTGGAAACCATCTCATTCAAAGGCATATTGGTGGCAGTGATCAGCCTCACATTAACTTTCCGCTCCCTGCTTTCCCCTAAGCGGGTGACTGTGCGGTTCTGAAGTACAGTCAGCAATTTTGACTGCAGGGGGAGGGAGAGATTTCCAATCTCGTCGAGAAATATCGTACCGTTATCCGCCAGTTCAAAACGCCCCGGTCTGTCGTCCCTTGCATCGGTAAATGCCCCCTTTGCATAACCAAACAGTTCGCTTTCGAATAAATTCTCATTCAGGGAACCCAGGTCAACATGCATAAAAATATTGTTTTTGCGGAGTGAGTGTTTGTGCAGTTCATAAGCGAAGACCTGCTTACCTGTACCATTTTCTCCCAGGATCAATACGTTTGCATCTGTTGGGGCAACCTTCAGCAAGGTATGCTGCAATTGTTTGACAGGGGCAGAGGTACCCACAATATGTTCGAATTTTCTCGCCATATCAGTCTGTATAGAAGAATGGATTTTCTCCAGTTTCTTTACTTTTTTGGTCGATTGTCTCAGCTTTGAAGCGGCAGACAGGGTGGCATACAACTTATCATTTTCCCAGGGCTTCAGGATAAAATCTGTAGCCCCCTGTTTGATCGCCTGTACGGCAAGTTCCACATTGCCATAAGCTGTCATCAGGATGACTACGTAATCTTTGTCTATAGATAATATGTGTTCCAGCCAGTATAAACCTTCACGGCCATTGCTGGCCCCTTTCTGGTAATTCATGTCCAGCAAAATGATATCTATATCATTATGGCTTAACAGGACATTGATCTCCTTGGGAGATTTACAGGTCATTACCTGGTTAAAGTGCTGCTTTAAAAATAGCCTTGCGCTTAACAGGATATCATCATCGTCATCTATTACTAAAACATTGGCTTCTGTCATGTAGTTAAAGGTTTCTTCAAAATTAAATGAAACTGTCCGATGCTGTACACAAAGTGTCCGTTATTGAACGGTGTTTTGTGTTAAAAATAGTTAAAATATTGATATTCATTGTTTTAAAATTATTTATTGCTTTGGCATATCCTTCGCTTATAGCAAAACACATGACGAATGATCAAATGGATAAGATTATACAAAAGAAGAGATTTAATAAAAAAACAATATATATGATGGCCGGGGGAGTGTTGTTACTGATCCTCGTGGGCTATGGATACCAATTGTCTTTAAGTAAGGTGTACAAGGCAGATGCTGATAAACTTACGATCAGTAAAGTGGTGTACGGCGATTTTGAAGATGTCGTCTTATTGAATGCCAGCGTGGTGCCGTTGACTTCTGTAATTGTGAGTTCTCCGGAAGGAGGGACGGTAGCAGAGATCTTCACTGAAAACGGAGCCAGCGTTATCAAAGGTACACCCTTGCTGCGGATTGCCAATCCGAATGCGCTTTCCGGTTATACCGCGAGCGAGACCAGTATTACGGAGCAGATCAATCAATTGCGCAAGGTAAGACTCGATCTGGAACAGAACCAGCGGGTGATGACGCAGGATATGATGCTGATTGAGAATACCCTGAGAACTGCACGGAGGAAGTATATAACGGATAGTGTGCTGTTTGCAAAGAAAGTGATTACCAGACAGGAATTTGATGACTCCAGTCAGGATTATGAATACAGCAGAGGGCGTAAAGATATCATGCGCGTCGCGGTAAAACAGGAAAATGACAGCCGTATAATGCAGCTGAAGCAGATTGATATTTCGGTAACCAGAATGAATGAAAGTCTGGAAACCATCAGGCAAAATATTGAGAACATGACGATTAAGGCACCTGTTTCCGGCAGATTGTCTTCCTATGATCCTGTGATAGGGAAGTCGTATACGGCCAATGAGATGCTGGGTAAAATAGATGTGCTGCAAGGATACAAACTGCAGGCTGGGGTGGATGAGTATTATATCAACAGGGTAAAAGAAGGGCAATCCGCAAATTGCGAGTTCAATGGTAAAACCTATCAACTGATGGTCCGTAAAGTTATTCCGGAGGTGACCGGAGGACAGTTCCAGGTGGAACTTGTTTTTGAAGGTAAATCCCCGGATGAATTAAGAAGAGGTTTATCTTTACAGGTAAAGCTTACCCTGTCTGATAACAGTAAATCACTGTTGCTGGCGCAGGGACAGTTTTTCCAAAGTACCGGCGGCTCCTGGGTGTTTGTGCTGAAAGATGGGAAGGCACAGAAACGAAACGTAAAAATTGGCCGCAAAAATTACCAGTATTATGAAATCATGGAAGGGCTGCAGAAAGAGGAGGAAGTCATTACTTCTTCCTACGATCAGTTCAATATGTATGATATCATCGAAGTCAGCAAATAGCTGTTAAAATAGAACAGGAATCAAGATAATTGGCAAAATACCCCATACACCCACAGATAAAAAAGACCTAAAGATATAATCCTAAATAATCAGAAGATGATAAAGATTGAGAACCTTGAAAAAGTATACAAAACGGAAGAAGTGGAAACCACAGCCCTGAATGGAATAAATATGCACGTTAAGGCGGGAGAGTTTGTCTCCATTATGGGCCCTTCTGGTTGCGGTAAATCTACTTTGCTAAACGTAATGGGATTGCTTGATAAACCTGAAAGCGGTAGTTACAGGTTTCTGGAAACAGAGCTGTTAACGATGAACGACAGGGAGCGTTCCAATTTCCGCAAGCAGCATATGGGTTTTGTCTTTCAAAATTTCAATCTGATTGATGAATTAACGGTATTCGAAAATATTGAGTTACCCCTGATTTATAATAAAGTGCCGGCAGCAGAACGTAAACGGCTGGTGAATGAGATGATCGAACGGATGAACATTGTTAACCGCAGCGGGCATTTTCCACAGCAGCTTTCCGGAGGACAGCAGCAGCGCGTAGCCGTAGCCCGTGCATTGGTGACTAAACCTAAACTCGTTTTGGCCGATGAGCCTACGGGTAACCTGGACAGTTCCCATGGGAATGAGGTGATGGAATTGCTTTGTGAGCTCAATGAGCAGGGGACTACCATTGTGATGGTTACCCACTCTTCCCATGATGCCAGCTTTTCTAACCGGATTATTAACCTTAAAGACGGTCATGTGATCTCTGAGAAGATCAATAAAAGCCGTACCGAAGAATTGATATAGCGTTTGCAACCCGTTTTAACCCTCACTATCAGCTAGTGATTTCACCCTTTTAATTATTCGTCATGTTCAAACTCAACTTCAGAATAGCACTTAGAAATCTATGGAGAAATAAAACAGCTTCTTTGATCAATATAAGTGGACTGGCTATAGGTTTAGCTGCCTGCCTTTTATTGCTCCTCTATGTATCTTATGAGTGGAGCTATGATAAGCGGGGTAAAAATGCAACCCATATTTATCAGGTGCTGACGAATTTTAAGGGTAAAAATGGGCAGATTGAGAGTACTGGCTGGAATACGGGTAATGTCATCGGACCTGTTTTAAAACAGGATTATCCGGCAGTGAAAGCCGCAACGCGGTACAGCTGGGATGCACCGACCCTGATTGCCAGTGGACAGAATAGTTTTAAAAAGAAATCCAGGTTTGCAGATGCCGGTTTCCTGGAGATATTCGACTTGAATTTTATCGCTGGAGATAAAGAAAAGGCTTTGAGTGCACCAAATCAGGTTGTCCTGACGGAAACAATGGCTAAGCTGCTTTTTGGGACGACCGATGTACTCAATAAGTCTGTGAAATATGAGAATAAAATAGACCTTAAGATTACGGGAGTGATACAGGACCTGCCGGAAAATACCTCGGCAAATTTCGATTTTCTGATGCCCTGGTCACTTTATGAAACGCAGTACGACTGGGTGAAAGTCCCGCAATGGTCCAATTACAACTGGACAACGGTCGTAAAACTCGATCCTGCAACTGATATTGATGCGTTTAATAAAAGCATCAGTAATCTGGTTAAAAAGAATACGGACCAATATGCTGCCAATGCCACGCCCTTCCTGTTTCCTTATAAAGATCTCCATCTGTATGGAAATTTTATCAATGGAAGCAGTAATGGCGGCAGAATTGAACAGGTCCGTTTGTTTATGGGATTAGCCATTGGTATCCTCCTTATCGCCTGTATCAATTTTATGAATATGGCTACAGCCAGATCTGAGAAAAGAGCGAAAGAGGTAGGCATTAAAAAGACCATCGGTGCTACCCGTGGTAGCCTGGTGAGTCAGTTTCTGATGGAATCGCTGGTATTGACCAGCTGTAGTGCCATAATGGCCATTGCATTAATTGAACTTTGTCTCCCTTTATTTAATAACCTCCTTGGTATACAGCTCGGAATTGCCTATGCCAACACTTATATGTGGTTAAGCCTTTTTGCTGTGGTACTGCTCACCGGTTTAATTGCCGGAAGCTATCCTGCTTTTTATTTGTCTTCCTTTAATCCTGTACAGGTACTTAAAAAGAAAAACCTTAAACGCGGCATACAGGCTATTGGACTTAGACAGATATTGGTGGTTGGTCAGTTCAGCTTTGCCCTGATTTTAATCATCGCTACTACCGTTATTTATCAGCAGATCCAATTTATAAGGGACAGGCCGGTAGGGTATGAGATCAATGAACTGGTAGAGATGCCTCAGGATGGGGAGCTGATGGCAAAATTTGAGCTGTTCAAAACCAGGTTGCTGGCCTCGGGAGCCGTGACTTCCCTGTATGAATCTTCACGGACACTTTCCAGTGATGGGTCGAATTTCTGGGGTCTGGAATGGCCGGGAATGGAAGAAGCCGGTAAGCTAATGGTGTTCAATCAGCTGGCGACTACGTATGATTTTATTCAAACCTCTGGTGTAAAACTTATTGAAGGACGTGACTTCTCTAAAAAGTTCGCATCCGACAGTGTGGCGGTGATGCTGAGTGAGCGGGCAGTGCAAATCATGGGACTAAAGAATCCGGTTGGACAAACGGTTGTTTACCATGGAACGAAAAGTATGGTGGTGGGTGTTTTTAAAGACTTTATCTGGGGATCACCCTTTCAAAGTGACCGGCCAATGCTCGTTGCTTTTAACCCTGGCTGGAATGGTTTGGTGACTATGCGCCTGAACAAAACAAGACCTGCATCAGAAAACATGGCCACGATTGAGCGCATTGCCAAAGAAATTAATCCGGCATACCCTGCGGAACTGAGCTATGTGGATCAGTTGTATGCGGAGAAATTGAAATCACAGAAAGTCCTGGGCATTTTATCTAACCTTTTCGGGGGACTGGCCATATTCATCTCCTGTTTGGGTTTATTTGGTTTAGCGGCCTATAGCGCAGAGCAGAGAACAAAGGAAATCGGGGTGCGCAAGGTGCTGGGAGCTTCGGTGGCCAGTTTAATGCAACTGCTTTCTCTCAGCTTCCTGAAAATGGTTGTTGTGGCCATTTTTATAGCTATACCTGCGGCGCAATACCTGATGAACAGCTGGTTGAAGGGATTTGAATTTCATATCAACATCAGCTGGATGGTTATTTTGCTCGCCTCAATTGGAACAGTAGCCATTGCCTTCTTTACCGTGAGTTTTCAGGCGTATAAAGCTGCAAGGGCAAATCCGGTAGATGCCCTCAAATATGAATAGTCTGCTCAATAGCAACCGGCAGGCAGAAAAAAATGACCAAAAGTGCATATGTCAATGTGCATAAAAACTATCATAAAAGAATTTTTTAATCAGATGTACAATGTTTAAACTGAACTTAAAAATAGCACTAAGGAACCTTTGGAAACATAAAGGCTTTACTTTAATCAATGTTGGCGGATTGGCCATTGGCCTTGCCAGTTGTATGATGTTGTTGTTATACATCTCTTATGAATGGAGCTTTGATAAACAGCTAGAAAATTATAAAGAAACCTATCTTGTTTATAATAATCAATCCGCAGACAATAATATCTTCACATTTGATTCTACTCCAGGAGAGATGGCACCGGTTGTGAAAGTAGAAATTCCTGGTATACAATATGTATCGAGATATTCCTATCCCAATCAACAACTGATCTCTTATGAAAGGAATAGCTTTAAAAAATCGGCAACTTATGCCGATGTTGATTTCCTCAAAATCTTCAATTATAAAGTTATTAAAGGAAACAGGGCTAGCTTTTTGCAAAATCCCAATTCAATTATTCTCACAGAAAGCCTTGCCAGAGCACTTTTTGGAAATGAAAACCCACTAAATAAATCCTTAAAACTGGATAATTCTGTGTTATTGAAAGTTGAGGGGGTGATTGCAGACATACCGGTCAATAGCAGCATCTGGTTTGAGTATGTTCTGCCTTGGGCATTATATGAAAAGCTTAACCCCTGGACAAAGGAATCCGGCTGGGGAGATAATTACTGTCTTACGGTAATTCAATTACAGGACAATAGTTTTTTTAAGAATGCGAACTTTCTGTTACAGGGGATGATTAAAAAACATGAAAAATACTCCAATAGTGAAGCTTTCATGCATCCACTATCAAAAAATCATTTGTATAATAATTTCAGTAATGGAAAGTCTGTCGGTGGTCGCATCCAGCAGTTGCAGATCTTCTTTTTATTAGCTGTCTGTATTCTTCTGATCGCCTGTGTGAATTTCATGAACCTGTCTACCGCCAGATCAGAAAAACGCGCCAAGGAAGTTGGCGTGCGTAAAGCAATAGGGTCATCAAAAAACAATCTGGTGGTTCAGTTTATGATGGAATCTGTATTGCTTGCGCTGATCAGTATGTTGGTTGCATTTATACTGCTGGAAGTTATGCTGCCTTATTTCAATGGTTTAATAAGGCTTAGCCTGACAATTAATTATCAGGAATGGACATTCTGGGCTATGTTTTTGGGACTTTCACTGATGACTGGCCTTGTTGCCGGAAGTTACCCTGCATTTTATCTGTCCTCGTTTGATCCCATTAAAGTATTAAAAGGTTTTACCAATAGTGGAAAGTCAACTTTGTCTGTACGGCGATTACTGGTTGTCTTTCAGTTTGTATTTGCTACCTGTGTAATGATATGTACCATTGTAATTTATCAGCAGCTAAGTTTTATCAAAAACAAACCTGTAGGGTATAATAAAAACAACCTGATTGAAATACCGGTGCAGGGCGAACTCCGAAAGGCGGAGAAATTTCAGTTATTGAAAGATCAATTGATGAAAAGTGGGGTTGTGACCTCGGCAAGCACCCTGTCTACCTCCATTACTAGTGGTGGAAATAATGGGTATGGGGTAGAATGGGAAGGAAAAAACCCCAATGCCACTATATTAGTGAATTTCCGGTTAACAGGTTATGATTTGGTAAAGACAACAGCCATGAAACTGCTATCAGGGCGTGATTTTGAAAGAGGTCGACAGGATTCTGCCAATGTGGTCATCAATGAGGCATTGGCTAAAATGACCGGATTGAAGCAAGCCCTGGGGGCTAAACTGGTATGGAATGAAAAACCGGTTACCGTGATTGGTATTGTGAAAGATTATGCGGTTGAGTCGCCATACAGACCAGCAACGCCAACAATTATAGGGTATTCACCTGCAGATGCGCAGAAGATCCTGTTACGGGTGGCAGGTAACCAAAATCTGAGTATGGCAGTGAAAGTTATCAATGAGCAGGTATTGTCTATAAATCCTGATTATCCTGTCGATCTCAATTTTGTTGATGATAATTTTGAAAGGAAGTACCACAATGAGAAGTTGCTGGGGACTTTATCAAATTGGTTTGGTGGTTTCGCTATCTTTATTTCTTCTATTGGACTTTTAGGGCTTGCCTTATATATGGCAGAACAGCGAAAAAAAGAGATCAGTATCCGCAAGGTATTGGGAGCAGATTCAATGAGTATTCTTCTGTTGTTAAATAAAGACTTTATCCGACTTGTATTGATTGCCAATGTGATAGCATTTCCTATTGGATATATACTAATTAATAAATGGCTGTCTAATTTTGATTTCAGAATTGACATTTCACCGGTTCCTTTTGTCATTGCCTCCATATTGTCTATTCTGATTGCCATTTTAACAGTGAGTGTACAATCTTTCAAGGTGGCGAAAGCGAATCCGGTGGATGCATTAAAATACGAATAGTTCATTTTAATAGGGGTCAAAAAAAGATCAATATGTTCAGGTTAAACTTTAAAATTGCGCTGAGGAGTCTCTGGAAAAACAAATTATTTACATTCATCAATGTGGGAGGACTGGCAATTGGCCTGTCCAGTTGCATGGTTTTGCTGTTATATGTTGCCTATGAATGGAATTATGATAAACAATCAAAAAATTATAAGAACACCTATATCGTTTTTACTACGGTTAATTCGAGTACAGGTTTAAGCAGCCATAGCTGGTCTCCGGGGGTACTTGCACCTGAATTGAAAAGTAAAATTTCTGACCTTGCCCTTGCTTCTCATTCCAGTTATCCTTCCATAGGATTAATCAGTTATGGGGATAACATGGTGAAAAAGCGGAAAGTGTATGCCGATCCGGAGTTTCTTAAAATACAGGATTACAAATTTCTCAAGGGTAATCCGGAAAAAGCATTAAAGGGTGTGAACGTGGTGATCCTGACAGAAACAATGGCCAGAAACCTGTTTGGTGATGAAGATCCTATCAACAAAATGGTTAAACTGGAAAATAAAGAGATGTTAAAGGTTGAAGCAGTGATAGCAGATATTCCTAAAAACAGTAGCATCGTATTCGATTACCTGTTGCCATGGAGCTTATGGTTAAAACTTGACCCGGAATTAAAAGAGATAGGCTGGGGTGGAAACTTTTGTCTGACAATGGTACAGCTTCAAAATCAGGAGAGTTTTAAAAGGGCTAATCAAGAAGTTTACCACATACATCGCTATCAGCACCAGCGTAAGATTGAAGGATTCTTCCTTTATCCTATAGAAAAATGGAACCTGTATAGTGAATTTGAGAATGGAAAACCGGTAGGTGGAAAAATTGATCAGGTACGGATATTTCTTATGCTTGCCTTTTGTATCCTCCTGATCGCCTGTGTCAATTTTATGAACCTTTCTACCGCAAAATCGGAGAAGAGGGCGAAGGAAGTTGGAGTCAGAAAAGCAATCGGTTCTTCCCGTAATTCACTGATTGCACAATTTATGCTGGAGTCTGTATTGCTGTCTGTTCTGGGGATGCTGGCCGCTTTTGTTCTCATAGAACTGAGTCTGCCTTATATCAATGGTGTTTTAAGAACCGAATTGACTATTGATTATAGGGACTGGAAATTCTGGGGTGTATTTACAGGACTTACCTTGGTAACTGGTGTATTTGCAGGAAGTTATCCGGCATTTTACCTGTCTTCTTTCCAGCCTGTACAGGTGTTGAAAGGAACCAGGGCGACTACGCAATCTTCAGTTTCTTTCCGGCAGATATTGGTCGTATCTCAGTTTGTATTTGCAGCATGCCTGATTGTCTGTACAATAGTGATCTATCAGCAATTACAATTTGTAAAAAATAAACCGATAGGATATAGCAAAAATAACCTGGTTGAACTGGAGGTACAGGGACCACAAATTGGCGATAAACAAAAATTGGAATTATGGAAAGCACAGTTACTGAAATCGGGTGCGGTAACGGATGTTACTTTTTTCAGCAGGAGCATAACCCTCGATGGAGGCAATACTTTTGGTGTAGAGTGGCCCGGAAAAAAGGTCGGTGAGGAAACAACCTTTAATTTCCGCAGTGCGGGGTATGACTTTGTCAGAACCATTGGTACGGTTATGCTGAGTGGCAGAGAGTTCATCCCTCAGAAAACAGATACAGCCAATGTAATTGTGAATGAAGCTGCAGTGAAAGCGATGGGCTTAAAAACAACATTGGGGGCTACCATTACCTTTTGGGACAAGCCGGTTACGGTTATTGGGATCATGAAAGATTTTGTGATGGAATCTCCCTATGAAAAGGTTATTCCTATGATCGTTTATTATCATACAGCTGATTTCGGGACGCTGGTTGCACGATTAAATAACGGACAAAATAGGAGTACCTCTGTACAGCAAATTAAAGAAATCACTGAGAGCCTCAATCCTGGTTTCCCGGTAGAGGTGAAATTCGTGGATGACAGTTTTGAAAAGAAATTCCAGGATGAAAAACTGGTCGGTACGATATCGAGGTGGTTCGGTGGATTTGCCATTTTTATTTCCTGTCTGGGATTACTGGGGCTGGCCTTGTATATGGCTGAACAGCGTAAAAAAGAAATCAGTATCCGTAAAGTGCTGGGGGCAAGTAATGTGAATATTGTCAGTTTATTGAACAGGGATTTTATCAAGCTGGTGGGGATTGCCAATGTGATCGCATTTCCTATAGCCTATATCCTGATCAGCAAATGGCTTGCTGCTTTCAGTTTCAGGGTGCCGGTAACGGCATTGCCTTTTCTCATCTCTTTCTGTTTATCCATTCTCATTGCCATCATTACGGTAAGTGTGCAATCTTTTAAAGTCGCGAAAGCCAATCCTGTCGATGCACTGAAGTATGAATAGAAATTGATACCTGATATATGCTGCCTGTAGATAAATAATAGAGATAGATTAATTTTTTCCATTGAATAAAGATGTTTAAACTGAACCTGAAAATCGCATTGCGTAACTTATGGAAGAATAGCACCTATGCATTGATCAGCATAGCCGGTCTCGCTGTTGCGCTGACTATTTTTATTCTGGCGGCTTTATATGCCAATGATCAGCGCCGTTATGATAGCTGGAGTGCCGACTATCAAAAGATATACCGGGTAAATTATAGGGGAAATGGAGAAGATGTAGCGCTGAGCCCTGGCAATATGGCTACCTATAGCAATGAAAAAATCGCTGCGGTAGCTGCTGCTACACGGATACAGGATTACTGGTGGGGTGATCTGTTGGTAAAGACAAAAGCTAAAAGCCTTTACCTGGATAATATCCTGCTGGTGGACAGTAATTTCTTTAAGGTCTTTGCTTATCCTGCATTGTATGGAAATCTTGATAAAGCCATGATGGCACCCAAATCTCTCGTGATGAGTAAAGAAACAAGTGAGATCCTTTTCGGTAAAGGCGTTAATCCGGTTGGGGAAACAATTATGCTCGACAATAAGGAAGGGTATATCATTGATGCTGTCGTAGATGAGGCAAGATACCCTTCTCATTTTAAATTTAAGATGATCCGCAGGTTCAAAAATAGTGCATCTGATGATTATTACAGCAATAACTATTATACCTATGTGAGGCTTCATTCCTCTCCTGCTGATATCAATCAAACGGAACAGTTGTTTAATACTACCCGCAAAGAAGTGATGAAGGCTGAATTAAGAAAGCTTCCTATTGATGAACAGGCGGGGCTGGCTGGAGTCATCGAAAGTGACCGGCTGTACCTGCAGTCAGTTGCGGATATTCATCTCACCAAATCCAATGTGGAGTATGAGTTTCCAGGAAATGGCATCGGAACCTATATGTACATGATGCTGGTGGTAGCCGTTCTGGTGATTGTTATTGCTGCCGTGAATTTCAGCAATTTATCGGTTACCATGGCCAGCCGGAGAGCGAAAGAAACGGGGGTAAGAAAAGTATTGGGTGCCCAGAAAATGCAGATTGGTATCCAGTTTATTGTAGAAACTGCCATGCAGTGTCTGCTGAGTTTTGTGCTGGCTTTGGTAGCAGTTGAATTATTGCTGCCGGTTTTTAACCACATGGCAGGCAGCTCTATTGTTCTTGAAGAATGGAAAGATTATCAGCAGGTTCTGGCTCAGGTGCTTCTGGTCCTGTTGGTGCTTACTTTTCTTGTAGGACTTTATCCTGCGCTGATGATTAGCAACATTATTCCTGCAAAGGTGCTTAAAGGGAATTTTGGAACCAGCAACAGTGGGGCTTTATTAAGGAATGTATTGATTGTTGTCCAGTTTTCCATTGCGGTATTGTTTGTTTCCGGAATATGGATCATCAACAGTCAGCTGAATTATATGCAGCGTAAAGACCTGGGGTATAAACCGGAGCAGGTATTGGCCATCAGTATGATGCAGGATGTGAGCGATGCGCACTTTCATCAGATAAAAAATACCCTTAAAGGCATTCAGGGTGTCAACACCATTTCACGTGCGGATCACCTGCCTGGTGAAGATTTAGGGGGGAATTCTTACCGTATAAATGGCAAGTCATACAATACAGGTTTTATTACTGTAGATGTCGACTATTTTTCTACTTTAGGAATGAAACTGCTGGAAGGCAGGGAGTACAGTTCAGCCCATGTGGCAGATACCGTAAATTCAATTATCATTACCGAAACAGCAGCACGCAGTTTTAATCTGGTCAATCCGATAGGTAAAATCATCCATAGGAACACCGATTTCAGGGTAATAGGCCTGGTGAAAGATTTTAACCATTATAGTCCTGAAAAGGCCATCCAACCATTGGTCTTCCAATATATGCAGGGGAATGCATTACGGTATGTACTGGTCAATATAGGCACTGGAAATTCTGCGGAAACGCTGGCAAAGATTGAAGAAGCCTGGCAAAAGCTGGAACCACAGTTCCCCATGAAATACACTTTCCTCGATCAGACATTTGCTGCCATGCTTCATCAGCAGCAACAGCTCCGCAGTATTATCGGTTTGCTTTCTGTGGTGACTGTGGTGCTTGCTTTAATGGGCCTGTTTGCAATTGCTGCATTTAACACCCAGCGAAGGCGTAAGGAAATAGGTATCAGGAAAGTACTCGGTGCTTCTTTACTGGATATCCTTAAGTTGCTGAACAAGCAGTTTGTGGTCCTGGTGTTGGTTGCCAATCTGATTGCCTGGCCAATTGCTTACCTGGTCTTGAGTAAATGGCTTGATGCGTTTGCTTTCAGAATAGCGCTTTCTGTTTTACCCTTTATCCTTTCAGGTTGTTTCACGCTGCTGCTCACCATAACCATAGTGAGTCTGCAGTCTTATAAATCAGCGAATGCCAATCCTGTGGATACTTTAAAATATGAATAAATACAGCCTGAATATGGCAAATGACTGCATGGATGCTGAATACCACAAAGAACCGATAAATGTTTCCCAACCTGATGACCGATAAACGTTATGTTTAAATTAAACCTCAAAATCGCTTTAAGAAACCTTTGGAAAAACAAAGGTTATACGTTGATTAATATCGCTGGACTTTCTATCGGAATGGCCAGCTGTATTCTTATTTTTATATTTGTACGGTACCAGTTCAGTTTCGACCAGCAGTTCGAAAACAAGGATAGGATTTACAGGGGGGTAACGGACTGGAAATACAGCAATGGCAGCGTTGATGGCAGTCAGGGTGTTCCAATACCATTTGCTGAGGAAATGCGTACAGAATTTCCTCAGTTTGAGAAAGTAGCAGCCATTCAATCCGGCAGGGGAGTCATAGGGGTAAAAGATGCCGAAGGTAAAATCAGATTCAAAGAAGAAAGTAGTATTTATTATACACAAGCTGATTTTTTTGATATTTTCAGTTTTACCTGGCTTTCAGGCAAACCACATGAGGCACTGGCAGAACCGAATACGGTTGCACTGTCAAAGGAAAAAGCGGCCTTATATTTTGGGGACTGGCAGAAAGCCCTCGGTAAAACTATCGTATTCAAGAAGAATGTTCTTTTAAAAGTTACCGGAATATTTGATGATCAGGCGGCGAATACAAGTCTCCCGCTAAAAATTGTGGTCAGCTATCCAACATTTGCACGCAGAAATCTTAAATCCTGGTCCTGGGTATCTTCCAGTTCAGAATGTTACCTGCTCTTAAAAGAAGGCATAAATATTCACGATCTTGATGCCGCACTTGTCAGATTTCACCAAAAGGTGTATAAAAAGAGTAGTACTGGCGATGGAAATCATCATTCTTTTCAACCCTTGAAGGATATCCATAACAATAGTACTTATGGGAACTTTGCAGGCAAAACAATGGCAAAAAAGGAACTGTATGGGTTAATTGTCATCGGCGCTTTTCTATTGCTGACAGCCTGCATCAATTTTATCAATCTGGCAACTGCACAAGCCGTAAACCGTTCAAAGGAGGTTGGCGTTCGTAAAGTTTTAGGAAGCGACCGCAGGCAGCTGGTCATGCAGTTTCTGGGGGAGACGATCACCATTACGGTTATAGCCGTTTTAATTGCCTGTGTACTTACAGAAATGGCATTGCCTTATCTGAAGGAACTTTTCAATGAAGAGATCTCCTTTAGTCTGCTGAAACATCCCGTTATTTTTCTTTTCCTGCTTGTGCTGGTAATTCTGGTCAGCTTCCTGGCAGGTTTTTACCCGGCCCTGATCATGTCTGGTTTTAGTCCCGCACTCGCCATCAAAAACAAAGTAACAGTAAACAGTGGAGGTATGGGACTACGTCAGGTTCTGGTTGTCGTTCAGTTTGCCATCACGATTATATTGATCATCTCCACATTGATTGTGTTGAAGCAGATGAACTACCTGCGTCAGAAACCTTTGGGATTTAATCCGGATGCTGTAGCTTTAGTGAGTGTACCTGATGACAGCCTGAGTAAGAGCAGATATGACAATTTCAAAACCCGTTTGCTCAGTCTGCCTGGGGTAATGAATGTAAGTTATTTTGATACTCCGCCCTCCTCTCAGAATGTTTCTGAGACTAATTTTTATCTGAATGGAAAAGAAGTGACGGATTTTCAAGTACGGACCATGAGTGCTGATATGCATTATTTTGAAACTTTCGGACTGGAGTTGGTGGCCGGTAAACCCTTACCCAAAAGCGATACGACCAATGCATATATTGTGAATGAAACGTTTTTAAAGAAGGTAAATATTTCAGCTCCTGAGGAAGCATTAGGGAAGCTGCTAAAAATCAATAATGCCACGGCGCGAATTGTAGGGGTAGCGAAAGATTTCAATGATAAATCTCTACATGAAGAGATTACACCGATAGCCATTTCGTCTGACAAAGCTTCCTATTACAACATGGCAGTGAAAATGGAAAGCAAGCGGATGCTGGAAGTGATGAAAGAAGTAAAGAAGTTATGGGATGTCAGTTTCCCGGATGATGTATACAGTAGCAATTTTATAAACGATGACCTGAATGAATACTATGATACCGAACGGGTAATGGGTATTTTGTTCCGTGTGTTTTCCGGAGTGATTATCTTTATTTCGTTTATTGGTTTATTCGGATTGATATCTTTTGTCGCCTCTCAGCGTACCAGGGAGGTAGCGATTAGGAAAGTACTGGGGGCAAGTAACTTTGAACTGGTGAAAATGTTAAATGGTTCCTTTCTGCTGATGGTGTTTTTTGCCAATGTAGTCGCCTGGCCTTTGGCTTACTTTTTTGTCAGGGGTTGGTTGAATGGGTTTGCTTACAGGATAGAACTCAGTATCTGGCCATTTGTTGTTGCGATGTTTATTTCTATGGTAACCACTTTGGTTACCGTGAGTCTGCGTTCTTACAGGGCGGCGCGGACCAACCCTATTGATGCTTTGAAATACGAATAGTTGTCCGTTTAGGAATGATATGGTGGAACATAAGAACTATTAATAAAAATATAAAATGATAAAACTACAGAATATAGAAAAATACTACGCCAACAAGGGGCTTAAAAGTTATATCCTCAGACATGTGAGTGCGACCATCAATCAGGGTGAATTTGTTTCCATTATGGGGCCTTCAGGTGCCGGGAAATCAACTTTGCTGAACATATTAGGGATGCTCGAGGAACCTACATATGGTACTTATGAATTTATGGGGGAGAATGTGACATCCCTGAATGAGCGCAAGCGTATAGAACTTTACCGTAACCACATCGGCTTTGTCTTCCAAGCTTATCATCTGATAGACGAAATGACCGTGGCAGAGAATATTGAAGCACCCTTATTGTATAAAAAGATAGCAGGAGCAGAGCGTAAAAGCCGCGTGGCCGATGTATTGGACCGTTTCAATATGGTGGCGAAAAAGGACCTTTTTCCAAATCAGCTTTCCGGTGGACAACAGCAGCTGGTGGGTATTGCACGCGCATTGGTGGCACAACCATCCATTATTCTTGCCGATGAGCCAACGGGGAACTTACAGTCGGCACAGGCACTGCAAATCATGGATTTATTCAAAAAGCTGAATGAAGAAGAGCATATTACCATCATACAGGTTACACATTCTGAAGTGAATGCGGCTTATGGCAAAAGGGTATTGCACCTGCTGGATGGTGTAATCAAAGAGGACCTGCAGGTTGTGCTTTAAGGATAAAGATGATCAATAGTTTGAAATGCAGCTGTTTAAGTGTTTGTTCGATTTAAATAGCTGCAGGTGTTATTCAGGCTGCATGTGATCAATTATCTTTACAGGATGATACGTCAGTTTACCGATCAGCTGGCCCGAGTGGTTAGCCTTAATTATCCCCCAAAAAGAATTGTGTCTTTGGTGCCATCCCAGACAGAGCTGCTGTTTGAGCTTGGTTTAAATGAACAAGTTGTGGGGATTACAAAGTTTTGTATCCATCCAGCGGCACAGTTTCAGAAAAAAACAAAGGTAGGTGGGACGAAGAAGCTGAATATTGAACTGATCAGAAGCCTGCAGCCTGATTTGATTATTGGTAACAGGGAGGAGAATACCAGGGAAGATATAGAATTGTTAGCGGCTGAATTTCCGGTTTGGATGAGTGAGGTGGATACGCTTGAAGCTGCCATGGATACCATTACCCAGATTGGCGAACTGGTTGACCGTGAACCTGAAGCGGCTTACCTGAATTTTCTGATTAAAGCCGGTTTTACGGATCTGCAAACACTGGCTCTGGAGCAGGGCATAGATAAAAAAGTCGCTTACCTGATCTGGAAGAATCCGTATATGCTGGCCGGAAGAGATACTTTTATCAATGATATCCTGGTTAAAAACGGATTAACCAATAGCATTGTAGAAAGCCGTTATCCGGAGATGGACCTGGAGGAACTGAAAGTCTTGAATCCTGAACTTATTTTACTTTCTTCAGAACCTTATCCGTTTCGTGAAAAACATGTAGAGGAATTAAAAATGGCAATTCCAAAGGCAAAAGTGATGCTTGTGGATGGAGAAATGTTCTCCTGGTATGGAAGTAGATTGGTTAAAGCAGTACAATATCTCTTCCAGTTGCAAAAAGAATTAAAATAAAATAGCTTAGAATGAATGGTTTAGAGCTTTTAGCTGAAAATAAATGCTTCGGGTTTTTGAAAACTAATAACAATCCCTATATTTGCAATCCCAAACAACAACAATAGCTGCGGATGTGGCGTAATTGGTAGCCGCACCAGACTTAGGATCTGGCGCTTCACGGCGTGGGGGTTCGAGTCCCTTCATCCGCACTTGTAAAAGCAGTCTTCACCGACTGCTTTTTTTTTACCCAAATTTTTTTAGATCTGGCCACCTAGGTGGTCTCTAGGTTACTCGACAACTGATCGGAACGTGTTCGGGTAGCTTGCCAGTATACCCCCACTTTCCTGCCAGCTGCTTCCCAGTAAGATCGTAGGAAAACTGGGACTCAAGTGGGACTCAAGTGGGACTCAAGTGGGACTGTACTGGGACTTTGCCCGAGTAGTGTACGGCTACGTTCCGAATCATGTCTTATCCTATTATAGCTATACAATGTTTATAATTAATTGTAAAATAGTTATACAGCTAAAATTGATTTTCCTAAATGACTTATACAAGTTGTCTTATCTTATTATAATTATACGCTGGGTGTTGTATAGGTATACACTGTACCTTATCCTTTTTACGTGCATGCTGCCCTACAAAATAACTCATCCAAAAGTCATAAAAGTAATTCCTACTACCTGTAAACCTAAATCCGTATATATTTGTGTAATTGATTACGTAATTATATTTGTACATGGAGTTTTATAATAAAGTGGGTAAAATGGCTTTAGGAAGCAGGTTAAGGAGATTAAGTGAGTCACTCACCGACCAGGCAAGTGAGGTATATTCTCTTTATGATATCACCTTACAACCAAAATGGTTTCCTGTATTTTATTCCCTGGCAGAGGGGCAGGATAAATCAATTACTCAGATTGCGCAGGAAATAGGGCATTCCCATCCTTCAGTTAGCACGATTGTTAAGGAAATGATCAGTCAGGGCTTTGCTGAAGAAAGGCCTGATCTTAATGACGGACGTAAAACCTGTGTTGGGCTTACAGAAAAGGCTAAAGTGATCAATGAGCGAATACAGGCGCAATATGCAGATGTGAACGCTGCAATTGAACAGGCCATAAGTGAATCTCAGTATAACCTTTGGAAAGCTATTGAAGAATGGGAATACCTGCTTGAACAGAAAAGTTTATTTAAAAGGGTAGAGGATCAAAAAAAGTTGCGGGAAAGCACTGCCGTTGAAATTATCAGTTATCGGCCTGAGCATAAAACAGTATTTAAGCAATTGAATGAAGAATGGATTACTACCTGGTTTAAGATGGAAGATTCAGATCACAAATCGTTGGATCACCCTCAGGAATATATCCTGGACAAAGGTGGCTTTATTTTTATTGCCATGTATAATGCTGAACCCTTAGGAACCTGCGCCTTAATTAAAATGGACAACCATACGTTTGAACTGGCAAAGATGGCGGTGTCACCTAAAGCAAAAGGAAAGGGAATTGGGGGGCTTCTTGGAAATGCAGTAATTGAAAAGGCGAAAGAAATGGGGGCCAACAGGCTCTATCTGGAAAGCAATACGATGCTGAAACCGGCCATCAACCTGTATAACAAATTGGGCTTTAAAAAGATTACCGGCCCGCCTTCACCTTATGAGCGTGCCAACATCCAGATGGAATTAAAGCTCTAAGTGATCAGGATCATTTTATGCCTGCATTTTAAATTGATGTAATGCCATTGTTAACTGACGTATCAAAATAGAACCTGCCTATTGTGTCAGGTAATTCATGAATACCCGCACATTTTGACATTTAACTATGTCAATTTCAATAAAATTAATACTTTTGGCACCTCTCTTGATGAGGGCAGCAGGAAAAGGATATACCTTTTCAAAGACATTTTAACAAATTGATTCAGAAAGATGAATATTACACAGGAAAAAATTAACGACTTAAACGCGGTTGTAAAAATTAAAATTTCGCCTGAAGATTATACTGGAAAGGTCGACAAAACTATAAAAGAACAAGCTAAAAAATCTACTGTTCCAGGTTTCCGTAAAGGGATGGTACCTGCTTCACATATCAAAAGAACGCACGGTAAAGCTATATTAGTAGAGGAAATCAACAACCTGTTGAGCGAGTCGCTGAATAAATACCTCACAGATAATAAAGTGGAAATCCTTGGTCAGCCTTTACCCATGCTGAATGATGCCAAAGATTTCAAATGGGATGGTACAGATGAATTTGAATTTGATTATGAATTAGGTCTTGCCCCGGAAGTTGATGTGAACATCGGTGCAAAAGACAAATTCATTCAATATAACCTTAAAGCTGACGAAGAAACTTTAGCCGCACGTATCAAAAACATCCGTCGCAGCTATGGCAAAATGACAAATCCTGAAGTTTCGGCAGGTGATGATGTTCTTTATGCCGAATTAGCACAACTTTCACCTGATGGTTCAGTTTTTGAAGGAGGAATTGTAAGTACAGGTTCTATCCGCCTTGATTTAGTGAAAGATGAAGAAATTCTGAAATCATTAACAGGGGTTAAAAAGGATGATGTATTTGAATTGGATGTTCAGAAAGCTTTTGAGAACAATGAAGCCGTTATTGCTAAATTGTTGAACATTGGTGAAGAAGAAGCAAAAGATTTAAAATCTAAATTCCAGGTGACCGTTAAAAATGTAAACCGTCTGGAAGAATCAGATTTGAACCAAGAGTTCTTTGATAAAATATTTGGTGAGGGTGTAGTTACAGATGAAGCTGGCTTTACCGCAAAAATCACAGAAGAAATTGAAGGGATGTTCAAGCAGGATGCGGACCGCAAATTGCAGAATGATATGTATACCCAGCTTACTGAAGGAATAAACATTGAACTTCCTGATGAGTTTCTGCGCAAGTGGTTAAAAGCTACAAACGAAAAATTAACTGATGCTGAACTGAATGAAGGTTATGATGATTTCGCTAAAAACCTGAAATGGACTTTAATCGAAAACAAAATCATTAAAGACAACCAGATCGAGATCAAATACCAGGATGTTTTCGAAACAGCTAAACAACGTTTGGATGCACAGTTCAGAATGTACAGTCCTGCACCAATGCCGGAAGACCAGCTGGCACAATACACCACTACTTTCTTACAGGAGAAAGACAATGGTAACCGCATCTTTGAAGAAGTAAAAGCGATTAAAGTGTTTGAATATATCCAGTCGGTTGCCACACTTGACCAACAGGATTTAGCCTACAATAAGTTCATTGAAATGAAATAAGCTTTTTTTGAACAGTGCGTTCAATAACTATATTCATTATTTTTGATAAGGCGGCTTTATTAAAGCCGCCTTATTTATAGACAGCGGTTTAAATTTTACAATATCCAAATAAAATGTCAACTTAGTTTGGTTACTTTGGTAACCAAGGAATTAAAATAACAAAAATTAGTACTCATGAATATAGATAAAGACGAATTTAGAAAATACGCAGTTAAACACCATCGTATTAATGGTTTAAACGTAGACCGCTTTATTGGACAAACAAATAATAATCCAAAAAGCATGACTCCCTATATTATTGAAGAGCGTCAGTTAAACGTTGCCCAAATGGATGTTTTCTCCCGTTTAATGATGGACAGGATTATCTTTTTGGGTGATGCCATCCACGATGGTAATGCAAATATTATACAGGCGCAGTTATTATTCCTTCAGTCAACTGATAACAACAGGGATATACAGATTTATATCAACTCACCTGGTGGTTCAGTTTATGCAGGTCTTGGTATTTACGATACAATGCAATATATTACTCCTGATGTAGCTACGATCTGTACGGGTATGGCTGCTTCTATGGGTGCTGTGTTACTGGTTGCAGGTGCAAGTGGTAAACGTGCTGCCCTGCCACATTCACGTGTGATGATCCACCAGCCTTCCGGTGGTGCACAAGGTGTGGCTTCAGATATGGAGATCAATTTAAGAGAAATGCTTAAATTGAAAAAAGAATTATATGATATCATTTCTCAACACTCCGGACAATCTTACGAATGGGTGGAAAAAGCTTCAGACCGTGATTACTGGATGAAAGCCGATGAAGCCAAAAGTTTTGGTATGATTGATGAAGTGTTAGGGACGAATAAAAAATAGATAATGGCTAAACAAACCAAAGAATCCCGTTGCTCTTTTTGCGGTTCAAGTAAGCAGGATACACTCATGCTTATTGAAGGGCTTGATGCGTTCATTTGTGATAAATGTGTCACTCAGGCGCATCAGCTGGTGCTTCAGGAATTCGGTAGCAAACAGGCAAAACCCCTTGATGCTTCACTGACATTGTTAAAGCCAATGGAGATCAAAGCACATATTGACCAATATGTTATTGGTCAGGATGATGCCAAAAAGGTGCTTTCTGTAGCGGTATATAACCACTATAAAAGACTGGGCCAAAAAGTTGACCAGGCAGATGAGGTAGAGATTGAAAAATCAAACATTATGCTGGTGGGTGAAACAGGAACAGGGAAAACTTTACTGGCAAAAACTATTGCCAAGATCCTTCACGTACCTTTTTGTATCTGTGATGCTACTGTGCTGACAGAAGCAGGATACGTTGGGGAAGATGTGGAAAGCATCCTGACACGTCTGTTACAGGCCGCTGATTATGATGTGGCTTCTGCAGAACGAGGAATTGTTTATATCGATGAGGTGGATAAAGTAGCACGTAAGAGTGACAATCCTTCCATCACCAGAGATGTATCCGGAGAAGGCGTACAACAGGCCTTGCTGAAGATCCTTGAAGGTACAGTGGTCAACGTTCCGCCTCAGGGTGGCCGTAAACATCCGGACCAGAAAATGATTCCTGTAAATACCAATAATATCCTGTTTATCTGCGGTGGGGCATTTGACGGCATTGAACGTAAAATTGCCAACAGGTTGCGTACACAGGCCGTAGGATATAAGGTGAAAAAGGATGACCTGGAACTGGACCTGAATAACCTTTACAAATATATTACCCCGCAGGATTTGAAATCTTTTGGTTTGATTCCTGAGCTGATTGGCCGTGTGCCTGTATTGACACACCTTAACCCGCTTGATAAAAATGCACTGCGCAATATCTTAACGGAACCAAAGAATTCTTTATTCCGTCAGTATGTGAAGTTGTTTGATTATGAAGGCGTGAAACTGGTTTTTGAAGATGAGGTACTGGATTTTATCGTAGATAAGGCAATGGAGTATAAGTTGGGCGCAAGGGGATTAAGGTCCATCTGCGAAGCAATCATGCTTGATGCCATGTTCGATATCCCATCCGATAAGGAGATCAAGGAGCTGGTGATCACACTCGATTATGCGGTGGAGAAATTTGAAAAAGCCGATTTTAAAAAGCTAAAAGCTGCTTAGAAAATTTAATCCCCGTTTAACGGGGATTTTTTTTTATCTTGTTATTTTAGAGTCGTCACCTGACGCAGGTTAAAAGATGCAGCAGTAGTCTGCATTTTAAGTACCTGAACATTGATCAGGTAATCTGAGTGCTGAACCGCCCTTGCTGATCCCAGCAATTTCCTCTGGTTAAAATGCCTGGCAGATGTGTAAGGTGCTGAATGTTCCCCTGACAAAAACGGGGAAAGGGAGAATTTAAACAATAATTGAATATATATGAATGAAGAAAAAGAAGTAAAAAAAGACGAAGAGATGGTAAACAAGGCAAAAAAGGTGAAAGAAGTGGAGACGCCGGTAAAATCTGGCTTGAAAACAAAAGCAGATATCGTTAAAAACTGGCTGCCGCGCTATACAGGCCGTCCGCTTGAAGAGTTCGGACAATATATTTTGCTGACCAATTTCAGTAAGTATGTACAGATGTTTTCTGAGTGGCATGACAATGCACCGATCATGGGGCTGGATAAACCTATGCAAAGTGTGACGGCAAATGGAATTACCATCATTAACTTTGGTATGGGGAGCCCGCTTGCAGCAACGATGATGGACTTGTTAAGTGCAATTATGCCGAAAGCCGTATTGTTCCTGGGGAAATGCGGGGGACTGAAAAAGAAGAACCAGCTGGGGGACCTGATCTTGCCTATCGCCGCCATCAGGGGAGAAGGAACATCCAATGATTACCTGCCTGCAGAAGTTCCTGCACTACCTGCATTCGCCTTGCAGAAAGCAATTTCAACAACTATACGTGACCATTCCCGTGATTACTGGACAGGCACCTGTTACACCACTAACCGCAGGGTCTGGGAGCACGACAAAGAGTTTAAGAAATACCTGAAAACTTTAAGAGCGATGGCAGTGGATATGGAAACTGCAACGATCTTTACTACGGGCTTTGCCAATAAGATCCCAACGGGGGCACTGTTACTGGTATCGGACCAGCCAATGATCCCTGAAGGTGTTAAGACTGCAGAAAGCGATAGCAATGTCACTACGAATTATGTAGAAACACATTTAAGGATTGGTATTGATTCTTTAAAACAACTGATCAATAACGGACTTACAGTGAAACACCTGCATTTTTAGCTTATTGGCTATCCCCGTTCTTTGGAAAATCAAATGAGGCCAGGCTTCCGGTATGGTGACTTACCAAAGCCCAGTCTTCAAACGGGAAATCTATGATGACCGTTCCTGCCGTAGGGATATTGTATATATGCGCATCGGCAAGAAAATTACTAAAGTCGGTTAATCCAGGATTATGGCCAAAAAGGGCTATCGTATCGTGCTTGTTATCCAGTCCATTCAGGACATGGAGCAAAGCCGTAGGATTCGCCTCGTATATGGTGGGCTCCAGCTGGATATGGTCTTCAGGCATATTCCAGACTTCCGAAAAGTGTTGTGCAGTGGTGATGGCCCTCTTGGCCGGACTACTCACAATCAACTCCGGAATGATGCCTTTGTTATTCGCACGTTCCGCCATTTCCAATGAATTTTTATGTCCACGGTGATTTAGTGGACGCTCAAAATCTGTCATGTTGTGATCTGCCCAGTCAGATTTACCATGCCTTACCAGTATAATACGTTTACCCATCTTATTGTTGTTAGCTTAGCTGTTGGAGAAATCAACAATTATCTCTTCAGGAATGTTTGTCATACAGTTAAAATGACCCAGGGGACATTTCTCCAGTCCGAATTTGGAGCATGGCCGGCAGGACAGGTCTATACCCACTACCAGTGCGTCTTTAACCTTGTAGGGAAATACCCCCAGAAGATCAGGAGTCGTGCCTCCCCAGACTGAAGCAATAGGTATATTAAAAGCTTCTGCGATATGGGTTAATCCCGTATCAAATCCAATAACTTTATGGGCTTTGGAAACAATAAAAACAGACTGGTCCAGGTTCGTCAGTCCACAGGTAGAGTATACATTTTCCCCCACAGCGGCGCTGATTTCTTCAGCATTGCTTTTTACATCATTTCCGCCCATTAATACGACCGGCAGTTTGATGTGCTTACAGATCTCAATGATCTTCTCATTGGGCATTCTCTTGGTAAAATGTGTAGCCCCAATAATGAATGCAATGTATTTTCCCTGATGGGTTGCGGGTAAAAACTCTTCCAGCTGGTAAGATTTGGCCACATCATAATCTATAGGCCGATTGTCATTCTTTACCCCCAAAAATTTCACCGTCTCCAGGTACCTGTCCACCAGGTGATCTTTGGAAAACAATTTCGACCACTTGAATTTCAGCGCAAGCCATTTGTTGATCCTGTCTTTTTTGTAGGTGGATGCGGGAATCCCGGTAGCCAGTTTAATGATGGAGGTACGCAGGTTATTGTGCAGGTCAATAATCAGGTCAAACTTTTCTGCTTTAATAGCTGCGATGGTATCCGCCAGTTTTGGTTTCAGGATATGCAGCTTTGTCAGATACGGATTTTGCTGATAGATGTATTTGAACTGGTCCTTTGTCAGGAAATGGACTTCACAATCCGGGATTTGTTGTTTCAGGCAGCGTACAACCGGTGTGGTATAAATAATATCACCCATTGAGCTGAATCTGATTACCAATATTTTCTTAGGTCTTTTCAATTGCCCCACGTGTTAACAACCCTGTTTAAGGGTTTTTATCTTTTCAATGACCGCTGTAGAAGAATATCCGGGTAAAAAAGTAAGTACTTTTACTTCACCTCCATTGGCCAAAGTCTCCTTTGCACCTACAATGTTTTCTATTTCATAGTCGCCACCCTTGACCAGTATATCCGGCAGTACTGTTTTAATCAGTTCCAAGGGGGTATCTTCAGGAAACAGGACTACCGCATCGATGAAAAACATGGAGGCGAGCAGCGCAGAGCGGGTAGTTTCATTGTTAATTGGTCGCTCCTCACCTTTAAGCCTTTTTACAGAATCATCACTGTTCAGTCCGATCACAAGGACATCACCAAGACTTGCTGCTTCAGACAGGTAAGTAATATGTCCGGCGTGCAGCAAATCAAAGCAGCCATTGGTAAAGACCACTTTTTTGCCCTCTGATTTCCAGCCTTTCACATTTTCGGTTAATGTGTCCAGACCGACAGTTTTTTTTGATAAGATTTCTTCAATATTCATGTAAACAGGTATTAAAAGATCAGGTCAACTGATTTACAGAAAATATGTCCGATCAGGATATGCATTTCCTGGATTCGGGCTGTAGCTTCATCATTAATAATAATATTCAGGTCACAGAGGTGGTTCATTTCTCCACCATCGCGGCCGGATAAGCCCAGGGTTTTGCAGCCCAATTCCCTTGCGGTGTCTAATGCCCTGATGATATTCGGACTATTGCCGCTCGTAGAGATAGCAATAAAGAGATCATCTGGCCTTGCTAAGGCAGACAGTTGTCTTGCAAATACACGTTCAAAGCCATAATCATTGCTAATGGCGGTGATAGCCGAAGTATCGACCGTTAGTGCGATAGCCGGAAGTGCTTTTCTGTCCTTTACGTATCTGCCGGTTAATTCAGCAGCGATGTGCTGTGCATCTGCGGCACTGCCACCGTTGCCCGCAATTAATATTTTCCCACCGGCAAGGAGGACCTCCGTAACCATTTTACAACCGGTTTCGATGTCGGGTATAAGGGTAGAGATCACCTGGTCGATGACGTGTTTATGGTGGTAAAGTTCTTCTGATACCATTGGATTAGTTCTTTTGGTGGATGGCCCCTACAATTTCCTCAACGGTTGTGGTGGCACTTCCAATATGTTTAATTACAATTGAAGCCGCATAGTTTGAAAGGATACAGGCTTCTTCAATGGAAAAACCTAATGCCACACAATAGGAAATTGTGGCAATGACGGTATCTCCTGCGCCGGTAACGTCATAAACTTCTGTAGCTACGACAGGAATGACTTTACAATTTTCAGGGGTAATGATCGCTATTCCCCCTTCAGAGAGGGTAACGATTAACCAGGTTGCTTTAGTATGGCTGAAGATAACTGCCGCAGCATTCACCAGGTCTTGCTCGGTAGCAATTTTTTCTGTCTTTGCTGCTTCAGCTAGTTCTTTGCGGTTGGGCTTAATGATAAATGCCCCCTCATATTTGCTGTAATCAAGTCCCTTGGGATCTACGATAACTTTTTTCTGCAATTGGTTACAACTATCGATAATCCTTAAAGAAAGGCTTTTTGTGAGTAGTCCCTTATTGTAATCGGACAGGATCACGATATCACTTGAAGTGATGCATGGATACAGTGCCTGAAAGAAAACATCTTCCAGGGCAACAGAGATATCATGTATATCCTCTTGGTCTATTCTGACGATCTGGTGATTGGCAGCAATTACTCTTGTTTTTACGGTAGTCGTCCGTGAATCATCTTTCAGAATAAGATGGGTATCAATATTTTTAGTCTGCAGGATAGATTTGATCTCTTCTCCGAAGGCATCATTTCCGGTAATTCCGGCAAGATAGACTTTGGCACCAAGGTCGATCAGGTTACTTGCTACATTGGCCGCTCCACCAACTATTTTATTTTCTTTTTTAACGTTTACGATGGGTACCGGTGCTTCCGGTGAAAGCCTGGTCGCAGTACCGAAAATATAATGGTCCAGCATCAGGTCGCCTATCACAAGGATATTCGGCTGAGGCTGGGTTTGGTGGGCATTTAATAAATTTTCTGCAAGCATGCTGGCGTATTAATTCGCAAATATAGGTATAATGGAATGACAATAATTTAAAGACCCGGTTTTACTGCGTTAAAATAGCTGGTAATTTCGGTCAGTGTAAATGCATTCAGACATTGTTTTTGCTCAAGGCCACCTTTTCTGCCTACATAAACGCCGTAGTGCATATCCCTGAAGCCTTCCATGCGGTGGGCATCCGGATTGATGGACAACAACACACCTTTCTCCAGTGCATAACGGTGCCATCTCCAGTCCAGGTCAAGGCGTAGTGGATTTGCATTGATTTCTATAACGACCTTGTTTGCCGCGCAGGCATCAATTACTTTGGCATAATCTATCGGATAACCTTTTCTGCTCAGCAGGAGGCGACCGGTAGGGTGGCCAAGGATTGTAGTATATGGATTTTCAATCGCTTTGATCAGTCTTGCGGTAGCTTTTTCTTCGTCCATCCTTAGGTTACTGTGTACAGAAGCCACAACAAAATCGAAGGTTTTCAGGATGTCGTCGCTGTAATCGAGCGAACCATCATGGAGGATATCACTTTCTATTCCTTTGAATATTTTAAAAGGGGCAAGCTTCTCATTGAGGGCATCTATTTCTTTGTGCTGTGCATAGATACGCTGCTCATTTAATCCGTTGGCATAAAAGGCAGATTTCGAGTGGTCGCACATGCCCAGGTATTCCAGTCCCAGTTCTTCTTTGCAATACACAGCCATTTGTTCCACTGTATGTACACCGTCACTCCAGGTAGAGTGGTTGTGCAGGCTGCCTTTTAAGTCCTCATGGGTAATCAGTACGGGCAACTGGTTATTTTTCGCCAGCTCCACCTCATTCAGTCCTTCCCGGAGTTCCGGGCTCACATAGGCTAATCCTGCTTTACTGTATAATTCCTGCTCATCAGTGAAAGGGCCATTTCCAGCCAAGGAAAGGACTTCCTCCACATGTTTTACATTTCCGGTAAGTTTGAATAACTGCAGATAAAAATCAGCTTTCGGAAAAAGGTGGAGTTGTATTTTTAAGCCAAATGGGCTTTGTGCGATAAACAGGTTTTCCGTTTGCTGCACAAACTCAAGGGGAGTAAAATCTTTGATGCTATCGGTTATCTTGGTTAGGTCATCGGCTCCGGCAATAAAATCCAGTTCTTCAATAATTTCGCAATAGCGGCGGTAATCACCGGCAATCTGGAGAAGGGGATCAGTTTCAGTATTGCTGAGCCATAGCAATAACTCTGCATGGAGGGTATTGGCGAGTCCTTCAGCCTGGGCATACAGGAATTTTCCTTCTGCGGCCATCTTAAATTCAATCACCTTTTTAATTTCCTCCTGGGTTTTAAGGCCGAAACCTTTAGCTTCAATCAGCCTGTTTTCATTACAGGCATAATAGAGTTCCCCGATATTTTCAATGCCAAGATCTTTCCAGATCACGACAATTTTCTTCGGGCCAATACCTTTGATGCCCAGCATCTCCACAATCCCTTCAGGCGTAGCGGACAGGATGTTCTGCAATTCCATTAGGGTACCTGTCTGCAACAGTTCCCATACCTTGGCCGACATACTTTTGCCCAGTCCATCGATTTTCTCGATTTCTTCAATAGTCTTGCTACTGATGGCATAGGGCAATTTGTCTACTTTAAAAGCTGCATTCGCTACAGATTTTATTTTAAAGGGATTTTCATTGTGCAGCTCCATCAATTGAGAAAGGAGGCGCAGGCTACGTGCGATGGTCTTGTTTTCCATTTGCCGCTAAAATAAATAAAAAGATGCGTTTTTCCTGAATTATGATTTTGGCATAGTTTTTTAACATCAGATTTATAGAAGAATAAAACGAGGGCCAACTATAAGAGAGGATAACAAAAATCTATGAATGAAGCGGTTATTGCAAGTCAGCTTCAAAACCTTTAAACATATATACCCATGAAGACAATAAATTATGCTGGCATGCTTCTGTTAAGTTTAGCAGTAGCCTGTAACACTGCTCCTAAAAAAAATATAGATGAGGCAGTGATTGAAAACACGGTGATGACTGAGGAAGTGAAGGAGGTTCCCAATAATAGGCTGATCGTTCCTGGTAAGCAGGTCGGAGCCCTGTTTTTAGGACAGGATATGAAAGATATATTTGCCTTGCTGGGAAATGCTGATGACGGGGACGCGGCAATGGGCAGTGCGCTGGCCATCTGGAAAAAGGATTCGATCAGCATATTTTCTTCCTATCGTGACAGCAATATGGTCGTTAAAGCAGCGAAGCAGATTGCGACAGGATCTTCCGCTTACCTCACTGCAGACCATATTCATACCGGAATGACGCAAACGCAGTTGATTGATGCATGGCCGGCAGTTAAGTTATCCGGTGTATTTGTGCATGAAAAGACCAATGATACCTTAAAGGTTTTTGATGATATGGCAGGGGGTATTGCATTTGACATTGAGCAGGATCTCGTCAGCCGTATTATTGTACATGAGAAAGGGAGGTCGGTTGAGGCTACCTATCTGAGTATGTATCCTGGATGGAGGTCTTTAAGAAAATAAGTTGTTTTACCGAAAAAAGCCCTTTAAGGGCTTTTTTCGGTAAAACATGTACAGCTATCCTACTCTGGTTTTTTTCTATTGTGTTTTAATTTCAAATGGCATCCGTGCCTGAACACCGGAATTGGTAATCGCATTTTTCAGCTGATTATACAGCAGGAAGTTTTCGCCAAACTCTTTTTTCGCGAAGTATACCCTGATATTGTCCGTAGCATCACTCATTAATGCTTTAAACGGGCTTAGTTTTTCGGGATATTCCACAATTTTATAGTCGCTTACTTTTGCTTTTTTCCCTGCAGCCACGATAGCGTCATTGAAGCTGCCCAGTTTATCGGCCAGCCCGATTCTTACGGCATCTGTGCCAATCCATACATGTCCGCCACCGATAGAATCGATATCAGCCTTACTTTTTTTACGTCCATCAGCCACGCGGCCAATAAAAGTATCATACACATGGTTCACATCCGTCTGGATAATTAATCGTTCTCCTTCAGTAAGGGGACGGTTGACACTCATGATATCTGCATATTCTCCGGTTTTTACGCCATCGAAAGTAATGCCCAGTTTGTTCGTCATCAGGTTCTGGAAATTCGGAATAATCCCGAATACACCAATGGATCCGGTGATGGTATTCGGTTGAACAAAAATAGAATCGGCAGCGCAACCAATATAATAACCACCTGAAGCTGCAACATCACCGAAAGAAGCAATCACAGGTTTTACTTTTTTGCTCAGGATGATCTCTCTCCATATCACATCTGAAGCCAGGGCACTTCCACCGCCGGAATTTACACGTAAGACAATAGCTTTAACTTTATCGTCCATCCTGGCTTTTCTGATGGCCCTGGAGATCCGTTCTGAACCGATCGATTCATCTGTTCCTTCTCCACCGGTAATGTCACCGTTTGCGTAAATTACAGCAATCTTATTTTTGGCACTGCTGCTCTCTGTATCAAGACTGGCCGCATAATCATTGATGGTCACGGTAGACAGGCTTTCCTTCTTGGTTTTTCCTGTCCATGATTTCAATTCATCGAGAACCTCATCCTTATACTTTAGTCCATCCACCATTTTATAGGTTACTGCATCCTGTGGCTGACGGATCCGGTACTGGTTGGCATACACGAACAGGCTGTCCCTGGAAATATTTCTTGATTCGGCAATACCAGCCAGGAAAGTATCATACAAACCCGTTACATAGGCCGTAACCTGCTTGCGGTTATAGTCGCTCATTTTATCATTGATAAAAGGTTCCACAGCACTTTTATAATTACCAACCCTGATGATCTGTGCTTCCACGCCAATTTTCTCCATTGCTCCTTTAAAGAAAGTCAGCTGTGAGCTGAAACCTTTAAACTCAAGCGCTCCTTGCGGGTTGAGGTATACTTTATTGGCCACTGAAGCCAGGTAATAGGCATCTTGTGTATACACTTCACTGTAGGCCAGTATTTTCTTTCTACTCTTTTTGAAATCGACCAATGCATCCCTGACTTCTTTCAAAGTCGCTTTTCCCGCATTGGGAGAACTCACATTGATATATACACATTTGATATGATCATCATACTTCGCCTTTTTCAGCGCTTTGATGAGATCATAAAAGCCTATGCTTTTGCTATCACCAGACCCTAAAACAGGTACCTTTTCAAACGGTTGTGCGATGGTACGTTCTTTAATCGCCTGGTCCAGGTTGAGGTATAAAACAGAGTTATCATCAACATCTTCACTTTTACTGTCTCCGACTGCACTTACGGCAGCAACAATAATAAATGCAAACACAATAAAAATAAGGAATGTAGAAATGAATATCCCCAGTACTGTGGCAAAAACATATTTAAAAAATTCTCTCATATGGATGTTTAATATATAATTTTGTAAATATAATTAATAAGATCAGCGTTTATATGGAATTGGACACTAATACGGTGTATTTGTTACTTGGCAACAATTTAGGGGACAGAAAGGCTATACTGAATGCCGCTATCCTCAGGATTGGGGAGCAAATAGGGAAATGCTGTATTCAGTCCTCCTTTTATGAAACAGCGGCTTGGGGGAAAGAAGACCAGCCTTCCTTTTTAAATATTGCGGTTGGTATAGAAACAATTTTAACACCTATGCAAGTGCTGGATACCTGTCTGGGAATTGAAGAAGAGCTTGGAAGAGTGAGGGGGGAGCGATGGGGAGCGCGATTGATTGATATAGATATACTTTTATTTGGTAATCAGGTGGTTAATGAAGGTGTTCAGCTACAGGTGCCCCATCCGCAAATGCAAAACCGGAGATTTGTGCTGGCACCTCTGGCAGAGATAGCCCCTGCTGTCATACACCCCGTATTGAAAAAGTCGATACTCGAATTATTGGAACAGCTTAATGATGATTTAACAGTATCGAAAACTTGAGAATTTTATTAGTTTTGTGTTATGATCGATTTAGAAAAAAATAACAGTCCACTGGATCTCTCTTACCTGAGAGACATGTCTGGTGATAGCGTAGAATTCATGATTGAAATGATTGATATGTTTAAACAGCAAACCCCTTTGTACATTGCTGACCTTGAGCAGGCTATTCAGGCGGCCGATTGGGAGAAGGCTGCGGGATTTGCACATAAGATCAAACCTACACTTTCTTATGTAGGCCGTGAGGATGCGCGTGCATTATTGCAGAATATAGAGAATGATGCAAGAGAATCAAAAGCGGTATCGAATATCCCGAATGCATTTAAAGAATTAACGGATTTCTCTGTTATCCTATACAGGCAACTGGACGAGGCTAAAGCTGAGCTTGAAAAAAGACTTTAAGCAATCTATGCTTAAAGTCTGTCTTTTGGGATTGATTTTTTCTAAATGCCCAGCGATTATTCAGCCGGCTTTTTGCCGTTGAAATGTACCAGTGAGGCGAGAATATAAATAACCAGTATAAATGGTATGGCGGTAAATTTCAGCAATGCGATCAATATGGCTGAGATGATCAGGAAAATAAACTTTATCTTATTTTCCGCCCAGTCCAGTGAACCGAATTTCAGGGAGAATATCCTGATTTCACTCACCAGTAAAAAGCTCATCACGAGTGTTACTGCCATAAGCAGGATGGATGAATTGAATAATCCCGGATAATCCTTCTGTATAAATGGCAGGGATACAATAAAAAGTGTATTCATCGGTGTATTCAGACCGATGAAATCTTCTGTTTGCCTCGTGTCAATATTGAATTTTGCGAGTCGTAATGCCGAAAATATGGTGATAAGGAAGCCGAAATAGGGCAGGTATGGCGAAGAAATATTGCTCAGCGTCAATAGCTGGAACATCACTACCCCAGGCAAAACGCCGAAGCTGACCATATCTGCTAAAGAATCCAATTCTTTACCTATGGGCGACTTTACATGCAGCAGCCGTGCAACAAAACCATCAAAGAAGTCGAACACTCCCGACAGCAATACAGCATAGGCTGCTACATTCAAATCACCTTTAAATGCAAAAACCACACCTACACATCCCGAAAAGAGGTTGGCACAGGTTAATGCATTAGGAATGTGTCTCTTCATTATAGATTAACTGTTCATTGAAATTAAGAACTCCTCATTTGTTTTGGTGTTCCTTATTTGTGACTGAACAAACTCCATGGCTTCCTGGGCATTCATATCTGCCAGGTGGTTACGGAGAATCCATACCCTTTGCAGGGTATCTCTGTCATGCAGCAAATCATCTCTTCTGGTACTTGAAGCCGTGATATCAATAGCTGGGAAGATACGTTTGTTAGATAATTTACGATCCAGCTGAAGTTCCATATTACCGGTTCCTTTAAACTCTTCGAAGATCACCTCATCCATTTTAGAACCTGTCTCCGTTAATGCCGTAGCAAGGATGGTTAATGATCCGCCTTTTTCTATGTTACGGGCAGCACCGAAGAAACGTTTCGGTTTGTGCAGTGCATTTGCATCCACACCACCTGATAAGATCTTTCCTGACGCAGGGGCTGTTGTATTGTAGGCACGGGCAAGACGTGTTATGGAATCCAAAAGAATCACCACATCATGGCCACATTCTACCAGGCGTTTAGCTTTTTCGAGTACGATATTGGCAATTTTAACGTGACGTTCTGCAGGTTCATCAAATGTGGAAGCAATCACTTCTGCGCGTACGCTTCTTGCCATATCAGTCACCTCCTCAGGACGTTCATCGATCAGTAAAATGATCAGGTAAACTTCAGGGTGATTTTTTGCGATGGCATTGGCAACCTCTTTCAATAAATTGGTTTTACCTGTTTTTGGTTGTGCTACAATCAGACCGCGCTGACCTTTACCAATTGGGGTAAACAGGTCGATAATACGGGTAGAATAGTTGTTTGTTTCTGTGAACAGGTTTAAGCGTTCAGTAGGGAACAATGGTGTCAGGTAATCAAAAGGCACCCTGTCACGCACATCAGCAGGCAATCTGCCATTGATGGTTTCTACACGTACCAAAGGGAAATATTTCTCTCCTTCTTTTGGCGGACGGATACTGCCTTTTACGGTATCTCCTGTTTTCAGTCCGAATAACTTGATCTGTGACTGAGATACATAAATATCATCCGGTGAAGAAAGATAATTATAATCTGCAGATCTCAGGAATCCATATCCGTCGGGCATAATTTCCAGCACACCTTCATTGGTAATGGTGTTGTCGAAATCCAGATTGGAGTAGCTGTTTTCGTTCTGTTTGCCGTTATTGTTACTATTGCCATTATTACCTTTAGGGCGGTTATCTTCCCTGACAGGCTTGGCCTTTCTTTGCTCACCGTTTAAGGTATTCGGTTGAGCAACAACGTTGGCGTTTTCTTTTTTAGCAGCAACAGGAGCTGTTTCAGCAGAGGACTCTTCAGTTACAGCAGGAGTTGTATTTTCCTGTGAAGGTGCTGCTACTACTTCCTGGCTTGGCTCTGATTCAAATAAAGAAGCCCTGTTAAAATTGCCGGTAGTATTGCCTGCAGGAGCTTCAGTTTCGTCTTTGTTGATACGGACTCTCTTTCTGAGTGGTTTTTCTGCAGGGGCAGCTTTGGCTGCTTTAGTTTTGGCAACTTTTACCGCTGCTGGTTTTACAGCGTCGTTTGCCGGAACTTTTTCCTCAGCAACAGGCTCTTCGGCCTGAGCTTGTTGTTCGCTAATCTGGCGAATGACCTCAACCAGTTCCGCTTTGCGCAAATCATCAGCATTTAGGATACCTTGAGATTTTGCTAACTCACGCAGTTCTGCCGTGAGTTTTTCATTTAATTCTGTTTTGTTAAACATTATGTGGGTGTAGAGAAATTTTTTATAAAAGTATTTATCAGCCGATCAAAGCAAAAAATGCAATATTGTAAATAAAAAAAGGACAAATTGTTTGGGATTTTCTGGGATGATCAGATAAACTTCAGAGAATTATGTTGCAATTGTATGTATTTTAAAATTAATCTCCAAGAGAAATTTAAAATGTTATGAATATATTACTTTATATGGTTAGCAAATGAGACTTTAAAACTTCTTTAAATTTTGGCATATTTGCGCACTATATAAGCTAGAATGAATAAGAAGCAACTTTTTGAACAGATAAAATTAAAAAAATCATTTTTGTGCGTAGGACTTGACCCGGTGCTGGAAAATGTCCCAAAACACTTGCTGTCGCATGAAGATCCTATATTTGAGTTTAACAGGCAGATTATTGAAGCGACAAAGGATATCTGTGTTGCTTATAAACCCAATACGGCATTTTATGAATCACGCGGATTAAAAGGATGGGAAAGTCTGCTGAAAACCTGGAAATATATTCCCAAAGATATTTTTACCATTGCCGATGCAAAAAGAGGGGATATCGGAAATACTTCGGCCATGTATGCCAATGCATTTTTTAATGAAGAGCAATCGGGCATGAGCTTCGATTCCATTACGGTAGCTCCTTACATGGGGAAGGATTCAGTGAGTCCTTTCTTGAATTTTGCGGATAAATGGGTGATCTTACTGGCCTTAACCTCTAATGCCGGACACAATGACTTCCAGTTGCAGGATGTCAATGGCGGAAAGCTGTATGAGGAAGTGATCAGAACCTCTTCAACCTGGGCTGGCAGTGAACAGATGATGTATGTGGTTGGTGCTACAAAACCAGAGGAATTTGCGAATATCAGGAAACTGGCTCCTGATCATTTCCTGCTTGTCCCAGGTGTAGGTGCACAGGGGGGAAGTTTGTCTGCGGTATGTGAATACGGATTAAATGATACCTGTGGATTGCTGATCAATGCAGCCAGAAGCATCATATATGCAGGTGATGGAGAAGATTTCGCTGAAAAAGCGAGAGAAGAAGCATTGAAATTGCAGGTAGAAATGCAGGAAATACTGGAGAAAGCCAATTTAATTTAAAGTACACAAGAAACCTTCCTCACTGAAGGTGAATTTAAATAAATCAAAGCTGTTTCATGTGATGGAACAGCTTTTTTTAGGACCTCTTTTTTTCAGATTCTTTTTTATTTGTGGGTAGATCATGGTTAGATTGGCTCATTTAGTTGAAGAGGATCAGATGATGCATTTGAATGAGGAATTTTTACACTATATATGGAAGTATAGGCTGTTGACCAGCACTGATCTCTATTGCACAGAGGGAGAAGAGTTGCGTATCCTTCATCAGGGGGAATTAAATACCAACGCAGGCCCAGACTTTATGCTGGCCCGTCTTAGGATTGAGGGAATTACCTGGTTGGGGAATGTAGAAATACATATCAGGTCGTCCGACTGGGGGTTGCATGGTCACCACCTTGATAAAGCATACGATACGGTTATCCTGCATGCAGTATATACCGATGACTGTCCAGTCTACCGCAGTGATGGCAGCAGGATCCCTACACTGGTATTAAAAGGCTTGTTGCCTGAAATGATGTACAGCCTGTATCTGAATCTGATCAATGCCAGGAATGTATTTCCCTGTTCCCCGCAAATGAAATACATAACGTCTGCCGTTAAAGAAGACATGCTGGTGAAAATGCTTCAGGAGCGTCTGGAGGAGAAATCCGCCGAGGTCATGGACAAATCGGCACGCAACCACAATAACTGGAATGAGACATTTTATTATCTTTTGCTGCGGAATTTTGGGTTTAAAATTAACACTGTCCCTTTTGAGATATTGGCGAATTCCCTTCCAAGTACCATTCTGGTCAAACACCGGGATAATGCTTTACAGATAGAGGCTTTGTTATTTGGCCAGGCAGGCTTTCTTGAAGGAGCATTTAATGATGCATATCCACAGCAACTGAAAGCTGAATATGGGTTTTTAAGGAAAAAATACCATCTGAAACCTATGGATCTGTCGCTATGGAAATTTTTAAGGATACGTCCCAATAACTTCCCTACGAGAAGAATCGCACAATTAGCGGCATTACTTTTGCATAAACACCATTTTTTATCGTTGATTATAGAAGTGAGGGAACTGAAGGAATTAAGGGCGTTATTTACGCCACCGGAAATAAACAAATACTGGGATACACATTTCCATTTTGATAAGGAAGTAAAAAAAATGAAAAGCCGTTTCGGGCATCAGTCTGTAGACAGCCTCATCATCAATACCGTATGCATTTCATTGTACAGCTTTGGGAAAAGTACAGACAAACCTGGTTTAAAGGACCGTGCATTAACCTTGCTGAAGGAGATCCCGGCAGAAAGAAATGCACTTACTGCCATGTACAGCAGTAAGGGAATGGATGTAAAATGCGCATTTCACTCCCAATCCGTAATACATTTAAATAAAAGCTATTGTAATCAGAAAAAATGCTTAAATTGTATCATTGGTAGTAAAATTTTAATTCAATAATATGTACCAGAATATCATAACCTTCTTCGAAAAACGAAGTTTTGGCGTTTGCACTTACATTGCAGAGCGATTAGATATCTCTACCTCCAAAATCAGGCTATTCTTTATCTACTCTTCATTTCTGGCAGTAGGTTTTCCAATTGTATTCTATGTGATGGCAGGAATAGTCCTGGATATACGTCACTATATCAAACGGATCAGGATACGTATCTGGGACTTATAGCAAATCAGTCTTTTGTAAAACACAATAAGGCAACACATACAACTATAAACTTTATATTTGTTGCCTAACAACAGCATAATTAAAATGTCGGTAAGGGGAAACCAATTTAAATCTAATTCATTCAAAAACGAATACGGGGGGAAACCCGCTTCAAAGGTATCATCAAAAGAACCAAAAGAAAGATTTGAGCGTATGCCTTCACTGAATTTTCAGGATGGGAGGGTGATAAAGATTACGGGATTGTTTTTTACTATCCTTGCGGTTTATTTCCTGGTGGCTTTTACTTCCTATCTCTTTACCTGGCAAGACGATTACAGTTACGTCATTGATGCCAATGGGGGATGGGGGAATCTTTTTAAGACTGTTGAGGAACTGCAGCAGCACAATATTCCTGATGTGGTTCAGAACTGGCTCGGTAAATTCGGTGCATTGTTGTCTCACCAGTTCATTTATGAATGGTTCGGTGTAGCCTCCTTCCTGTTTGTTTTTGTCTTTTTTGTCATTGGATACCGTTTATTGTTCAAAGTGAAAATATTCGGACTGGAAAAAACTTTAGGCTACGGGCTGTTTTTCCTTCTTTTTCTATCCCTTACTTTCGGGTTTCTGCATTCCTTCTTTTTGGAATCCCCGCATTACCTGGAGGGAGAAATCGGTTACTGGTCGAATAAACTGCTTGTTGCACAGATTGGTGTGACCGGAGTGGGTGGATTGCTTGCTTTCCTGGGATTGTCGATCCTGATCATAGCCTACAATATTGATTTTAAACTTCCTGAGCGCAGGAAGAAGGAAATTATTGGGCTGGTACTGGAAGATGATGAGCTGGAAGGACCGGAACCTGAGTCCGTGACACGTAATGTTCAGCATACCCCTCAAAAGGCTACGCCTGATCATGAAAATGTTCGGACAGATACACCGTCAGAAGTCGAATTTACCCTCAATGATAAACTTGGGCAGCAACGCAAAAAGGAACAGAATATCGTTTTAACCCCTAACCGCTTTGAAGAAAAGATGGTGGAGGAAGAAGAGGTTATCCCCCTGAAGCCGAAGCTGGATAATGTCATGAATGCACCTATCATTCTTTCACCGGTAGTAGCACCCATCGAAGAAATTATTTATGAAGATGTTAAACCGGAACCGGAACTAACGATTGAGAAAACAGAAGAAGAGAAGAAATCTGAAGAGCTGGTGGAGCAGTTTGGGAACTATGACCCTACTTTGGACCTGTCGAGCTATAAACATCCCCATCTGGAATTACTGGAGAATTATGGATCCAATAAAATTTCTGTAAATGCGGATGAGCTGGAAGCCAACAAAAACAAAATTGTTGAAACACTCAACCATTACAATATTGAAATTGATAAGATCAAAGCGACTATCGGTCCGACGGTTACCCTGTATGAAATTATACCTGCACCCGGGATCAGGATTTCCAAGATCAAAAACCTGGAGGATGATATTGCCCTGAGTCTTGCTGCACTTGGCATCCGTATCATTGCACCGATGCCTGGAAAAGGTACCATTGGTATTGAGGTGCCGAATATGCATCCTGAAATGGTATCTATGCGAAGTATCCTGGCCACAGAAAAATTCCAGAAGACAGAATTTGATTTGCCTATAGCCCTTGGAAAAACGATTTCCAATGAGGTATATATCGCAGATTTGTCAAAAATGCCCCATTTACTGGTCGCCGGAGCAACGGGACAGGGAAAGTCGGTTGGTATCAATGCGATTCTGGTCTCATTGTTATACAAGAAACATCCTTCGCAGCTTAAATTTGTATTGGTTGACCCGAAGAAAGTGGAGCTTACGCTTTTCAATAAAATTGAGAGGCATTTCCTTGCCAAACTTCCGGGAGAGGCAGATGCAATTATCACCGATACGAAGAAGGTCATCAATACCCTTAATTCCCTGTGTATAGAGATGGATCAGCGTTATGATCTGTTAAAAGATGCGATGGTAAGGAATTTGAGGGAGTACAATGATAAGTTTATCAAACGTAAATTAAATCCGAACAATTCTCACCGTTTTCTGCCCTATATCGTATTGGTCGTAGATGAGTTTGCCGATTTAATGATGACAGCAGGTAAGGAAGTGGAAACACCAATTGCACGTTTGGCCCAGCTGGCCAGGGCGGTAGGTATTCACCTGGTGCTGGCTACGCAAAGACCATCGGTAAATATCATCACAGGTACCATTAAGGCAAACTTTCCTGCCCGTCTGGCTTTCCGTGTACTGTCTAAAATTGACTCGCGGACAATCCTTGACAGCGGTGGTGCAGATCAGCTGATTGGTAGGGGAGATATGCTGTTATCGACAGGAAACGACCTGATCAGGCTACAGTGTGCCTTTGTAGATACACCGGAAGTAGACCGTATTTCAGAATTTATAGGAAATCAGCGTGGTTATGCTGAAGCTTATCAATTGCCGGAATATTTGGATGAAGCGGCGGAATCGGCAAAAGCAGATTTTGATCCGTCAGAAAGAGATGTCATGTTTGAAGATGCTGCCCGTCTGATTGTTATGCATCAGCAAGGCTCTACTTCACTGATTCAGCGGAAGCTTAAATTGGGGTATAACCGGGCAGGTAGGATCATTGATCAGCTGGAGGCTGCAGGGGTTGTCGGTCCTTTTGAAGGCAGCAAGGCAAGGGAAGTGTTGATCCTTGACGATTATGCTTTGGAACAGTTCTTGGATGAGCTCAAGAAGTAATTGAACATTAATTATACACACAAAGGAAGATGAAGACCTCATGGTTTGCGGCATGATGTCGGGATCTATTCAATCATGATCGCTTCAATAGCTTAAAAAACAAAAGATATACAGATGAAAAAGATAATCATGTTGTTGCTGGCTGTATCCGGGATCAGTTTTGCAACCTATGCACAGAGTGATGAACGTGCCCAGGCGATCCTGGCAGAGGTGAGTAAGAAATACCGTTCCTATGATATCGTGAAATCAGATTTTACCTTTTTATTGGATAATAAACAGGCAAACAGCAAAGAAAGCCAACAGGGCACTTTATATGTGAAGGCGAGTACAAATAAATATAAGGTGGCCATGACGGAACAGGAGCTGATCAGTGACGGAAAAAGTCAGTGGACCTACCTGAAGAAAGATAAAGAGGTACAGCTGTCTGATGTGGACAATAGCGGAGATGCGCTAAACCCTGCGAAGATCTTTACCATCTATGAAAAAGGATTTAAAAACTTGTACACTGGTGAAAAGAAAGTAGGGAATAAGACTTATCAGATGATCGATTTATCACCAATGGATACGAAAAAGTCGTATTTTAAAATCAGGCTGAGCATTGATAAGGCAGCAAAACAAATTGCCAATGTGCTGATCTTCGATAAAAATGGCAACAGGTATACCTATAATGTAAAAACATTTACTGCAAATGTTAAGGTTCCTGAAACGATATTTACATTTGATGCAAAAAAATATCCGGGAGTTGAGGTGGTAGATTTAAGATAATCTTATATTTGGACATATGACTTTAACAACCTCATTTTGAAAGTTACATTTCTGGGTACAGGGACATCACAGGGCGTGCCGGTTATTGGATGTAGCTGCGAGGTATGCACTTCGGATGATCCCCATGATAAGCGTTTGCGCACTTCTGTGCTGCTGGAAACGGCGGATAAGGTGATTGTTATAGACAGTGGCCCTGATTTCCGTTACCAGATGCTAAGGGCGAAGGTGAAAAACCTGGATGCGATTGTATTTACACATGAGCATAAGGACCATATTGCAGGGCTGGATGATATCAGGCCTTTCAATTATCTTTTACAAAAGGATATCGCCGTATATGCTACAGAAAGGGTTCAGGAAGGACTGAAAAGAGAATTTGCTTATATTTTCAGTGGGGTGCATTACCCGGGGATACCTGAAATAGCGATGCATACCATTAGCGGTGAGCATTCTTTTTCTATTGGGGAGACCAGGTTTATTCCCTTGGATGTAATGCATTACAAGCTACCTATTCTGGGGTATAGGATTGGTGATTTTACGTATATCACCGATGCGAAGACTATTCCTGAGCATTCTACGGAGAAAATCAGGGGTACAAAAGTGCTCGTGATTAATGCCTTACAGATAGGAGACCATATTTCACATTTTACGTTGAATGAAGCGCTTGCTTTTGCAGCAGATATTGGTGCCGAAATGACATATTTTACCCATATGAGCCATAATTTAGGTAAACATGCTGATATTGAGGCATTATTGCCCGAAAATGTCAGGCTGGCCTACGATGGTTTGAGTTTTATCGTGTAGAATTTTAAAATAACCCTTTTTACTGTGCTGAATAAGTATATATTTGCAGAATAATTACCCGGGTGGCGAAATTGGTAGACGCGCCAGCTTGAGGGGCTGGTGCTGGCAACGGCGTGGCAGTTCGAATCTGCTCTCGGGTACCACCAGATTTAATTCTGATTTTTTAAAGGGTTGCTCATTCAAAAGCAGCCCTTTTTTCTTGGTATATACTGGCCGATTCTATTGCATAGCCAATTCTTTTAATATGAGCGGAGATTTGGTTGATCTAAATCACAAGCTCACTGGCCAACCTCGTGTCTTTAAAAATAAATGAATTAGATATTTTGAGGTGTAGCGTTCTCTCTTCCGCATACGTTTTTGTTTAAAAAGAATTAATTCTCTGATATGAAAAAGACTTATCCAATTGCCAGATTTCTATTTGCTCTATTACTTATCTTGAGTGTCTATTCCTGTAAGAAGGACAAAAACATGATTTCCGAGTTACCTTCAGGAGATTCTTTCCTTCCCATGCAGGTTGGAAATTCATGGTATCTCAACAAGTACAACTATACTGAGATTCAGGATAGCATAATGATTAGCGGAGCGCTTTACTACAAATTTTATTCCGTCGTTGGCGGCGATGGGATATCTATTTCCTATATGCGTATCGATGAGAACGGAAGGCTGATTATCAGTGATCCCCGTAATCCTGAATATACCAGTGTGCAAGCAGACTTCAATGCAAAGGTAGGCGATACCTTTTTTACCACAGGTAAAGGTAACGATACTGACAATGAGGTTACCGTTGTACAGAAATCAGATAAAGAAGTGGTCTTTTCCTTTGATGCAATCTATCACACCAACCTAAAGGGACATCCTTACCAGGTGAGGTATATCAAGGGGCAGGGTTTTCCAGGCAACTGGACAAGATTGAAGATCAACGGTGTGGTCTATAAATAATCATCATAAAAAGAGGCTGTATCATAAATCATGATCAGCCTCTTTTTTTATTTATAGCTTCTGTCTCTGCTTATTTTTTATAACATTTTTTCGCAGCACTATTGACACAATTATTTGATTTTCATATATTTAATGTATTAAAACACACTAGATATGGCAATCAGAGAACCCGTATTTAAGCCCTATAACCAACAGCAGATTCTTGCCATTCCGCCCACTCTTGATGAATTAATTCCTGATTCCCATCCTGTTAGAGTTGTAAATGAGGTGATTAATAAGATTAGTATAGAACCTCTTCTAAAAGCCTACCACATTAAAGGCAGTTCCAGCTATCATCCCCAACTTTTGCTTAAAGTTCTGGTTTATGGTTATCTCACCAATATCTATTCGAGCCGTAAGCTGGCTGCCGCTTGCCGTGAAAGCATCTACTTTATGTGGCTGAGCTCCATGAGCTACCCAGATCACAATACCATCAACCGTTTCCGGGGTGTACGCCTGAAACATGCCCTTCGCAGTGTATTTGAGGATGTGGTAAAACTACTTGCCGCTGAAGGCTTATTAAGTATTGAGGAAATCAATACCGACGGGACTAAGATCGAAGCCAGTGCCAACAAGTACACTTTTGTCTGGAAGAAATCCATTCAGACCAATAAGGAAAAAATGAAAAAGCAGCTGACCCACATTTGGGAATATGCGCAACAGGTGGCCAGTGATGAAGACAAGATGCCTGAGCCGCCTGATTTTAAACAGATTGATAGTGAGAAGGTAAAGCAAGCTGTAGAGCAGCTGAATGAAAAGCTTGCCGGGCAGAAAGATATAGACAAGAAAGTGAAGGATAAGCTAAAGTATGTAACTAAAAATTATCCGCAGAATATAGCCAGATATGAAGCTCAGGAGGCTATTTTGGGCGAGAGAAACAGTTATAGTAAGACAGATACAGATGCTACTTTCATGCGGATGAAAGAAGACCACATGAAAAACGGACAGCTGAAGCCCGGCTATAATGTACAGATATCTACCTCTAACCAGTTTATCGTCAATTACACGATACATCCCAACCCAACCGACACGACTACCCTGAAGATCCACCTGGAACAACACGTAAGCAGCTTTGGAAAAGCACCAAAGAAACTTACAGCAGATGCAGGCTATGGTTCTGAGGAAAACTACCAACTGCTGGAAGATCAGAAAGTTGAGGCTTTTGTGAAATATGGCATGTTCGATAAACAGCAGAAGGGTAAGTACAACAGCAAATCTCCTTTTGGGGCAGACAAACTTTTTTATAACCAGCAGCAGGATTGTTATATCTGCCCAATGGGCCAGCAAATGCTGTCAATCGGGTCTTACACAAAAAAGACGACAACAGGCTTTAAGCAAACCCTTAAAAGATACCAGGCAAGGAATTGTGAAAACTGTCCTATGAGAGCAGTTTGCCATAAATCAAAAGAGAACCGCATCATTGAAATCAATGAAAACCTGAACAGGCTTAAGCAAAACGCATTCGAAAAGCTGAACAGCGAAGAAGGAATACAGCGGCGAAAGAAACGATGTTATGATGTAGAACCTGTCTTCGGAAATATCAAACAGAACCACGGGTTCCGCCGCTTTAGGCTCCGTGGAAAGGAAAAAGTGGCCATCGAATGGGGCTTACTCGCAATTGCACAAAATATCAGAAAAAAAGCAGCCTAAAAGAGCTGTTTCATTGACCTTTTTCAAAATCAGATGACTAAAATGCAAATGAACGCGTTGGTGTCCAGAGATGGTACAAAACTTACCCATCATAAAAAAAGGCTGCATCATCTAATTTGATACAGCCTCTTTTTTATTGAAAGAGAGAGGGCTATGAATCAATCAGGGCGAGGATCAATACAGCTGTCCGCTTCTTCCAACTATTCCTTTTAAGAGGAAACCGCTTTGTATTCTTGATCATTACCCGGCTTCGAACTCAAAAACGCTTATTGGGGTATTCCATAATTTAGGCATTGACAGAACGTCAATTCTCTGTAAGAAAAAACACTATATATTATCTGAGCCTCTCATTATGGCTTCAAGCGCAGTATTCATTCGCATCTGCACAAATCCTTTATACAAGTTCAACTATTTTGGGTAACCAAAAAATGAGCTGATTTTGCTGCATGTTTGAGGTAAAAATCAAAAATGCTTTCTGTAAAATAATTTCTTATTAATCGTTACATTCGTTCAGGCAAATTATAGCTATAAATGTAATCGTCCTTTTACCAGGCATTTCAAATTGATCATCTAAAAAATAAATTATCAAACTAAATGACCTTTCTCTTCTTCTTTAGTGCTTTAGGAGCTTTTAATGGCTTCTTGCTTTCGTTATACTTTGCTATCAATGCTAAAAAGAAAGATTTTACAAACTACTTCTTATCATTGCTCTTATTGGTTTTAAGTGTCAGAATTGCTAAATCAGTATTTTTCTTTTTTAATCCAGACTTAGCTAACATCTTTATTCAGATTGGGCTTTCTGCTTGCATTCTCATTGGGCCCTTTCTTTTTTTATACCTGAAATCGTACACAGCGGGGGGAAAACAAAATTGGATAAAACATGTAGTCCCTTATTTGGGCGCAATTACGATATTAGGATATTTTTATCCTTACGATGAACATATTGTCCTGTGGTCGAGCTGGATTTTAAAAGCCATTTATTTTCAATGGTTCATTTATATTGTCTTGTCATTAACCTACCTCCGTCCAATTATTCAAAAACTTAAAGAGAAAGAAAGTTTAAAAAGAATGGATTTTTGGTTCCTTAGCATCTACCTTGGAGTAGCCGCTACATGGCTGGCCTATACTACTGCGGCTTATACTTCCTATATCGTAGGGGCCTTATCATTTACTTTTGTTTTGTATTTAACTGTCTTGCTTTTGATTTTTAGAAATAGCACTGAGACTGCTATAAGTATAGAAAAGGAGAAATACAAGAACAAAGAAATAGACAAGGAAACACTGGACTCAATTGACCAAAAGCTATCAATAATCATAGAAAAAGAGTTGTTTCTTAATCCGAATTTCAGCCTCGAAGAAGCATCAAAAGAACTGAAGCTAACAAAGCATATCTTGTCTCAATACGTAAACGAAGTACTAGGGAAATCGTTTTCCAATCTGATCAAAGAATACAGGGTTGAGAAAGCAAAAAAACTATTGGAAACTGAGAAAAACTATACCATTGAAAGTTTGGGCTATGATAGTGGCTTTAATTCAAAATCAACCTTCTTTACGGCCTTTAAAAAAGTTACAGGATTAACCCCTGCCGAATATCAGAAACTGCAATCAAAATGAGTCCGACATTATAAAATCGAACTTCTACTTTATGATTTGAGAACCTTTTAAGTATCCCTACACTGGATATTTGCCCTCATTATTAAAAAATAAATTTTAAAATGAGAAAAGTGTTTTTATTAATCGTGATTATTGTATTTATGCTATGCAATGCATTAATCGCTCAAATCAAAATTTCTGGTCAAGTTGTTACTCTTGAAAATAATCCACTTGAATATGCTGAAGTTATCCTTTTTTCAGCGCAGTCTATTCCTTTGGTAAATCGCCTTACAAATGAGAAAGGTGAATTTACGATGGAATATCAAAAGGGTATTTATAAATTAGAAATTCGTCAATTCAAGCAGGTTTTATTCACTAAAGACCTCACATTGGATTCAGCTTTTAATGCTGGAACCATAATGGTAGATGCGACAAAGACCTTAGGAACCGTGGTGATTTCTAAAAAGAAAGAGTTGGTAGAAAGAAAAGTAGACAGACTGGTTTTTAACATTGAAAATACGATCAGCGCGGTTGGTGGTGATGCTTTAGAAGCATTGAAAATTACGCCGGGAGTACTGGTGCGAAATGAGGCTGTAACCATCGTCGGTAAACAATCGATAAGGGTTTTGGTAGATGACAAGATGCTGGAACTAGGTGAAGGAGATCTGGCAAATTTCCTCAGATCAATCCCGGCGGATAATATCAAAAATATTGAAGTGATTACCACACCGCCTGCTAAATATGATGCTGCCGGAGGAAGTGGATTAATTAATATTAGATTGAAGAAGGCACAGACAGATTCCTGGAGTCTTTCTTTAGGTAACAGTTATTTACGTAGGTACGACGAAGGTGAAGGGGCAATGACGAGTAACTTTATGTATAGTAAAAATAAGTTAAGTCTTTCTTCTTCATTGAATTACAGGGAAGGTGGCGAGACATTTACTTATCAGGACTACAACGCTTTTCCTAGTGAATTGTGGAATACGAAACAAAGATTCAATAGGGATTATAAACGAATCAATGGCATTTTGGGCATGCAATATTTACCGGCTCCCAATTGGACCCTGGGCTTTCAGTACATAGCTAACTTTAACAAAACGAATTCCAATAGAAATACAAGGTCATTGGTTTCCGATTACCATACCGATGTAGCTTTTAATGACATATCGTCTTTTACTACTGCCCGTCAGAAACCTGATTTCAATTCGATAAACCTTTTTAATGAATTTAAACTTGATTCCCTTGGAAGGAAAATAATATTGAATTTGGATTATTTTAAATATTCAAATAATGATACCAGACCTTATGAAGGTAAATCGGTAATGAATAATTCAGGTGTCGTCCAGTATTTTAAAGGGATTAATGATAACTCGCAACGCACCAATAACTATTCAGGTAAAGTTGATATGGAAATACCTTCAAAATTAGCCAATTGGAATTTTGGAGGAAAGATCTCTGTTTCTAATACAGCCAACAATATCGCTGCCTTTAATAGTGGGTTGGTGAACAGTCCCATCACTAATATGCCACAAACGGCCCATAAATTTGACTATAACGAATATGTTCAAGCGCTATATTTCTCTGGAAGTAAGAGGTTTAAAAATAATTTGGAAGCGCAGGTTGGGCTGAGGATGGAAGCTACGCAAACGAAATCTTATAATGAGAATTTGAACCATTCTTTGAATACCAATTATACAAAACTATTTCCTTCTGTTAATTTATCTTATGCTCCTAATGGAAATTCAACTTACAGGTTGAGTTACGGTAGAAGGGTAGCACGGCCTAATTTCTCAGAATTAAATCCAAATGTTACCTACATCACACCTTTTTTAACTGTTGAAGGCAATCAGGTACTGAGGCCATATTTTGTAGACAATTTTGAATTCATCTATTCCTATAAAAAACTAGAAAGTAAATTATATTACAGTATAGAAAACGATGTGTTTAACCAAATAGGTTTGCCAGATGTAAATACGAATAATATTCGCCTGATCTATCAAAATATATTTAATCTTAAAAGGTACGGATTCTCAGAGTCTTTTACTTTTGATCAATTTAAATGGTGGAGTAGCAATAACCTGTTTAATATAAACTATACCAGTTCCCAAACTATAGATCTATCAGCAAGAGCTGTAGACGGTTTTACTTCATTCATTACAAGTAACAATGATTTCAATTTAAATAAAGCCAAAACAGTATTGGTAAATCTAGGTTTTGAATATTATTTCCTGGGGGCGTATGGAATTGATAAGATAAAAGCATTCACTTCCACATCATTGGCTATTCAATACCTTTTGCTTAATAACAACTTGAGGATAAACTTAAAAGCTAGTGATATTTTTAAATCAGACCGATATAGGTTTAACTCAACCGTCGCCGGAGTACACAGAAGCTCTGACTATTATTTTGATACCAGGTTAGTGCAATTATCCTTAAACTACAGGTTCGGAAGTAAGAAAGTTAACGTTAAAAACAGACAGACCGGGAATCAAGAGGAGAGAGCGAGGACAGGAAATTAGCTTTTTATACCCTCTTCATAAGTCGGGCCATACAAACCAGGAACCTTATTTCCGGTAGCACGTAAATAAACGATTAATTCGCCACGGTGGTGATAGATATGGTTAAAAAGGAATCCACGGGATATTATACCCCTTGGCATAGGGCCAAGCACTACCTTTTCACCTGCTTTCATCGTCCAATTGTCCTGCAATTTCTGTTCAGTAAGCGAGCTCAATGCTATTCTGGCTTTTTCTACGTTACTTTCAAAAAGCGTCAGGGTAGCCTGAATATCATTGGGATCCCCGCGCTCAAGCTGGTCGGAAGCAATGTCGTATACATCTTTAGTAAGTGTGCCCACATACCAGTAGTAGATCGTGGCAATATGCTGGGCAAGTTCGCCCATGGTCCAGGAAATTTCTGATGGTTTATAACCCAGGTCTTTTTCCGGGACAGCATGGAGTAATTTACGGGTGCTGTTTACTTCATGCTCGAATTCTTGTGTCAATTGCTGTAGTATCATATCAAAATAGTTCAGAATAGAGTTAAAATAATAGTAACGGAAAAAGGTTACCTGTGGTTTATAATTTCTCCATCTTTCATTTCCACTATCCGGTCACTTTTCCTGGCAAAATCTTCATCATGTGTTACTGCAATGATGGTCTGATTATAATTATGGGATAGGTCCCTGAAGATATCAAACACGATTTCTGTATTCTTACTGTCCAGATTCCCTGTCGGTTCATCTCCCATAATAATTAAAGGGTCATTGATCATCGCCCTTGCTATGGCAACACGTTGTTGTTGTCCTCCAGACAGTTTACTGGCAGGTTTAAGCGCTTGATCCGCAAGGCCCAGCATTTCAAGCTTCTGGTAAGCTTTTGCCTCGATCTCTTTTTCAGATAATCTCCCTAACCTCAGTGCAGGAATCATCACGTTCTTCAGGCAGGTAAATTCCGCGAGTAAATAATGGAACTGAAATACAAATCCGATCTTTTCATTTCTTATGGCGGCCAGCTGATCTATTGTTTGATTGGTCATCAGTTGTTCATCGATATACAATTCTCCCTTGTAGTCAGTATCCATTGTTGACAGGATATAGAGTAAGGTAGATTTTCCACTGCCCGATTTTCCGACCAGGGTTAAAAGTTCACTTTTCCTTACTTCAAAAGTCACATTCCTGAGCACCTGAAATTCTACAGGATCATAAAAGTATTTATTGATCCCTGTAGTCCTTAAAATGATGCCACTTTCCGTTGCTTTGGGGGCAGTGCCATTGATAGGTATTTCATCCTTCATAAATATTCCAATTACATTAAATCACGCCTTATTTTCTGAATATAGCTACAGGATCTACTTTTGCAGCTTTCCTGGCTGGCAGGTAACCGGCAAAAAAAGTAATGAGTAAACCCAGAACAATTCCCTGAATGAATTTCCTGCCTTCGTAATCAATAGGGAAGTACCCAATGTCACCTCCCACATAGGTGTTTTTTAAAATGGTGACTAAGATAAGGGCGATAACCACGCCTCCTGTTACCCCAATCGCTCCGATGGTGATGGCCTGCGTGACAAAGATCTTGACCACGTCTTTCCCTCTGAAACCTATCGCCTTCAATATCGCAATGTCGTTTATTTTTTGGCTTACGGTCATATTCAGAATGTTATATATACCAAAACCTGCTACCAGCAGGATAAGGGAGGAAACCAGACTGATGACGATAAAACGCATTTTGTTCGCCGCTACGATAGATGCATTTGCCTCCTGCCAGCTTTCAGCCTTATATCCGGTAAGCTGTGTAATCACTTTTCCGACTCTTTTGGCATCCTCAGGATCTGTGATGTTCACATTAATGTCTGTTATATAGGAAGCGCCCTCCTTTTGTAATTGTTGCGCAGAGACAAGATTGATATACGACTTTGTTTTATCCAGGGCAGCGATATTGGTCTTAAAAAAACCAACGACCTTGTAAGTCCTGTTTACCCCCTTTGCAGAAGTCAGGTTGAGGTTGTCGCCGACACTCAGATTCATTCTTTCAGCGACACGTACACCGATCACTATACCTCTCGGATTTGTATTCAAAGCTTCAAAGTCACCCGCGACCATCGTAGATTTAATATTGTACATGATATTGGCTTCGCTGGGTTTAATGCCTACAGCAATACCGGATATCTGCGATTTCCCATTATTATAAAACACCGGTACATTTACCTGAGGGGTGACTACAGTGACCTCTTTCTGCCTGAGAATGGTTTCCGATACCATATTGGGATCAATAATCGTGTTGCTCTGGGGAACAACTTTTGGATTGACAATAATAAACCGTGCTGCGGAGTCTTGCACCAGTTCTTTGCTGATCGTTTCTTCATGATAAACCCTGATGTGAGCGGTGTTTTTGAATACATTTGTAGTCACGCTTCTATCCAGTGCCAGGACAAGACAATTCATGAAAATATAAATTGACATCCCTAACAACACACCAAGAGCTGCTATTAAAGTCTGCTTCTTTCCCGAAAAAATGTAAGTATTCGCAATGTCTACGTTAATGTTCATCTTTTCAGTTTTTCAAGGGTAAAACCATATCATCCTTCGTGATTCCCTTCAAAACTTCCACATACTCCGAGGAGATGATGCCAGTTTCGATAACGACATATTCATCCTTACCCTTCACATTCACCCTGTTGCCATAATCCATTAAAATCCTTGGGATGAGCAAGGCATTTTTCTTTTCTCCAATGAATATATTTGCTTCCAGCTGGGTACCATAAAATCCATTATTCACCGGCTCGCTGAAAATAGCTTTACAGATGAACGACTGGGTTTTGTCATCAAATGCTGCCTGTATTTCTGAGATAGCCGCCTTGTAGATCCTTGAATGATCGGTATTCAGTTTTACAAAAACTTTCTGTCCGACCTTAATCTTTCCGATACTGCTCTCATCCACATTCAGTATAATTTCAATCCGCTGGGCATCCCCAATGGTAGCAATGACATCACCTTTTTTTACGAAATCACCGTTTTTCTTTAACTTCCCGATAACAGTGCCAGGCATGGGCGCGGTAAGGCTGTTGTACTGCTGGGTAATCCTGCTATTTTTTAGCTGACCTGTAGTGTTGATGTAATTTTGCTTCGCCTGCTGTTGCAATTGTGCATATTGTTTTTTTAGCGCATTCAGGTTACTGAGCGAATTTTCAGCGCTGAGCTGATAATTCTCATATTCTGCCTTCGCGACACTTTGGCTACGGTATAAGCGCTCGTAACGCTCTGCCTGCAATTTGTCCTGCCTGTATTTTAAATTGGCATAACCTATATTCTGTTGCAATTGCAGCAGGGCAGGGGAGTTGGCTGTCAGATTTTGTGCACTGATGGCGAGTTGTTCCCGGGCAGTTTCAGTATTGACGATGTTCGTGGCATTGTCAATTTTTCCCAGGATAGCTCCCTTATCGATTGTCTTTCCGATCTCAAAATTGACTGCTGATAGTACCCCCTCAGTTTGGGCCATGAGGCTGTAATTATTTTTCCATTCCAGAGTTCCGGAAGCAAACACCAGTTCTTTGATATCCTGTACAATAGGTTTCGTCCCTTTTTCCTGTTGACAGGAGATCATTAAGAGGCTTATGATTGCGGTGGTGAGTAGACTACGGTTCATCTGTTAATATTTGTTATTGATATCAATCCTGCTTTTATTGAATCCAATAGCAGCCAATGCGGTTACCACGTTAAGTCTGGCGTTGAGCAGATCGTTATGTGCAATCAGCAACCTGTCCAGGCTCAATATATTTTCCTCGTATTGCTGGAAATTCTTTAAATAAGTATCTTCTTTTAGCTGGGCTATTTTTTTAAGATTTAGTAACTGACTCAAGGCCTTTTCATAGTCAAGTGACAGCTGCCCGTTTTTTGTCTCTGCTTCCCTAATACTGTGTTCATAGGTGTTTTTTAAAAGACTACGCTGGAATTGCTTATTGCGGATGGCAGATAGTTTGGAGACCGTGGTAGGTAGGTCCATGCTTAATTTCAGGCCCACGTAACTGTAATCTATCCAGCTGGAAGCAGAGTGGAAAAATCCGGTATTGCTTAGGTTTTGCCAGCTGAACGACGACACAAAAGATAAAGAAGGCAAATGCTGTAATCGGGCAATCCTGAGTTCTTGCTCAGCCATACTCAATTGTAGCCTTGCATCCTGTACCTCCAGCATATTGTTTACCGGCGAAGAATGAGCTGTATTTTCAAATACCCCGACATTTTCGGTTAGCACCGGAATAAAACTGTTTTCAAAGAATAATGCAAGGCTCTCCTCCTGTATTCTGGTGTTGAAATGCAGTTGCTCTAGTTGATCATGAAGGGTGATCAGATTGACCTGTGCCTCATTGAGGTCCTGTTTGCGTCCAACACCCTCATTAAAGCGGTTTTGCGTAATCTGCACGATGCTGTCAGCAATTGCAATATTTTGCTTTAAGATCTCTGTCTGTCCATGAAAAGAAATGATGTTGAAATAGATTGCATTGATCTGGTCATAGAGCTGCCGTTCCTCGATTTTACTTTTAACAGCAGTGAGTTCCTTATTTATTTTTGCAGATTTGACCTGTGAGAAGTTTGCCAGGTTGAGTACATCAAACTGCGGTTGTATATTGAAAACGGAAGAATACTGCTGGCCTGTCGTTATTTTCTTCAATGTTCCGGGTTGTCCGAAAACTTCCCCGGGTAAAAAGATCACTTGTTGCTGAAGGTTGTTCAGCGTCTGAACTGAAGCAGGAATACGGGGATTCAGTGCATTTCCCAAGGCCGTTTTTTGGCTGAGGTCGGACAGTTTCTTTTGTATCTCTATATTTTCGAAAGTGTGGTTGTATTGCTTTGCGATATCCAAAACTTCCTGTAGGGTATTAAAACTTTTTTGTTCCTGTGCATGAACAAATTGGCAAAATAGCATGCATAACAAAACCAATAGGATGATGCAGGTATTTTTTCGAATACTTACCGACATGACATGTTAAATTTTTGATTGTAGATCATTTAATGGGTTCGTCAAATTTATCCTGCAAAAATACAGATGTTCCTTCCTTTTTGCCATCTTTTTTATTGCTCATTAATTCTTAAATTACACTATATAATTCCCATCACAATTCCAGTTTTAACGGCTTCGGTAGCATTAATGACCTGCATTTTCCTGATGATGTTCTGTCTGTGACGGTGTACAGTACTAATCGCAATATTTAACTGGTCAGCAATCTGTTTACTGAGCATCCCCCGGGCTACCATTCCAAGTACTTCCCGCTCCCGGTCTGTCAGCAAATGCTGATCAAAATACTGGTACTGGTCCACTGTGACCACTTCGCCAGTCTCATTGTTCATTATTTTTCCGTCAATACCCTGTTGCGGATGCTGATCGGTGGAGGGCATATAGATGCACAAAGCGAGCCAGATGCTGCCATCGGACAGGCTTTCCGGATAAAGTGTACGATGGTTGATATATTGGTATTTTCCAACTGCATTACAGGCCCTGATACGGCTGTGGGTGCTGTATTTCGGTCGTTCTTTTTGCGGCTGACTTTTCTGGAATTGAAAGTAGCGCAATTCAAGTACATGACGTTCTACTAAATCATCGGGATGGATCTTATTAAAAATGAGTTCTTCGAAAGCAGAATCAATTTCCATAGGGTTTGATGGAAGACCGAAGAATTTTCCGAAGCTGCCTGCATAAATATAACTGCGGTTTGTCTTGAAATCGGATAACACGGAAACATTGTTGTCTATACTTACATAATTTTGTACATACTGTCTGTATTGATTAAGCAGGATCTCCATCGTATCTTCAGCACCGAAGGGCTGTTCAAGTAAGGTGGCACTGAGTTGCTCATTAAGAGACCTGGTGATGATCATACGCAGAATAAATGGTTAATTATGAGTATTGCATAGTCTTTTGTCCGGTACTAGCTTTATCGCTCAAAAATAGAGTAATTTCATTCTTTATCTACTAAACACTAATTTTTATGAGAAAATTTTTTTTTATTGCCGGTACACTAATGGGAATCCTTGTTATGGCAGGCTGTGGGAATAAACCTGCAGAACAGACTACTGCTGCAGTTGAGACCACATCGGATTCTGCACGCGTAAGCGGCATCCCCTGTGACGTGAAACTGCCGGGTATCCATTTTACAAAAGCTATCAATGGGGCAGATACCTCAATAGCGCTGTCGGAAGGGGGAAAGATAAGATTTCGGGCAGGAGAAAAAAAGGATTTTTTTTGTGACCCGAATGAGCAGCTTTCCAATAATACCGCACCAATTTTGCTTTCAGCAGTAGACAATACCAAACCTTTTACCCTAATGGCTAAAGTAAAGCCTGAATTCACAAAGGAAGGACAATACAATGCGGGAGTGCTGTACATTTATGTGAATGACAATTTCTGGCAAAAGCATTGTTTCGAACAGGATGAACGTGGTCAGCACCGGATCGTAACTGTTCGTACAGTGGGGACATCAGATGATAACAACCATGATGTGGTAACGAGTCCGGCAGTGTACATGAAGATCTCCTCAGACACACGGACTGTGGCGAGTTATTATTCCCTGAATAAAAAAACATGGCATATGGTACGTTTGTATAAAAATAATTACCCTTCAAAAATATGGATGGGCATCAGTAATCAGTGTCCGGTAGATAAAGGAAGCTTTTCTGATTTTGAAGAACTGAGCTTAACACAAAGCAGTGTAAAGGATTTCAGAATGGGAGATTAAATAACTGTTAAGTTAATCATGTATTTATTCTGTAAATAACACGGTGATTAACGTTTTGTTAACATTGGAAGCCGTTCTTTGTGCTTGCTGAACTAATCCCGGTGTTGGCAAAATAGTTTTTTACAATGATTTCTGTTTATAGAATATTAAAAGTCAGTATACTTTCTGTGATACTGACTTTTTCACTCCTCATTAACGGGGTGTATGCAGCAGATGCCCCTGATCCAACAATAGATGACATCATAGAACTCAGTAAGCGTTATCCGGATTCTGCATTTCTTCTGCTTAAAAAACTGCACCATGAATCAGTGCTGAAGCAGGATAACCGGACTACAGGTATCTGCTTGCAGCAAATGGGAGAAATCTGTTATGCGCAGGGACACCTTGCCCAATCCCTGGATTATTATCACCAGGCCCATAAGTTATTTACCCAGTTAAAAGACAAGGGGCTGCTGGCGAATAACTTCAATGACGTTGGGACTGTCTATTACCAGAACCTGGACAAAGTGACCTCAAGGAAGCAATATGATCAGGCTATGCGCCTATATAGTGACATTAAGGACAGAGCCGGATTGGGCGAAACCTATGGAAATATTGGTCATTTGTATGAAAAAGAGCAACGGTATGACAGTGCTTTTTACTATCAGCAAAGGGCATTGAAAGAATATAGCCATATCGATCATAAACGGGGAATGGCAAAGATCTATGAGAATCTTGGAAGCATTTTTGAAGATCTGGAACGTTACGATTCTGCAAGATATTACTTTGACAAGTCGCTCATCTTGTATAAGAAAGTAAACAATCAGGTTTCGAGCATAGAGGTGATTAATAATATTGGTGACATTCTGCGCAAAACAGGAAAATATAAAGACGGCTTACTGTATTCTCAGCAAGCATTAAAAATGTCGCTCGATACAAAAAATGAATATCAGGAAGCTTCAGCCTACAGGGATATTGCAAAGGCTTATAATCTTTTGGGAATTCAGGACAGTGCCTTCTACTATTTAGAACTTAGCCGGAAACATTCCCTGAACATTTATTCGGATCAGAATAACAGGCAAATGTCTTTCCTAAAGATTATTTATGACACCGATAAAAAGAATGATGAGATTGCGCGATTGGAGAACGGGCGGAAAATCAATTTTATTATAGGCACTGCTGTAGTGGTAGTGATCGCACTATTGATCGTCATGGGCTTACTGACCATATCAAGGCAGCGGTTAAAGCTGAGGGAAAGCAAGGCCATTGCTGAAAAAAATGAGCAGCTTAATCTTGCACAGCAGGCACAGCTGGAACTTAAAAGCAAAGAACTGACCACACATACCTTACAGGTAATTCAGCACAATCAGTTTCTGGAAAGTATCCGTGATAAAATGGAAGAGATGATTAAGGAGGAAAAGCGGGACCAGAAAAGACAACTGCAGCAGCTGGTGAAACAAATAGGTCAGAATATCAATCAGGATCAGCAATGGAAAGATTTCACCACCATGTTTGAAGGGCTTCACCAGTCATTTTTTGATAATTTAAAAAACCACTGCGCCGATCTTACTGTGAATGATATGCGGTTAATTGCCTTACTAAAGATGAATATGAGCTCTAAAGATATGGCTGTCATATTTGGGATATCCCAGGACAGTTTAAGAGTTGCACGTTACAGGCTCAGGAAGAAACTGAATATTGATCAGGGAGATAACCTGAGCGCTTTCATACAAACGATCTGAGCGGTAAACGCTATTGTTTCTTGAGCTTAACAATTCCTTAATGTTACGCTAACTGAATGATAATGGCGGTTGTGTATTGTGTAATTAATAGATAATCAGTTGATTGTGTTTTGTTTGTATACGCTGTATGCGTTGTGTATACACTGGCTGTAACGGTGTTCACATTTTGTATACGCCAACTTTTCTACATCAGAAATTCCAGTTTGCACTTTTGATGCGGTGATTCAAAAACATCACCTGCAATCAAAATAATTACATAATGAACCTAATTTTAAAAACGATTCTCTGCTTATTTTTGAGTGTTACCATTGCCAAGGCAAGTAACATCAAAGGGCATGTGTATGATCAGAAGACAGGAGAACCTTTGGTAGGTGCCTCTGTTCAGATGGATCACACAAACAGGACTACATTGACAGGATTGGATGGCTCTTTCGAGTTCAAGAAGGTTACTGCCGGGAAATTCACATTGACCGTGTCTTACGTGAGTTACAAAACCTTTACCAAACAAATTGTTATTCTCAATGAAAACAACCCCTCTCTGAAAATCTATCTGAGTGATGACACTGGAAACGATTTGGGTGAGGTCATTATTGCCGCTAAGCGTGATGGAGCTGCGGAGCATACAGCTAGAAAAATTGAGCAGAAGTCATTACAGGTGATGAATGTTGTTTCCGGGCATGCCATGGAGGTTTCACCCGATTTAACCGTGGCCAATGTGATCCAGCGGGTCTCAGGGGTTTCCATAGAAAGAAACAGCAATGGCGATGGTCAGTATGCCATTCTAAGGGGAATGGACAAACGTTATAACTATACACTGGTGAACGGTATTAAAATTCCTAGCCCTGACAATAAATTCAGGTATGTACCATTGGATATCTTTCCTACAGAATTGCTGGAAAGACTGGAGATTTATAAATCACTCACGCCAAATATGGAAGGGGATGCCGTGGGTGGGGTCGTAAATATGGTCATGAAGGACGCGCCTTCAAAACTCGTGGTGAATGCAAACCTTGCCACAGGGTATAGCCAGATGTTTTTTGACCGTAAATACCTGGGCTTTGATGCAAATGCAGTGAACTCCAAATCCCCATACGAACTTAATGGAAGAGATTACAGTGCCAAACCTTCAGATTTTTCTACCGGAACTGTAGATTTCAAAGCGAAACAGGCTGCACCAAATTTGGTTGGCGGGATCTCTGTTGGTCAGCGCTTTTTAAATAATAAATTGGGGGTAATCGTTGCTGGTAGTATACAGAATACGTATCGCGGTACAAATAGTACCTTTTTCAATTCTACCATTGATGGTACGGATAAAGTGTCAAAGATTACTTCCATGGCTTACAGGCAATATAGCGAGCAGCAAAAACGCTATGGTGTACATGCCAAGGTAGATTACAAGTTTAACGAGTACCATAAACTGTCATTGGTTAATTCTTATGTAAATCTGACCAATATCCAGACACGTGACCAGGTAACGACTAACTTTTCAAGTGATTACAAACCGGAATCGGGAAGTGCACAATTAAGTTATTCCACAAGAGCCCGGTTCACGGAGCAACAAATCTATAACACGACCTTACATGGAGAACATACACTGGTTCCTCAGAAGCTGAAACTGAATTGGTCGGCCGTATATTCTTCTGCAAAGAATGATGTGCCCGATGAAGCATCAGTTACCCTGAATGGTTTGCGTACAGCTAATGAAGATACCAGGACAACCGTATCAAAGGGGGGATTGACCCACCGCTGGTCGCGCAATACTGATGAAGATAAGGCGGGATATATAGATCTTACCTATACGGCAGCAATTGCAGGCGTAAATGTAGATTTCACTGCCGGTGGTTTGTACCGCGACAAGCAAAGAAGCAGCTTCTATAACAATTATACTTTTGAGCCCCTGGTACTCAATACAACTTACGGAGTTGATTTTACCAATTATGCAGATATTAAATGGGATATTCAGAATCCTAAAGGTGCGGTCGCCAATGCCCTGACCTATGATGCATCAGAGAAGACCACTGCAGGTTATGGAATGTTTACTTTCAAGATCAATCAGCTGGATGTGATTGGTGGTGCGAGGGTAGAACACACCAATCAGGGCTATCACATGTTGTTCTCTGCCGGAGAGCTGCGTCCTTCCGGTAGTCAGATCTATACAGATGTATTGCCAAGCCTGAATTTAAAATATGGATTGAGTGATCACCAGAATTTAAGGGCGACTTATTTCCGTTCGGTCAACAGACCGGGCTTTTA